>DATMQI010000068.1:0-6064 GCA_035567135.1 Terriglobales bacterium
GCGGCCGGAAGTTCGCGTAACCGGACAAGTCCCGGGCCACACTATTCCACTTTTCCGATTTGCGCTGACCAGGACTCTAGCCCAACTTTCCTTGGTTTTGATACGATGGCTCCCGAGGGACTCATGACTGGCAGTCGTCAACGACAAATCTTGGGCCTGATAGTGATGGCGGTCGTCGGTGTCGGTTTTGGCATCTGGCTCCTACGAGCAGGCTTCCGTGCGCTTGGTTGTCTCTGGGTTGGTGTTTTTCTGTGGCGTGGACAGCAATTCGTGGTTTGGTTCCTCGCTCCGGTCAAGGCCCCGTCAGGTGTCACGCCGCCCTTAACTTCAACATGGCAACGGCTCCTATTGTCAATCGTATGCCTCCTAGGTGCCGCAGTCTGCTCAGTAGGAATCTACCTGTGGCGCTTGTGGCCAGAGCAGTGGCAAGCCGGTCTTGTTTTTGTTCTTTTCGGCTTACTCGTATTGGCACCAGTAACTATTACGGAAATTCAATCCCGACGAAGGTCGCTGGCGCAATCCTCAACTCCTGATTAGTCGCCTTACCGGAAACTTGGGTACTGGGACCAACTCATTCCAGGTCGACCGTGACGTCAGCATCGCTACAGACAGCTACGGGCGTTTCGCCGACAATTGTTGGGGCATGGTGCGAACGCTTAATCGAGTCCACAGCTTGCGTGTTGATGGTGTGGGAGTTGGGAAGTGCGGGCCATGCCAAACGCAATACACGCAAGTGGGTAACCCTGCCTTCGGCGTTGATCGCCACTTTTGCGCTCATCATCTGATTTGGACGCCGTGCGTTGTCGGGAGGCACGGCAGCGAGAATTTCCTCGGTCGACTTAGACACAGGGAAGTCATCGAGCCCGCAATTATCGGATGGCGTGGTTTTCACTTGTGACGATTCAGTCGTGTTTACAGTTACCTGGGCGGCTCGCTGTTGGCCTTCGCGCTTAGGTGCGGTTCGGCAGCCAACCTGAGTGGCAAGGCCGAGTATGAGACCCACTTGGATAAGCCAAGTTCTTTTCATCAGAGGAACTGACACCAGGTTGTCCTCGAAGGTTCCAACCGACGGAAAGGTCTATTGTGCCTGATTAGTCGCCTTACCGGACAAGTGGAATCGCTCGTCGGCACTTGTCTGGTTTTCGGCGTTCATCGGGCATCTGGATTACTTCAGCCGGAAGCAGTCGCGATTCACTTCCTACAAGCCGACTTCTCGTTACTAATCGCGAGTTTCCCGTTAATTGATACATGATGGGAACCAGACCGCAGTTTGTAACGGAAGTTTGTAATGGAAGAGCCTCCCCAAGACGTGCTGGAGGATACTCTTCGCAGCTGAAGACGCCTTCAACGGAGGGAAACCACCGTTAGCCATATTTCGGCACGCAAACGGAATCCAATTTTTTGATAAACCACTTTTGCGCCATTCTCGGACTTGACGTGAAGAAAAGGAGTTTTTCCCGCAGCCAGAATCTGAGCTGCGAGGAACGTCACGAGGTCCCGCGCATATCCGCGGCCTCGAAATTCGGGAAGAGTACACACCGCGCTGATTTCGGCAAACGCAGCGGATCGTAATCGCTCGCCGGCCATTGCGACCAGCCGGCCATCGCTCGCGCGTATGCCGAAATAGTTTCCCATTTGGATTGTTTGCGGCGAGAACGGGCCTGGCTCGGTGGCAGCGGTAAGCTCCAGCATTTCGGGAACGTCCGTCGTCCCGAGCGGAAGGGGTGCCGCAGGCGGAAGGTCCACTGGAGCCTCACAAATCATCTGGTCGATCCACCGAGAGCGTTCGACTTCCCAGCCGCCCGGCACATCGAAGGGACTGGCGGTAAAAAACGCGACGTGCTCGCCGGGAGTAACCAGCCGTTGTAAATCCGCGAATGCATCCTTTGTGGGATGAAGAAAGGCCGCAAACGGGGAAACATCCGGCGGATATCGTCGCGCAAGGCCGTGCGAGCGGGCAAGGATGCGGTGTTCCGTGGTAAGCGCGGACCAAATCGGGTTGTCGAGAGATTCTAACATTGCATCCCACGCTCACCGGTTAGCTGGGTCTGGGTACCGTTTACAGTTGCAATATTTATGATGTCCATCTTTGTGTCGTTTCAGCTCAGCCACTCAATAAGGAGCTGGTTCAGCCGATCGGGCGCGTCCAGTGGAATCCAGTGGTTGGCGTTGTCGATCTGCTCGTAGCGCCAGCGTACTTTCACGAATTGTCCCGACATCTTCATACGTTCGCCGTCGAGGTAATGATCGTTTGAAGACCAGATGCCTAGCGTTGGAGCCTCCACTGGCGGCAGCTGGCGAGGTGACTCCGGCAGGCGCGGCGCGAGGTTCGCGCGGTACCAGTTCAGCGATGCTTTCAGAGCATCTGGCCGTGATAGATCGGAAATGTAACGGTCGATATCACCGTTGCCTCGGAGCACTTCCCGGAACAGCACCCAGTTGTCATGTTGCAGCCACGCCTCCGCAATTCCCTCGAACTGGAAGAACAGCTGGTACCAGGCCATCTCCCGCTGGCGCAACGTCTGCGGCGCACGTGGATGTGGCACCGAAAGAACGACAAGCCTGCGAACGCGATTCGGATGGGCAATAGCCGTCAGCCATGCCGCAGCGGCCCCCCAGTCGTGACCAACGATGTCCGCTGCGTCGATACCTAGCGTGTCGAGAATGCCGACGGCATCGGCGGCTGCGTTCTGCAGGGAATACGCGGCCACGCCTTCCGGGCGATCGGAGCGCCCGAATCCACGTTGGTCGGGCGCGATGGCGCGGAAGCCGTTGGCGACAAGGAATGGAATCTGGTTGCGCCAAAGATACGAAGAGTCCGGCCACCCATGCAGCAAGAGCACCGGCCTACCGCTGCCGTGGTCTTCAACATGAAGGGCAACGCCATCTCGCGAAATATGATGCTCCGTATATCGAGGCGTCGATGGACTTGCTGGAACCAGAAGGTTTTGGCGTTCACGACTTTTGCCAAGCGCTGTCTTTGTCAGGGCAGTGGGGGCAGCTAGTATGCCGGCAAACCCGGCAAGGAACGAGCGACGCGAATTCAAGGGTTTTCGTTCACAGTGACTGTTCATATGCCCTTCTTCCTTTCTGCCTCGGAAATTTGCTGCAGGCAGCCTAACCACAGTCCATGACCATTGAACGCTCCACCGCGCCGGGCTGTGTTGCTGATCCTGCACGGGTTCAGCGCACTCGGCAGCCTAGAAAAGCTTCAGCCACAAGCCGCGGACGCAATCCCATCGGGCCTTCCTAGGCAGCGATCTCCTGGAAGAACTTTGTCAGCTTTTCGTTGAGCAGAGCGGGCACAGACGACGGCTTCATCTCTGGGAATTTGCTGAAAAATGACAACTGATCGTCCATATCGATCCGTGTCTGCTCGCCGTCCCGCTGGGACACGCAGACGCGCACGGGAGCGCCCAACCCGGCGGCACCGCTGTACTCGAAGAGGCCACGTGCGATTACGGCGTTCCCGACGAGGTAGAACTTCGACTCGATGGGAATCCCCGCAAGCCGCATCGTGGAGCCCTGTTCGAAGTCCCAAAAGATAGAGAAAGGCTTAGAAGTGGAATCGACGTACGCTTCGACGCCCGCGCGATCGCCGTGCGTCACATATTCCATTAGTTTGGGTATGTGGAAACGCGGCAACGTCCTCTCGATCGTCTGAGTGACTTCGAAGAAAGACTTACGCGAGCGTATGGTGACGAGGACGCCCTCGAACTTCGTCGTGGTTGTCTGTGCGGACACTTCCATTGCATCGTCTGTGCTCTTCATTTGTACTTCTCCTTTGAGTTTCAATTTGACTTTCGCGCTACGTTTCGGCTGCTGCGGGTGGATCAGTCGAATCGACCTGATCGACTCTCCATTCATAAAATCTTCGTTAGGGTCGCGGCCAAGTACGCCCTCTGCCTATCGAACAAGTCTTGAGCAAAACCTTCTTCCATCCTGTCCTGGCTAGACTTCGCGCTCATCGCCGTCGCAATTCCGCTACTTACTGGCTGTCGGCCCGCCATCGTTGAGAAGTAGATGAAGCGGGGTCAGCGGACCGAGTTCGATGAACTCGTGCTTCATAAGGCCCGCTTGGCCCAACGGCAACTTTTCCATCAGGGCCCGTGCCTCTTCGACCGACGTCACATTCAAGAGGAAGACGGGACCTGTTTGGGTCTGACGAATCCACCATTGATCGATCTTGCCAGCCAAATACAGGCGAAGCGTAGCCGGTACCTCCTTCGGAAAGAGCTCCTTCATCTGCTCCGGTGTCGGAGGCTTCGTAAATTGTCCGATAGCCAGGATTTTTGTCGTCGGGACTACTGGGAAATTGTCTGTCTTCATCCGTATGTACCTCTCCTTTGACTCCTGCTGACTGCATTCGAGCCGCAACTTCAGTGCTCAGATGTTTGGCACGCGATGGCGTGACGGTCGAATATGCAACCTTTTCGGCCATTCACAACGCGAGGGGCGTACACTGAGACCGGAGAAACCAGGTGCAGAAAATTGGTTTAATCGTCTATCCCGCTTTTTCTCCGATGAATTTGGCTGCCACGAGTGTGTTCGAAACCGCAAACTGGAAGCTTGGGTCGAACGCGTACGAAGTAACGCTTCTCTCGGAGCACGGCGGGCCGGTCGCCACTTCGCTCGGATCCAAGATTCAGACTTCGTCGTTCAAACGCCGCACGTTCGACACCCTCATCATTGCGGGCAGCATCCCAGCCCCGGCAGCTACGCCCGGGTTGTTAAGCTATTTTCAATCCGCTTTTCATCGAAGTCGCAGGATAGCTTCCATCTGCACCGGTGCGCTCGTCCTCGCAGAGGCAGGATTGCTCGACGGTCGACGCGCAACCACCCATTGGTATTACGCTAACGAAATGCAGCGCCGCTATCCCAAGATCGCGGTCCACGGAGATCGCATCTTCATGATCGACGGGCCAATATGGACATCGGCTGGCATGAGCGCGGGAGTGGATCTTGCGCTGGCTCTGTTGGCGGACGATCTTGGCGCCGACCTCGCTCGTGTGGTTGCCAAAATACTGGTTGTCTATCACCGTCGAGCGGGCGGACAGTCGCAGTTCTCGACGTTGTTGGATCTGGACGCGGAATCCGATCGCATCCGGACCGCGCTCGCCTACGCGAAAGAACATTTGAGCGCGCCATTGTCGGTTCAAGCGTTGGCACGGGTCGCGTTTCTAAGCCTGCGGCAATTTAGCCGGCTATTCAGGGAGGAAACCGGACAGTCACCCGCGAAGGCAATTGAACGGATGCGGGTGGAATCTGCAAGGTTGATGATGGAGGCTGGCCGCTTCTCCGCCGAGGAAATTGCCCGGAAGAACGGCTTTGGAAACCGCGAGCGGATGCGGCGTTCCTTCATCAGGGCATTCGGACAGCCTCCACAAACGATTCAACGCACGGTAAATATTTTGACCGAGTAATCTCCCGGTGGATCCTTCTCTCGAGATATTAGTACCGACAAACGCGCCAGGGTCTCGGTATCCCGGCGTTGAGGCCCGATCAGAATTCTTGAACACTTGCCTACTTCCGGGGTACTGATCCGCACGGTGCCCATCTTGGATTACTTCCGTATAGCCGACCATCCGTCCGGAATCAGTGTGAGCCTACGGGTCGAATACAAACAATTCATTGGAAATGTGCACCTCCTCGGCCCATCGCTAGGTGACCGCATACTTCTTCGCCTTGATATGCAATCGGACGGGTCACCGCATTTTCTAAGACTGCCATAGGAAGACCGATGTATCATTCGACGTCTAGCCCGCGTGCGTCACGTTCACCGTGCGAGGAATTATCGGGACCGAGGCGCGGACCTTCCGAGATTGGGTCATCCGCACGTACACGAAATCCCATGGCAGATTGGCAAATGCGAGAAAAGCGGCCACTCCGAGGACCTCGGCCGGAGCCAGCGGGGCTGACGCTCAAAAACTACATCACGCCCGCCGGGTTGCAGCGGCTGAAAGACGAGCATCGGTTCCTACTGACTCGCGAGCGGCCCGCGGTGGTGGAGGTCGTAGCGTGGGCTGCTAGTAACGGGGACCGCAGTGAAAACGCCGACTACCTC
>DATMQI010000069.1:0-3347 GCA_035567135.1 Terriglobales bacterium
AGGTTTTTCAGGTGCCAAGTTCGGGGAACTTCCGAGCGTGAGCTTGGACGGTTCATAACTGTTTGGCTAGACGGATAGCTTCCTTCTTACCTTTGGCGAGAGTTTCCGCCTCTCTGTCGCTCCATGTATTTTCGATAACAATGTTATGGGTCTTTTCTACACCGATAAAGTGAAGCCAAAAGTCGATATAGCTTCTTTGATGGTCGAACAACGAGGCCGGTGTCGGTGAATGTTCCGCATAGGTCTGCGCTCTGCTGTAGATGACGACCGCATTGCGGGTCTTCAGCAAAGGTCCAAATTTACCTTCACTAAAGATGAAGAGAAAGTTGCGCTGGCAGACGAGATCGATCAGTTGTTTCAGCTTGTAGGGATAGGCGAAGTTCCACATGGGGACTCCAAGCACAATCAAATCGGCAGCCCGGAAGCGACTCGCAAGACTCTTTATGCGCCTCCAGATCGCTGATTCCGCTTCGTTCATTGCCTGCTTAGCAACCCCCTTGTACTTCGCTCCAATAGCCTCGCTGTCGAACTCCGGCAAGTCCTCTTCCCAGACATTCAAGTTGTCTACCGTCACATCCGGGTGCGCAACACTGTATGCTTCAACAAACGCCTGTGTCGCTGCGTTTGAAATCGACTTCGATCCCCTAGGTGAGCTCTGAATGTTGAGCAGAATCATCAGTACCCCTCCCAGCCGCAGTGGGCCATGGCTGTCGCATGGCGTCTCTTAAATAATCCCCATCGTAAACTATTTGAACCAGGCAATTGCTCGCCCGTTCCTTTCATCGGGTGTCAACTGCTCAGAGACCTTCGTTCGCGAAGGCGGGTGCACCACAAGTGGGACCAAGATGGAAAGAGCCAGCATGGCCGCAATGGCGTGCAGCGCCCCCTGGTAGCTCCCATTGGCCTGTCGCATGTATGCGATCAGCAGCGGCCCGAACGCGCTGGCGAAGCCCCACGCTGTCAGCATAAGCCCGTAAATCGGACCGACGTTTTTAGTGCCAAAGTAGTCGGCCGCGAAGGCTGGCATGGTCCCGAATCCACCTCCGAAGCACACCAAAACGAGAAATGCGACCGCCGTTAGCAGCCATACGGAATGAACGCTTGGAAAGATCCAAAAGAGCAGCACCTGTACAAGTAGCATTGCGAGAAAGGCACCTCGTCGCGTGATAACATCCGATGCCCACGCCCAAAATACTCGGCCAAGGGCGTTTCCGATGCTCGTAATCCCGACCATGCCAGCGGCGATGACTGCAGTTACACCCAAGGACTCCTGAAACAAAGGCGACTCCTGCGAAATCACCGAAATGCCGGCCGAAGCACTCCGGCGGTCTGGATCAGATGCGTTGCTACGGGAGCGGTGATAAGCGCGCCTGCTCCGAACCCCCCGACCGCTATGCCAGTCATAAGACCTCTGCGGTCCGGAAACCACTTCACAAGCACCGTGATAGGAACGATGTTGCAGAATCCCAGGCCTGTTCCCGCAATTACGCCGTGGCTGAAATACAGCCACCACAGTCCGCGATCAGAGAAGCTCGCCAGGAACACGCCTGCTCCATAGGCGTAAGCCCGGTTTAGCTAATCAAAGTCTTGGCTCGCGTTTGCGTAAGTTCCAAAAAGACTTGGAATAGCCGGTTGGACTATAATCCGCAGATGGCATCCGGAGAACATGGTTCCCACAAGCCTGTCCGCGCAACCGATGCGGAGTTGGATGGCACATTGGCGAAAGGCCTCGCGGGTGAGGATAAGAATGGCGGGGACGACGAGACTCGAACTCGCGACCTCTGCCGTGACAGTTTGATGTAATCGCTTGATATCAAACGGTGTCGGCGGACACCTTTTGATACCACAAGGTACCGGATGTCACTTCTTATCGTCCCCTTACTGTCCCCAGATTTCCTTTAGGGCCGCTCAACCATAGAGCCTTCGGTTCGGAGCTAAATGGTCTTCAGAAGAGCCCCAGAAAGTAGCACTGGGCACGGCCCGAAAGCGGTTTTTCACTCGAGTGGATTTCTTCCGGGTTGCCAGTCAACTTGGAAGAACCCAAGAATTCCTTCGTGCCAGGGAGTCACTTCAACGAAAAGCCGACTTTCCACCCAGGTGGCGGTGAACTACGGTTCGAGTTTGCAAATCCAGCGTCGCTCGCCAGCCTCGGAAAGACTTCTACTCCCCGCGGAATTTAGATACAACGAACTTGCGGAATTCGATCGCACTGGCCGGAAGGTACCGATGGTCGACCCATCCTATGCCTAAGGGTCGAATGGGGCGTGCTGGCGACAGTTTGATCTCTACGACTCCGGCAAGTCGAGCGGGTGCGGGAGGGAAGAGCCCTATGCCGAGTCCCGCACCAATCAATCCACGCAGCGTTGCAATATCCATTCCCTCGAATGCGATCTTTGGCAAGAACGATGCATCAGCACACACCTTGTCGAAGATGATGCGCAGGGTATGCTCCGGGCTAAGAGCGAGGAACGGCTCGGATGACAATTCCCTCATATTAAGGGTACGCCTTGCCGCCAATCGATGCGTCTGTGGCAGGGCGATCAACAATTCTTCATCCAGAAGATGGCTCCAGCGGACATCGTTTTGCCCAAACATTCCCGGGACGGACAAGCATAGATCGATACTGCCTGCGACAAGCTCTTTCATCAGCATCTCGCCTGAGCGCTGGACGAGCAGCGTGAATTGAATCCTGGGATGTTTCCGGCGATACTCTTTGATCAGTCCCGGAACCATTTCAATTCCAAGTGAGTGTAAAAAGCCAAGCGATACGGTTCCGGATTCTTTCCCGGTCTGTTCGCTGAGCAACCGCTTTCCGCTTTCAAGGATACTAAGTGCCCGAGTGACATGCTCCAGGAATGAGCGTCCATAGGGCGACAGCACGACAGCGCGACCTTGACGATAGAAGAGCGGGACTCCTAGTTCTTCTTCTAATTGGGTGACGCCGCGACTGATCGCGGACTGGGACACGAACAAATTCTCGGCAGCGCGCGTGACGTGCTCCCGCTCGGCCACTTCCCGAAAATACCGTAGCTGTTGCAATTCCATCGAGCCTCTCCTCTGCTGAGATTCGTTGCGTACGACGCAACGTTTTGATGAATTCATTGTATTGGACGCGGCATGTGGTGGGTCCTATTTTGGGATCAGTTGAGAACATTTTGAAGGAGCTGTGATGGCACGTTCAAAATTGCAAAAATCGATTCTTTCCCTGAAGAGCTGGCTCTTCACACCCGCGACCAAATCAGACAGATTTACCCGTGCGGCCGACGTACATTCTGACGCCCTAATTATTGATCTTGAAGACGCAGTCGCGCCATCGGCAAAGACGGAAGCCCGCGAAACAGCGCTTC
>DATMQI010000070.1:0-7772 GCA_035567135.1 Terriglobales bacterium
TAATCAGGATTGTCCCGCTCAAGCAGTTCGCAGAGGCCGCTGCGTATGGCGTTGTTATCATCAACCACGAGGATTTTCACCGAACACGTCCTCTAAGGCAGAGCTGTAGTTTCAGCAGTTAACGCTATCACTAAACAGGCAGCGAGGCTGGTTACTTCAATCAAGGAAGCTTGCTCCCTGCATTCGCCTTTTCTCAAAGACCGGGGGGATTGTGAGTGAAATGGGGATTTTGCAACAGTTAGGTGACCGCTTCAGAACCCTCGGCGAGCCTACGCTTTTTGCGAAACGGGTATGTGAGATTGGATGGTTGTGGACCCCGCCTCCGCAGTGATGGTGACCTCAACCGGCTCTCCCAGTTTGAGGCTGACTTTGCCTCCGCTTTCATTGGTGAGCGTGTTCTCGATTCGCACTTCTCTATACAGATCGTGGGGAGACTCCAAACCAATCTGCACCGTATCCGCTTCTTTTGGGGATACCGATGGAATGATTTTGTCGACCGTCCCCGGCAGCGTGACACTAGGCTTTTCGGGCATCTCGGGAATGACCTCTCCCAAATCTTAGCCTAACCCCCTCGTAGAAAACTGAGCGATAGTGATCACAACTCAACGATCCGGTGATGGAAGGTTGAAATGAAACAAGGCGATTTCGGTCATTAAGAATTTGCCCGAACCCGCTCAGTGAGCGCTATCGCGATTTTGCAACACTATCGAGCGGGCGGTGCCGGCAGTGCTTTCGTGGAACGTGGTTCGTCAGACCACAACTGAAGCCGTCTAACATTTGTGATCGCGCCGCTAAACATACCCATATGGCCATGATCGCCCGCTCTAAACACTCCAGAGCAGATCACATAATGCAGGTTCACTTCATCCTTCTGGTGCTTCGTCATGTCGGTCGGAATATCAATCCAGACCCCATTCCTTGAAATACCGTGATCGAAATCTTCGCGATGCAAGTAGATCGCATTGCCTTCAAACTCAATCCTAAGAAAGCCAATGAAACGAATTGGCTTGCCGTCGAATCTCTCAGGCTGCGCGATCAGTTGAAGGAGGCTCACGTCTTGAACCGTGTCGTCGGGGCCGGGTTTGGGAAAATAGCCTCGTATTTGTCCACTCGAATTTGAGCACAGAAGCACCGACGCGATGAGCAACCAAGACGTAGCAATGAAGGGGCGTTTCATGTGGTTGATTTTGATCTTCCGGGACAACGGTTGTAAACAGGCCTTAGCACAAGCTTGCGCTTTTGTTTCGCCTTCTTGATTGTCGACGAGCGCTATAGGAATTTGTCGCCAGCTGATCCGAGTTCCTTTTGTACAACACGCCGGGATTTTCTTTTGACAACATCATTGGACAAGAGCAAAGTACCGGGTATGAAGCCGACGATAGTCTTCTGCCTGTTTCTCGTCACTTCACTGGTCTTCGCGCAGAATCCTGCCGACGTTAAGTTTCAGGATGCCAGCCCAAAAGGAGCGCCTGCTTCCATGTCGGTGAAATACGATCCAGATGTCGGGCTTTATGCTGCTGTTCGCAACACATCGGGTAAAGGCATTCTGGCTTTCTTCGCAATAATTGAACCCACCGATGCACGCGGCCGATCCGTTCCCTGTCACTCCCTTGCAGACTTTATTTTCAAAGATTCTGTGTTGGCTCCTCAAGCAGAACGACCCGCTTGTCCGATCGATACCTCTATTAGCCCGAGTGAGCCTGGCGCGACTGTCGTTAAAGCAGTCGGCGCGGTGCTTTGGGTCCAGTTCGAGGATGGATCAACGTGGGGCGATGCTGAGTCTGGTAAGCAGATTCTCTCGATACGGTCGCGGAAACTTGCCTTTCTGCAAAAGCTCGTCGCGGAGTATTACGACAAGGGAGAGACATCTTTCAAGGCGATGTTGAACGATCAGAACCTTGACCCACGTATTTGGGCGGTCGCTGGTTGTCTCGTTGAAGATGCAAAATCTCAAAGGGTTCCGGCAATCAATTTGGCTAAAAACCGATTGGAAGCTGCGCAAAAATGGGAGTCATTGCTCGGCCCCTTCTAGTAACAGTATTCGGCAATCCTGGTTTTCATGTTGCACATGAAATTTTTCAATGTTCCCCCTATTCGGGATGCGCAACGCTCGCTGCACCTGATCTAGTCCTCGAATTCGATAACTGGCGAAGATTTGAGCTGGATTTGGCGCCGCTTTGGTGCGCCCATTTCGGCGAATCCCGCTGACAGCCAATCTCCACAAATTCAAAAACCGGGCTGGTTGGCCCGGTTCAAGAGCGTCGGTTGGATGCGGTTACATCGCAGCGCGGCGCGTGCTGGCGACAAGGTGCGGCTGGTCGTGTTGTGGCCAGTTTCGGTTTCCCGAACTGCGCTTGCCTCGCGTCAGTCAAGTCCTACGGGCGAGGGTCGAACACGGTGAGCAATGCACGTACGGTTCCATCGCGCGATCATCCATTACGCGAGGGGTGATGCTGTAAGTTAATGAAAATAATGTAGCCACACTTGGCAATCGAGTACATCCCAGAGGCGGCCGGGAGCGGCCTCAGGCAATTCCTTTGCACACATTGATCAGGGCTTGTTGTTCGCAAGTGAGGTTGCGGCGCTACGCAGGAAAAAGCAATCTACAGTTCCCGTCGTCCTTCCATCGCTTTCAGCATCGTGATTTCGTCGGTGTACTCAATATCGCTGCCGACGGGAATTCCCATTGCGATGCGAGTCACCTTCAGGCCCTGCCGCTTGAGTTGTTGCGAGAGATAGGTCGCGGTGGCTTCGCCTTCCACCGTGGGATTGGTGGCAATGATGACTTCGTCCACCTCTCCGCCTTCTACCTTCCGCATCAGGTTGCCAATCCTCAACTGTTCCGGGCCGACCCCGTGCAGCGGCGAGAGGGATCCGTGCAGCACGTGGTAAGCGCCATTGAAGTGCTTGGTTTTCTCGATGGCGGCAATGTTGGTTGGCTCTTCGACCACGCACACCAGGCGCTGGTTGCGGGTCGGACTGCTGCAGTACACACAAGGGTCGACGTCGGTGATGTTATTGCAGATGGAGCAGAGCCGCAGGTTGGCCTTCACGTCGTGCACGGCACGGGCCAGCGCGTCGGCGTCCTCATCGCTGGATCGCAGGATGTGGAACGCCAGTCGTTGCGCGCTCTTGCTGCCAATGCCGGGCAGCTTTTTCAGTTCGTCGATCAGCCGGCTCATCGGCTCGGCAAATTTGGACATAAGAAAATTTGTAATTTTGTAATCGGGTAATTTGTAATTTACCTACAGGTTACGACGGCAGACATACTCGACAGATTACAAATTAGAAAATTACCAAATTACAAATTTCCCAGCCCCATGCCGCCCAGCAACCCGCCCACGGTGGACTGCATGGCTTGATCGACCTTGCGGGCAGCTTCGTTGACCGCAGCCGTAATCAGGTCCTGCAACATTTCGATGTCGCCCGCTTTGACGGCCTCCGGATCGATTTTGAGGCCCAACAGCTGCTTGCGGCCATCCATCTTGACATGCACGGTGCCGCCCCCCGAGGACGCTTCCACCACGGTCTCCTGCATTTTTTTCTGCAGGCTTTCATACTGCTGCTTGGCCTGCGACATCAGTTGCTGAAGATTGAAACCACCCATTCTGCGCCTCGCTACTTCTTGTCCCGCTGATCAATAATCGTTCGGATCTCCGCGCCAAACTTTTCCTGCATGCGGCGCACAATTGGATCCTGTTCAGCGCGCCCGCGCCCACTACCATTGGATGCGGAAGCCGGTCGGGCTGGCGCTGCCTGTGCGGTTCCCCCCGGTAGGACTTTCAGCTTCACGGGCCTGCCCATGACGCCGCTCGCCGCAGCAATGGCGAGCCGCTTAGAGTCGGCGCTGACGGACATGTCGATCACGGCGGCGGAGACCGCAAGCCGCACGACGACATCGCTCCCTTCGATCGCCCATTCCCCGATCTCAAGCATGGAGACCAACATGGGCTGTCCGGCCTCTCCCAAGGCATTCAGGACGGAGTTGCGCACTCTGTCGATGCTGGGCGGCGTTACTTCGGGCGCCGATTCCTGGAGAGCCACGGCTGGACCCCGACGGTCCTCGTGTTCTGGAACGGCGCTGCCCATGATCACGGGCGCGGGAGCGCCCATGTTGGCGACGTTTCGAGGACCAGCCGCCGGGCCGGATTCCGCGGACAGCTCAGACTTGGAGCTGCTCTTGCGAGCTGAATCGGCGGCAAAGGGCGAGACAAAATTTCCACGCGCGGGAGCAGCCGATGATACGCGCGCGTCCGAAATGACAGATGGCCGGCTTGCCGGGCGCGGCCCCGCGGTTCCCGCAGCTCCGGCGACCTCCGTCAACAGTTGCTCGATGGGCAAAAGCCGCTGGGCATGTGCCATCTTCAAAAGTCCGAGCTCCAGGTGAAAGCGCTGTTCCTGCTTGTAGCCGAGCTCGCCGTGGGTGCGCAGCATGATCTGCAGATGGCGAGCGAGGTCTTCCTCGCTGAACAGGTCGGCGATCCGGGCGACTCGCGCCCGCTCGTCGCTTGAGATCTGCAGCAGAGCCGAGTCCTTGCCGGCTACTTTGGCCACCACGGCGTTGCGGAGAAATCGCACCAGTTGCCGCGCAAAGTGGGTCGGATTCTGACCTTCACTGATCAGCTTGTCCGCCAAGCGGAGCACTTCCTCGCTGCCGCTGCGGGAAACCGCCTGCATGACTTCCTCAAGCACTCCGGAGGGCGCAGCGCCCACCAACTGGCGGACGGCCTCCGCCGTCAAACGGCCGGTGCTGGAAGCGATCGCCTGATCGAGGATGGAGAGCGCGTCGCGCATAGAGCCGTCGCCGGCTTCTGCGAGCAGGGCGAGGGCGTCCTCGTCCGCTTCAAGGTTCTCCCTGCCGAGCAGATCGCGGAGCTGCCCCATGATCTCCTCAAAGCGGACGGCGCGGAAGCTGAAGTGCTGGCAGCGGGAGCGGATGGTCTGCGGAATATCCTCCGGCTGGGTAGTCGCCAGCATGAATACGACGTGCCCGGGCGGCTCTTCCAGAGTCTTCAGCAGCGCGTTGAAGGCTGCGTCGGTGATCTGGTGGGCTTCGTCCAGGATATAAATCTTGAAGCGGTCGCGCGCGGGACGGTAGCGTGCAGCCTCGCGCAGTTCACGGATTTCGTCGATACCGCGGTTGGTGGCGGCGTCAATCTCGATCACGTCAACCGAGTTGCCGGCACGGATTTCGGTACAGGATTCGCAGATTCCGCAGGGCTCTGGGATTGGATGATCCTGGGATCGGCAGTTCAAGGCCATCGCCAGGATGCGGGCAATGGTGGTCTTCCCGATGCCGCGGTGGCCGCTGAAAATGTAGCCGTGGGCCGTCCGCCCCTGCTCGATGGCATTCTTCAGGGTGCGCGTAACATGTTCTTGTCCGATGACTTCGGAGAACTTCTGCGGACGGTACTTGCGCGCCAGAACCTGATAGCTCATGGAAGAGAAGTCTCGATTATACGCGATGGGCGGTCGCTTCGCTGACCGCAGAAGGGCGCTGCTGGTCGCTTCCCAAGCTTGAACGCAGCCATATTTTTTGCTCCTCGAATCCCTTGCGCACCGGCCTCGAAGGCTGTAGGCTTTTCGCCGGACAGAGTTTTTCAAAGCGCAAGGAGAAGTCCCGGTATGCAACTCAAACTTACTACTCGGACGGTGGACGGAATCCTGGTGGTGAATTGCGATGGCCGTATCGTATTTGGAGAGGAATCGGCCGAACTCCGCGACTCGGTGAAGAAGTTGCTCACCCAAACGAACAAACTCGTTCTCAATCTTGGCGGCGTGACCTACATCGATTCGGGCGGGCTGGGGACACTGGTAGCTCTCTACACGACGGCTCACAATGCCGGAGGAACGATTAAGCTCTCGAATCTGACGCAGCGCGTAGGTGATTTGCTCCAGGTCACCAAGTTGCTGACAATCTTCGAAGTGTACGATACAGAAGAGCAAGCGATCCAGTCTCTGCGAACGGGCGCGGCCGCGTAAGTACTTTCTGAAAACCGGGAAGAGGTTGCTCCCCGGTTTTCTCCCCAACATGATCTCAAAAGTGTTTTTCTTTTTCGGCCTGCTGTGTGCCGCCAGCGGGTTTGCGTCTCCACCTGTGGCTCTGGCGATGGGACTGGCATTCGGACTTGTCTTCACCCATCCCTTCCCACGGGAATCTGCGCGATTTTCCAAATTCCTGTTACAGGCGTCGGTGGTGGGGCTTGGTTTCGGCATGAACCTGCAGGCCGTCTTGCGCGCGGGACGCAGCGGATTTCTGTACACGCTTCTCAGCATTGCGGTGGCGATGGGGATGGGAATGTTGCTCGGCCGATTTCTACAAGTCGAGAGGAAATCTGCCTACCTGATCTCCACCGGCACCGCGATCTGCGGCGGCAGCGCTATTGCCGCAGTGGGCCCGATTACCGGTGCAAGCGACGAGCAGATGGCGGTCTCGCTGGGCACCATCTTCGTACTGAACTCGGTGGCGTTGCTGATTTTCCCGCTCATCGGAGCGGCGCTGAAGCTGAGCCAGACGCAATTTGGACTCTGGGCGGCGCTGGCCATTCACGATACCAGTTCGGTCGTCGGCGCTGCCGCGAAGTATGGTTCCGCGGCCCTGCAGGTCGGGACGACCGTAAAACTGGCGCGCGCTTTGTGGATTGTTCCGCTTTCCCTTGGCACAGCGGTCATCAAGCATGCCAAAGCCAGAATTCAATGGCCGTGGTTCATTGCTTTCTTTTGCCTCGCGGCCGTGTGCAACACATATCTTCCCGCGGGAGCGCCGCTCTACGCGTTTCTGAGCAAAGTAGCCAAAATCGGGCTGACCGTCACGCTCTATCTGATAGGAACCGGACTTTCGATTGCGACCCTGAAACGGGTCGGACATCGCCCACTGATTCAGGGCGTCCTGCTCTGGTTGGTGGTCGCGCTGGGCTCGCTGTGGCTGATTTACCTGGGATGGATCGCACTGTAAGGGTGCTGGATGTGATTGCCAGAATCAATTCACCACAGAGTCACAGAGACACAGAGAAACATCAAGCATTTCTCGGTGACTCTGTAGCACCCTGGCGAACTTGTGAGTTGTGGCTCTGTAGCACACCCGCGAACTTGTCATTCCGAAGCCGAACGCGGCGGAGGAATCTTTACATGGTCGCTCGAAACAGCGAGTCGGCCTTAGATTAGTACTCCGCGCTGTGAGGCACGCTGGATACGCTCGCCAAGATGAATTCACCGCAGAGTCACAGAGAAAAACATAAAGCCTTTCTGTGGTGAGTGAACGACTGGCCTCAAGGCAAAGGGATATGCCTGAATCAGTTCAAATCATTCAGCTCGAGAAGACCGTACGGCCCGCCTCCAGTGGGTGCGTCGAGGATCACGAGCGTGCGGATCTGGCCGGAGGTCAACGGGTAGGTGCCCGTCAGGCTGTTAATGATGTTCTGCGTTCCCCTGACGGTGACCACCACATCGTAACTTTGAGCGGACAGAGATAGATAGTTGCTCGCGTTGGGGTACGAGATGTTCGAAATTTGGGGATTCGTGCCGGCAATGCCCTGGCCGGTAGGAACCACGTAGACATCCACGCCCTGCTGGGAGGCGGCAACGGTCGGCGCAGCCTGAATGATCCTCAGTTTCACGTTGCCCGTCGTGGGCGCGGTATTGTCGTCTTTGTAGGGAGCGAGCGCAATCGAGGCGAAAGGGTTTTCAGCGAGCAATGTGGTGTCACCGCTTCCCAGGGAAACCGAAGAGCTGACGTACGGATTCGTAGTGGTGCCGGTCGCAAAAACGCCGAA
>DATMQI010000071.1:0-8441 GCA_035567135.1 Terriglobales bacterium
TAAAACTCTCCAAGAACTGTACAAGCTGCAACCCACAGCTCAGGCGGCTATCCAAAAGTCGGCTGGCTACGCCGTGTTTAACAATATGGGAACGAACCTACTCCTGTTGAGCACGGCTCGTGGCGCCGGAGTTGCCGTCAACTCCAACAGCAAGCAGGAAACTTTCATGAAGATGATTTCGGCTGGCGCTGGCCTCGGAATAGGAGTGAAGGACTATCGGGTGATTTTCGTGTTCGACAACGATAGGGCGCTCGCAAGCTTCCTCGATTCTGGGTGGTCGGGTTCAGCACAAGCAGATGCTGCCGCGAAGGCTGGAGAGAACGGCGGAGCCTACTCGGGAGCCGTCGAGGTTGCCCCGGGTGTTTGGGTTTACCAGATCACCAAGAATGGTCTTGCCCTCCAGTTGACCCTGCAGGGCACGAAGTACTACAAAGACGATGACCTCAACAAAAAATCATAGCTCCTGATCGCGAAGCGCGGAGCCACAAAAACTGTGCGGTGAACGTTTGCGCAGGGGAGACGGCGGACAACAACTTACTCCGGCGAACTATTGATCTCAAGTTAAAGTAGCAGGAGGTTGACTGAGGTTGACTGAGGTTGACTAATGACATTACCCAGACGCATCGAATTGCAGTGGCAACAAAACATCATCGAGCTATGGTTGAACACGCCGAGCATTCCGGACGATTCGCGCCCAGGACTCCTTGAGATGCTGAGTGTCGTGAAAGAAGAAATGGAGAATCAGCGCTTTCGCGACGAACACTCGCCGTTCGAACTCTAGCGAGCCCTTAGTTCACGCTGGCCGCAGACACAGTCCAACCCGCCAGAGTCGTTGGGCTTTGAAACTGGTAATTGGCGCAAAATCGCCATTTCACTCGTAACCAAACGGTTACAAGTGTAATCGCCTTATAGTTGGTCAGACCGCGGAAATGCAGACGCACTATCCATCCGCTCCCCAACGATTGCATCCGTCTGATTTGAAATGCAGAAACACTGGCATTAGTTACAGTTCCCCAAGCAGGGACGTGGTTGATAGCTTCGAAGGCAGTACGAGCGGCGCAACCATTTCTGGGATCAGGCGCAAGGCTGCATTTAGCAGAAACAAACAGACGGACAAGAGGAGGCAAGCAATGCCTAAGCAAATGAGAGTTGTGGCTAGTCTATTAGCAGTGTGTTTCTTGAGCTTGGGATCGGCCCTTGCCGCTGATAAGGTAAAAGGCAAGGGAGTGATCACCCTACGCTCGGGAAACACCCTGACCGTGGAAACTGACGAGGATGCAACTACAACCGTGATCGTCACGCCAGATACGAAAGTGCAACACCCAGTAGGGCTCGGTGCCCGGAAAAAGCAAGTGGGCCAAGAGGTCCT
Source organism: Terriglobales bacterium (assembly GCA_035567135.1). Taxonomy (GTDB): domain Bacteria; phylum Acidobacteriota; class Terriglobia; order Terriglobales; family Acidobacteriaceae; genus JABDBE01. The sequence goes on from DATMQI010000071.1 coordinate 1,370, forward strand.
GATACCGGGACTCAAGCTAAAGTTTGAGGGAACGGGTGATCAAAACCAGGTGACGGCGGAAACGATAACCTTCGATCGAGATGATCTCAGCCTAGCCAAAGTGATCCAGGCCGGTTTGAACCCCACGGCTCAACAGCAAGCCCAGAACATGCAAACGTACGAGGCCAATCGGCTGGCTACCGATGCAGCTATCGCAGCCAACAAACAGGAGATCGAGGCCAACAAACAGAGGATCGCGGCCAACGAACAGGGCATCCAGGAGGTTGCGCAGGCAACCCAGAAGCGCTTTTCGGAGCTGACTGACTGGGTCCCGAAGGGTCAAACAAGTGCGCACTTCGAAGTCGGTGATTCCACTCTTTCGGCAGGGGACAAGCAACAAATCGCAACCCTGGCACAACAGGCGCTCAACTACAAAGGGTACGTGATCGAAGTGAAGGGGTTTGCAGACTCGACTGGCAATCTTGTCGATAACCAAGAACTGAGTAAGGACCGTGCTGAAGCGGTAGTCGCTTACTTGCTTCAGGACTGTCACGTCCCGGTAAAAAACATTGTTGCGCCGGGCGCGATGAGCGAAACCCACCCGGCAGCATCGAACGAGACTGCCTTCGGACGAGCCGAAAACCGCAGGGTCGAGGTGAGGGTCCTGGTTAACAAGGGTGTCGCTGGCGACAGCGGAAACTAGGAACACTCTGCCAGCAGTGGACGGGTTCTGTACGGACCGCTAGAGGACTGGAAGTCGGCTTGGCAGACGGTCCTCTTACCGCGTGGCGGCCTGGGGGTTTCTCTTGCCTCTTTTCCCCCCGGGCCGCCTGTTAAGTAAATTGGTGTCGAAAAATCGCCACAACGCTCATTGAGGGGTTCTGAGTGCTATGGCCTGTCAACGGCAGTAAGCCGGGGAAAATCCTAGCGTCTCTATCCCCAACCACATTGTGTCCCGCGTCCACTCCCCGCGACTTGGGGCAGAAACCCCCTGTTCCCTTAACGCATTACGCCCAGCATCGTCATATCATGAAACCACTCTGCTATTATTCGCATCCCACCAGACCAGAGGAGCCTGAGGAATAGTGGGCGGGCTCGCCCCACCAGTAGGCAGCAGATGAAAGAACCGACCTTCATCCGATCCGTGTTCACAAGGCGAGCAGGTTGCCGAAGGTCGCGTACCAAGAAAAATACTGCCTTGCCTCTCGATGCCTGTGGAGAATGAACCCGAGTAGGGAGACGCACTGCCAAGCGCACAAGCCGCGTACCGAAGCCGAGAGCGCCGCGCAGGAGAATGCCGTGGCATCGAGGACTTTCAAATAACCTTCGTAATTTGACTGGGTTTCTGGGTGGGAATCTGATTCTTGATGGGGGGGACAGATGAAGACGTTTGTACTGGGTATTTTGTTTTTCACACTGGTGAACCTGACGTGGGGGCAGGCACCTGCACCTGTTGGTGTACGCGGGCTGGACTTGCTCAACACCTGCCGAGACGCAAAGCAGGGCTCGTATTTCGACGGACTCTGCAACGGCATGCTCTATGCGTCTTCAGTTTTCATCAGAGAACAGTGCCGGTCTTCAGGTGCAACTTTTGAAACCCAGAAGAAGGTTGTCATCAGGTATCTGGAGAACCACCCAGCTGAGTTAGACCAGTTGGACTTGCTTCTCATCAAAAAGGCGCTGGTCGAGGCGTACCCGTGCTCCGACAAGAAAGTGAGGGGCGACACTAGCAACGCCACAGGTACTCCGGGGCAGTGATTGTTGGACCAAAAAATAGAGTCCCCATCCAAATTAAAGGTGGGGACTTTCCATTGCGCTCCTGATTCCGGAGCGGGTACATCAGCAATCATCCAAGAACGAACGAGCCCACAACTCCATAGAGGGGGAGTTCATCGCAGGCAATTTTCTCCCTGGTACTGCCCGGTGGTAGTACGCTCCTGTCAAAATTGATAGTTGCAAGCGCTTTGACCGGCCCCTTAGGCTCGCTCGGTGGGGTCATCCGGTACTTGGATGGAGGAAACTATGCGTCGGTCCTCCGCAAGAGTGTTGTTGTTCCTTCTATTTCTATCCATCCTTCCTTCTATGTCAACGCAAAGGCTTCACCGGAATCCGGAGTGGCCGACAGATGATGAGTTCCGATCAGTAAACCAAGCTGTCGAGGTTGCTTGTGGGCTTTATCCCAAGGTAGAACAATCGCTCGCTTGGGCACTGATATGGGAAGAAAGTAAGTACGATCCGCTCGCTTTGGGCCGAAGGGGCGAAGTCGGTTTGGGTCAATTGACGCCCGCGACCGCCACCACGCTCGGTGTGCAAGATAGGACAAACATCACTGAAAGCGTTCAAGCGTCAGTTCGTCACCTCTCCCATCTGCTCACCAAATACAGGAACAATACTCGATTGGCACTGTCTGCCTACAACTCCGGCGAGCGAGCCGTTGACCGTTGCCACTGTGTTCCAACTGAATCGCAGGCTTATGTGAACCGCATCGAGCAGAGTCGCTTTTTTGTGAAACGCGTTGTTAAGTACCTGTACAACACTTTACCTCCGTCAACAACTCAGCACATACGAGCGTCGCAGCCGAAACAACAGTTGGCCCAGCTAAAGGGGCGGGAGTGCTTTTTTCTTCCAATACCAGCATGTCTGCTCGCACTCGCGTTGACGGTGCGGACCACTCCCGGCTTCCGCGGTGTCGTGGTTGCTGCTCTCGCAATATTGTGTTGTTGGCAGTTGTTGTTGCGGAAAGGTCTATCCAGCGCTGGAATGAAATTGGCTGCCAAGGGCAACGACCGCAACTGTTGATCGGAGTAGGGATCGTGATTTCTCACGACCCCCTCCTCGGACCCGGACGAGCTCCCAATGGAATGGTGAATAGCAGCATCACTGGCCTGCTTATAACGTGAACCTTACATGGCCACAAGCATCAACTGAGGGACTTTTTCAACAGACACGCCTGTTCGCGACAGTTATGAGGATCGGCGGTGGTTCGACTGAGATTGGATATTCGGCAAGGCGTGCTCGTTCGATGTGTTCGGTTAGGAATGAACAGAGTTTCTGTAGGCAGTTTGTCAACCAAAAGGAGCAGTGATAAACGTACGTTAATTGGCCACGTTAACGCTCGTCCTCACCATGACGCTTCGAGGCCGGCGATGGGCCCCTTCTGGGTCAGCCGTATGCCGATCTCGTTGGTCCCGGTGTCGATTCTTAGACGAGTACCCATTTGGTAGCCAAGGTTCAGTCGCAAATTGCGGTTCAGCGATATAAAACCGGAACCTCTCGCTGACATGAAGTTGCCGTAACCAAAGAACGACATCCCTTGGAACGAACCATCTAACGCCAAGTGCCCGCTATGCAGGGGATACCAGCGGGCGCGAGGGCCCACGATTGGCAGAGGCGCAAAGAATGATCCCGAGGCAGTTTTCGTTTCGGTTTGACCATTGACGGTCACCGTCCCGGCCAGATCAGCTGAGGTCTTCAGCAGGTAGACCTGGGTTGCGATCGAGAGGGATATTCGGTTTCTCCGTATGATGTCGTATTGGTAGCCTGGGGCGAAGGCCAAAGACTCTATATCGGCGCTTGCCTCTGTCCCGGCGTCGTAAGTCACTCCCTGAAATTCAATGGTTCTGTTGAGCGTTACCCGTCTAGAATTCGTGAGCGGGCTCGCGCCAAAGAGGAGGTGGTGCTTCCTCTTGAATCTCCAGTCAACGGTCACCGAAAAGGTTGAGTAGTCACCGAAGCCGAAGTCTTTATTCAGGTCAAAAGTTCCGGAGTTAGCTCTCCCGGTGAAGGAACCGGTTGGCTGGGAGAACCACCATGCGGCGGTCATACGAAACTTGTAGACATCCAGGTCGTTGCCATCATCGGCTTGAGCTGGAGGTATTGTTGCAAGGCAGGAGAACAGTGCAATGAGGACACCTGTTATACAACGCTGCAGGAAGGACATACGCACGACCTCCCGTGTGAGGTTGAAATTCCATGTATAGGGGCCACATGCACTTCCGGACACTGACAGAACTTACAGGTGGAGAGAGCAGTCCGTTCTCATCAGAAACATAGAGTTTCGTGAGGCCAGAAAGTCCACACGCCAACATGTCGGGCACGCTAACTGTTGAGAAATCGCCATTTCACCCCGGATTTTGGCGAACAAACGGCGCAAGCTGGTGAAATCGCCAGATCCCGTCATTTTGTCGAAAACCAAAATTACTCGGATTTCACCCTTAGCTTGGGCGACGATCTACCTGCATGTCAGCTAGCCAGTTAACTAGATTTCGTCTGACACAAGTGTCAGTAGTCGCGAGCTGCACCAAGAGAGCAATCTCAAATTACAGACGTGAGGCCGAACATGTCACTCATGCGCGTTCTCGTAGTAGAAGATTTCGCGCCTTTTTGCCAGTTTGTCCGCTCGACACTAGCGGAGAGGCCGGACGTGCAGGTCATCGGCGAAGTAGCCGACGGCTTGGAAGCGGTTCAGAAAGCGGAACTACTAGAGCCGAATCTGGTCCTCCTTGACATCGGGCTCCCAACGCTGAACGGAATCGAGGCAGCTCGCCAGATAAGCAAACTTGCCCCGAAATCCAAAATAATCTTCGTAAGCCAAGAGTCTTCTCGTGAGGTCGTGCAAGAAGCACTCAACGTAGGGGCTTGGGGATACGTTGTGAAAACAAAAGCCGCAATCGACCTCCTAGCTGCTGTGGACGCGGTTTTTGAGGGCAAACGTTTTGTCAGCGTGGGATTGTCGAATCAGAACTTGAATTGACGCAAGCCCCCCGACCACTAGCAGCGATCAAGCTGCCGTATTCCGAAGCCACGACTTCGCCTGAAAAGAAACTCAGGATGGCCCAGCCGCGACGTGCCGATGCGGGTTTCGACGGTCTGCGTCTGGGCTTGTGGGCTGGCAGTTAGGTTGGCATACCGACCTATTAGGGGTTGGCTTTCTTCATACAGTCCTTCAAGAACGACCGACGATCCGCACCCGTTACACCTTTCTTATCCGCGAGGTTCTTGCATACAGTTGCTTTGTCTTGCTGACTCACGTTGCCACCGGAACCGGAGTTTGCGACCTTACCGAGGCAGCTCTGCATGAATGTCTTGCGCTCCTCGTCCTTGAGGCCCTTCTTATCGGCGGCGTCGTTGCAGGCTTTCGTTTTGTCCTGCGATGAAGCCTGCGGTGGGTTGGGAGGGGGTGTTTTAGCGACGGTTACCGAGGCAAGGCTCATCGCCAGCAAAAGCAACATCATTGCCGCCCATACGCAGTGTGGAAGTCTTGACATGGATAATCTCCTTCGTTCGGAATTTGCTGACATTTGGCGACATTCGTCTAACAGTTACTGCGTTCCCATAGCCTTGTAATCGGAATTTGTTGTCGTCACCACGAACTTCTTCGCCATCGCATCAAGAACGGTCTTCTGCGCATAGTTGGTGCTGTCGGGCAGGCTGGCAAACTGAACCGCCAAGGTGACCACATCCTTCGGATCATCCAGGTATGAGTTCACGTTTATCGAGGCGATTTTCTTCGCTTCGGTGTTGAAAGAGATCGTCATCTGGTCACCGGGCAGGGCATAGTCCTTGAATACAATCTGCGCCACGCCGGAACCTCCGCCGGGATTCAGCGAGACTTTCCCGGCCTGGACGGTCTGTTGAATGCGCTGCGGATCTGGCGGCACATACAGGGCGAGCAAGGTCTTGACCTGACCCAGGTAGTCTTTCATCTCTTCCTTCTTGTTCGCGATCACCTTCTGTTTCATTCTTCCTCCACTCGGAGGCGGGGGCGGCGCACCCATCGGGGTCTTCTGTACTTTCCCGTCCGGGCCATACTGGCAGGCTGATTGGCTCGGCGGCTTGGGATCGCCCTTCAGCGTGAGTTGGGTTGTTTCGGTCCATTTGTACTGGTGGAGTTTCTGCTGGTTTTCGGCAACTGATTGCTTCACGGCTGCGACTTTCTCTTGTAGTGCCGCACCTGCCCCGGCGCCCGTCTGGGCGGTCGCGGGGACAACCGTCAGCATCGCGGCCGCGATCAGCAATAAACACATGCTGTCCGTGCGAGGCGTGCTGCCCTTCCTTTTAAGGGTATTGAATGTGGCTCGATTCATCTGTGACTTCTCCTCTTCTCCGTTTGTTGGGTTTTGCGGAGCGATCTCCTTTTGAGTTCCCGGCCTATCCAATTGCTCATTCGACCGAAGGCTTGATCGTCAGAGGCGCTGATAATTGATGGTTCAGTTGTTCGGGTTCGGCACACTCTCTACGATTTCAGTGATCGGCTTCATCTACGTTGCGAGCACTCGATAGGCAAGCGCGCAGTAACTTATCGTGCCGCGCAATATTCTCCCAGCTAGGTCAGTTGGCGAGCAATCCCCTTTACAGTCATTGACCCAGATCGGCTTTTCTTCTCCATCCGCCTCACCGTGGATGACGGTTGCCAACTCCCACAGCGAGCACTTTTCCGGCCAGGTCCCGAGCAAGGTACTTTTGCAGGACAATCCGCGTCTCGGGATTGGCGGCCAGGTAGCGGTCGAGCACCTCAACCTCCCAACGCATGCACCGGACAGGCTCTACTACCACGGCATCTACATCGGCTGGGACGCCACTCAAGAGAAGCGCTGAGCCCACGATGTGGCCCGCGACGAGTTCCCCGAAGACACCATCATCTCTCGTGACCCGCACTTTCCCGCGAACAATGATCGAGATTGCCTCAACACTTTTGCCACACTCCAGCATTCGCTGGCCAATTTCCACAGTTGTCCACGCTCCGATACTCAGAATCTGCAGGACTTTCCGAGGCGGCAAATCCGGGAAGGCGAGCTGGCGAATTTCCTGCTCTTCAGGCGTCAATTTAACTGGACGTTGCTCGACAAAAAGACGCCAAGACTGGAACGAATTGATCGCAGCAAAGACGCTACTCCAAATGATTGGCTCCCACAGAGGTTCAGGCTGCAGGATGAAGTACGGCAACGCTATTAGCGAGGCCGCCACTGAAAACAACCTCAGCCAGAGAATGTCGCGAACGCTGTACGCTACCAACAACAAGATGTTTGCGGCGTGCAGGAAATAGCTCGGATTGAATAGCCCCATGTTTGTAATCTCACTGGGTGGCTTGTCG
>DATMQI010000072.1:0-10403 GCA_035567135.1 Terriglobales bacterium
GCTCGTTCAGCGCGGCTCCCCACTGGGCGGTATCGTAGCTATGCGGAAAACGTTGTGAAGACATTGTGGATACTCGGTGAATCGCATCGTCGAGGCCGACAAAAAGTGCTTGACTAACTTACTCAGATGTCTCGGATAACCCAAGAAAGCCATAGGCCTCGAGCCTCACATAGGATGATGGTTGGCACTTAAGCCAACGGTTGGCTTGCGCAGCTTCGTAACGAATGGTGTCGAGGACCGCTGCATGAAACCACTTAAGGAAGACCTGCAACTGCGATTCGTATCCCTGTCGTACTCTGTGGCGCTGCAGGCATTAGAACCAAAATCCTCTCCACGACGAAGAAGGGGCCTGGATGCAAGCACCGATCGAGGTCTCACGGAGAGCAGTGGAGAAGTGTTTTTGCTTGACATCCTCTCTCATAGGATGAGCGTGATGGCAATTTTGCCAACGATCTGGTGCCGCACTGGTAAGGCTGAGCACGACTCCTAAAGTGATGCGGGAAGTGCTCGGCGCTGGTGTCTCATGATTCCGAGGCTGAGTATTGATTCGCCCGCGTCAATCGTCATCCGGATCCAACGGCGGCGTGCGGTCATTGAGAAAATGTTCTGCGCTCAAGGGCGCCGCGATGGTATGAAACTGGAGTGGTGTTTGGCTGAAGTTGAAACAGTCGGAAAGATCGTCGGCGGCGGCATCGGCGTAACCCAGCGAGGGAAGACTGAAGATTTGCTCGATGAATTTCAGGATGCTGCCAAAATCGTGTGTGACGTGAGAGACGTACCCGACTTTCGCGTAGGGCGACACGATGATCAATGGCACGCGGAACCCGTAGACGTAGCCCGAGCCCCAACTGGTGCGGTCCTCGATCACCTTGGGCGGGGGCACATGGTCGTACCAGCCGCCCCAATCGTCCCACGTGATGATGACAGCGGTATTTGACCAATAGGAACTGCCTCCAATGGCGTTCACGATGGAGGCGACCCAGGAAGGACCAGTGCCGTTGTTATTGCCAGGGTGGTCGGAGGCTTGTCCGGTCGGGATCACCCAACTCACAGCCGGAAGCTGGCCACTGCTGATGTCGGTAAGAACCTGGGTGTTGTTCAGAACCACATTGTTGACCCAGTCTGGACCTGTACAAACAGAATTAGCAGGGGCACAGATGTGTTGAATAGCGTTGGGTCCGACCCAGATCCCTCCATTTGACGGCGTGTAGTATTTCCAGCTCTTGCCCGCGCTATCGAGCAGGTCGGTCAGGGTGGGATGCTCGAAGCACGGGTACATTTTTGATGATTCGGCGCCGCTGGCATCAATCATCCAGACCCAAGCCGCGGGAGTCGCGGTGCAGCCTGCACCGAGGTTGGTGTTTTCGGCTGCGAAGAGCGTGCTGGTCGCGGTCGGCGCCGAGGTGCCGGAAATGATGAACTGGTGGGCGGGGAAGCTCGGCCCCTGGTTCGTCTGAAACATGCGGTCGCCGAAGGTATACTGCTGCGCCAGCTGGAAGTAAGGCGCTACATCCGAAGGGTTTACATACTGGAACTGCGGGTTGGGCGGGCATCCAGCTTGGTTCGGATTGCAACCCGACACCTTGTCGGCCCCATCCATTTTGCCGTTGTCGTACATCCGCAAGAAATCATTGTGCCGATGGCCGAGATCATAGCGGTTAGCCAGCGGGATCGGTTGGAGAGGAATCGTCTGCCCCAGCGAGTTCACACCCGAATTGGCGATATCGGCATTGGGCAGCCCGTGGAACAAATTATCCGGAGTGCGATTCTCCTGAAAAACCACGACTACGTGCTGGATTTTATTTGGCGAGCTGCTTCCACCGTTACTTGGCGAGTTGGTTCCGCCGTTCCCTGACGTGTTGCCTCCAGCGCAGCCGTTCTGGCCAAGGAAGAGAGCGCCAATCGCGAGCAACAAGACGAAGAACCAGAGGAAGGCAGTACGGGCCATGTTAAGGCATCCCCTCTGTGGCAGAAGCGACCGTATACGTATGATGACTAACCCGGATGCCGGGGTTTCCGTTGGCAATAAAAAAAGACAATTGTGGAAATATAGTCTATGTAAGCGAAGCCAAAAACAACGGAGGCCGATGAAGGGATCCAGAGCACCCAATAAAGTCCCTTCGGTGTGCAAGTTGGAAGACAAGAATTACGTGACGCAAACAGGTCTCGGATCAGTCCATGAGTGAAATGGGGGATTTGTCGCCAATCACTTCCGACTTGCACTCTGGCTCAAGCGGAAGATCAACAGGAAAATACCAATAACCCCAAACCCGACGAGCCAGTTAAAACCGCCAGTGAGGAGTTTCGACCAAGAGAACACGGGGGCCAGGGGGTCGTTCCAGGCAAAGGTAATTAGGAAAACGAGTGTGCCGACTGATAGGACGAAGATGCCAATTCCGACCCGCTGGACTACTGTCAAACGTTGCTTGCCCTGGATGATATTGCGCCAGAAGCGTGCTTCATTATTTACGGTGTCTGGAAAAACGACATTGCGCTGCCGTTCTTCGATATCCCGCAGCCACTCTTCTCGTTTTCTTGACTTCGACATTACGGGCCAATGATAGCAGGAGGTCCGGGGCGTAGCTGAAGCAAACAGGCATTGCACAAGTGCGCTTTTCCTTCGCCTCTTTGCGTGCCAATGAGTGAAATTGAGATTTCTCGACAGTTATTAGGTTTCACGGCTCACTTCGAGTGCGATGAGCGAGGGACACGAACGGCAAGCCCGGACAGCGGCTTGCCATCGTGGACTTCGATTATTTCCGTCTTGGAAGCGTCGTGTGTCCCGGGAAAAAAGATCATCTCCGAACTAGCAAGTTGCGCCGACAGAATGAAGTTGGCAGCTTCGACACGATGGAAGCTAAATTTGCCGCCTGCGTCCGTCCGTGTCTTTAGGGCAACGTCTGGATGGAAATGGCCATCGAGAGCATAGAACAAAAACACATCCACCCCTGAAATTGCTGTCCCCGCTTCGTCAGATACACCCCCACTTACAGTCACATTTCCGAGACGAACACCAGACTCGACGCAGCTTCCGTTGACAGGAATACTTAGCCTGAGCGACACGAATTCAGTGCTGTTGTCATCAGGCGTGAATGTCTCGCGATAATCACCGGGAGCAAGCCCTTCCAGTTCATACCAGCCAGAGGCTGCGACTCGCGTTTTGTGGTTACCGTCGCTACCCGACTCTGTGACCGTCCCAGCTACGGTTACGGTTTGTGTTCCCGGAGTCACAAAACGCACAAGTCCCCGGATGCCACCGCCAACACGTGTTGGGAGTGAGCGCAGAAAGATGAGGTCTTCCGCGGCCTCGGTGACCGGAGCCGTCCGCGTGCATTTGCCCGTTCGTGTCTTTCCGTCTTTGCCGCGAAAGCCGTACACCAAATATCGAACGCCCACCTTGAAACGAAGGTCATTGGTGGTGCCCGAACCATAAACATCGACGGTTTTACTTGGCGTGTTCTCGAATGGTTCTTCAATCCTGAAGGTGACTTTCTGTACCGTGACAGGAATGACGTGCTCGCCGAGTCCCAGTACATCGGAGACGGTTTCCTCGGATATGGCCATACCAACGAATGTCGGCTGTCCATGGTGAACTGCGTACCACTGGCAAGGCGTCGATGGTTCAAAACATAATGCAAAAGCGCTGATGGAGATGGAAAGAAACAACGAGGCCAGAGTAAGAGCAGACTTCATCCAGGTCATCCTAGGTGAACGAGCCTACGGGTTGATTCTTGCACGGATATTCAATCGGGCAGCAGTCAACTGTCGAGAACAGGCCATTACACTTGTAACAGTTTGGTTACGAGTCAAGTCGCGATATTACGACAAATCACCGCGACTTTTCGGCTCGCTTCGCTTTGCCGACGTCAGCATCCCGGTGGCACTTTTCTTTCTGCTGGAACTCCCACGCAAAATGCCCTGGAAATGATTGATGGTGAACTCGACCCTTTCATCTGTACTTGCAAAACGAACCGATAGCATTTCCCTGGTGGCCCCAGCTCTAACGCAGAGGGGCGACCACAGACCTCGGCGGCATCCCCTCCTCTGAGGATGAAGCTGTAAATGGATGCAGACTCAAGACTCATGATGGGTGGAGGCGAGTAGATCCATCGCCGCGAAGTCGAGTCCCACTTCTCCAAGTAGCAAGCGCCGCGTATCCCGTTCCCTTGGTTGCGCCCTGCAATAGGGACAACCTGAACTAGTACGGGAGATTTGCCGGTGTTTCTTAGGCGACCGATGTACGTCTTCGAAGCGAGTGTGCCAATGATCTCACGGCTGGGATCGGGCGGCACCACCTCAACTTCCATCTGCAAGCGTCTCTGGGCGCCCGCCGTTGTGGTTAAAACAGCGATGATCGCCGCGGCAATGGACACGAAGGCACGACCCTGCCTTTTGTCCGTCCCAATGGCCCCCACACTCCCTTGGACACCCTCGCTAGCGGTATGGTTCCTTGGGAAGTCAATCAACTGGCGAAACCAGGCCCTTACACTCACTGACCCCAAGGGAAAGCCCTAAGAGACCCACGCAGTTTAAGCCACGGTTTTTTCTAAGCGCCGAAGAGCCTCGTCAACACGAGGTGAGAATTTTCTCTGCATGGCAAGATCGAAGAGGATCATCTCATCGGCATTCAGTTCGCGACTACTCGTACAGGGTTCGGAGGCGATAACGTAAGAGCCGCACTCCCCGCCCCTGTCGATTATGCAGTCGACAGCTGCACTCACGCTGCTGTGGTAATGGCCACACCAGTCGTACCGATGTCCGCTTAGTTTCAGCTGGGCGTAATACCTCGCCATGACGGCCCCACAGTAGAGCACAACGAGGTGCGCCGCCAGGTGACGAACGTAACCTGCGGCGTATAACAGGAGTCAATTGGCTACAGGAGGAGCGTGAACAGACCGGTGGCCACGAGCGCGGCTCCCCAGAGCAAATTGAAGTTGAACCATGTCTTGCGAAGAAGGGAGAGGCCGAGCTTACGATAGATGACCCACGCGAGCAGGCCCGTGACGGCAAGATAGGCTGTCGTGTGGAGGAGTGTGGCGAGAAGTCCAGCGAGAGGACTGACGGTGGCTGCCATGTGATGGTGACCTGCTACTGCGGCCTCGACTGTGCTGCTGCCCAGCAACACAGGTAGCACCATCAAACCTGCGCCGTGCGCAGAGGCCATCAGAAACGACCAGACTGTGAGGTCCCGAAAGCCCACCTGCATGCGGACCCAGCGCGGGTGCCAATGGCCAACCAGGCCATGGATTCCAAGACCAACCAGGAGCGCGGCGACGGCGTAGCGGATAACGTCCCGCGGCAGTGCCGCGCCTAGTAGGGCCGCAGCCAGAACCACCGTGCCAATGGCCAATGCGTGGCCGAGCGCGATGGGGACGAGCGCTCTCGCCACCGCGCTCCCCTTTTGTTCCTGCATCCCCAGTGCCACCGCGAAGAGCCACCCCATTCCAGGGTTGATTCCGTGGTAGGCGCCGAGAAGCAGCATCAACCCCAACATCGTCGAAGTCAGCCCCGCATGCGTCATTTCCCGTCCGAGTAGCAATAGGAATCCGACGAAGCGTCGCCGCCCTCCAGCCGCACCTGGTGTGCGCGCAGCCCGTCAAACTCGACGAAGAATTTTTTATCCAGGTTGATCCCGCCATTGGGATGCGCGTCGATCTTTACCATCCAGCTCTTCACCCCATCGGGATAGAACTGCTCGTCCCAGGGAGAGTAAAGCGAGTTAGTGAAATAGACACGCTTGCCATCGCGGCTTAACTCAACCATCTGTGGGCCGCCGTTGAGCGACTGCTTAGGCTTGCTCGGGTGAGCCGCGCGGCGCACGATGCCGCCCACGTGGATCGAACCGGTCTTTTTCGGATTGGCGGGATCGGAGACGTCGTACTGGATGAACTCGCCGGTCCCCCAGCACGAAACATAGAGGAAGCGGTCGTCGAGGGAAAGATTGATATCCGATACCAGCGGGGGCACGGCCTTGAAGCCCTGCAGCAGGGGAGGCAGTTTTTCCGGCTCGGCAGGCTCGGCGGGGATCTCGATCACTTTGCGGGCCGCCCATTTACCGTTCTTACCGCCGTCCTCGCGGTACCACATCCAGATCGAGGACGACAGGTCTTTGAGTGAAATGACCACGCCGACGAACCCATATGTTTTTTTCGGATCGTGAGCCGGTCGCAGCTCGAGTACCATCTGTTGCTCCGCGCCCAGTTCCAATTCCTGCACGTGGCGACGCTTGTCGAGATCAAAGATATGCATCTTGTGCCCGTACTTGCCGCCCAGCAGCAACTCCGGATTGAGGCCGTTTTTTACCATGTTGGGCGTGCCCCATTCCGAGGTCACCATCGTGTCGTGTCCCAGGTGCCACCAGAAGTCATAGGCCAGTTGCTGCGGTCCGCGATCCTGTTCCCATTGTCCCTTGAGTTCGAACGTGTTCGCATCCATCAAGAAAATTCCGCCCGGGCCGTCTCCGCTGGCCGATCCAAGCGCGCTCCCATAGACGCCGTCCGGGCCGCAATGAATGGTGTGGGGCGAGGTGTAGCCGGTCTTCCTGATGAACTCCTCGGGCTCAATGACCTTGACGATTTTCGGCTGCTTGGGGTTCGGCTTCGTGTCCAGGATATGAATCCGGGATGACCCGATGCCCGGCACGATCAGGTAACGACGCTCCATGTGCGGATGCGCAGCCTGTGGACAAAGGCAGGCGCTGCAAGCGTTCCAGCCGAAATGGTGCAGCTCATTATCGCCGCGCGGAAAATCCACCTGCCCGACGAGCCGGCCATATTCGGACGAACTCGGATCAAGATCAATCACACCCATGGCATCGCGCTGTCCGTTGCTCCCAACGTTGAGCAGCGAGACGTAAGCGAGACGTTCTGGCGGGGCTTGCATTGCCATGCCCGGTGAAGGATAGAACGTGGGGTCCGGCATCAAAGACATAGCCAATCTCCTTTGGCAGAGTATCCGCAGAAGGGTCTGGATCGACGGTGTTTCGCAGTGTAACGCAGTCAAAGACGGCAAGCCAAGGCGGGGTAGGGGAGGCTGCATTAGCGCTCCCCGTCGCGTAGTACGTTCGGATAACAGTCGTAATCGGGCGATGGGATGCACTAACACAGTCGCAGGCCGATTCGGTCAGGGTCGATGAGTCCAATAACAATTTTTGCAGGTGTACGCGGGTAAAGACCTGATGCTGGCTATGCACTGCCGGATGGCGGAAGTTTGTCTTTAGCACCCGCAGAGGCGGGATGCGCCCGTGCGTTAACGATGCCGACTGGCAGGGCCGGCACGTCCCTTGAGAGATCTGTCCTTTTCTTTTGTTTCTGCGCCGCAAGCTTTGGTTGCGAATGGGTGCGATTAGGCTCGGCTCAAGCGCCCGTCTTCCGCACCAACTTCCCACCTTCGTGATTTACGAGCGCACAGATCGTTCGGGCAGCATTCGCCGGAGCTGCCTCGAACGTGAAGCCATTGATCGACCAGCTCCAACGGTCCAATAGCACCGTGCCCGCGATATAGATTGCCCCGTCCGGGACCACCGCGCTGCGGGACAAGGTAAGCCCGTGGCACTCTGGCGCCGTGGCAAAGACCCTGTCAAACTCCAGTTGATCGAAGGCGGCCCCAATCGTATTGAGCACGACCAGGCGCGGCCTGGGCGCGAGCAAGTTTTTCAGAGCGTTGATAGTGGGGTGTCCGGGGACTACCCAGCCGGCGATGGTGATGATGAACAAGGCACCGATGGAGGCGGCGCGGCGACCGTCTGTTTTAAAGTTGTTGCCAGACATGGCAGCCTCGAATCAGGGTGGTAGTTGCAGGACCGAGCCGGGAGTCTACACTCTCGGTTTGCGGCTTCCTCAGATCCTAGATGCTCGGTACTGCGCGGGCCAGAGTACTAAGGTGGTAGGTGCTTCGCCTTACGGTGTGCCAGGCGCGGCGTTGTAGTCTCAATGGGCGTCGGGATGAGGGCCTTTCGCCGACCGCCAGGAAGCTTTGCGCTGGGGTCGGTCAATGAGCGGAACGGGGATTTTTCACCAACAATGGTCTTGTGCGATAGGCTTAACTGGCGAACGCGGAGGTCCCCTTCATAATGGAGGACAGCGGCAAGAAACACAGAAGTGATCTGTTCTGGTACGTTGTCATCGGTTTGATAGTACTTCTTGGGATTGCGGCATTTGAGCTTTTCGACTGCGATGTGGACCGGGTACCAGCTTGACAAGGAATGCAATTATGGATAGAGATGCACAATCATGGGTAGTCAGCTGCATCTCTCGCCCGACCAAGTGTCCCGTATTCGAGCCTTGCTCATTCGGGCGGGATACCATGAGTACCGTCACTTCATACTCTATCTTGGCACCCGTGCGCTGATTCCTCTCCTCGGTTTTGCAGCGGTCCTGGTGATCAGCGGCCTCAAATCTCCCCTGTTACTGGTCGGCAGCACGTGGCTGGGCTTTTTCATACCGCGCTTCATCCTCAAGGCGATGATCGACGGGCGGCAGAAGCGTATTCGCCTCGGCCTCATCGACTTCTTTGATTTGACCGGCCTTTGCGTTGAAGCCGGTCTTTTTCCCCTTCCGGCCATGAAGCGAGTCATCAAAGACCTGCGACATGCCCATCCAGAGCTGAGTGACGAGTTGTACCTCGTCTGCTGCGAAATGCAGGCAGGCTACTCATTGGATGAAGCGTTGTGGAGCATGTCAGAACGAACCGGCGTTGGTGAGATCGAGGAATTGAGTGAGCTGATTCGGGCCGAACCGTTAGAAGTAGTTAGGGTCCTGCAGACTTGTGCCGACTTTCTTCGCGTCGAACGCAGTCAGCATGCGAAGGCGAACACGATGGTTCCCGCTCTGCTTGTGTTCGGCACCGTATTCACCCTTCCGGTGGTCCTGGTCGTTACCCTTGGACCAGCCCTGATCCAACTGTACCGCACTCTGATGAGTTAGCAGTTAAGGCAACCTCCTCGTGTGCGGCAATTCAGTTTCCGTTTGCCGCCAACCGGCCTGACAAACAACAACTGTCGCAAACAGCGATTTCACTCAGAACCATTTGGTTATGAGCGTAATGGGAATTTATCGACAGCTACGAGCTATGGAGCAGCATGGTCGCTGGAGCCACTTGGAAGCTCTCGCACGGAGATGTCGATTCCGGCGCACTTGATGGCTTGGAAGTCGATATCTGCGTGTGTGTTGTACGTCATCTCCAGATGCGACGGAGTTAACCAGATGATCTTCACATTTGCCTCGGACGGGTACGCGGCTTGGTAATCCAACAACAAGATTTCCATGGGACTCTTCTGGCCGCTGGTCCGCCTCAGTTCGACCCTGGTGTAGAGACCGGCGTTCCCAGGTCCGCTGTATTGGTCCGTCCGAGCAGTCGCAACCCAATGCCCGTCAGGAGATCTGGCTTCTGCGGACCAAATCGTCTTCGGACCACAGCCGGAGAGTAAGACGCAGACTGCGATGGTAATGAGCGAAGTCGCTTTGAGGGCCGCAGCGCGGCAAGGTTCGTGGTTCACAAAGGAACCTTAGGATCATGTTTCCAGAGTGTCAAACGGATCATTGTCGAAACCAGGCGATCACACTTGTAACCGTACGGTTACAAGTAATATACGCCTTTGCCAACATTCAATGCCACGTTTCGATCTGAAGGATCCCGTCGCAAGTCCGCCAGACTGGCAGTGGTTTAGGATTTGAGCGCTATCTTCAGCATGGCCTCGACGCCATTCCAGGTAATCTGTACGCCGATGCACAGCAGGACGAATGCGATCACGCGCAGGATGCCATGAGCAGTCTGCGGAGAAATATGTGCCGTGATGACCGGCGCGTAGCCATAGCAGAAGTACACAGCTATGCTTAACAGCACCACCGCGAGCACAATTCCCGCGTGCGCGGTGATGTCCGGCAGCAAACCCTTTACGGATGCGTGCGCGCTCAAAGTCACCATCACCACAATGCAACCTGGGCCGGCGGTGATCGGAAACGTGAACGGGTAGAAGATTTTCCGTTCCAGTGATCCAAGCGCGGCGCCACCCGCGTCGATAGGTTCACCTTTCGGCTCCGGCTCCTCCTGATTCAGCAGGCTCCAGCCCATGGCCGCCAGCACAAGACCACCAGAAACCTGCATGACAGGCAGAGAGATACCAAAAAACTTCAGCATCGCGGTGCCGATCAGTTCGATCGCAACCAGGAAAAGTGTGGTGCTGATCGCGATCTTCCGCGCCAGAGTCCGATAAACCACAGGAGGCGCGCTGCCGACGAGTCCCAGGAAAACGAGCGCGCTACCCAGCGGATTCACCAGCGGCAGCAATGCGCTGAACGAAAGCCCGAAAAACTTGCTGAATTCTCCCACGGCGCAAAAGCATAGCAGGTGGACCAAGACGGGTGGAATCGTTCAGGAGTGGTAGTTGACGAAGACGGCCTTAG
>DATMQI010000073.1:0-4536 GCA_035567135.1 Terriglobales bacterium
GCCTACTACGAGTTGCGGCCCGATCCGAGTGATCCGAGACAGCGGGTTGTCTTCGGTACATCCGGCCATCGCGGATCTGCTATGGACGCGGCGTTTAACGAGTGGCACATCCTGGCAATCACTCAGGCGATTTGTGACTGCCGCAAAGTCCAGAACATTGACGGTCCGCTTTTCCTTGGGATGGATACCCATGCCCTGTCCGAGCCCGCATTTGCGAGCGCGCTGGGAGTGCTTGCGGCAAACAACGTCGAAGTAATGCTCTCCGAAGGCGCCCCCTACACTCCAACCCCTGCCGTCTCCCATGCGATCCTGCTCTACAATCACGCACGAAAGACGGGGCTCGCCGACGGTATCGTAATCACGCCGTCTCACAATCCTCCCGACGACGGAGGCTTCAAATACGATCCTCCGCATGGGGGACCCGCCGATTCCAGCGTAACTTCCTCGATTGAATCGAAAGCCAATGAATTTCTGCGAGGGGAGCTGGGGGGCGTCAAGAGAATCTACTTCGAGAAAGCGTTGCATGCCTCGACGACGCACAAACACGACTTTTTAACCGCCTATGTCGGCGATCTCAATAGCGTTGTCGATATGACGGCGATCCGCGACGCCAAGATCAGGCTTGGAGTGGACCCTCTCGGAGGCGCGGGCATCGACTATTGGCCGAGGATTGCCGAGCAGTATGGTCTTGACCTCACGATCGTCAACAAATCTGTTGATCCTACGTTTCGCTTCATGACTGTCGATTGGGATGGCAAGATTCGCATGGATCCTTCCTCGCCCTATGCCATGCAGAGACTTATCGCGCTAAAGGACAAATTCGATATTGCGTTTGCTAGCGATACGGACCACGACCGCCACGGCATTGTCACCAAGGGAAGTGGGTTGCTGCCCCCGAATCACTACCTTTCGGCGTGCGTGCACTACTTATTTTCGAATCGGAAGACCTGGCGCGAGGAAGTTGCCGTTGGGAAAACCGTAGTGAGCAGCAGCATGATCGATCGTGTCAGCGTGCGCCTGGGTCGGCATCTTTATGAGGTACCGGTGGGCTTTAAATGGTTTGTCGAAGGCTTGCTCGCTGGCCGCTTGGGTTTCGGAGGCGAGGAAAGCGCTGGTTCTTCCTTCCTCCGGCGCGACGGCAACGTGTGGACCACAGACAAGGACGGAATTGTTCCTTGTTTGCTCGCGGCAGAAATTACGGCGCGCGTGGGAAAGGATCCCGGTGAAATTTATCAGGATCTCACCCGCGAGCTGGGAGATCCCGTCTACGAACGCATCGATGCTCCCGCTACGCCCGAACAAAAAGCCGCTCTTGCAAGATTGTCCCCATCCGACATTCACGCTACCGAAGTTGCTGGGCAGCCGATCCAGAAGATTCTGACCACCGCTCCGGGAGACGGCAATCCAATTGGAGGAATCAAAGTGATTGCCAAGGATGGCTGGTTTGCAGCACGGCCTTCCGGCACGGAGGAAATCTACAAGATTTACGCCGAGAGTTTCTTGAGCCAGGACCATCTACGACAAATCCAAGAAGAAGCCCAGACCATTGTCTCGGAAACGCTTGCCCGCAGTACCCAAGCGGCCTAGGCCGATAAGCCATGAGAAGGAGTTTTTTATGAGTACTCCAGCATATGTTGATCGTCCCCCCGATACAGCCATTTCGGATGCTCTTACCGACCTGGCTTTGGACCTTAGATGGTCCTTCAATCACTCCGCGGATCAGCTTTGGGAGCAACTCGATGCCGAACTCTGGGAACATACGCATAATCCGTGGGTTGTGCTGCAAACCGTATCTCGAGAAAAACTGCAAAGTGTTGCTGCCGATCCGAGATTTCAAAAACTGTTGACTGATCTCCACCGCGAGAAAACACTTGCTGAAGAATCGGAAGCGTGGTTTCAAAAGGCGCACCCACGTTCGGGTGTGTCGACGATTGCGTATTTCTCGATGGAATTTATGTTGAGCGAAGCGCTACCGATTTATTCGGGTGGGCTCGGAAACGTTGCCGGCGATCAACTCAAAGCAGCAAGTAACCTGGGCGTCCCTGTGACCGGAATCGGTCTGCTCTACCAACAAGGCTATTTTCGGCAGGAAATTGATGCGCAAGGCCACCAGCAGGCTTTATACCCATTCAACGATCCCGGCCAGTTGCCGATCAGACCGGTGCGGGAGCCAAATGGCGAATGGCTGCGCCTAGCCATTGCTATGCCTGGCTTTAAGTTGTGGATCCGTGTTTGGCAGGTGCAAGTGGGTAGGGCGAAATTGTATTTGCTCGATACCAACGACCCCGCGAACCTCCCGGCATTCCGCGGCATTACTACCGAACTCTACGGCGGCGGTCCGGAGTTGCGGTTGAAACAGGAGTTGGTCCTTGGTATTGCAGGCTGGCGGCTCTTGCGGGCGCTCGGACTGCAGCCCGAGGTTTGCCATCTTAATGAAGGTCACGCCGCGTTTGCGGTGCTGGAACGGGCACGTTCATACATGGAAGATAACGGTCAGCCATTCGATGTCGCGCTTACCGTCACTCGTGCCGGCAACCTTTTTACAACCCATACTCCCGTAGAGGCAGGCTTTGACCGCTTCGCTCCCAGTCTGATCGAGAGATACCTCAGGAAGTACGCTGAGGAGAAACTGTCGATTTCGCTCGAGCAGCTTCTGGCACTGGGTCGGCGGGATCGGCAAGACTCGTCTGAACCGTTCAATATGGCCTACCTGGCCATCCGCGGGAGCGGTGCGGTCAACGGCGTCAGCCGATTGCACGGTCAAGTCAGTCGACGACTTTTCCAGGGTCTGTTTCCGCGGTGGCCGGAAAGCGAAGTGCCGGTGTCATCCGTGACCAACGGAGTGCACACGCCTACCTGGGACTCAGCCGAAGCCGACCGCTTGTGGGAATCAACGTGCAGCAAAAACTGTTGGCACGGAACTTTGGCAAACATGGCGAAGGGTGTCAGCGCCGTGAGCGACTCCGACCTTTGGCAACTCCGCGCGAATAGCCGCAAGACGCTCGTTGACTATGTCCGCAGACTTTACGTTCGCCAATTAGCAGGTCGGGGAGCATCGTCGGAAGATCTGGCGCAGGCCAAACTGATACTCGATAACAATAGTTTGACTCTGGGATTCGCCCGCCGCTTTGCGACATACAAGCGCCCCAACCTTCTCCTGCATGATCCGGCGCGGTTCCTCAACATCCTCATTAATCGAGAGCGCCCCGTCCAAATCGTGCTTGCAGGCAAGGCACATCCCCAAGATGCCGAGGGGCAAGACATGATCCGGCAGTGGGTTGAGTTTGCCCGCCGCCCGGAAGCTCGATCCCGGGTGGTTTTCCTTTCCGATTACGACGTGCTTATGGCGGAGCATCTAGTTCAGGGCGTGGACGTTTGGGTGAACACTCCGCGACGCCCTTGGGAAGCTAGCGGCACCAGCGGTATGAAGGTGCTGGTGAACGGCGGCTTGAATCTTTCTGAACTGGATGGCTGGTGGGCGGAGGCGTACTCCCCGGAGGTTGGCTGGGCCATCGGGGATGGGCGGGAACATGGGGATGACCCTTCTTGGGACGCAACCGAAGCCGAAACTCTGTATGCCTTGCTTGAGAGGGATGTTATTCCAGAGTTCTATGCCCGCGATGAGCATGGAATTCCGCGCCGCTGGGTTGCTCGCATGCGCGAAAGCATGGCTCGTTTGACTCCGACCTTTTCGACAAATCGTGTAGTTCGACAATATACCGATGAACACTATCTCTCCGCGGCAGCTGCTTTTCGCGGGCGCGCCGAGAATGGAGGTTCACTGGGAGCCGATTTGGTGGCCTGGCAGGCCGAACTCGCGAAACACTGGTCAGCTCTGCGATTCGGTTCCGCAACCGTTCAACAACAGGGCGAGCAATATCTCTTTGAGGTTCAGGTCTTTCTTGACGATATTAACCCCGATGCTGTAAGGGTCGAACTTTACGCTGAGGCACAGAAAGACGCTGCCCCAATCACGCAACTCATGAATCGTCGCGAAGTCCTGGTTCGCGCGGCAAGTGGGTTCACATACACTGCAATTGTTCCCACGACTCGGCCGGCTGCTGACTACACACCGCGCCTCGTTCCGCAGCACATGGGAGCGTTCGTACCGTTGGAGGCGCCTTTTATTCTGTGGCACGACGCACCCTCTTGGCGGTGACCGAAAATGTCCTTAGGATTCTGCAATCAAAAGAAGAAATTCGTTGTGCTACATCGGAGTTGGAGTGAGTGGAGAATCCTGAGAACGATCTCGGAGGACACTGCTTTCGCGGCGGTCGTACAAAAGATCGGATAACGGGTGCGAACTGGGACCAGTGCCGCTGACTCAGAATTCGAGGAACCCATCCAATGCCCGATAAATTTGGAGAGTTGGATAAGCAACAACCGCTCGAGCTCACCACTGATTTTCTAGGTGAGGATAGGCATGAGTTCGTGGCAAAAGTGGCTTACAAGCTTTGGGAAGAAAGGGGTCGCCCCTTCGGTTCGCCTGATGTCGACTGGTTCGCAGCGGAACGAGCTGTGTACTCGTCGTTGGTA
>DATMQI010000074.1:0-2400 GCA_035567135.1 Terriglobales bacterium
AACGGCTATTACCTGATAAGCGATGGAGGCACTGGTTCCTACCGGACTCGTATTCGCGCACCATCTTTTGCACACATGCAGATGTTGCCGCTGCTGTGCCGGGGATTGATGATCCCGGACCTTCTGGCGATCCTGGGAAGCCTTGATTATGTGCTCGCGGACATCGACCGGTGAACAAAGAAGAGGGGAGAGGAAGCGATGCTGACTGTGGAGGAGCGAGAGGAGATCGAGGCGAAGCTTGCGGACTATCCGAACACGCAGGCCGTCTGTATCGAAGCGATGCTGATCATTCAACGGCACCAGGGATGGGTGTCGGATGAGAAGCTGCGCGATCTCTCGGAACTCCTGAGGCTTTCCGTCGCTGACCTGGACGGCGTGGCGACATTTTACAATCTGATCCGCCGGAGGCCGGTGGGACGGCATGTTGCGCTTGTTTGCGACAGCGTCTCGTGTTGGATCATGGGCTCTGACCGGATGCGCGATCACCTTTGCAGCAAGTTGGGCACCCCGCTTGGTGGCACAACCTCCAACGGGCACTTTACCGTGTTGCCCATCGTTTGTCTGGGAGCGTGTGATCACGCACCAGCCATGATGATCGACGGCACATTGCATGAGGATCTCGACGAACCGAAGATTGAGGAAATATTGACGCACTACACATAGGCGTATCTATGGAAAAGCCTCTCACGGGTAATTTTCGGCCTGACAAGAATGCGGTGAGCATTTCAGAATACGAGCGCGCCGGTGGATATCAAGGGCTGCGCAAGGCACTCGCTATGGAGCCGGCGGAGGTCACCGAATTGGTGAAACGATCGAATCTTCGCGGGCGGGGAGGGGCCGGCTTTCCCACCGGCACGAAGTGGAGCTTCGTACCCATGGGAAAGGAGGTTTCGCATCCGAAGTACCTCGTTGCGAACGCCGACGAGATGGAGCCTGGAACGTTCAAGGACCGCGCGCTGATGGAGAGGGATCCGCACCAGTTGATCGAAGGCTTGATTGTTGCAGCATACGCAATTGAGGCCGATATCGGGTACATATTTTTGCGAGGCGAGTACAAGTGCTCCAACGACCGCCTCTGCAGGGCGATCGCCGAAGCAAAAGCAAACAATTATCTCGGCCGCAACATCCTCGGGTCGGGCTACGGTCTTGAAATTCACCTTCACGCCAGTGCTGGTCGTTACATCTGTGGCGAAGAGACGGCTCTGCTCAATGCCCTCGAAGGGAAGCGAGCGCATCCGAGAGCGAAGCCTCCCTTCCCCCAGGTTTGCGGGCTCTGGGGGAAACCGACGATCGTCCAGAATGTGGAGACGCTTTGTAATGTTCACCACATCGTGAACAAGGGCCCTGATTGGTTCCGAGGCCTGAGCCTGACCGACGATGGAGGCACGAAGCTGTTTGGCGTCAGTGGCAAAGTCAGGAGGCCGGGACTCTGGGAACTTCCCATGGGCACGCCGCTGCGTGAGATTCTCGAGGACCATGGCGGAGGAATGCGTGACGGCCTACGTTTCCGCGGGCTGCTGCCGGGCGGAGCGTCGACCGACTTCCTTGTAGAGGAGCATCTGGACACGCCGATGGACTACGGGAACGTGCAGAACGCGGGAAGCCGGTTGGGCACGGGAACCATGGTTGTGCTGGACGACCAGACGTGCCCTGTCGGTATGGTCTGGAATCTCGAACACTTCTTTGCGCGGGAATCGTGCGGCTGGTGCACCCCGTGTTGGAGCGGGCTGGCGTGGACGGAGAAGATTCTGCTTGGAATGGAGCAAGGCCGTGGGAGCGCTCGTGATCTGGACACGCTGATGTTCCAGACGAGATTTCTTGCTCCGGGCAACACGTTCTGCGCCTTTGCGCCGGGGGCAATCGAACCCCTTCAGAGTGCGCTGAAATATTTTGCTGGGGATTTCCGCCGGCACATCGACGAACATCGTTGTCCCTGGAGATGACTGTGGCGACCGTTTACATCGATGACAAGCCCAGACAGGCGAATCCGAAACAGAACCTGCTCCACGCCTGTCTTTCACTGGGTTTTGATCTTCCGTATTTCTGCTGGCATCCGGCATTGGGCTCGGTCGGTGCGTGCCGCCAGTGCGCCGTAAAGCAATTCCGCAACGAACAGGACACGGAGGGCAAACTCGTCATGGCATGCATGACGCCGGCCGCCGACGGCACACGCCTCTCCATCGCCGATCCTGAAGCTGTTGCCTTTCGCGCCGCTGTTATTCAAGGCTTGATGCAGAACCATCCGCACGATTGTCCTGTATGCGACGAAGGCGGCGAATGTCATCTCCAGGACATGACGGTCATGACCGGACACCGGTCACGCGTTTACAGCTTTGGCAAAAGAACGTTTCGCAATCAGTATCTCGGTCCGCTAGTGAATCATGAGATGAACCGCTGCAT
>DATMQI010000075.1:0-14155 GCA_035567135.1 Terriglobales bacterium
TGCCGTTTACTTTCCCGCTCGCGTACAATGGCAATGCCTTCGACTTCTCATCGGACCTTTCCACGGTCGTGTACTCCCGGCCCGGTGGCCAAGCTGATCTCTATCTTCTAAGTCAGAAGTAATCCTGACTGTGCAACAGAAATCCGCCCGCAGCGCCGAGGTTTTCATGGGCCGACTATCAGGATTAGTCACCCTCTGGAAAGACGCCGATCCCGACATCCCTATCCCAAGCTAAATCTCAGTACAAGAAACTGCAGTGACCGGGACCTAAGCTGACGGGGTGGAGGTTTTGTTACAAGCTCTTAGAACGTCGTTTTATGATAACTACTTGTCGCCGCCAATCGCGACGCTCATGGGGTCGGGAGTATTCGTGCCGCTGCCCCACATGGCGGAACTAGCCCAAAGCGCGCTGAAAGCGCTGGCAGTGCTGCTGCCCCACATAGCGGAGCTGCCCCAAAGCGCCGAACTTCCCCACATGGCCGACTGGCTGCCTACGAACGAATTCGCGCCCCACACTGTCGAGCTTCCCCACATCGCCGAGCTGCCCCAAAACAGGGAGTGATCTCTGGCGAAGTGAACACTGTTGGTCGTCGGGTCGTAGACAGCGGTGGGAGACTTAGCACTCAGGTTCGCATCGATGCTGCGAGTTTCCGAGAACGCAGCCTGCAAATCCAGATAGCCGGCTCCGACCGTGAACACGTCGTATTGAATGGTGTACGAGACTCCAGAATCGGTGATCGTCGTGTACTGCGGAAAGGTTTTGTACGCTGACCTCATCAAGCGGGCTTTCACCTGGTCGGGTGTGAGCCGTGGGTGGCGTTGTAACAGAAGCGCGGCGGCGCCGCTCACAACCGGAGTCGCCATGCTCGTACCGCTCAGCATGAAGTAGTTTGGCGACGGCCGTTTCCCCTTGCCGTCACGATAATATCCCGTGGGCGGAACGTTGGCGGGATACCCAGCAACCAGAGTGCTGTCTTGAGCCTGCAGCGAGATTACTTTATTGCCCGGGGCCACAATATCCGGCTTCACAATGTGATCGATCGCGGTTGGCCCTTTTGAGCTATACGAGGTCATCACGTCATCGCTGCGGTCGGGCGTGCCCAGCGTATTCATCGCGCCCACGGTGATGACATAAGGATCATTGCCGGGGGCATTGATGGTTCCATAGCCATTGTTGTTGAATGAGTTGTCGCGCCCGTCGTTGCCCGCCGCAACCACCACCACGATTCCGGCCCTCCAGGCTACCTCTACCGCATGGCACAACGGATCCTGCTTGTAACTTTCGAACACGGACCGCCCAACCGACAAGTTCATGACCCGGAGGTTGTACAAGGCTTTCATCTGGATCGCTTGGTAAATGGCGTTGATTACTGAAGTATCCGTGCCGGCGCCGTTCTGATCCAGCGCATGAAAATTCAGGATCTTCGCATTGGGAGCTATCCCTTGCAGCGCAATGTCGCAGCTCGGACAAGACGAGGCTGCTGCGTTCCCAGCAATAATGCCGGCAACGTGCGTGCCGTGACCGTATAAATCATCAGTTCCGCCGCCGATCGTATCGAAACTGTAGACGACCCGCGATTGTTTCTTCTTGTTGGCGGTTCTCAGATCTTCAACCTGGCGTACGCCACTATCGATTACGGCAACTCCGATGCCTTTTCCGTCCAATCCCAGACCCCAGGGATAGTCCGCCAACACCGCAGCGGTTGTGTTGTTGAGGGTAGATTGGATTGGATGATTTGGCGAAATGTAAGTCACCGTCGAGTCTTCCGACAGGTCGTCGAGCCGGGAAGCGGGAATTGACGCGTGCAGCGCCTTGATGAAAGACAGGTCGTCTTTAATGGTTCCGCCGCGCATCAGAATCTTCTCTCTGTGTATGGCCCCGGGCGTCATAGCGAACTGCACAATTACGTCGGTTGCATCGTTGTCCTTACGCCCGTGCAACGGGGTCGCGATCTTGGATAGTTGTGCCCAACCTGATGTTGCAACCAGTACCAGCACCAGAGTGGAGAGAAAGTCGTTTCACTGGGAAGCCTCCTGACAAATCAACTGCACTTCTGGTAATGCAGGACAGAGACCAAAGTGTGCTCATGCAAGTGGTTGAAAGAATGAGCGGTCGTTGGGATCGGTGTGGGAGTGTTGGGACAAATCGCCCTTCCACGCATGGCCGGGACAAATTGTCCCCTAGGCAGTATAAAAACTAGGGGGTATGGGGGTATGAGCTTACCGCTTGAGGTGCAGATCTTCCGGGTCGAAAACCATAGCTGTGGTGGAGAACGTCGAGTCCCACCGCCGCTGCAGCACCTGCATCACCGCTTGCTGGACAGTTGTCATCTCCCTAAAGGCGCGAATTATATGCCGTCAAGATTGCTCCTGTTTGAAGTTGTTGGGGAACGCTGCTTTGCGCCAACGCTCTGCGTTTCTTAGTTGGCAGCGTTCTAACAGTGCGTTGAAATGTTTTCCACATCGTACCTCGGGTCATGCATCACTGACAGCCTTCCACCGGCAATGAGATAAACGTCACCTCACACCCCCATCGCAGTAAGAGGCCGTCACGGATGAGATACCATGACGGCCTTTCCTATGCTTTTTTGCGGCTAGGCTGTGGCCTGCGGAAATAGAAATCCTCGGTAGCGTTTGAAATCAGCGTTGAGCTATTTCTTCTCAGGTATCCTGCCCCTCAACTGCTCAGTGAGTCTGGCTACCTGCGATTCCAGACTGGACACATATGCCCGGTGCTCCAGCTTAGCGCGACGACACTCCAACGCTCGGCGAACGACAGCCAGCAACTGCTCGCGCTCGAAGGGCTTCGTCAAGTAATCCTGAGCGCCGCAGCGGATGGCGGCCAATGCAACCGAAATGTCCTGCACCGCCGTCACGATGACCACGGGCATGAGGGGATACTTGTCCTTGCTGCGCTCAAGCAGGGCGATGCCGTCGAGATCAGACATCATCAGGTCGGTGAGCATGAGATCGAATTCCTCCCCGGATTCCAGCATGCCGAGTGCTTCCAGACCCGATGCAGCCTCCCGGCACCCGTAGTTGGCAGGAGCGAGCATAGCAGCGATAACTTCGCGAATCGCCTTTTCATCGTCAACGATGAGAATGCGCCCTGCCCTAACCCCGTTCCGAGTGTGGTCGGTCATGGGACTACCTCGTCGTGCGGCGAATTCGAGTTCGGGGGAGAAGTGCCAGTCCCGATCAGGGCGCGCTGCCGCTGAGGTTCCAGTCGCGGGGGAGAAAATCCGGCCAGCGGTACATAACGCTACGGCACCAACCCGCCGAAACCCTGTGACTTATATCACTTATCAGGGTGACTGACCAGTCCCCAAACACTGCCTTTTTCCATAATCGTCTTCCTTTCGCCTGGGACTCAGTATTAGCCGATGGCAATCCGTGGGGGAGTATCATGAGGGGCTGTGGCGAAACCATTCATTCTGCCAGGCAAAGCTCGCAAGCGAGGAAATCCGAATTGGGGAAAACCGATGGAGCCTGCGCCCGCTGTTCCTACTGCGTTCGAAGAGCAGGTTCAGAAGCTGGGATTGACCGAGCAGAGTTGTGCGGCCTCTGAGAAGTTAAAGCAGTGGTGCGAACGCAACAAAGACCGTTGCTACATCCCGGAATCGCTGCTCAAACGATGGAGAATACCCGTGGACCCGAATTTTAGCGGCTGAGAAGAGTCGGCAGCCAGTAGCTAGTCGCCTGCTTGCTTGATGCTGCTTACATCCTGCTGGCGCTGTGGGGGCTTCTTCTGCGCTTCCGTGTTGTCGCAGAGAGAGGTCAACCGGAGTCGGTATTTGCCAGTCATCCCGGCAGCGGCGTCGATTGCCTTCGCTGCCTTCTTCAATTCCTTGTCCACCTCATCCAGATCAACCAGCGTGCGGCGGACTTCCTCGGACATCGCTGCATTCTTTTGCAGGAAGTCCGCACCTTCAGTCCGCATCCGTTCGAGGAATCGATGGAGGACATCGAGGTCACGCCGGAACCAGCCACGGGTGGTTCGCAGAATCCAAATCCCGTCTTCCTGCGACCAGCGGCAATCCCGATCAACTTGCCGAAGCTGGGTTTCATCCCTTGCGGCGATCACGCCGATGGGGACATGGCGCTCTTTGGCGTCGCGGATTAGTTTCTTGACGTCGCTTTCAGTGATTGCCGCCTTATCCTTATTGTCTATCAAGAACCGTGGTTCCAGCGGCGCACCGCTGGGGTCGCGGAATGCCAGCAGGTAATCGCCATTCTTGGAGAGTTTCTCGCTCGCGTACATACCGGGCCACGTCCGCACCTCATCTTCGAAGCTCAGTTCTTCCAGCTTTCCAAACCAAGGGTTGCCGAAATCGAGCAAGCGGACGCCAGTTCGAAATCCTGCAAGTGAAAGAGAAGTTCGGCGGCTTGCGCATCTATGTCAATTTTGCGAATGACACCATTCACCAACGCCTTTTTGCTGCCCAACTGGAGTCCCTCCATGCTTGCGAGGTTTGCGGTCAACCGGGCGAGTTGCGGGAAGATGATTGGATCAAGACTCTGTGCGACGAGCACGCTGGCGGACGCGGTGCGCAACCCTCTGTTGAGAATTATTTGACCTGACGATGTTTCTGCCCAAGTTTCAGGGTTGCACAACTGTCTACACTTTTAAATTTGGCTTTGGACGCGGCGTATCCTATCGCAAGAGGCATGACCATGACTGAACATCCGAAACACGCTGACGCGCACATTGATTCTATTGTGAAGCAAGAGGAAGAGGCGTTAGAACGAAGGTCTGGCTCAGAACGCCTCGCCGACAGCATTGGAGCGTTCGCAGGGAGCCTCCCGTTCGTTGTGCTTCACTTAGTGTTCGTAACCGGATGGTTGCTGGTGAACAGCGGCCAAATCGCCGGGGTAAGACCGTTCGACCCGTGGCCGTTCTCGTTGCTCGGAGTGATTGTTGCGGTCGAGGCGGTCATTCTGTCCAGCTTCATACTCATGCGCCAGAACCGCATGATGCGCCGTGGGGAGCGCCGGGACCACCTGAACCTGCAAGTTGACTTGCTGGCAGAGAAAGAAATCACGACGGTGTTGCAAATGGTACGTGCGATTTGCGGGCACATGGGACTTCACAGCATCATGGCAGACAAGGATATTCGCGAACTTAGCAAGATCACCTCGATTGAATCGTTGAGCCAGACGTTGGAGGACAGGCTCCCCGATAAATAGCCAGCACGCTGTTAGCTTCGTCAAAAGCGGCATCCGAAGAGGCTTAGTGCCCCCGGATGATGGAGTTGAGCACAAAAAGACCGGACGTAGTTTGCACTGGATGTTTGTGGCTAGAGGATGGGGTAGGGCTTCTTGGGTAACTCGAAGTCAGACTGATGCAATCTGAAATAGATCGGGGCGTTGGTTCCGGAGTAACGTCGAACGCCATCGCCAGAGGAAGTGCAACAAATCCAATAGTGATGCCAGTATTGATGCCGCAGGTGCCGCGATGGGAAGTATCGGACTTTTCATCTTTGCCCTGCTCGTCTGGCAACTCCTGCCCCACCACAGCATATGAATGGTGCTCATGGCTGCCACTCCTGCTTGGCTGACGGTTTCCCTGCTGATCTGGCAGGCGCGGAAGCAAGCAGATTGGGGGTCTAGTGAACTCTGAATCCTCCGTACTCCGCGACTTCACAGTGGACAGTAGAGTCTGGCTGCTTTTCGGACTCGCCCTAATTATCGATATCGGCGTTCTTGGTCGTGCCGTCTATGCCTGCCGTAGTCAAATCGCCGCCGAGTTCCTGAACGAGTTTTCTCGTAGTCGGAAGTTACTTTAGTTCGTGATCTTGACAGTGCATCGCCTCCACGCTTTCTGATTTCCATAAACTTAAACGAACAGCCTTTGCTCATCTGTCGTCCAAACAGTCCTATGTCCAAGCGGTCTGACATCCCGAGAGCTTTGTGGGTTGGGCTCGTGGCGTTGTGCGCGACGGCGGTCTACGAGACTAGCAGGCAGATGTGTTTCCCTCGAATGTCCCTTGTGACATCTCACATCCTCACCATTTTGTTCGCAGGCTCTGTTGCGCTCTGCATAAGCTTCATCATTCGTCGGCAGGACATGGCGGTGCAACAAGAAAGTCTGCGACTGGCCGCCGTCGTTGAAAACTCGGACGATGCGATCAATAGTGTCGACTTGGACGGCACTGTAACAAGCTGGAATCGTGGAGCGGAGCACACTTATGGCTATTCTGCTGCTGAAGCACTAGGCCGCCACATTTCGTTTTGTCTTCCGCCAGAAAAACATGGGGAGGTTAATGTTCTTCTGCAAAAGATTGCCGCTGGCCAGGTCATAGAACGTTTTGACACGCAACGCCTCACTAAGCGTGGCGCGATCATCGACGTTTCCCTGTCGGTTTCTGCCATCAAAGACAAGACCGGGACAATCGTCGGGGTATCGGGAATCGGACGGGATGTTACCGCTCAAAGGCAAGCACAAGATGCCCTACGAGTGGAGGTGATGGCGCGGGAACAGGCCGAATCCGAGTTGCGTCGCAGCGAAGAACGCATGCGGATAGCAATGAAAGCGGCGAAGATCGGTTGCTGGGATTTTGATGTCATCAAGGATGAGCACGTGTGGTCCGACACCTGCAAAGCCCTGCTGGGAGTGGCTCCAGACGGCCCAGCCAACTACCAGTCGTTGATGAACGCTGTACATCCGGACGACTGGAAAATGATGCAGACCGAAATTGACAGTGTAATTCGGGAAAAGCGAGACTACATCGTCGAGTACCGCGTTGTTTGGCCTGACAATAGCGTGCACTGGCGCACGTCCAGTGGGCAAGCCTTCTATGACGACACCGGGCGCGTGACTCGCATGTCCGGTATCACCATGGACATCGATGACCGCAAACAAGCAGAGGAACGGGTACAATTCTTAGCCTATTACGATGCGCTAACCGGTCTACCCAATCGCACTCTTCTTCGGGATCGACTGGCAAATGCATTCGCTGGTGCTCGCCGCCAAAAGAATAAACTCGCCGTTTTGTACCTCGACCTCGACAGGTTCAAAGACATCAACGACTCACTGGGGCACTCGGTCGGTGACCTCCTTTTGCAAGAAGTTGCGGAGCGACTTAGGAGGTGGGGTCGTGAACAGGATACCGTCGCCCGCGTAGGCGGTGACGAATTTTTGATCGTGCTGACTGGATTAAAGGATGTAACGGACGTGGTGGTTGCCGCTGAGCGGCTCATGGATGCAATGACTGCGGAATTCGTCGTTCAGGGTCGCTCACTTAGCATTGGCTGTAGCGTCGGCATCAGCATCTTCCCGGAACACGGTAGGGAGGCTGACAATCTGATCAAGAACGCTGATGCAGCTATGTATTGCGCCAAAGGGGCTGGGCGTAACAACTTTCGCTTCTACACCGAGGACATGAACGCTCAGGCTGTGGAGAGATTGACCTTGGAGAACAGTTTGCGACTGGCACTCGACAAGAAAGAACTGTTTCTGATGTACCAACCGCAGATGGATATGGTCACCGGAAAGATCGTCGGATTGGAAGTGTTGCTTCGCTGGCAGCACCCGGAATTGGGGCTCGTGCCGCCGGATAAATTCATACGAATTGCTGAAAACAGCGGACTGATCGTGCGAATCGGTGAATGGGTGCTCAGGACGGCCTGCGGTCAGGCCCGGAAGTGGCAAGACGAAGGACTTGCAAATGTATCGGTCGCAGTGAACGTGTCGGCGGTTCAGTTTCGGCAGGAGGACTTCTGCGAACTAATTCGAAGGGTGCTGCAACAGACCGGTCTCGCCCCCGAATACCTCGAACTCGAACTTACAGAAAGCCTCCTGCTATCCAGTGCAGATGTAACGTTCTCAGTTCTTCAGAAACTAAAGGCGATGGGATTGAAGCTGGCGATTGATGACTTCGGGACTGGTTATTCCAGCTTCAGCTACTTGCGGCAGTTTCGAGTCAGCAAGATCAAAATCGACCGTTCGTTTGTTCGAGATGTTGCAGTGAATCCTGATGACGCGGCAATCACATCCGCAATTATCAGCATGGCCAAAAGCCTGAATCTCAAAGTGATTGCCGAAGGGGTGGAAAACGAAGCGCAAATGTCGTTCCTGCGGGCACATCAGTGTGATGAGATTCAAGGGTACTACTTCAGCAAGCCTTTAGCGGTTGACAAAGTTGGTGACAAACTGCGAAGTGACAATCCCGATTCCCACTTCCGGTCGAAGGCAAGCGCAGGGCAGTCGTGACAGACGACACTACCTTGCTCGCAATTTCTAAGCGATGAGCGATAACCTCACACGAATCGACATCGAAGTGCAAGAGGAACGGGACTCCACTCCCGAGTGACACAGATCGAATACGCAAACTAGGACCACTTGGTCATAGGCAGAGTCTTCCCGACTCTGACACTAAGCGTGAAGATCGCGCAGGAGGATTTTCGGTTCAGTGAAGATAATGCTCATCGAGGATTCGGCACTAGAGAGACGCCAGATAGGCAGGTTGCTGAAAAAATGGAGTCTCGAATGTATCGCCGTCGAAAACGGCGCAGATGCATGGAGACTGCTTCAGAGCGCGGACGCCCCGAGCCTGGTTCTTCTCGATTGGATGCTGCCCGGGCTCGATGGCATTGAGCTTTGCCGAAGAATAAGGACGCTCGGAGCGAACGGAAGCTATATCTACACGGTAATGCTTACGGCCAAGAATAAAAAGCAGGACCTGCTCAACGCCATGGCGGCTGGGGCAGATGACTACCTCTCCAAGCCCGTCGACCCTTCGGAATTGAGGGCACGCCTCATGGTCGGAAAGAGGATACTCGAGTTGCAACAGGCTCTACGGTTCACCGCCACTCACGATTTTCTGACCAAATTATTGAACCGTGCAGAAATTCTTGCATCACTGAAACGAGAGGTCGCACGAAGTGTACGCGAGAGCAAGCCAACAGCGATAATCCTGGCCGATGTGGACCATTTTAAGTTCGTCAACGATTCGCTTGGACATGCGGCTGGTGATGCGGTGCTGAAGGAAGTGGCACAAAGGCTAAAGTCAGACCTGAGGACGTATGATCTCGCAGGACGCTATGGAGGCGAGGAATTTCTGCTGCTTTTGCCGAATTGCAACCTAGTCACGGCGAGTCGTCGTGCCGATGAGATCAGAAATTCGGTTTCGAAGGATGCAATTATTACCACGTTTGCAAGAATCCCTGTCACCGTAAGCATGGGCGTTACGGCTAGCGGGGGTACGCGAGGGCTCACAATCGAGGACCTGTTGCAACAGGCTGATGAAGCCTTATATCAGGCTAAACGTAACGGCAGAGACTGTGTTCGGGTGTTTTCTACAAGCGGGACAAAGGCAGTACCCACCCATCTGGCGTGAAGCTTCGATCAAAAGAGCCGTTGTTGATCGTCGGGGGTTCCAATCGAACAATGCATACATCGTCGTGGCGTGATCTGAGCGGCACCACACCGGAACCAGCGCCACGGTTCCGTGCCCGGCGAACATCGGATGCCGACTGATCAGGAGACCAGCGCCAGACAGAACGGAATGCGGCACGGAGAAGGCTGCAGGGTCCAAGCAAAGGACCTTTCCTCGCTTGTTAGCTTTTTATTGTTTTAGATGATAGTCAAGACGAGGGCTCGGCTGGTTCCACCGCTCGTGCAGCCGAGATTCCCTGAGTTTCCGCTCGGAGTATTGACCGTCACGCTGGCTGTTCCAGCGGCGGAGATCACGGCGGTCGTAATCGTCGCCTGCAACTGCTGACTGCTCGTGGCAAGGGTACTTAGCGTCGTGCCGTTGATGACCACCACAGAAGACGAAACGAAATGACTGCCATTCACAGTGAGAAGGAAGCCCTTCTGCACTTCAGCGAATGTGACCGTACTCGAAGAAAGAGACCCAATGATCGGCGCCGGCCGAACACTTCCGCACAAGGGATTGAGCGCATTACAACCTTGAAAGACTACTAGGGCAACGAGAAGGGCGCTCAAACGTCGGCAGTACCGCGGCGGCGCTTCGTAGTTGTTAGGCATCTCCGTCCCATTCGTGGTTTCCGATTCTCACGGTGAACGGCCACAGACAATCCGGCGGCCACCGGAACGCAGCCTTGGACTTGCTGGGAACTAGGATCGGCTTGCCGGGTTTATCCACCGCCGGGTAGTGGTGCGTCGGTGGCCGGGGTGCTTTATCGGGATCAGGTGTCCGAGGGGTAAGGGGTTCGATTGTTGTCATCTGCAAACACCGCCCAAATAGAAGATATGGCGCAGCGGTGGCGCTGCGCCATCCGAGGAACAAAACGACCATGGGTCGCGTAGTTCCTCCATATTTTGCTCCTTGGAAACAATTTACAACGGTGGAATGTTGGGCGAGTGGTCAGAATTGCACACTGTTTGAAATAAATGGGGATTTGTCCTATTTCGGGAATTAGTTTGTTGGGGAATCGCGGCGATAGGAGCTAGCCTAGACCCGACCCCCGAGGTGCTTGCAGGACGGAGGGGCGACATTAGGGGCAAGAAGACGCCGAACTTTGTGGGTCCGTCCTGAAGACAAAAGTAAGACAAGCAGTCGTGAGGGCCTGAACGTCGATACTGTCAACCAACACTAACCCATGACTGCGCCGTCGAACAAATGGAATCATACGGAAAGGTTGGCTGGCTTACCGGGCATAAAGCCTACTTGGAAAGTTGCGAGATTATATTCCGGGCGTCCCGATTGTCACCACAGAATTGTAGTCTGCACTGGTTCGCCCGTACTACGTGGCGCTCACATGAGCAACTCAGTCGCGTTCCTCGCCCCGCCAGATGGAAAATCCGGGTGATCCTATTGCCAGCACCCCGAGCGTAGCTGTTTTCACGGTCGGAGCCGTTAAAGCTGCATCCGGTCTTTGCACGATATCGTCCTGTCCCTTAGTCTTTCCCGTGATGATGGGCTTGTCCGGAATGGACTCGTAAGCGTAGCCGGTCAGCCACGCAATGGCCTTGTGATGCCCCAGACTGCAGCCCACGTTCAGGCGCGCCCAGCCGAAATGCGTCTTTCCTCTGATGACGAACTTCAGACCGAGATAGCGATTCTTTACGTTGTTCCAGGGGCCATAACATACCCCGGAAGAAGTCTCATGTCGCAGAGCAAGGCCATTCTGCATGACCTTAGGCCCGCTTAAGAATGGGCTCTTAGACCCCAGTCGAAATCCTGGAAGCAGGGCGGAAGCGTAGTAATTGGTCTTTCCGTTTGAGCTTGCTGGCCAGATGGCGCTCGTTCGGCGAGGCCTGACGCCCAAGCGCCAGTTATAAAGTGTATTGTCGGTTGATGCCCGTTGATACAGAGTGAAGTCCGGAATTCCGTCATGATTCAGATCAAGCAAGACCAGATGCTTCACCCCGATCCAGACGTGCGCCTTGGTGTAAACGATCTTCGCCGCAGCAGGCTGTACCAACGCCAGCACTCCCACTCCCGCAGCACTCGCGGCCAGCGCATAAGAATTGAGCCTCTGATGTAGAAACTCGGAGAGTTGCGCAGGTATTCTGGATGGCCGTTTCATAATTTTATTTGGCCCCTCTTGCTAGCGCAGCCAGCGTGCCAGTTTCGGAGGCAGTCTCCTCTGTCCCTTTCGTCTTGCCCGCGATGATCGGTTTGTTCGGTGTCGTCTCGTAGGCGTAGCCGGTGAGCTCGGCAAACGCCGCCTGTTTAACGACAAACCGGGCCCAGCCGAAATGCACCTTGCCGTTAACAGAGAATTTCAAGCCTAGGTAGGCCTGCCTATCAAACCAGGGGCAACCGTAGTTTCCCACGCCTTGGTATGTACTATTGAAGAACATTGGGCCGCTGGTTTTAAACAGACGTTTAGGTCCAATCTGTGTTCCCTTGGGTAACGCAGCAGCGCAGAAACCCGAGTTCGAGTTAAGAGGATGCACGATCCCGTCAGTTTTTCCGACCCCTGTGACGCCCAAACGCGAGTATTCAAAGCTCGTCTGCCTGC
The DNA here is from genome assembly GCA_035567135.1 of Terriglobales bacterium. Classification (GTDB taxonomy): domain Bacteria; phylum Acidobacteriota; class Terriglobia; order Terriglobales; family Acidobacteriaceae; genus JABDBE01. The sequence continues at coordinate 11,935 of DATMQI010000075.1, forward strand.
CAACACTCAGCACGAACTTAAAGTCATTCATGCCGTCGTGGTTAAGGTCGAGGTTAAAGGGTTTGTGATTGACAAGTTGTTTGTGTGCTGGCGTGCAAACGATCCTCGCCTCAGCAGGCTGCACCAACGCCAGCATCCTCACTCCCGCTGCGCTGGCCGCAAGTGCGTATAAGTTGAGCTGGTGATGAACTGAATCGGAAAATTTGGAAGGTGTTCTAGGCGGACGCGGAGAAGGTTTCATGAATCCGCCCAGCAGCGAGTTTTTTTTCAGCAGACTGATTGCTGGTCGAAATTATCCGGTGGCAAAGGGCGCTCCGGTCAACTGTTGTTGACAGTCGTGGCTGTTGAAAAACTCGACATTTCAGAAATCAGGTGAACTTTCGGGGATAGAAAATGTCTAGCAGAGCAAGAGAAAGTCGTTTGTGGGGCCTCCTGACGCGTTGTTTTTTCTGCAGATTTCTCGCAAGTGAGTTTTTCAACAGTCACGCCTGTTCTCGACAGTTACCCTCGTAAGGGTACGGCAGTATGCTGCGGTGTTTTAATAAGACCATGAAGTACAGCAGCGTTGCCTGATTAGACGGAGATGAAAATCATGCGTGCATACATTGACATCGGCAACTCTCGGTGCTCGTGGAGGCAAAACTTAAGCGATAGCGACTTGCGTAACATCGGTGAGTTCACAACGGAAAACATTCTAAGGTGGCTCAAGACTTCCAAGCAGCCCTTCGACCGCTGCGGCTTCGACCCACTAAAGGACTCTTCGCTAACGCTAGTCGAGTTTCACGCTGTTTGGGGCGACAAAGACCTTCGTTGGGAAACTACAGAACCTTGGACGCCCTATGATGGCGTCCCGGTTGTTCACGGCAACAACTCTCCGGTTGTTTATGACACGATATTTCCCAAGCGAGTGAAAAGCTGATGGAATAATTCGGCTGGCTCTGCAGTCCAGAGCTGATGCCTGTTGAACATCGCCGTTACACTCACAACCCCGGCGGTAAGATTGACGCGCCAGTCGCTCCGCTGCCCTGGGATTCGTCCGGACCCGGTGATCCAGGGAATCAGCGTCAAGCTGACTTCTTTTGTGGCAAGCTGAACGGAAGCACCTTCCCATATTCTTCCGGCGGTATCCACTTCGTTGCCTTTTTTCTAAAGCTGCTGGGTACGAAGAATTCAATGATCTTCGCCATAAATCACCCCACTTGTAACAACAAAGCTGAGGTGAAAAAGTCTCTCATTTTGACAAATCTCTACAAATGCCTTCGGGCTGATTCACCTGAGCCTATTAGAATTCTGACTGTAATGGCCCGTAACTGTTGAAAAAATCTCTATTACACTCAGCGACCACCCAGGGAAATTTGAGTGCTATGGCCCGATAACGTCAGTTACCGCGCAACTACCATTGGGGCAACGCAAAGAGAAGCCGCCCAGAGGACGGCGTAAGTTGTTCGACACTCTTTGAGACTAGAGCGGGGGACGGGAACCAAAAATTCCCATCCCCCATTTTGCCGTCGCAGCCGAAATCGAGAGGCTCGAAAAAACTGCTGCGGCAAATCTAACGGCACAAGGTCTCTAGGTACCGGCAACGCCCTTGTTCACCAGAACTTTAACCTCAACCCGGCGATTTTCTGCTCGGCCAGAGGCGGTCTCGTTCGATGCCGCTTGGTTGGTTTCACCGTACGCGCCCGGAGCCGTGATATGCCGTATCTGTATTCCACCCTGCTGCACCAGATAGTCGATCACTGCTTGCGCTCGGTTCTGGCTCAGGGTTGTGTTCATGGCGGCGCCTCCTGTCGAGTCGGTATAGCCCTTCACCTCGATGATGTATCCCTTGAGGCCGCTCGCGCTTTGCGCTAACTGTTTGAGTTTTGCCTGGTCGTCTGCCGAGACCTTGTAGCTCCCGACTTTGAAGTTTACGGTCAGGTCGCCCTTCACGTCATAATCGGTCAAGTCGCTAAACCGCTTTGTGTTGGTTTCGATGTCGGCGATGTTCTTTTGAATATCCGCTGTGTTGGCAGCGGTCGCCTGCTGGTTAGTGGAGATATTCTTCGCGTTGGTTGCCGTCGCCTGCTGGTTGGCAGCGATGTCTTGCTGGTTGGTCGCGATGTCCTTCTGGTTAGCAGCTACTTGCTCCGCTGTCGGGTGCAAACCGGCCTGGATCATCTCGGCTGTTTCCAGATCGTTTTTATCGAAGGTGATCGTTTTCGCTGTGACGTTCGTCGAG
>DATMQI010000076.1:0-6187 GCA_035567135.1 Terriglobales bacterium
ACAGAGTCGAGGCCCGCAATCGAGGTTGGATTTCGACGTCCAGACGGGAGCATGGCTGTAATCGAGGTGCTGGCCAACAACCTGCTCGACGAACCGGCAGTGGCGGGAGTAGTTGTCAATGCACGGGACATCACAGAACGCAAAAGCGCCGAGAAGCAACTCAAGAAACTGCACCAACTGGAGGCAGATCTCGCTTACATGAACCGCGTGAGCGTAATGGGAGAATTGGCGGCATCACTTGCTCACGAGATCAAGCAGCCGATCGCTGCAGCCGCGACGAATGCCAAAACCGGCCTGCGATGGTTGCAGCGCGAGCCATCTGACATCGGAGAGGCTCGGGAAGCTTTGTCGAGAATTGTCAAAGACGTGAGCCGTGCCGCCGACATCATCGACCGAAATCGCTCGCTGTACAGGCGTGGCATCCCACAACGGGAAATGGTTAACCTGAATGAACTCATTCGAGAGATGACCGCTCTTCTGCGCGATGCGGCGAATCGACACTCCATTTCAATGCGCGCGGATCTTGATGAATCCCTTCCGACGATTGCTGCTGATCGTGTTCAGATGCAGCAGGTCTTGATGAACCTTATGCTGAACGGTATTGAGGCGATGAAAGATACGAGCGGTGAACTAACGGTCAGGTCGGGGAAGAGCGACGATGGTCAAATAATGCTCTCGGTGAGCGATTTAGGCGTCGGCCTTCCCGCGGAAAAAATAGACCAGGTCTTCGATGCATTCTTCACCACCAAAACGCAGGGCACCGGCATGGGACTGTCTATCAGTCGGAGGATTATCGAATCTCATGGTGGCCGCCTGTGGGCGTGCGCCAATACGGGACGTGGCGCGACGTTTCAGTTCACGATCCCGACGGAAGTGAGTGCGTTCTCAACTTCCGGCGGCGGCGAAGTTCACTCGCCCACTTAGTATCGACTCATGAGATTGTGCAAGCGGAAGACAAAAGAAGCCGCTATTATCCCAAGTGGTTGTTCATCTCCTTCGCACGTGACCTTAGCGTTTCATAAAAGCTGTGCCGCGCCCAGCTGGGTTTCCCGCAGCCCATTCCTCACTCGTTGGGAACTCAGTCCGCCCGGAAGCGACTGCACTTAGTATGCCGATTGGTAGTCGCTTACCACAACTCCTGGATCGTCGCACACCCGAAGCTGCCCAAAAACGGGCATCTGGGAAGTTACACTCCTTGGAGTTTCGTGTCGGCAAAGCAGAAGTGATCGGCGAATGAGGATAGCCTGCGGTCGTCGAACCGCTGTACTCCTCTTTTTGTAGTTCGATTTTTTGTAGTTCGATCGCTGCAATTGAGAGGGCATCTGGTTTTTCCATCACTGCGTTGTGGTCGATTTTGTAGACGGTCCTGCACTGTTTGCTACCCAACCAATGCAGTATTTGTGCGGTTCCGGAGGCTAGAGCGCCTAGCGCCAAACCAGGTGGGCCAGTTTTCGGAGTCCGTGCGGCTGCCGTAAGTAGTTGGAAATAATTGGTCGGGGAGAGAGGATTTGAACCTCCGACCCCCTGGTCCCGAACTTGGGGGTATGGAGCCAAGGTCGTTGCTACTCAATCATTTGAGTGGTGCTTCAACCGTCTCATTCTCACTCAACGACGCCAGTTGTGGCTTAATGTAAACCCTCCAATTGCAACCCTAGCCAGGGGGTCATTTGACTGGCAAACGGTGTCGGTGGAGAAGCAGTTCCGCGACGGATCGTCACAGCGGGCCGTTTCCCGCTTGAAGCGACTGCTGCTCTGGCTCTTGCCGCGTCAATCTGCCTTTCTGAAGCGATCCAAAGAATCAAGCAGCTTTTTGAAACAAAACAGTGATGCTGTCGCGTTTCGCAAAAGGTCGAAACCCGCGGCTATTGCCAGAGTGAGAAGTTTCGCTCATGATCTCCCAACCATCGGTCAACATGCTTGCAATGTGCTTATCCATTGTCTGCATGCTCGGCAGCAGTCTTTGCCGATAGTATTTCCCCGTCCAATTTCTCTCGTAGGTAAACGATTTCACTTTCATATTCGTCACTCCTTGCCTATTTCCCAACTCTCTTCGCTTTCTGGAGCGATCGGCTGGCGCGAATGTCCCACCAATTTGCTTCTTTATTCTAGGCGAACAGATAGCGAAGCGCAAGAGCCGCGCGACGGCTTCGTCGAACTTGTCCGCGATGAGCGTTAAGGATTCCGCGTCGCACGTGTGGTACTTGACGAGAGGATTTTCTCAACGTTTAACGTCGGGATTTTCCCAGACGATCTGCTGCCTGCTTTACCTTTTCCTCGCAACTCCGAGAGACAATCCACTTATTCGTACCGGTCAGAAGACACATTTGGCGTATCGTCCCAGGTATCCGATTGCCGACAGTCATGAAGAAGTTCAGTCCACACGCCTGAAATGTGTAGGTCGTATCCTCTTTCTTCCGGCCTCTGCTTGGAGGATAGAACAAATCTTGGGACAATTTATCGGTGCACACGACAAGCTGCGACACGACATTGGTAGGAAGGCTGGTTTCGTCGTGGAGATATTTCCTTAATTCTTCTTCGTACAGACCGAGATCAATCGATATGGGATCCACACTGAGTCGTTCCCATCTATGGGCTGCCGCTCGCCAGAAGACACTCAAAGAGAAGTAGACAAGCCTATCTCTGTCGACCCCTGGGACGGTTGCCTCGTCGTACCAATCGAAACCAGCCGCGGTTTTTGTGGGAGGAACTGATCGCAGCGTGTCAAGCAGCGGGAACTCGCGAGTGGTGGCCACTTGGGTCATTACATAGTCCTCTCCCTTCTGGCTGAAGCGCAGCTCACACTCTTTACACAGAACATAATCAGTAATCTGGCGTGACGTTTGCACCGTTCCCTTTCCCGTGATGACCGTCGGGTTCGGATTCCTGCTGGCAGGATTTCGTGTTTTCTTGTAGAGGGAAGCAGGCATAAGGTGGCTATTCTGTAGGTCCTTGGTGAGTAGGCAGAGCTTGCATCGTCCCTTTGGCATAGCACTAGAATCCCCGGCACGTCGATACTTAGAGCGCCTCTAAAATGTTATCGTCTGAATATTCTAATAGTGCAGGGTTGCCCACCGAAGCGGCTGTTTGAACCGTAGCAAGCGGCGGGTTCTTGGTGCTCCCTCGAATCGCACTCGGTTTGGAAATACAAGAGAGTGGGATTCAAACCACTTATAGTCGGCCAGGTCTTACCTTACCTTGACATCCGTCCACTCGGAGAATATGTTTGTGCGGATCGGCGATCGGAAGTGGGAAGCGCTTCCTGCGTTTCCCATCCGAGGGGGACTTCTTCTCGCCGATACTTCCCATAACTGTAGAAGTGTGCCTCAGCCGCTATGTCGGGTTAGGCGTCTGGAGCCTCGGTGTTGCCGAGGGCTCTGTTCATTGTCGACCGGGTTTTTTGGAGAAATCATGAAACTAGATCCGCGGCTGAAAGGACTTCTGACGGTCATACTTCTTATTAGTTGTTCCTTCCCACCAATAGCGCAGTCCCAAGTGCCTAATCAAGTTAAATATTTGGAGCAAGGTTGGAGCGACAGCCAGCGACAGAAATTCTATACGCTATCGCAAGGTTCGCAGCTCATGCCGTTATCCTGGTTTACCGCCTTGGAGAAATTCGACAGCGAAGACCTCTTCACCGGCGACGGCCTGTCTCGGTTCGGATATTTGCCAAACTCGGCTTCCCCGGACCACCTTCCAGTCGGGTTCACCAAGGACGAAAATGCTGGGACATGGGTTGGCTTAACATGTGCTGCTTGTCACACGAGCCAGATTGAGAAGAACGGAGTCACCCTGCAAATTGACGGTGGCCCGACTAACGCCGATCTGTTCTCCTTCCTCTCCGAACTCGATAAAGCGCTGCGGGCTTCGGTCGCAGACGACGCGAAATTCACGCGCTTTGCCGCGAGGGTCGCGGCGAACACGCCGAAGGCGCAGCGCGACTTGCGTAACCAGTTCACTCGCTTTTCGGCCTACTTTTCGACCCTTGTCCAGGCCAGCACACCTGATCACGCCTGGGGTCCCGGAAGAACGGACGCCTTCGGGATGATCTTTAATCGTGTGTCGGCGATCGATCTCTCCGACGCTCCCGTATGGGCGTGGTTCAAGCCACTCGAAGAGAATAACCAGACGCCGAATGCCCCCGTCAGCTATCCCTTCCTCTGGGACACTTCCCGCGAAAACTTTGTTCAGTGGAATGCCATCGCGCCCAATACGCTGAAGTACGAACGACTGGAGCGAAATATCGTGGAGGCTCTCGGCGTATTCGGACGCATCAACCTGACCAAGACCTCCACGCTGAACCCTGGCTATCGGTCGACCGTCAACGCAACAAATCAGTGGCAACTGGAAGAAAATCTGGTCCATGTTCTCAAATCGCCTGAGTGGCCCCAAGCTATTCTCGGTCTCATTGACTCCGCCAAAGCAAATCAGGGTAAGAGTCTTTTCGCGCAACACTGCAGCTCTTGTCACGCACTTGCAGATCGCAACAACACCGCAGCGATCAGGGTAAAGCCGGTCCCACTCGCAGAAGTTGGCACCGATCCTGCCATGACCACCATGGTCGCCTGTCGAACCGTCGATACCGGCGCCCTTGTCGGGTCTCGTCAACCACCAGTCACCGGCCACAAACTGGAGCAAACCGATTTCGTAACAAATCTTGCGGCGAGCATCGGAGTGGGTGTCATCGAAAACTGGCTTGTGACTCGGGCGCAGAGCGGCGCTATTTCGACGACAGCGACGACAAATACGACACCGACGACGGGGCCGACAAAAGCGACAAAAGCTACGAAAACTGGTGCCGAGATCCTGCAAAACCTTCCCAAGCCATTCCGTACCACGACGGCGCCAGCCGGAACTTGCCAAGCATCGTTCGAGGTCTATAAGGCGGGGCCACTAAACGGCATCTGGGCAACCGCTCCGTACTTACACAATGGCTCGGTTCCGAACCTGTACCAGCTCCTACTACCGGCCCCGCAACGTAGCACGAACTTCAAGGTCGGCAGTCGAAAATTCGATTCGGTTAACGTCGGGTTCGACACTGAAGATGGGTCGTTTTCGTTTGACACAACTCTCCCGGGCAACAGTAATGCCGGGCACCCCTATGGTACGCAATTGACTGAGGAAGAGCGCTGGCAGCTGGTTGAGTATTTGAAGACGCTATGAATCTAGAGAGCTGACTCGTTCGGTGGTCGACGATGAGCTCTATCGAGGAAGGCAGACTGGGATGAAACAGCGTTGGGCAAAATGGGTGGGCCTGGTGAGTCGCGTCTACACTGCGTCTCCATTGGCGCCCGCTGCTGTTGCTTTTCTTTACGCAGCCCTGGTTTGCTCTTTGTCATATCCCTTCGGTCTAGCCTCCGTTCCCGATCCCAACACTGCTCCCGGTGTAATTAAAGAAGTCGGCTATCTCCCAGCGATCAACTGGACCGTCGCGTATCTGATCCTTTTTCCGCTCATCGTCTATTTTCTCCTTGAGGCCTTCGAGTGCGTTCCGAACTCAATTGGATTGTTGGCCGGCCGTGGAATGCTGGTGGACGGAAAGCTTACGCGTATCGAACCCAACACTGTCCTGGACGATTGGAATGCGGCTCTCAAGCGTTCCGTTTTAGTCACCGCTGGTCTTTTTGTGGTGGCCGTCGTCGAGCCGGTGATCGAATGGTGGGCGACATCTGCGTATCCCCTCATTGCTCACAGCCTGAATGCGGTTCCTGAACACGAATACGATTGGTCCGTCGGGGCGTTGCTGACAGGAGGCGACGGGCTACACCGACTGTTAAACGGTGCCTTTTCCCTCATGGTTTTTGCGCAACAGGCGGCGATGATTGCCGCATTTGCTCTGATCCTAGTCTTCACCGCGACTTTCTGTCTATTCTTCGGCAAAGTCCGCGACTCCTGGCAGATCATCCCCGATACCTCAGACAAAGACCCGCATCGCGGTTTCGAGATCTTCGAAGCCACCATCACGCATCTGTTGTCCGCCGCACTTCTGAGCCTCGCGATCTTCTATCTTTCGATTCTTCAGAACTACTATCTCCGAACCAGTTTTCAGAATCTCTTTCAGTTCTGCCAGGAAGACATCGTCGCCGGTGCCATGGCAGTGCGTAGCCACACCTCGGACATCCCGAGCCTTCTCAGCCCGGTTCCCACCAAGCTGGTCGAGAACCCGATCAATTTTTCCGTTGGACAGACC
>DATMQI010000077.1:0-4565 GCA_035567135.1 Terriglobales bacterium
CCATTGACGTGTGGATTAGGTTGAGCCTGAAATCTGACTGAACCCATGCACCCCCGGCCCGAGCTCCGTCTTGTACAGTTCGGCGGAGTCGGAAGTGGCGCGACAGCTGTTGTTTTCTTTACAGCTGGCGCTACAATTCCCGCTGTAGGTCGTCGGCACGACTATGGACATCACGGAGCGCAAGCAATCCGAAGAAGCAAAGGAGAGATTGCGCAAGCTCGAGGTGGAGCTTGCTGAGAAGCTTCGGGACGTCATCGACACGATGCCGACGATGGTGTGGATCGCGAGGACCGATGGGTCGAATGAGTTCGCGAATCACTATTGGCAGGAATATACGGGTTTGTCCCACGAGAAGACGGTCGGCTCGGCTTGGCAAAACGCCGTCCACCCCACGGACCTAAAAAGACACCTGGAGAAATGGTGCGCATCTCGGGCGAGCGGCGAGCCTTTCGAAAATGAGGTGCGCTACCGGCGTGCAGCGGATGGGCAATACCGTTGGTTCCTGTCTCGTGCCGTTCCGCTGCGGGATAGAAAAGGCGAGATCGTCAAGTGGTACGGTGTATCTACTGACATCGAAGAGCGCAAACGCGCGGAACAGCGGCTACGTGAAAGCGAAGCGTATCTGGCGGAAGCGCAGAGACTCAGTCAAACTGGCAGTTGGGCATGGAGCCCCGCGACCGGTGATATCAGGTACTGGTCGGAGACGTGCTACCGGGTATTGGGGTTCGATCCCGCCGGCCGGCTGCCGCGATTTGAAGAATTCTTTCATCGAATTCATCCCGAAGATCAAGCGGCGCTGAGGGAACAGTTCGACAAATCCACCCGCGACAAAGCGGATTTCGAACTGGACTATCGGGTCGTTCACCCGGGAAAAGGGATCCGGGACATTCATGCCGTCGGTCATGCGGTCCTCGATGGATCCGGCAATCTCGCTGAGTTCGTGGGTACCGTGATCGATGTAACGGAGCGTAAGCGCGCTGAGCGGGAGCTGCGGCAAAGTGAGACGGACCTTCGCACGAAAAATGACCGGCTGAAGTTGCTCCTGAACGTAACCAACCAAATCACCTCGAGCCTAGAGCTTCGTGAGGTGTTGCGTGCGGTTTCGTCCAACATTCGTGACGCGATGCACTGTGATGCTGTTTTTGTTTCGCTGGTAGATTCGGCCTCAGGCACGGCCAGGCTATGCGTTCTCGATTTTCCTAAAGGCAAAGGTCTTATTAATGAGGAGATAGTCTACACGACAAGCGGGGCCGGAAAGCGCGTTTTGGAGACGTTGAAACCATTAGTCGTTGAGCTGTCCGACCCTGCCTCAGTTCCGCCTGAGATATACGATAAAGTCGTCGCCGAAGGCCTGAAGAGCGCCTGTTTGATTCCACTGGTTAATCGAGGTCGAGTGCTCGGAGGCTTGGTAATCGCACGGGCGACCGAGATATCCTTCGCGCCGGAGGATGTTGAATTCCTCAGCCAAGCTTCGGGGCAGATCGCCATCGCAGTTGAGAACGCTTTGGCGTTTCAAGAGGTATCTGGATTAAGAGATCGGCTGCAATTGCTTCTGAACCTCACGAATCGCATCACGTCGAGCCTGGACCTGCGGGAGGTCTTGCGGACGGTTGCAGCGAGTATACGTGAGCTCATTCACGCGGATGCCGTAGCCGTTTCGCAGCCCGACGCAACGTCGGGAAAATTCAGACTAATTGCTGTGGATTTTCCGCATGGCAAGGGCGCCATCAAGGAAGAGTTGTTGTATACGCCAGGCGCCGCCGGTAGAAAAGCCGCGGACACCTTGAAACCTGTAGTGGGTTACGCGCCGGAAATTGACGAACGCGAATCTTCTGAAGTGCGTGACATCGCGGCTGTCGAAGGGATGAAGGCTTTTTGTCTTATTCCGCTCGTAAATTACGGTCGATTCCTGGGAATTCTCTCGATTTTACGCACGACTGAAACTCCGTTTGCACCAGAAGACGTCGACCTACTGAGCCAGGCGTCAGGGCAGATCGCAATCGCAATTGAAAACGCCCTCGCATATAAGGAAATTTCCGAACTCAAGGATAAGCTCGCGCAAGAGAAACTCTACCTGGAAGAAGAAATTCGCACCGAGATGGGCTTCGAGCGGATCATTGGGAATAGTCCGGCGCTGAAGCGCGCTCTGCAATTGGTTGAAACGGCTGCCCCGAGCGATTCTACGGTCCTGCTCCTTGGCGAAACAGGGACCGGAAAGGAGTTGATCGCCCGCGCAATTCATGACCGAAGCCGTCGCAAACAGAGGACGCTTGTGAAATTGAACTGCGCCGCAATCCCCACCGGACTTCTGGAGAGCGAACTGTTCGGGCATGAAAAAGGAGCTTTCACCGGCGCGATTTCTCAAAAGATCGGGCGGTTGGAACTCGCCGATCAAGGCACTTTGTTCCTCGATGAAGTGGGAGACATCCCGATTGAGATTCAGCCGAAGCTGCTGCGCGCTTTGCAGGAGCGCGAATTCGAGCGCCTTGGCAGTACACATACGCGGAAAGTGAATGTCCGATTGATAGCGGCTACGAATTGCGATCTCGAGAAGATGGTCGCGAATAGGGAATTTCGCAGTGATCTATATTACCGGCTGAATGTTTTCCCAATCCGTATCCCTCCTCTTAGAGAACGCAAGGGCGACATTCCTCTGCTGGTCAGTTATTTCGTGCAGAAGTTTGCCAAGGAAATGCAAAAGCAAATCGATGCAGTTCCGACAGCCGTAATGAAGGGGCTGACGATCTGCGACTGGCCGGGTAACATTCGTGAGCTTGAGAATTTCATTGAGCGAGCCGTGCTCCTGACCAGGGGTAGATCGCTTGAGGCTCCGCTCGCAGAACTGAGAAAGACGAGTACTGAACGGCCGCACGACGATCTTTATGAAATGAAGCAAGTCGTTCAACAAGCCACAGAATCGCAAGGCGGCAAAAGCAGTGTTGCTGACGAGTACGCGAGAAAGCAACGCAACGAGATCGTACAGGCACTTACCGCGTGCAAGGGGCACGTGGGTGGTGCCGATGGTGCAGCCGCACGCTTGGGCATGAATCGCACCACCCTCCTCTCTCGGATGAAAAAATTCGGTATCCACGCGAAGCAATTTGCTTGATCTGCAGGGCTCTGGCTGGCCCGCAGCTGAAGACGAGGATGCACCATGTTTCGAAGGGAAGCCCTCAACGGACGGTTGTGTTTCTGTCGACGGCGCAACTGTCGAACCGCCAATTCCCGTATTGTCGGCTATTTGTACAAGTGGTTTTGCCTGGGACCCAGCTCGCCGCCCGGGTTAGAGTGCGCATCTCAAATCATGTGCGGTCTATATTTTGGCGACGAAGGGCAGGGGATATTATGACTGCAAGGGCTTCGCCATGTTCGCGTAAATTCGGCTAGGCTGGGCCAGGTGGTGCCTCGACTAGAGCCAGATTCGTCCATTCGCACTCATCGAAACCAGTCACGATTACGCTGAACTCGAACCCACTTTCACTTACGGCACCAACGGCGGCGTCATGGGCAGCCTTCAGTACCATGTCCGTGTTCTGGATTGCGTAGCTGCCAGTGGGCAGCCAATATGCCTCGCCGTCATCGTCGCGAATTTGCGGGAAGAATTGACGTTCTTTCATGGCAGCATCTAATTGTTGGAAATCCTCTTCGCTCTCTGCACCGTGAAGCTCGATGATTGCGATGTAGTTGGCCATGCCGTCGATTGTCACCCAACCCGAACGGACTGTCTATCAACAGAGGGTATGAAGCAGAACTACCACGATTGGTTGGGTCACCTCTCGTCAATCTTTTTCCGAATGAACGCTGGCTGATCGCATTTGCGACGGCAATGTAGAGACCTGCTCATGAAGCACGTGCTTTCCCTGGTTAGAGTTATGAGCTCTAACTATCTTTCTGACTTCAACCACTTGTACGCATAGCGCGTTTTTCATCCAAGCTACTTCCGACTGGCCGGTTATCACAGGAGTGACTGTAGTCGATTATCGCAAGTCGATTCATCGTTACTGCGCTCAGAAATGTGAACGTCATTCCGGAAGCCTGTTCGGCACAGACGTTGTGATGACTATCGTGACATTTTCGCGACAGCCGGGCGTCACTTCCCACAAGGGCGTTTGTCGGTACTGATCCGACGAAGTGCCCTCAACTGTCCTGTCCAGGGTTGCCTGGGATCAACAGTTCGACAAGATTGAGGGTTTACTCTGAGGGACGACGGGCTCTCTTCCACCCGCAACCAGCACATTCCGCGAAGTGGCCGAGGATACCACAACAGTCAGAAGTCTAGCCTAGTAATCCAGCGAAAGCCTGCTTGGGTTACATTTCCGCGTCGACGTCCGGATGGTCAGCTATACGGAAGTAATCCAAGATGGGCGCCGTGCGGATCAGTACCCGGAAGTCGGCATCTCGTCAGGAAATCAAGCACTAACGGAATGCGCGTTTCTCTGTACAAATCCACAACTGGCCTTAACTTCCGAACAGCCCGTCATCCAACCGCAATCCCCAGCGATGGTGAAGTACCGGTCGTTGACCTAAGCCATGCATGCCTGTATCGCCGTTAGCAAACGCACGGT
>DATMQI010000078.1:0-115164 GCA_035567135.1 Terriglobales bacterium
TTTCGGAGACGCGTGTTTCGGGTTGCGGCTGAATTCCAGAATGTCTCGTTGCCCGATGCGCAGGTGCTCCAGCAGCATCCAGAGGGAATGGGGCAGCCCGGCGGGCTTCTGTCCCAGCAGTTTGGGAGGCCTGTCTGCGACGACTTCGTCGAACTTGGCGTGGGCGCCGCCGCCATCAAGCAGATAAAGAACGTGCTCTCGGAGTGCCTTGTCTTTGGGATCTCGTTTCATACTGTTTCGTTTCATGCATCACGACTCCGGCCCAGAATTGACTTCCCTCCCGAGCACAGATGAAGAATCGGCGACTCGCGATGCATCTTCCTCTGATTTCTCGCCGCGATAAACGCGCGAAATGCCACGCACGAAGCGACGCATGGGCAGCGTGCCCTTCTCGTCCACAAAAAAGATTTCGCCTATGCGGCTGCTTCGGTAGTACCAGCGCTTCAGCAGCGCCAGGTGTTCCATGGTTTCAAGCGCGGTACTAGGAGTCGTCGCCGAAAATGAGGCGAGGGCTTCCTGAACTCGCGATTCCATGGATTGCGACTTGGTGTGTTCCGCGGACTGAATGGCGAAGGTCACAGGACCGGAAATGCGTCCGGCATCGATGCGGAAGAAGTTGACCGACTCCTGGCTGGCACTTCGTTGCACCATCACGCCGGCGAGGCGATCGATGCGGTGAACGATTTCTGCGAGTTGGCTCAACATGGGTTTGAGCTTGTCGAGACGCGCGTGCAGTGAAGCCGCATTTTCAAATTCCAGATTGGCGGAGGCGGCATCGCGTTGCGAGGAGATTTCTCGTACCACGGATTCGCCGCCTGTGTCGAAATACGCCTGCACGCGAGCCACCTCGGCATGGTATTCCTCGTCGCTGCAGCCTTTGAAACAAGGCGCGAGGCACATCTTCATCTCCGAGTAGATGCAGCCGGGAAATTTGGGGTCGGGATGCAAATCATCGACGCAGCGGCGCATCTTGAAAAAGTCAAGCGAGTCGCTGGCAAACTTCTCTGCCACCGTGCGCTTGGGAAACGGCCCGTAATAGATGTTGCGTCCACTGAGACGGCCGAGCCGGGTAGTGATGGAAGCCCGAGGGAAGTCGTTTTCCAGGTGCAGCTTGACCAGAGGAGCAAAGCGCAGACGGAGCCGGTTGCTGTAAGTTTTCGGGAACGTTGAGCGCAGGAGCCGGTAAAGCAAGAAACCAGATTCGAAATCTGATCCAGTCGGGCTGTATTCAATCCAGCGCACGCGATCGCGCAGGTTGAGTTTCTTGCTGTGTTCCGTGGGTGGGCCAAGCAACCGCTGGAGGCGTCGCCGCAGGTTTGCAGTCTTGCTGACGTAGGGTTCAGATTGCGGGTCGTCCCCGCGAAGGAGAAACACGGCAGGCGCGGCTGGAATTGTTGCCCATAGTTCGGCATCATGGGCGGGGGCAAACTCGAGGCAGCACGTCAACACAAAACCATTCTAGTTTGGATTTGCCCCAGTGAGGATAGATGGAATTCTGTCCACACACAGCTCCCACCTACTGCCGAGCTTCGTTCGATTTGGACCGCTCGAAGACCCCTCCCCACATGATTCTACCGGGAGCCGGCGCTGCGGAATTTCTGCCGATAGTCTTTCCCGTTTACGAGTACAAGCCGGCACATCTCAAATAAACGGGATCGCATGCGTTCACCGATGCGGTCGCCCAGCGTCTCTTCGCGCGACGCGCGCCGGGGACCATCGACTCTCTCTGCCGCCGCGCTGGCTCCATCCAAGAAATTGCTCGTAATAATTGTCGTGAGCTTCTCGTTGTAGCGTGCGTTCAGGATCAGACTGACAGTGTCCCACACCCATTCCGAGGGCTTAACCGCACCCAAATCATCCAGCAAGACCACTTCGGTTTCAAACACCGGTCTTAAAAGATCCAGCTCTGTTGTCTGAACCGATGGGTTATAGGAGTTTTGAATTTTCTTGAGAAGCTCGCGGTAGTCACAAAATAAGCAATGCACACCTTTTTGGGTCAGTTGCTTTAGTGCCGCGACCGATAAATGAGTTTTCCCCACTCCGCTGGGCCCAACCAGCAGAAGGCCACTTCGATCCAAAGGATACTGGCCAGCCCAGGTTTCGATCTTGATCTTTGCCGCTGCAAGACCGTCGTTTCCACCAGTCTCGTAATTTGAAAATTGACAGTCGACATAGCGAGCCGGAATCTCCGATATTTCTAACAAGTGCCTCGCCTGTGTTTGTAAGAAACAAGCGCAACGTGTAACCCGCCTTTCACCTGCGGTGACAACATTTTTCCATCCAGTCCCGCCACAGGCCGGGCAACTCTGCGGCTCCTCAACTAGCTTGGCTACTGCATTTTTCTGCATAGCACTCCCAGCACGTTCCCCACTGTGTGAGACCAGACTGCGGATGAAGCTTACATTCTTCTCTTCCATTTTCTTTCTTAAGTGTACCTTCAAAATCTAGATAAGAGGTGGTGTTGTCATCTGTGGATTTTGAGGATTTGCGCCTCCTCTTGTGGAATTTTAGTACCTGTTCATCGTAGATCTCCAGCAGCACACGGTTATAAATCCAGACAGCACCGTCAGTCGTCGAACCCTCGCGCTCAAACATGCACATGACTGCCTCACACTCTTTATCAAAGAACTGTCGAGTGCGTGCATTCGCGAGGCGCCACAACTGCCCGTCGTCCGGCAAATATCCCGGTCGCTCCGAAACCCATGATGCAAACAGCAGATTCAGATACCAAGCTTGCTGGTAGTCTTTCAGGGCCCGATATCTTACGTCTCCCACCAAGCGGTGAACGTAGAAGGGGAACCACTCCAAGAGTTGATTTCGTCGAGAACTCACAGATACCGAGGCCATGTTTTAGGGGTGCGATTCGTAGAGTGCCCGAGAGTTTGAACTCGTGCAAGGGAGAAAATTCTTCAGGCTGTGCACATGCTGTGCAGATGTGGTCCAGCCTGTGGAAGAGGGCGGAAAAGACGGCTGAGCTAAATTTAGTAGACGAATCGGAGCCACTGTCCGATTTGAGTTTTATTTACTTCGAGTGCTTCCGCCTATTCCTGACAGGATTCCCCGTAGCAGAATCCTCATTCGCTGCTTCTCTTACCATCTGGAGAAATGCGCGGACTTCTGCTCTCAGCGGACGATGGCGGGGATGGATCACATCGAGGCTTCGCCGCAGAGGTTCGGCATCAAGGAGCTTCACGGTTGTGAGCTTGTGGGTACGAATCTCCCGCCCAACCGCCATCTGGGGTAGAAATGACAGACCCAGTCCACGTTCTACCATGCGCTTCGCAGTTTCGATCGAGTCAACTTCCAAGGCAACGTTGGGAACCAGGCCGGCTGTGCGAAACAAGCCCTGGGTCAAGGTCCAGTCGCTCGATCCGCGCTCGTAGAAAATGAGTGGCCAGGTGGCTACCTGATCCAAACGTGCCCGCCGCGAATGTTTCGGGCCGCGCTTCGGATGTGCGACCAGCAACAGTGGATCATCGCGAAGGCTTATGGTTTCGACCTCGGGATGGTGCAGCGAACGAGCCAAACCGATTTCCGCCTCTCCTCCCAAAACCATATCCAACACCTCTTTCGAATGACCCGTGCGAATGCTGATGATGACGTTGGGATGAGCCCGCTGAAAGTGCTTCAGAATATCGGGGAGAAAATAAACCGAGATCGAGAGCGCCGCGGCAATCTGCAACGGAGTGCCGCTTGCCGGCTGGGATTCATGGACCGCCTGGCGCGCCATCGCTGCCGTCCGCAAGAGCAGCTCGGCATGAGGACGAAACGTGCGGCCTGCATCAGACACGATCAGTCCCCCACGGGAACGCGAGAAAAGCTTTACAGCGAGGGACTCCTCCAGCGCTTTGATGCGGGCGCTTACCGCGGGTTGGCTGATCCGCAGGGCTTCGGCCGCGCGGTGAAAGCCCCCAAACGTCGCAACTGCGAGAAAGGTCTCAACCTGGTCGATTTCCACGGATCACCTGCGCGCCAATTCCTGCATCTAACAACGTCCTATTATCACAGAACGCATTACTGATAACAATCCTTTATCAGCACGATAGAAACGTTCCGTTTGACCAGGCTCGGCCCGTGCGCCAGAATCCCCAAAGATGTGGGGCTAAAAGAGCCGGCAGAACTTGACAGCACAAAGGAGAACAAATGGGAACTAACGGAAAAAGCTCAAATATGGCGATGGACTGGAAGTCGAGCCCGCGCTGGGCCGAAATCACCCGGCCGTATAGCGCACAGGATGTCGAGCGTTTACGCGGATCCCTGCACATCGAACACACGCTGGCCCGGCAAGGCGCGGAGCGGCTATGGGACCTCCTGCAGACCGACTCTTACGTTCCGGCCTTGGGCGCAATGACTGGTAACCAGGCGGTACAGCAGGTGAAAGCCGGATTAAAGGCGATCTATGTGAGCGGCTGGCAGGTAGCGGCCGACGCCAATGATGCCGGGCAAATGTATCCCGACCAGAGCCTCTATCCCGCCGACAGCGTACCTAATCTCTGCCGTCGGATTAATCAGGCCCTGACGCGCGCGGACCAGATTCATCATGCGGAAGGCCAGAATGGCGTCCACTGGTTTGCGCCGCTGATCGCCGATGCCGAAGCCGGATTCGGCGGCAACCTGAATGCCTTCGAGTTGATGAAGGCCATGATCGAGGGCGGAGCAGCATGCGTTCATTTCGAGGACCAACTTTCCTCCGCCAAGAAGTGCGGACACTTGGGCGGCAAGGTTCTGGTTCCGACCGTTGAGGCAGTCCAGAAGCTGGTTGCCGCGCGTTTGGCGGCCGATGTGATGGGTGTTCCCACGCTGATCATGGCGCGAACTGATGCCGACAGCGCCCACCTGCTGACCAGTGACGTGGATCCGCGCGACCGCGAATTCCTCACTGGAGAGAGAACTCCAGAAGGCTTCTTCGGAATCCGCGGCGGCATTGAATCGGCAATCGCCCGCGCCCTGGCATACGCGCCGTACGTGGAACTCATCTGGTGCGAAACTTCGCACCCCGACCTGGAGGAAGCCCGTCAGTTTGCCGATGCCGTGCATGCCAAATATCCGGGCAAGATGCTGGCTTACAACTGCTCACCATCATTCAATTGGAAGAAGAAACTCGACGACGCGACTATCGCCC
Source organism: Terriglobales bacterium (assembly GCA_035567135.1). Lineage (GTDB taxonomy): Bacteria > Acidobacteriota > Terriglobia > Terriglobales > Acidobacteriaceae > JABDBE01. The sequence goes on from DATMQI010000078.1 coordinate 5,123, forward strand.
GCTTCCAGACCGAGCTCGCGAACATGGGATACAAGTTCCAGTTCATCACCCTGGCCGGTTTCCATGCCTTGAACCTGAGTATGTTTGAACTGGCGCGCGGATACAAACTGAACGGCATGACCGCATACTCACGACTGCAAGAGAAGGAATTCAGCCGCGAATACCAGCATGGTTATGAGGCGGTCAAGCACCAGCGCTTCGTGGGCACTGGCTATTTTGACGCGGTCACGCAAGTGATCGCCGGAGGAACCTCATCCGTGACGGCACTTGCCGGTTCGACCGAAGCCGAGCAGTTCGCCCAAGCGAAGCCTCAAGTGCGCGTCAAAAGGGGCCCTGATGCGGCTTGTCAGCCGATTCTCGGTGACTGCCCCGCGATCGAAGTCATCGTTCAACTGCAAGGTCAGGAGCCCGGCCCGGAGGAAAGCCTGATGCCTTCTGGGGATTAAATTTGCGGATCAGTACGAGTTTTGGACCGAAAAGAGCCACTCTTCTACATCGCCAACCAGCGCGGAGAGTGGCTTTCGTTTTGAGTAGAATTTCAACCCTGGCACATCTTTCCCATCGAGATGACCCAAACAAGGCATCCAGAGCCGATTTTCACAGTTGACATTCCTCGTTGTCAGGCGCTAAATAAGGGCCGCCGGGTTTCTCACTCAAAGGAGTACTGCTCCCATTGTTGCGTCCTTTGAGGAAAAAGGGACCTGCCAGGAGACACGATGAATAAAGCCGATCTCATTGACCGAATCGCATCTGGTAGCGGCATCAGCAAGGTGCAAGCGGCTACCGCAATCGACACAACCGTGGACAGCATCACGTCTGCCCTGAAAAAAGGTGATCGCGTGGCACTGATTGGTTTTGGCACCTTCTCTGTATCGCAGAGAAAGGCCCGCAATGGGCGTAACCCGCAGACGGGCGCCACCATCAAGATTGCTGCCCGGAAGGTAGCAAAATTCTCCGCTGGGGCGGAACTTAAGAAAGCCGTCAACCGCAGTAAGTAAAGGGACCCAAGTTTCACATCGAATACGGCAGGGGGTCGGCCCTGCCGTTTTTCATTTTGCGCGGCATCCGCAGACCCGTCTGGTGCTGGCTACCTGACCCGCTCTGGCTGCGCGCTCACGCAGCCTCACCGAAAACGTGGAGCCAGAAAGCCAGCTTGTCTGCGATACTCCTGGTAGTCGTCGTGGAATTCTGTCGCCAGTAAAGCTTCTTCCTTCCCCGCTTTGCGAGAGAATTCCATCAGTCCCCACAAGACCGCTCGCCATTTCCCAACAACCTAGGGCGACATTTGCTGAATCCTGCGGCCATCCTTTAGAATCGAATGGTTCGGTACAGAGGTTAGGAGATCATGAAAGCAGCCATCCATCCCGCCTACAACGAAATTCGCGTCATGTGCGCATGCGGCAACAGCTTTACCACCCGCTCGACCCACAAGGGCGACATCCACGTAGAAATCTGCTCCAATTGCCATCCTTTCTTTACTGGCAAGCAGAAGCTCATGGACACCGCTGGTCGCGTGGAACGTTTCCGCCGCAAATACGCCAAGAAAGAATCACCCAAGGCCTAAGATTCAGGATCGGGCATTTGCGGATATCGAGAGCCTCCCATTGGGGAGGCTCTGCTTTTTGGCCGAATCAGCCAAGGGAGGACGGGCGTCTTGCACGTCCACTGCGGCTTCCCCAGTAGCGCAAAGAGGCAAACCCACACAACTTCCTTGGCAAATTAGCCCGTCAAAATCGGATCAGTTATTCGTCTTCGGTGGGATTAATAGGTTCTCCGACGATGTTGTAGTAGACCTCTTTGGGCCGCTTCGGTTTTGCGGCATTGGTCGGCTGCGGAGGAGGCGTCCCTACCTTTGGCCGCGCTGCTTCGGGCGGAGTCCAGAATTGCCCTGGCGCTGGCGGAGAAGATGATTGTGCCGAAACCGACGGTGCTGCGGCTGGCGCTGGGACTGGCGAGCTTGCCGGTTCCGGCATCGAAGCCGCCGCGGTTTGATCCGGCACAACCGGAGGGTGCGGTGTCGTGGCGCGCTGTATTTGAATCGGGCTAACTCTTGGCACTTTGCTGCGAGTCACCTTGGGTTTTCGCTGCACCCATGCGTTCAGGATCACAACGACAATCCCCGCAAAGCAAAGCTCCAAAACCGCCGTAAATAGAGCCGGAATGTTGAAGTCGCCTTTACCAAGATAAAGCGGGGACTGGACATCCCCACCCATCGTCCGCGCCAGCAGCGGCAGGACGAGATTGTTGGTGACCGAGACCATCAGTCCCCAAATCCCCTCCGCCAGGATCACGGCAATCATAACGCGGCCTATCCATTTGCCAGGATCCAAGGCGGACGGCTCCGACAGGGACGTTTTGGAAGTCTCATCCATATAATTGTGTGATGCAAATTGTGACACAGCGGCACAACTTGGGGAAGGCAGTAAAATAGCGAAGTGCGTAAGTTCTGGGAAAATCCGGCAAATGTAGGCGCGGGCGTCGTCGCGGGTGCGGGTGCCAAGGTGCCGAACCAGGTCGCCATCGGCAACATCCGGATCGCGCCGGCAACAGTTCTAGCCCCAATGGCGGGCGTGACCGATACGGTCTTCCGCCGCTTCATTCGCAACCTCGGCGGGTGCGGCCTGATCATGACCGAATTCACCTCTGCCGATGGAGTACTTCGGGCTAAAGATCAGAAAGCCAAGCGCTACCTGCATTTTTACGAAGACGAGCATCCGATTTCGGCTCAGCTTTTTGGCAGCGATCCCAGAGTGATGGCGGACGCCGCGCGTATGGTCGAAGATCTTGGCTTCGACCTGGTGGATCTGAACTTGGGCTGTCCGGCAAAAAAAGTCGTCAAGTGCAATGGCGGTTCAGGCCTGTTGCGCGATTTGCCCGCGATCGGCAAAATCTTCGAAGCGGTTCGCGCCGCCATCAAGATTCCGTTCACGGTGAAGTTTCGCGCGGGCTGGGACGACGAAAATATTGTCTGCGTCGACCTGGCGAAGATGGCCGAGGATTGCGGCCTATGCGCCGTCGCGCTGCACGCCCGCACGAGGGAGCAGGGCTACAGCGGCCAGGCGCGCTGGGAATGGATTGCCGCCGTCAAACAAGCGGTTAAGATTCCGGTCATTGGGAATGGCGACATTCGCACACCTGAAGACGCTTGCGCCATCGTTGCCCAAACCGGTTGCGATGCCGTGATGATCGGACGAACTGCGCCGGCGAATCCCTGGATCTTCCGGCAGATCGAACAATACACCGCAAGTGGCCGTTATGAGGAACCAGCTGAGACTGATCGTTACCAGATGATTCGCACCTACTTCCAGATGCTGGTCGAGGAAGAGTTGCCGGATGCGGTGGGCAAGATGAAGCAATTTGCCTCGTGGTTCACGCATGGCGTTCCCGGCGGAGCTGGGCTGCGCAAAGCAATCTATGATTCGAAGAGCGCGCCGGAAATTCTGGCCAGAGTGGAGCAATTCTTCGAGGAAAGACTGTGTGGCGCGGGCGCCCTCGCCCGCGAGTTGTAAGACGTATCCAGCCAAAAGTGCAACAATTTGCATATTGACATGGCCCGCAATAACCGCACATAATTTTTGCCGCGTCATTCGTCTAGGGGGGCCGTTCGAGCTCTCCGGTTAGATGTTCCTTTTCCGCCTCTTGCAATAGCTGTCTCGCCAGGTTTTCGAGGCAGCTCCTCGCTAATGGCGATTCTCTGGCCGTTCAACTACGTCAGGAGAAAACCAATGAAAAACTGCAAGTCAATAATTTGCCTGCTGGCCCTTGGGCTGGCGTTCACGGTCGTCGCCGCAACCGCAGCCAATGCGCCACCACTAACGTTCAAGTTCACCAAGGCCAGCGTGCCCGGAGCCACATCGACCAGTGCCGGTGGAATCAACAATGCTGGTATGTCAGTCGGGTCATACACAGACAGCGCCGGCGTCGCACACGGTTATATTCTCAAGGGCAAGAAAGTCACTACACTGGATGATCCGAAAGCCAAAACTGGGACCACTGCCGGCAGCAATATCCAGTACAACGGCACGGCCGTGGTTGGCGCCTATATGAACTCGGCGAGCGTAAGCGTTGGGTACATGTACAAGGGGGGGAAATATACGGACATTCCGGGTCCCAAAGGGAACGCAGGCGCGTCCGCTAACGCGATAAACGACTCGGGGGAGATTGTAGGCAACTACACAGACTCGGCAGGGGTGGTTCACGGGTTTCTGCTAAAGGGCGGGAAGTACACAACCTTGAGCGTGCCGGGAGGTCTGGGCACCGTGGCCACTGGCATCAACAACAAAGGGACCATCGTGGCTTACTATTTCGTGAATTCAACTGGCACACTTGGATCAGTGATGACCACAAACAACGGAAAGACCTTCAAAAAGATTAATGTCCCAGGTGCTGGCGCGCTTGGCTCTGGCCCGCTGGACATCAATAACGAGAACGATGTCTGTTACGAGTGGTTCGATGGCGCCGGACTGTTCCATGGTGCCTTGTTACACAAAGGGAAGTACTATAAGTTCGACTATCCCAAAGCCTATGAAAGCTACGGCGGTGGGCTGAATGACAAGAGTACGGTCGCAGGAGGGTACATACCGACGAAGGGTGCGATGTTCCAATCTTTCAACGCGACTTTCAAGTAATCACTTTCGACCGCAAGCAAGCGTTCTGGGACGCGTGTTTTCCTGAGGATCTAGCACCAACAGTACGCGTTCCAGGACGCTGTATTCAGCCTTGTCAGTAGCATTAACCGTCATGTGTCTGCCCTTGCCAGCATCTTTCCTCGCTCATCTTTTTCCAAGTATGCCCAAGGGATGTTCGGGTCGTGGGTGAACATGGTCAACCACTTCTCCGGAATCGACTGCGCATAATATCGCTTGCGGCTTTCGATGGTCTGCAGGGGGAAGAGGTCGAACGCCATTCCCCAGGTCAGATCGATGTGGGCGCTGGTTGGGATCAGATCGGAGATGTAGCAGGCCGTCTGGCCGCGGCTTCGTACGATCACAGCTTGCATGGTTTGGGTGTGGCCGGGGAAAACTTTGACGGATATTCCGGGGACGATTTCGCGATCGCCTTGCAGCAACTCCATCTGGCCGGTTTTGATCAGCGGGTCGTAGTTGTCGGACATGTAGCTGATGGCGTCGCGTTCGAGCTGGAGGCGTCCATGTTGCCACTCGCCCTCGGGGGCATAGTATTTTGCCTTGGGAAATGTTGGCACGACCTTGGCGCCTTGGAGCATTGTGTTCCAGCCGCAGTGATCGAAGTGCAGGTGAGTGTTAATCACGATGTCGATGTCGTTTGGCGAAATACCTGCTGCGGCTAGACTGACGAGCAACTGGGCGGGTTGGCCGAAGATCTTGACCAATCTTTCCGGTAGTTTGTTGCCGATCCCGGTTTCGATCAAGATGGTTTGCTGGCCGGTTCGGACCACGACCGAATTCAGTCCGACGGTGACGTAGTTCTCTGCGTCAGCCGTTACTTTCTTTCCCCACATGACCTTGGGGATGACGCCGAAGAAAGCCCCTCCATCGAGGCGATAAGTGCCGTCGGAAACGGCTGTAAGTTCGAAGTCGCCAAGGGTCAAGCGGTGCATGGATCACCTTTCGCAGATTATTTTGTACGACTTTTTATTTTGCCCTATCCGGCTCGCGTTGCTCCACCGAAAGAGCCGGTTTTTCACGGGCAAAGGCGGCGGATAGGAGTGTCCGCCCTACACTACTTTAGTTCGTGCTCGAAGTGGCCTTCGATCATGTGGAACAGATGATCGCGATCTTCGGGGCCGCGGATGCTGTGGGTTTTGTTGGGATAGATCATGAAGCGGAATTGCTTGCCGGCCTTCATTAGCGCCTCGACCATCTGGACGCTGTTCTGGAAATGGACGTTGTCGTCACCGGTGCCGTGGGCGAGAAGCAGCGAGCCTTGCAGCTTGTCGGCGACTTTGGGCAGATTCAGATCGACGTAGCTAGTGGTGTCTTTGTCAGTGGGCAGGCCGTTGTTACGTTCGGTATAGATGGAGTCGTAGTCGCGCCAGTCGGTGACGGGGGCGACGGCGGCTCCCACTTTGAATAGGTTTGAATGCGTCATGGCATAGAGCGTCATGGAGGCGCCGTTGCTCCATCCCCAGATGCCTATGCGGCTGCGGTCAAGTTGGGGGTATTGCGCGAAGAGCTGATCGAGAGAGGTGAGCTGGTCTTTCAGTTCGATTCGACCGAACTGGTGGCGGACTGCGGTCATGAACTTGCGGTCGCGGTTGGGAGTACCGCGGTTGTCTACGGTGAAGATTGCGAATCCTTGCTGGGCCAGAAGTTCGTGGAAGAGGCCAGGAGCACCGATCCAAGAACCCGCGATCCAGCTGTTAGTGACCAGTTGAGCGGCCGGACCTCCGTAGATATTTACGATCAGCGGGATCTTGCCGGTCGGCGGACTGTCAGGTGGAAGCAGGAGTTCGCCGTAGAGGATAGTCCCGTCGTCCGCTTTGAATTCTAGGAACTCGGGCGCGGTCAATTTGTACTCGTCGACGCTGCGCGACTTCCATACGTTTTTGCAGTTGCCGTCGATACTGCAAATCAGGGTGCGCGGGGGCGTCATCAGGGAGGAAAATTCGTCGACGAAATGCTTGCCGTCTTCGGCGAATATAGCGTGATGGGTTCCATCTTCCTCGGTGACAGGTTCGAAGCTGGAGCCGTCCAGCTTTACCGAATAGATCTGGCGCTCGCGGGGATCGTCCTGGTTGCAAGTGAAATAGACCACGCCGGCATCGTCGTCCACAGCCTCGACGCCTAACATTTCGAAATCGCCTTTCGTGAGTTGGCGCTCGAGCTTGGCGTCGGACGCGAGCGGGTTCGTTTTATCGAAGCTATATAGATAAAGCTGGGTGTGTCCATCGCGCCAGCTTGACCAGAGGAAACGGTCCCCCGAGGTCAGGATTTTCATGTCGTCGTTCACGTTGACCCAGGCATCGGGGGCGGACTCGGTCAAGACTTTGTGGGTGCGTCCGGAGTGTGCCTCGATGAAGTAGAGGTCCAGGTTGTCTTGTGCGCGATTCAGTACTTCGGCCCAGAGGATACCATCGCGCACCCACCCGAAGCGGGGAACGTATGTGTCGGGGTTATCGGTTAGCGAAATCCACTTTATGTCGCCGCCGGATGCGCTAACCACTCCCAGCCGGACAACTGGATTGGGATCGCCTGCTTTCGGATACTTTTCCATATCCACCGTGGGATGCGTGGGCATCCAGTCGGTGATGGGATAGGTGGGGACTCGGGTTTCGTCCGTGTGCAGGAAGGCGATGCTCTTACTATCGGGCGACCAGAAGTAGTTGCTGCGCACACCGAGTTCTTCGGCGTAGACCCAATCCACTTCGCCATTGAGCAAATTGGCATCTTTCTTCTGGTCGTCTTTGTCCCGAGTGAGCTGCTTTTCGAGGTCGCTGGGAAAACTGCGCACATACAAATTGTGCTTTCGCACATAGGCGAGGCGGGTGCCGTCGGGAGAAAACTTGGGATCGCCATTGGGATCCGATGAAGAGCTAAGCTGGATGGCTGTGCCGGTCTCGAGCGAATAGAGCCAGAGCTGACCGTGTGGAACAAAGAGCAAATGTTTGGAATCGGGCACCCAGTGATAGGGTTCGACGTGATAGCGGGTAATCCGCTCTACTTCGCGTTCATCGTGGATTTTTGCGAGCGGCGGAGCGAGTGTGTTCAGTTTGGCTTCGTTGACTAGCAGCGTCTTCGCGCCTGTAGTGGCATCGACGGACCATAACTCGCCGTGCGCGCCGGAGTCGTCGCGCTGGATGAAAGTGAATTTCGTACTGTCCGGATTCCATGCGATAGTCTCCGGCGGGCGTCCGGTGATTCCGCCCTCGGCGAAGATGGCTTCGATGGTAAGAGCTTTCTTGGAGGCAGGATTAGGAGCGGCGGACTGGGCAACGGCTAAGGAGATCAGGAACCAGTGCAGGATCATCCGACCAACGAGTCGAGTCACAAGGCATCTCCGAGTATAAATTCGGCTGAAAGGCAAGGCTCAAAAGTGTACACCGGCAGAGCGGCTTGGTGCAGGCGGCCGGATAAACCGCCGCCCCTGTCGTTCCGACGAGCAAAGCGACGAGAAGCCTTGGCTTTTGCCGGCCAAGCGAAAACATCGATCCCTCACTTTGTAACAGTCGGCAGTTGACGGCCAAACAACGTTGGGTGCAGGCGCGCATGGTAAAATGTGAATAGCGCGACTCTCAAAAGATGCTTCCTGACTTACAAAACCTGATCGCATTGCAACAGGCGGATCGGGAAATCCTGCGTTTGAAAGATGAAGTCGCGGCTCTTCCCAAGCGGGTGGCCGCGATTGAAGAGAGGCTGGCTGGAACAAAGGCCATCCTGGAAAGAGCCAAGACTGCCGTAAAGGCCGACGAAGCAGCCCGCCGGAAGTACGAGAGCACGATTTCCGACCAGCAGCAGAAAATCTCGAAATACCGTGACCAGTCCCTCGCAGTCAAGACCAATGAACAGTACAAAGCTCTGCTGCACGAGATTCAGTTCGCGGAGCAGGACATTCGCGCCAACGAAGACAAGATTCTGGAACTGATGGTAAATGCCGAGATTCGCGAAAAGGATGTCAAGGCGGCTGAGGCGGAACTGAAAGCCGAGACGGCAGAGATTGAAAAGGAAAAGGTCGAGGCCCGGCAGCGGACTGCAGAAGACGAACAGCAGTTGGCCGAGTGGAACGCCAAACGGGACACGGCGCGAGCCGGCGTGGATCCAGATCTGTTGCGTCAGTATGACCGAGTCGCAAAGCATCGCGGGACGGGCATTTCCGAAGCCCGCGATCAGAAGTGCCTGGCGTGCCAAGTCATGCTGCGTCCGCAAACCTATAATGAAGTACGCGCGGGAACTCATGTGGTCACCTGCGAATCATGTCAGCGGATTCTTTACCACGATCCATCACATGATGAGGCCCCAGACCCCGTTGTGGTTGCGAGACGGCGGAGGGCTCACCCTAAGTTTGAATCCAGCCAAGCCTGGTACTACCGGCCTAGCTTCGAGGATCATGGGGAAGTATTTCTGGTTTATTTCAACAGCAAGGGGATGTCGAGCCGCCACGTATACGACAGCTCGTCCGGGCGCGGCCTGGGCGATATCCTTGTCCGTGAAGGCGAATACCGGTTAGCGTTTCCCGAAGATTTCTCTGATGATGTCATCCGCCTGAATGGAAGCTGGACCGAGGCGGAACTCGAGGAGTGGGGGAACGAGTTGCCTACGGCAACCCTTGATGCACTGCACCGAGACCTCGATTTGGCGCGGGTGGAAGCACGCAAACGTGGTCACGCCCGCGAAGCTGTTGCTTCAGAGCATCCTGCCGCCAGCTAACGTACCAAGCTAGTCTCTCATTGCTTTGTCCGGATGACAATCGCGGTAGTTTTGCTCACCCCAAACCCTTGCCGGGTTAAGATTCCTTCATGACCAAAAAATCGATGCACCTTCACGGGTTTCCCGTGCTGAAAGTGTCCCGCCGGGGAGCGAATAGGATCAAGGAAGGGCACGCATGGGTTTATCGCTCTGACATCGTCGCGGCAGACGGTGTTACTCCTGGTGGGCTGGTCGGAGTGGTGGACGATCGCGAAAAATTCCTGGGCACGGCGTTGTATAGCAGCGCCTCGCAGATCGCGATCCGCCTGATTTCGCGCGACTCTGTCAGGGATTTCGACAGCTTATTGCGCGGACGCATCAAGGAAGCAATTGCGTATCGCCAACGGTTCGTGCACGACACCAACGCCTACCGGGTCGTGTTCAGCGAGGGAGATTTTCTGCCCGGCCTGATTGTAGATCGCTACAACGACCTGCTCTCGCTGCAGGTGCTTACTCAGGCGATGGATACCGAAGCGGTCCGCCTGATCATCGTCTCCGAACTGGCCGAGCGCCTTAAGCCTGACTCTATCGCCGAACGCGTCGATCCCCGGGTGCGGGAACTGGAGCAGCTGCCGCCGCGATCCTCCAGCCTGCTCCAAGGCCAGAAGACGAGCACTATATTTTCCATGAACGGAGTTCGTTTCCACCATGAAGTTTTCGAAGGCCAGAAGACGGGCGCGTTCCTGGATCAGCGCGAAAACTATGCGGCAGCGGCACAGTATACCCACGGCGAAGCTCTGGACGTCTTCACCTACCACGGAGGCTTCGCCTTGCACTTGGCTCCCCACTGCTCGAAGATCACGGGTGTGGATAGCTCACGACCCGCCCTTGAAGTTGCGGATCGCAATGCCGCATTGAACGGACGCGAGATCGAATGGATCGAGGCCAACGCTTTCGACCTGCTGCGGGACTACGCCACCGCCGGGCAACAATACGACGCAATCGTGCTTGACCCCCCTGCATTCGCCAAGAGCAAGAGCAATCTCGAAACAGCATTCCGCGGCTACAAGGAGCTCAACTTGCGGGCTCTGAAGATGCTACGGCCAGGTGGGATCCTGGTGACGTGCTCCTGCTCGTACCATGTAAGCGCTACGGACTTCCTCGAAGTCGTCACCCAAGCCTCCCGCGATATGCACAGAAATCTTCGTATCCTGGAGAACCGGACCCAGGCGAAGGACCATCCCATCTTGCTCAGCGTTCCCGAAACTGCGTATTTGAAATGCCTGATACTTGCCGTAAGCTAATGATATTAAAAGCCAACATATATTTGACAATAACGCACTCATATTTTATGCTTCGTTTAAGCTAAGTAGGCATCCAAAGAAGTGTAGGAAGCCATGCAAACTAACAAGATTTGAAGGAGGAATTGAGCCATGACCGTATTAACTCGTTGGGAGCCGTTCCGTGAGTTCACCACCCTGCAAGATCGCATGAACCGTTTATTCCGTGATTCGTTCGGTCCCGAGGCGCAAGATCAGTCTTTAGCCACAAGCGGATTCGCGCCGCCCGTGGATGTGTACGAAGACGAGCACAACATCACGCTGAAGCTCGAAGTTCCGGGGATTGACGAGAAGGACATTGACGTCCGCATCGAGAACAATACTCTGACCGTGCACGGCGAGCGCAAGTTCGAGAAGGAAGAGAAAGAAGAAAACTTCCGTCGCGTGGAGCGGCAATATGGGAGCTTTACTCGCTCCTTCACCTTGCCTACCACAGTGGATCCGGAGAAGGTCTCGGCCACCTATGACAAGGGCGTCCTGAAGATCAGCCTGGCGAAAAAGGCCGAAGCCAAGCCGAAGCAGATCAAGGTCAACGTTGGCAGCGAGAAGACCCTGGATGCGAAAGTTTCAGGCAAAGCCGCCTAAGTTGGCGATGATTTGTGTGGAACGGGTCTTTGACCCGTCCGGTCGAGCGAAGCTCGACGGCTTTGAAGGGGGGACGGGTGACCGTCTCCCGTTTTTAATGCGTGACATTCTGACCGGAAAAGAATCTACAGATTGTTGGAGGCGAAGATTCATAGACCCTTCGCTTCGCTCAGAGTGACAATAGTGCAGAGGGAGAATTATGGCTATTCGCTGGGACAAATTCACAGTCAAGGCGCAGGAAGCAATCCAGCGCGCCGGTAATCTGGCGTCCGAGCACGGCAATCCAGAGGTGATGCCGGTGCATATTCTGGCTGCATTGCTCGAGGATAAGGAAGGCATTGTCCCGCCTGTGCTGGAGAAAATCGGGATTGGTCCGCAGGCGGTGTTGAACGATGCCTACGAGGTCATTCAGAACCTGCCGAAAGTCTCGGGCAGCGCGGCCCAAGCGACGATTTCCAACTCGGCGAATCAATTGTTGGAGCTCGCCTTTAAGGAAGCCAGTAATTTCAAGGATGAATACGTTTCGACTGAGCACCTGCTGCTGGCCGCAACCGAAATCAAGCGCGATGCGGCGCGCGAAATCCTGACGCGTTACGGCGCAACTCATGATGCGATTTTGAAAGCGCTCACCTCGGTGCGGGGCTCGCAAAAAGTCACCGACCAGAATCCCGAAGACAAGTACCAATCGCTCGCGCGGTATACCCGCGACCTGACCGAGCAGGCGCGTCGCGGAAAGCTGGATCCAGTCATCGGCCGCGACGAAGAGATTCGTCGCGTGGTGCAAGTGCTTTCGCGGCGCACCAAGAACAATCCGGTTCTCATCGGAGAGCCGGGCGTCGGCAAGACCGCCATCGTGGAAGGACTGGCGCAGCGTATCATCACCGGCGATGTACCCGAAGGCTTGAAGAACAAACGTGTAGTCGCGCTCGACCTGGGTGCGATGCTGGCCGGAGCGAAATACCGCGGCGAGTTTGAAGATCGCCTGAAAGCGGTTCTGAAAGAGATTGAAGATTCTTCGGGGCAAATCATCCTGTTCATCGACGAGTTGCACACGCTGATTGGTGCCGGCGCCGCCGAAGGTGCGATGGATGCCTCCAACATGCTGAAGCCGGCGCTTGCTCGTGGCGAATTGCGCGCGATTGGCGCGACGACGCTGAATGAATATCGGAAACATATTGAAAAAGACCCCGCCCTGGAACGCCGCTTCCAGCCCGTTTTGGTTGGGGAGCCCACGGTCGAGGACACCATCGCCATCCTGCGTGGCCTGAAAGAACGTTACGAAGTGCATCACGGCGTGCGCATCAAGGACTCGGCGATTGTCGCGGCCGCAACCCTGTCGCATCGCTACATTACCGATCGCTTCCTGCCTGACAAAGCCATTGACTTGATCGATGAAGCTGCAGCTTCGCTGCGAATTCAGATCGACTCTCTTCCGACGGATATCGACGAACTCGAGCGTAGAGCCACACAATTGGAAATCGAGCGCCAAGCGTTGAAAAAGGAAAGCGATCCCAATTCGAAAGAACGGCTGGCGGTGATTGAGCGAGAGCTGGCGGAGATTCGCGAGAAAGCCAATACGCTGAAAGCCACCTGGAAGCGCGAGAAAGAACTGATCGCGCGAACCCGCGCTCTCAAAGAAAAGCTCGAGCAGTTGAAGATGGAAGAGCAAGCCGAAGAGCGCAAGGGAAACCTGCAGCGTGTGGCTGAAATCCGTTACGGCCTGATACGCCAGACCGAGGAAGAACTCAACAAGCTCACCACGCAGATGGAGGCTAAAGGCAAGCCGCGGATGCTGAAAGAAGAAGTCGACGAAGAAGACATCGCCAAAATTGTCTCCAAGTGGACCGGCATTCCCGTGTCGAAGATGCTCGAAGGTGAAGTCAAGAAGCTGATCAGCATGGAAGACCGCCTGCGTCAGCGCGTGGTCGGCCAGGACGAAGCGCTGGAGCGGGTTGCCAACGCCATCCGCCGGTCCCGTGCGGGTTTAAGCGATCCCAAACGTCCGATTGGTTCATTCATTTTCCTCGGCCCCACGGGCGTGGGCAAGACCGAACTGGCAAGAGCTCTCGCTGAATTTCTCTTCGACGATGAGCACGCCATGATCAGAATCGATATGTCGGAGTACATGGAAAAGCACGCAGTATCGCGGCTCATCGGCGCGCCCCCGGGATACGTTGGCTATGAAGAGGGTGGGCAGCTCACCGAGCAGGTGCGACGGCGCCCATATTCGGTCATTCTGTTCGATGAGATCGAAAAGGCGCATCCCGATGTGTTCAATATTTTTCTGCAAATCATGGACGATGGCCGCCTTACCGATGGCAAAGGCCGTACGGTTGATTTCCGAAATACCGTGATTATTATGACCTCGAACCTCGGCTCCGCCTTCTTGCAAGCAGAAGGTTTGCGTTCCGAGAAGGCGTTCGAGGAGGCTTCGAAGCAGGTGATGAACACTCTGCACGGGCACTTCAAGCCAGAGTTCCTGAATCGTGTGGACGACATCATTATCTTCCGCCCGCTGGGCAAAGAACAGCTGGTGAAGATTATCGAACTGCGTCTCGAAGATGTGCGGCGGCAACTGGCGGAGCGCAAGATTTCGCTGGAACTCACCGAAGCGGCGAAAGAATTGCTCTTCGCTGAAGGCTACGATCCGAATTTTGGGGCGCGGCCCTTAAAGCGGGCGATTCAGAGGATGATTCAGGATCCGCTGGCGCTGAAAATTCTCGACGGCGAAGTGCTGCACGGCGATCACGTGATCGTCGACGCCGACAAGCGTAGCGGCAAGATGAAATTCGAAATCAGCAAAAGGGTAGGCGAGGAAGAAACCGTAAAGGCCAAGCGGTGACAAAGTCAGCCACGGATTCACACGGATATAAAAGAAACAGGAATTGCTAATCTGTGAAATCCGTGGCTAGCCTTTTGCGAAAGCTTCTCGTACCGGAACTTGAAATAGATACCAGACGATCATCACGCGGACGATGATCCCCAGTCCTGCCCAAAGCAGTGAGGGACGAAAATCCACCGCCGCAGCCGAAACGGCGGGGACCAGCATCACCACTCCGAGGAGTCCCGCAACAATGGCCGCGCGCCGTGCCCAGTTATTCAGTCTTAATAATCCGCATCCAATCAGCGTTCCTACTCCTGCCATCAGCAGAAACATGTAGGGTCCGGCCAGTTCCAGCCCGTTGAGAAGCGGTCCGCCCAATGCCATGGACACTACGCCGGGCCATATCAGCATTACTATGCCAATCAAGCCGAGGTAGACCGCGGCGAAGAGGAAGACGAATGCGATCGCAGTCACGCCAGTCGGGATCGAGAACTGACCCACGGATTCCAAGATTCTCACGGAATTGACTTCGAACATAGGGGTCCGTAAATCCGCGGCCAAACATGACGCGAAAGGCGTAGGACGTTTGGGCGTCCCTTGACGCTGCACACGCGCTACTCTGTGCCGATGACGTCAGTAGCATTCTGCAGGAGAAACATGAAGCGAAGTGTTGTCACGGTCATTTTGACGGTGATTCTGCTGGGGTGCGGGGGAAGCCCGCACAGCCCGGCTCCGGCTGGATTTGTCAACCTAACCCGGCATTCCGACGCTGATCTGCAGGCACTGTGGGCGGAAGCACAGCAGAGCGTCGCTCAGCAGGTCGACCTGAATCCACTGCAGCGACTATCAAACAACGTGTCTCCCCAAACGCGGCCTGGCGATCCGCGTGCGTTGAGCGTGCAGCCTCACCAGCTTTTAGTAACGCCTGAGCCCGATGTCTCGGCGCAGGTTCTATTCGCCGCGACCGGACAACAGCGATCCGATCCAACTGGAATGATAGCGTGTCCGCTCCCTTGCAATGTCCGGTATTCCACCGCTTACTCTTTCTACCAGCCTGAGCTCACCAAGTATGCCGCCTCGTGGGAGTTCACGGCGGACAATTTCAGCGTGATCCTGGAGTATGAGTTCGAAAACCACATCCTGAACGCGTTGGGCTACGACATGACGTGGCGATGAAGGGAAAAAGTGTTACTTCTTTTCGGCTTTTTTGCTGGAGGTTTCTGACTTTGCCTTCTCCGTGGACTTCGAAGATTTTTCTTCCTTCTTCGAAGAAGACTCCTCTTTCGAAGCAGATTCCTTCTTAGACGCGGCTTCATCTTTCGATTTGGAATCTCCATTCGACGAGGAGGCGGTTCCCGAGGACTTCTTGGCGTAGTCGGTGACGTACCAGCCTGAGCCCTTGAACTGTACGGCAGGGGCAGTGATCGTCTGCTCGACGGGACCGCCGCAGTCCGGACACTTTTTCACCGGGCGATCCGAATATTTCATGATCCGTTCGAAACGGTGATGGCACTTCTTGCACTCGTATTCGTAAAGTGGCATGGACTCCTGAAATTGCCCGTTAAACGTAGGACAAGCGCACCCAGACTTCTCTTCTCTGATTTTAGGGTTCGTGGCTGCCCCCGTCAATTTATGAGCGAGGTGCGAGTTTGGCCAGAGTGATAGACTCCGTCGAAGGTGGTCAAAGAAACGAATGCCGGTGAAACTGGCGCTACCGATTCGATCCGTATTCTTGCGCCCGGGCTCTATCTGGTGGCGACTCCGATCGGCAACCTGGAAGACATTACGCTGCGAGCACTACGCGTGCTGAAGCAAGCCGACCTGATTGCCTGCGAAGACACGCGCCAGACGCAGAAGCTGCTCAACCACTACGGCATCACGACGCGCACCACCAGTTACCACGAACACAACGAGATGACGCGATCTGCGGAGCTTGTTCTGGAACTGGAACAGGGAGCGCGGATTGCCCTGGTAACGGACGCAGGCATGCCCGGCATTTCTGACCCTGGATTTCGTCTGATTTCACTGACAATTCGACATCACCTCCCGGTAGTTCCGATTCCGGGCGCGTCGGCCTTTCTGTCGGCTCTGATAGCAAGTGGCTTGCCAACAGATTCATTTCGCTTCAGCGGGTTCCTGCCCGCAAAACGCGGCCAGCGACGGCAGGTCCTCGAGAGTGTTCAGGAATCGACTAGAACTCAGGTATTTTACGAGGCCCCGCATCGGGTAAAAGAAGCGCTGGAAGATATCGTCGAAATTCTGGGAGGAGGACGCCCTGTAGTCATCGCCCGCGAAGTCACCAAAATCCACGAAGAGTTCTTGCGTGGACCTGCCGAGCAGGTTCTGGAAACGCTGAAAGCCCGCGCCGACATCAAGGGCGAGATCACTTTACTGCTCGGAAAAATGGAAGCTACGGAACAAAAGGCATTGCCTTCGCGAACAAGCATCCGGGAACGGGTTGAACGGATCATCGCGGAGGAGAAGCTGGACGAGAAGGCGGCGCTGAAGAGAGTTGCGAAAGAAATGGGAATCTCAAAGAGTGAAGCCTACAGGGAATTGCAGAGGAGCAAGTAACTGGGCGGCCGGCGCTTCTTTACTTCGGACTCAGTTCCCGCTTTACCGCTTCGCTCACCACCTTGCCGTCCACGCGGGCTCCGGCGCTGGAGAAACGGGCCATGACGTTCTTCATTACCGTCCCCATGTCTTTCATTGTGGGTGAGCCCATCTCAGCGATCACGGCTTTCACGCCCGCAACGATCTCGTTTTCGCCGGCGGCCTTAGGCATGTATGCTTCGATCAATGTGATCTCGGCGGCTTCCTTATCTGCCATCTCTTGGCGGCCGCCCTTAGTAAATTGTTCGACCGATTCCTTACGTTGCTTGATCAGAGTGCTTAGCACCTGTTGGGCTTCCTTATCGTCGAGCGGAGCCATTTTGTCGATCTCGCGGTTTTTGAGCGCGGTTTTGACCATGCGCAAGGTTGACAGCCGCTGCTCCTCGCGCGCTTTCATGGCGGCCGTGATGTCTTTCTGGATTTGTTCAATCAGGCTCATGATGCGCCAATTATAGCGGAGTGGTCCGACACCGAATGCCCGGCGTCGGAAAGTGACTGAGTGTGACTAATTCGTTCTTTGCGCATCTGATGTTTCAGGAGGCTACTTCATGAGCAGATTAGCAATTTGGGCACAGTTGGAAGCTAAGCCGGGTAAGGAGAAGGAAGTAGAAACGTTCCTTAAATCCGCACAACCGCTCGCGGAACGCGAGCCCGGAACAATCACCTGGTATGCAATTAAAATGGGGCCCGGAAAATACGGTATCTTTGATACGTTCGCCGACGAGAATGGGCGGGATGCACACCTAAAAGGGGAAATTGCCAAAGCTCTCTTCGCCAAAGCGGACGACCTCTTTGCCAAGCCGCCAGAAATTGCTAAGCCCGAAGTTCTCGCGGCGAAATCCGCTCGGGGCTGATTTTTGCCGCAATTCTGTGCTTGCTCGCGTACCGGCACGTAGAGATGCGAACCGCACATGTCAGAAATGGCAAGGTTCCGATAAACTACTTGAGAAGACTATCCTTACGATCTCAAGGGCTTATCGGATGCTGCGCAAGAACCGTCTCTTTACCCCCGGACCCACGCCGATACTTCCTGCGGCTCAGACTGCGATGGCGTCGTTTGCTATGCACCATCGGACGGCTGAGTTCCGCGCTCTGTACTCGCGGGTGCTGGCCGACATCAGGGATTTCATTGGCACCACCAACGACGTCCTGGTGCTGGCTTCTTCCGGAACCGGAGCGATGGAGGGTTCAGTCTCGAACCTCACATCGCCGGGCGACCGGGTGCTGGTGTTGACTGCGGGAAAATTCGGTGAGCGCTGGCGTGATCTGGCTAAGGCTTTTGGATGTGCGGTGGATATCGTGAGCGTGCCTTACGGTGAGACCTTCGCGCTCGATGAAGTTCGGGACAAGCTGACTCCAGACATTCGCGTCGTGTACATGCAGTCGACCGAGAGTTCCACGGGCGCACGGCATGACGTAAAAGGCGTGGCCCAACTGCTGCGCAAAGCAGGCTACGACACGCTGCTGGTCGTAGACGCGATCACCGGACTCGGCACCACTCACTTTGATGTAGATGGCTGGGGCATAGACGTCATCATTGGCGGATCGCAGAAGGCGCTGATGATCCCGCCAGGTCTGGCCTATTGTGCCGTGAGTGAGCGTGCCTGGAAGCGCATGAAGACGGCGAAGTCTCCGCGGTATTACTTTGATTTCCGGAGGGAGCGCAAAGCTGCAGCAAAAGGAGAGTCGGCGTACACGCCCGCGACCTCGTTGTTTGCTGCATTGGGGGCGGCGCTGGATTTCATTCGGCAGATGGGCGATGGCGATCTGGCAGCGGGCCGCAAGGCGCTGGTCGAAAATGCAGAGCTCGCAGCGGAGATGACGCGCGCAGGGGCGCAGGCACTCGGACTGAAGCTATTTTCCCCGTCATCTCCAGCCGCCGCGCTCACCGCGATTCAGTCGCCAAGCGGCGTTGACTCTGGCGCCATCGTCAAACATTTCCGCGAGTTGTTCGCCGCTGTAGTGGCGAATGGCCAAGGCGAGATGAAGGGCCAGCTGTTCCGAATCGCGCACTTGGGATACTACGATTATCTCGATACGGTGGGAATCCTGGCTGCGCTCGAACAGGTGCTCACCAGTGTGACCAGACGGCCGGTCGAATATGGCGCAGCGGTTCGCGCGGCTCAGCAGATTTATGCCAAGTCAGCGAAAGCGGAAGCTGTCACTCGCACTTAAATTTCTAAGAACTCTCCACCGATTTTCACCGATCAACGCGGATCATGTTTATCGAACAGGCTCTATCTGCAAATCTATGAAATCACTGGCTGCTCTTAATCAATTATGAAAATCGTCGTCGCTGAAAAGATATCTGCCTCGGCCGTGGACTTGTTGCGCGAGCCGAGATGGATCGTGGTCACGCCCGATCAGATGGACGGAGGACTCGCGGCTCAGTTGGAGTCCGCTGATGCGCTGATTGTGCGCTCGGCTGTGCAGGTCAATGCGGAGCTACTGGCCAAGGCGCGCAAGCTTCGCGTGATCGGGCGTGCTGGCGTGGGTGTCGACAATATCGATCTTGAACCTGCCACGCGGCAGGGCATCGCGGTGATGAATACGCCCGGAGCCAATGCGGTCGCGGTGGCGGAACATACCTTGGCGATGATGCTGGCTCTGGCTCGCCACCTCTGCCGGGCGAACGAGTTAATGCATGCTGGCAAGTGGGAGAAAAAATCTCTGCAAGGCACGGAGCTGCGCGGCAAAACGCTGGGCATTGTAGGACTGGGACGGGTTGGGATGGAAGTCGCTCGGCGGGCACGAGCTTTTGGGATGGAGCTTATCGCCCACGATCCCTTTGTCTCGATCCTGGTAGCTAAGGAGGAGGGCATCGCAATCGCAAAACTCGAGGAAGTGTACGCGGCGTCGGATTATCTGACTCTGCACGTTGGCCTCACTCCCCAGACCACTGGGATGATCAATGCTGAGTCGTTAAAGAAGATGAAGCGCGGAATTCGTCTGGTGAATTGTGCTCGGGGCGAACTGGTCGACGAAGCAGCACTGGCTCACGCCCTGAAGCAGGGGCATGTGGCCGGGGCCGCGTTGGATGTTTTTGTCGAGGAACCGCTGAAGAACTCTCCGCTGACGGCCTTGGACAACGTAATTCTCACGCCTCACATCGGCGGTTCCACCCACGAGGCACAAGAGGCCGTGGGCTATCAGATTGCCCTGCAGGTAAAGGAATATCTGAAGCACGGAGTGATCCAGAATGCAGTGAATGTGCCGTCGGTCTCGCACGATGAGTATGTAGAACTGCAACCCTACATCGTGCTGGCGGAGAGATTAGGTTCATTCCTGGCGCAGGTTAGCGACGGCGCACTGGAGGAAATTTCGCTGGGCTACAGCGGCCACATTGCAGAATGGAAAACCGACTTGATCCGCAACGCCGCAATTAAGGGAATTTTGAATGAGGCTCTGGAGGAGAAGGCAAACTTGGTAAACGCGGCTGCGATTGCCTCCTCGCGCGGATTACGCATTCATGAAGAACGCAAGCCCAAAGGTTCGACTGGAGGAGCGGGGAGCGTGCTTTCGATTGCGGTCAAGGCTCACGCGGAAGAACACATCGTCAAGGGCGCCGTTCTGCACAAGAATGCCCCACGCCTACTGCACGTGGATGGAATTGAAGTGGAAGCTCCGCTCGAGCGCAATCTGATTTACCTTCGCAATCGCGACGTCCCCGGCGTGATCGGGAAAGTCGGCACGATTCTGGGCAATCACAAAATCAACATCGCGGATTTCTCTTTGGGCCGCCGGGTCGGCATCGTGAAATCCGGTAGTCCGCGCGAAGCCATCGCCGTTGTACACGTAGATGGGATCGTGCCTGAGCCGGTATTGGCGGAGCTCCGGAAAGTGTCGGCGATCGAACAGGCCAAGGCCATCCGGCTTTCTTGACGGGCCGCCGGGCTGCTCAGCCGTAGCACACAGCCCACTCCATCGCGGTACAATAATAGATTGGGCGATGCTCTGCGTTGCGTCATGCGAACGGGCCGCCAAGGGGATTCATGTTCGAAGTCACTGTTGACGATACTTTCGCCGCAGGGCACTATCTGCGCAATTACAAAGGCAAGTGCGAGAATCCGCACGGCCACAATTACAAAGTGCGGGTTACGCTGGCCGGCAAGGAACTGGACAAGGCCGGGTTGCTGCTCGACTTCAAAGATTTGCGCGAGGTGATGAAGCATTCTATCGAGCGGCTTGATCACCAGATGATCAACGATCTGGAGCCATTCACGGTTTTGAATCCATCGGCAGAGAATCTTGCCAAGTATTTTTACGATCAGGCGAACCAAAAGCTCGAAAGCGTGACCGCGGGGCGGGTGCGAGTAAAAAACGTCACGGTATTTGAGACGGACACAACCACCGCAAGTTATTCGGAGCCCTAAACCGGCCGACCACACTGGCCACGACTGACGATGCAGATCACGGAAATTTACAAATCGATTCAAGGCGAGTCCACGCATACCGGGCTGCCGTGCGTGTTTGTGCGTTTGACCGGATGCAATCTCCGTTGCTCCTGGTGCGATAGCGAGTACACATTCACCGGCGGTCATCGTATGACATTGGAAGAGGTCGTCGAAGAGGTCGAGAAGTTGAGCCCAAGCGGTCTGGTCGAAATCACGGGCGGCGAGCCTATGCTGCAGGAGCGGGAAATAGTGCCGCTGATGCAGAGGCTGTTGGATGACGGCTATACTGTGCTGCTCGAAACCAGCGGCGAGCGTCCGCTGGAACGCGTGCCCAAAGGAGTCATCAAGATCGTAGATGTGAAGTGTCCAAATTCAGGCGAACCTGGCAGCTTCCACATGCCGAATCTGGACGCGCTCGATTCGACGGACGAAGTCAAATTCGTACTGAGCGACCGCATGGATTATGAATTCGCGCGCGACTTTGTGACGCGTCATTATCTGCCTCGCCGGGTAAGCGCGGTATTGTTTTCGCCGGCCTTTCGCAAAGACGCGAGCGGCCCACAGGACAGCTCGCACTGTTTGCTGGATCCGCGGGATCTGGCGGAGTGGATCTTGGCCGATAACGTTCAAGCCCGCTTGGGGTTGCAGATCCATAAGTTCATCTGGGATCCGGCGATGAAGAGCGTATGAACATTGCCAATTGCCAATCAAGCAGGGCTTGGCCGGTTTCCTTTGTGTGCCTTGGCGTCCTTTGTGGTTTATAAACTTGACTTAACCACAAAAGGCACACAAGGAAATCATTCGAGTAATTCGGAACCACAAATGATCGAAAAGGGCCGTAGCCAAAGATCTCGAGCTGTTGTCCTCCTCAGCGGCGGGATGGACTCCTGCGTCTGCGCAGCTTTGGCGGCGCGCGACTTCGACGCGGCCGCCGTGCACATCAGCTACGGACAGCGCACCGAAGAGCGAGAGCGGCGGGCGTTTCAAGGCGTTTGCGATCGCCTGGGCATTCATGAAAGGCTCGTAGTCCGCAACCACGCTTTGCCGGCGATTGGCGGCTCGGCGCTCACGGATCCCGATATTGCGGTTCCCCAGTCGCCGATGATCGGGCACGAAATGATTGGGCATGAAATCCCCGTGACTTACGTGCCCTTCCGAAATGCGCACTTTCTGTCGGTTGCTGTGAGCTGGGCGGAGGTTCTCGGAGCGGAAAAGGTTTACATCGGCGCGGTGGAACAGGACAGCTCGGGCTATCCTGACTGCCGGCCCGCTTACTATCGCGCCTTCAATGAGGTTGTAAAGACTGGAACGAAGGATGGCCGGATCGAAATCGTCACTCCGCTGATCGGACTTCGTAAGTCCGAAATTGTGAAGCTTGGCCTTGAATTGGCCGCTCCTTTCGATTTAACGTGGTCTTGCTATAGCCGGGAGGATCGCGCCTGCGGAGTGTGCGACAGTTGTGTGCTGCGGCTCCGGGCCTTCCATGAGGCGGGCGCTGCGGACCCGATCCGTTATTGTGAAACAGTAGGGAAGGCGTAGCCGCAGCGATTCTTTTCGATAGTGCACACGTAACTGGAAGTCGCAGGCTAAGAATTGGAACTCAAAATCTCAAGTTTGACCCGGAGGCAACAACGATGAAGCAATATTTCGTGATGCTAGCGCTCTTGATATTGGTGGCTGGGCTGTGCGCGAGCCCGGTGTTTGCTCAGGATACGGCCAGTGTGAAAGGTGTCGCCAAGGACGTAGAAGGCAAACCGATTGCCGGGGGGATGGTGGAATGGGTCAGTCTTGAGAACGGGCGGAAGTACGAGCTCAAGACCAACAATAAAGGCGAGTATTTTTCGCTGGGCATTTCGACCGGCCACTACAAGGTCACGCTGTATGGCCCAGACAAGAAGGAGGTTTTTCATTACAACGGGTTTACCGTGGCCTCCGCGGAGAACACCCTCGACTTTGACATGAAGAAGGAGCAGGCCAATGCTGCCCAAGGAGCAGGGTTAACTCCCGAACAATTGAAGCAGCAGCAGGAGCAGGCGGCTAAGATTGCCAAGGAAAATTCGACCATCAAGGGTTTGAACGAGAAGCTGGCCGCCGCCAAAACGGCTGCAGATGCCGGCGATTTTGATACCGCCATCGCCCAAATCACCGAAGCCACGCAAATGGATCCCAATCGCGATCTGCTTTGGGCCAAGCTGGGAGACTACGAACTCACGTCGGCATCCAAGCAGACCGACAGCGCGGAGAAAACGAAACGATATGACGCTGCGGTCACGGATTACCAGAAAGCTGTAGATCTCAAACAGAAAGCTCTGGAAGCAACTCCTCAGAAGCCACCCGACGCGACCAAAACACTGGCCTCGTTCTACAACAACAAAGGCAAAGCCGAGGCCCAGATGGGCAAGACGGATGACGCCGTCAAGTCATACAATCAAGCGGCACAATTGGATCCCGCCGGCGCCGGCATGTATTACTTCAATCTGGGTGCGATCTTAACCAATGCCAACACCAAGAATGATGCAGAAATGCGAAAGGCGGCAGCCGAAGCCTTCGACAAGGCCATCGCCGCTGATCCCAATCGTGCCGACGCCTATTATTGGAAGGGCACGAATCTGATCGGTGCTGCAACTCTGCAAGGGGACAAAATGGTTGCGCCCGCGGGCACTGCCGAGGCCTTCCAGAAATATCTCGATTTGCAGCCTACCGGGCCGCACGCCGAAGAAGCGAAAGCCATGTTGCAGGGGCTCGGAGCCACGGTTGAAACCAGTTACGGTAAGAAGAAGACTACAACGAAGAAGTAATTACGGCCCAAAATGTTGAAGGCTTGAGGCGGCTGAAAAGCCGCCTCTTTTAGTGTGCCTTCATTACCAAGGTCCATGCACTTGACGTTCTTCATAGAACCCTGCCCCGGATTTGTTTAGAGTAAAGCCCAGCACTCATACTCGATCTGCTACTCCCCCGGAAATGAAACTATGGCAGCGCCCGGCAATGCTCCGCTCTCCGTTGTTCTCGAGCCCTCGACCAGCTCGGGCGCAATGGCTACGGATGCGCTGTTGGCAGCCATCCTTCGCGCAAACGATCAAGTGAGCGATCTCATTTTCTCGCCTGGCCGGCTGCCTCAGGTGGAAGTCCACGGCCAGCTGATAGGAATACAAGGTATCGGACTCCGCCCGTTCAGCGCCGATGACACCCGCCGCATTGCCTCCGATCTGATTGGCGAAAACAAGCAGGCGATCGGTCTGTTGCGCGAGCAGGGCTTTTGCGACGTGTCGTACGGACTTCCAGGAGTTGCCCGTTTTCGAGTGAATGTCTTCATCCAGCGGGGAAGCTGTGCTGTCGTGATGAGGGTCATCGCCACCGCAATTCCGGCGCTGGCTTCGCTCGGACTGCCGCGGCAGCTCGCACAGGTGGCCCATCTCCGCGATGGCATTGTGCTGGTCACCGGGCCGAGGGGCTCGGGAAAGTCGTCGACTCTGGCGGCGCTTCTCGACAGCGTCAACCAGGAGCAGGTCTGCCATATCATCACCATCGAAGATCCCATTGAGTTTCTGCATACGCACCAACGGGCCACGGTTCACCAGCGTGAGTTGCACAGCGATACTCCGAGCATCGCCCTCGCTCTGCGGGCGGCTTTGCGGCAGGCGCCCAACGTGATACTGGTCGGCGAGATGCGTGACCGCGAAACCATGGAACTGGTCTTGGAAGCTGCCGAGAGCGGGCACATGGTTCTCACCAGCTTGAATACGGTCAGCGTTGCCAAAACCGTCGAACGCGTGGTCGGTGCATTCGCAGCATCAGAACAGGCATCCATTCGCAGCCGCTTGGCGAGAACCTTCCGCTACATCGTCTCGCAACGTCTCATTCCGCGTAAAGACGGAAGCGGGAGAATCGCCATAGTGGAGATGCTTAAGGCGCATCCGCGTACGCTGCCATGCATTGAAGTGAGTGATTCCTCCGGGGAGAACCTGCTGCAAGCTATGAGGGACGGCGCCTCCGAGGGCATGCAGTATTTTGACGGCGAGCTCGAGAAACTCGTGCACGCCGGAGTTATAGATCTCGATACCGCAATGACGTATGCAACCGATCCCCAGCAATTGCAGCAGATGTTAATGTAGGCGCGGGCGTCTACATTTCCAAGAACCCAAGCATTCCCACCTGTCGTATGATCTCCTCCATGCCCGAACCATCCACCATCTTGAGTTTCGAACAGGCACGGCATGTGGTGGAAGAGCACGCCGCAACTCTGCGTCCCCGCGGCAAGGAGTTGGTCGAACTGCTCGACAGCCGGGGCAAAATTCTAGCGGAGCCGGTGGTCGCCGATCGCAATTTTCCTCCTTTCCCGCGAGCCACGCGCGATGGCTATGCGGTGCGCGCAGCGGACTTGGCGAAGCTCCCTGCCACACTCAAAGTAGTCGGCGAAATCAAAGCCGGGGCGAGCGCCGCTTTCAACGTCGAGTCCGGTCAAGCTGTAGCCATCATGACCGGTGCGCCTGCGCCGGCAGGCTGCGACGCCGTTGTTATGGTCGAGTACACATCACGAGACGGCGAACAAGTTAGGATCACAAGAGGAGTTGCTGCCGGGGATAATATTGTTCCCATCGCGTCCGAGGCAAAGCGGGGCGACCGCCTGTTGTCTCCAGGCGTGCGCCTGGATCACGCCGCGATTGCCGTAGCCGCGTCGGTCGGAAGATCCCGCCTGCTGATCTATTCGAAGCCTCGTGTTGCCGTACTTGCCACCGGCGATGAGCTGGTGGACATCGACGTGCCCCTCGCGCCCAACCAGATTCGCAACTCCAACACGTATTCATTGGCGGCACAAATCCAGGCCGCAGGCGGCGAACCGATCTTGCTGCCGATCGCACCCGACGAACCGGAACGGCTCCGCGAACTAGTCGCAGACGGCTTTGAAGCTGACCTCCTCCTGCTCACCGGCGGAGTTTCCATGGGCAAATACGATTTAGTGGAAGAGGCGCTGGCGCAGTTCCAGGCGGAATTCTTCTTTACCGGAGCTCAAATTCAACCAGGACGGCCAGTCGTGTTTGGACGCATCCCGTGTGGCGCGGGCACCCCCGCCCGTGACGGAGAGCGGCAAGATGCCAGTCGCCTCCAAGGCTCCAATGCAGATTTTGATAAACATCTTTCTTCGGGAGGGCACGGCTTCAGCCGTGCCGACAGGGTCGCCAAAGAAACCGGGGCTTTAGCCCCTGAGGCCCACAAATATTTCTTCGGGTTGCCAGGAAACCCGGTCTCGACGATGGTGACGTTCGAACTCTTCGCGCGCCCCGTGCTCGAAGCCCTGGCCGGCATGCGGCCAAGCAAACTGATTTTCCTGCACGCGAAGTTGAAGTCCGAGATCAAGACCAAGCCAGGCCTGAAGCGCTTCTTGCCCGCCACTCTCTCCGGCGAGTTCGAGCAGGCGGAAGTCGAGTTGGTCCGCTGGCAAGGCTCGGGAGATATCGCAGCGACCGCTGCGGCAAACTGCTATATCGTAATTCCACCGGATCGCGAACGCATCGAGCCTGGCGAGTGGGTGCCCGTGCTGATGCGGTAAGCGCGGTGCGCGGTCAAAAGCTCAGCGAGGCAGTCGTAGGGGACATCACCAGCTCGACGCCTTTCATTGACTTGCCTACGCTTCCGCCATAGCATGTTTTGCACATGATCGGCCAGAACATTTCGCACTACCGGATCATCGAGAAGCTGGGCGGCGGCGGGATGGGCGTGGTGTACAAGGCCGAGGACGTAAAGCTGCACCGCTTTGTCGCCTTGAAGTTCCTGCCGGACCAGATTGCTAAGGATCCGCAAGCCCTAGCCCGCTTCGAACGCGAGGCGCAGGCTGCGTCCGCTCTGAATCATCCCAACATCTGCACGATTTACGAGATTGACGACGAGAGCGGACAAACCTTCATCGCCATGGAGTTCCTCGACGGCATGACGCTGAAGCACCGCATCGCTGGAAGGCCCATCGAGACCGATGTTTTACTCGGATTGGCAATTGAGATCGCCGATGCACTGGACGCTGCTCACTCCAAAGGGATCGTTCATCGCGACATCAAGCCGGCGAATATTTTTGTCACCGAACGTGGCCGCGCCAAGATTCTGGATTTTGGGCTGGCCAAGGTCACCTTGAAGCCGGAAAGCGCGGCCATGAGCGCCCCGACCCTTGGCTCCGAAAATCATCTGACCAGCCCCGGCAGTGCCCTCGGCACAGCCAGCTATATGTCGCCGGAGCAGGTGCGGGCCAAGGAACTGGACGCACGCACGGACTTGTTTTCCTTTGGCGTGGTGCTTTACGAGGCGGCTA
Organism: Terriglobales bacterium; assembly: GCA_035567135.1. Lineage (GTDB taxonomy): Bacteria > Acidobacteriota > Terriglobia > Terriglobales > Acidobacteriaceae > JABDBE01. The sequence continues at coordinate 32,500 of DATMQI010000078.1, forward strand.
CGGGTGCGCTGCCCTTTCGTGGGGAAAGCTCGGGAGTTATTTTCAAAGCCATTCTGGATGCGGATCCGACATCAGCCGTGCGGCTGAATCCCGACGTGCCGGTTGAATTGGAACGCATCATTAGCAAGGCATTGGAGAAAGACCGTGAGCTTCGTTATCAGGGTGCGGCGGAGATGCGCGCCGACCTGAAGCGGCTAAAACGCGAAACGGATTCACGTCATCGCGCGGCGAGTTCAGGATCCGTCGCGGCAGAACTGGAAAGCGTTTCGCAAGCGTCTGTGGCGGGACCATCGCATATTTCCGGACAAACGACGAGCAGTTCCGCGGTTGCGGCTGCAAAAAAACACAAAGTGGGAGTTGCTGTTGGCGCTATCGCCGCGCTGGTACTTCTGGGTGCGGCTGGATTTGGTGTGTACTCCATCCTGCACCGGGCCGCATCCACGCCTTTCCAGAACTTCGCCATCACGCAGGTCACCAGTTCCAACCGGGCCGTCGTTGCTGCTATCTCTCCCGATGCAAAATACGTGCTGACGGTGATGAACGATAAAGGGCTGAACAGCCTCTGGCTCCGCAATGTGGCGACGGGAAGCGACACCCGGGTGGTCCCTCCAACGGCCAACATTCCCAGCGTCGCATTCTCGCCGGATGGTAACTACATTTATTTCCGTAAGGCCGAGAATGGCATCGCCAGTGATTTTAATGTCTATCGTACTCCGGTCCTAGGCGGCACGCCAAAGACTGTGGTGCGCGACTCGGATAGTGGCATCACCTTTTCGCCCGATGGCCAACGAATGGCCTACCTCCGCGCGAACAATCCGGAAACCGGGAAATATCGCCTGCTGAGTGCCAATCTCGACGGCAGTGATGAAAAAGTGCTGTTCAATGAGCCTCTTGGGAGGGGGTTGGCGCGTTCGCTGGCGTGGTCTCCCGACGGCAAGAAGATCGCCTATGCCGCGTTCCATCCGGGCGACGACCTCGGTGGAATCAATCTGTTTGATTTGCAGACAGGAAAAAGACAAACCGTCACCTTTGCTGATAAAGCAATTTTTGAAATGCGCTGGTCGTTCGCAGGGGATGGCCTCTTTGTCACCTATCAACAAAAAGGTCCTAATTTCAACCACCGGCAGATCGGTTACATCTCACTGGCTGACGGCAGGTTGCGTCCCATTTCGCGCGATACCAATAGCTATGCGACTTTAAGTCTCTCCGCTGATGGCAAGTCTTTGGCCACGGTGCAGCAAAAAGTGGTGAGCAACTTTTATGTTCTGCGCGGCGAAGGAAGCGCGTCGGCAAACATTCCCCCGTTAGCGTACGGCGGAGAACACATCCAGTTTTTCAATTGGGCGGCCGATGGCAGCTTGCTTACATCCGACCCATCGCAACTTGTGCGGACGGACGCCAATGGAAACAATCCCACCCAACTGCTTAGCGACCCGGCGGCGAACATTCTCAGTCTGTGGCAGTGCGGCAGCTATATAGTTTTTCCATGGGCACTTCACGACAACAATTCGCTCGGCCTCTGGCGCGTCAATGAGGACGGTTCCCATCCTGTGAAGCTGGCCGATGCCCAGCTTGATACGTTTCCGGTGTGTGCGGCCAATCACAACTGGGTTTACTATTTCGCCGAGGCCAAACAGCTCTGGCGAGTTCCACTGGATGGTTCTGGTAAGCCGGAGCCGGTTCCAGGCAGCAGTGTTGCGGGAGCATTTCTGATCGGGCGGGGCATGGGAATTTCGCCCGATGGAAAAACCCTAGTTTACGGGATCGAAATAGTGAATTCAGGCGACGCAATGGGGACACAGAAAATTGCACTGCTGGATGTGGCAACTCTCCGTTCTCCGCGCTTCTTGGAGCCCAATCCGCGGATGTCCAAGGGTATGCAATTTACTCCGGATGGAAGAACCGTTGCTTACCCGATCACGGAGAATGGCGTGGATAACGTCTGGATTCAGCCCATCGACGGCGGACCTGGGCGGCAGATTACGCACTTTAATTCCGAGCAGATATTGTCGTTCCACTGGTCTCCAGACGGCAAGAATCTCGGCGTTCTCCGCGGCCACACCGACTCCGACGTCGTGCTGCTACAAGAATCCAGGCCGTAGATTGTTCGTTACAGCACCTATTCCGGGGCCCTCTGCTGGCCCGCCATTTGTGCGACAGCTCTAGTAAGATGTTGTTTCGGATGCCCAAGAAGCTCTCTCATTACGATCATTCCGGACGAGCTCGAATGGTCGACGTTTCCACCAAATTCCCCACCAAGCGTGAGGCCGAGGCCAGTGCCTTCGTCGTCTTGAAGCCTGAAGTCCTCAAAGCCCTGCCCGAGAATCCCAAGGGCGATCCACTGGAGGTAGCGCGCCTGGCGGGAATCATGGCCGCGAAGCGGACTGCCGATCTGATTCCCATGTGCCATCCCTTGCCGCTCTCGCACGTTGATGTGGAAATAAGGCTGTGCGAGAATGGCGTCGCGATCACCTCAAAAGTCTCGACCACGGCGCAGACCGGAGTGGAGATGGAGGCCCTGACAGCCGCCAGCGTTGCCGCCCTTACCGTGTACGATATGGTGAAGGCGCTCGACAAGGGCATCGAGATTCGCGAGATCGTGCTGGAGCGGAAATCGGGCGGCAAAAGCGGCGATTATCACCGCGTGCGCAAAAAGTCATAACGCGTTCCATGGCGAACAACGTAAGACTCCTGCTGGTGGATGACAATCCGATGGTGCTGGGGTTGCTGCGCGGGGCGCTGACTCCGCTCGCCATGGTCACGACTGCAACCGACGCCGCCGATGCGCTCCTCAAAGCTGTCGACGATCCTCCCGACCTGCTGGTGTGCGACTATCGCATGCCCGGCATGGATGGCCGCCAGCTTGTCGAAAAGCTAAGAAGCCGTCCTCGCACCGCAGAGGCCGCGGTCATCCTGGTGGCCACCAAGGCCGACATCAGCGAAAAGCTCAGCACTTCCGATCTTCCCGTCGACGATTTTGTCGAGAAACCATTTTTCCTCAGAGAAGCCACACAGCGCATTAAGCGGGTTATCGACAAGATCGCCCTGGAAAAGATGGCCAAGACCGTTCCCTCCGACGGCGTGTTGCGTGGCAGCCTGTTGCAGATGAACGTCATCGATCTGGTGCAGTCCCTCGAGATGGGCCGCAAAAGCTGCTCCCTGACCCTTACTAACAAAGACGACAAATGCGAACTCTACTTCACCGAAGGTCAGGTAACCCACGCGACCTACGGCCCGCTGATCGGAGATCCCGCTGTTTTCAAAGTTTTGCGCTGGACCGACGGAAACTTCGAAGTCAATTTCGAGGGCAAGACTACCCAGCAGACCACGAACCTAAACACCCAAGGCCTGCTGATGGAAGGCCTGCGCCAGCTCGACGAAGCGCAGCGCGATGGCGGCAAAGCCCCAGAGGAGGAAGAGGAAGATGTCCTCCTCGACTCCTGAAGGGCTTACCGCGGCCGTAATCACAGTCAGTGATTCCTGCGCGCGCGGCGACCGCGCCGATCTCTCCGGCCCAGCTGTCGGCGAGCTCCTCAGAACAAGAAATTTCTCACTCATCGGCAGCGAAGTCGTTGCTGACGACCAGCCTGCCATTCAGACCGCAATTGCATACTGGGTTCAGGAAGCCCAACTGGTTGTAACTACCGGGGGAACCGGAATCGCTGAACGTGATGTGACTCCCGAAGCCACGCGTGCGGTGTGCGAACGTTTGCTCGAAGGAGTTGCCGAACGCATGCGGTACGAAGGCGCGAAGAAGACTCCATTCACCGCGCTCAGCCGCGGGGTCTGCGGAGTGCGGGGAAAGTCTTTGATCCTGAATTTACCCGGCAGTCCTACCGGCGCAGTCGATTCACTTGAAGCTGTGATTAACCTGTTGCCCCACGCGCTGCAGTTACTCAGCGGAAATACAAAACACGAGTGAACCGTGCTGCCCACGCAAACGTAGCCCCGGACGCCTCGTCCGGGCGGTTTGGCGAGATTTCCTCGGGCTTTGTACAGACGTAGCAAGCTACGTCTCTACAGGGGTCTTCACTTTCGCGTAGACTTTTAGTCGCGTCTCGTGAAAACGATCAAGCACATCCTTTCTCGCTACAGCGCATTCCTGTGGGCGCTGTTGAAGCCTTTAGGCATGTGGGGCGTGCTGGTTGTGGCTGCAATCGACGGAGCGTTTGTCGGTCTTCCCATGGACGCGGTCGTAGCCGGCTACGTCTATCAAAACCCGAGCCGGTTCGTTTTGTATGCATTTATGGCGTCGGTGGGGTCTGCTCTGGGCAGCATTGTGATTTACGTCATCGGCTACAAGGGAGGCGAGGAGCTACTTCGCAAGCGGATTCCAGCCGCGCGCTTCGCAAGGATTCACGCAGCATTTGACAAGCATCCCTTCTGGAGCCTGATGTTTCCGGCCATGCTGCCTCCGCCAACGCCCTTCAAACTATTCGCGCTGGCTGCGGCAGTTTCGGAGATGAGCTTCGCACGATTCCTACTGGCGATCTTTTCCGGTCGCCTGGTGCGTTTCCTGGTGCTGGGCCTGCTGACTATTAAGTTTGGCCCGAACGTCGTCCACTGGTTTGGGGCGCTATTCAAGCAACACTACTATCTGCTTTTGGAAGCCGTCATTGCAGGATTGGTGGTTTGGTGGGTATTACGAAGAAACAAGAAAAAGACCTTCGTCGCGAGCGCTCAGGATTCGCAGAGTTCGCCGAGAAGTACTTAGGCTCTGCTCCTCCCCGACGCTCCTCACCGATCTCCACGGTTCAAAGTTTAGGCTGCGGCTGCATGGTCGCTCTGGTGGCCGAACGCCGAGGATAACGCGGTCAAGGCCATCGGCGTCGCGAACATCGCAATTGTGAAAATCAGATCGCCTGCGACTGCATGGCGGAAAAATGGCAGACCAGCCGCATACGACATCATCACGCCGCTCAGGTTCTTGGGATACATATCCAGCCAAGCCCACGAGGTCAGGTTGGTGATCAGGAAAAACGAAATCGAACTGGCGAGTGCCGCGCCGATCACTGATAACCACTTCGTTTTAGCGCCGAGAGTTGTGCCCAGCCAGATAATCGCCGCATACCATGCGAAGGTCACGTAATGGTCCCACGAGAATGGATACGAATAAACCCACTTGGTGAGGACCACGTCCGAAGCAGCCAGCAACACGAAGGGGATCCAGAGCTGGCGGCGAGACCCGCGGGCTCCGAAGAACAGCAGCGACCCGACCACCGGAGTAAACATCCAGGGATGGGGCATGAACCGGACCGCGACTGCGAACAGTACGAACAAGTAGGCCAGCATATGGATCACCTCGGCAATCTAAAAACACAATATCCTAAAGAAGATTGTGGGCCCCTGAGAGGGATGGCGTCAAGTTAAAGAATTAACCGAGCGTCAGCGCGACGATTAAAATCTTAGATCGCAGAGATCGCGGAGAACATCCGCAGATTCCGCCGAGAGCAGCTAATCGACAGGCGTGTGTCCTGAGGAAACTCCCCCTTTGCGTACGCCAAAATACTCTTCTACGACTCTCAAGTTGCGATCGAGTTGGACGGTGGCCGAAAGAACACTGCGATTCGCCCGTCCGGGCTGCTGAAAACGGAGATCCTTGAAGCGAACGAGGTAGCCTTCATCTCCTGATGCGAGCGGTTCGGTCTCGGTGATAGGGTACTGCGCCCAGTCGAGATAAACGCGACCGAGATAGGATCGCTTGGCCGCAAGCGTCACCGGAGTCTCCTCAGGCTTATAAAGAATCTGCATTTCGCTATCGGGATCGACCTCGGGAGCAGCCGAGTCGACCATCATCGTAGCGAAAAAATTGCGGGTTTCGACCACGCCGACCCATCGAAATGGAGTCCACCACAAAGGGAATGCCGAGGCACGGATGGGGTTGTCGTTTTCATAGGTGCGGGCTTCGAGCGCATTCACAGCACGGCGATGCTCGTAATCGCGTGCTCCCCACAACGCAACCACGCCAAGCAACGCCAGGGTTGCGCCCCAGCGACCTGCAGGATGCTTGCGACGCACGCCGACCTCGCGATCAATGAAGGAGAAAAACCCGGGTAGCACCAATCCGGCAACCAGCAGAATTAGAATGATTGGCTCGACGATGAAAACGATGTCCCACGAATACCATTTCTCGGAAAATGGCCAGAACGGGCGCACGCCATAGTTATTTGTGTAATCGAGCAGAATATGGCTCAGGCCTGCGAGATACGCGAACCCGAACAGCAATCCCCATCGTGGTGGCAGGTTGGGGTCGCTCAGCTTTCGTCCCCGCAGCCGCCAAATCCCATACAGGAAGCCAACCACTACGGCGGATACCAGCGCGATGCCCAGAAAGGAGTGAGTAAAGCCGCGATGGTGCCCAAAGCCAAAAACCCGGCCCTTGAGCTCGCCGAGCACGTCCAGGTCCGGCGCTTCGGCGGCCAGGGTCACCGTAGCCGTGGCCAGTGCCGTCTTGCGATTCAGTCCGGCTCGTCCCATGCAGGCGCCGGTCAGGAAGTGGGTAATGGGTTCCAAAGTTTGCTGAGCCTTGTTCGTGATCCGATTGTTAGAGAGAATACATTACCGTCTCGTTCATTGCTGGGCGGGGGTTTCGATTTTGCAAAGTTCGCAGGGAATACCGCTTCGCGCGGCGAAAAGGGGAAGATTCATGATCTTCGGAGCACATGTCATCGTGTACAGCAAAGACGCGGACGCTGATCGCGCCTTCTTCCGCGATATTCTCGGATTCAGATCTGTAGACGCCGGGCAGGGATGGCTGATTTTTTCCCTGCCTCCGGCCGAGGCAGCGTTCCATCCTGATGAGAACAACGATCGGCACGAACTGTTCTTCATGTGCGACGATCTCAAAGCTGACATGTCCGCGCTCAAGAAAAAGGGCGTAGCGTGTACTGATGTTCAAAACGAACGTTGGGGTTCGATCACTAGGATCCCGCTCCCCGGCGGGGGGCAAGTCGGTCTCTATCAGCCGAAGCATCCGATGGCAGTAGTCTGGCCTTCGAAGTGAGTGGCCATCATCAACTTGACGGACACGATTCGAAGGATGTAGTATCACAACAAGTTTGCTCTTCGGAGCAGACCTTGGATTTCATGAAGAGTGGCTGAGGGACGAGCCCTGAGAAGCCACGACAACCGGATCGGGAGTCAGCTCCCGGTCGTCTGGTGTCAACTCTCACCCGGAAACGGGGGACATGAGATTCGGGGTGCCCGCAGTTCAGCATCTCGCTTCGCAATTCTCCCCCTTTTAAAGTTTTCCGGTATGGAGGTTCTCAGTCTTAGGCATTTTCTAAGGCTTGTCCCCGGCTCCGGAAAGCGAGTGTCTGATGAATGCTGCTGCGAGGGTTTTGAGTGGGGGTACTACTGACGGTGTTGCGGCTCTTTCAACAAATTACGAATTGCGCTGCCGGGAGTGCCACAAGAGTTGGGGAAACCAGCTCCGATCGATCTGCGACCAGTGTTTTTCTCCGCTGGAAGTTTTCTACGATTACGACACGTTGCGAGGCAGGTTCACGCGGGAGCGCATCGCAGGCCGCGCCCCCGATATGTGGCGATACGCGGAGTTGCTGCCGCTGCCTCTCGATTACCAACCGAGTTTGCCGGTGGGATTTACTCCTCTCTTACGAGCGCCGAAATTGGCCGCCCACCTCGGAGCTAGGAATCTTTTTATCAAGAATGATGCCGTCTGCTTGCCCACTCTTAGCTTCAAGGACCGCGTGGTCGCTGTGGCGCTCGCGCAGGCCCGCAGCTTCGGGTTCGACACAGTTGCCTGTTCGTCAACTGGCAATCTGGCAAATTCCGTGGCGGCGCAGGCGGCGCGCAACGGATTCAAAGCCTGGATTTTTATTCCGGCGGACCTTGAACCTGCGAAAATTCTGGGCACACAGGTTTACGGCGCCAACCTGGTTCGCATTGCAGGCAGCTATGACCAGGTGAACCGTTTGTGCTCGCAGATAGCGGATGAACATCGCTGGGGATTCGTAAACGTGAATTTGCGTCCGTACTATGCCGAAGGTTCGAAGACGGTAGGATTTGAAATCGCCGAGCAACTGGGATGGCGGCTGCCGGACAATGTAGTTGTGCCCATGGCCGGTGGATCATTAATTACAAAAATCAAGAAGGCGTTCGACGAACTCATAGAGCTGGGATTGGTCGAAGCGAAAGCAGTGAAATTCTTCGGGGCACAGGCGACCGGATGTTCTCCGATTTCGACTTCGGTGAAGACCGGAAACGCGGAAATAGAACCTCAGAAGCCCGCGACGCTAGCTCGATCGCTGGCCATTGGCAATCCGGCAGATGGACACTACGCCATTAAGGCCATCACAAAAAGCGGTGGATGGGCCGAGGATGTGTCCGATCTGGAAATGATCGAAGCGATTCAGCTTCTGGCGGAGACGGAAGGCATCTTCACCGAGACCGCGGGCGGAGTGACCACCGGATGCGCGCGCAAACTCTACCGGCATGGACGTATCGGGCCTGAAGAGACGACTGTGCTGTGCATCACCGGAAACGGTCTGAAGACTACCGACGTTCTCGCTGGCAAATATGAGGTGGAAGAGCCGATTCGGCCGAAGGTGGCCGACTTCGAAACCTACTTGCAGAGGGTAGTGGGGACTGCGGAGCAACCTACCCCGGAAACGGTGGAGGCTTGAGATGACAGTTACCGTGCAGATTCCAACAGCTTTGCGCCGGCTCACATCGGGGACCGGGCAGGTTCAATGCTCAGCGGCGAACTTGGGAGAATTGTTCTCCGCGCTCGACCAGCAGTTTCCGGAATTGAAATCACATTTGCGGGATGAAGCCGGGGAGATTCGGCGGTTTCTCAACGTTTACGTTAACGAGGAAGATATCCGATTCCTCGGCGGGAATACTTATGCGTTTCAGGATGGAGACGAGGTTTTGCTTGTGCCTTCGATTGCGGGCGGCACCGCATAATCTTCGAACTGAGTATGTCGTCGCCGGGGCTGGGCTGGGACGCTCGGACCTCTATCGGACGGAATAGCTCTAGCTATGGCGCGTAAATTAAAAATCGGGTTGCTGGGTTGCGGGACAGTGGGTCGCGGCCTGGTGGAGTTGGTTAGCAGGAACGATGCACTCATCCGGCAGCGCTCCGGTGTCGAGTTGCGCATTACGAAGATTTTGGTTCGTGATCTCGATAAAGAGCGTCAGGGCGTGGATCGCGCCCTTCTCACCACGCAGCCAGACAAAGTTCTGAATAACGGCTGCGATCTGGTGGTCGAACTGGTGGGAGGGATCGAGCCGGCCAGAAGTTTTATTGAGCGCTCACTGGGGCATGGAAAACACGTGGTCACGGCGAACAAGGCCTTGCTTGCGCTGGATGGCTTCACTCTGATGAACGAGGCAGCCCGGCAGAAGGTTCGTCTCGGATTTGAGGCCAGCGTTTGCGGCGGTATTCCGATTATTCGTGCGTTGAGGGCTGGCCTCGTCGGAAACAATATTCAGACGCTCAGCGGTATCCTCAATGGCACCTGCAATTACATCCTGACGCGCATGACGGAGGATCGGGTCGAGTTCGAAGATGCGCTTCGCGAAGCGCAGGCTAAGGGCTTTGCGGAGGCTGATCCAACGCTTGACATCGATGGCCACGATGCAGCACAGAAACTGAAAATCCTGACCGAACTTGCTTTTAGCGCCCAGGTGGATGCCGGTGCTGTTCAGGTAGAGGGAATCCGCGACATTGGTGCTGACGACGTGCAGGCGGCCAGGGAATTTGGTTTTGTGATCAAGCATGTTGCAACGGCAGAACTGACTGCGGAAGCGGTGTCGCTCAGTTGCGCTCCGGTATTGCTGCCGGTCTCGCATCAACTCGCCAGCATTCGCGATGAGAATAACGCTGTGCTGGTCCGCGGAGATGCGGTGGGCGAAATGCTGTTCTCAGGAAAGGGAGCAGGGTCTCTGCCCAGTGCCAGTGCAGTCCTCTCGGACGTGGTCGACATCGCCTGTCACAAGGGAGGATTCTCAATGAGCCCGGGCGGTCGAGTCCGGGCTACGACACGTGAGAGCGACAGCAGGCACTATCTCCGCTTCGCGGTCGGTGATCCGAGCGACATAGGTCCGATTACAACCATCCTCGAGCGAAACCGGGTTGAAGTGGATCGTGCCGCTGCGGTATGGGCCAGAAGTGATTCCGGCAAACATCAAGTCAGGGTGCTGACCCATGGCTGTTCACGCCAGGCAGTCGAAACCTCGCTTCGCGATATATCTTCCTCGGGCGTCGAAAAGGGCAAGAGCCTCGTTTTGCGAGTAGCGGATTAAGGGTTAGCGATGCCAGGATTTCGGACGTTATTCTACTGAGTCTGCTCCGCCTGAATCTGCTTCACGTCCCCCTGCAATTCTCAACCTTGTATTGTTTATTAAGCCTTGATACAATCTAACTAACTGGTTAATTAATGGCGTATGAAAGCTGGCGTTTCCAAGTCGCGTCTGGGGTCTCGCGGACGTCCTGAGCAGAGCCGGGCCGCCATTCTGCAGGCGGCGGTGCAGGAGTTTGCACACGAAGGCGTTGCCGGGGCGAGAACGGATGCGATTGCGCGCGCCGCAAAAGTCAATAAAGCCCTGCTCTATTACTACTTCAAAGACAAAGAGGCGCTATACGGAGCTGTGCTCGATCAGGTGTTCGGAGGCCTGATCGCGCACGTCGGAGAGGTCTTGTCGCGTGATATGCCTCCGCGCGAAAAGATCATTGCGTATGCGGGTGCGCACTTTGACTACGTCGCCAGCCATCCTTTGTATCCCCGAATTGTGCAAGGTGAAATGATGGGTATCGGTCGAGGTAGGATGAATCACCTTGAATGGGTCGTGAAAAAGTATTTTCGTCCTCTGTTCGGTCGAATAGCTGAAGTGCTTAAAGCCGGACAGGCCACCGGCGAATTTCGGCGCGTTGATCCCTTGCAATTTGTTCCCTCGATGATTGCAGTGATCGTTTTCTATTTCACCAACGCGCCAGTGATGCGTCTTATGACCGGCAAAGATCCGCTGTCCCCAGAGCGAGTGGCTGCGCGCCGGGCGGCGGTGTTGGACTTAATTTCAGCAGCGTTATTCGAGCGTCCCAGCGGAAAGTCCCGAGGAGCACGACAGTGAGCGTACGCAATAAATTCCTCATCATTCTCGGCGTAATCTTCAGCATATCGCTGACCTACTATCTTTTGTCTACGCCGCGCAGCAAGGATTTGATTCTGATCGGGACGGTGGATTCCAATCAGGTCATCGTAAGCCCGCAGATCGAGGGCCGGTTGGCGAAACTCCTGGTCGATGAAGGAACGCAGGTCAAACAGGGCGATCTGATCGCCGTGCTCGATCCCTCGGAATTGGAGGCGGAAGAACGCGCGGCCGCCGCCACCATCGACAGTTTGAAATCCAAGGTCGCTGAGACCCAGTCCACTCTGCAGGCCACGCGGGGATCGACATCGAGCAGCGTCATCAATGCGCAGGCGCGGCTGCAATCCACGCGCGCGCAATTGCTTCAGGCAGAAGCTACTCTGCAGCGCACGGAGAGCGACAGTCGTCGCATGATCGAACTCGCGAAAGAGGGAGTGGCCTCGGATCAGGATCGGGTGCAGGCGGAAAGTAGCCTGGCGGCCCAAAAAGCGCTGGTGCAATCGCTAAGAGAGCAGGTAAGCGCTGCTGAGGCTGATCTCAACACGGCGATCGCGAACACTCATCAGGCGCACGCCGCGCAGAGCACAGTCGAATCGACGCGCGCGCAAGTCGCGAATGCGGAAAGCATGCTGAAGCAGGCGGAAGTTCGTTTGGGGTACACGAAAATCTATGCGCCCGTGACTGGAACTGTCTCGGTGCGCGCCGCTCGTGAAGGAGAAGTGTTGAATGCAGGGCAGGCGATCGTGACCATTGTCGACCTCGGCGATACCTGGGTGCGCGCGGCAATTCCTGAGACCAATGCCGATCACATCGGTTTGGGAGACACGATGCGGGTGCGCTTGCCAGGCGGAACGATTACTTCGGGCAAGGTGTTTTTCAAATCAGCAGAGGCCGACTTTGCCACTCAGCGCGATGTTGGCCGGCGCAAACGGGACATCAGAACCATCGTCCTGAAGGTTCGGCTCGACAATCCGAAGGGTGCGTACGTTCCCGGGATGACGGCGGAAGTGTTGGTTTCGCCGGATCAACTCAAAGGAACAGCGCGAGAGAATGTCTCGGCCGAACAGCATCCATGATCACCGATCTCAATTCTCGTGCCGGGTCGAATGGAGACGCTCCCACCAATGGGCACACTTCGGCGGGGGATGCTGCCCGAGCGAATGCCATCGAAGTGGAACACATCGTTAAGAAATATGGCGATTTCACAGCGGTGGACGACGTTTCCTTCAATGTGAAGGAAGAAGAGATTTTCGGTTTGCTGGGACCGAATGGCGCGGGAAAGTCCACGCTGATACGGATGATGACCACGCTAATTCCCATAACGTCCGGAAGCGCACGGATTGCCGGCCACGATGTACAGAAGGATCCCGACGCGGCGCGGCGGGCAATTGGAGTAATTCCGCAGGCTCTTACCAGCGACCTCGACCTCACCGTCGAGGAGAATCTTAATATCTACGCCAAGCTCTACGATGTGCCGGCGAAAAAGCGCAAGGCCGCGGTCGACGAATTGCTGCAGCTCGTGGATCTGACGAAATGGCGGTCGGCCCAGACCAAAACGTTGTCTGGTGGCATGCGGCGTCGTCTGGAAATTGCCCGCGGCCTGGTCCATAGTCCACGAATCTTTTTTTTGGATGAGCCCACTACTGGCCTGGACCCTGTGTCTCGCGTCGCGGTCTGGGAGATGCTCACCAATATCAAGAGTCATCGCCAGCTCACTATCCTGATCACAACTCACTACATGGACGAGGCTGACAGGCTGTGCGACCGTATCGCCATCGTGGATCATGGCAAGCTGGTCGCGCTCGATACGCCGCCAGCGCTGAAGGCAAGCGTCCCGGGATCGAATGTGATCGAAGCGCAGTTCGACAACGCTTCTCCGAATTGGGAGGACCGTCTGAAGAAGCTCAGCGGCGTGACTTCCGTTCAGCACGAGGGAGCCGGTATGTATCGCATCCTGACCGGAGATGGATCGCGGACCACGACTGAACTTGTGGAAGCAGCCGTACATAGCGGCGTCAAAATCCGTTCGCTCTCCGTACAGAACACCACACTGGACGACGTTTTCGTCCACTACACCGGGCGGCAGTTGCGCGATGAACTAGTCAAAGCGCACGCCTTCGTCATGCCTCCCAGACCCGGACTACAGCCATGAATCACATTTTGGCAATTGTCGAACGAGAAATGCGCAAATTCTTCCGCTCTCCGGCGCTGATGATGGCGTCAATGGTTTTCCCGCTGGTGCAACTCATCGTGTTAGGCAATGCCTTCGGCGGAAAGATTCGCGACGCCAGGCTGGGGTTGGTCGATCAGGACGGCGGCACGCAGGCGCTGAAGATTCGCGAAGCCTTTGACTCGGTCCGCGCCAACATGCGGACGTTCGAGCCGGTCTACTACAACGATCCAAAAACGGCGATGGACGACGTGCGCAATGGCAAGATCCAGGGCGCCGTCATTATCCCGCCGCAGTATTCGCGGCGAGTGTATGAACAGGATCAACCGCGCATTGCGCTGGTTGTGGACAATAGCGACAACTTCATGAGTTCGACTTTGGAGGATGAACTCACCAGCATTACCGCCGCGCTCAATCAGCCCACGGTCGAGCCGCGCATTTTGCAACAGACCGTGTTGCAGATTGTCGAACTTTATCCTTACATCGAATATATGAAATACCTGCTACCTGGCTCGATCACGCTAGCGATGTTTGTTTCCGTGATGATCGGCGGCGGAATGTTGTATATCGACGACAAGGCGCGCGGCGTGCACGAAGGGTATTTGGTTACGCCCATCACTAAAACCGAACTCGTGTTCGGGCTGAATGCCGCTGGAGCCATCAAGGCAGTGATGACGGGCGTCGTAATCACGGTGATTGGTTCGCTGCTTGCGGGCGTGGGCACAGTATTCCATCCGGGTACAGTACTCCAACTGATGATCATGATTTTGCTGACATCAATCGCCTTCAACACCATGATGTTCCTGCTTATGGTTCGGGTGGAAGATCCGCTAGTGCCGCGAGCGATCTTTGGAATTTTGAATACGCTGTTATTTTTTCCCAGTGGAGCCATCTATCCCATCGAGGCGTTTCCGTGGTGGTTACGCGCGATCGCCAAGGTGGACCCATTCACGTTTGCGGTACACGGCTTCAAGTCGATACTGCTGAAGGAAACGGGAATGGCCGCCATCTGGCCGGACATGCTTTATTTATCCATTTTCGCGTTCGTCACGCTGGCGGTGGCCACGCCGTTGTTCAAGAGAACCCTGTAACTTCGATAACAGCGAGATGGGTTAGTCGCAATTAATACTTTCGGGCCTTCTCTGGCACCACCACCTTGTATCGTGAAACCTGCTCGAATGGCCGGCGCTGCGGAAAGTGACGGCAAATGTTCTCGCATTCTGGTAAATCTGAGACTTGAAATCAGGCCGCAACCAACTCATGCCCCATGCGGTCATTGTCGCGGCACCGCAAAGCAGTAAGTCTCCTCTCTCGTCCGGGCGCTGCGTGCTACGACTTGCGATTTGACACTCTTTTACTTCGCCGTAGTCCCACGTATCTGGCTTTACGCCATACATTGCATAGCCGTCTTTAATGTATGCAACGGGCATGCTTCTGTCTTTAGGAGCGCAGCCAGACTCTAAGATCACCAGGACGATGGCACAGTAGTTTGGCACTCTTCGGAACATTTCGGTGCGGCGCAATCTAATGCTGATCCTCCACGACTGAAGAGTACAGACGAGCCAACGCGCTGCGGAGTATATCACGCGAGTCGTGGCCAGTTTCAATCCCGTCGGCTGCTCCTATAAGGTACCGTCCTCGCGTGTTGGTGCTCTTTCGCCCGACGACTGTCCTCGATTATGCTTGTAGACGTCATGACACTGCTGGATGCTGAACGGTACGACCCTGCGCGCGACCGGCAGCGGCGAAGGCTCATCGTCATTGGGATTGTTTTGGTCCTACTCGCGGTATGGGTGATCTATCACTATCGTGACTATCCCGAGCGACATGCGGCGAGGAAATTCTTCGCTGCGCTGCAAAGCCAGAATTACGAGGCGGCCTACGGAGTATGGTTCCGCGACCCCGACTGGAAGCAGCATCCGAGCCAGTATTCCAAGTACGTTTTCAGCGACTTTTATCGCGATTGGGGCCCGGGCGGGGAGTGGGGGCTGGTGAAGGATTATTCGGTGGATTGTTCTTTGAGCCCTGGCGAAGGGAGCGGCGTCATCGTGCAAGTCACGGTAAACTCTCGTTCACAACACGCCTACGTCTGGGTGGAAAAGGCCAACAAAACTTTATCGTTCTCCCCCAATGAGATAGAGTGCGGCAATTGGTGGACCTGGCTGACTGAATGATCGGTGCGGTTGCCGAAGCAACGTTATCATTTGCCGAGCGTTACAGTGCTGGTTACCCGCGCTTCCAGAGGGCGAACTGAACGATGCTATACTCCACCTTGTGAAAGCAAGTCGCAAATTTTACGATGGTCTAGATCCGCGTTACTTGGCATCTTATGGTCTTGCAGAGACTTCCCATTATTTACTTACTCCGGAAGCGACTGTCCGATCGTGGGTTATTGGTCGCCTTTATCCGACCAAGCGTGGAAAGAAGTACTTCAAGCCGGTGATCGAACTTCCCGACCGACATATCCGTTCTCTATCGTTCATAAATTTGGTCGAGGTCCATGTTCTTGATGCCATTCGGAGAGAGCATTCCGTTCCGCTTGATAAGATAAGAATTGCGATCGACTATCTGAGAGAGCAGTTTGGTTCGGAGCACCCACTAGCCGAAGAAAGCTTTGCCACTGATGGCTTAGATTTGTTTGTCCAAAAGTACGGTCAACTCATTAACGTCAGTCGCGCCGGTCAACTCGGAATTAAAACTCTGTTAGAAGCACATCTTCGACGGATAGAGCGAGATGAAAAGGGCGTGGCGCTGAGACTTTATCCCTTCACCCGAAAGCGTTCCCCGGAGGAGCCGAAAGCCGTCGTCATCGACCCTTATGTTTCTTTCGGTCGTCCGGTTCTCGTCGGCACTGGCATTGCAACTTCGGTCGTAGCGGAACGATACAAGGCTGGGGAATCTATCGAACAGCTCTGCACTGATTATGGCCGAAGACGGTTGGACATAGAAGAAGCCATTCGTTGCGAACTTTCGCTTGAAGCCGCCTGACCCTTTTATCGTCTTTCTCGACCGCTCTCTTGGCAAGCAAGTCATAGCCACAACGCTACGTATAGCGGGATTTCAGGTCGAGGTCCACGATGATCACTTCAGTCCTGATGCCAAAGACGAGCTATGGCTCACAGAAGTGGGACGCAAGGGCTGGATTGTCTTGACTAAAGACAAAAAGATCAAGTACCGCATGGTCGAACTCGCAGCAGTTGTTGCCGCTAATGCAAAAGTTTTTACGCTGACCGCTGGCAGTGTTCAAGGTTCCGAAATGGCTACGATATTTGTAAAGGCAATATCCAAAATCAAAGCGTACGTCGAGGCAAACACTCCGCCCTACATCGTCCGCATTTCCAAGGCAGGTTTCTTGTCAACAGTTTATCCCAAACGTTAGTTCTCAGTTATTGCTGCGGAGTTCAGGCGCTTACGCTTGCTAAGTGTTCTAACGCCCTCCGCAACGAGGCCTCATCCGCGACGTTGACGGAGGTTTTTGACCGGTCGATCTGGCGCATGAGACCAGAGAGCACTTTTCCCGGCCCCAATTCCACGAAGGTCTCCACCCCTTGGGCGATGAGCACACGCATGGATTGGTCCCACTTTACAGAACTTGTCACTTGGCGGATCAGCGCATCGCGGCTGCGGTCGACATCCTCGAGCAATGCAGCATCGGCGTTGCCGACGACTGGGGCTGCAGGGTTGCTGAAGCTGATTGAAGAAAGATCTGCGGCCAGGCGGTCTTGGGCTGACTTCATCAGCGAGCAATGAAATGGCGCGCTGACTGGTAGGACCTTTGCGCGTTTCGCGCCGCGTTCATCGGCGAGCTTGGTGGCGCGTTCCACGGCTGCTGTGTTTCCCGAAATCACAATCTGTTCTGGGGAATTGATGTTGGCAGGTTCGCAGACCTCGCCTTGCGCTGCATCGCTGCAAACCGCGGTGACCTTCTCGAACTCCATACCGAGAATCGCCGCCATCGTGCCTACTCCGACGGGCACGGCTTCCTGCATATATTTGCCGCGGTTGCGCACGGTGCAGACCGCATCGGCGAAACTGAAGGTTCCGGCGGCAACGTGCGCGGAGTATTCACCAAGACTATGTCCGGCGACGAAGCCAGGCTTCAGACCCTTTTCGTTTAAGACGCGCCAGGCCGCGACGGACGTGGTCAGAATCGCGGGCTGTGTGATCTCGGTCAGGCGAAGTTGGTCCTCGGGACCTTCGAAGCAAAGCTGCGAGAGACTATAGCCGAGAGCTTCGTCAGCTTCTTCAAATGTCTGCCGGGCAATGGGATATTTCTCAGCGAGTTCTTTGCCCATACCAACAGCTTGCGATCCCTGTCCCGGAAAAAGAAATGCGATGGATCCGTTGCGGTGCGAAACAGTTGTCATAGGTTATGCGGTGGTTGTAGAGACGTTGCTGGCGAGGTCTTCCATTGCGCCGCGTGCCGACCTCGCCGCCCGGATCCCGATCAACGTTCTTTCTATCTCCGAATTAATCGGATGTTCGGCGAACTCTGCCGCCACGCGAATTGCATTCTTGATCGCGTTGGCGTTCGACGACCCATGAGTGATGAAGCAAACTCCCTTCACCCCGAGCAGTGGTGCACCGCCATATTCGGTGTGGTCGAGACGTTTTTTGAAATCGGCAAAGGCGCTGCGCGAGAGCAGATATCCCACTTGGCGTGTAATGGTGGCCTTCAGCGATTCTTTCAGGGTTGAGCGCACCAGGTTGGCGACGCCTTCCGATATCTTCAGCGCGACATTGCCCACGAATCCGTCTGCGACGATGACGTCTACTTTGCCGTTGTACAGGTCGCGGCCTTCCACATTACCGACGAAATTCAGCGGTAGTTTCTTGAGCAACTGGAATGCATCCCGCGTCAGTTCGTTGCCCTTGGTTTCTTCCTCGCCAATCGAAAGCAAGCCCACTCGCGGACGCTTGGTTCCAAACATAGTCCGAAAATAGATTTCTCCCATGACCGCAAATTGCTCAAGGTTGTGCGGCTTGCTATCGACGTTAGCGCCGACGTCCAAAAGGCTCGCGATCGTGCCGATCGCCGTGGGGAATATGGCTGCGAGAGCGGGCCGGTCCACACCGGGAATCGCGCCTAGCACCATCTTCGCTGTAGCCATGGCGGCGCCGGTGTTGCCGGCGGTGATGAACCCTGCGGCACGGCCGTCGCGCACCAGACGCAGGCCGACTCGCATAGACGAATCGCGCTTGGCGCGCACCGCCTGCACCGCTTTGTCGTCCATGCCGATGACTTCGCTGGCGTGAACGATGTTGATGGGAAGTCCGGAGGCTGCGGGATAACGTGCCAATTCGGCGCGGAGAGCCGGTTCCGGACCCACTAAAAGGACATGGACATCGTAGTGCCGCGCCGCCTGAATTGCGCCCTCGATCTCAGGCTTTGGCCTGCGATCCGAGCCCATCGCGTCCAAGGCTATGACGCTTGGCATGGGATGGCTGCGCTAACTGGCTTCCTCGACTTCCAGAACTTCGCGGCCCTTATAGTAGCCGCATTTGGGACACGCACGATGCGGCATCTTGCGCTCATGGCAGTTTGGACATTCAGAGAGTGCGTGGCTTTTCAGCGAGTCATGAGCGCGCCGGCTTCCAGTGCGTGCTTTCGAGTGTCGCCGTTTTGGATTTGGCATGTGTAGATTCCTTTGTAGACGCAAGCGTCGTGCTCGCGCGCTTTTTCAAATCATGATGATAAAGATCGAGGCTAATAAATCAGTGTTCCAACTTGCCGCGCAACTCCTTTAGCGCCGTCCAGCGCGGATCTTCTATCGGCTCTGCGCAGGAACATTGCTCCACATTCAGATTCGCGCCGCAATGTGGGCAAAGGCCCTTGCAGTCCTCGCGGCAGATAACCTTCAGAGGGACAGCTAACAGCACCTGCTCGCGGACAGCATCCTCAAGCAGCAAACCCTCCCCCTGATAATAGCTGATCTCGGCTTCGGCACCGGTCACCGAGATTTCCTCGCGCCCTGCATCCGCTCCGAGCGGCCGGTACAAGAGGTCAAACTTGCGGCTTACGTCTTGAACCACCGGCTCCAGGCAACGAGCGCAGAGCAACTGAAGCTGCGTCGAGAGTTCGCCGCTAACCCGTATGTCCTTGATCCGCTGGTGCTTCCCGTGATGCTCCTCGATCAGTTGAGCTCGTCCCGCAGCGTGCAGTGGAGCGCTTTGCTGCAGGTCTGGCCCCAAATCAAGGTCGCCGGGACGATACTCCTCCTCAAAATCGATCGGATGGAGTTCCAACTCTTTGATTTCGATGAGCATTGAGACCCCCGCGCTCCCAACAAGATACCGCGAAGGAACGCGGAGCACGCTCAGAGGCGTAAAGTCTCCAGGGAGCGAAAGTTAAGGATAAAGGCCGCAGGAGCGGGGTGTCAAGGCTCGGTGATGTAGAGCACTGTCTCAAACTCAGACATTATCAGGAGTCGTCAGCTCCAACCTCCGCTTGACTTCCACCCTCGAGCGGCGTAACGTCGCGTGCGATTCCGGCATTCACTTTCGCGCACGAGGCTGGTCGAATGGTTTCTCTCGCCGCTCTTTGGCTTCCCATCGTTCTGTCGGCGATTATCGTTTTTGTCGCCAGTTCCATCATGCATACGCTGCTGAAATACCACCAGAGCGATTGCTATCAGATCCCTGACGAGGACAAGTTCCTCGCCTTGCTGCGGCCTGCGAACCTGAAGCGGGGCTTCTATTTTTTTCCTTACACCCTGCCGAAGGACATGAAGTCGCCAGCCACGATCGAAAAGTATAAGCAAGGACCAGTCGGCTTCATGACCATCATGCCGAGCGGCCCGCCCGCGATGCCGAAGTTTTTGGTGCAATGGTTTCTTTATTGCCTGCTGATCGGTTTCTTCGTCGCCTATCTGACGGCGCACACTGTTCCGCTCGGTGCAAACTACCGGGTGGTATTCCGTGTTGCCGGCACCGCTGCCTTCCTTGCCTACGGCCTGGGTCAGGTGAGCAACGGAATTTGGAAGGGTCAGCCCTGGTCGATGACCATCAAGGAGGTTGTCGACGGACTCGTTTACGGCTTGCTGACCGCCGGCACCTTTGGCTGGCTCTGGCCACGCTAGAAATCCGGGCGCAAACCTGGGGGAGCATTAGGACGCACGCGGACGCCGCGGTGTGTTCAGCATCAAGTCATGGAAAGTTGCTGTCAGGGAATGCCATGGGCTACAACTAAGTCATCCCGCTGGCTGCATGGTCAGATGAAGCGGGCTTCTGCATGGTTGATGCCGCGACTCCGACTGTGACAGTTTTGAGCGCTCGGCAGCGCTGGTGGGCAAACGCGCGAACCTCTTTTTTCTGGATGGTGATCGTCGCCATGGGCGTGCGCTTCGGATACATCGTCATTGGACACACTTACAGGTTTCACTCCGATAAGCAGGTACTTCCAACCCAAGGCAGCGAAAAGAATTTCGATTTTGGCTTTGAAATGGGCCGCATCGGGCGCTCCCTCGCTCAAGGACAGGGATTTAGCAATCCCTTTAATGAAACTACGGGGCCGACGGCTTGGGAACCGCCGTTGTATCCCTTTTTAATCGCTGGCGTTTTCAGGCTGTTTGGAACTTACAGCCGCGCTTCGTCTTTGGTCTTGCTGAGTATTAATAGTATTTTTTCCGCACTCACCTGCATTCCGATCTTTCTGATCGCGGAAAGATGTTTCGACAAACGGGTTGCGGTGTGGACGGCCTGGACCTGGGCGCTGCTTCCCTCCGTTATTTTCTGGTGTACGCGCTGGGTGTGGGAGACCAGCCTTGCCGCCCTGTTGCTGGCCGTTATTTTTTGGCTGACCCTCAACCTGGAAGAAAAAGACGGGTTGAAGCCATGGCTGCAATTTGGATTGCTGTGGGGCATCGCCGCGCTGACTAACACTGCTCTGCTGTCCTTTCTGCCCGTCTCAGGGTTATGGGTTTGGTACCATCGCGCCAAGCTCGGCAAGCGTTCGTTCGGTGGAATCGTTCTGGCATCGCTGCTCTTCGCGGCATGCGTCACGCCTTGGCTGGTCCGCAATTACGAGATGTTCGGGCAGTTTGTTTTCATCCGATCAAATTTTGGCGCGGAACTCCGGTTGGGAAATGGGCCCGGAGCTAACGGAACTTGGATGGATTATCTTCACCCGACTAAGAATGTTTTCGCGATGCGTCGCTATCGAGAACTGGGCGAACTCGCTTATGTGGCCGAGCGTAAACGCGAAGCCATGGCTTTCATTCGTGAGGACTACGCGCGATTTGTCAACCTCAGTCTAAAGCGCTTTATCTACTACTGGGGTGGGGTGCCAAAAAGTTTAGACAACTCTGTGCTGGCATTTTTCAGAAATTCTCTATTTCTTGCGTCTTCGGTGTTGGCCTTCTGGGGACTTGGCCGGGCATTGCGTAAGCACAAGCGAGGCGCGTGGCTTTTCTTTTGGCTCGTGCTCTCGTACCCGCTGGTGTATTACTTTGTTTTTCCGCTTCCGCGCTACCGGCATCCTATCGAACCGGAGCTGGGAATCCTGATGCTCTATGTCATCTCGGAAGCAGCCGGCAAAGCCCGGTCTCGGAATGACAATTCGATCCGGCAATCTTCGAAGAACGCTTAATTCCGCACTCAGATGAAGGATTCACAATACCGCCTGCAGGATGAAGTAGAATCACACGCGGGATGGACTCACAATTTTGAAAACTGGGTCGAGGCTCATTCGACCCTGAGTGCAATGCTCGTATTGACCGCGGGTTTGGTGATTCGGCTGCGCGCCGCCTCAGGAACATTTTTGAATCCGGACGAAGCGCTTCATTACCTGCTTGCCAATCAACCTTCGTGGCTGCTGGCTTACAAGGCCAGTCTGACCAATGCTCATCCTCCGCTTCTGACAATTCTGCTTTATTTTTGGCGCGGAGTGGGCACTTCGGAGTTTGTTCTTCGTCTACCTTCAGTAATTGCAGGCACGATATTTTGCTGGATCTTTTTCAAATGGCTCACGCGCATCCTGGGGCTAGCCGCTGGTTTTATCGGATTAATCCTGGTGACTTTTCTTCCACCGACGATCGCGCTGGCAACGGAGGTTCGGCAGTATGCTCTGCTGCTGTTGTTCCTCGCCAGCGCCACCTATCTGCTGGAACGCGCCGTGGCGGAGAACTCTGCGGGCCTGATGCTGCTGTCGACGCTATCTCTTTACCTCGCCATACTCTCTCATTATTCAGCGATCCTGTTTGCGGCGACGATTGGCGTTTATTCCTTGCTTCGTCTCATCGCTCAACGTCCCTCTCTCGAGGTCGGAATAACTTGGGTTGCGGGACAGGCGGGCGCCGTTGGGCTGATCGCGGCTTTATACCTTTCGCATATCTCAAAGCTCAAGGGAGATTATGCAGCCGGTACTATCCAAGGATGGCTGGCGAATTCCTTTTTTCGGCCGGGGCGCGACAATCCTTTTCTATTCGTGGTCGCCAGAACCGGGGGAGTCTTTCAGTATGTCTTCGGCCAACTCGCGGTAGGGGATGTTGCCTTCGTGGCATTTATTGTGGGAATGGTTTTGTTCTGGAGAGAAAAAGTTTCGCGCACGGATTCGAACGTCCCTTCGCGACAAATAGGACTTCTTTTGATTTTACCGTTTGCCTTGGCTGCGGGAGCCGCGATTGCCAGAATCTATCCTTATGGTGGAACACGCCATTCTGCATTCCTCATCATGTTTGCTGTGGCAGGCGTCAGCTTTTTGGTGGCCAAAGTGGCGAAGCAACGGATCGCAACTGCAGTCGTCATTGCCATTCTGGTGGTCGCAATCTGTAATGTGTTCGGACAGCCGCATCGGCCCTACATACTCCGTGAGGACCAGAGTCGCACGCACATGATTCGTGCCATGGAGTTCATCCGCTCCCAGATCCCGGAATCCGACCTGATTTTCGCCGATTATCAGACTCGTCTCCTACTCGGTTATTACCTCTGCCCGCAGCAACCGGTGTCGTTTTCTGCCCCAGTTGGAAATCTTGAAGAGTTTCAATGCGGTGGCCATCGTATTGTTGCAGTTGGTCCCGACCTCTACATTTTCACCGCGGAGAATTTTCTCCCCAGGTGGAGTGAGCTATTGCGTTCTTTACAGCTAAATCCTGGTCAGGCGGTTTGGGTCGTCCAGGCGGGATGGCAAGTGGGTCTATCTAACGAACTGCAGAGCAGGTTCACGGAGTTTCGAAAACTCGAATCTCAATCATTTGGGAAAAATATTACGGCCCTCAAGGTGACGGTGGGGCAGCCGATTTCACAGTTGCTGTATCCATCACGAACTGTCATCCCTTGCTGCGCTCGGGATGACCACTGTCCTTTGTTCACTCGACATCGGATGCCGATCTAGATCAAGTCAAAATCGGCAGTGCGCGAATGCGCTTTTTTGTCGCTGCGAAAATGGCGTTGCACAAAGCCGGTGCCAGTGGCGGCACTGGAGGCTCGCCCGCACCAGTCGGCGCCTCTGCGCTCGGAACCGACAAAACTTCGATCAGTGGAGCCTCATTCATGCGAACGGGCGCATAGTCGTCGAAGTTGCCCTGCACCACACGCCCTTTATCGATTGTGATTTGAGCACGCAGGGCGTTGGTAAGCGCGTAAATCACTCCGCCCTTGATCTGCTGTTCGAGGATGCTGGGATTCACCACCTGGCCACAATCCATCGCCGCCACTATACGATGGACGCGCGGCTGCCCGTTCTCCATCGAGATCTCCACCACTTCCGCCATGTATGTACTGAAGCAGCCGAAGCAAGCGATCCCCTGATAGTGTCCGGCGCGCAGCGGCTTTCCCCAACCTGCTTTTTTCGCCGCCAATTGCAACACGCCGCGCATCCGCGCCGTATGCCAAACGGTATCGAAATATTTGATATCTTCGTCTTTGGCCAGCAAGTGCAGCCGGTAGTCGAGCGGATCTTTCTTCGCCGCCAGCGCAAGTTCGTCAATAAATGACTCGCTGGCAAATCCTGCCTGCAGAGCGTACACCGACCGCATCCAGCCCAAAGGGACTGGAGTTTCGGCCACCACATATTCAACCAGGGCGGTGGGAAAGGAATAAACCAGTGCAGCCTCATCAGGCAGATCGGGATCGACTCCGTTGGGGGTGGGCAACCCTTTCTGGCCGCTGATTGAAGGCGAGACGATCCGGTGCGAGAATGCCAGCGGCCAGCCTTGTCCATCGAGCACGGCGCTTAATTTGTGATAGCTCGCCGGACGGTAGGTCGAATTCCGCATGTCATCTTCCCGCGTCCACAGCACTTTGACGGGACTGTTCGCCGCCTTCGAGACCAGCGCAGCCTCTACACCGTAATCGTGCTCCAATCGCCGGCCAAATCCTCCGCCGATCAACGTCACATTCACCTTCACCCGATCCGGAGCGAGTCCCAGCGCTTGCGCTACCGAGTCGCGAACATCCTGCGGCACCTGCGTCGGCGCCCAAAGCTCGCAATCTGATCCGCGAAAGTGCGCCGTGCAGTTGCCGGGCTCCATCGCGGCGTGTGCCATCAGAGGCAGCTGATATTCCGCTTCGATGTGACGCCCCGAGGCCTTCGATACATCGCCGGTTGAGTACAGCGTTACCGCCTTGTTGGACGCAGACTTCTTCAACGACGCGGTGATCGCAGCGGAATTTAGATCTTTGTTCGGACCTTCATCCCATTGCACATTCAACGTCCGACGCCCTTCCATCGCGCTCCATACGCTATCCGCGACGACGGCTACAGCCGAATCGCCGATCTTTCCCACGTAACCGACGCCAGAAATCTTCCTGGATTCTTTATCGTCGAAGCTCGCGACTTTGCCTCCGATCACGGGGCATCGCTCCAGCACCGCATACTTCATGCCAGGGACGCGGAAATCAATGCCAAACTCAGCTGTTCCATTTACCTTGGACGGCACATCAAGCCGCGCCACAGGCGTGCCGACGATTTTGTAGTCCTTAGCCTGTTTCAGGGGCACGTCAGTTGGGATCGATTGCGCGCTCGCCTTGCTCGCTAATTGCCCATAAGTGAGCCGGCGATTTGATGCCGCGTGAACCACCATACTGTTTCCGGCTTTGCAGTCCGAGCGTGGAACGCTCCATTCCAGGGCGGCAGCGCTGATCAGCATTTCGCGCGCGGCTGCCCCAGCCTTTCGCATCGGATCCCACGTAGTGCGCACGCTGGCGCTGCCGCCAGTTGTCTGGTCGCCGTAGAGGGTGCTGGCGCCGGCTTGTTCGATCACAATCTGCTTCCAGTCAGCTTCGAGTTCTTCTGCGAGAATCATGGGAAGGGAAGTGCGCACTCCCTGTCCCATCTCTGAGCGCGCCACCACGACTGTGATCTTTCCGTCAGGCGTGATCGTTAAATAAGCATTGGGCGCGAACCCGTCCTTTGCGCGGTTAGACGAAGTCCTATGCGGCAGGTAGAAACCAATCACCAATCCGGCGCCGGCGGCCACTCCGGCAGCGACAAACTGGCGGCGGGACAGTGCACTCATCGCACACCTTCCGTGCCCGCCGCCCGATGAATCGCGCGCCGAATGCGGTCGTACGTCCCGCAGCGGCACAGGTTGCCGGACATCGCCTGCGTAATCTCATGGTCGGAGGGCTGCGGAGTCTTGGCCAGCAAAGCCGCCGCGGCCATGATCTGACCGGTTTGACAATATCCGCATTGCGGAACCTGCTCCTCGATCCACGCCTGCTGCAAAGGATGCAATCCACTAGCGGACAAGCCCTCAATGGTGGTGATGTTTTTCGCGGTGGCTTGCGAGACGGGCGTGGAACACGATCGCACGGCGGCTCCATCCATGTGGACCGTACATGCGCCACACAGACCGGCGCCACAGCCGAATTTTGTGCCCGTCATTTCCAGGGTATCGCGCAGAACCCAGAGCAGAGGCGTCTCCGGCGCAACATCCACTTTCCGCTCGCTGCCGTTGATGTGCAGAGTGATGGCTGCCATGTTTTGGGGGTCTGACAGAATCGTACTCAACAACGGAGAAAAAGGGAAATGGCGATGCCGCGACGACTTGGTTCCGAAGCAGGTTCCTGGGTCAGATTATTTTGCGCGACTGTAGAACTCGCGTAATATTCTGTCGCCAATCTGGGCTTGAAAGGCGGAAAATCCAGGCAGATTGTAAAGACGCAAACCGAGTTCATCATTGCAGACGTTGTCCGCCCGAACCTCGGCATTTCCTTCGCGCACCGCGTCTACCAGTTTACCGGCTGTGATCTGATCGAAACTCTCGGAGACGAGGACGGTGTTGTCCGCCCATTGCTCCACAATCACTGGTCCTTCTTCGGTGAGAATCTGCACCGCAGAGACTGGACACTTGGTTCCCACACAGGCAGCAGTCGTTTGTGGCGCCGCCTTTTGGTATCGCTCGGCAATCGCGCTTGCATAAACGTGAGCGAAGCGTTCGGCCGATTGCGACGACTTCCAGCGCGAAACATACAAAAAAGCCAAGTCAGCAGTTGTGAGTGTATCCGCGGCGGTTTTTGCAGTCCTGCGGTAGGCAACATAGGTTCCGCCCTGCCATGCCGCAGCGAGAATGTCAGCTTCCTTTCGATTTCCGTACGTCTTCAGAAGCGCCCGCACGTCGAGTTCGCCAATTCCGCCGGAATCATACACGGCGTATTTGTCGTTGAGAATCTGCTGGACGTCGGGAATACGCGTGGGTGAGAGTTTCTCTCGGCTGATATAGGCGGTCGGCTGCAGCACCTCGTGAGTATTATGCGGGGGACGCGCGAATACTCCCGCGAAAGCCATCTGCTTCCCTCCTTTTGCCAGCAATTCGCCCTCGAAGATGAGACCGTCACGATAGGGAAATGTGCCCATTTCGCGCAGGATCATGGGCGCGTCATGCAACAATTGCGAGTCTGCGACGGCTTTCACTGCAGGCTCTTCCATTTGATAAATCAAGCCGGGCGTGTTCTGCAGAGACCGTCCCAGAGGAGCCAGCAGGTAGTCCACAAAAACGACTTGTGCCTGGCCTTCGACCACCGCCCGCCGCGCTCCTGTGCTGTCGTCATCGACGTCAGGCTCGGCGCCCTTCTTGTCTCCCGCCTGAGATGCGCCAGGCTTCAGCCAAGCCTTGAGGTCGTAATTCTGGTCTTGCAGGGCGTGGGTCAATTCGTGCGCCAGAATGGGCGACTGGCGTTCCAATGGAATCCAGTTCAGCATCGAAATAGTCTTTGTCTCATCGTCGTAATAAGCGGCGATTTCCTTGCCACTAGCTTTGGCCACGAACTCCCGCAGATTGAATTCTTTGGGTAGAAGCCCGAACTTCTTCATGGTCATCTCGGAGCGCGCCAAGCGTTGCGCGTACCCCTCCTTGGCTTGCTGGTCGCGAGTGTACTTCTCAACTTCAGCCGAGCTAACCAGACGGCGTTTGACCGCTGAGCGCTTCGGGAAACCGGTGTCTTCCGAGGCAAAGGTGACAATCTTGTCGACAGATTTGAATAGTTCTTTTGCATCGGCGTCGGACATTTGTACTTCGGCGGTGTGGTCTTTCCGCGCCTTCCGCGCCAGTTCGCCCAAACTCTGGCCCTGTCCAGCGCTGGAGTTGGAGTCGCTGGTGGTCCCAGGCGCAGCAGAAGCCGGTTCCTGCGCAACAACCGAGCCGGAGAGCAGTACGCAAACCACCAGGAAACGAGTCAGGCGGAAACACGCAGCCATAGAGCCTCACGATCGGAAATTGGATTTCAGAAGGATTGTCTGCGACTCGGGCGCAAGACTCACGGCAAAAGGCGGGATAAGGCTTACGAAAGTAATATGTAGCGCAGGTGCCTGATGTTTACCAGATTGTTTTCAGAAGCGGACTGCTGCGTAACTTTTCGTCACGTGTAACTAGCGCAATGCCCTCGGCCCGGGCGGTGGCGCCGATAAGTCTATCAACAGGATCTCTTGGATACTCGTCAGGGAACTGAGTAACGAGCGCCGCGATCTCAGCGGTGATAGGCTTCACGTTGGCACCGGAACGGCTTCACAGTCGGTCTTCGTCAGCAACCAACCACACGAGCACGTGGGTATCGAGCACAATCACCGCAGGACTTCCCAGTCTTCCAGCGGCACGGCAGAAGACACGATATCCCCGACGATCTTCACTTCTCCCCGCATGCACCCGAATACATCATCTGGTTGTCCGTCTGCGGGCACTAGCTTGGCCACTGGCCGGCCTCTCTTCGTAATGACTATAGGTTCACGGGTAGAGTGGACATCATCCATCACTTTCAGACTTTGAGCTTTGAACTGTCCAGCCGACATTGTTTTCATGACCACTCCAAATGACTATGGTCGTTCTAACATGACCATTAGCTCGAAAAGTTCGCTGCCGGGAGTCCCTGGTTGGAAGCTCTTTATTTCAATTGCTGCAGCTTCGCCGAGGCCATCTGTGCGGCTTCAGTGGCGGGGTTTTCTTTCTGGATGGTTTCGTAGATTCGCTTGGCTTCGAGCGGTTGATTATCCGCCTGATAGGTCGCGGCCAGCTCCATTTGAGCCGTGACCTTGCCCACGGTGCTGGTGGGTTTTGCGGCCAGCTGTTTGTAGAGTTCGATCGCTTGCTTGTTACGGCCGGTGTTGCGATAAACCGATGACAGGGCCATCCTGGCCAGCGCCGCAACGTCATTGTTGGCCGACGAAATAACTTTCTGGAATTCACGCTCAGCCGAGGCGTTGTCCCCAAGATCGGCCGATGTTACAGCAAGAAAATAGAGAGCGAACTCAGCCGAATTGGTATGAGGATATTTGTCGACGATAGCTTGAAACTGTTTGCGAGCTGCGGTAGCGCGCTCCGCCACACTGGCGAAACTTGGCGCATCGGGCTGCGCTGGCATGTTGGGAGGACGCACCGGCGTATTCAGGGTGCGCACCGCCACGCCCATATCGAGGCTGGCTTTTTGATCCTGTTGGCTCAAGTAGTACCAGGAGCCGGCGACCGCCGTTGCTACCACCAGCACGACCACGACTGCCACAATCAGCTTGTTTTTGTGTTCTACGGACCAGTGCGCGGTTCTCTCGGCCGCGTCGATGGTGGCTCGGCTGAACCGGTCCTGTTTCAGTTGATGACGGGTCTGTGCGCGCACGAACTTCCCTTCTGGATATGTCAGGGTGGGATTTGTAATCTCTTAGTCTAACAGGCGAAAATCAGCAGCGTCAAAGGCCTGTTCCTGTTGGTCGCACGGTCCCTTTGATCTGGCGGTAGTTCGACGGAGATTCAGTGGCGTTTCAACTGGACTAACCCGATGACGATGTCAACCACTTTTTCCACTGCCCGGACAAACAGGACAACGATGACATCCCCTGAAAAGAGATACAGCGCCCATCCCGCGATCAAGCCAAAAGCTGTGCCGACGAGCGCGTATTTCCAGAATTTGCTCACGGCCGTCCGAACCGGCCAGCTGAAAAACGCGAGCCGCCAAAACTCCGGCGGCTACAACCTTCGGATTTATCCATTTGGCCTATGCGCAACAGCAGACGCGCGATTGCCTACCGCTGAGTCTCTTCCAGCAGGCCTTGTTCCGCCTTTTCCTGGCACTCAATGCAATGGCGGGTCCAAGGCACGGCTTCCAGGCGCTTGGCGTTGATCTCCTTGCCGCACGAGATGCACTCGCCAAAGCTGCCTTCGCGGATACGCGACAGCGCCCCCTCGACCATTTGCAGAAGTTGGCGGTCGTTGTTGCTTTGGTGAAAGAGAAATTCTTTGGTGTAAGAACTGGCGGCGCGGTCGGCAATGTCCTGCGCCGAATCCTCATCGACGGTGCGCCCGTCCTGCTCCGTGCGCGAGACCATGCGGCGCAACTCATGTTGCCGCGTTTCCAGCCTCTTCTTGAATGATTCCAGTTTCTTTTTGTCCATGGATAATAACTTCACTTCTTGTGAACCTACCTAGCTCGTTCCACCCATAAAGGCCAAACGAAGATCATATGCGTCTAAAATGAGATGCGTCAACTGGCCCTCGGGATTCGGTAGTCTGTTAAATGGCGCAACACAGTACCAGGGATTCGTCGGTGTCGCGAATGACGGCTTGGAGCGGACCCTCTTAATTAAGAGGTTTTGTAAACTTTGGTAAATCCGGGGACCTGCCTTTCTGTTTTGTTGGACGCTAGCCTGGGCTGCCGAGCGTGATCTCGCCGGAGCTGCGATAGCAGCGGTACTTTGGTTATCGTCAATAAGCGTAACCAAGTTGCATGCGCCGTCTTGTCGTCGCTATCGTGAAGTATGCTGCGACTGTTATCACGAGTTGCCCGATATAGCGCTTGCTGCGTCTTCCTCGGATTCGGGCCTCTTGCTGCCGCTCAGCAACAAGTGTCGCCAGGTTTCTCCGCACCCAGAATCGAAATGAGTGAGTCGGAGATGGCGTCCCGGCTGGTCACGAAAGTCCCCGCGGACTATCCGCCTGTCGCTCGCGCGGCGCATATTGAAGGGCACGTTCTGATCAAGGCGATCGTTGGGACTGATGGCTCAGTTGTGGGCGCAAATTATTTCTGGACATCCGATGCTCTCCCGGGAGGCACTGCTGAGCGTTTCCAAGTGGCGCTACCAGCCAGTCCTTCGCGATGGCAGTCCCGTCGAGGTCGCCACAACGGTGACGGTCGAGTTCAAACTCTCTGATCTGCCGCAGTTTCTGAGCGCCACAGGCGCTAACTCCGCGATGTCGGTCGTGGACTCGCACGCCAACCTGCCCGAGACAATTCAACTGACCAATGGCAGGACCATCCATGCCGACAGCATCACCGACACCGGTCAAAAGATTGAGTACACGATAGGAGAATCGACTTACGAAATTCCCAAGTCCTCGGTGAAGTCGACGTCTCACTCCGCGGCTGCCCCCGCGCTGCCACCGCCTCCTACGGCACCGACCATCTCTTCTGTTCCTCGGGAAACAATACAACTTGCCGATGGAAGGATCATCCATGCTGATAGCATTACCTACGCTGGGCAAAAAATTGAGTACACACTGGGTGATTTAATTTATGAAGTTCCCAAGTCATTAATAAAGTCGATCGTCCACGAGCCCGGTGCCGCCCCGCTGGCCTCCGCTTCGACGGCATGGGACGCCTCAAGACCCGGCACAGCCACCGTGACCGGAACCATTATTTCGCAGAGACCGATAGCCTTTGGCGAGGATCCGAAGAACTGGTATTTATTGGAATCAACCGAGCAGTTGCGGGAAGAATGCCGCACCGGCGAGTTCGCCACTCGCTTCCATCCCGAGATGCAGACTGTACCATCCTTTCCGAATAACGACGACGCGCAGAGAATCTGCGCCATTCTAAGTGGGAAGGCGAGTGACGACTATGAGGGCCTGGTAGATCGCGGAGTCGAATTAGAACGCACCTTGTGCCATACACCGGGATATGTCCCAGGGGCTGGTGCTAGCGATCCAAAGATTGCAACCATGAAGGAAGAGTTGGGCCAGATCTCGGCAGACTTCAGCAAGCGTATGACTGAATTTCAGCAGAATCCGCACAGCGCACGAACTCCAGGTTTGCGCCTCTTGCTGGATATGTATCGCCTTTCGAGCAAGTGCGGCCACGGGGCCGGCTTCTGACACCGCAGGGCCTCTTCTAAGCTCCGTCCTTACCCGGGCCTTACAGGTCCTCAGTCCATGAAAGATGTGAGAAACTATCAGGCTGTTTCAGGCAGGGCTGGGGGGTGGAGCGTTTTGCATTGCGTTCCAGCCTGCCATGCCAAATTCCTAAGGAGAAGATAACTGTGAAGGGCTTACTGAAAGGTGCAGTACTTTGTCTCGCAATCCAGATGGTCGTCAGCCTGAATGCCATAGCCGCAGAGCAGAACGGACCAATTCTCAGCGAGGATGGGAGTATCACCATCATTCCCAGGAACTCATCCCAGCAAGCAGTTGCGAAGGCGCCATCGGAAGCGGGTCTGGTCAAAATTTATGACAATATCGGCTCAGCTTACCCGAAAGGAACATACTGGTGCTGCGAGGGGGCGACGATCTCGGGGCCTAACTCCGTAGGTGGTGTGCAGTGGTGGGATGGAACTTCATTCACGCCCAGCGCCGACCACACGGTGACTCAGATTAGAGTCGCGATCGGGTACCTCGGCGGGACCAACGAAGTGATTCTGACCCTCACCAATGATGCCAATGGCCTGCCCGGGACACCAATCCGCACTTGGGTAGCAAAGTCTCTGCCCAACGCCGGAACGTGCTGCGCTGTCATCGTGAAGACTGACACGGCGGGCATACCGGTGACGAAGGGAACGCGCTACTGGATCACCGCCACGACCAATGCGAACAACGCCGATGCGTGGCTTGCGTGGAACGTGAGCGACACGGATCAAATCGACTCTCATCTTAGTGCTGCTCTCTGCAAAGGATCGGTGTGCCGCAATAGCGGAAAATGGGAGGCGGTTCAGCAATCACCCGCGCTGGCTGCGGCTGTGTTGGGCCAGTGACGCTGTTGAACTAAGTGTGTGCACCCGGCTTTTTCGTTTTTACCTGCGAAAGGGCCGGGCTCTGGCTGGAGGTGTTTCCGCTCTGGTGTTTACCCCGCAAAAAAGCGGCCCCATTTCTGGGGCCACAGTTCAAAAGAGGCAAAGGGTAGGAAAGTCAGGAAAGGCGATGCAAGGGGCCGATCCGGCTGCCGGATCGGCTTAACGTGAGAAGTCGAGAACGGAGAGTGAAGGTCAAGCGCGGCCTCTTTTCTTAGCTTGGAGAGGAGCACTTGCCCAGCCAAAATCATGACTTGGACGTCCAAAGCCTGGTGAGCACGTAACTCATTGCAGAAATGACGTTTGTTGGGGGTCTAGAATTCCGGCACTGAGCCTTCCCACTTACCGATCCGGGGCAAAAAAATGCATATTCCTGCACATTGACTGCAGGACACTACTGATTTAGGGCCATCAGGTTGAAGCGGGCCCTTCGCAATCGGGCCGTAGGTCGCGGCTACGAGTTGCCCGCGACCGTTCGCAGCTTGCCTGGCAGGAAGTGATACGGCGGCCAGGGTCCGCTGAGCACCAGTTCGCAATTCTTCAGCTGCTTCGCGGCGGTGCTATAACGGTTTTGATACTTTTCCACCGACTTCGAATCAATCAGGTGAGCGATATCGATCATCATCCCGTCGGTGTTTACTCGTTTGCAACTAATCTCTTCTTCCAGGGGATTGAACATCTTATGGACTTGAACCGCCAAGCCCCGCGCCTTGGTCTGACGTTCGCGATCCTTGGAGGCCTTTTCCCGCAGTTTGATCAGGTAGTCGCCACCCACGGTATCCGGCAGCACCACGTCGGCCATGGCAGCTCGCAGGGAACCGTCCTTGACCAATACCTTGAGGTGCATCTCGGCCTTCCCACGCAGCCGGGCCACGCTCATCCCAAAGGCGCGGCGGTTGGTTCGTACCGCCTGCCGGAGGGCGTCATCACTGTCGAAAATGGTCCCGAAACGGAAGGGAAGGACTGTACCATTGCGAAAACACACGCTTACTACCCGCGCATGCTCCAGAACGGTGTTCTCTTCCAACTTTCCCCGGTCGGCTGTGCGGTCGAACTCGCTGACTACCACGGCGAACTCACCGCTGGGATAGATCAGGACTGGGGCGCCGTTCACACCTTGAATCCCCTCAAGAACGTAAGGGCGCCGCGTGCGTACTCCATTGTTGAGGCTCTGTTGCTCAGTGAGGCAATAAGCGTACCACGCCATAAAAGATCTCTCCGAACCTAAGTCCGAGGCAGTAGTATCCACCTCGTGACGAGACAGTTGGTTACGGCTCTTGAACCTGGAAGAAAGGGCGGTACCACGATTGGATCGGACGCTTACCACCGCGTCCTAAGTAACATATTACTTCAGTACTCAGAAAATGCAACCTTTTTGTGGCATGGGGCATCGTTTGGGCAGAAAAAACTACACTGTCGACAAGAGTGACCCTGGGTCAATTCTCGGCCTTGACACTTTTCTCCAAGAGCGGCAAAATTCTCATAGACGTTGGTCGCGGGCAGCGGATTGTGCGCTTTGTTGGTTATCTGGCCAGTTTTGGAAACTCTTTTCAAAGGAGAGATAACATGAAAAAGCTGATGACCTTTGGGTTCGCGCTTGTCTTGGCGATGTCGGCAGCCGCTGTGGCTCAAGACAGTATGAAACAGGACACTATGAAGTCAGATAGCTCAATGAAAGCCACCACCAGTGTCACTGGAAAGATCAGTG
This sequence comes from Terriglobales bacterium, assembly GCA_035567135.1. Taxonomy (GTDB): domain Bacteria; phylum Acidobacteriota; class Terriglobia; order Terriglobales; family Acidobacteriaceae; genus JABDBE01. Next base: position 66,907 of record DATMQI010000078.1, read on the forward strand.
AAGATGGCAAGTCTTTCGTGGGCGACAAAGATGGTAAGACCTGGACGATAAGCAACCCTGATGCAGTCAAAGGACATGAAGGACATCACGTCACTTTGAAAGCGCAGGCAGATGCCAGTAAGGGCGAGGTTAAAGTCGTTTCCCTGAAGATGGCGAAAGATACTATGAAGGAAGGCACCATGGCAAAGTGAGCTTTGGTCACGCTAATATTTTAGGCCAGCCACTGCGCTGGCCTTTTTGATTTGTGGCGGCATCCCCCGCCGATCAGGACTAAAATCACAGCTACTTTTTCCTAGCCTCATGCCCGCCATTCTTGGCGATCGCCCGTTCCTCGAGGATTTTCGTGACCACCCGTAGCATTTCGTCCCAGGGCGCCGGCTTGCCTGTCCAGATTTCAAATTGACGCGCGGCCTGATGAACGAACATTTCAACTCCCGGGATCACTTCCGCGCCCGCAGCCTTGGCCAGTCTCATCAGACGAGTTTCCGGCGGATCGTAAATCATCTCGAAAACGTAGTGTGCTTTGATCTCGTCCTGGTTCAAAGGCGATTCCTGCGAGTTGCCCATGCCCACGGGCGTGGCGTTAATAATCACGTCAAAAGTGAGTTTCTTGAGATCCGCCCGCTTCAACGTTCGAGCCCGAGCGGAGCGAGCCAGTTTCTGAGCTTGTGCCAGGGTGCGATTGAGGATATAAACTTCGGCGCCCCGCTCCTTGAGCCCAAACACGGCCGCCCGCGCCGCCCCCCCTGCTCCCAGAACCAATATTTTTGCGCCTTCGATAGTAATCCGCTGTTCCAGAGGCCGAACTACTCCGGCGGTATCCGTATTGAAGCCGTATAGCTTTCCATCCTGCGCCCGCACCACGGTGTTACAGGCGCCGATTTTTGTGGTGTGCGAATCCGTGTTGTCGAGGTGCGACAGAATCGTGGTTTTGTACGGCATGGTGATGGAAAGACCGTGAATCGGGATATCGCGGACGCAGGCCAGCAGATCCTTCAGGCTCTTGGCATGCAGCGGGAGGTAGACGCCATTGACGGTCTCGCGACGGAGTGCTGCATTCATGATGGCGGGCGAGAGCGAGTGGCCCACGGGATCGCCGGCGACTCCGTACACTCGGGTCGCGGCATCGACTTGCTCGATTCGATAGGTACTGCGCAATTCTTGGGCCGTGACTTGGCCGGGCGCGGTTTTTTCGTCCTGGGTCACCGCCGCAAAAGTAAACACACTCCCCGCGCGAACGCCGAGCAGCCGGCTGATGATCCCCTGTTCCCCCATGCACACGCCGATCAGCGAATATTTATCGCTGTTCTCTTCGAGGAACTTCATCATGACGACGTTGTCGTAGAGCGTGGTGGCCGTGGTGACGATCTTGTAGAAATCGGCGGAGATGTCAACCATCTTTTCGAGCGTCTGTTCCAGATTCTTGGTGGCCTTGAAATCATGGTACGAGAGGATGAGAGCGGCGCGGGTGCGCAGGCGCCGCAACTGCTCAGGTTTGCAGTGTGCTGCGCTCTGCAGTTCGAGATCTACCGCTTGACAGCCCGCCGTCGCAGCCTTGGAGAGTATGTCCAGTTGGGAGGCTACCGAACCCCGGAATTTGCCGCCGCCAACGGCCCGCCGGCAAGTCGCCAGGGCTACCACGTGAGCGTGATACTCGGTGAACTGTTTGAGCTTCGGTAACGCCAAAGCGGGGCGGGGCAGATAATCTAACCTGAACTCAAGAAAGGTGTTGTCGCGCACCAGGGCCTCTGCCTTTTCAAGCATCTCGGTAGGATCAGAGCCAGTTACAGCGACACAGACCCGTGGCAGACGCAAGGGTCGCAGACGAGCGACAAAATTGTTTGTTGCTGCTGTCATCGTTATTTTGAGAGTGGCCGCGATATTACAGGCCTGCAATTCCAGATGCAACTAGCGATTACGAATTTTCGCGGAAAAAACTATTTAACGTGCTCCGCATGACACCAGAGTAACCTTGACCCGCCTTGGCTCTGTTGTTACTGTCCGGGCTGTAAGTCCTTTTATTTTGTGCCGTCAACGGAGCAATGGCGGCTGGTTGTTTCGCGGGCTCTGACTCTGGAGGTAACATGAAGAAAACACGATTGTTGTTGATTCTGTGTCTGGCGATTGCGGCCCATGCTCAGGAACCGGCGGCGGCAAACCAACCGGAACTTAACGCGCCTGCCGGAACCCAGCCCAACACCGTCAGCTTCCCGTTTGAGCGGATACAGACCCCGACAGCGGTCGACCTCACCTGCGCTGGATTCGTCAGCAAACAGCTCGTGCCAAATTCGAATTTCGTGGCTGGAGGTTTGTACACTCCGAGTACCACTAAGAATACCAACGGCGAATTGGTATACCTCTCTGGCAAAGGTTATGAGGTTGGCCAGAAGTATACGATCGTACGCGAACTGCGCGATCCCAATCGCTTCGAAAACTTTGACGGCCAGCACGCGATGTTGAAAAGCATGGGTCAGCCTTACTCCGAATTAGCGCGCGTGCGCATCATCGACACTCGCAGCCGGATGGCGATTGCGGAAATCGAAATGAGCTGCGACCCGGTCAATCCGGGAGACTATGCCATTCTGTATGTCGAAAAGCCGGCTGTCTCCTTCCATCCTCCATTGCGTTTTGATCGCTTCCTGCCCTCAAACGGCAAGTTGACCGGCAGAATTGCGATGGCAAAGGATTTCGATTCTGAGATTGGGCCAGGCGACAAGGTTTACCTGAACCTGGGCTCGAATCAGGGCGTGAAGCCCGGCGACTACTTCCGCGCGGTGCGCCCCTACGAAGCCGACCTGCATGACCCGGTCGATTCGCTCTCCTTCAAAGCATCTACCAACGAAGATACTCAGGCGAAACAGGCCGTGATCAATCCTAACTTCTTGACTAAAACCGGCGGCCCCGTGATCCACGTGCGCGATTTGCCGCGCCGCGCGGTAGGCGAAGTCGTAGTCATTTCAACGACACCCACCACTGCGACAGGCATGATTGTCTTTGCCATGGAAAGCGTGCATCTCGGCGATAACGTTGAACTGGACCAGCCTTAGCGTCGCTGCAGACGTTGCGTACTCGCAGTCTCCCAATGGGAAAAAGCCCACCGGTTCTTCCCAAAACTTCATCTTCTACAGTAAACGCTGTATAGGGCAGCCCTTCACGGCGCTATTACCATCCAATGGGCTTGGCGTTGTCCTATTGTTTTCCAGCCGGGTACATTTCATCTGATCTTCGTAAGAAACAGTCCGTGGCGCTAAGTAAAGAGTCAGTGATCTGCTGTCGTTTAGTGTGTCGGAACGCATGCTTCAAGCCAACGAGAAACCGGCGCTGTCTGGACAGATACTGATCGTCGACGATCACGAGTTCGTCAGACGCGGGCTTCGAGCGCTGCTTTCCACTCGCCCCGATTGGGTCATATGCGGGGAAGCGGTAGACGGACTGGAGGCGGTCGAGATGGCGAAAGCCATGCGGCCTGACGTCATACTGATGGATATCTCCATGCCGCGAATGAATGGGCTGGAGGCAACCCGCATCATTCGGAAAGAAGTCCCAGAGTCCAAGATCGTAATTGTGAGTCAGAACGATCCCACCATAGCTAGTCGCCAAACTTGGGAAATCGACGCCACAGCTTACGTTGCCAAAAGCGACCTGTCGCGAAGTTTGCTGCCAACGCTCGACAGCGTGGTTGGCCTTCCAGAGTCGGAACGGCCAGCCGAATTCGAACCGAGGGCATTTTCGGGCGGTTGGCTTTCTGGGGGCGGAGAATTGGGCCGGCTGATCCGGGAACATGATTGGTCACAAACTCCGCTAGGCCCGATAGAAGGCTGGCCTCAAAGCCTGCAGACTTCAGCCAGCATCTGCTTAGCTTCGCGTTTCCCCATTGTGCTGTATTGGGGAGCGGAGTACGTGGTTTTGTACAACGATGCTTATAGTACGATCTTGGGAAGCAAACATCCCTGGGCGCTTGCACAGCGCTGTCGCGATTGTTGGGCGGAAATCTGGGACACAATCGGCCCCATGCTGGAGAGCGTGGTTCGCACCGGGGAGGCGACCTGGTCGGATGACTTGCTGCTGGTCTTGCATCGTCACGGCTACGCGGAAGAGTGCTACTTCTCCTTCTCATTTAGCCCGGTCCGAGTTGAGGAAGGGGTGGTGGGCGGCGTATTCACCGCGGTGATCGAAACCACGGATAACGTAATTGGCGAGCGGCGCTTGCGAACCTTGCGTGATCTGGCTGCGCGGACGATTGACGCAAAGAGTGCAGGGGATGCTTGCCGAGTAGCCGCGGAAACCCTTTCGGAGAACCTGCGCGACATTCCATTTTCGGCGTTATGTGCTGCTGCGACAGGGGAATTTCAGGTTGTATGCAGCAGCGGAATTCCCATGGATCACCCTCTGCGATCGTTGCTCTCCGAGGCGCATACTCCGCTTTCGGAAAAGATGCGGCAGGTCATTCACTCGGGTCAGAGCCTTGAGATCGAACTCCAGGGTTTGGGCTGCGAACTTCCTCGAGGGCACTGGGACGCGCCACCATTAAAGGCGCTTCTAATGCCGGTTTCCGCCGCGGGCCCCGATCGGTCGCCCGGCGTTTTGGTTTTCGCCGTCAGTCCAAGGCAGATGCTCGATGAGCGCTACCGGACTTTCTTCGGACTGGTCAATCGTCAGATCGCCACCAGCATCGCTGATGCTCGCTCGCACGAGGAAGAACGGAAACGCGCCGAGGCACTGGCGGAGATCGATCGTGCCAAAACACTTTTCTTTAGCAATGTCAGCCACGAGTTTCGCACACCCCTGACCTTGATGCTCGGTCCGCTCGAGGAGGTGCTGTACGGGGGGAAATTGCCGTTTCAACATTATGCTCAGCTCATGATGGCTCACCGCAACGGGCTGCGGCTCCTGAAACTGGTCAATACGTTGCTGGACTTTTCCCGCATCGAGGCTGGGCGGGTTCAGGCGGTTTATGAACCCACGGATCTGGCCAGTCTGACGGCGGATCTTGCCAGTGTGTTCCGCTCTACCGTCGAGCGAGCGGGCATGAGGCTGATTGTCGATTGTCCCGCTTTGCCTGAACCGGTTTATGTGGACCGCGATATGTGGGAAAAGATCGTCCTGAACCTCCTGTCGAACGCTTTTAAATTTACCTTGCAGGGGGAAATCGCGGTCGAGCTTAGGCCCGCCGGGAAAGGCGTGGAGCTTTCTGTCCGCGACACCGGTGTTGGTATTACTTCCGAAGAGTTGCCACGCATCTTTGAGCGCTTTTACCGGGTGCAGAATGCGCGGGCGAGAACCAACGAGGGGACAGGCATCGGCTTGGCGTTCGTGCAGGAGTTGGTCAGATTTCACAGTGGAGACTTAAGAGTCGAAAGCGCACCCGGAACTGGCAGCACATTTAAGGTCTCGATCCCGTTTGGAAATTCCCATTTGCCGGCGGATCGAATACAAGCTGCGCGCAATCAGGTTTCAACCGCATTGGGTGCGGAGGCTTATATCGAAGAAGCACTTCGCTGGCTTCCCGATCAGGAGGCTCCCTCAACACCCTCTGATCATTTTCCGGTGCTTGAGGAGTTGCAAGGCGTTTCACGTCCGTTAACTCGGGCGGGTACTGCCACCCACGTTCAACGAATTCTGCTCGCCGATGATAATGCCGATATGCGGGAATACGTACAACGCCTGCTGCGGGAGAATTATGAAGTTGAGGCGGTGGCGAATGGTGAATTGGCTCTGAAGAGCGCCCGAGAGCGGCCGCCGGATCTGATCCTCGCGGATGTAATGATGCCCCAGGGGGATGGATACAGCTTGCTGAGAGAGTTGCGTGGCGATGCAGCATTGCAGAGTACGCCCGTTATTCTGATCTCCGCGAAGGCGGGTGAAGAATCACGAATTGAAGGACTGGAATCGGGAGCGGACGACTACCTGGTCAAACCTTTTTCTGCCCGCGAACTGCTGGCGCGAATTGCATCCCATCTGGCCATGGCGCGTGTCCGACGGGATGCGGCGAGGGTGGAGCGAGAGTTGCGCTCCGCCGCTGAAATCGAACGCACCCGGTTGCGAGCTGCTTTCACTCAAACCTATGCCTTCATGGTCTTCTTGAGTCCGGACGGCACGGTGGTTGATGTCAATCGCGCTGCATCTGAGGCGGCCGGCCTCTCCCGAGAGCAAATTCTGGGACGCAAGTTCTGGGAGCCGTGGTGGTCCTCGTTGCCAAAAGAAGCCGAAGTTTTGAAAACCAGCATACGCAAGGCCGCGGGTGGCGAATCCGTTCGGGAAGAGTGCCAGTACTGTGTGGCCGACGGCACGGTGCGTTTTGCTGACCGAACTCTTGCGGCCATAAAAGATGAAGCTGGAAATGTGATCATGATTGTGGCGACCGGCTTGGATATTACGGAAGCCAAGGAGTTGCGAAACCGCTTAGAGGAAAGAGTCCGCGATCACGCATCCGGACCGATCGAGACACCAGCGAACATGCCAGCCGCATCCTAATTAATGCAGAGGAGTGGCTTCGGCAGAATTAGCCGCGGCTGTGGGTTCGTTCATGAGCAGCCTGTCAGTTTCCGAGTCGTAGGTGAAGATCTCGGCGTATCGTCCCCAATTCAAGGCGGTGTCGATCTGGCGTTGCGCATCTTCCTGAGAGAAGTGCTCATCTAAAACGTCCCGAAAAAATTCCAGCGGAACCGCGTGGTCCGACTTGCGCTCCAGCGCCTTTCGGATCTGCTGAATCAGGGTCACGTGACTGAGGACCGCTTGGCGAAACAGTTGCTTTCGGGTTGTGATATCGGCTTCTGCAAATTCTTTTCCTGCCGGAGTAATCTGCACGTCTCCCTGAGTTGACGCTGCGAAGCCCAGCATGACCGCCTCATCGACGATGGGGAAGAGATCGTCCACTTCCATCAGCAGCTCTTCGGCTAGATGGTAGAGGTCTTCTTTGCCGCCGCGATCGTTCAGGAACTCGAGCAGCCCGGACATTCCCCCAGCGGTTGCGTGGGGCAGCACTTGGAAAGAAGGCTTATGCGGATTGGGCAGCTCAGTGACGGGGTGGCACTCCAGTTCGGGTTGAGTCATCACTTTGTAGATGTAATCGACGTAGATTAGAAATTCGGCGGTCTTGCGGTCGCGTGGTTGGGGAAGGGAGATGCGGAAATCGGCGCGGATCTTCGCGGGATGGGTTCCGAGAACTACGATTCGATCGGCCAGCAGGACCGCTTCTTCAATATTGTGAGTGACCAGGAAGATGCTTTTTGTGGGAATCTGATGGTTGATCCACAGCTCCATCAGTTCCCGGCGGAGGCTTTCGGCGGTCAACACATCGAGGGCGGAGAAGGGCTCGTCCATGAAAAGCACTTCGGGTTCTACGGCGAGAGCGCGAGCGAATCCGACTCGCTGCTTCATGCCCCCGGAAAGTTCCTTGGGATAGGCGTTTTCAAAACCTTTGAGTCCGACGATGGCAAGCGCTTGTACAGCCTGGCGATGCCGGTCCGCATGCTCGAGCCCTCGGGCTGCCAGAGGGGCCTCGACGTTCTCCAGAACGGTTAGCCAGGGGAATAATGCAAAACTCTGGAAAACCATACCGATGTTGGGAGTGCGGCCGTTGAGCGGTTGGCCGTGAACGAGCACTGTGCCGCTAGAAGGCGCGGTTAATCCCGAGAGAATTCTCAGCAGCGTCGATTTGCCGGAGCCCGAAGGCCCGAGCAGCGCACAGATTGCGCCAGACTCGACGGAGAGATCCATTGGCGCGATGATCTGAATCTCCCTGCCATCCGGTTGCGCGTAACACTTCTCAATCTGGCGTCCTTCGATGATGGTTTCTCCCGCTTGGGGAAGATGCGGTTCCGCCGTTCGCACTGCTTGCGGCTCGTGTTGAGTCAAGGTCGCAGCAGGTATTTCTCCCGAGAGTTCGTCCATTAGCCGCTGCCAAGCTTCTTCCGGCAGTTCGTCGAAGAATCGCATGCGGTCATCGGGGTGCAGTTTGTCAACCAAGGCGCGCATTTCTTCGGCTGGGAGCGAGTGCAGCAGGACGTATTGGTGATAGTAGGGAAAGTGAGCGACGAGGGCGGCAGCCAGGTCCAGCGGCAACTGCCGGAACAGGGATTGCTGCTGGTCGAAAGCCAGATCGCCTACGGCTGCAGCGGCCTCGGAGGCTTCGCTGGTCTGCAACAAAGCTACAGCCTCGTTCCAACGGGCCTGCGCAGCTGCGTCCCTGAGCCTGTCGCTGATTGGTGAACTCATCGGAAGTTAGACTCCAGAATCAAATTACAACCAATGCCTTAGGAATGGCTAGGTATGGTTGGATGGTAATTCGGCTCGGCCAACGCCTTGTTCGTTAAAGGCTCGGCCGGCGAGTCGCCCGCTGCCACACGGTCAAAAGCATCTTATATCGCCCCGGACGGTACAATATCGAAGTGACCTCAGCCGCTACGTCGCCGGTGTCTAGCGAGACGTCGACGCAGGATCGGCTGTACAGTTTATGGCAGAGATTCTTGCTGTGGTTGATTACGTGGCTCGGTTTTCTGGCGATCCGGCTGATTGGTCCGACGTTGCGCGTTGCAGTGTCCTTTGAGGATGGGGCGCCGCCGGGGATCGAGACGCGTCCCATGGTCCTGGCCTTTTGGCATAGTTGTATTTTCCCGGCAACATACGTCTGGCGTGCCTTGCAGATCAGAGTACTGAGCAGCGATAGTTTTGACGGCGAATGGACGGGACGCATTATCCGAAAGTTTGGGTTCGTGAAGGTGCGCGGATCGAGCAGCCGGGGAGCGGTGCGGGCTTTACTCGGCATGCGGCGGGAACTCGAGCAGGGCTGGGCCGTGGCATTTACCATCGATGGCCCGCGTGGTCCACGATTCGTGGCGAAACCGGGTCCGGTGTTGCTGGCACGCGCGACGGGCGCGCCCATGGTGGCATTTCACATTGCCGTAGAAAAGGCATGGATTTTAAATACCTGGGATCGGTCGATGATTCCGAAACCGTTTTCGCGGGCATTGATGCGGGTGAGCCGGCAGATTGTGGTTCCAGCGGACGCGGATGATCCTCAAAAGGAACGATTTCATGTGGAGCTGCAAGCAGCGTTGGAGCGGGTGCGTCAGTTCGCGGAAACGAATGTGGAGAAAGTGGGAAGCCCGGACTTTCCGGCGAGAAAGACTTAGAACAGCATGCCCCGCGATGTGCCTTGCTCACGCAGCAGGCGGATCTTTAATCTCTACGGGCTTGCCGAGCGATTAGAAATGAGGGGTTTGTGACTGCGATTGTTCTGGACGGTACTAAGATCGCTGGAGAAATTCGGGCAGAGGTCGCGTCTGAGGTGAAGACCTTGACGGCTGCGGGGAGGCGTCCCGGACTCGCGGTGGTGTTGGTCGGGCACAACCCGGCGTCGGAGGTTTACGTTCGTGGGAAGGTGAAGAGCAGCGGAGAGGTTGGAATCTATAGTGAGCAGCACACTCCGCCTGAGACCGTTTCTACTGAAGAATTGCTCGAGCTGATCGCGGACTTGAACCGGCGCGACGAGATTGACGGCATTCTGGTGCAGCTTCCATTACCCGCTCAGGTCGATGCCAAGAAAGTTCTGATGGCGGTTGATCCGGCAAAGGATGTAGATGGGTTTCATCCGATGAACGTTGGATTCCTTTCCACCCAACGCCCAGGGTTGGTGCCGTGTACGCCTGCTGGGATTATCGAGATCCTCAAACGCAGCAGGATTCCGATCGCCGGGCAGGAAACGGTGGTTGTGGGGCGAAGCGACATTGTGGGCAAGCCCACGGCGATGCTGTTACTCAATGGCAATGCAACCGTTACCGTCTGCCACTCAAAGACTCGTGATCTGCCTGGAGTTTGCCGTCACGCGGACATTCTGGTCGCGGCGATTGGCCGAGCCGGGATGATTACTCGCGAATTCGTGAAACCGGGCGCGACGGTGATCGATGTAGGCATGAACCAAGTTACGGATCGGGCGGAGTTCGACCGGCTTTTCGCGGGGAATGCGAAGCGCGAGGAAAGTTTTCGGACAAGAGGTTTTACGTTGGTTGGCGACGTCCATCCACATGTGGCGGAAGTTGCGGGAGCGATTACGCCCGTACCCGGAGGCGTAGGTCCGTTGACCATTGCCATGTTGATGGCGAACACCGCGCGGGCCGCGAAACTGCGGCGGGCGCGGGTGGCGGAACTTTCTCGGGCTTGAACCATTTACCACAGAGGCGCAGAGACACTTTCCACTAATGAGGCTGGATTGCTGAAAGTCGGATTGACTGGCGGGATTGCTTGTGGCAAATCCGTAGTGGGTGAAATGTTTATGGCGCTTGGGGCGCACCTGGTTCAAGCCGATACGATTGCCCACGAACTCATGCAGCCGGGCGAAGCCGTTTATCAGGAAGTGGTACAGCATTTTGGCGAGGGAATTCTCAACCCTGACGGCAGCGTCAATCGCGCGCGGCTGGCTGAGTCGGCGTTTGGGGTTTCGGGGGAAAAGGAGCTCTCCCGCATTCAGGAACTGAATCAGATTGTGCATCCAGCGGTGATTCGACGGCAGGACGAATGGATGGCCGTAGTTGGCCAGAAGGATCCTCGAGCAATCGCAATGGTGGAAGCCGCGCTGATTTTGGAAGCGGGGGCAGCGGATCGTTTCGACCGCCTGGTGGTCGTGACCTGCCGTCCCGAACAGCGAATTCAACGCTGGGCTGCGCGGTTGGGCGTGGATGAGGAAACCGCGCGCCGGGAGGTTGCACGACGGATGGCAGCGCAGTTGCCGGATGAAGAGAAGATCAAGGCGGCTAATCATGTGATTGATAACTCGGGATCATTGGATGAAACCCGCCGACGCGTGGGGCAGGTTTATAGTGAGTTGAAGCGCGAGGCGGAGAAAACCGCGTAAAGCCTTCAATCGCAGATTTCGCAGAGGTTTTACTGCGCTCCAGCGCTTGACCCCTAAATCATTTATTACAATAAATGCGTATCCAGAAGGTTTCCAAACTATGAAGATGCTTCGGCCGGTTTTACTCGCCATTTTGCTGGCCGGCGGGTTTTTCTATTTCACCACCTATCGTTCAGGCCGCGGCGGGCTGACCAACTGGGTCGGACATCCGGGCAAAATTGAAATTAGTGAGGCGGCTGGCAGCGATTCGCTCGACTCCGAAGAGCAGAACAACATCAGCGTCTATCGCAAGAATATTGCTTCGGTGGTGAACATTACGTCGAAGGCAGTCACTTTCGACTTCTTCTATGGCCTGGTGCCCGAGGAGGGACAGGGATCGGGCTTCATTATCGACAAAGACGGACACATTCTGACCAATTACCACGTGATTGCGGAGGCTCGGCAAATCAAAGTGACGCTGCACAATCGCAAGACATATACAGCGACCATCGTGGGGGTCGATCGCTCACATGATTTGGCGGTGATTCAGATCAAGGCGCCCGACCTCGCACCGATGGTATTGGGCAACTCGGGCAATTTGCAAGTTGGTCAGAAGGTTTACGCGATCGGCAATCCTTTTGGGCTGTCGGGTACATTGACGCGCGGCATCGTAAGTTCGATCCGTCAGGTGCAGGAGCCCGATGGCATGAAGATTGACGATGCCATCCAGACCGACGCCTCCATCAATCCTGGAAACTCTGGCGGGCCGCTGCTCAACATGCGCGGCGAGGTGATCGGGATCAATACGATGATCGCTTCAAACGTCGGACAGAGCGCGGGTATCGGCTTTGCGATTCCAATTAACACGGCAAAAGCGGTGATCAACGATCTGCTCACCTCGGGCCGAGTGCGTCGTCCGGCGCTGGGCGTGAGCACGATTCCTGTTGACCCGAATCTGGCGGATCAGATGGGCTTGGCGGCGGACTATGGTCTGCTGATTGTTCAAGTCGTGCCTGGAGGAGCTGCGGAGAACGCGGGGCTTCGTGGCGGGAGCGAGCGGGCGTATCTAGGCAACATTCCGATTATGGTGGGCGGAGATCTTATGGTCGCCATTGATGGGCAAAAAGTGGAGGATCAGCAGGAGCTGGCGCAGATCATGAATAACCATCGCGCCGGCGATACGGTTCACGTCACGTTTTATCGTGGCAAGAAAAAGATGGACGTGAGCGTGACACTGGGTGAGGCCAGGCAGCAGGTGTAGTTCAGGCAGCTCAGCGTTCAGCCGTTGAGGATGAATAGCAGATTTCTAAACTGCCTGGCGCTTCTATGCGGCGGTTTGTTCAAAGAAGTCTTCGATTTCGTTTACTTCTTTGTCACTGAGCCGGAATTCTCCAGCGCGCATCACGCCATCGGCCTGACGTGCGTTTCGCGCTCCGACAATCGCGCCGGTTACGGCCGGATTTCGCAACGTCCAGGCAATCGCCATTTCACCCGGCGAACGGCCATGACGCTTCCCAATTTCGTGTAACTGCTCGACCAGTGCAAGGTTCCGCGATAGCTTCGGCTCTTGAAACTCAGGATCGTTGCTGCGCCAGTCGTTTTTCGGTAACCTCGCTGCACGTTCTTGGGTCATCGCGCCGGTCAAAAGCCCTGAAGCCATGGGGGAATAGACGACCACGCCGATGTTTTCTCGCAAGCAATAAGGAAGAATGTCTTCCTCGACCCCGCGATTGATCAGGGAATAGGGCGGTTGCAGCGAGGTAACGGGTGCGATCTTCTGTGCCCGCCGCAATTGCTTAACGTCAAAATTGGATACACCGATCCAGCGCAACTTTCCTTGCCGTTGCAATGCGGCAAGAATAGACCACCCTTCTTCAAGCTCGGGCGAGTCGGGATCCGGCGGCCAGTGGATCTGGTACAGATCGATCGTGTCCACAGCCAGGCGGCGCAGGCTGTCATCGACTTCGTGGCTGATCGAATCCGCCTGCAGAACCTTCCGGACATTGCCTTGTGCGTCCCAGCGCATGCCGCACTTAGTAAAAATGTAGGGCTTGGCCCCAGGCCAGGTTTTCAGTGCCCGGGCAACGACTTCTTCCGAGTGCCCCAAGCCATAGACTGCAGCAGTATCGATCCAGTTGACGCCCAATTCGAGGGCACGGTGAATCGCAGCGATGGAGTCGCTGTCGTCCTGCGCGCCCCAACCGAACTCCCAGCCACCGCCGCCGATGGCCCAAGCTCCGTAACCTACCGGAGTGATCTGTAAATCAGAGTTGCCAAGCCGCCTAGTTTGCATTTCCAATCTCCTAGGTTGTTGATTGCACAGATTTCAAATCTAAAGACGGCACAACCAGCATGAACGTCGATTGGGTTCGAGTCTATTGTCTCTCTTTTTCGCAAGCAAAGGAAACTCTGCAGTGGGGCGAAACTCTCTGCTTCAAAGTGGACGGTAGGATTTTTGCTATGTTGAGCTTGGCCGCGGTTCCACCAAGCCTCTCCCTTAAGTGCACGGCGGAAAAGTTTGCGGAGTTGTGCGAGTTCGAGGGGATACGTCCGGCACCTTACGTCGGCCGCTACGCATGGGTATTGTTGGAGAGGTTGGACGTTCTGAGCGATGAAGAAATCGAAGACTTGATCAACCAGTCGTACGCCATGGTGGCGGCGAAGAGTAAGGTGAAAGCCAAAGGTAAAGCGAGAGTCAAAAAGGGCAAAGCCAAAATAAAGAAGTTTGGCCGCAAAAAGTCCTGATTGCTGAAGCCTGAGAGCCGATAGCAAATCTCCTAACCAATTTGACTCCCACGCGCTGGCTACGCTAGCCTCAGAAGTCTGCCCACACCCTTGGATCCCATGCGACTTAAGGACAAGCGATTAATGGTGCTGCTGTTGCTGGCAGTGCTGGCGGCTTTGACCGCATTCACGTCGGCAGGTACGGAACCCGTCCATGCGCCGCACGCCATTGTAGTCAGCGTTCACGAACTGGCTTCGCGAGCCGGTGTCGAAGTCATGCAAGCCGGTGGAAACGCAATCGATGCCGCTGTGGCCACGGGCTTTGCGTTGGCCGTGGTTCATCCGCAAGCGGGAAACCTGGGCGGTGGAGGGTTCATGCTCATTCGTCTGGAGGACGGACGAACGCACTTCATCGACTATCGTGAAAAAGCTCCGGCGGCTGCCACTGCGAATATGTATCTCGATGCTCAAGGCAATGTGATCGAGAATGCGAGCGTCGTTGGCTATAAGTCAATTGGAGTGCCGGGTTCGGTGGCAGGTATGGTTTATGCTGAGAAGCAGTACGGCAAGCTGACTCTTGGTCAGGTGATCGCCCCAGCAATCAAGTTGGCGCGAGACGGTTATCCGCTGGCCTGGCAAGATGCGCGCGATCTGCATGACCAGGACCTGGCGAAGTTCTCGGAGTCAAGACGAATCTTCCAACGCAATGGCAGCTACTACAAACAAGGCGAGATCTTGCGCCAGCCAGAGTTGGCGCAGACGCTCGAGGGGATCGCGAAAAACCCGGATGACTTTTATCATGGCGCGATGGCGCGTGAACTGGCTGCTTCGATCCAGAAGGGCGGAGGCCTGGTCACTGCCGAAGATCTCGCTGGCTATGAAGTGAAAGAACGCGAGCCGGTACGTGGGACCTATCGCGGCTATGAAATCATAAGCGCGCCTCCACCGTCGTCGGGTGGGATCGCGTTGATGGAAACATTGAATATTCTTGAGGGATACGACCTCGCCAAGGCGGGAAACCGGTCAGCGGCATCGATCCATCTGACAGTTGAGGCCTTCCGGCGAGCCTTTTATGATCGGGCGGAGTTTTTGGGTGATCCGGATTTTTCCAAGATTCCTGTAGCCCAACTCATCGATAAGAAGTACGGGGAAGCCTGGCGAGAATCGATTGATCCGGTGCGCGCCAGTGTCAGCAAAGATCTGAAACGGCCCGCGATATTCAGCGAGCTGGAACAATATGCGACGCAGCATCCACAGCCCTCGGCGGTTCGGGAACCCGAACACACCACTCACTATTCCGTGGTCGATTCAGACGGAACCGCAGTCGCCGTCACTACGACGTTGAATGACAATTTCGGTTCGCGGGTGACGGCGGAAAGTTTAGGATTTCTGCTGAATGATGAGATGGATGATTTTGCGGCGAAGGCCGGAGCGCCGAACCTTTATGGATTGATTCAAGGTCCGGCTAACGCTGTCGGACCGGGCAAACGGCCGCTTTCCGCTATGACGCCGACCATTGTTCTAAAAGACGGCAAGGTCTCTCTGGTGCTGGGGTCCCCAGGCGGGGCGCGGATTATTACCACGGTGGCCAATATTTTGATGGGCGTCGTGGACTACGGTATGAATATCCAGGAGTCGGTGAACGCACCTCGCTTTCATAATCAGTGGATGCCCGATAAGGTCAATGTCGAACAATGGTTTT
The DNA here is from genome assembly GCA_035567135.1 of Terriglobales bacterium. GTDB lineage: Bacteria > Acidobacteriota > Terriglobia > Terriglobales > Acidobacteriaceae > JABDBE01. Next base: position 82,164 of record DATMQI010000078.1, read on the forward strand.
CGCCTGACGCGGTCAGATTAGTGGAGCAAATGGGACATAAGATCGAGATCGGGGAAACAGTAGCCGGAGAGTGGACGCCCTACTGGAGCGATGGCGAGTGCATCGCTATTGATCCGAAAACCGGCGAGCGTTTGGGTGCCAGCGACGTCAGGAATAATGGAAAGGCAGTCGGTTACTGATGCTGAAAGCAATATCAACATTCGTCTACGTAAAGGAGCGGTTGCATCCCGGGCTGTTGGATGGGCTGGTTCGTGGCGGAGCGCAGGCGATTGAAATTTTTGCCGCGCGGCAGCACCTGGACTACGCCAACCGCAAGCAGCATGTGCGAGAAATCGCGGATTGGTTTCGTACCAGTGGAGTCACGTTGAACTCGGTTCACGCGCCTCTTTATGCCGACTACGAGTGGGGACGTGCCGGCGCGCCGCCGATGAATGTTGCCTCGACGGATCGGGCAAGCCGGATTGAAGCCATGGATGAAATTAAACGTGCACTTGAATTGGCTGAGCATATCCCTTTTCGTTTTCTGGTACAGCATGTTGGCGCTCCGGGAGAATCCTTCGACGACCGCAAGTTCGAAGCGGCGATGACCTCGGTCGAACATTTGCGCGCCTTTGCCAAGCCGCTGGGAGTTCGGATTCTACTCGAAAATATTCCGAATGAATTGTCGACGCCCGAGCGCTTGGTCGAATTTATTCGCGCCGCCCACTTCGATGACGTAGGCGTGTGCTTCGATTTCGGCCACGCGCATATCATGAGCGATGTTCCGCAGGCGTTCGAGACGGTGAGGAGTTACATTCATTCCACTCATGTTCACGATAACGCCAAAGACCGCGACTCACATCTCTGGCCCGGCAGCGGATCGATCGACTGGAAACAGGCCATGGAACTGCTCCGCTCGGCGCCGCACACTCCGCCGTTGTTGCTGGAGATTGAAGGCGACGAGAAGATCAATCCAGTAGACAAAATGGCTGAAGCATTCCGAAAGCTGGAAACTTTGTAGCCCCGCCGTTCTGAGGGCGTCTCACCCACGCCGGCGAGGGCAGGATGCCCTCGCGACAACCGGCAAGATGCCGGCGCTAAAGAAAATTATGTCATCTCCTGTAACTACGATCAGCGAAGTTGGAAAACACGAGGGTCAGAGTGTAATCATCCGCGGCTGGCTGTACAATCTGCGCGAGAGTGGAAAGCTACTGTTTCCGCAGCTGCGCGATGGCTCGGGAGTCATTCAGGGCATCGTCCCTAAAAATGCGGTCCCGCCTGAAGTGTTTGATGCAGTCAAGGGTCTGACCCAGGAATCAAGCGTAATCGTTGAAGGCAAGGTTCGCGCCGATAAGCGCGCTCCCGGCGGCTATGAACTGGACATCTCGAATGTGCAAGTCGTCCAGCGGGTCGCGGAGAACGATCCGTATCCAATCTCGCTGAAAGAGCATGGCGTTGATTTCCTGATGGAGCACCGGCATCTTTGGGTGCGAACGCCCAGGCAGGCCGCGATTTTGCGAGTGCGGGCCGAGATTATCAAGGCCGCGCGCGATTTCTTTGACGAGCGTGGCTTCACCTTGACGGACCCGCCGATTCTTACGCCCGCAGCCTGCGAAGGCACGACCACACTGTTTCCCGTCGATTACTTCGACGAGCAGGCTTACCTCACGCAGTCGGGACAGCTTTACATCGAAGCTACCGCCATGGCGCTGGGCAAAGTGTATTCTTTCGGACCGACCTTCCGCGCTGAGAAAAGCAAAACCCGTCGCCATTTGACAGAGTTCTGGATGGTCGAGCCGGAAGTAGCTTACGCAGAGCTGGCAGACATCATGGAACTGGCCGAGGGGTTGCTCAGCTTTCTGGTAAAGCGTTGCCTGGAGCGACGGCATCCCGATCTCCAAACCATTGGCCGCGATATTTCGAAATTAGAAAAGGTCGAAGCGCCATTTCCGCGGATCACTTACGATGAGGCTGTAAAAATGCTGCAGGAAGCGCATGCGAAGGGTGCGCTCGAAAATAAGTTCGAATGGGGCGGAGACCTGGGTTCCCCAGATGAAACGTATATTTCGTCGCAGTTTGACCGGCCCGTGATGGTGCATCGCTATCCCGCAAAAGTGAAGGCGTTCTATATGGAGCCAGATCCCCAGCGGCCAGATCTGGCGCTGTGCGTGGATGTGCTCGCGCCCGAGGGTTATGGCGAGATCATTGGCGGCTCGCAGCGTATGGCGTCATACGATCTGCTCCTCAAGCGTATTCAGGAGCATGGTCTGCCGGAAGAGGCGTTCAAGTGGTATCTCGATCTCCGGAAATACGGAAGCGTACCCCATGCGGGTTTTGGTATGGGGATCGAACGCGCGGTGTCTTGGATCTGCGGGCTGGAGCATGTGCGGGAAACGATTCCGTTTCCGAGAATGCTGCATAGACTCTATCCGTAGAAGTTCCGATTTAGCGTTGTCGATTCGCGATTGGGACTGAAAATCGACATTCACGCGTTCAGGCATTAGTGATCGGCAAATTATGACAAACAATGCCCCATCCTTCTCCAGTATCACCGCGCGCAAGATTCGCGTCATCGGCGTGCCACTCGATCTGGGCCAATCGCGCCGTGGGGTGGATATGGGACCCTCGGCGGTGCGCGTGGCTGGTCTCGAAGCTCGTCTTGAGGCCCTTGGGCACGTTGTTGAAGACGCGGGAAATGTATCAGTCGCCATCGCCGAGCAGAAAAAGGAAGGCGATCCGCATGCGAAATATCTGAAAGAGATCATGGCAACCTGCACCAAGCATGCGGAGCTTATCGTCAAAACGTTAGAAGCGGGGAAAGTGCCGATCACTCTGGGAGGCGATCATTCCATTGCTGCGGGAACAGTCGCCGGGGTCGCGGAATTCCATCGCCGGCAGAACCAGAAAGTCGGGCTGATCTGGATTGATGCTCACACCGATGTGAACACCCCCGACAGTTCTCCCAGCGGAAACGTGCACGGCATGCCTCTGGCGGCGATTATGGGATTAGGTCCACCTGAGCTGTGCAACATTTTCGATTTTAGCCCTAAGGTGAGTCCCGAGAACTGTGTGCTTGTCGGCGTGCGCGATATCGATGCCATTGAAAAAGAGCACGTACGGCGAGCCGGAATTCAAGTGTTTACCATGCGCGATATTGACGAGCGCGGCATGCGCACGGTGATGGAAGAGGCGTTGCGCGCGGCGGGACGGGGCACGGCAGGCTACCACGTCTCGCTTGACATGGATTGGGTCGATCCCGAAGACGCGCCGGGCGTAGGTACTCCTGTTCGCGGCGGAGCCACGTATCGCGAGGCTCACCTTGCAATGGAAATTATCGCGGACCATGGCCGCATGCTGAGTTTCGAAATCGTCGAAGTCAATCCAGTGATCGACGAGCACAATCAAACGGCGGACTTGGCCGTGGAGCTGGCGCTGTCGGCGTTTGGAAAGAAGATTCTGTAATTTCACCTTGAATATGAAAAAGGTCCGAGTCGGCATCTTGTTCGGCGGGCGCAGCGGAGAACATGAGGTTTCGCTGCTCTCGGCTGCGTCGGTCTTCAACGCGATCGACAAAGATAAGTATGAAGTGGTGCCTATCGGCATCACGAAAGAAGGTCGCTGGGTGACGGCCGCGGATGCGGAACGACTGCTGCGTGGAAAATTTGAGGATCACACGCACCTGCGTGCTGGCGATCCCGATGCAACTCCAGGGGCCGCGGTTCTCGCCAGGGGCGAATCGGTTGTGGTGCCGCCTGAGCCGCACAGGCAGGGTTCAATAGCGCCTTTTGAAACGGATGCCTCCTCTCACGCGCTGACGCGGCGCGCCGCTGACCGCGCCATCGACGTCGACGTTATTTTTCCCGTGCTGCATGGCACCTTCGGAGAGGACGGAACCATTCAGGGGTTGCTGGAGTTGGCAGACATGCCCTACGTAGGCGCAGGCGTGCTGGGTTCGGCCGCCGGGATGGACAAGGACATCATGAAATCGCTGTTTCGTGCGGCGGGACTGCCGATTGTGAAACATGTCACACTTTTGCGCAGCGAGTTCGAAGCGAACCCGAAGAAGACGCAAAAGCTGGTCGAGAGCAAGCTGAAGTATCCGGTATTTGTGAAGCCGGCGAATTTGGGATCGTCGGTGGGAATTTCAAAGGCGCATGATCGCAAGGAACTCGGTCCGGCGATTCAAGAAGCGGCGAGGTTCGACCGCAAGATTGTGATCGAACAAGGAGTGGGCGGAGACAAACATAAGGCGCGAGAGATCGAATGCTCGGTTCTCGGCAACGATCAACCCGAGGCTTCCTTGCCAGGCGAGATCGTTCCGAGCACTGAGTTCTACGATTACAACGCGAAGTACCTTGACGAAGGATCACAGCTGATCATTCCTGCGAAGCTGAGCAAGAGCGAAACCAGAGAAGTGCAGCGTTTGGCAACCGCTGCATTCAAGGCGGTGGACTGTTCGGGACTGGCGCGCGTAGATTTTCTGATGGAGCCGAAGTCGCGGAAGATTTATCTGAATGAGATCAACACTATGCCCGGATTCACGGCGATCAGTATGTATCCGAAGCTCTGGGCGGCCTCGGGTGTGTCGTATTCCGATCTGATTGGACGGCTGATTCAACTTGGACTGGAGCGGCATGGAGAGAAAAAGAAGAATCAGTACAGCCGATGAGCTGTCTCTGGATCATCACTCGCAGTGACACGGTTGCGCACGGGCGTGGACGCCCGCGCCTACATCCACTTCTTCGAATAGGCATTCTTGGCTTTTCCAAATGAGTTCGACCATCTGCGCGTGGTTTTGGTGGCTGCGCGAAACCCTCTCAATATCGGAGCGGCGGCTCGCTCCCTGAGCAACTTCGGATTTCGTTATCTGCGAGTGGTGAACCCCTACGAAGCGGCCTTTCGCGAGGCCCGTTCTGCGGTCGGCGCATCGGTGTTGCTCGCGAGTGCGGAAGAATATAAGACCGTGGCCGAAGCCGTGGCGGACTGCACGCTGGTGGTCGGAACCACGGCGGTTCGTCACAGGGAATTGCAGCATCCCCTGAGGCGGCTGGAATACGGCGCGCGTCTTATCCGCAAAAAACTGGGATCGAATCGAGTGGCCTTGTTGTTCGGTTCAGAGAAGTTTGGACTCTCGAACGCTGCACTCAGCCACTGCCATTGGCTGATGCGTATTCCAACATGCGAAGAAAACATTTCGATGAACCTGGGGCAGGCGGTCGCGGTTTGCCTGTACGAGTTAGTGCGCGATGGCAAGGCTGCGCGGCAAACCGAGAAAGTAAAGCGAGCGACTGCAGCCGACCTTGAGCGCATCACGACGACGCTGCTCGAAGCCATGCGTTCCAGCGGTTATTTGGACAGGCGTCCCATAGCTGATGTCGAGGAGAGGATGCGCCGCCTGGTCCGCCGCCTCAACCTGCCTGCCCGCGACGCAGTGGTCTGGCTGGGCATTCTCCGCCAGATCGTGTGGAAGCTACGCTCCGGAAGACGAGGAGAGACGGCCGCTAATGTTGCAGCCGTTACGAAGGCGCCAGCACAATGACGGCATCGCGGACCATGGAGAGTTCTGCGGGTAACGTTCCCAAGAGCTCTCCGTCAGCCTCCACGAATATACGGGACTTCGTCCCTGGGGCTGTGGACGATGCGTCATCGCGGCAGACTACGCTCGTACTATGCATCAGTTCAATTCCGGGGACTTTCCAGTTGGTTCCAAAGAGCCCGCGCAGCACGTATCGCAGATACGCCAAGCGGCTACGGGTTTGAAAGAGCACGAGACGAACGTCGTTACGTTCAAGCGACGCGCCGGGGGCGAGTTCACGCAGCACGCCACCAAAAGTGCCGATGCGAACCGCCAGTAGCTGCGAAACCTCCGCTCGCCGGCTTCGATCTTCTTCCGCGATCTCAACTACAAAATTTGCCATCTTGTGGGTGAGCCACAAGCGGGTTGCCTTGGCGCAATAGGCCGCCATGCCAAGACGGCGTTTCACCAGAGGATTCAGTGTGTAGAACAGGTGGGCGTCCATTCCGATTCCGACGATTACAGTGAAAAATCGCTGCGCTCGGTTCCCAGAGAAATCCTGGTACTCGACTCGACCGACGGCGATGCGGCGGGGCTTCGCTGTTAGAGTGGCCCGAACTGCTCCCGCGGGAGAAAGTGGCAGGTGCAAATCGTGTGCCAGGGAATTGGCGGTACCGAGGGGAATGATGGCTAATGCGACCTCGGTGCCTACCAGTCCCTGCAGCACGTCATGAATCGTGCCATCGCCGCCGCAGGCGAATACGGTGTCGCACCCTTCGGCTATGGCTTGCTTGGTTTGGTCGGTCGTGTCCGATGCGGCGCCGGTTGGTGCGGCTGAAGCTTCGACTCCGGCGTCCCGCAGCACAGACAGTGCCGCTTCGACATCCGCTAAACGACGCCCGCGGCGACGGCCCGACAGCGGGTTGTAGAGGAGTGCTGCTTTTCGCATGAAATCACGATGCGGGCGTGCTGGGATTCAATCACTCCCGCACGGGCGAGGACACGCGTCTACACGATCGTGCCGAGCTTTGCTGCGACTTGGTCGTGCCGGATCGCGTAGACGTAATGTAGCAGATTCGCTCTGGTTACTTCTTTCCATATGGTCATGCCATTTTTTTCGGCCACACGGCGCGAAGAGACATTCTCTGGTCGGATCAGAGAGATCAGACGCTCAGCGCTGAGAGTCGAAAATCCGTGGTCGCGACACGCGCGGGCGGCTTCCGAAGCATATCCCTGGCCCCACAGGTCACGGCGTACGTGATAGCCGATTTCGATCTCATCCACTCCATCAACACTTTGCCGCACCAGTCCGCAGTCGCCTATCAGTTCGCTCGTAGACTTCAGAATCATGGCCCAAAGTCCGTAACCGTCATTCGCATAGCGAGTGCGGTTGCGCTGGATCCAATCGGCGACAGCGGCGTGGTCGAATGACATCGGGTAGTAACGCATAGTTTCCGGATCGGAGAGGACTTTGGCGAGAGCGTCTACATCTTCGAGTTCAAATTCCCGAAGCCAGAGGCGCTCGGTTTGGATGACTCGCATGGGGAGAGTGTAAAACAGGCAGGTCGTTATCTTATTTCGTTTGATTGACATTTCGCGGGCGAGACGCTCCTGCCACATGGTCGTTTCGAGCTTCGCTCGACCGGACAGCCGAGGCGGCTATCCTCACGTGATTCTCGCCTATAATCTTTTTCGATGGCTACCGTGGCGAAAGACGTCGAAAGGAAGATCGAGTCACTCCGCGACCAGATCCGGCACCACGAGTACCGCTATTTCGTGCTGGATGATCCCGAAATCAGCGATGCCGATTTCGATCAGCTCATGATCCAGTTGAAGAAGCTCGAAGCCGAGCATCCCGCGCTGATCACGCCCGATTCTCCTACGCAACGCGTTGGCGGCAAACCACGTGAGGGTGTGGTGAAGGCGGCGCATTCTTCGCCGATGCTCTCGCTGGACAACACCTACGACGTGGTCGATCTACGCAACTGGGAGCGGCGGGTTCACGAACTCAGCGGGCGCAAGGACATTGACTACGTCTGCGAGTTGAAGCTGGATGGCATGTCGCTGGCCTTGCAGTATGAAAATGGCCAACTGGTGCGTGGCATTACGCGCGGCGATGGCACCATTGGCGAAGATGTTACGTTGAATGTGCGCACCGTGCGCTCGATTCCGCTTTCGATTTCGAAGGAGAAGCTCAAGGCTGCTGGCATTCCCCCGGATTTTGAAGTGCGCGGGGAAATGCTCATGCCGCTCTCGGCGTTCAGCAAAATGAACCGGCAGCGCGAGGAGAAAGGGCTCTCCTTATTCGCTAACCCGCGCAATGCCACCGCCGGGACTGTCCGCCAACTGGAGCCCAGCATCGTTGCGCAACGGCGGCTAGATTATTTTGCCTACATGCTGCTGAAAGATGGGCGAACATTCTTCGACCGCCACTGGAAGACTTTGGATGCTCTCGATGCTGCCGGATTCAAGGTAAATCCCAGTCGCAAGCTGGCGAAGAACTTTGAAGACGTCTGGACATTCATCGAGCAGGAGGAATCCAAGCGGGAAAAGCTGCCTTATGAAATCGACGGCATCGTCGTCAAGGTTGATCGAACCGCACTGCAGGACGAGCTGGGCTATACCGGGAAAGCGCCGCGCTGGGCAATCGCCTATAAATATGCAGCTCGGGCAGGGGTTACTCAAATCAACGACATTCTGTGGCAAGTCGGCCGGACCGGCAAACTGACTCCCGTCGCAGTGTTGCAACCTGTGCCCATTGGCGGCACGACCGTCAGTCGCGCCACGTTGCATAACGTGGACGAAATCGAACGGTTGGGAGTGAAGGTGGACGACTGGGTCGAGGTCGAGCGCGGCGGCGACGTCATCCCGAAAGTGACTCGCGTTGTGGACGATAAGGACCACCCGCGCGGGCGCAAGTTGTTCCATATACCGGAGGAGTGTCCCGTATGCGGCACGAAGGTGGTTCGTACCGAAGGCGAAGTGGATTATTTTTGCGTGAATGCCAACTGTCCTGCTAAATTGCGCGAAACAATTCTCCACTTCGCCTCTCGGGGGGTGATGAACATCGACGGCATGGGAGAGGCGTTGGTAAATCAACTTACCGAACGCGGGTTAGTGAAGAATGTCGCCGACATCTATAAGCTGACCGAGCATGACCTGCTGTCGCTCGAGCGGATGGGCAAGAAGTCGGCACAGAATATCCTTCGGGAAATTGAAGCCTCGAAGAAACTGCCACTAGAACGCGTGATCTATGGGCTCGGAATCCGCTTTGTCGGCGAGCGCACCGCACAGTTCCTGGCCGAGCATTTCGGGTCCATGGATGCGTTGATGAACGCGAACGAAGAAGAACTGCAGCAGGCGAACGAGGTTGGCCCTCGCATCGCGCAGAGTATCGCGGAGTTTTTTCAGGAACCGAGAAATCGTGAACCGGTGGAGCGGCTGCGCAAAGCCGGATTGACCTTTGGGGGAACCAAGAAAGCACGGGGCACAAAACTAGCAGGGAAAACGTTTGTCCTGACAGGCACCCTCGACCGGCCTCGCGACCAAGTCAAGAGGATGATCGAAGATGCCGGCGGGCGCGTTTCAGGCTCGGTCAGTAAGAAAACTGACTATGTGGTCGCCGGAACCGATGCAGGTTCCAAACTCGACAAAGCGAAGGAATTAGGAGTCGCCGTGATTGGCGAACGGGACTTGGACGAACTGCTCGGCCATTGATTTCCGCCTACCGCGACTCGCCTTAGAAGCCCCTGTCTTTGCAAAAACTTACAAATTATTGACATTTTTGTGACAACCCCAGATTTGCCTCGATCTAACCTTCCCCAGAGTTGACTGACTTCTCTAGCTTCATGGAGATGCGCATGGGCGCATAGGGAGCATCGCGCCACCTGGTGTCGCGATTGTGCGCTTTTGCGTTTGCGGCGTTCATCCTGAGCGAGGTTTTCGCCCTTCTAACGCTCACTCAGGATGACGCCGGCAATTCCAACCCGCTTCTGATTCTCTTGTAAGTGATCTCCAGGCTTTCCGGCAATACTCGCGTTTCCCCGATTACCGAAACAAAATTTGCGTCTGCCACCCAGCGTGGCAGGACATGCATGTGGATGTGACCCGCGACCCCGGCTCCGGCGGCTTTGCCGATGTTCATGCCCAGGTTTATGCCGTCGGGAGTGTAGAGCCGCCGCAGTAAACGCTCCATTTTCTGAGACAGGTTCATCATTTCGTGCGCCGCCTCGACCGGCAGTTTTTGCAATTCATCGAGATGCGCGAAGGGCACCACCATGACATGGCCCGGCGTATAGGGAAAAGTGTTCAGTACGATGTAACAGTCGTGGCCGCGATACACAATGCGGGCTTGGGCATCGTTCCCTGTCTTGGGGAGATCGCAGAAGATGCAACCGGTACTGCTCGGAGCTGCGACATACGCGTAACGCCATGGCGTCCAGAGATAATCCATCGCAGGGCAGAGTAGCAGATCGTGGCAAGTTTCGGAACTGGAGGCGAGTCAACCTTGTTAGCAATTGTGGTTTGCGCGAATCCATTCTTGTGGAAAAGTGAGCTTGACGCTCGTGATAAGTTCTCTACACCAGAATTACAAGACGTAGTTCACAATTTCCGTCTCTCACCGTCTTCTTTGTCTTTTGACATGGGCCCCTTGCTCGATTGTCCGGGGTGCGTCGGAGTTTTGCGATTTCACCCGCTCTTAAATCCTCGAACCACGCGGTCGTACAAAGTCGATAAAGCGAATAACTGAATGGTGCGCCCGCGTTGATCCTGTCCCGGTAAACAAAATGAGGGGGAATGCCTGAGTAAGCGGGGCGGAGCCTTGCTGTTTCCGTTCCTCCAACCCCAACCGACATTATCCGATGTGACAAACATCATTAGGAGAGTTTATGAAAGCGACTAGGAAGTCTCTTGCCGTTTCCCGAACATTCAAACTCAACTTGTTTAGATTTTCGATTGCGCTGCTAGTGTTGGCCGTGGCCTTGGGCGCGGCGGAAGCACAGGCACAAACGGTAACTATTAAGTCCATCCGCGACCTCGGCACTGTGGCCGGCGACCCAATTAAGCCGCAGTGGGTTGGTTTGATCGCTCAGGGCCGCGACGACAATATGTACACCACCACGCCCGCTGGAGGCACAAGCGGATCCGTCGGCACAGCCTTCAAAATCACACCCGCGGGAAAGCTCACAGTACTTCACAACTTCACCTCAACCGAAGGCATGCCCTTAAGCGGCCTCGTCCTCGGCACTGACGGCAACTTCTGGGGTACGACCTACAACGGAGGTCATAGTGGGTGTGCAAACAACCAAGGCTGCGGTCAGGTGTTTAAAATGACGCCTGCCGGTAAGGTGACATTCGTCTACACTTTTACGGGCGGCAATGATGGCGGCAATCCCGTCGCTCCGCCCATCGAGGCAAGTAATGGAAAGTACTATGGAACCACACAGTTCGGCGGTATCAACAACCAGGGAACGATCTATCAGATCATCGAGTCTGGAAATCTCACAACCCTCTTCCCTTGGGATCAGACCAACGGCGATCAACCCTTCGGCGCCTTGGTACAAGCTACTAACGGGATCCTCTATGGAACCACCACTTCGGGGAATATGAGCTGTGGCTTTGACAATATATGCGCTACCATCTTCAGCGTAACCACTGGCGGCGCCTTTAACGAACTGTTTTCGTTTCCATTCGGATGGGACCAGCTCTATAACGGCCTGGTACAGGCTAACGACGGTACGCTTTGGGGGGCTATCAACAACGGGGGCGCCCACAGCTGTGGTCAAATTTTTAAGATCACAACAAAAGGTGTCGAAAGCCCCGAACACGACTTCAGCTGCGCACCCGATGGTGCTAACGCCGCGGCGGGCCTACTCCTCGCCACTGACGGTAATCTCTATGGCGTGACCCAAAACGGCGGGCAGGCCAACGTAGGATCTCTTTTCTCTATTACGGAGAAGGGCGGTTACAAGCAGTTGGCGTCCTTCGACTCCATCAACGGCGCCCATCCGTCGGTCACGCTGATTCAGAACACCAACGGGATCGTCTACGGTGATGCGAACCAGGGCGGCAAGACGACCAATTTCGGAACCTTTTATGAGATTACCGGGCTAAAGTTTGAAAAAACACCATTTGTTAGTCTGGTTCTAACAGCCGGGAAGGTAGGCTCGACCGTCGAAATTCTCGGCCAGGGTTTCGTCACGGGAAAGACCGCAGTCTCATTCAACGGGGCTAAGGCGACGACTGTCACTGTCGTCTCACCCACTTATATGACCGCGGTGGTTCCGACAGGGGCGACTACTGGGTTCGTGACTGTGACCACGCCAAAAGGCACTTTGCAGAGCAACAAGAAATTCCGCGTGCATAAGTAACTCGTTTCATGTGACCTGCGCGAAGCATCGATACTTCTTAGGGAGGGATGTTTTCCCTCCCTTTTTCGCTACCGTCGGCGCGTGCGTATTTCTCCGCGTCCGCACGGGCGATGACGCACGCTCCTACATTGCCTATTGCGGACCGGATCGCATTGCTGTCAAGCGCGTGTCCGTTGCCGCGATCTTCCGGCGCCGTGCGAGCAGAACCCGTTGCAGCAATCCCCAGTCGTTCGCCACGTCCTGCTCCGAAGCTCTTGGAAATCCGCCGTTCCGCAACTCTTCGCGGAGCCGGAGTACCACAATCAACTCCGCCAACTCGGGCGGCGCCGAACTGCGCAAGATGTTGCTTCGCGAGAGGCCGAGCTCGACTCTCTCGTCGCCTAGCTGAACCTCCAGCACAGGATTTCCAGAGCTATCCAGACGTGGCACAGCATTAGTCTGCAACTGTTGCCAGGCCGACGCATTCCATAGATTGTCCTCGGCCAGAGGTTGCTTCAGAGTGTTTAGCCAATCCTGATACATGCGTCGCTGGGCGGCGTCCATCGGCGGCTCCAACTCGCGGCTTGGGTCAAAGACCATGACGTCCCGCGCTGGGTTGAAGCGTACGCCGCCAACCGCCGCTACTACCATGCAACTCGTCAGCACCGGATGGAGTACAAGCAGCGGCACGGTATACTTTTTCGCAGTGAGTATGGATTCAGAGACGCCGTGTACTGGCGCGCTTCGCCGGATGTTGCCCGGAGCCTGTGGAATCACGAAGCTCGACAAGTGCAGCTCGGGATGTTTCTGGCCATAGCGCACAAATAATTTCGCAATTTGCTTTGGTGTAGTGACTCCGAGATCGCCAAGCACAGCGCGGTGAAGGGTCTTCGGAAAGTAAAAGTTGATAAGATTGCGGGCAAAATCTGCACAGTTATGCGTCACCAGATTGAACCGGGTCCGGTTCGGATCGGAATTATATTTGCGAATCAGCGCGGCGTCCTGTTCTTCGGTAGTATCCAACCCAAAACCGTAGATGGTTCGGCGGTAATCAGCCCCGAGCAGTTCCGCCCAGCGTCCCCCCGGCGCTCGGCCCTCTGGACCGTCGGGTGCGATTGCCTGCAGATGAGTTCGGCGATACTGGTCTCGAAGAAAATCCGCTAACTTCGGGTCCGCAGACAAAGGCACGTTTTCAGGCTTTTCGACAGCGTAAAGATAGGGAATCAGCGGGATCGCGATCCAGTCACGGCCTGCAATGCCATCGTAGCGGCTGATGACCGCACCCAACTCCCCGGGAGCACAACGGCGCAGGATTACGGGCGATTCCGCACAAACCCGGGAAAGGTACACGGCTGCGTGACCGGTTCCGCCGAAGGTCCCGTCATAGCTGTATGGCTCTTCCAATAGCAGGGTTACGCCGGCATATGCCTGCGATACCACCCCTACGAACAAGAGAAGCAGCCAAGCCAATTTGTGCCGCGTGGTCATAAGTTCTCAACTGTATAAACACAACTGCGGGTGTTTTGATGCGATCGAGGCAGACCAGAAGATCAGGTAATCGCAGTATAAAGGCTACTTTTGGAGGTGCTCAGTATCGGAAGATGGTGCACTTTTGTGGACCGCTCGCGGGCAGTGGAGGCCAACATCCGTCGAAAGGTTTATCGTAAGAACGCACAAACGAAATTCGGTTTTTAACATCGCTGTAACCGAGCTCAATTATTATTACTTTGGGGTTTGACACTGTTTGCGAGCGGTTGCTATAGTCGAAGAGTTCCCTTTTGGACGCGGGTTCGTTTTTTGGCAACGTCCGACCGCTGGGATTGTTCAGGTCCGTCCGCCAGGGCGGGCTCCACACAACCTAAGACTCACGCCAGCTGTCCGCTGAAACAGTTCCCGCATCCTTCGCGCACGCGCGAGTATACCCAGAGAGGCGATAAACCTTGCTCGACGACAACACTCCCCACAACCAAAACTCAACCACAACAACCTTGACTGAGAACGTAGAGGCTTTTCCGGAAGTCTCGACTCAAGATGCTCCTGTCCTGGAAGCGCAACAGCAAGCCGAGATGCATGACGAAAAGCCGACGACTGCCGGCGTAGAGGACTTCGCCTCGGCCCTCGAGAACTTCACCACCGAAAGTGAAGAAGCCGTCCGCGAGGACAAAGTCCTCAAAGGCACCGTGCTCAAGCTGACTGGCACGCACGTGGTCGTGGACATCGGCGCCAAGTCCGAAGGCATGTTGCCTTTGTCCGAGGTGCTCGATTTCGAAGGCAAGCCCAGGTTCCAGCCTGGCGACGAAATCGATGTCATGCGCGACAAGGGCGAAACCGAGGAAGGCTACATCAACCTCTCCCACCAGAAAGCGCAGAAGCTCCGTGCCTGGGATGAGATTGAGAAGGCATATAACGAAAAGAAGCCGATTCACGCGACGGTAGTCGAGCGCATCAAGGGCGGGCTTACCGTCGACATTATGGGTGCGAGTGCGTTTCTTCCTGGCTCCCAAGCCGACTTGCGTCCGGCGCGCAATCTCGATGCCGTGAAAGGCAAAGTTCTCGAAGTTGCCATCATCAAGCTGAACAAGAAGCGCGGCAACATTGTAGTCTCCCGCAAGCAGGTGCTCGAAGGAGAGCAGAGTGAAAAGCGCTCCAAGACCTTGGAGCATCTCGAGGAAGGTTCGATTCTGACCGGAGTGGTCAAGAATCTCACCGACTACGGCGCCTTCGTCGATCTTGGTGGCATCGACGGTCTGCTGCACATCACCGACATGTCCTGGGGACGTCTCACCCATCCCCGCGATTTGGTGAATGTCGGCGATCAGATTCAGGTGAAGGTGCTGAAGTTCGACAAAGATAAGCAGCGGGTATCGCTCGGATTCAAGCAACTCACGCCCGACCCATGGCTGGATGCGGAACACCGCTATCCTGTGGGCGCTCACGTTGGCGGACGCGTCATCAGCGTCACCGACTACGGCGCGTTTGTCGAACTGGAGCAGGGTATCGAAGGTTTGGTGCACGTCAGCGAAATGACTTGGTCCAAACGAATGAAGCATCCTTCCAAGCTGGTGAACGTTGGCGATCATGTAGATTGCGTCGTCCTGAACGTGCACCCGCAGGAGCGGAGGATTTCGCTCGGCATGCGGCAACTTGCCACGAATCCCTGGGACGCGCTTCATGAGAAATATCCGGTCGGCGCGACGGTGGAAGGCCGGGTGCGAAACCTCACCGACTTCGGCGCGTTCATTGAAATCGAAGACGGGATTGACGGCTTGGTTCACGTCAGCAATTTGAGCTGGACCAAACGCGTCAAACACCCCTCGGAGATTTTGAAAAAGGGCGATCGCCTGAAAGCGGTCGTGTTAGCCATCGAACCGGACAAAAGACGTCTCTCGCTGGGCGTGAAGCAGCTTCAACCGGACGTATGGGAAAGCTTCTTCAGCCAGCACAAAGTCGGCGACGTGCTGCACGGAAAAGTGCTGCGCGTAGCCAGCTTCGGCGCCTTCGTCGAAATCGCCGAGGGCATCGAAGGCCTTTGTCACAACTCCGAAGCGGTCGATGCCAATGGCCAGCCGTTGACCCTGGAGCCAGGACAGGAGCATGACTTCAAGATCATCAAAATGAATCAGGAAGAGAAGAAAGTCGGGCTCAGCATCAAGGCCGTCGGTGAGGAAGCCTCACGCACCGAGGTCGAAGCCTACAAGCACCCAGTATCGAGCACCGGTGGTTCCACCATCGGCGAACTGATGTCGTGGAAGCGCGCGGGCAGCGAGAATAACTAATTAGCCCGTGTAGAGCGGGCACTTTTGTCCGCTTTCTTTGGTCTTAGTGTTATGTCCTATTGAAGGCGGCGGACAGGAGTGTCCGCCCCACACCCGTCTTATTTCAGCAGCCCAAAAACTCCGACCCCATTGGTCGTTCCGACGTACACCTTGCCGTTCGTGATCATCGGCGTGATGAACTTATTCCCCGTACCAAACTGATCTCGTCCTCCTGACGCCTGGTTGCTGTTGTACAACTCGTGCGAAAGATTGGTCGCGTCATAAGCATGCAGAACCGCAGTGCTGCCGTTCTCCGCAGCCCACACGATGGCATTGCTCGTCCCATTGGCAGAGATGCTCGGAGTAGCGCCGGGGTAGCCGAAGGTATTGCCGGTTTGCGACCGTGCCATGCCCGCGAGCTGCGCTTTGCTGATCGCAAAAGCCTTGATGTTATCTCCCACTGCTCCGTAGTAAACCGTGCCATTAAAATACGCGGGCATGGAGAATACGCTACTCGACAAAGCACCTTGGATTTCCTGGTAAATATTGTTGGCGCTGGGATTAAATTTTCCCATCGCGTCGCGGTCGACCACATAGATATTCGAGTCCTTGCCCGCCCCCACCGCAAGATGACGCACGTGACCCAAGTTGTCCGTGAGGTCAGGCAGCACCAGCGCTCCGCCAGAGCCAAGGTCTTCATCAGAACCGTTTTCCGAACCCTGGTTGAACATTTCAAAGTAATCGGCCGCCGACAGTAGCCGGTTAGTGGTCGAAATCTTGAGGAACGCATTTCCGAAATCACCCTGGCTGGGAAACCCGTTGGCATCGAGTGCGGTGTCAAATGTGCCATTCGCGTCCAGCAGGTAGATGTTTCCAGAGCTGTCGACAGCAGGCCCGGCGCCGCTCATCCACACAGACCCTTCATTACCATTCGGAGTAAGATTCAGCACGCTGACCTGAGCCAGAGTCAACTGGTCGAAGCCCATGATCCAGCCGGTATACGGTCGAATGTCGCAATGGGAAGTCCATGCCGTATAAATCACGCCATTGAGCAAGGTGAGTCCGGCTCGTTCTGCATACTGCCCCGCATCGAACACAACCTTTCCTCCAGAACTGTTATCGCCAGTTCCGGGAAAAGAGGCCTGGATACTCTGCGGTCCACCAAACTGTTCGGCGCCGGTAGTCGCGTCCAGTGCGTGCAGTCTCTGGTGAAAACTTCCAGCTCCGTCCTTCGACATCGCGACCACATAAATCGTGCCGTGCGGACCCGCTTTGGGATCGATGACAGGAGTCGCAGTAACGCCGATCTCCGGCGTGATCTGCCCGCAGCCGTGATCGTCGCTGGTGGTTTCGCCAGCCGCCACCGTCGAGACTTGCCATAGAACCGTGCCGCGGTCGGCATCGACGCCATACACGCTGCCATGTTCCGTTGCCACATAGACCACATTGTGCGTCCCCTGATTGGGAATGCCCAGTTGCGCCAGATAAAGCGGCTGCGCGTCCACCTTCCCGTCCACACTGATGACAAAAAGTTTGCCGAAACTGGAAGAGTTGACGTTGCTAGGCATAAGAATCGTTTCAGTAAGATTCTGGCCTGTGCGAGCATTGTCGTTGTGATACGTCGTCACATTCGTTCCGATCGTAGTCGGCAGCGGTGGCGGCGTCATCTGCTTCGCTGGCGAACTGCCGTTGCAACTCACCAGATGCAGACTTAAAACCGCAATCAACAGAACCGCGACGAAAACGCTGACGCTAACCAGCACGGAATGTGTCCCCGGACTGAATATTGCCCAAAGTCGTTTCAAATTCATCGTCTCGCCAAATTCCCCGCCGCGAACTCTAATGGTAAACCTCGACCGCCCGAAGAATGTCATCTCGCAGCTGCGACCAAGCCTATGATTATCGCTATAACAAGGAGAAGCTGCTGCACCTCGTGCCTGTAATTCAAGACTTGAAGTACGTTGTTGGATCCGTCTGGCACGATGAATCCAACCGCCAACGACGGCTCCGCCGCCTGTTCCTGGCCGGAGGATGGCAAGTCTGGAAGCGACTGGCCCGCGCTCCCGTCGCCCTTCCGCTCTTCAACGGGTTCCGGTTTCGTGCCTATCCCGACTGCCAGATCTCATCAGCTGTGCTTTACTCGCGGATCCCGAATTTCCAGAGCTTGTCCTTCCTCAGAAAACACATCGAAAATGGCATCCTCCTGGACATTGGATCCAATGTCGGGCTGATCAGTCTCTTACTTGCCGACAAAATTAAACACGCAATCCTCTTTGAGCCGAACCCGGTTGCGGCGGCCCGTGCCCGCGAGAACTTGGCGCTCAATCATCTTGGCTTTGAGGTCCATGAACTAGCTTTGTCGGACCGGGCTGGAACCGTTGAACTTGAGAATATAGGCGGCGTGGATTCGTGCAACCGCACCGTGGTTGGCTTCACCACCTCCGTCCCAACCATCTCTGTGCCGCGTAAGACTCTCGACGGCTTTCTAGGGGAGCGTGGCACTCTGCCATTTCCTATTTCTGCGGTCAAGATCGACGTCGAAGGACACGAGAACAGCGTGCTGCGTGGAATGTTGCGATTCCTGAAAACACATCGCCCCAAGCTGGTGATGTTCGAATATCTGCAGCGAACGAATATCGCCGAGACGCTGGAACTTTTTTCTCGTGCAGGCTATCGGGTCATGGAACTCAGGGCAGGAACACCAAGATGGGCCACCCGGCAAGTAAGCCCGCTGCAAGACCTGTTTGCTTGTCCCGAAAACCTTGCGGCTGAATTTGTTCCTGCTCGATTAGATCGTTTTCAATCATAGAGTGGACCACAACACAGTTGTCATCCTGAGCGAAGCGAGGGATCCAGGTTCTTGCCTGCACTACCAGTGATGCCATCGCGGGCGAATCCCCGGATGTCTCGCTTCTCTCTGGATGACAATTCGTAGTGGAACACTGCAAACGTGAAAATCTCTTACTTCACATCAATCCGCAGAACAATGTTCACGATCTTCCGGTCATCGAATTGGCTCACCGTCTTGGTCTCGCTCTTTTGACCCTTGTATTGGCCGTAAACCTCATAGTCGATGTTCGGAGAAAGCTCAGGGAAATGATACGATCCGTCGATGCCGACGATGTATGTTTTCACTGCCCGGGTGCGCGTGTTGGTGAGATAAACGATAGCATTGGCTAGAGGATTGTCGTGTCGATCGAGCACCTTGCCGGTCAGCATGCGGCCGACAATTTCCTTGTCCTTATCCTTGTCTCTCGCGTAGGAAGGAGCAATCGCAGCGAAGCCAAGAAGTAGAACCAGGGCCGCAGCTTGATACTTTCTCATGTAGCTTTCTCCTCTGAGCTTACAGGCGACTGGTTTCGGACGCTTAGTTATTTCAGATGCAATCCGGTGTCTACGCGCTCATCCCCGTCGACGTGTACCTTGACCTCTTCCCCTTGTAATCGATTGCCGTTGGCAGACTTGAAACCCTTTGTATCGGCCCAGACCACGTAGTCCTGCTTGCCCGCCGGAACGCGCTGCGCGAACTCGCCGTTATGATCGGAATAGAGTTCCCATCGGACTTTCTTTTCAACCTCGCGGCGAATCTTTATCTTGACGCCGTATACAGGATGATCGTCCGGACCCCAGACCGTGCCGAAGATCACCGCATAAGGTTTTTCGTGTTTGTTCTCTGCCGGCAATAAGGCTTCTGCGGCAGCGGCAAACTTTCCGAGGCCAACTATCGCAGAGACACACAGCCCCAGAAGCGCCATTCGATTGGCAGAGCCACAGGGAAACTTCAACGGGCGGGGCAGAAGCGTGCGGGATCTAGAGATCACCGTCTTCGACTTCCTCTTCGTCGTCCTCCTCGTAGACCTCTTCATCCACGGGCTTCAGCTCAATCGGACTAACCGTAATGATTTCGAAGTCAGTACCGCATTCAGGGCAGGAGACGATTTCTCCTTCATCGACCTCATCTTCGTCGATGTCGAGGTCGGTTTCACATTCCGGACAATGAACCACAAAGGCCTCCATTCTATTAAAAAGGCTCCCCTGATAATATTTAGTGACTCTGGAGCCGAAGGTCAAGTACTCGACTGCGAAAACTTGGCGGGCGCTCCTGAAAATATTGCCTGATGGCTATTCTAGAAATAACTATGAGACTCGAACGCTATGCTGGCGCGAGTTTTGAGCTGAGGTACTTGCATCTTCTGGCCCGCGCCCTTTTGTACGCCGTTCTTGCATTGCTAGCAATGACGACGATCATGACAGCCATTGTCGTTGCACAGGACACTTTACCTGCAGGCCCGGCGGACCCGCAAATTGCAGCCGCTGTGCGGCCGATTTCCGCAGCGCGGATCCAATCCACGATCGAGAAGTTGGTCAGCTTCCAGACTCGCTCGACCCTTTCAGCCCAGGACCCGGCTTCAATTGCCTCGGGACATGGTATCGGCGCCGCCCGGGAATGGATCAAGTCCGAGTTCGAGCGCTATTCGCGCGACTGTGGCGGATGCCTGGAAGTCAAGCTTGACAGTTTTACCGAAGCGCCCGGCGGTCGAATCCCAAAGCCTACAGAAATCACCAATGTTTACGCGGTGATGAAGGGCACTGACCCGGAGAGCGCCAAGCGTATCGTGCTGGTCACCGGCCACTACGACTCGCGCAACAGCGACAACGCCGACAGCACAACCCTTGCTCCGGGAGCCAACGACGATGGCAGCGGTACGGCCGTGAGTTTGGAATGTGCCCGCCTTCTCAGCCAGCTGAAGTTTCCCGCGACCATCATTTTTCTGACCGTAGCTGGTGAAGAGCAGGGCCTCAACGGCAGCCGCCACTTCGCGCAAATGGCCAAGGCGGCGGGATGGGATATTGAAGCGGTGCTGAACAATGACATCGTGGGGGGCGATCGCAGCCCCCAGCAGGATGTTGGCGTGGTGCGCGTGTTTTCCGAGGGTGTGCCAATGGCCGCTACTGACGCCGAGGTGCGCCAGATCCGCAGTCTTGGCGGCGAGAGCGATTCCGCCTCCCGGCAGCTCGCTCGCTACATCGCCGAGGTCGGACGCACTTATGACGCGGGGGCCAAGCCCATGCTCGTGTTTCGCTTGGACCGTTACTTACGTGGGGGCGATCACAGTTCATTCAACGAGCAGGGATACGCCGCCGTTCGCTTCACCGAGTTGCGCGAAGACTACAACCACCAGCATCAGAATGTACGCACCGAAAATGGAGTCGAATTCGGTGACCTTCCCAAGTTTGTTAACTTCGACTTCGTGGCTAGCGTCGCCCGGTTAAATGCCGCCACGCTGGCATCACTCGCGTCCGCGCCCGCGCCACCGGCAAAGGTTCGTTTGCTGACCACGAAACTGGAAAACGATTCCACCTTGACCTGGGAACCATCTCCGGCCGGCCGTGCCTCGAGCTATGAAGTGCTCTGGCGGGCGACAACCAGCCCCGACTGGGAACACGCAAGGGCAGTGGGGAATGTCACTCGCACCACCATTCCAACATCGAAGGACAATGTGATTTTCGCCGTGCGCGCGGTAGATAGCCAAGGCCACCGCAGCCCAGCGGTGACCCCGTTGCCAGAGCGCTAGCCCTTAACCTGTTAGAATATCGAACAGCTTGCTTTATTTTTGAGGCATTAGTTGTCAGCCTCCGTGGCAACCGATCACTGAACTGGCATCGGCGCTTATGTATCGCGGACGAACCCTCTCGCTGAGTTTGCCTCCCTTCACGAAGGCCGTGAAGTGGCTCATCATCACCAACGCTGCGGTCTATCTCCTCCTCGAACTGCTCAAGGCGGCGGTCCCCAGTGTGGGCGGAGGCTTGACTCTCATTCTGGCCCTGATACCCGCGGCCGTCATGCATGGCTGGATATTTCAGCTAGTCACTTATTCGTTCGTACACGCGGGAATTCTGCACATTCTATTCAACATGCTGGGGCTATGGATGTTCGGCGCTCAGCTGGAATCGGACTGGGGACAAAAGCGATTTCTTGAATTCTATTTCTTTTGCGTGATCGGAGCAGCGCTGACCACGATTGCGGTCTCCTACACCGGCTTGGGTGGGGTAGTGCCTTCAACGCCGACGGTGGGCGCGTCCGGCGGAGTGCTGGGCATTCTAATGGCGTTCGGCATGCTCTACGGCGACCGGGAGATTATGTTATTTCCAATCCCGATCACCATTCGCGCGAAGTATTTCGTGGCTGGAGTCGCGTTTATCACTTTGGTCGAAGCGATCAGTGCCTCGGGCGCGGGACGGGGCTCGAACGTCGCTTACATCGCTCACCTCGGCGGGTTGCTATTCGGGTTTCTGTACGTTAAGTTTGTCCCCAGGCGCGGACTTGCGTTCGACGCATCAGAGCGCTACTTCAGCGTGCGAAATTCTTACTACCGCTGGAAGCGCCGCCGCGCCGCCCGCAAGTTCGAAGTATTCATGCGCAAGCAGAATCGCACAGTAAGCGGCACCTTCGACGAAAACGGCAACTACATTCCGCCCGACGACGTCGACAAAAAGAACGGCGGCTCAAAATCCGGCTGGGTGAATTAGACCTCGGACGCCTCCCACGATGCACACGTAGACCCGGACGCCCTCGTCCGGGTGGTCGAAGCTCGACAGGTTTGCTCAGCCAAAGAACTTCTGAAACTCCGTGAGCACGAGCGCAGGCAATCCCTGCATCCCCTTGAACCCAAGGTCATGCCCCGCCCCATCGATCCGCAACAGCCGCGTCTTCGCTGCAATCAGACCCACAGCCGACTCCATCTCTTCCGGCGCCCCGAACGGATCGCGCGTTCCTTGCACAAACAGAGCAGGCGTCTCTAACCGGGGCAGATGCTGTACGCGAAGTTGCTCCGGCTTTCGCGGCGGATGCAAGGGGTAAGACAGCAACAGCAAGCCCTCGGCCAGCCCAGGTCGATCAGCGCACAACATTGTCGACTGGCGCCCTCCATAAGAATGCCCGCCGAGAAACATGCGCCCCGAGACCATCTTGCGAAGAGCAGCAACGGCATTCCTCAGACCTTCACGGTCGCGGGCGGCATCGCCAGGCCGAGGCGGACCATAGGGCCGGCTTTGGCGATAGGGAAGATCACAGCGCAACACGGTCAAGCCCGCCCCAGCAAAAACTTCCGCTAACGCCACCAGCAGCGCAGCCCGCGAATTCGACCCCGCGCCATGACTGAGCACCAAGCCATCCCCGGCAGGCGTGGCAGGTCGATGAAGGAATCCGCGAACCTGCGGGTCAACTGCTGTATCAACGAAAGTCTCGGGAACGGGCGGCATGGTTACGCAGAAAAGACGGAATAGAAAACACTAGACAGAACAAACCGAACTTCGAGTGCTCACGGCGCAAGAGCTTCTTCCAGCGTTTCGTAAATCTTCACTGTGCGAATCTCGTGAGAGAGTTTGGCCCAACAACGCAACACCTCGGGATCCTCCAACGCTGCGCGGCGAGCCGCTTCAGATTTCCAGTAACGTAACAATACGTATTCGTCGCGCGACTTGGCATCACAATAAAGCGAATCGCGGCTATAACCTCCGGCGGAGAGCGCCGCAATCAGGGCTCTCATCGTGAGGAGAGACGCTTCTTCAAACCCGGACAAGGGTTGGAAAATGGCAACCGAAAGTATTTCCTCGGACATCAGGACTATTGTCTCCGGCATGTCAAGCGGCCTACCTTTCTGTACGCCGCTCGAGAAGGACGCCCCTAGCTCTTTGTCTTTTCCGAGGTGACTATATGAAGCCGCATAAGATTAGTTGAACCTGACGCCATCTGCGTTCCCGCCACCACGCCCAGCACATCGCCAACCTTGATGCAGTCCTGGCGCAGAAGTTCCCGTTCAGCAACCGTAACCATGTCTTCGGCGCTGCGCGCTTGCTTCGTCCGCACCGGAGTCACGCCCCAGAAAAGATTCATCCGATTGCACACCGGCAACACCTGGCTGAAGGCATAAATCGCCGCTTTGGGCCGATACTTCGAAATCATGCGCGCCGTATTCCCAGTCTCGGTGAATACCGCAATGGCCCCCATGCGCAGGTCTTCGGCGGCATGAGAAACGGACTCACAAATAGCTTCCGCCACAGTAATCGAATGTCTCTCCCGCCGTCGCCGCGACGGGGCAAAATCACCCGTATTGCCTTCGGCCTCGACCACAATCCGCGACATCATTGATACCGCTTCGCGGGGGTAAAGGCCGTTGGCGGTTTCTGCGGAAAGCATTACGGCGTCGCTGCCGTCGAAAATTGCGTTGGCGACGTCGCTGGCTTCAGCCCGCGTGGGGCGCGGGTTTTCGATCATCGACTCCAACATTTGAGTTGCAGTAATTACCGGCTTGCGCCACTCCGCCGATCTGCGGATCACGTATTTCTGGATGACCGGAACCTTCTCGGGCGGCATTTCCACTCCAAGATCGCCGCGCGCTACCATCACGCCATCGGATGCCTCGAAAATTTCTTCCAGGCGCTCGAGGGCCTGAGGTTTCTCGAGTTTGGCGATTACGGGAAGATCAGAGCCGTGGTTGGCGATGATCTGCTTCACCTCGAGCACATCAGCCGCGGAGCGCACGAACGATATCGCGAGCATGTCGACGCCGTGCTTGAGGCCAAATTCCAGGTCGGCGCGATCCTTGTCGGTGAGGGCGGGGATGGAGAGCGCAATCCCGGGAAGGTTGATGCCCTGGTGCTGGCCCAGTTGTCCGCCGTTGATCACCTCGCATTCCACATCCTCGCGGCGGATCCGAACGACACGCAACTCAATCAAACCATCCATCAGCAGAATCCGTGCGCCGGGTCTGACTTCCTGCGCCAGCCCCTGAAAGGTAGTCGAAATCACGCTCGAAGTGCCTTCAATATCGCGTGGCGTAATGGTGACGTGAGACCCGGCTTTCAGGGTGACAGGGACCCCGCCATTCAGGCGGCCGGTGCGAATCTTGGGGCCCTGCAGATCCTGCAGAATGCAGATGGTACGATTCTCCTGCTTCGCGGCGCGGCGCAGGCGCTCGATGTTCCGTGCGTGCTCCTCATGGGTTCCGTGGGAGAAGTTCAGACGGGCCACGTCCATGCCAAGGCGCATGAGGTCGCGCAGCATCGGTTCGGAGTTGCAGGCCGGACCGACCGTGCAGATGATTTTTGCTCGGCGAACGTTGGAAGCGGCAGGTGATGCATCTGTGGCCACACTGGCACGCGTTGGCAAAGACTTTCCTTTTTTCAAGTTTGTCCCAATTAGAAGTTTGTGTAGGTCTAATTATTGTATATGGAGAGTTAGTCTTCGAGCGGACGCCACAGGCACTCGAAGGCGACGGCCTCCGCCCAAAAGGTCGTGGCTCGATTGGTCGCGCTGCCGCTCCCGCGGCTCAACGCAGTAGATGCCAAGCTTCTTTATACGGTGCGTACTTGCTGGTCGGGTCGGAGGTGTAGATACGAATCCCGCTCCTGTTCCCGTGGATCACAAGTCTTGCCGGGATGATGTACCAAACATCCTCCGCGATGACGTAGACTGCCAGGAAATCGAATTCTCCGGGCTGGTAAGGCTTGCCCCTACGGCTGGGCTGGATACTGCACCGGTAGCAACCTTCCGGCATCCGGTAGATTGTCGACTTAATCTGTACGCTTACGAAGTGCCCGGGAGTTCCGATCACGACGTCGTAGCGAGAAAGGTCTCCCCAGGGTTTAGAAACCGCCAGGCCAAATTTGGCCGCTTTTGCCATGAACTGAAGCTCAGACCATTCGCCACGACGTTTGGAATTACGCATCATCTTCCTGGAATTCATAGATTAGAGGCCCAATAAAAAACGCGGCCGGTGAAGGCCGCGTCTCTTTCTTTTCAGATTTTGAAAGCTATCGCATCAATCCCGAGGCTCGGTAAAGCGAGAAATCCCCTGTTCGCCAACCATGGCGGCGAAAATACTTCACTTTGGTCGAGTAGGAAAATCCAGGAAGATTAGAAAGCTTCTAAATCTATTATATCAATCTGAAATAGGTAACTGTGCTATGTTTGCTGACTTTATTTTGCCAATAGATGCAAGGAGTTAATCCCGATCGTGTAACTTTTGCCTATTGACAAGATTTTCCACAGGAGGCCGAAAGCTCGCGTTCGCTTTACTCTCGAGGGTGGGGATTTCCTCGGCCGAACGCGCCCGCACTGTGGGGAAGATTCCAACCTGCTCACGGGGGCGCGCTGTCCACTGCGATTCGATTTCCACTGCGATCGTCTCGCCCGTCAAGTGGTGACGGAAACTGCTCCATACCCAATCCTCTGGCTGCTCCACCAGCCCACGCCGCACGGGGTTGCGGTGGATGTAGCGCAGGTTTTCCACGAACTTCATTTCGCTCTAGATTGAAGTCGTAAGTACGCGGAATTTCTTAGCGTGCGCGGAACTGCAGATCCCTCCACTCCGCTTCCCATCCCCTTCGGGAATGGGAAGCTCCGGTCGGGATGACAGAACGTAACGAGGCTCCGGTCGGGATGACAATTCATAACGGGGACAGATGACAATTCGTAACGGGGAAAACGGCGCGTGGCGTGATTGGACAAGCGTGTCGATGAGCATCCCCGCCCAAGCGGGCCACACTCCCGAGCGCGAATGAACGCGATCTCAGCGATGCGGCGGGGAGTTCGTGGCGCTGGCGCACGCAGACTTGCAGGTAGTCCAGAAATTGCTCCCGTTCAGGATTACCGAGGCGTGCTCGATTCGCAGGCCGGAGCGGAATGGGTGTCCGGGACTTCCGCGATCGTCCATTACCAGTTCCGGGCCGTGCCATCTGCCGATGAGGTCGAAGTAACCTTGCCCTTGCCCGACATCGAAAATCTTTGGTTCGAGCAGGCGAAAGTTCATCAGGCTGCCCTCGGTGCTGCTCCAGCCGCCATAAATCGTGCCCGTCAGTTCGAGCCCCTGAGCCACACCCGGCGACGTACACAGGCAGCCTTGGCCGTGCACGCCGCCAGTAGGACGCAGGCCATCCATGTGAAGCTGGGAAAAATGGGAAGACGGGTAAAGATAAATAAATAGGGGATACTCAATCCCGCTTTTCGTCCGCAAGGTGCCAGATCCCCACCAGCTGAGCAGCGGTGTCCAGCGCCCGCCGATATGAAGAGCCCATGGGCCGGTTATGGCGACCACCACGTACAGCAAAGCCACGCCGAAGATGAGCACCCCGAGAAGCTGCGCCAGGCAGCCGCGCTGCTTTCGCATCGGGAGAGTATATCCGATACTATCTGGCCTGAATCGGGGCGCGAAGCTGTGCACCGTGGGGCTTCATCCAGCCAGTTGATCCTTCGGACTTGCTCGTGACTCGCGTAAACAGAACGGACGCGCACCTGGACCCGGCCTGAATCGAAACCGCGCGTTTACTGCAGCGCTGCTCCACCCAAGATTAGGAGATAGCTTCTGATTACTTGGTTGCAGCCTGTGGGGCCGGCATGGCTTTCAGCTCTTTGCCGAGGAATGCGCGCGGGAAGAGCATGGCGTTGAATTCGGCTCCAACGAGGATCACGAGCGAGATCAGGTACATCCACACCAGGAGGGCAATGGCGGCTCCGAGCGAGCCGTAGATGATGCTGTAATCCGCGTAGTTTTGCAAATACCAGCCGAATAATGCGGTGGAGACGAACCAGAGGACCGTAGCCAGCGTGGCGCCCGGCAACACGCTGTGCCAGGGTTGGGTGCGGGGTACGGCGTTGTGGTAGATGACCGCGATTACGGCGATGCTGGTCAGCGTGGCGATGAGCCAGCGGATGGCGGTCCACATCAGCAGGACGTAAAGCCCGAACTCGTGATTCAGGTGGAACAGGATGTTGCGTTCGATGCGGCTGCCGGAAGCTACCAGGATGGTCGCGAAGGTCAGCGGCGTTCCGGCGAGAAGGACCAGAGAGAATGCGACCATTCGCTCTTTCACCAGGCCCCAGATTTTGGGGAGTTCGTAGCAGCGGCGAAAACCCTCCATCCACGAAATCATGACGCCCGAGGCGGTCCACAGAGTGATCAGCGATGCGCTGATCAGGAGGCCGACCGAGCGTGGTGAATTTCCCTGCAGATAGGAGAGAGCGGTGGGGCTTCCGGCGGGAAGGATCCGGTCCAGAGCGTAGGTAATTTCGCGCAGGTAAGAGGCGGTCTTGCGGTGGTTGGCCAACAGCGATCCGACTACCAGCAGCAAAGGGAAAAAAGTAAGAATTGAGGAGTAAGCAGACGCCTTCGCGATGGCAAACGCGTCATGCTGGAACGCGCGCCAGAAAGCCAGCCGCAACAGGTTGAAAAAACGCAGAATCACCCGTCCCAGAGTATTGTGCCGGGGCATGGTGTGCAACTGGGAAGTGATATTCCCTTTTTGGTCGGGTAACGGTTGTGGGTTGGCGGCCATAGGGTTTCAGATGTAGCGTGACAAAAACACTCGCCGTCCCGAGCGCAACGAGGGATCTGGATTCTTGCCTGCACCACCGGTATCGCCGTCGCAGGCAAACACCCAGATCCCTCGCTTTTGCTCGGGATGACAGTTGGTGTTCTTGCCGTTACTCTGCTGTCAGTTCCTCGGTCTCGCCTTCGTGCCGCATCAGCTCGAGCGCTCGCTCGGCTTCCTCGTACGCTTGCGAAACTTCTTCCTGCACCTTGGCGGCCGCTTCTTCCATTTCTGGCGAGAGGCGGACGTTGCGGTAGTACTCCATGCCGGTGCCTGCAGGAATGAGGCGTCCGACGATGACGTTCTCCTTTAGACCGCGCAGGTGGTCGACGGCACCCTGAATCGATGCCTCGGTCAGTACGCGGGTTGTCTCCTGGAAGGAGGCTGCGGAGATGAACGAGTCCGTCGAGAGCGAGGCTTTAGTGATGCCCAAGAGCAGCGGCCGGCCCGTGGCCGGACGTCCGCCTTGCGCAATCACACGCTCGTTCTCTTCGGCGAAGCGGAATTTGTCGACTTGCTGTTCCAGCAGGAACTGGGTATCGCCGACGTCTTCCACTTTGCGCCAACGCATCATCTGGCGAACGATCACTTCGATGTGCTTGTCGCTGATGTTCACGCCCTGCAGCCGGTAGACTTCCTGGATTTCGTTCACCAGGTACGACTGCAGTTCCTTCTCGCCGAGCACGGCCAGGATGTCGTGCGGGTTGAGCGGGCCGTCCATCAAAGGTTCGCCGGCTTTCACGCGCTCGCCTTCCTGCACGTTGATGTGGACGCCGCGCGGAACCGAGTATTCCTTTTCGGTGCCGTTGTCGGCGATCACATACATCTTGCGCTGGCCCTTCGAGACTTCACCGAACTTGACTGTGCCATCGATTTCGCTGATGACCGCGGTCTCATGCGGCTTGCGGGCTTCGAACAACTCGACCACGCGTGGCAGACCACCGGTGATGTCTTTGGTTTTGGTAGTTTCGCGCGGGATCTTAGCCAGCACGTCGCCCGGGAAGGCGGTGTCGCCGTCCTGAACCATTAAGTGAGCGCGTGAGGGCATCAGGTAACGCTTGCTGGTTTTGCCCTTGATCACGATTGCGGGCTGGCGCTTCTCGTCGGGCGAATCCGCGACGACGTGTCGCGACAGTCCGGTGACTTCGTCCACTTCTTCGTGGAGCGTGACGCCTTCCTGCAGATCCTTGAATTGGATCGTGCCGCCGATTTCGGTCAAGACCGAGAAGGTGTATGGATCCCACTCGACCATGACCTTGCCGAGTTGGACGGGATCGCCTTCGTTGACCTTGACTTTGGCGCCGTACACGACGGCGTAGCGCTCGCGCTCACGGCCCTTTTCGTCGACCACCGCGATCGAGCCCTGGCGGTTCATGACCACCAGATCGCCGGACTTGGCTCGGACGGTTTGCAGACCGACGAAGCGGACCGTTCCATTGGTCTTGGCTTCCAAACGCGATTGCTCGGAGACTCGCGATGCCGTACCGCCGATGTGGAAGGTACGCATCGTGAGCTGGGTTCCAGGCTCGCCGATGGATTGGGCAGCGATGACTCCGGTGGCTTCGCCGAGTTCGACGAGGCGGCCCGAAGCCAGGTTGCGACCGTAGCACATCACGCAGACGCCACGCTTGGACTCGCAGGTGAGCACGGAGCGGATTTTCACCCGCTCGATGCCGGCGGCTTGCACGGTTCCGGCAAGTTCTTCGGTGATCTCCTGGTTGATATCGACAACCACGTTGCCGTCATAGTCTTTTAGTTTTTCGAGCGAAACGCGGCCCACGATTCGGTCGCGCAGTGGCTCGATGACTTCGCCGGCTTCGACGATACCTGCCACGTAGATGCCGTCGACAGTTCCGCAATCGTATTCGCTGATGATTACGTCCTGCGCCACGTCGACGAGACGACGGGTGAGGTAGCCTGAATCGGCCGTCTTGAGAGCCGTGTCAGCCAAGCCTTTACGCGCGCCGTGAGTCGAAATGAAGTACTCCAAAACGGTCAATCCTTCGCGGAAGTTGGCCGTGATTGGAGACTCGATGATTTCGCCGGACGGTTTCGCCATCAATCCACGCATGCCGGAGAGCTGGCGGATCTGCTGTTTCGATCCGCGAGCGCCGGAGTCGGCCATGACGTAAATCGGATTGATGAAGCCTTCCTTGTCGCGCTGCTGCATCTGGCCGAACATTTCGTCCGCGACTTTTTCGGTAATGCCGGACCAGATTTCAATGACCTTGTTGTAACGTTCGCCGTTGGTGATTGCGCCGTCAAGATACTGCTGCTGGACTTGCACGGCCTGCTTCTCGCCGTCTTTCACCAGGACCTTTTTGTTGTCTGGGATGACCATGTCGTCGATGCCGATCGACAAGCCAGCGCGGGTGGCGAAGCGGAAGCCCAGGTCTTTGACCTCGTCGAGCATTTTGACTGTGACTTCGAGGCCGAACCGGAGATAGCCATAGCTGACCAACTGGCCGATGCCCTTCTTCTTGAGCAAGCCGTTGATGAACGGCATGCCAGGCGGAAGGTGATCGTTCAGAATGGCGCGGCCGACTGTCGTGTTCAGGAAGCTGCGCTCGTACTGCACGGGTTCGGTGTGGGTGATTTCCTGATCGTCGTACGTGGCGGTCAGATCGATTACTTCACCGGTATAGCGCAGACGAATGGGCGTCAGGGTTTCAACTTCGCCAGATTCGAGCGCCATCAAAACTTCTTCGATGTTGGCGAAAGAGCGGCCTTCTCCCTGGGCGCCGGGCTTGGCTTTGGTCAGGTAATAGAGACCCAGCACCATGTCCTGCGTAGGCACGGTGATCGGATGACCTGACGCGGGCGAAAGAATGTTGTGCGACGAAAGCATCAACACGCTGGCTTCGACCTGCGCTTCCGGAGACAGCGGAATGTGAACCGCCATCTGGTCGCCGTCGAAGTCGGCGTTGAATGCGGTGCAGACCAGCGGGTGAATCTTGATGGCCTTGCCTTCCACCAACACCGGCTCGAATGCTTGAATGCCAAGGCGGTGAAGGGTTGGGGCGCGGTTCAAGAGCACGGGGTGGTCTTTGATGACTTCTTCCAGGATGTCCCAGACAATCGGTTCTTGTTGCTCCACCATTTCCTTGGCTTGCTTGATGGTGGTGCAATGTCCGGTCTGTTCAAGCCGGTGATAGATGAATGGCTTGAAGAGTTCGAGCGCCATCTTCTTGGGCAGACCGCACTGGTGCAGCTTGAGTTCCGGTCCCACGACGATGACGGAACGGCCCGAGTAGTCGACGCGCTTGCCCAGAAGGTTCTGGCGAAAGCGGCCTTGCTTGCCCTTCAGCGTGTCGGACAGTGACTTCAGCGGCCGATTGTTGGCACCCCGCAAAACGCGTCCGCGGCGTCCGTTGTCGAACAGGGCGTCCACGGCTTCCTGCAGCATGCGCTTTTCGTTGCGCACGATGACTTCGGGCGCGTGCAGGTCCATCAGCTTCTTCAACCGGTTATTGCGGTTGATGACGCGGCGATACAAATCGTTCAGATCGGAAGTGGCGAAGCGTCCGCCGTCCAATGGAACCAGAGGACGAAGCTCCGGCGGAATGACCGGGATTACATCCAAGATCATCCAGTTCGGTTTGTTGCCGCTCTTGCGGAACGCTTCTACAACTTTCAAGCGCTTGGCATACTTAAGGCGCTTCTGCAGCGAGTTCTCGTGCTTCATCTTCTCGCGCAGTTCAGTGGAAAGTCCTTCGATGTCCACGCGCTTGAGAAGCTCTTTGATCGCCTCGGCGCCCATCATGGCTTTGAAGCCGGTGGGCCGGAACTGCTGGTCCAATTCGCGGTACTTGGTTTCGTCCTTGATGACTTCGTGGTCTTTAACCGGCGCTTCGCCCGCCTCGACCACTACGTAGGCTTCGAAATAAAGTACGGACTCGAGATCGCGCAGGGAGATATCAAGGAGGTGGCCGATACGGCTGGGCAGTCCTTTGAAGAACCAGACATGCGAGCAGGGCGACGCCAGCTCGATGTGTCCCAGGCGCTCGCGGCGGACTTTGGACAACGTGACTTCCACACCGCACTTGTCGCAAATGACGCCGCGGTGCTTCATGCGCTTGTACTTGCCGCAGAGACACTCCCAGTCGGTTACCGGGCCGAAGATGCGGGCGCAGAACAGGCCGTCGCGCTCCGGCTTGAAGGTGCGATAGTTGATGGTCTCCGGTTTAGTGACTTCGCCGTGCGACCAGCTCCGGATCTTTTCCGGAGAAGCGAGGCTGATGCGGATAGCATCGAAATCGGCGATAGGGTTTGCCAGGTCAAAGGGGCTCGAACGAAACAAGGTAATCCTCGGCTTCCTGCGGAAGTACGCCCCCCGCGGGCGGCTCTCGAAAACAACTTTTTGTACCCGCTTGCTCGAGAGCTCAACAACGGGTCTCGGTTCCCCACAAATTCCAGCCTCGCCGGCAGAAACGTAGCAGAGCTACGTTTCTACGGGCCGCTTAATCTGCTGCGGCCAGGGCCGGCTTTTTTTCCGTGGCCTTGATCAGTTCCACATCCAGGCACAGCGACTGCAATTCGCGAATCAGGACGTTGAACGATTCGGGCACGCCCGGCTCCATGGCGGCTTCACCCTTGACGATGGCCTCGTAAATCTTGGTACGGCCGTATACGTCGTCGGACTTCGCCGTCAACAGCTCCTGTAAGATGAACGCCGCTCCGTATGCTTCTAGCGCCCAGACTTCCATTTCTCCGAAGCGCTGGCCGCCGAACTGGGCTTTTCCACCCAACGGCTGTTGCGTAATAAGCGAGTACGGACCGATCGAACGCGCGTGGATCTTGTCGTCCACCAAGTGCGAGAGTTTGAGCATGTAAATGTAGCCAACCGTGATCGGCTGCTCGAACTTGTTTCCGGTCATGCCATCGAACAAGTAGGTTTTGCCGGACTCTGGCAGGCCCGATTGCTTGAGCAATGCCTTGATCTCGCTTTCTTTTGAGCCGTCAAACACCGGCGAACCGGTGAAGACGCCGCGAGTCAGAGTCGGGGCGACCGCCATCAGTTCCTCATCGCT
>DATMQI010000079.1:0-2291 GCA_035567135.1 Terriglobales bacterium
GAAAGAGCGCAAGCACGTCCCGCATGGACTGGTGCACGTACAAGCCTCTTTCAATAACACCATCGTGACCATCTCCGACATGAGCGGCAATGTGCTGGCGTGGAAGAGTTCAGGCTCGCTCGGTTTTCGCGGGTCCCGCAAGGGGACGCCGTTTGCGGCGCAGCAGGCCGCGTCGAACGCCGCCAGCATGGCGCGCGATCACGGGGTGCGCACGGTGGATGTGCGGGTGAGCGGTCCGGGATCGGGGCGAGAGTCGGCAGT
This sequence comes from Terriglobales bacterium, assembly GCA_035567135.1. Taxonomy (GTDB): domain Bacteria; phylum Acidobacteriota; class Terriglobia; order Terriglobales; family Acidobacteriaceae; genus JABDBE01. The sequence goes on from DATMQI010000079.1 coordinate 262, forward strand.
GCGCGCGCTGGCCTCCGCCGGAATCGAAGTGCGGTCCATTAAGGACACGACGCCCATTCCGCATAATGGGTGCCGGCCGCCGAAACGGCGCAGAGTGTAGTCGTAAAGACGCGGCTTGCCGCGTCTTGACTGCCGAGACGAGGCAAGCCTCGTTTCTACGGTTAGTTTGTACCGCAGCTGATTTTGTCCGGGACGAAGGGTGAAGCCAAACCTGTAAACCGGTCATCTAAAGGAGAACAACTTGGCACGTTATACCGATGCAGTGTGTCGTCTATGTCGCCGGGAAGGCATCAAGCTTTTCCTGAAGGGCACCAAGTGCTTCAGCGACAAATGTCCTATTGAGAAACGCAACTTCGCTCCCGGACAACATGGGAAAGACAAGAAGACCAAGGTAGTAGGCTACGGTCTGCAGTTGCGCGAAAAACAGAAAGCCAAACGCATCTACTTCACCCAGGAAGGCCAGTTCCGGAATTACTTCGAGAACGCAGTCAAATCCAAAGGCGTGACGGGTGCGAAGCTGCTGGAATCGCTCGAGCGGCGTCTGGACAACGTTGTCTATCGGTTAGGCTTCGGTATTTCCCGCCGCCAGGCGCGTCAGTTGGTGCGTCACGGGCACGTGCAGGTGAACGGGAAGAAGGTCAACATTCCTTCTTACGAGGTCACCGTCGGCGAAGAAATTCAGATTCGGGAGAGCAGCCGCAAGGTTCCGATTCTCGAAATCGCAAGGGATTTTGCCAGTCATCAGCCGGCGCCGGTGTGGTTGGAGATCGATCGCGAGAACTACAAGGGACGCGTGATCGCGCTGCCGAAACGCGAGGACATCCAATTGCCGGTGAACGAGCAGCTGATTGTTGAGTTGTACAGTAAGTAAGTGGATAGTCGTTGGTCGCTAGTCGTTGGCAGAACCAGGGGCTCGCGAACGACCATCGACTAACGACCAACCACTGGTTTTAGGCCTACCATTCGTGCCAGATCAGCCTTTTCTGCTGTGACCTGGGCCGGGCCGCCCAGCGAGCAGGATCGAGCCACATGGCCGAGAGGAGAAACACGTTATGCTTTGGAGAGGTTTTCAAAAACCAAAACGTTTGGCGAGCGACACCAGTTCGCTTACCGACAAATACGGGATGTTCTGGGCGCAGCCGTTTGAGCGCGGGTTTGGCACCACGATCGGCAATGCGCTGCGGCGCGTCATGCTGAGTTCGATCGAAGGCGCGGCGGTTACCGCGGTGAAGATTGAAGGCGTGCTGCATGAGTTCCAGTCGATCCCGGGCGTGGTCGAAGACGCGACCGATATCATCCTCAACATGAAGCAAGTCCCGTTCAAGCTTGCGGGAGATGGTCCGAAGGCGATTTACCTCCGCGCCGATCAGCCGGGCGTGGTTACGAGCGGCATGATCGAAGCCGATGGCGATGTGGAAGTGCTCGACAAGGACATCTACATCGCGACGGTAAGCGAAGGCGGCAAGCTCGAAATGGAAATGCGCCTGAAGCGTGGCCGCGGTTACGTTTCCGCTGACAAGAATTTTGAGGATGACCTGGGCATAGGATTCATTCCAATCGATTCCGTGCACACGCCGGTGCGCAAATGCAACTACACCGTCGAAGCGGCGCGTTTGGGGCAGATCACCGATTATGACAAGCTGACGGTCGAGGTCTGGACGAACGGTTCGATCACTCCGGGCGACGCGCTTGGACTGTCGGCGAAGTTGATTAAAGATCACATGAATATCTTCATCAACTTCGAAGAAGAAATTGAAACCGCGTCGGCGAGCGAAGAGCGCAGGCCGGAGATCAAGAACGAGAACCTGAACCGTTCAGTCGAGGAACTCGAACTCTCGGTGCGCAGTTATAACTGTCTGAAGAACGCGAACATTCAGTCGATCGGCGAACTGGTGCAGAAGACCGAAGCCGAGATGCTGAAGACGAAAAACTTCGGGCGGAAGTCGCTGAACGAGATCAAGGAGATCCTCTCCTCGATGGGTCTGAGCCTGGGTATGAAGATCGACGAGCACGGGAATGCCGTGCCTGGA
>DATMQI010000080.1:0-6853 GCA_035567135.1 Terriglobales bacterium
TTCTTTGCTTTCTTTTTGGTTGCCATTTGATCTATTCTCCCTTTCCATTTTTCATGGACTTGAAATGCAACGGTCGTTTGTTGCAACTCATTGATGTATAGAGTCTATAAAAAGTGAAGTCAAGAAAAAAATGATGTTGGATGAGCATGCGAACGATACACCAAAGTCACTAAAGAGAGCTAAAGTATAAAATTTCTTCGCCGGGAATCTGTTGATCGACTCCGCCGGCAAGAATTCTCGTGAGAAGCACGAAAGAAATTCTTAGTTCGCCATGGTTCCACCCCGCGTTCCAATCCTGAAAAACAAATCCGCTGCGCGAGCAGGGTTGCTCAACTGAATTCATCCTTTTCCGCCTCGATACATCTATAATTAGCGGGTACGAAATAATCGCAGGAGCACATAAATGGCTGCTTTCGACGATGTTGTGGTGATCTCCGCCTGCCGCACACCGGTGGGAAAATTTCAAGGAAGCCTTTCAGATCTGAGCGCTACGCGACTGGGAGCGATCGCGGTTCGCGAAGCAGTGAAGCGCGCGAATCTCGATCCTAAGCAAGTCGACGAATGCATCATGGGAAATGTGATTTCGGCGGGACTTGGGCAGAACCCTGCGCGGCAGGCCGCAATCTTCGGAGGCCTCGCTCCCGAGGTAGGTGCCATGACCGTAAACAAAGTGTGCGGCTCGGGACTCAAAGCGGTCGCGCTTGCAACGCAAGCGATACAGACGGAAAACAGTTCGATTGTTGTCGCTGGTGGAATGGAATCGATGACCAACGCTCCCTATCTGCTACCGCAGGCGCGAAAAGGATACCGTCTCGGAAATGCCCAGATCGTCGATTCGATGGTGAACGACGGCCTCTGGGATATCTACAACAACTACCACATGGGAATCACCGGCGAGAACGTCGCCGAAAAATACGGCATCACTCGTGAGGAGCAAGACCAGTTCGCTGTGGATTCGCATCGCAAGGCAGTATCCGCTATCAAGGAGTGCCGGTTCAAATCACAGATCGTTCCGGTGGAACTGCCGTCGAAGAAAAAGGGCGAGGCGCCGGTCATCTTCGACAAGGACGAATCTCCCCGCGAAGATACTACGATCGAAGTCCTGCGATCTCTCAAGCCAGCATTTAAGAAAGACGGCACTGTCACCGCCGGCAACGCCCCGGGAGTGAACGATGGCGCCGCCGCGGTCGTTGTCACCAGTGCCAAACAAGCCAAAGAACTCGGCGCGAAACCGATGGTCCGGGTCGTAGCTCAGGCCACCAGCGGGGTCGAACCCAAGTGGGTGATGATGGCTCCAGTCGGTGCGGTGCGTACGATTTGGGAGAAGACCGGCTGGAAAAATGACGACGTGGACCTGTATGAATTGAACGAAGCTTTTTCCGTTCAAGCCTTGGGCGTGATGCGTGAACTTGGACTCGATCCCAACAAAGTGAATGTGAATGGCGGTGCCGTCGCCATCGGACATCCTATCGGCGCCAGCGGCGCGCGTGTCTTAGTTACGCTGATTTACGAAATGATCCGCCGAGATGTCCATCGGGGCATTGCTGCTCTCTGCCTCGGGGGCGGAAACGCAGTTGCGATGGCCGTTGAGAGATAGACTCACCCGGAGCGAAGTGGACATTAAAGCCCAAGGCCACGAAAAAGAAGCGTATTCGCAGCTTAAATTCCACGCTGTTTTATGTATTTGAGGATGAGGTCTGGTCCGCAGAAGGCGCGCTCACCGCTGCCACCGGCAGCGTGACCGTGAACACCGCACCCCCTCCAGGTCCCGACGCGGCTTCGACGTTCCCGTTGTGTTCTCGCAGAATGGCTTTGCAGATGCTCAGGCCGAGGCCGGTTCCGCGGCCTGGTCGTTTCGTGGTGTAGAAGGGGTCGAAGATGTTGGGCAGGATGTCTGGCGAGATTCCGGGCCCATCGTCTTGAAAAATCACTGAGACCGACTTTTGGTTTTTCTCCATGCGGATGCGCAAGGTGCCGCGATCGCGCACTTCCCGCATTGCTTGTTCAGAATTCAATATCAGGTTCAGAAAGACTTGCATCAGTTGGTGCGCGTCTCCGCTAATTGCGGGCACCGAGTTCTCTTTCAAGAAATCTACTGTGATGTTGCTCTTGCGCAAGGAATACGCGTGCAGGTGCAAAGTCCGTTGCACCAGTTCGGCAAGGTCGATGGGACTCTTGCCCGGTGCCGGAGGGCGGGAAAAATACATCAAATTTTGGACAATTTCGGCGGCACGGCGAGCCTGTTGCTGCAGAATGACCATTTGTTTCCGCACGGACTCGGGCGCCTCACCTTCCTGCAGCAGTTCGGACATTCCCAGAATGCTGGTGAGCGGATTATTCAGTTCGTGTGCAAACCCACCAATCATCTGTCCCATAGCCGCGAGGCGTTCGCTTTGAATGATCTGCTGCTCAAGTTTTTTCTCCACCGTGATGTCCCGCACGGAGACAATCGCACCGCTCAATTTGTTTTCCGCATCGAACAGCGGGCTGGCGGAAGCTCGCATGGTGCGCCAGCTTCCGTCTCGATGACGCGCATTGTAGTCACACGACCCAAACATCCTCCGGCTGGTAACCAGGTCACGATACAGTCCAAGCAGTTCGGGAGAGTGGTCTTCTTCTTCTTCGACTTTCTTGCCCAGCAAGTCTTCCGGCTTGTATCCCCGGAGGTCGTGGATGCGTGAACTCACAAAACTGTAGCGTCCATTCAGATCGATCACCAGAATCAGGTCGGGAAAGCTCTCCAGAAGGTAGCGCTGGAACTCTTCCTGGCGACGCAATGCCTTCTCCATCTCCCGGCGCTGTGTTACGTCTACCAGCGTGCCCTGATACCGGACAATCTTGCCCCCTGCGTCCCATACGGCACGAGAAGTGTCGAGGAATATGCCAGGAGTGCCGTCCTTGCGACGTAATGTGATTTCCCGTGTGCGTACTCCTCCCTGGTCGTCGGCGGACCGGCCGAGAACCGGAGTTTGATTGGGATCGAAGTTCAAGGCCCTGGAATCCAAGGAGAGAAGTTCTTCCTTGCTTTCGTATCCTAGAACATATACCAGCGCGACATTGCCATCGAGTAACTTACCTTCCGGCGTGCTGAAGTAAACGCCTTCCTGAAGAGTTTCGAACAACTCGGTAAATCGCCGCTCCTTCTCGCGTTCTTCGGTCACGTCCCGGGCAAGCGCACTCACGCCGACTACTTCATCGCCTTTTACAATTGCATTGAGTGCGCAGTCAAAATAGAGCAGGCGCGCGCTGGCTTTCAGCCGAACACGAACCACCCCCGACCAGCGGCGTTTTTCGAGAAAGCGGGCCAACCCACGATCCACATCTTCACGTTTGGGTTGCTCCAGAAACTCCTCTCCTCGATGACCTATGACGTCCGCATAAGGAATCCCCAGCAATTCGGTTAGTCGCCGGTTTACGGTTTTAATCGTTCCGTCCAGCGACGCGGCAAAGGCAATGTCATCGAAGGAATCGATCAGTTCTTTGAAACTGCGTTGGGAACGGGCAATGATCTCTCCGAGTTGATCGAGTTGCTGATCTGTAGGTGCGGTTGCCCGTTCCTGCAAGTCGCGCACCAGGTTTTTTAGTTCCGTAACTCGCTTTCTTCGTCCGTAGGCAAAGCCCGCAAAAGCAATGGCAACGCAGAGCAAGCCAATCGAAAGCAGACCTAAATGATAGGGAAGATTTTGCAGGCGTTCCCAAGATTCTGCGGCTAGTCCCGTGGCCAGCAGAACCAGGAACAAGAGCGCAATGCGCCACAGCCAGGCTTCTTCTCGTTCCAGGCTGGTGGGCGTGCCGGCTGAACGGGCCGGTTGTTTATCTGGTTCCGACATAAGCTCGCTCCCACTTGCCAGCTCGGCATGTTGACGAGCTCGGGTCTAGGCGAATCGTAGTCCACGAAGCGGATGCAGACAACCGAAAGTGTGTTGGGTAATTTGGTACACAGACGAAACGCTGTACTGCTGTTCATTTGTCACAGGCTCTGTGTGACATCAGTCACCATTGATTCACGACCATACGGCGTAGGGTGAAGCTTAGGTTGACTGGTCGCTGGGCCTTCCTCGTCGGGTCTGGACAAATCTGTTTACCCAGGTCCAAGTTTTCATCAACGCACAATGCTTTATAAGACGCTGAGTGCCGCAGTTTATGGCATCGATGCCAGCATCATCGAGGTCGAAGTCGATGTGTCTGGAATTAAGACAATGGAAGACCACTTCCACACTGTCGGCCTGCCCGATGCGGCCGTCCGCGAGAGCCGCGATCGCGTGCGCGCGGCGCTGAAGAACTGTGGGTACGACATTCCGCCAACGCATATCACGATTAATCTTGCCCCTGCCGATATTCGCAAAGAAGGATCCGGTTTCGACCTGCCCATGGCTCTGGGAATTCTGGGGGCGTACGGCGGTCTGAATAAGAAGGAGGTGCCCGATTGCCTTTTCGTAGGAGAACTGTCGCTGGATGGCGGGGTTCGCGGGGTGCGAGGTGCGCTTCCTATCGCCATTGAGGCGCGAAGCAGAAAAATCTCGCGGCTGGTTGTGCCTGAGCTGAACGCCAAAGAAGCGGCGATGGTTGGCGGAGTCGAAATCTATCCGGTGAAATCGTTGCTGGAAGTAATCCACTTTGTAAATACGGGCAACGGAATCCTCCCGCTCAAAGCGGATAGCGAAGCCTTACTTAGCGAGGCACAGCAATTCCTCGTAGACTTCAAGGATGTGCGTGGCCAGCACTCCGCCAAGCGCGCCCTCGAGGTTGCCTGCGCTGGCGGCCACAACATCCTGATGGTTGGTCCTCCAGGCTCTGGCAAGACCATGTTGGCAAAGCGCATGCCCACGATCCTGCCGCCATTCACATTTGAAGAAGCTCTCGAGACCACCAAGATTCACAGTGTTGCCGGTGTACTCGATCCCGGCGCGGGCTTGGTTGGTGTGCGTCCGTTTCGGTCTCCGCACCACACCATCTCTGACGCTGGATTAATCGGAGGCGGGGCCGTTCCCCGCCCCGGCGAAGTTTCGCTGGCTCACAATGGAGTATTGTTCCTGGATGAATTGCCTGAATTTCCGCGCAACGTTTTGGAAGTTATGCGTCAGCCTCTCGAAGACGGCTGCCAGTGTAACAATCCCTGAGCCAACGAAAATCTGCTTGCCAATCAATTGGTGAAACGCCCCCTGATATAAGGGCTTGCGCCTGATGGCATTTTCGGTTCAGAAGTGAAGGCAAGCGAAGGACTTAGTCGCTCCGGCTTTTGCCCTACTGAACATTGTGGCCGTGTCTCACGAAGGGAGATGCTTTATGACGCCCATGAATTTGACCGAGAACTGGAAGCTCTAGGCTTCACGGAACGTGGAGTCAGCTCCCCCCGAAGCGCCTGAGCGCTCCAAGTACGCCGCCACACTGCAGGTGTCGGATGACGTGTACACACAAAAGGAGAAAACGTGAGAATTCCAACAGATGCAACAGAGAGAGCGGATCTTTTGAACAAGCTTCGCGAAGCTGTCGCCTTTCAAATCGGGCTTTGGGACGCGGCTGCCTCGATCAGTGAATCACTAAAATGCGACCGAAAAGACGTCCTGGATTACCTCAGTGGCAGGGCCATTGTCGCCGACGATGGCATGGAGTTAAGTCACGATGATCTGGACGACCTCTTGGGCGTCGGGATTCCCGGGAGAGCCATTGTCGGCAAACCATTGAGCCCGGCAAAGCGGCAGTCTCACTGACAGCGATCAAGATTTCTGAACAGCATACCAAAACCAAAGGGCTACTAAAGCCGGTCGATAACCGTGGAACGGCTTCTCTACTAGGAACGCGGGTAAAGTGGCAAAGTATGCATTTCAGAACCTGTATCCTCCCTGCCGCCGCCAATGCTCGCCGCCCCTCGCCACGTTTCACCCCTGCTGCACCTTCGCCGGCAGCAACCTCATAAGCACATTCGCGATCACCAACGGCTGGTGCTCTCCCGCACTTCCCGCCAATGTGTATGACCGCTCAAACCCGTTCGCTCCCAGGACCCTCATTTCCCAACTGTCGTTTTCGCGAGATCCAACGATTGACACCCGCCAATCTCCCGGCCTGTCGCTTAGGGCGTGTTCAATCAGTGCCCGAACTTCCGGTTCGATAGCAGCATCGCCGGTATTATGCAGTTCGATCAACAAAGCCATTTCAATTCATTTTACTGGCAGCCACGAACAGTTTGGCGATCCGTCAGTCTCCAACAGCCACGCTTGGCTCCGCTTCGATCATTCTCGCAACGTCCGCCACCCGTCGATACGATTGCAGCCTATCCTCATGCTCATAGGTATCGGTCACGACGATGATCTCGTCTGCGTCCGTTTCACGGACCAGTTTTTCCAGCCCTGTCTTCACCGTTGAATTGGATCCCACAATCGCTGCACGCAGTCTGCTCTCCACGGCCGCCCGCTCCTGGTGGTCCTGCCATAGGGGCTCCATGGAATCCACTGGTGGCAACAACTCAACCGGCTGGTTTCTTATCAGTCGCAGAAAACGCTGCAGCGGGGTCGTGAACAACCGCTTCGCTGCTACATCCGTCTTTGCCGCAATTACCTGCACCGCCACCATCAGGTAGGGCTTCTGCAGAACCTCGCTTGGCTCAAACTGCTCGCGGTAGAGCTGCGCGGCTGCATGCAGATGCTCGGGAGCAAAGTGTGCCGCGAATGCGAATGGCAAGCCCAGCATCCCAGCAAGCTGCGCGCTGAAGCCGCTCGACCCCAGCAAAGTAATCGGTACGTTGCTCCCCTGCCCGGGAATCGCTTTGACCGCTTGCCCCGGTTTCTCCGGTCCCAAGTATGTCCGTAGTTCCTCCAACAGAGCGGGGAAATCCTCCCCACTTTGCTGCAAATCC
>DATMQI010000081.1:0-6718 GCA_035567135.1 Terriglobales bacterium
CATCCTGAGAATATTTCGATCGAGGAAGATAAGAATCCAAAGATTACGATGTTCCTGCTCAGTTATTTACTGGATAAAGTCAATGCACCTGAACTCCAGAGCAGAATTCGCTGGACCATCCAATTTGTCAAACAGCAAACAGGTCAAGACCTGACTAAACCGCACGCTCCCATTGGTAATACCTCACCCAACTAGTTAGAAGGGTTTATTGTCCGAACACGAGAGTGCGATTTCGGGTTCCGCCGATAGATATTGATAAATCCGCTTCGCACCAGCAATCTCAGAGTGAGATAGGTAGTGATAATCCCTGTTCTCGACAGTTATCTGGAGCACCTGAGTAGACCAGCGCAAGTTTTTGTGAGTTGAAATAGTTAGGGAGCTGATGCTGCACGGGGATCGAGATACTTAATAAGGATCACGTCGTTTCCATGTTCGTCGTAAATCAATTCATCGACCAGCTTCTGTGCCAGCATTATGCCGAATCCGCCGGGCCGAAGACCCTGATCCTCTCGAACAGCCATGTGACTAAGAAGGTCCTCAGGCGAACTGCCCACAGCTGCATGGCGTAGCTCTTCGAATGAGAATCCTTGCCCCGGATCTTTTACACGGCAAGCGACTGCCCTGCGTGTCCGGAGATAGCTAATTTCCACATAATGATTGGGATCGAATTTGCCACCGTGTTCCATGGCATTCAGCAGCATCTCGTGAGACGCAACTGCCAAATCCTCTTTTTCCGCTTCCGGAAGGTCGGCTTGACGCAGGAACTGAACCAAGCGGTCTGCAGTCACTAGCGTACAGCGCGCCATCAGCCGAATCCAATTGGGAGTAGCAGAAATAACTTCAATGCCATCGTCCCAACAAGGCTCAGAAACTGCTTGGTGCACCATATCCGCCAGCAAAACGCGATCAAACGGGGGGCGAAAGTAGCTGAACGCATTCTCGCGCAGAGAAGCAATCACATCCTCAGGCGTGCTCCTTTCGCTGAGGATAATCATACGAACATGCGGGCGAATGGTCCGGAGCTTCCGAAGTAGATCCACGTCCTCACGCGCAGAAGTCTTCTGGCCAGTGACGACAAGGTCGAACGGGCGAGCCTTTACGAGAAGTACGGCCGTTTCGTTGTCAGAAGCTCGTTCAATGTCCCAACCCTCGCTGGTCACAACCTCACTGAGCAGATTATCCACTTCAGGGTCGGGGTCAACGAGAAGCAACTTCTTCCGCTTAACTATTGATGAAATTACTTTTTCTAGGATAGCCGGCATGGCCTAGAACCTCTTTTCATGCGATCCGCTGCTCGAATCATAAGGGAATTCTTGCTAGGGAGTCAAAACTAGCGATAGGAAATGTCGCACTCTGAGATCTCTAGTGATAATCCCTGATGGCATAACGAAGTCGGCCTCCGAACGGTTCGAGTAAACTTTGCGGTGTTAACCCGGCAAAGCTCGGAACCGAGGAGGCCGAGATGCAGATTATAGGCGTGGACTTACATACGCGACAACAGACGGTTGCGATGTTGAACGTCGAAACGGGAGAGATTGTCGAGAAGACTCTGCAGCACGAAGGCGATTCGGTGCGAGAGTTTTACTCGACTCTTGCTGGACCGACTCGTGTGGGGATCGAAGCTACCGGTTCGATGCAGTGGTTCCTGGCGTTGATGGAGGAGTTGGGGATCGACTGCCAGGTGGGCCATCCAGCAAAGATCCGCGCGGCGGGCCGCATTGCAATCGCTGTATCAGCAACTCGAGCAACAGATCGCCGACTTAAACCAAAAGGTAGAAGAGTTGGCTTGGCAGCGCCCCCAGGCACGACGGCTGATGACTCATCCCGGAGTGGGACCGATTACGGCTCTGGCGACGGAAACCTTTTTGGGTGAGCCGAAGCGCTTCGTGGATGGGAAAGCGGTAGCCAGCTATGTGGGACTGATTCCCAGCGAACACTCCAGCGGAGGGCGGCAGCGATTGGGCCGCTTGAGCAAACAAGGGAATCCACTGCTTCGTTTTCTGTGGTGTGAAGCGGTGGGGCATGCGGTTCGCAAGGATGCGGAGTTGCAGCGTTTCTACCAGCACAAGCTGGTGCAGAAAGGTCTGGGGAAAGCGAAAGTGGCAGCGGCACGAAAGCTGGGGATCCGGCTCTGGATCCTGCTGCGTGACCAGATCGATTATCAAGAGTTCTGTCGCCGCGGACAGTTGCGACAGAAGCACGGTGGTGCCCATGCGGGAATGCCTGCTTGAGAACATGATCCTGTTATAGCAGTGATCGAATCCCTGAATAGGCGACCCGCCTCCCCGAGGTGCGGGGAGTTCGAAGAACTCATCATGGTCAGCAAGGACCGAAGAGATGTCTGGTGGGCAACACCGAAACGATGAAGTGAATGGGCCGAGCCGGTCGGGTGAACGTGAAACGGAAGGAAGCAGAAAGGCGAGAGAGCAATCAACCAAACCCGCAACTGCGCAGATACACGGGTGTGCTTAGAAAAACAAAAAAACTGAGACGAAACATTCTTGACGGAGCCGACTTCGTTAGAGATGTTATCGACAGTTATCAACGGTCGTGGTGAAATCGAGCGCGTTTATTGGGCGACTTGGATGGCTGGCGGTTGCCACGTGCCCGCGCCGGGAGGCAAAATCGAAGGCGGCTCCGCCTTCGGCCAGTACAATCGCATGACCATGTAAATCGGACCGTCCGGAGCCGGCAGCCAGTTGGCTTTCTTGTCACCCGCAGGAACATCCTTTTGGATATGCAGTGTCAGCGAGCCGTCAGCGTTCTTCTTTAGGCCCGGCAGCATCGGCGAATTGATCAGGTAGCGGTTGATTGGATTCTGAATCAGCAACTGGGTTTTGCCGTCGTACATCGTGACGGACCAAAATGCGTTCACGGGAGGGTATTGTCCGGCAGCGAAAGTCAGCGTGTAACTGTGCTTGCTGCCATCAAGGGGCTGGCCATCGCTAGCGGCTTTAGCTGCGGGATACATCGCTTCAACCGCGTCGTTGCCGTAGATGCCAGCCAACGCTGAGCCAGCACGGAGCAGGTAGTCGCCGTTGTAGAATGCCCGGTTGCCGAAAGCGGCACCGACGCTCCAACCGTTGATGTCTTTGCCGATGTTGAGTTTCGCTTTCTCAATCGCCTCATAGCCTTCCTTAACGGCCAAGCCTAGCTCGCCCTTCTGCACCTCAGAAAGTTTGGTTACATCAAAGGGTTTTCCGGCTTCGATTCCGACCGTTACGAACTTCGCCCGCAGCGCAGCTTCGTCAGGAGGCGTTGGGCAGAACTGTAGCAGGAAATTCAAATATGTCGGAAAGTCCAACTTGAACGCATCATCCGTGAATTTCGGGAAATCAGGCGCGGGTAACGCAGCCGGCGAAGGCTGATGGGTGAATGCGGACAGCGTTTGTGCCTTATACCCCGATTGAATCGTCTTCACATTATCCATGTCGTTCGGGTTAAACAACTGCGTCCGGATAACGGCGAGGGAGAACTGCGTCTCTGACGGGAATACCTTTTTGATACCGGCTGGCATTGTACCGCTCCATCCCGGCCCTGAAACCATGTAGCAGCCCGCATCATTTCCGGTTGCGCGGCTGCCAATGTATGCGTAGTTCTGTGAATACAGGTCGGCTATTTCGAACGTGTAGTAACGACCCTTCTCGACCTTGGGAACACACAGGACGATGGGCTCAGCGCGTAGGTCCATCTGAACCAATGAATAAGGGGTGTCGCTGTTAGGCGTAACAATGCTGGTGTCTTTGTACGTGAAGACCCGAGCCTCGTTGAGAACTGTGTTAAACGGCCCTTTGTACTGCGAGTTCGTCTTGTCCACATTGAACTGATACAGCGCCTTGTACGCAGCAATCATCGGAAAGGCGTAGACGTAAGCTTCCCGGTAAATATCCTTGTTCGATACAACCTCCCGAACCGGGCCTTTTTGCTCAGTGCATGAGATGGCCCCTACAGCAACCGTCGCCAAAACGACGAGGAAGGCCAATCTGCTCTTCATAAACTCCCCCTTTCACGGCGGCATTGTCTCCAATGTTGATCGGATAGGGATAGTGTCAAAAGTGACAGGGTTCCCCGCAGAGTGACTATCCACACAGTCGGGACGGCTCACGACGAACAGAGGCAGTAATGAAACACAAATCTTCGAAGATGTGGAATCGGTGTCGAGAAATCCGCTTATCCCTGATGGCATAACAAAGTCGGCAGCAACTGAACAAAAATCATCCTGGATCACTAGAGACGCAGTAAGTTCGCTTTGTTCTTTTGTGAGGTGACGTCAGGAATACGGACGAAAAATGGGCAGCAACAAGGTCCAAGGTTGAGGCGAGCCTGGCCAACCGCGCGTAAGCACATCAGACAGCGTCAAAGCAATCAGGATGGCGAGCCAGAAGAAAGCGGCAACGATTACCAGTCGCGTTAATCCCGGACTGTATTTCACGTGCATGAAGAAAAGCACAACGAGCAACGTCTTAACGACCGCGATCGTAAGTGCGGCCACAGTGTCCCAATCAATAACATGAGTCTTGCCAATCCGAGTGTGCCCCAGGTCGATATACGAAACCGTCGTGGTAAGCCCAGTAAGAATCAGAAGCGCAATAAAAACAGCCACATAATTCTTCACCGGTACGATGTGCTGGGACATCAGTGCCCTCCTCCTTACCGCCCGCCAATCAAACAAAGCAGCGGAAAAATAAAAATCCAGACAATATCCACTTGCCATCATTCCTACTATTTCATCGTAATACTTGCAAGAACCTTTTCATTTCTTTCGTTCTCGCAATTTGAACCGCTCTGCCAAGATTACCTCGACGGAAAACTTCAAGACTAAATCCCAGCGGGCCAGGGATGGTGTGGCTCGAATAGGTGTCGAGAAATCCTCTTCCCATCACCTATCTCAAGCTGAGATAGCTAGTGATAATCCGTTCGCGACAGTTATCCGGGTGCGGGCGTAAGCGTTCCTTGCCAGTAATCGTGAACATCAGCTTTTAGGGTTGCGCCTTAGTTCTCGCCGGGCGTGCCCCGCTTATCGATGATGTCTGCTAGGTTCCAAGCGTTTTGGTTGAGTTGAATTTGCAGCTGGCCTTCTTTATCGATCACAAGCTTAGCCGCCGGGTATAAGACACCCTTGCTCTGTTTGCGATCACTGTCATTCAGCTCGAATTCACCTCCCGTCAGGTTGAAGGTTCCAGTTGCGTTGGAGTTGTCGGCATAGCCTTCACCATATGCAATCGTCCGGTTGGTAACGAAGCGAATCTTCCGTCCGGTTGGCGTTGGAGCCATCTTGATGTAACTGACGTCCATGCCGAGCGTGCCAGTGAGTGAGATGCGGCCGATGGCTTTCATCTTACTGAGTGCGTTAAAGAGCCCCTGATTTTGACCTTTTTGGAAAGCGTCCACCAGAATCTGTCTGTCCTCGTCCGTCGAGAATTCATAAATTTGCAACATCATGGTGGTAATCTGCCCGGCCTGGGTACCGGAACCCGTGACAACAGCTTGGATCGTCTCTGCCTTCGGTCTGCCTTGGGAAGAGCTGCGAGTGGTTCCAACCGTCACCAGGACAGCTAGTAGCAAACAGCCGATCCCGACCTTCTGGATGCCTGGAGCCGCCTTCTTGATAATTTGTCGCATTTTGCTTCTCCTTCCCTCTGAAACAAACGAGATACCTGTCTAGCGTCGGAGAGTCGAATGGTTGCGCGAATCAGGGAGCAATGTAACTGTCAAAAGTAACAACCCACGTCGGGCTCTTTCTCCGACTGACGCTTCGCGGTAGCCGCGTGTCTCTTGGCAAGAGGAAAGCGGAACGTGCGCTCGGGAGCTTATTGTCGGCCTCGAATTGTCCCGGGGAAAGTCGGATAGGTCTTGGGAAATCCGCTTATCACTAGCTATCTCAAAACGAGATAGGTAGTGATAATTCCTGTTATCGACACCTATCTGAGAGTCGACGGGACAGTTTTCCGGTCTACCACTCTTGTCCACCGCGTTTACGCTAACGGACCAGGAGGGAGTGCATTTCGCGAATAAGCCTAGATGCATTCTTTCAATTCCTAAGTTTAGACGCTGCGAGCAGAGGTATAGAATCCATGCCTTCCCCCAAGGCTTCTCGCTCCGGCCCGGCGGGAAGAACATGGAGAGGGATAATGAAAGATCAGAAGATTCGTCTTCTCACCAAGATTATCGTTCCTGCTGTAGCTGTTTTTGGGAGTTTATCAGTCGCCTGCCTTTCGGCGATGGCTCAGAATTCGAGCAACAGTACCGAAATTGAAAACCTGAAGTTGATTGTCGATCGGCAACAGAAAGCGCTGGAGCAACAACAAGCGCAAATCCAAGTGCTGCAGTCCGCCTTGGCGGAACAAAAAAAGGTACTCGTGAGCCTAGTGCAAGGAGCGACGAGCAATGAGGCGGCGAATCCGCCCACAAATCCCAAAACGGACAACTACCTGCAAGCGCAAAATAAACCATCCTCCGTTCCAAGCGAACAACAGCCCCTTACTCCCCAGCAGGCGCAAGTCGAGGAAGAGTTGCAGCGTGGTCCGGAAATTGCCGACGTGACGCCCACCACACCCGCGCTCCAGTTAGGCCCCGCGAAGATTCGTCTAATCGGCTACCCTGCGCTGACATCGGTGTGGAGATCGAACAACAACGGCGGCAACGTGGCCACCAACTTCAACAACATCCTGTACGACAACACGGTTCCAGGCACGACCAGCGAATTCCGTCTATCGCC
>DATMQI010000082.1:0-13875 GCA_035567135.1 Terriglobales bacterium
GATAAAAGCCAAAGCCGAGTTCCGGTGACTGCGTTAATGGCCTGGCCCAGGTTCCACTCGGCAAGAGCAGAACCACAGGGCGCCAAACAGATGGCAGCACCGGCTGAACCGAGAACGCCCAATGTGCACCGAGCGAAACGAATCGCTCCTCAAGAGTGCGGATGGAAGCATGGCGACAGCGGCCACTCGGCGGGAGAACAACGTTGTTTCACCAAGCCAGTGAAGAATCAACTTGACTCCGACCGGCCTTCTCATGGAAGGCCATTCTCAACTTCTCGAAGGCGGGCAACAACAATCTGACCGAAGCATTCAAGGACAACGTCGTAATCGATTATGCGGGATTGCGCACAAACGATCTGTCAGGCCCCGGACGACAACGCTTCCGCGATTTGATTGACCTCTATATAAAGAACATGGACGAAGGCCACGCTCGCGTGAAGATGGACGATGTGGACCGGCACCTCGACCAGACTTGGTTCACTTGGATCGGTGGCACTCAGCCGGACAGCACGTTTTATTACCGCGTTCAGAGCCCGGTGGTCCTGATCGAATTTGATCACCAGCTGCCTGCAAACCTGAAAAAGTTTGCCACTGACCCCATGAAGCCGACTCAGCAGCACATTCATTGCGTTGTACGAACACCGAATGGAAATGACTACGGCAAGGACCTGCTGCGGCAACACTACCTGGCCCATCCCCACACGACCTGAGCGACCGCACGCAAGGAGGAAACCGGAAACGCTTGCCGGTAACGATAAGCCGGCTTCTCGCTAACAATCGGTCGATCACGGGTAGCGCGTTTGAACTAAGCCGCTAGCGCGGCGGACGCTACCGCGTGGTCGTTGCCGACATTGTTGCCCGTGTAAGGTTTTGGGTCACAAGGAGGTTACTGTGACCCGACTCAGGAAGCTGATGCTGGACGAACTCCAGCGTCGCAACTACGCTCAGAACACCGTTCGTGCTTACATCCACGCCATAGAGGATTTCGCGAGGTCTTCCACCGTCTAGTCTCTAGATCTCTGGCGTTGCGACAGCACGGCCAAAGTAGCGGCTGGAAAAGCATTCGAGCGAGGCCGATTGGTGGTGAAGCGGAGGTTTATCCGGAAAGGCTTGTCTTCCTTGCTGGCTGCGGATTTCACGGCCCACTGTTGACATTCTTACATTCTCAGAATAGCTTGAATGGCAATCGGCGAACGGAAGAGTGAAGCTCGCACCGAGCTTCGCGTCCGAGGGGGCTTCTTCTCGTCGCTTTCTCCAGGAATGATTGCGGTTTTGACGCGAGCTAAGGCGTCCGGGCGGATGTGTTCGCAACGATCGACGTGGCTAGAGCACTATAGTCTCTGATGTCGCCGCGCTGGCGACTAGGAGTTACGATGAGTCTCTTCTTGGATTCGGTACAAAAACACTGGCGCAAGTACGCTATCTTCCTGTTTCTCTTTCTGGTGGTTGCCATGGTTGTCACCACCGTCATCTCCAAGATATATCAGTTCTGGGATGTCGGTTCTAACTCCTATTTTGCTCGGCTCAAAGGCGACGGCTGGGAATTTCAGCGTGGCGCTGCTACGGTTGCGCCGGATCAATTTGGCGACCAGTTCTCGACGGTAAGGTACTTATGGCAGGGATGGAAGCCTGCCGACAGCTTGTGGTTCTACACCACCACCCAGGGTTCTGACCTGCTGCCCTACGACTTCTTCATGGCCCTTGAAAAGCCAAACAGCACCGAGCCTTTCCGCTCCAACGAGAACCTGAACTACTACCACTACCTGCCGCAAAAGGCCACCGTAAGCAACCCGGATGCATTGCCCGTTGGTTTCGTGAAAGACACCTACAAGGGCCATGCCTACCTTGGTTTTACCTGTGCCGCGTGCCACACCGGCCAGGTGAACTACCAGGGTATTGGCATTCGCATCGACGGTGGCCCAGCCGGAAGCGACATGGTTTCCTTCTTGCAGGATCTGGCCACGGCCGTATGGACAGTCCGGACCGACGCCCAGGGCACTCGCCCGCGATTCGTCAAGAACGTGATGAATCGCGGCCACTACTCTTCAGAAAAGGACGTCGTCGACGATCTGCAGAAGTACGCCCAGCGCCTGTCCATGTACAACATCATCAACCATAGCGAAACTCCTTACGGATACTCGCGCCTAGACGCATTCGGACGCATTTACAACCGAGTTCTGGAACACCTTATTACACAAGAGAAACTCAAAGAACAACTCAACCTGACGGTGGCGGATTTAGTGAAGGAGGGCACGCTGACACAGGCCGACGTTGATTCCATCCTGCCCCAGCAGAAGGGCGGCGTGCTGAGCGACAAGCAGCGGGACCACCTGGCGCTGCGGCTCTCACAACAACTTTCCCTGAAGACTCAACTGAAATTGAATCAAAGGATTTACAACCGGCCCGATGCGCCGGTCAGCTACCCATTTTTGTGGGACATTCCGCAGCATGATTACGTGCAATGGAACGGGATCGGTGCGAACGCCGGTCTGGGATCCATTGGCCGTAATACGGGAGAAGTGATCGGCGTTTTTGGCACGCTGGATTGGGCGGAAGAACCTGGCACCTCGCTCTCCTCGTTCATCAGCGGTCAGGGCATTCACGCCAGCCACATCGCCTTCAATTCTTCCATCAATGTGCATAACCTGCGTCTCATCGAAAGCCGGCTGAGGCTTCTGCAATCTCCACAATGGCCTGAAGACATCCTCGGCAAAATTGATCGGGATCGAAAGGCGCGAGGAGAGCGCTTGTTCACAACTTACTGCGAAAGCTGTCACACCAGGATCAAACGCGACGACCCGAACCGGCGCGTCGTCGCACACATGGAAAGACTCTCCGATATCGGTACCGACGAAAAGATGGCTAGGAATGCGGCCACGTATGCCGGGTGGAGCGGGATTATCAGAAACCAGTATGTACTTGCCGGTCCCGGAAACATACTGATCAACGAAAGAGCGCCGGTCGCGTCGCTATTGACAAAGGCTACCCTGAGCGTAGTTGCTACTCCGGAAGATAAGAATTTTCTGGAGCGCGGGTATCAGTGGGCCTATGACTTGATAGCCGGATTCTTGAGCAACGATATCAAGCCCTCGCTCAAGCATGGAAGCTACGACCCCGACACCTCAGCCGATCCATACGCGTCCCTGCTTTCCTACAAGGCGCGTTCCCTGGACGGCATCTGGGCAACCGCGCCTTATTTGCACAATGGGTCCGTCCCCACTCTGTACGACCTGTTGCTGCCCAAGAAGGGCGAGAAAGATCCGGCGAACGGCGAATATCGGCCCGATAAATTCCAGGTCGGATCGCGCGAGTTTGATCCGGAAAAAGTAGGGCTGAAGAGCAACGGATACAACGGATTCACCTTTGACACCAGCCATCTAGGCAATAGTAACGCCGGACATAACTACGGCACAGGGCTGGACAAAGAAAAACGGCTGGATTTGCTGGAATATCTCAAGAGTTTGTAACGTTGGCACAGCCCCGATCACCATATAAAGCCAGGGACAGGACCGGAAGGAGAACGAGCATGAATGCGCAAACCATTCCTAGACCGACCAACTACCTGGAACAATTTGACGCAGCCGCTCCCGCGGAGAAGTATCCTCTGGTTCGCCACTGGATCGATACCGAGCCCCTGCCGTTCTTCAAAGAGCTACGCGAGAAGCGTCCGATCCTGGTGACGCCAGTTTGCACCCTGATTACGCTCTTCGATGACGTCACGGAGGTGCTGAACATGCCACGGATTTTTACCGTGGCACTCTATCTGCCAAAGATGCAGAACGGCATTTATCTGATGGCGCATGACGATGACGCGCTGCACACCCGGGAAAAATCGCTCATGCAGGGGATGCTGAATCGGGACGATCTACCTCAAGTCCGCACCATGGTTGCGAAGATCTCGAAAGACTTACTCGATGCCGCCAGCGGCCACATGGACGCGATCAACGGCTACTGCCGCATGGTCCCGGCGACGCTGGTTCAGGAGTATTTCGGGCTCACCGGAGTCGACAAGAAAGACCTGATCGAATGGTCGTATTGCAACCAGGCCGACACTTTCTATAACCAGCCCTTCGACCTTATCTCGGACCAACAACGCAAAGAGATTTCGGATCGTCATAACCAGGCAGGTGAACAACTAAGCAAATACATCACCGAACTCATTCTCAAACGCCTGGTGGTGGTGAAGGCGGAGCAGGGCGAACACTTATTGCTAGCACCCTGGTATCTGTTGCGCTCCCTGGTGCGTAAGTTGATAGGCAAACAAGACAACCGCTTGACGGACGACATCGTCACACGAATGATACGTACGGCATATCCGGGAGCGGTGGATTTCGATATTAAGCGGCTTGGAATCAATGCGGGCGGACTGTTGATAGGTGCCATTGAGACTACCTCTCAAGCGGTCGCTCAGGTGATCGAGTACCTGCTGAATGATCCCGAATGGCTGGCGAAGTCAAAAAGCGCCGCGCAGAACGACAATCCGACCGAATTCGACGGCATCGTCTGGGAGGCTCTCCGTTTCGTTCCGATTTCTCCTTTCTTGTTTCGCCAGACAGCGAGCGACTATACCGTGGCCAAGGGGACCGATCACGCGACTACGATTAAAATCGGAACCTACATTCTTCCTGTCACTCAATCGGCGATGTTCGACCCGAAGGCGTTTGAAAACCCAGACACATTCATACCCGGCCGCAACTGGTATCACTATTTTCACTTCGGCTTCGGCAGTCACGAATGTCTGGGCAAATACGTCGGCATGGTCATGATCCCGGAAATGGTGCGCCAGATCCTGCTCCGGCCCGGCATCAAAGCTAACGGCAGCATCGACTATCAAGGCGGCCACCTGCCGCAGCGCTACGATCTTTCCTGGGGTTGACCATACTGATGACTCGGAACGTCTTTAACGGAGCGGTTTGAGCCTCGCGGAACCAAGCCGGAGAAGCCAAGTGGCTGAACCGGATTATAGCGGTGCGATAGAACCGCGAGTCTGCGTCACGGGCCAGAAGTCCTCTTCGGGGACATCGCCATCGATGTCCTCCAAGCCCGTTTCTGCGCCGCAATGCCGTTCGTTGCCACGGTGGGCTGCAATACTTTCGGCTATCGCTGCGTTTTCGTGTGCGTAGCCGAGGAATACTTCGGCACTTGGCGCGTCGGCCACTTTAAGTGCGGCAGGGACTGTCGGCGGCCCCGATGGCGATAAGGATCGAACGCGCCCAAGTTGCGCCGCAGGTCAGCGTACAACTCGATTCTGGATTGGCTGACCTTAAACAACCAGGGCTGTGTGTTGAAAGCGTTCGAACTGAGGATAGCCGCGTGTACCAAGGCGATAGGCCCTTGCTTCGCGTCCTCGGGCCAGGTTTTCCACGGCTCAAAGGCAGGTCCCTCTCCAAATTCTGGCGAATCCTGGCCAAAGGCCCGCCACACTTGGCCGTTAGCGACCATGATTGTCATCACGGCTGAGCCGCAAAGAAACGAACTGCGTTCCATAACTTCCTTCTGCGCACTGAAGCACTACCGGATGCCCGCGAAACTTTCAGCCTGCTCTCAAATTGACCGGTTCTGTGATGTAAAACTGACAACCATCCTGATCGCCTTTCCATCGGCAACCGCGAAGGTCTCGCAGAGGCAGTGAAGCGATCACGACGCTGCCACCGGCAATGAACGCGATCTAAGAATCTGATACCGATTCTCGCGATAGCGGCGGCTGAAAATCAGAGCTACAACCAGTAACGCAATTGGGGTTAAGACGCTGGCCTCTGGACCAACTTTTCCGCCTGTGAGCCAGTGCGGACCACTAAACGCAGAGGTGAGCAGACTGTTGCGGGGCGACAGGCCGCTGTCCGGGACACCGTAAAAAAAGGTCTCACCCCAATCGTATGCCATGTGAAATCCCACGGCGCACCAGAGATTCCCGGTGCGCCACAAAAATAAGCAAAGCAGGAGCCCAAACATCACAACCGCGATCGAGCCCACTACATTCTCATTTACATCGGCGAGGAGATGACCTAGGCCAAACAGGCCAGAAATCACGAACGCCGCCGGCCAGAAACGGATTCCGGAAGTCAGTGTGTATTGGACGTACCCGCGAAACCCGAATTCTTCAAACAGTGCAACCACGAGGAATGTTATGGTCCATGCGACCAGAGAAGACAAAATGGTCGTCCCGTGAATCGTCAAGCCGACCACACGAAACCCGTGCAGCAGGAACATGGCCAGCAATGTGCCGTTGATCGCCAGGAAGCCTAACAGGGCGCCGAACCAGAACTCCTTTCCGAAGGCCTGACGCGGAGGCAAACCGTATTCGCTGAACTTGCGATGCTCGATTCTCCCCATGATCCAAGTCGCAATGCAAATGACGGTTAAGATTATCGCGTCGCCACCGCCCAGTCCGGCGGGAGTGATCGTACCCGGGGGAAGACCGCCGGGACCTCCGAGACTCGGAAAAAGCCGGAGAATAGAGGGCAAAACCGCCAACGGAACGCCGGCCAAGGCAAGGAAGATGAGCAACCGCCATCCCGCTCGCAGACCGTTAGTTCCTACGATGATTGACTTCCAACTGGCGGCGGGCTGGGGGCGTGAATGGGAAGGATCAGTCATGATTGTGGCCGCCTTCCACCGCTTTTGGTCGATTTTGGAACGGAACCAATTCTAACGTCATGGACACGAAGTCTATTCGAACTTCGCGTGCCGGCTAAGCAAGTCCATTCCAATAAGACCGTGATGAAAATCGTCACCCACGAGTTTAGAGAAAACTTGAGCGGGTCGAAGCTCCGTGTTCAAGCCTCCGATTCGCAACGATATCTCTGGCAACACGATCGTTGCTCTCTCGTTTGCGCCACCTACTTGTGTTATTTCTTGCTTACTCTCAGTTCCGCGCTCTTTCACGAGAGCGGGAAAATCATTTGCGAAGCGTGTCCACAGCTGCGACCCTGACTGGTCACCAGTATCCAAATCGAAATCGAGTTCCTTGCCCTCGAACTGCATGCGCGCCACAGGACTAAGGCCATCGAAGCACAAATCGTTGCCATCTTTTGTAGACTGTCTCGATCCAGACGAGACCTCGACAATTCCATTCCGATTCCACCGAATCGACTGCAAAGCGGCCGCGATCTGAATCCCAATTACACCACGCTCGCCGCGTGGCCAGTCGCTCATCGGTTCCTGCGAATCCGGCACAATCAAAAAGGCAACATTCCTCATTTCTACCTCGGCAATCGCAAGTTTATTCACAACGGCCGTGCGCATCTTTGCGCTTCCCCCAGCGGAATCGGCCACGCTTGCCGAGGCTTCATCAATTCCAACTCCCAGCATGCGGGCTTCCGATTCACTCATCATTGAGAAGTTCGCACCCGTGTCCAGCAGCCAGTGAACCGTCTTTCCGTGAATCGGCACCGGCAGCTTCACTCCGTCCTTTCCAATATCTGCGTGAATCCTGGCGGGCCTAACTCTGATCGTGGACTGATCTGGGTATTTGCTCCACGCGGCAAACAATACGCGAGCGTTTTGGACGTCCTCATCTACCGGCTTGACCTTCAAAACATCGTCAAGCTGTTCGACTGCTCTCTTGTATTGGCCCGAACGGATATGAAGATACGCGAGCATGCTTTGCGCGTCTTCAGCACTATCGGAGGTGGGGTGGAGAGTGATCGCCTCGTGCAGATATTTCTCCGCTGCCACAGCGTCATTGAATGCCGAGGCGACCGCGCCCTTGTACGAGGCGGGCGCGTCGCGGCCCTCTATCATTTGGCGAAGTTCAAACCAGCGGTGCTGGTCGTACAACGATTGCAGCGCTGGGTCTTTCCCCTCCGTCCCTCTATTCTGGAGCATTTTCTGCACTTTGGTCCTGATAAATGCATAATGAATCGAGGGTAAAGAATCAAAAGCCGCCGCTTTCTCGAAGAAATCTTTTGCCTTTGCTGCATCACCCTTGCCCTGATAAGCCAAGCCCAACCAATAAAGAGTGCGAGCATCCTGCAAGTCCGCCTGCTGAAGTTCTACAACGGCATTGGCATAGTCTTTTTCCGCAAGCGCAATCCTGCCCGCCATCTCGTGCACTTGCTGCAGCTCACCGGGGTCCTTACTCTGTTCTGCGCCTTTACGGAACTCGGCTGCATGGGCCTTTGCCGCCGCGTAATCTCTCTGTGCGATGGCAAGAGCCGCCAGGTCGAAGTGGTGGCGAAGGGTCCAGTTGTCTCTCACCTCCTGGGGAAGATTCGAGGTCCCAATGCTTTGCAGCGCATCGTCGAACTTGCGCTTCGCGCCGTCATAATTTCCCATCTCCACCATGATCCATCCTTGCAGCTGAAGAACCAGGGCGATCGCCGTGGGATCCTTTCGCGCTACGGAAAGGTCATACATTTTGTCGACCGGCTTCAAGGCCTGGTCGAACTTGCCCCCATCGCAGGCCAGGATCGCCATGCCAAAGTATGCCGCCCGCTGGTCGCTTTCGTTCTCCGCTTTGTCCGCCATTTCCTGCAATATGGCTTGTGCCGCCTCAGGCCTGCCTAGATACATCTCATCCGCAGAAATCCCGTAGCGAGAAGATTCAAACTTGGGATTAGTGGCCAGCGCCTTACGGTATTGCACGATTGATTCTTCAAACTTGCCCATCTTCAGCAACAACTCCGCGTAAGCGTCGTAGGGATCGGGGCTATCCGGAATCAGCTCGGTGTACTTCTTGAATGCAACGCGGCATCGGTGTAATTGCCCTGTTCGCGGTAACAGTAGCCAAGAAGATCGTAAGCGGGTGCGAAGTCGGGTGCCAATGCAGTCATCTTCTTGGCATGATCAATCGCCAACGGGTATTGTTGTGTCGCAAAGTAGAAGTTTGCGAGCTCGTTCTCCGCGCGTTCATCCTTCGGGTAGGCTGCCACCAGTTTCTCCAGATTGCCTTTCCACTTCGCCGGGTCGCCCTTCAACTCGGCCTCGGTCGCCAGAATGAGAAGCTTCTCACCTTCTGAAACCTTGTCGGCGAGGCTCACCGCTTTCTGCACGTGCTCGAAGGCACCTTTAGGGTCCCGCACTGCGCTATTGGCGCGAGCCAACTCCGCGGATGCGAAGTCGGGATCAAGCGTGATGGCCTTCTCGAAGTGCGGGATCGCATCCTGCACGAGCCCCCGGTCGAAAAGGTCCCGCCCCAAAAGAAATTCTGTTCGCGCCTCCTCAGACTTGGTGGTAATGGGGATCTTCTGGCTACCGGTTGCAGCGGGCGGTTTCTCCTTCTGCGCATCGCTTGAGTGGGCCCAACACGCCGTGTTCACCCCGGCAACGAGCACCAACATCACGCACCAAGATTTGCGCAACCCCATAGACAAACTCCATTTCTAAACTTCAAACACTAGTTATGCGGAAAGGATGCACAACGATCCCGTCCGCCTTTCCCGCCCCCGGGCGCCACAAGGAAACGACCTGTGTTCGTGACCTCTCGCTGCTTCCGAGTGGCGGCAGACGTTGGCAAAACCTTCAATCTCGTCTTCGTTCTTTTCCATCGACCTGAGTCAGCAAACTACAGCAGTCTTAACTACAAAGAAAACCAAATTAGGATGGAAGGCTAAGATTGCCGGATGAGCGGCAGACTTGAAGCACCGCGGGCCGCGCATTCATCATCACTCACCTTATCCTCCGTCCGCGGCCTAATGCGCAGCAGTCGGTCTTAAACGGGTGGTGAGATCAAGAAAGCTGCCAGAAAGCAACCACTCATCCTCTGATCTTGACCGCCCGTCATAATGTCTGGCCGCCAACGTCGGTCGGGAGCCTAACCTCGGTGCATGGGCCTCAGACACGAGGCCGTTGGTTCAGCGGGATGAAGATGAAGCTGGTACGGGAGCGAGTGAGGCTTTACCCTGCCGTGGAGAGCCTACTTCAGAATCCTTGCGGCGGACCGCCCAGTAGTCTGCTATTTGTGTCACTCTATACGGAACCATGAGCTCCAAGACCAATAGACAGGACCGCTCAGACCACCTGGCTTACTGGTTGTGCCAGTTAGGCGGCTGGTCTGCGTTTGGGTTGCTTCAGCTGTCGTTCGAGCTGACTGTCAATTCTGCGCGCCCGGGATTATGGGTTGCGGTTTCGAGAGCCTTGCTGACCGCTGCCAGCGGGGTTCTCGGCAGCCACCTGTTGTATCTGCAGATGCGATGGCGGCAAACCCTGCAGAAACCGTGGTCCAAGCTGATAGTGCATTTGGGTTTGATGATTCTGGTCATGGCAGCAATTCTGGAGGCCATCGAATGCGTTCATCACTTGCTGATGCATGAATCGGCGCATCCTGCCCTGTCGAATCTGCCAGTCCTGCTTATCAATTGGGGCAATTGGACCATCCTCCTGGTGGCGTGGACAGGGCTGTACCTTGCGATTCATGAGGTGCGCGACCACCGCCGCCGGGAAGTCCGCGCCTTACGGGCCGAAATGATTGCCCAACAAGCACAACTGCGCGGCCTGCGCGCTCAGCTGAATCCGCACTTCTTCTTCAATTGTTTGAACAGTGTGCGGGAGATGATTGAAGAAGATCCGCGACGTGCACAACTGATGGTGACCCAGCTTTCTCAATTGCTGCGCTACTCGCTGCAGTCTGATGAAGTAGAACTTGTCTCGCTCGCGGAAGAGATTCTCGCGGTTGAGGACTACCTTGCTCTCGAAACAACCCGGTTTGAAGAAAGACTTCGGGTCTCGTGGAAAATTGCTCCCGAGGCCCGCTCCGGACGCCTTCCTCCCATGATTCTGCAAACACTGGTGGAGAACGCGGTGAAGCACGGCATCGCTCGCCGGTCTGAAGGGGGTGAGATTGGGATTGTCGCGCAAGTCGAGGGTGAAGAACTTCAAGTGGAGGTAATTAACAGTGGCAACCTCTCTGAGGAACGATCGGCGGCAGGACTGGGGCTTCGCAACGCGACCGAAAGACTAAACCTTCTTTATGGAGCACGCGCGCGGCTTGTGCTGGAAGGTACGTCCGACGGTCGTGTGCGGGCTCTGGTCACAGTGCCTCTCCGAGCTGAGGTGCTGGCATGAGAGTATTGTTGGTAGACGACGAGCGGCTGGCGCGAGCGGCTCTGCGGCGGATGTTGGCCTTCTATCCCGACGTGAATATCGTAGGCGAAGCGGCGAATGCCGAGGAGGCTAGGGTTCAGATTCGCCAGCTTCAACCTGACGTATTGTTTTTGGATATTGAGATGCCGGGCGCCAGCGGGTTGGAATTGGTTGAACAACTGGAGGACGTTCCGCTGATCATCTTCACGACCGCATATCCGGAGCATGCAGTTCGCGCATTCGAGCTAAGTGCGCTGGATTACCTGTTGAAACCGATCGTGGGCGAACGGCTGGCCTCAGCGCTCGAAAAAACCCGCAGAGCGGTTACCCAGACGGCGGGAGCGGCTTGCAATACCCGGCACATTCTTCTCCGCGAAGGCTCCCGTTCCTGGCTGGTTTCGGTGGATCGAATCCAGCTACTAAAATCCGAGGGAAACTACACGCGAGTTTACCTTGAAGGAAACCGAGCGAGCCACCCACTGATCTACCGGTCGCTCAGTGCACTTCAGGCGCGGCTGGACCCCGCAGTCTTTTTTCGAGTAAGCCGGTCGCACATTGTAAATGTGCGCAAAATCGTGTCGATTCAGCGGAGGACAGAAGGCAACCTTGCCGCGACACTTCCCGGAGGATTGGAAGTGAACATTTCACGGAGACGTTCTCGCAGACTCCGGGAAGCTCTGACTCTCTAACAAAAGGTGGTGTCCCTGGATCGCAGTAGGTCCTCACGACTTCTAGGCGGGACAGCCGGAGCATTCGCTTAAAACCCGCCAAACACGTCCTGCTGTGTCCGAATGCCATTTACCGACGCATCACCTCTTGTTCTCAGTCGAGGCAACGACCAACACCCTGAATGAACGCGATCTTTGTTGGTAGTTCATCATGCCGTTTAGCTTGTCTCACAGCAACCAGGCTTTAAGTAATGGAGTTGGACCGACGACCGGTGACGCGGGAAAAGATGCTGGAACCCCGTAATTAGAGAGCTGATCGAACCGGTTACTATTGTCAGCCCCGAAGCCCAGGAATTCCGCGTGAAGTCGCTGAAATGACAGCAGACCCGTTACTCCCTTCAGCACTGCATCGGCATCACGAGTACCGCTGTTAAATCCGCTCACAACCTGTTCTAACCGCTTGAATCCTTCCGTGGCCCACGCTCGCGGTCAATTCGGGTATGCAACGCCCAGTTCGAATAAAAAGCCAAAGCCGGAAATCTCCGTACGGTCCGTACATGCTCGAAAAGCCTACGCACTTCCGCCATGACGTAAACCATGTCGCCTTCCCGGTTGAAACCGTACTCCGGTTGGCCATTCAATTTGCGTACGATTTCGTTCTGCATGCCGCTTACTCTCTGAGCTACTCTTAGTTCGCTCCGGTGGACTCTTATACTTAGAATTATGCACACGGTTGGCGCACAGAGATATATACCGCACGTGGATCTATCATGGTTCCGAAGGTGTAGTCGGCTGTTGGAATGTCAGTGGGAGTTCCTTCATCTTCGTGACTGGCATTCCGAGATGGCGTGCCAATTTACATCCCAGTTGCCAAGGCTAGGATTCCAGCAGCGCCCGTAGCTTGTGAGCGTATCTGCGACTCGAGGTGACCACCGTTCCTTCTGCCAGTACGATGTCGTAAACCCCATCGAACATCGGGCGAATCTCGCTAATGCAGGCACCGTTCACGATGGCCGATTTCCGCACGCGGATGAAGTGGTGTGGCGCCAGCTTCTCTTCCAGGTGTGCCAGGGTTTCCCGCAACAGGTGACTGTCTTTGGTGGTATGTATGCAGGCATAGTTTCCCGCGGCTTCAATCCACAAAACGTGGGAAACGGGAACAAAGAAAATCCGCTTCTTGTCCTTCACCACAAAGCGTTCCAATGGGCGAAGACTACGGAGGGATTCGAGCAGTGGTTCGAGACCTCGATTTGCATTACCGCGCTGTTCGAGGACCTGGAGTGCATGCGCCAGCGCCTTGGTAAATCGATCCTTATCATATGGTTTCAGGAGATAGTCAACAGCGTGCACTTCGAATGCACGAATGGCGTGCGCATCGTGAGCGGTGACGAAGACATAAACGGGAGCTGGGCTGGTCGATGGCTCCACATTTTCGATGACTCCAAAACCATCCAGATCTGGCATCTGCACATCGAGAAAAACGATGTCGGGATGAAGTTCATGAATCTGCTCCACCGCACTTATTCCGTTCGCCGCCTCGCCTACAACTTCAATGTCGCTCTGTTTGGCCAGATAGCGGCGGATACCGCGGCGGGCGATCGGTTCGTCATCGACGATGAGGACTCGCGTCTTCATGCGAACTCCGCAGTGGAATGGTGATGATGGCCTCACAGCCTCGACCGTCGCCCCCGGTAAGTTCCAGCGACCATTCGTCCCCGTAGAGCTGTTTCAGGCGTGACTGGACATTGTTGAGTCCGACGCCGAATCGCAGACGCGATCCCGGTGCCGGACCCGGGCCATCATCGCGGACGCGGAGCGAAACTCTGCCATTGTTGCGTTGCGCAGCGATCTCTAGCCGGCCTGCGGCGGAATCGACGCTGATGCCGTGCTTGATGGCATTCTCAACCAGAGGCTGAAGCGCCAGGCTCGGTACATAGATTCCGAGAAGGTCAGGTGGCACTTCCATGTGAACTTTCAACCGATCATGAAAGCGTGTCTGTTCGATCTCCAGATACTTGCCGACGAACTCGAGCTCGCTCTGCAAGGTGATCTCGTTCTCCCGCCGTTCGAGGGCCATGCGCAGCAAGTCGCCGAGGCTGACCAGCAGATGGCTTGCAGCATCGACGTCTTCCTGCATCAGGACTCCAATGGTGTGAAGACTGTTGAACAAAAAGTGCGGATGTAA
>DATMQI010000083.1:0-23308 GCA_035567135.1 Terriglobales bacterium
CTTTAGCCAATCTTGTGCCAGCCCAAGGTTTAGCTCTCGTGGCCTGATTATCGGATCGTTCCCGTCCCCCAACAGCATCCCACCCGGCACCGGTAGAACTGCTTCTGGATCCTGGTTTGATTCGGAGTTTGCTCGCAGTCCGTGAATCAAGTTGCCCTGTTGTTGGGAGATTCTCGGCCTTCTGAAATGTGCGAATGCTCGCCCGGGTACGCAGACCGATGACGCCGTCGACCTTCCCACTGTAGTGTCCGCGATCGTGCAGAGCTTGCTGCATCTTCTTGACATCGTTCTGATGTACGACCGCCAACGCTTCCTGGCTGGGTTCGGAGACTGCAGCGAACGATGGCAGGCTTGCCACGAACATCCCGCTCATCAAAAGTACGCAGACAATTCGAGTCTCCACCGTCCTGCCAACTAGAAACATTCCTTGTCCTCCTTTTGCCGATTCGGCCCTGCCGACGCAAAGCTAACCAGGGACTGTCGTCATGCCTAGATCGGAAGCAAGCTCAGGATGGCCGTGGCGAACTGGCGTCGTGATCTGGGCGAAGATAGGCAACGGCGCAAGACCACGCTGCCCCAGGAAGTATCGCCTCAAGAGAGAGGATCGGCCGCCTGGTTTGACGGGCAATACTGCTCTCTTGAAGCATTCATAGTTTCGCTCATTTAAAAGCGGAATACTGTGCAGAATGGCTCATCAATCGATTGGGGCACAACCGCCCCGAAGTGAGCAATTCTGCACAGACCTGCGCGGATAAGCTGACTTAAATATATGGCACAATGGGAACTCAGAGCACATTACTCTGCATACACCGCGATCCCGGCCAACTGCTTCACTTGGAGGAGAGTGGGTATCGGCTCGTCACTGCGACCAACGGTGGTGAAGGGTTACGCCTGCTAATGTCACGCAAGGTGGATGCCGTTGTGATCGAGTACCACTTGGGCTTGTTGGACGGCGCGGTCGTGGCCTCTGAAATCAAGCAGGTGAGGCCGCAAGTACCCATCGTCATGGTCTGTGACAATTTGGAACTGCCCGAGAATGCTTTGAAGTCTATCGACGCCATCGTGGTCAGGTCCGACGGTCATCACTTTCTCGTGGCCACGATACATTTCGTCCTGAGCGTGGAGTGGGAGAAGCAGCACTATGGTACGTCCCGCGCAGCCGCCGCGACGAGGCCCTTCAACCCTCTGGGCCTGGGCAGGCGCCGCAGAACAACCACCTCGCGTGCCCGCCGATCCTCAACAAAAGGTGGGGACGTGCCTTTCCCTCCGAGGTTGTGAAGACGCATCCTTGATAGAACGATCCAGGTTTGAATGATGGCGTACTGCACGCGGAGCAGGCATGAACCTCACGCAGTTCCGATGAAGCGTCGGACATCTGAAAACAACAATCTTCGGACTCGCCCCGACTGACGAACCATATGGTCGGCAGGAGATGGAGCAGCTCGCCGCCGCAATCATCGAATACGGGCACATGAGACAAGAGCACAAGAGCACAAGGGCACTATGGCTCTCACCCGGTCCTCCTGGGTGTTGGAGATGTGGCGATGCGGTTGCGAGAAACGATCGTCAAGGCGCCGGGGGTGCTGCGGGATCAAGGCCGTGCTGAAGAAACTGGCGCACCGAAATGTTGGAGGGGCTGCGCTACCGCGTGCCAACGCCGGAGCCGGCGGGGCGGACAGAGCAGTGCGGGAAGTTCTAAGCACGGACGAACTACCGCGTTGAGCGAACGCTGGGAAACAGGCTGAGTGTCGTGTTTCCCAGCTCAATTGCTATTCTGCTATTCTGCGAAAATAGGCGAATCGCAAGTATCGTTCTTCTGTTAGATCGGTTTTCACACCGCGCTTCGGCGCCTGCTCACAACGTTAATAACCAGGATCACCAGCGCTACCACGAGTAGCAGATGGATGAGACCTCCGCCTACGTGAAAACTGAAACCCAGAAGCCACAAAATTCCTAGAACAACGAAAATGGTCCAAAGCATACTTTTCTCCTCTAGTGCTCACGATCCAGCGATCGACGCTGAGTTGTGCGGCTGCCTTGAATCCCCACGTGCCTGAAACCAAAGCAGCGGCTCTCACTGCTGAAAAACCTCCGTTTGATCGACGGTTACATCGAGATGCTGACCGCAATTCCGACGTTGGGATACCTGCGGTTGAACAGGTAATAGCCGTTGTCGACGTAGGTCACGTAAACATCGTCGGTGTCGTACCAGTCGTTCGCCCAGTACTCTGGCCACGGGTCAACAGCGCTGAACCAATAGCCCTCGTACTGGAAGCGCGGATACCCACCAACTACCAAGAAGGGCAGGCCGTAAATACGGAACCCGTGGTCCGGGCCAAAGTAGCCTCGATAGCGATCGTCCGGAATGCGATACCCGTGGTATCCACCTCTCTGCTGCCAATCGCGGTGGTCTGACTGCCAACTTTGTGCACGATGCGCTTGCCAAGCCGCCTGCTCGACGTGCTGCTGTTGCTGGGTACGCTGGGGCTGTTCATTGCCTCGGCGTTGTTGAGCCTGCTGCGCCGGCTGGGTCTGGCCCTGCCGAGACTGTTGGGCATGCTGTGCCTTATTGTTCTGATCCGAACGCTGCTGTTGCTGGGCGTGTTGCTTGTTCTGCTCTGACTGCTGTTGTTGCTGGGCGTGTTGCTTGTTCTGACTCTGCTGTTGTTGCTGAGCATGCTCCTTGTTCTGTTGCTGTTGTTGCTCGGCATCTGGTTGCTGCTTGTTCTGATCTGCCCGCTGTTGCTGAGCATGCTGTTGCTGTTGGGGTTTGGCTTGCTCATGCTTGTTCTGTTGCTGTTCAGGATGGTCCTGCTTTTCGTCCTGTTGCTCGTGCTGAGCGTAAGCGGGAGCGACTCCGAGAAGCAAAGATAGAATAGCTGTGCTGGTGATTCCAATAAGTTTCATGGGTGCTACCTCCGTTGCTGCTGTGTAGGTACGCTTGCCTATCGCAAGCTTCCGGTCGTCGCGTTGACGGGATGCCCAATGGCTTCGCCTGACACAAGAAGTTCCACCCTCCGGTTTTGCTGCCGGCCGGCGGAGTTATCGTTCGAGGCAACCGGCAACGTGTTGCCGAAACCTTTCGAGCTAAGTGAATTGGTCGCTACGCCTTGTTGGACCAGGTAATCGCGTACCGAGTCAGCGCGGTGCTCGGACAGTCTTTGGTTCATTTCATCGCCGCCCACATTGTCCGTATAGCCGCCGACCGCTATGTTGAGTCCGGGGTAGGCGAGCAGAATTCCGGCGACTTTCGCCAGCTTCTCCCGTGCGCCCGGTTTCAACGAATACTTTCCTGTGTCGAACAGAACATCGGACATGCTGACGATGAGACCGCGCGCGCTATCGCGAGTTTGGAGAATGGAATTCAACTGTTCCGACAATCGCGTGCGCATGGCCACCTTGTCTGCTTCCGATTGCTGCGCGGCCTGCTGGGCTTGCTGCGCCGCTAAGCGGGACTGGTCTGCATCCGACTGGGCCAGGGAAAGTGCATTGGCCGAGGACGCCATGTTATCCGCCATATCCGACTTGGCTCTTGCTGTGTCCGATCGTGCGTTGTCCGCTTCGGTGCGGGCCTTTGCGGCGTCTCCCTCTGCTTGCTCCCTGGCGAACTCAGCTCGGGCCTGATCCGACTGGGCTCGTTTCGCCTGGCGCGTCGCGTCGTCCGCTTGCGCCTGGGTCTGTGCCTGGGCGTTGGCGGCTGCTTGCCGTTCGTTCTCCAGACGTTCCTCATCGATCTTCTTGACGGTGATGGCGCGAGCATCTTCCGCTGTTTGGACCGCCTCACGGGCAACCGCGATCAACGGTTTTTTGTCGATGTGATTCCTGGTGGCGTATTCGTCGGTCTTGTTCATCAACTGGACAGCATGCTGGTAGCTGTCAGTGGCATAGGTCTCGGCTCCCTCGGACTGCGCGATGCGCAATGCGTTACGCGCTTCAAAGAATTCCAAGGGCAGTTTGGTATTCAGAACCACAGGATCGAATTTGTAGCCGGTGGGGATGTAGCCACCTCGTTCCAGGAGCTCATACTTCGTATTCATTGCTTCGGTAGTCCCTTTCGTATCCGCGCGGATTACGTTTTCGAGCACTACCAGGTTGCTGGGCTGTCGAACCGCGTAGTAGGGCTCAGCGGTGACGACCAGTGCGAAAGCCTGAAGGTCGGTGGTCACGTCGAGCTTGCTGCGGTGGTTGCCGCCTACCAGGACTTCCCCTAAGTTCACCGCTCGACCCTCAGGTGAAATTGCCCACAGGATGTAGGTCAGGTACTCATTGCCGAAAGTCGTGGGCTTTTGCAGGTTTCCAAATTCCACTTCGATTTCGATGTAGCCTTTCTTGCTTTCCACTTTGGCTTGGCCGTTGGCCCCGGGCATCAGGTCCGTACCCGCAAAATCCAGTTTCGTGGCGCCGCCGCGATGCTTGTAGTTAACTGCCCGCACGCTGCGGCTGACTACGGTGACCCGGAATGTCGGCGTGTGATCCATGGGCTCCACAGTCATATTTGATTGAGAATTGGTCTGAGCAAACGCACTCAAACTAAGAGTAAGTCCGGCCGCTAACAAAAGAGTGTTCTTCAAAGCATCTCCTCGAGGCAGATTCCTGCCGTATTGGCTGTGTCGAAGTTGTATCTGTGGTGCAATCTCTGGATGCTGTTTCCCTTCGTCGACCTTCACGTCCCAATGTGGATGCGGGCGAGGGAATGAAACAGCCCAAAAACATTCAGCAGCCACAAGACGACCGCAATGACCACGACGCCATTCAGAATGGACTTGATAGATCCCTGCATGGGGATGAAGCGATTTACCAGCCACAGGAGGACACCCACCACGACGAGAATTTCCAACAGTTGAATTAAAGGCATGACTTTGACCTTCTCTTTCGCAGGCTAACGCCCCTCATCCGCATGGGGGCTGCCTTGATTTTCGAGAGTTTTTCATTTCAACCCGTGCTCGCCGTAAGGTTTTTCCGGCGTGCACATGGATGAAGAATACCGATGAGCTGGATGTGGTCGCTTCGCCTTGATTTGGCCGGGGCTGGGCCCCGCAGCGACCTAAGAATGAGAGCTACGAATCGGCCATCGTGGCTCGGTCTACACACTCAGTTGGATAAAGAATGACAGGTGTGCGATTGGGTGTCTGAGCAAGATCGCTCACATCCAACGATTGGGATTGCAGCTTGTGGCGGACCCGCTCAGATCAAGGCCAACGACACTCCGGGGCGCCACGGAAATAAGAGGTGTAGGTGACCAGGTATCTTGTTGAAGTTCGGGCACGAATGTGATGCGTGGATCCTCGATATCCCAGATTTCTTCCGGATACTACTTCGGACTGGACATCAGCGTCGGTTCTTTGTCAATTTGCCATCCATCGATACCGTTTGGAGGGCGCTCGCAAAGATGCGACAAGCCCCGATCCTCCACGCGGCAGAGCAGTAGGGTCGAGCATCCGCCAAGTCAAAGACTTTGTCCGTGCACCAGCTGTTGGACACCGCCCAACTCCGTCAAATAGCTATGCCGATTTGAACTTCCGGGATATAGCCCATCATCTGGGCACAATTGCCAAAACGTCGCCACACTTGGTCACAATTGAACTGTTTAGCGATCGGGTTTATAGCATGCTAGTGGATGCCAGTGGCTCCACTGGCTTGTGTTCTATTTGTGTTCTAAAGGTCGCTATGCCCATCCGCCGTCGGACAGCTTTAGTCGTTCTAGGAATCGCCGCGATATTCATGCTCGCCCTTATTTTCGTTGTTCCTGCTCTTATTAACGTGGATCGCTACCGGCCCCAGGTGATCTCGCATCTCCAAGAAAAAACTGGAATGCAGGTGGAAATTGGACGGCTGGCACTCACGTTTTTTCCTGTAACGATTCACATTGATCATATCGGCGTGAAGAACCCTCCGATATTTCCAGCTGGTTATGTTGCACAGGTGGCGCGGATCGATGCCGAACTCAGTGTCGGAGCGCTCCTGCACCGGCAGATGGTCATCAAGTCCCTCGTACTTGAGAACCCGGTCTTGAATCTGACTTCGGATCCCGACGGCCCGTGGAACTTCGAGAATCCTCAATCAAAGGTTTCGGCGAATAGCTTTCCTCTCGGCCCCATTTCGAAAGTGACAATTAAGCGGGGGCTGGTAATAGCTTCGAATCTCTTGCCGTCCGACGCGGCAGGTCCGATTTTTTTCGAAGCCCACGAGATCTCCTGCGAACTGGAGCAGGTGAACCTGATCGGAATTATCAATCATTCTTCTTCCTCGATGGACGGCCAGGGCAGCCTGAAGGCGGGTCTTCTGCGCTTCGGCGCCGTCGAGGTAAGAAATCTAGATTCCAAACTGCGGTTGGAGTCGAGAAACGTTTTCTTCACCGATATCAGAGCGGAAGTCTATGGCGGCAGTGCTGTGGGTGGCCTCTCCTTCGACTTGTCGCAGAAGAATGCAAGCTTTAAGACTAATGCGCGATTGAGCGGAATTAATCTGGCTCAGCTTCTGGCGGCCTTCCCAAACGGCGGCGGAAAGATGACCGGGAAGATGGAAGGAGACGTAAGGTTGGCGGGAGAAATCGCACATTCGCTCCGCCCACTCGCGGGGATCCACGGAGGCGGACACCTGACGGTGCGCAACGGTCAGGTTCCCAGTCTCAGGCTCAACGCGAATCTGATGAAGCTGGCACACTTCAACGATCTCGGCCCAGCCAAAAACGATCCTTCCGCATTTAACTTGATAACCACCGATCTGGAGCTAGCCGATCAGCGGATTTCGAGCCGGGTGATAGACATTGATGGCTACGGGGTTGATGTGGATGGCTCGGGCAGTGTGAGCGTGTCAGGCTCTGACGAGTTGAACTATCGCGGGTTGGCGGAGATTACAACCAAGGAGAGCTTTTTCACCAACACGATTGCCCGGCTTTCGGGAGCCACGTTAAAAGAAGGAAAGTTGCAGTTCCCCTTTCGGATCCGTGGAACAATCGATAGCCCTGTATTTTCCAAGGGTGAGGGCGATAAGGACGTGGACGCTGTACAAAAACATCGGTGAGATGAAGATGACAATTGCAAGAGAGAGTGCGCGATTTTGACCAGCTTTTTGGATGCACTCCGTTCCATGATCGAAATTGCGAGAACCCGACCGCTGCGGCACGACCTTCGGGTCGTTCGTGTCCGCCCATTGGAGGAATGACGAGATGCATAGCTGGTTCAAAACGCGCCGCGCGGGACTGGCATCGTCTTTGATTGTGAGACTAGTACACGGCCTTGCAACCGTCATAGTGACAGTCATTCTGCTGGGATCGAACGCACTCCCCCAATCGGATTCCGACAGGCTCGGAATGTCGGCGAAGGAACTGGCGCGGAAGGTGGTCGCCAACGAACTAAAACTCCAAAATGAGAATCACGACCACTGGATGTACCAGCTCGAAAAAGAGGAATCCGGGAGGAAACGCGTCCAGGAAATCCTCGAGACAAAAGATGGCTCTCTCAGTCGGCTCCTCTCCATTGATAGCCGCCCACTTGACGCCAAACAGCAGCAGAAAGAGAACCAGCGCCTGCAAAGGCTCGTGAGCCATCCCGATGAGCAACGAAAATTACAGCAGGCGAGTAACAAGAAGGCAGAACAAGGGGCGCGCTTGTTCAATATCTTGCCTGATGTGTTTGTATTCACATACGCGCGCTGTCAGGGAACCCTTGTCACGCTAACCTTCAGACCAGACCCGAATTTTCAGCCGCCTTCCATTGAAGCCCGGGTCCTCCACAGTATGCAAGGTGAGATGACGGTGGAAACCAAACAGGAGAGGCTGGCCGAGATCAATGGCCACGTCATGGAGGATGTGAAATTCGGAGGCGGACTGTTGGGACACTTGGACAAGGGGGGCATGTTTGAGGTTAGGCAGGCAGAAGTTGCACCAGGTCACTGGGAAGTGACCGTCCTGGGTGTGGACATGAAAGGGAAAGCTCTCCTCTTCAAGACAATCGGTGTGCAGGAGACCGAAAAGCACAGCGACTTCCACCTAATGCTCGACGACCTAACACTTGCCGAGGCGGCGGACATACTCAACAAACAGATAGTCGTAGCCGATAATCGATAACGCATCCCGGAGAAGTTCTGGGCCAAGTCCCTCGACTCAGCGCTGACTGCTTTGCTGCTCTGTAGCTCCTCATCAGGCGTCAACCCTCGAAGAGCGCAGCGCCGCAATGTCATTGAGGATAGCATCAAGCTTGTGCAGCCCACGGCAGCGAGTGCGCGGGTTAGGTGGCAAGTGCAAAGGTCAATGTGTAATCCGTTTTCGTGAACTATTCCCATCCCCGTTCGGATAACTCATCCGAACTTCTGAACGAATGATTTGATATAGCCAACCAGTGCCAGTCCGAATCCCAATGGCATTTCCTCGGGGCTACAGCTCTCGTCAGTCAATGATCTTCAGCAGATTCTTGCTCCGCGAGACGCCGTGATAGCCCTCTTTGCCCAGTTCGCCCTGCTTGCGGTTTACGAGATGCTGCAACGTACTTTCGCCACGCCGTACGTAGCGACCAATTGCGGTTGAGGTCCAGAAGATGTGCCCGGCGGTGATCGGACCGACAAGCTTTTGATGTCCCACCGCGGCCAACCCCATCGAAGCGATACAACCGCATCGCGAGCAGTCGGGCCGATTCTGGGGTAAGTCGGAAGACAATTTAAGTGAAGACAATTAAGGAGGTCGCTATGCATCTGCGACCGGGCTGGGGAGCACCGCGTATTCACGGCGAGTTGCTGAAGCTGGGGTTCCATGTAGCTTTCGGCCACCGACCTGACCGGCCCGGGAGAGCCATTTCCAATAGAGGCGAAAGCCAGCCCGATGCCACTTGACCACGGTTCGTGGCGTGATCAGAACAAGAGGCGTTTTCCATCCCAACCAGAGCCGCCGCAGAAGAACCCAGAATAGCTTGTGGCTTGCAGAAAATCGGCGGCGCGGGCGCTTGGCATTTAAGCATAGAAGTTGCTGACGAAGCGCGAGATTTTCTAGGATGAGATCCCTACGCGAACCCCAGGAGCGGAGAATCCAACCGATCAAGTATCGAAGCGAAACGAACATGGCCGAAATCTTATCGAAACACGCGGTGACAAGACAGGTTCTAAGTCGCTCATTTTACGAGTGCACGACATTTTGATAAGGGACAACCAAAGACCCGAGGTGAAGGACCTCGGTACGAAGTGGAAGATGGTGTACTGGGATTACAGTTCGAAGCCGCGCCGGAAGCGCTCCAAGGTCTGGGCGAAAAGCAGTGTACCGAGCAAGCGGGATGCGCAGCGCTTAGCCGATCAGTTCATGGAGAAAGTGAACGCGCGGAATAACGAACCGGGTCTCTACCCGTCTGACGATGAAACACTGGCCTCGCTGATCGCGAAGTGTCGCGAGAAAACGTGGCCCCATCTCAAGAACTCAACACGGCGGCATTACGAGTTCTTGACGGACAAATACCTGTTGCCAACCTGGGGAACGATGATGCTTCGCAAGATGAACATCATTGAACTTCAGGATTTCTTCAACGCGTTTTATCCCCACCTTTCGCCCAAATCGATCCGGCTGATGCACGCCTGTTTGCGTGTTCACCTGAATCAAGCGAAGGTCTGGGGAATGGTTGAGAAGAATGCGGCAATTGGGGTGAAGCTGCCTCGGAGGAAGCAGCGCAAACCTACGATCCTGTTGCCTTTGGCGACAATCGGCAAGCTGATTGAGCTTCTTCCCGAGCCCACCAAGAGCGTCGTCGTGCTGATCGTGTTCGGGTCGCTCCGTATCGGTGAGGTGCTGGCCCTGCGCTGGCGTCACATCCAAGCAGACCGAATCACGGTGGAAGAACGCGTCTACGAAGGCGAATTCGACGATGTGAAAACCGACGCTGGTGAGCGGCAAGTGCCGTTCGACAGGCGTGATTTGATGAAGAGTGCCCTGATTGGGAGATGGAACGCAAGCAAGCACCAGCAGCCGAACGACTTGGTGTTCTGCACGCGTAAAGGCAAGCGTAAAGGCAGTCCCTTGGGTAGGCGTAATTTATTGCGCCACATCAAGGCCGCTGCTACCAAGCTGGGCCTCTCCAGTGCGGTGGATTTTCGGAGCTTCCGCACCATGCACTCCAGCCTCATGCTGCGCGAGGGTGCAAGGCCGGAGGTTGTCCGGGACAACATGGGCCACGCCAACATTGACGTGACCCAAAACGTTTACGGCAAGAGTTGGTGGGAAGAGCGAGTGGACGCGGTCACCCGAGCTGTTGAAGCGGTTTCCGCTGCCAGCGAGAAAGCAGAGAAAGCTAAAAAGGATCAACCTCAGTCCGTCAACAACGAATGGGTGCCCCTGTGGGTGCCCCAGCGGGAAGCGAAGATTGCAAGTTGTTGAAGGTATTGGTCGGGGAGAGAGGATTTGAACCTCCGACCCCCTGGTCCCGAACCAGGTGCTCTACCAGGCTGAGCCACTCCCCGACAAGACAAACGCGGCAGACTTGCGCGGTGAACTATGAGAATTAAGAGAAGACCGCGTTCCCGCCTAAAGTATAACATTCTCAGGATTCCGGGGCCTCTGCTGCTAAGATTCGCTGAAAGTCAGCAGCCTTGGTGTCTCGACTTTCGGTTGCCCTCGAACGAAGTTCTTTCTGGGGTTTTGGAAATCGAACTTGGTTCGTTACAATGGCGGTATTAAAACGATTCAATGGCCTTGGTGATTCAAGCACGAGAATTGTTCACACCCATCGAACGGGTGGAGCGCCCGCTGCTATTCCTGGAAGATGGTGTGGTGATCAATGTCAGCTCCTCTGCCAGTCGCGAGATTCCACAGGGCGCTCGAGTTGTCGATCTTAGTGATGCCACGGTGGTGCCGGGTTTCATAGATATGCACATTCATGGTGGAGCGGGGCATGATGTGATGGAGAGCTCCGCGGACGCACTGCCTGCCGTAGAGAAACAGCTCTTCCAGCACGGCGTGACGACGTATTTCCCCACTACTGTGACCGCCCCGGTGGATCAGACGTTGGCTGCGCTCGAGCGATTGGCGGATGCGATCGAGAAAACTCGCGAAGCGGGGGGCGACGGGCGTGCGAAGCCCGCCGGCATCCACCTCGAGGGTCCTTTCATTAGCCACCTTCGCCCGGGCGTACATCCCCCGGCAGATCTTCTTCCGCCCACATTGGAAATGTTTGAAAGATTCTGGCAAGCGTCACGTGGGCACATTAAAGTTCTGACCATTGCCCCGGAGTTAGAGGGTGCCCGAAGGGTTATCGAGGAAGCGACCCGGCGCGGAGTTTGCGTGAGCATGGGGCATTCGGATGCGGATCTGCCGGCCGCGCAAGCGGGTGTGGCCGCGGGCGTGCGCCACGCCACCCACATGTTCAATGCCATGCGCCCTCTGGGACACCGCGATCCCGGCATTCTGGGCGAGGCGCTTATGGACGAACGGCTCAGTGCCGAGATCATCGCGGACGGAATCCACGTCGACCCGCTGATCGTGTCGCTCTTTCTGCGCGTGAAAGGTGTGGAAACAGCCGTGCTCGTCACTGACGCGACCGCTGCCACTGGAATGCCTGATGGACGCTACCGCCTCGGTTCACTCGAAGTCGACGTGGAGGATGGCAAGTGCCTCGTCAAGGGCAAGTTGGCGGGAAGCGTCCTTACAATGGATAAGGCCGTGCGCAATGTCGTGAAGTTTGCCAATTGGGAT
Organism: Terriglobales bacterium; assembly: GCA_035567135.1. GTDB lineage: Bacteria > Acidobacteriota > Terriglobia > Terriglobales > Acidobacteriaceae > JABDBE01. The sequence goes on from DATMQI010000083.1 coordinate 11,666, forward strand.
CTGCAGCGAGCCGTGCGGCTCGCTACTCTGAATCCCGCGCGCACCACTGGACTTCCTGCGAAGGCGGGAATGCTGGTTCCGGGAGCGGTTGCGGATATCGTGGCACTGAGTCCCAAAGGCGATGTTCTGCAAACCATCGTGCGTGGGCAAATCGCGTAAGCATAGGACCGAAATCAGGAGAGACAAGCATGGAAGAGAAGCGCGAATTCCCTCATCACATGATCAAGGAGATCTTCGAGCAGCCCCAGGGACTGCACGACACGATCGCTCCTCGCATCTCGCTGCCCGAGGGAGTGGTGCAACTGAACGAAGTTCCCATCAGCCGGCAGGAACTGCGCAGTCTGACGCGCATCAATATCGTCGCCTCCGGCACAAGCCGCCATGCGGGCATGGTCGGGCAGTACATGATTCAGGAACTGGCCGGGATTCCTGCGGATGTCGACTACGCCAGCGAATTTGAGTATCGCAATCCGATGATCGGCAAAGGCGAGTTAACCATCGTGATCACGCAGTCAGGCGAAACGGCCGATACCGGAGCGGCGCAGCGTGAAGCCAAAGCGCGGGGATCGCGGACAGTTGCCATCTCGAACGTTGCCGGAACCACCATTGCACGCGAGGCGGATGGCGTCATTTACACGTTGGCGGGGCCAGAGATCAGTATCGCCTCCACCAAGGCCTTTACCGCGCAGATGGCAGCCCTGTTTCTGTTCGCGCTCCACCTGGCGCAAGCTCGCGAAACCCTGAGTCCGGATTTGCGGGAGCATTACATTCGCGAGTTGCTGGAGCTTCCCGCAAAACTGAAGACGCTCCTCGGTTGCGCAGATCAATGCGAACAAATTGCCACTGAGTTTCACAAGGTCGATGACTTTCTTTTTCTGGGGCGCGCCATTCACTATCCCATCGCAATGGATGGCGCGCTTAAGCTGAAAGAAGTTTCTTACGTCCATGCCGAAGGCTATCCCACGGGCGAGACCAAGCATGGGCCGAATGCCTTGATCGATGAAAATCTGCCCGTCGTGATTATCGCGACCCACGATCCCGAGAGTCCGGGATCGGTGCTTCGCTACGAAAAGAGCCTCGGGAACATTGCGGGATTCAAGAAGCAATCGAGCCGCGTGATTGCGCTGGCTTCAGAGGGTGGCAAGGAAGTGTCGAAGCTGGCGGATCACACCATCTTTATTCCTCACGCTCCTGAGCTGCTTTCCCCGATCCTTGAGATTGTGCCGCTGCAGCTGTTTGCTTACTACATGGCAATCAAGCGGGGTCTGGACGTGGATCGCCCGCGCAATCTGGTGAAGTCGGTGACGTTGGAATAAAAGGGCGGGCTCGCGCGGGCTAGTTGGGTTTGCGGGTTTTCCCGTCGGCGAGATATTGCAGCATGAGCGCTTCCGCGGCTCCGCGGATGCGGTCATTCATAGGATTGGGCGGCGCCTGCTGCACGCCGTCGTTCGATGGTTTCTGCCGAATTGTCTCGCGCAATTTCTCGCCGAACTCCGTATCGTTGGTAACCACCTGTCCATAGAACCACAGGAAATGACGCATCTGGTCGAGCGCTGACTTCAGCACCTGCAGCGATTCCAACTCAGGATCGGCGCTGAGGGCCTCGAGGAGTTCAGGATTTCCGGGCGCTTCCATGGCGGCACAATTGAGGTCCCGCTGAATAGCGCGAAGATCTTCCGTGACGCGGAGAATCCGAAGATGAACATTTTCCAGGTACTCGTTCTTGTCCATGCTGAGGCCTGTGTAATGGCACCCCAACACTCTCATCGTGTAACGGCAGCGAACAGATGCCCCACGTGCATGAGCTTTCGTAATTCGGTATTACCTTGGTGCCAACAGGAATGGTGCTTGGTCCATCATCGCGCCGAAGCCGCACCAAATGCCGCGTTGGCGCGGCCTGCGCGAATTTCAGACACGCCCAGAACGCGTACGCCGGTTGAGGGTGATTCGACCGCATCGGTTAACGCCTGAAGCATCTGCTCTAACGTAACCAGCCCCAGGCGCCGCGCAGCCTCACGTGTGGATGAAATGCGTTCAAGTAACCAATACGCTGGGACCGGAACGTAGGGCCAGCGGTGTCCGGGACCGAGTACATACCAGGGCCGAAGAATGGTCGCATTCAGGCCGCTTTCCCGGATCAGCGTTTCGCATTCCGCGCGAACTGCGATGTAGGCCTTCATCATGGGAGCGGGGTGGGCGACGCTCATGTAGATAAGATGCTGAGTGCCTGCGGAAACAGCCGCCGCGGTCGCCTCCCTTCCTGCTACCAGATCGATGCTGCGAAATTCCGCCGCTTTGGCGGGGCTGGGATGGGAGACGCCCACCAGTTGCACGAATGTGGTCACCGGCTTGATGCGGTCCCGATAAGAAGAGCCGTCCAACGCATTTCCCGAGATGGCCTCGCAACCCGAGGGGAGCTTGCCCTGCGAATGCGGCCGGACCAGCGCCGTGACGTGATGCCCTCGAGACAGCAAGCGTGGGATAAGGCGGCTGCCCATGTAGCCGCTTCCGCCTGTGAGAAAGACATGTTGCCTCGCGGCGCTCATGGGAGCCTCGGTGTATCACCCTGCTCAGAAGTACGCAAGACCTTGCAAAATGGATTGCCGTGGTTGAGAGTGCCAGCAAGATTGCGAGTACGATTCGCGGGACAGTTCCTGTCTTCCGGTATAATCCGCGCCGTTCCCGACTCTCGAATGATCGTTGGAGGAGTCTTGTCCATCCGCCCGTGGGTTTTTGTCGCTATCGCTTTTCTGAGTTTCGCTCGAGGGTCAACCGCGCAGCGCGAGCCCGTGCTCAAGCAGATCAACGAGCCACACGCCTACTATTTCCGTGAAATGTACCTGCCGCAGTTGACCACAGGACCGAGTGCGGTCGCGTGGTCTCCGGACTCCAAGTCGGTGGTGTATTCCATGGCGGGCGCGCTCTGGTTGCAGAGAGTTGATTCTGACGAAGCGGAGCAGATGACCGCCGGTCCGGGCTACGACTATCAGCCGGACTGGTCCGCGGATGGGCGCTGGGTGGTCTACGCGAAGTACGACAAGAGTGCGATGGAGCTGTGGGTACTCGATCTCGAAAGCAGGCAAGCTCGCGCGCTGACGAATGCGGGAGCTGTAAACGTCGAGCCGCGCTTTTCGCCCGACGGCAAGCGAATTGCCTTCGTCTCGACCACCTACAATGGCCGCTTCCATATTTTTGCCGGCCGCTTTGAAGCAGGGACTCTTACCGATGTGCAGCGATTAACGGGCGAGAACCGCAGTTCGCTCCCTCGTTATTACTACAGCGGGTTCGATCACGAGATCAGCCCGGCATGGTCTCCCGATGGGAAGGAACTGCTGTACGTTTCGAATCGTGGCCACCTCTACGGAACCGGCGGCTTTTGGCGGATGAAGGCGGAGGCGGGCGCGGAGGCGCGCGAGATTCATTACGAAGAAACTACCTGGAAAGCACGACCAACTTTCTCTCCCGACGGGAAGCGCATTGTCTATGCGTCCTACGTCGGCCAGGCTTGGCACCAGCTGTGGGCGATGCCCGCTCAGGGTGGCGATCCGTTTCCTCTTTCTTATGGAGATTTCGACAACATCAATCCGCGCTGGTCGCCGGATGGCGAGAAGATCGCCTTCATTTCGAATCGCGGCGGGAACACCAACTTGTGGATCCGGCAAGCGCTTGGTGGCTCCCAGCACGAGCTCGTGATCAAGAGCCGAAAGTACCTGGTGCCTATGGGGCATCTCAAGGTCGTCGTGCTTGATGAGAGCGGGCGTGAAGCTGCGGCGCGCATCTCGATCACCGGCGAGGACGGACGCGCCTATGCTCCGCGCGACGCGCGGATGCATGCCGATGACAGCTTCGACCGCAGCCAGTCCGCCTTCGAAGCTCACTACTTTCACACGGCAGGAGCGGCGAATGTCGAAGTCCCGGCTGGAGGCGTGACCATTGACGTCATGCGGGGCTTCGAGCATCGCGTTGCCAGCCAGACAGTGGAAGTCAAAGCAAGCCAGGCGACTCCGGTTACGATCCGATTGCAACCCCTCGATTTGTTATCGAGCGGAGCATCGCATTGGGTCAGCGGGGACGTACATGTGCACATGAACTATGGAGGCGCTTACCGGAATACGCCCGCACATCTCGTTTTTCAGGCTGCGGCGGAAGATTTGCCGATCGTGCAGGATCTCGTTGTCAATAAGGAACAACGCATTCCCGATATCGTCTATTTTCGTACCACGCTCGACCCCGTATCGACCGCCAACAATCTCCTGCTGCACGGTCAGGAATTTCACACCAGCTATTGGGGACACCTGGGCCTGCTGCATCTGACCCGAAATTTTCTGCTCCCCGACTACGCCGGATATCCAAATACGGCTGCGGCGAGCCTGTTTCCGACCAATGCCACGATTGCCGACCTGGCGCACGAACAACAAGGCCTGGTTGGCTACGTGCATCCCTTCGATACTTATCCAGATCCTGCTAAGGAAACACTCACGGACGAGTTGCCGGTCGATGTGGCGCTTGGGAAGGTCGACTACATTGAGGTGCTGGGCTTCAGCGATCACAAATCGACGGCGCGCGTCTGGTATCGGCTGCTGAATTGCGGCTTTCGCCTGCCGACCGCGGCGGGAACTGACGCCATGGCGAATTTTGCTTCGCTGCGAGGCCCTGTGGGCCTTAATCGTGTTTACGTGGAGGTTCCCAAGGGCGCGCTGGAGATTGACCCGTGGCTGGAGAACATGAAACGCGGACGGACCTTCGCCACCAACGGACCCTTGCTTGGATTTTCGCTGGGCGGTCAGCCCATTGGCGGAGAAGTGAAGCTCCCGGTGGGAACGCACGAGGTAGAGTTCAAGGCCCGGCTCCGTTCGATTGTTCCCGTTGATCATCTGGAGATTATTTGTAACGGGAAGGTCGTTCGTGATCTGAAATTAAGTGAGCACCGCGATGCAGCCGATGAAGACGGCACGTTGCCGATCTCTGCCACGAGCTGGTGCCTTTTACGGGCAGCGAGTGACAAGCCGAAATATCCCTTGCTCGACCAGTACCCCTACGCGACCACCAGCCCCATCTACATTACGGTGGATGGCTCCGCGCCCCATCCCACCGACGATGCCTCTTACTTTCTCGCTTGGATTGATCAACTCATCGCCGGCGCTGAGGCTCACAAGGATTGGAATACAGAGACGGAGAAGGCGACAGTTCTTGACCAGCTTTCCCGCGCCCGCAAGGTGTACGAGAAGTTGCTGCATTAACCGGCTGCGAGATGCCGCTCTCTAGGAGCTGAGTTTCCGGCGGAGCAGATTCCTCGCTACGCTCGGAATGACAAGGCTTAAAGGCGCTGTGGCGGAGACACTGCTCTCGCATTCGAAATCATTGCGCCGAGGTGGCCCGGCGCACGGAGCCCTGCTGCTCCATTTGCAGCAAGGCTCTTTTGCGTTCGACACCCCAGCGGTATCCCCCCATTTCGCCGTCTTCCCGAACCACGCGATGGCACGGAATGGCAACTGCAATCCGGTTCGAGGCACAGGCGCGAGCCACCGCCCGGGCCGCTTTCGGCTGACCGATTGCCTTGGCTACCTCTCCATAGGACTGCGTGGTTCCAAAGGGCAGAGACTGCAGGTGAGTCCAGACCCGTTTTTGGAACGCCGTCGCCTGAATATCGAGGGGCAGCGAGCGATTGAGCTTGTGGCCCGAGATTTGTCGCAGTACGGCCTCGGTCCACGCCCGCATTGTCTCGTCATCGTGCTTGCGAATGGCGAATGGAAATTCACGCTTCAGGCCTTCGACCAGTTCCTCGTCACGATCCCCGAACTGAATCGCGCAGATGCCTTTCTCGGTCGCCGCCACCAACATGCGTCCAAGAGGAGAATTTGTGCAGGCGTAGCGAATGTTCGTTGCAATCGCCCCTCGCCGATACTTGTCAGGCGTCATGCCCAATTGCGAGGCGGTGCGTTCGTACAGGCGGCTGCTCGAACTGTACCCGGCGTCGTAAAGCGCATGGGTCACGCTCCGTCCCGACTGCAGGTTGCGTTTTAGCAATCCCATGCGGCAGGTATCTGCGTAAGCCCGCGGCGTGATTCCGAGTGCCTTCTTGAAAGTCCTCTGCAAATGAAAGGGACTTTGGCCGAAGGCTTCCGCCAGCCTTTCCAGCGTGACGGGCTCGTCGAGGTGCTGCTCGATGTAGCGACACATCTCCTTCACGGTCGCAGTCTGAGGATTCCCCGCCGCCGACTTGGGCTTGCAGCGCAGGCAAGCACGGAACCCAGCTTTTTCGGCTTCATCCGGATGCCGGAAGAAAGTTACGTTCTCGCGCCGAGGGCGCTTGGCCGGGCAGGAAGGACGGCAGTACACTCCGGTGGTCGAAACCGCGAAGAAGAACTCGCCGTCGTGGTTGGCGTCTCGGGCCAGAACCGCGTCCCACCATTTGTTTTGCGCGTTGCGCGGCCCCGGCGTCATATTGATCTCGCTCTCCAGGTTGAGTATCGCATTCATGGTCGTCATGAGAGAAGTCTAGGGCCGCACCCGAACGACAGCTATCCAAAGCTTGCGGTCAAACCAAGTTTCCTGCAAGATCAGTCGGCAGCCTTTAGTTGTCAGTCGTCGGCAAACGCCACACCTTGGTGGCGACTGACGACTAATGACTGACGACTGATTTCCATTGCTCGCATATGCCCATAGATTCGCGACCGCATTGATCCTGCTATCGTGTATTGCCCCTATCATGAGCCAGCAGACCAGTGCCCCTTCCTGCGCAAGTCCAACGGCCGTGATTCTTGCCGCCCCCGTGGATCACGACCTAGTCCCGAATGCCGCCACGCCCGCTGCCGAGTGGAAGACGGCGGGGCCGATCACATTCTGTTCCGACTGGCAAGGCAAAAACCCTGCGCCCGACCGCGAGACTCGGGTTCGCGCCCTATGGTCGAAAGACACGTTATACCTACGTTTTGAATGCCGCTATCGTGGGCTTCACGTGTTTTCGGATTCCGATCCAAATGGGCGGCGTGATCATCTCTGGGAGCGCGATGTAGCCGAGGCCTTCCTGCAGCCCGATCCGTCCGTTCCGCGCGCCTACAAGGAATTCGAAGTCAGCCCGAACGGTCTCTGGATCGATCTCGACATCTCGCCCGGCGCCAAGCCCGATCTCAAGAGCGGCATGAAACGGTCCGTGACGTTAGATGAGAAGACGCATACCTGGGATGCAGAGCTGGCCATCCCCATGAAGGCTCTGACGACGAAGTTTGATCCGAATTCGGTCTGGCGGGTGAATTTCTTTCGGGTGGAGGGAAGGGAAGAACCTCGAGGCTACTACGCCTGGCAGCCAACTCATACGCCGCAGCCGAATTTCCATGTCCCCAGCGCCTTTGGGCGAATGCGATTTGGATTCTGAAAGGCCTGCTCCCTGTGCGGTTTTCAGGCAAGCCGATCTAGTGCGCCAACGGTTGCATGCGTCCCAGAACCAGCGACAATCCAGCGCGCTTGCGCAACTCTCCCAGCAGCGCTCGCGCGGCATTCTGATAGGTCTTGGTCGAATCTGAAGTATCAGCCCACACCGCGTCGTAAATCACCTGCGCTGCCTCCTTCAGGTCCATATGCAGGGCCGCTTCCAGAACATCCACCCGCGCCTGTAAGCGCTGGTGGCAAGTCCTGCACACGGCGGCTTCGTCGTGCGTTTTGTCGCCGTTCTTCGTATTGGCACAGGCATGATTCGTGGAGTGAATCTGCGCACTGCTCGCATACAGCTTCGCCTTGAACTCCCGCAGCAGGCGTGCTCTTTCCTCGTCCAGGCCTTCCGTGTGCGTCTCGGTAGCCGCGGGGCACGGGAGAGCCGCGGCCGGAGATACACGTTCGGTCGACTTGCAGACGGGGCAGGCACTCAGGCTGGCCGCATAGTACTTCCGGCATTTCGCGCAGGGGAGACCGTAGCCGACCGGCTTCGCGCCAGGCGCTGCCGCGGGTGTCGCAGCCGCAGTACGCGCGGACGGGACAGTGCGGCGGGTTTCGGTCGTGGGCGCCAGCGCAGTGCGCACGGCGGCCCCGGAGCCATTGGACTGACCTGACATGAAATTCATGGTGTCTCCCTGCGAGCGGCGCTGAATAGGCCAGCGGATATGCTTATAAATCTCATTCTAGGAGGACCGGTCGGAAACATCGACGAACGGGAGTGCATCCCAACCGCGTCCGTTAGTACAAGGGATGGTGCCAAACTGCGCATCGGCAGCACGCAGGAGCACTCAAACGCTCGCGTTACTGACGGCCTGGCTGCCCCATCAACTTCATCAACTCTTCTTTTCGTGCGCGGTAGAGAGTTTGCGAAGGATCGAGGCGCGAGGCGTTTTCCAATTCCGCCAACGCCTGATCATTGCGGCCCATCGCAATCAGGCACGCCGCCAGCGAGTAGTGGTTCTGCGCGCTAGGATCAAGCCGCACTGCCTCACGAAATTCCTTTTCGGCTGCCTCAAACGACTGCAACTCGAACAGCGCGGTAGCCAGGTAATGATGGGCCAGCGCTGAGTCCGGGCTCAACGAGACGGCAGCTCGCAGTTCCTTGAGAGCCTCTTCCGGCTTGTCGTCGAGGAGTAAAACTTGCCCAAGCACGCGATGTTCGGAAGGTCCGGTGGGATTCTGCAAGACCGCCTTGCGCAATTCTGCAACCGCGTCGGCATAGTCCTTCTTCGCCATGAAGGCCTGGGCGAGGCAAGCGTGTCCGCCCTCCCATCCGGCATCCATGCGATCCAGGTCATGAAATTCGGCGATCGCGGCATCGTAGTTTCCAATGTCGCAATAGGTGTTGCCCAAGTTATTACGGACCGAGGATTCCTCCGGCGCCAGCCGCTTGGCTTCGCGATATTCGGCAATGGCTTCGTTCAGTTTGCCGAGGTCATGCAGCACGACACCAAGGTTACTGTGCGCTTCCCAGAAATCCGGCTTGATGCGCAACGCGTGGCGGTAAGCGACAACCGCGCCGCGCAAATCTCCCATATCCCGGTGCACGATGCCGATGTCGTAGTAGACATCAGCATTCTCGGGCTCCCGCACGAGCGACTCCTCGTATGCATGAAGAGCGGCATAGTTCTTGCCTGTGCCATACAGGCCAAGCCCAAGCTGGCGGTACGCCTCGGCATTGCCCGGGTCCATACTGAGAGCTGTGCGAGCTTCGGCGATACCGCTTTCCGCATCTTCCGATCGATAGAAAATGTAGGCGATCCGGTTGTGGGGCTCCGGAAAGCTGGGCATCAGGCGCGCCGATTCTGTGAACTGCTCAAGCGCATCGTCCCACTGCTCGTGCCCAAGCAACATCTGTCCCAGCGCAAAATGCAGACTTGCATTGTCTTGATCCGAGCGGAGAACACTGACCAATTGCTCGGCGGCTGCTTCATATTTCTTCTCGTGCGCAAGCTCTGCCGCTTTCGCTAAGGCCGGAGAACAGAGAGAACTCTTGCCGCTCACCGATGGGTGGCTTGCTCGCAACGTCTTTAGAAGCTGTCCATCCACACCGGCCGCGCGCAATTGTTTTTCGTCGGTTGCCGAGAGCGCGAATGCCACTCCTCGTTCAGAAACTAGCCGGCTGAGCCGCGCATTCGAGATTCCGCCGGTGATCCACGCCATCAGTTGAGTGCGGTCGATTGGCTGAGGCTTCGGCGATTCGGCGAAGGCTTGCCCGAGTGCCGCCACGAAAAGCAGAAACGAAATGTGCAGGACCAAGCCAGAACGCTTCACGACACGACTCCTTTGGCGCGCAGGAAGAGGGGGCTGCACGTTTTCCCAAACATAGACCGCGGAGGTAATCCCCGATAGGTCACCGAGGTAATAGCCGAAATACCTGTCCAGGTGGCCCGGGCGATTGGACCGAAGTAATGCAACTCTTTGTAAAATCAATGTAATAAGAGGGTGTCGAGTGTCGTTGACGGAATAGTCAGCCTCCGGTAACGTTAAAAGGTTAGGTTTTGGAGGTTTTATGTTTGAAGGTCTATTTCAACCGATGCACCTGCTGGTCATCTTTTTCATTGCTCTTCTTGTCTTTGGTCCCAAAAAGTTGCCTGAACTCGGAAAGGGCTTGGGCGAGGGCATTCGCTCGCTGAAGGAAGGCATGAAGGACCATCCGGCCGAGGCGTCGAAGACTCCGAGTACTCCGACAACCTCGAACCCAGAAGTGAAAAGCTAGTTTCAATCGAATACCAACGCCCCCTTGCTCCAATGGCAAACAGTCGACGAGCAAGTCACCTGCTGATCTCAGGCTAAGCCGCTGTGCTTATTCCATCCGCACCTAAACCACTTCGCTTGAAGTGATTAAACGCTGCCGGGTGGTGTACTTTTCAGTTGGCCCCTCTTTTCCTGGGCCGCCCGCCTTTCTGATTACCGTTTCTCTCTGACTATACGTTTTTGGAGTTGAATACACGGGCCCCAACTTCATGTTCTGGAGGAAGCCTTGCGTACTATGAGGGTTGTTCTGCCGCTGATCCTTGCTCTGTGCACTCCTTTATTTGCTGATCAGATCGTTTTGAAGAATGGCGATCGTCTGACGGGCACCATCGAGAAGTCCGACGACAAGTCGCTCGTCATGAAAACTGAATTTGCCGGCGAAGTGACTGTGCAGTGGCCGGCCATTCAGGAGATCAAATCGGAGCAACCGCTGCATGTTGCGCTGAAAGAAGGCAAGACGGTGGTCGGCCCTGTTACCAGCAGCGACGGGAGGATCGAGGTGTCGACCAAAACCTCCGGGAACGTGGACGTGGCCAAGGACTCGATTGTGGTCATGCGTAGCAACGCGGAACAAACAGCGTGGGAGAAGATGCAACATCCCGGTTACCTGGAAGGCTGGGAAGGAGGGGTGAACGTCGGCTTCGGGCTTACCGCCGGCAACAGCGAGACCAAAAACCTGGCTCTGGCATTCACCGGCACGCGGACCGGACTGTACGACAAGCTGAGCTTGTACGCCGGCTCAGTGTACTCGACGAACGGCTTGGCACCTGCTGCCACCCGTGTGACCGCGAATACAAATAAAGGTGGCGCTCGCTACGATCACGACATCAAGCCCCGGCTGTTTGCTTTCGTGAACGCTGACTTCTTTACCGATGCTCTCCAGGATTTGAACCTGCGCTCGGTGTTTGGCGGTGGTCTCGGCTTTCATGCGATCAAGACGGCCAACACCACGCTCGATTTCCTGGGCGGCATTGCTTACACGCGTGAAAACTACACTCAACTTGCGCCCTTGCCGCACTTGATCCACAACTTCGCCGCTGCACAGATTGGCGACGAATTTATGCATAAGTTGCACGGCTCGACCGTCATCACGCAAAAGGCTTACTTCTTCCCCGACTTCAGCGATGCCAGCGAGTATCGCGCTACGTTTGACTTTGGCACCGTGACGAAGATCAACAAATGGCTAGGTTGGCAAAACATGTTTGGCGACGTGTACGTAACCAATCCGCCTACGGGGAAGAAGAAGAACGACGTCGTGTTCACCACCGGGCTCAACGTCACGTTCACGCACTGAAACTCGCAGATAACTCACGGCAACTAGAAGTGCAGCGCCTTAATCGCCAAGCCTGCGATCCCTCCGCCGATCAAAGGACCGATCACGGGAACGAATGCATAACTCCAGTCCGAAGGTCCTTTACCGGAAATCGGCAGGAGTGTATGCGCGATACGCGGGCC
>DATMQI010000084.1:0-11927 GCA_035567135.1 Terriglobales bacterium
TTTGTCGTATTCGGGCAAGTCCTCTGAGACAGCAAGAATGCACGATTGGCCGTCGAACTGGATCCTGTCAGCAGAGTACGCCGTAAGTTTGACTTCGCCGGACTTGGTGCGAAGCCGCGTGATAACGTTTCGAATGGGGCCCCCGCGGCTGAGCTGCTGAATCATGAGCACACGATCGGCTGGATCTTCCCACATCTTGAGTTCATGAACCGTTCGGCCAAGTATTTCCTTTCGCGAGTAGCCATACCGGAGCTCAAAAGCGGTGTTCACGTCGAGAAACCGTCCCTCTGCGACCGTTGTAATCGAAAAAGGAATCGGGCTAGAACGGAACACCTTCTGAAATTTTTCGTCGGAGATTCGTCGGTCTCCCTGTGCCTGGGCCAGAGCGGCTTCTGCCAGGCGCAGGTCGTCTAGCCGCTTTTCGAGTTCGGATGCGTAGATCTCCGCCCGAGAAAAAAGACGAGCGTTTTGGATCGCGGCGGCAGCCGGAATTGCTAACAATTCGGCTCGACGCAAATGCTCTCTCGTATACATGTGCGTATCAATGCGACCCACCGATAAGCACCCAAGGTACTGGTCGGAAGCGATCAGAGGAACGGAGAGCCACGAACGTAAGTGGCTGTGACCTTTGAAGGTCCGCCAATCTTTTTCCTGCTTCGTGTCAGGGATCAACACGCTCTTCTGATCGTCCAGAATGCTCCTCATGAAGGGAGCCTCGTCAGTTGTGAAAGTCAGAGGAGCGCGTGGAGAAGGTTTCAGTTTTTCCGGGCACACTCTTTCACCCAGCGCAAGCACGTGCGGACCGCCTTCAGGGACCAGCACCCGCGCGCACGTGTAGGGAATCAACTCCTCGAGAGAGCGGAGTAGCGTGTCCATAACGAAATCCATGCGCAGGTCTTCGGTGAGCGCCAAGGTCGCCTTACGCAACGCCTCTGCTTCCGCCCGGGCTGCTTCGGCGATCGTCAGGTTTTTGACGACTTGGTCCTCTGCTTTTTTCTGTTCGGTAATCTCCTGCGCGGTCCCAACCAGCCGCCAAATCTTGCCTGCGGCGTCCCGCACGGGAAACCCGTGCACCGTGACCCAACGCTCTTCACCGTGGGTACTGACAATCCGGAATCTTTCGTTGAATTGTCCGGTCCGGGATGCTTCATCAAGCTTCGCCAGGACGCGGGCGCGATCTTCCGCGTGAATGAGTTCCTCGTAAGAAGTTGGATTGTCGATTAGCGACTGACATGATCGTCCGGTGATGGTCTCGTAGGCTTCGTTTACATACAGAGCGTGCCGGGTTCCTGCGTCAATCATCCAGAAGATCTCGCGGATATTCGACGCCATCTGCTGGAACCGCGCTTCGATTTCGCGGTGCTCACGTAGTGCTCGAATCAAGAACCGTGTCCCAAGCAACATTACGGCGACGAAACCTGTCGCCACCGCCGCCATCAGGACAGTAGGAAGGTCTTCACCTCTGAGTTTGGCGCGAACCACAATAAGAAGGAGGAACGCGGCGACTGCAGGGAGAACTATCGAGAAAGCCCACCGGCGGGATTCGGTCACTTGCCTCGAAGGGTGTTCTGCACGGGGTGGGTCAAGTTGCTCCATCGCGATGCCGTCGGGAGCGGTTCCAGGCGCAAAGACAGCCGGGCCCAGTGAGGGCCAAACTGCAAGTATAAGTCTGTCCGGCTTAGCTTGCGGCAGATGCTACGCCGCTCCCTCATCTGGGTCAAACACGCGGGAGATCGGCTTCCCCTGCGTGGATCACCATGCTACCATCGGCGCCGCAGCCGCTCGTGGAGGCCCGTCCGCAGGCATGTGCTCTGGCGAGCCGTCCGCGACCAAGCCCCCGTGGGCGACTTGCTTCAAACCCCGCTGTTGGGTGTTCGTTCTTCGGTTCCCCTTCATTTTGTTCTTCAATACAAGCGGCCGGCTTGGCGACCAGCCGCGCCGAGCACTCGCCCCTTCTCCGCTCGTTGCCCCCACCTAAGCTTCGACCTGTCGAAGGCCGACTCGTGTCGTTTCAGATGTTGCAAGGGCCACGGATAAGGTGCTAGGCTGTGGAGCGAACAAAAGGCGAAACAACTTCGGAGCGCCGGGCGTATCGCAGATCGAACGCAAGGCCGGACAGGCACTGCTCGACACGCATGACGCTAAGCCGGGGACTAGTTCGTTCTGGGTCGATGGCAGCGGCGCAGAACCAGAGGGGTGAACACTACAGAATGGATGAGGGACGCAAACGCGTGCTGGCCATTGTGGCCGGGATCCTGGTCGCGCGGCATCTCAAGACCCCGGACGATCTGGGCGACAGTCGTCCTAGTCCGCGAACGGAGAATCTGGTCTCATCCGCCGTCCAGTGGGCGGATCGGATCATGAGAAGGATTGATGGCCTATTCGGCAATTCGTCTGGCGAAGGAAAGCGATGACCGCGAGTTTGGAAAAGACGCTAATTTCCATGTGGCGACAAGTGCTCGTTGAGGATGCCAAAACAGTCGCACTCGAAAGCGGAAGCTATCCTGTGCGACGAACCAGCCGATCCAAATTGCGTGACGTCGATTTCTGGTTCGAAGACCAGATGTTGCGAGGGCTGGAGCAAAACCCGAAGACGAATTCTCGCTGGGCACAACTCGCTCGGGAAGGAAAGAGAGTCATGCAGCTCCTGATGGATCGGCGATACATCGCCAACGTCGTAGATGCGAAAGTGCAGTTTTATGGACGCGGCAGTCGCGGTGAATGAAAGGACGAGGCCGACAGCAAAAAGGTGGGCGCTTTGGAGAGCCACTGTAGTTTAGGGCTAGGTCACGATGGCCCAATCGTGGGGTAAACAATTCGGTCCGACAAGAGTTAAATAAATCCAAGCAGTCTTTCGAGGTTCTGTGATGAAGGATTCGTATGTGGATGGCCCTTGTGAAGTGGCCCGTTGTCTAAACGCAGTTGCCCTGCAAAACGCGGTCTTGTGTGCTGAATGTGACGTGGTAAGTGACAGTCCACACGACCGATGTCTGGTTTGCGGGAGTCGCTCACTATTCAACATCTCTCGCATGCTGGGCGGTGCGCTTCCCAGGGAGCGGGCAATCCTGATTCGACCCGAGATGCTCGAGCCCGGGAACACAGAACGAGTGCTGAGCTTTCCAAAGGCGCATAGAGTCCGGAGAAAAGTCTCCCATTAGCTAGCCCGGTGACACACCAGGATCCTCTCGGGGAGCCTCCTCCCGGTTCTGAGTCGGTGGCCAACGAGCGCCGGCCGGTCAGCGTGTGAGAACCGATTCCCGGCGCAGACTGATGTTCTTCACGAGCCAGTCGTATCGGTCTTCCAATGCCTTAGGATCGTTAAGATCGTGCCCGGTGTCGTAGTACAGCACCTTCTTGGGGTCGCTCGCCGCAGCAACGTAATGTTCCATCGAAGTCTTGTCGAAGTACTGTTCGAAGTTTGCGAACTGGAGCAGCAGCGGAATGGGCGCCGCATGCCCGACGAAATGGATAGCGTCAATGTCGCCTGTGACCTGGGCATACTTTTCCAACTGGCCTGCGGGCTGGCCCTTGCGGAAATCAACCATGCCCGGATCGTTACTGCGCAACAGGATGTCAGCCATCTCGGCCACTCCGGCCATCAATACCAACGTTTTCATACGCCGGTCGACTGCGGAGAGAATCGATCCCCACTGCGCGCCATAGCTGTGCCCGACATAGGCGAGCCGCTGCGGGTCGGCATCAGGACGTGCCAACAGCAAGTCGATTCCGCGGCGAAGATCCACCACCGCCTGAATTTCGATTTCGCGGTCCATCTCCGGTTTGTCGAAATGGTCCGGCGTCTTATGCCACGGTTGTGGCCGATCCCAAGGGTAGTCCGGGATCAGCGAAACCGCGCCCGCTCTCGCGTAAAGTTTGGCTTCGGGAATGAATTCCGCCCGGGTGCCGTTTCCCCAATGACCGAAGAGCACCGCGGCAAACGGGCCTTTTCCATTCGGAACAACCAGGTACGCACCCACGGGACCGCCCTTGGGACTCGCGTAGGTAATGTCGTGAAGGGTGCCGCCATCGAACTCTTCGATGACCTCGTCGTGAATGTTTAGCGGTTGTTTCGCGTCGTAGTCGAAGAGATGGGAGGCGGACTGGAAGTCCGTTCCGGGTGTGGCGGCGGTATGGCCCGCACCTAAGCCAGCGGCGAGGACAAGAGTTGTCACCGAGCTCAGATAACGCATTGCTGTCTCCGATAGTCGGAAAGCCAGAGCGACGGCTAATTCCGTGTACTTCTTAAGCCCAGCGGCCCTCCGTTTGGCCCAACGCGCACGCGCTTACGCGCAGCTGCTGGCATGGTCCGCCGATTTTGACCTCCTCCTGAACACGTCTAGATCCTCCGCTCAAACTCCACAGACTGCCAAGGGCCTTCAAAGCGGTACCCAGTTGCTCCGCTTTTGCTTGCAGGCTCTCTCTTTCCTTCTTCAATTGCCGGATCACGCAAGTCAGCTTACGGCACGAGTCTCCTTGGGCAGAAATTGTAGCAGCGTCCCTGCCGCTGATGGCCCGATTTCCCAAGTGTTACAGCAGATTTCACCAAGTTCGATTAGGAGGAATGCCATGAGGCCTCGGCATACTGAATACTCTCCGATCCATAAATCCATTTCATGCTGTGGTGTAGGTCAACCAGAATGGAATGACTGACAATCTAATACCGAGCTTTTTGTGAGGTTTCATTTAAGATTGAAACATTGCGCTATAAAGTCAGCTGTTTCGGGCTGTCGAAAGTAGACGGTGTGGTGCACTTTGCTACTTTGGCCAAAGTCATGGAGCTTTTGGATCGAGACCTGATTTGGGGGTTTGGTGAGAACCGTCATGGAAGCCGTGTCGACTACCAAATCATTAGCATTCTCAAACACCAGGTCTGCGGCCCAGTCCTTTGCTCGATCGCCAATATTTACGAAATACTTCCAGAACTCCCAGCCGGGAGCCGCGGGCTTGAAATCGCTGCGGACGGCGAAATAGCGAGGCGAGGCGGAAGAGTCGCGGTTTAGACGATTCAGTTCCTCATTATTACTGACCATCGCCTGTCCCAAAAGCCCGGGAATAAGTGCAACGGCAGCGTCGAAGACTGGAGTTTTGGAAGCAACCGTTCCCGCCGATGCAATGACGCGTAAGAGCCCAGTGACCACCGTGAAGATGGGAAACGCTGTCGCTGCCAATCCCCCGCCCTTCTCCAAAACCCGAGCCACGTTGGTCAGCAGATTGATGGCGGCGCGCAAACGAGGGGCGGCTGCCAGGCTCGTACCGGCCAGGGGAGACCCCACGAGTACCGCTCGCGCAGACCCACGGGCACGCCCGTCATAGCGCTCCAGCCACCATCGGGTCACGAGTCCGCCGCGGCTGTGACTAACGATGTCGATATCAGCGTTGCAGTCCAAGAAGATTCGCCCTAGGTCCATGGCGTTCAGAACGGGACTGAGAGACAGAGTTGCGTGATCAAATGCGAGTACTTGATTGTAGTTTTTCTTGTTCTGGATTTTCGTGAGAAGTTCTTTCCCTTCGCGAGTCTGGGGCAACTCCTCGAGGTACATGTCGCTTTTGCTGAACGTCCCATGAATGAAGAGAAGAATTCGACCTTCCTTCACTGGCTTGCTTCCCGGATTTTGCCACCTGCCTTCGACCAACTGGCGCACACCCTCTTCCGGTTTTTCGAAATTACAGCATGGAGTAAGCTTGGTATCGAGCGTCTTCAGATACTGGCCGATCTTTGATGGTTCAAGCTTCTCGAAGTTGATCGGCGCGATGATGTCCCCCTCCACTCCGAGTGACATGCGCGATCGGCGCAAACCGGTACCACGTCGGTACCCGTAGCCGTCGTGCCAGCGAAGCACGCCATCCACTTCAGTGAGAGTCATGGCGAGTCTACGGTCTTCGAAAGCTGCGTCTCCCCGGAGGCGGCGTTTCTTTCGGATGGGAATCTCGTTTTCGCTTGTTTCCGGATAGTCCTCCGGGGAAAAGACTCCGACGTAGCTGCCGCTCTTGTAGATCAGGCTGCGGAGACCCTCGTTGGGATCGAGCGGATTTGTAAGCGGGCTCATGATTGCGCCCCCAATATCGGAAGCGGAGTCACAGGTGTCGTGTAGGAACGCGCTCCCTGGATGTCGATCATGCTCGAAAACTCGCGCTTACTACGCAAGTCTGTCATCCCTTCATCGACCGCATCCCAGAATCCCTCATGCTGGGTGAGCCACACGGTTTCGATCGGAACAATATCGCCCTCTCGCGCGAGTTGCACCAGTTCCGCATAGTTTGTGAACACCCAGGGCTTCATCGGAGTCGGACTGATGGTATCTATCTTCGTAACTCCGCCGTCCGGGGCGGGGATCGTGGACTTGCTACGCAAAGTGATGAAGTCCTGTCGCGCTTCTTCGCTGCGCCAGTAACCCGGAAATGCGTGATCAGTGAGCAAGAAGATGACCGGATAGATACCTGCGTACTCCAAGCAGGCCGCAAGCAGCAGCGCCAAATCGATACAGGTTCCCCGCTTTCCGTCGATGACGTCAGACGGGGTACGGAGCCGCTGTGAAGATGCTGTGAAGGAAGGAGGTGGATTAATATAACTCAGGGGATGGTCATAACTGAGGGCCGACCAGATCGCGCGCGCTTGCAAGTCCACGGTGGCGAATGGATCTTTTGACTTCGGGTCCACTCCCTGATAACCGTCAAAACCAGCAGTGCTGTCGTCATTCAAGGCCATCAGGTAACGCTGCGCACTATCAATGACCCTCGCTACAGCCTTATCCCGCGGAAATACAAAAGAGGGCAGGTATGCGTCAAGCTCCGGCGTGTCCACCCATTCGTCGATAGCCAGGAGTTTTACCGGTTGAGTATCGAGGTAGCAGGTCCGATTGCTCCACGTCAACTTGATTGAGATGACGCTGTTGACGCTTTCTCGAATGGAACGCAGCAAGTTGGAGGTCAGAGGGAAGCGAATCTTGCCGGCTAGAGGTAAATACGATTCATTGAGATCGAAGACGGTTCGATAGGGGAAGCTATCGCTCCCGAGGAAGAGGTTCAATTCGACCCCCACATTTCGTGCGGTGCCGTCTAAGAGCTTCCTGACCGAGAACTCGCTGAAAAGGTTTTCGACACCGTGGCACCCGATACGATCAACACGACGTAAGGCTTGACGCGTCGGGTGCCACTTTCAAATGCGCAATCCCACGATTCGCAATGTACGGATGCCGCTAATTCGGGGTTGCTGGCGCAAAGCCCGTTTACCAGGACCTGAGGTCGTTCCTGGATCGATGCTATTGCCATACGTCTTTATTTAATGGAACGCCAGAGTGCCATCGGACCAATACGGCACTTCGATTGGGACGGTCCGCAGCGGCGGCAGCTCTTTGTTCAGTGGACTATCCGGTTTGTCAGGGTCCGGGAACCACATAGACGTAGAAGAAATGGGTGAGTCCGGATCATTGGCGTTCAATTCAGCAGGATCTTTTATCGGCAAGAAAAACATCACGTGGCATAAATTGTGTGAATGGCCCAAATGGGTAAGGTATGCATCCTTCGACATCATATAGCTCATTGCCCCCGGCTCCACCGCCGGAATCTCCTTCTTCGCATACGCCTCTTGAATACCCGCGATGCGCTCTTTTGCAGAGGTTACTCCAGCCAGCGTCATTTGCGTCAGCTTGCGAAAAATCGGCAGGATCGACCGCACGGCCGCTGGATTGAGGCAAATCGCCCCTCTCTGCTTCGGACTCCAGACGTCATAAAAGTCAATGCTGCCCGTCCATGACGGCCCCGCCATGCACACAAAACCGTTCGTACCTTGGACCGCCGTTTCCCAGCCTTTGGGCGTCAGCACCAAAACAGACGCATCCTTTGAAATGCCCTCCGGAGCGGCGCTTCGCGCCAGCGCGATTGCCGCATCCCGGTCCATTAAATACTGCGAAAGTGGGAGCATCGTCGGATAGGGCCTCTCTGCATCCTGTGCCCGTGTGCTCGCAGCCATGCTCAGCAAACTCACGAGGGCAAGCGCTCTCACTGCAACTCTGGCTGCAATTTTTTCGATCTTTGCAAATCGCATCATGCTCGTTTTCGTTCCTTTCTGCGAAGATGTGTCCGCAACTACTCAAGGCCCGACGCTTAGCTCGCCCATGGCTGCCGATCCCGGTTCAGACCATGTGGACGTGCCGATGCCGCTGCCACGCGGATCGTAGTTCGCCCCGTTCGAGCTGGGAACCGCAGTCGAAAATTTGGTTCCAGTGTACATTCCGAAGTCTGGCAGCTAGACCATGCGGACGCGGGAGGATCTCCACTGCTGCTGAGACATGCTGCAACCGAAAGTCCAAACTCAACCCTGTCATTTGCAGTGGCTTAGAGCGGCGTTGATCTGTCGGAATTATGAGTTTCTGGATAAGTCCAGGTAAGTCGGCATGGCACCAGTTTTCCGGAAGCAATCCAGAATGAGATTTTCCTGAACTCTGGGGCGTTTAGCAGTACTAATCCGACGGGACGAACCGACGAACTCCGGCTTGCCAGTAATCCAGCAACTTGGCGCTGCTCGCGTCTTGGATACTGGTGCGAATCTAGAATCCCAGGTTGATCATCGAATGAGGTTGTGCGTAGCATGGCATGCGCCGTTTCGACGCGTGTCCTTATCGTGGAAGGGTCATAAACCGGGACCCAGGATGGTGAACGTCATGAGCTCCGCGGAATCGCGACTCAAGCCAAACCACAAAATAGAACTCAGTCACACTGCGGGCGTGGTGCAGCCGGTCGGCTCTGAATCCAAACAAGGGCCGAATACAAGAACCGCAGCACAGGCGGAATCCCTATTAGCTGCCGAGAAGCGAACCCTGGAGATGATCGCCGATGGCGCGAGCCTGAAGGACGTACTGAACAATCTGTGCTGTTCCATCGACGTTGAGGCTTCGTCGGTGATATCAACAGTCTTGTTGATGGATCCAGACGGGGAACGCCTTTGGCATACCGCCGGCAGCCTTGTCCCACGCGATTGGCTCCCAGTAATCAGCCCGCTGCCCATCTCTCCGCACGCAGGTTGCTGCGGCGCCGCCGCGCTTTTGAAAGAGCGAGTCATCGTCGCTGACGTTGCAACCGACATAAATTGGCTTGATGAGTATCGAGACCTCGCCATCAAGAACGGGATTCGCGCGGCGTGGTCCGAGCCGATTTTGACGAAGGATGGCGAGGTGCTTGGCACCTTTGCCCTATATTCCTCCGAGCCGCGGATACCCACCGACGCCGAAATCGAACTCATCGAGGGCGCAGGGCACATTGCACTGATCGCGATTGAACGCCAACGATCACACCGAGCCCTCGAAGAGGCTCTCGTCGAAATTAAGAACTCAGAAAACAAACTGCGAACCATCATCGACACAATTCCGGCGCTGGCTTGGTCTGCCCGTCCCGACGGCTCGGCCGACTTCTTCAACCGGCGCTGGCTCGATTATGCCGGCCTTTCTGCGGAAGAGGCGGCGGATTGGGGTTGGACTGTTGCTCTTCACCCAGAAGACCGGGCTAGACTCATGGATTATTGGCACCACGTACTGGCTTCTGGGGAGACCGGTGAAATTGAGGCGCGCCTACGCCATTTCGACGGTGAATTTCGGTGGTTCCTCTTCCGTGCCAGTCCCTTGCGCAACGATTCAGGAAAGGTTGTGAAATGGTATGGAACGAATACAGATCTTGAAGATCGGAAACGTGCTGAGGATGAATTAGGGAAGGCTTTCGAAGAGATAGCCAAATCCGAAGCTGAACTTCGAACAATCATCGATGCAATACCTCAGGTCATCGTCGCGCTTGGGGCCGATGGAAGCTTTCTGTCCGCGAATCGGGCGCTACTGGCATACACCGGCCTGACAAGAGATGAACTGGGATCCGAAAAAGTTCGTGCCGTATTTCATCCGGAGGATTCCGAGAGATTGCGCGACGAACGTGCTGCCGCGATCTCGCGAGGGGTTCCATTCCATTACGAACGACGAGTGCGCCGCAAGGATGGTCACGATCGCTGGTTCCTTGTCCAATACAACCCGCTGCGGGACGAACGAGGAGAGGTCATCCGCTGGTATGCAACCGGTACTGACATAGACGATCGCAAACAGGCGGAGGAGAGAACGCGGCAAGAGAATGTTGCGTTGCGAGAGCAAATCGCTCAGGTCTTGATGTTTGATGAGATCGTGGGCTCTTCACCCGCGCTAAAAGCCGTCCTCTCCAGCATCGTGAAAGTCGCGCCTACCGACTCTACGGTGCTGATTACGGGCGAAACGGGAACCGGGAAGGAACTAATTGCCCGTGCCATACATAAAGGTTCGCAACGTGCTGGCCGGGCTTTTATTAGCGTGAATTGCGCCGCGATTCCTTCTTCGCTCATCGCCTCAGAATTGTTTGGCCACGAGAAGGGGGCATTTACCGGTGCCTTGCGGCGCCGACAAGGGCGTTTTGAACTGGCGCACTGCGGCACGATTTTTCTCGATGAAATCGGCGAGCTTCCCGCGGAAACTCAGATTGCATTGCTTCGAGTGCTCCAGGAGCGCCAATTTGAACGAGTGGGGGGTACAAGCGTCATTCCCACTGACGTTCGAATCATTGCCGCTAGCAACCGCGATTTGGCAGCTGCCATTGCTTCCGGAACATTTCGCGCCGACCTCTTTTACCGCCTGAATGTTTTTCCGATCCATGTGCCACCTCTCAGGCAACGAAAAGAAGACATTCCGATGCTAGTCGAATACTTCGTGAACCGCTACGCGGAGAAGACGCGAAAGCAAATCAGCAAAATCGACAAAAATGCTCTCAAGCTCTGTCAGTCCTATCCTTGGCCAGGCAATATTCGTGAGCTGCAAAATATCGTCGAGAGATCCGTGATCCTCTGTAGTGGGGAGACTCTTTGGGTCGATCCCGCGTGGCTTTCAAGTCAAGAGCCGCTTCAGCCGGAATTGTCGGGGCCATTGACAGAGACCCTCCGGGATCAGGAAAAGGAAATGATCGAAGCCGCTTTGGCCGAGAGCAAAGGAAAAGTGGCGGGGCCAGATGGCGCGGCCGTCAAGCTCGGAATTCCGCGTTCGACGCTCGACGGGAAAATTAAGCAGCTCAAGATAAAGAAATACAAATTCATTTCTGAAACTTAGTACGCCTGTCTTTCAACTCCCCGAAATCCGGGACTTCCCGTAATTCCGTCACTCCAATTTCTTTTTCAGGCCCTGTTTCGAGGGAGATCCAATTGGGCACTCGGTTGCACCACTCGTTATCGGTGCTCGGATGGACGGAACAGATTGCACCATAGCGGCGACTGCGATGTCGGTCAAATGGTCTGATCGATGACTTTTCGGATTGAGACTGCGGGGCGAGGGAAATGCACGGTATTTCTCCTAAGTGGCCGGGTCGAAGGTCCGGCGATAGCCGAGTTGAGGAGACTTTTAGAACTTCCAACTGAATACCGAAACATCGTTTTGGATCTGAAAGACGTCAGCCTGGTCGATCGCGAGGTGATGCGCTTTTTAATGAGTTGTGAAGCTGATGGCGTGAAGCTTGAGAATTGCGCGCCCTACATCCGCGAATGGATGGAAAGAGAAAAGGATTGAGTGGTTGCGACGAGGTAGTGACGCGCTTGTCGTTTAGCCTGACTAAGAAACAGATGAGAGCTACATACAAATGAAAGGCACAGACACGTAATGAAGATAGGAGCTGGATATGGATGACGTTCAAGACAAGGCGGCCAAGACCAAGGAAGTGCCTAAGCCCAATTTCCCAGTAGTCCCGACAACAAAAATTCTGGCTATCGGACAATTCACGAAGCCTCCAACACCAGGGCAAATAAAGGAGATCTTTCCGAAGGAAGTGCCGGCTACGCTTCGACTGTATCTGGCTGGCAAGATCGACCAATGGTGGATTCGCCAGACGCAGACAGGCCCTGTTTTCCTCTTGAATGTGACCTCGCTCGAAGAGGCGCG
>DATMQI010000085.1:0-8759 GCA_035567135.1 Terriglobales bacterium
CGTTTGGCTAGGACACCCGGGAGCGGAAGCCTGCTGGAAGTCGACGCCTGGATACCGAGTGAAGTTAAGGCCATCTCCCCGTTGGTGGACCGCTTGATGCGGCTCATCGAAGGGTCGCATTGCATCACGGGCGAGGAACCCGCCGTCGAAATAGCGCTCCGGGAAGCTCTCAATAACGCAGTCGTTCATGGCAATCGGCTGGATGCCCACAAGTTAGTTCACGTCCGCTGCCGCTGCAACGTCGGCAAAGGGATCTCGCTGATGGTTTCAGACCAGGGTCAAGGGTTTGATGCAAGCAGCGTTGCCGATCCCGTGGCTGTCGAGAATCTCTTGGCGGGGCACGGACGCGGTATCCACATCATGAAGTTGGCGATGGACCAGGTCTCGTTCGACGAGCGAGGCACCGAGGTTCACATGTGCAAGAGGATAGCTTGCAATCCAAGAGTGGGTCCCCAGAGCGACTCATGTGGTTCTTAGGAGGCATTTATGGAGGCGCAAGAACGAATCGGCCTGTGGTGCGCTTGGGGCATCATTCTCCTTTCCTGGATTGCGTTTTTCCTTGTGCTAACGCTCATGTTCAGAGCTACCGGCTGCAATCGCAGCAGTGAAGCGGGAACTCAGAGCGTGGACATCGTCGCTGAATCGGCAGGCTTCGAGGCGAATGCTAGCAACGGCCCTTTGCAGCGGGTGCAACAAGACAGTCTTAGCCCCGGCTTCCCCCATCGGGTCCGTGGCCCCAAGCGCGGCCTCTCGTGGTCAATCGAAAGCATTTAAAAGGAGGAACGACTATGAAATCACAAAATCCGAAGACGAATGCTCATGACGTAGCAACCGATATTCGGTCGGACTTTGCGGGAGAAGGAAGCAGCGGGCCAACGCCGGCCGAAATCCGCCAGCGAGCGTTTGAGATTCACATCGAACGTGGCGGAATTCACGGTTGCGACCTGGACGACTATCTGCAGGCGGAGCGCGAGCTCCAGGAAAAGTACAACCAGAGCTCTTGCGAGTAACGCGAAGGATGAAGCCTAAAGGAGGCACAAATGCGAGTACAACAAAACGGGAAACACTTTTCATGGGTGCTGGGTGCAGCACTGCTGTTGGCAACAGCGGGGACATTAGCCGCGCAGGACGTGCGGTACAACTTTATGCCGAGAACAGATTTCTCGAAATACCAGATGTATAAGTGGGTGAACATCGCTGGTCCTCACCCCGATCAGATTATGGACGCGGAAATTAAGCAGTCTGTGGACTCACAACTGGCGTCGAAAGGGCTGACCAAGACGGACAGCGACAAGGCCGATCTGTATATCGGGTACCAGACCGCCATCAGTCAGGAAACACAATGGGATGCCTGGGGCTCACGAGCCTTCGGGATGGGCATGGGATCGTGGACCAGTTCGAAGATCAGTGTTGGGACTCTAGTTCTTGAAATGTATGACCCGGGAGCGAATCAGCTCGTCTGGACTGGAACCGCAACCAAGACAATTGACCCCAGCGCAAACCACGAAAAGAACATAAAAAGCCTGGACAAGTCCATGGCGAAATTACTGAAGAACTATCCGCCTAAACAGAAGTAGGAAGTCACGACTGCCTGCGCAAATCCTGGAAGGAAAAACAATATCGCAGGTGGAATTTTGCGGGGTCCATTGCAGGGCCCTGCGGCAAATAGAGGAGTCGCGGCAACGGAACAATCGCAATGCGATCGCCCATGGAGGCGGGCGCAGGTAATTCGTATTCGAAATAACTCAACAAAAACTTACATGGAGCGAAGGTCATGCAAATAGCAAACACAAGATTAGACACACTTGATCGGTTCCGGTTTTTCTGGCTCCCGCTGACGATTGCGGTCGCTCTCTTCCTGACGGTCACAATCTGGGTCAGGGTGTCGCTTGGGCAGGGACGACAGCAATCGACCTACGCATCGCCCGAAGAAGCGAGTCAGGCGCTATGCGAGGCGGCCCAAAACGACAATGAGCAGGCGATTTTGCAGATCCTCGGAGGCCACAAGGAATTAGTCTTTTCGGGTGACCCGCAGGACGACAAAGCCGCTCGAAGGCAGTTCGCTGCGAAATTCAAGGAGATTCATCGGTTTGTCCGGCAATTGGACGGAACATGGGTGCTGTACATCGGCGCGGAGAACTGGCCGTTCCCTGTACCGTTGGTGCGGGAAAAAGAAAAGTGGTTCTTCGATGCAGACGCGGGCACGCAAGAAATCTTGTTTCGTCGAATTGGTGACAATGAATCCGCAGCGATCCAAGTCTGCCATGCTTTGACGCGTGTCATCATGGAAAATCATCTCGAATCGACGAGCGATGATGTCGTCACACAATATGCGCTGAACCTAGTGCACGCCAAACGGGTTGATGGAAGCCATGGTCTGGCGGATCACTTCCATGGATATTACTTCCTTAGAGTGAGCGATGACCCTGATATGGCGAATGGGGCTGTCCTTCTCGTGGCCTATCCTGTCAAGTATCGCTTCTCCGGCGTCATGACGTTTGTTGTCACCTCAGATGACGTTGTCTTCCAAAAGGATCTCGGTCCCAACACACCAAGACTCGCCAGGGCACTCGACAAAAATACGCCGGATTTGAGCTGGGAAGTTGCCGAGTAGGCGTAAGCACCAATTCCCGTGACCCGGTCGCAATGAAGATGCGTGGCCGACTGACTGCCGAACCTAGGGCCGAGTTGGCGGCACCGACGGACCTGCGGACCGCAGGTAGTACGTCTGAACCGTCAGCTCTTAACCGCATCCTCAACTGCTGGAGTTGGCCTCGACAGTTTCGACCTTTTCAACTCTTTCAACGTCGACACCTTCGACTCCTGGCGGTCTTCTCCCGAAAATTCAGCGACTTACAGTTCCGCACGTTTGGCTCGGGCCTTGCCCATATCCGATGCGAAGCGAAAAGGCGCTTTCCAAGCTGGGCTCGCCTTTCGCTGTCACATAGCTGCTCAGGAGGTCGCTATGAAGCACAAAGCAGATCCAACTATCGCTTGCATGAATGATCCTGCAGGTGAACGAACACTCGTAGTCGCCGCCAAGAACGGAGATGAACAGGCGTTTGAAACCCTGTTTAAGCGTTACCAGCGAAAGACCCTCGCAGTAGTGCTGCGGTACACACGTGTGGTGGAGGACGCGGAAGACATCGTTCAGCAAAGCTTCTTCAAGGCTTTCGTGCATTTGTGGCAGTTTCAAGGAGAATCTTCCTTCTCCACCTGGTTGACGCGCATCGCTATCAACGAAGCGCTTATGTTCCTACGCCGCATTGGCGCGGTGCGCGAGGTATCGATCGACGACATTCGTGACGCAGGAAGTGCGGACAGTTTGGGCATACCCGACTCAAATGCCGATCCGGAAACCCGCTGCTCACAGCGAGAGGAAGTCCGGATTCTTTCGAAGGCGGTTCGGAATCTGCGCCCGGGACTGCGCACACCAATCGTATTGAGAGAACTTCGTGAGTCATCTACAAGCGAGACGGCTCGTCGCATGGGGCTCTCGGTCGCCACAGTCAAAGCGCGCATATTTCGCGGGAAGCGGCAGCTCCGCCAAGAACTAGGGTCTTATCTGAAGCTCCATGCAAAACCCGGGGAAGACATCACCAGGGATCTTCCGCAACCTCACGTCTGCGATGCTTCCGGCTTCTGAGGAAAACAACATGTTGAAGATCAGCTTTAGCGAAACACCTGCGGATGAGAAATGGATTCTGGAAGGCCGCCTCAGTGGGGCATGGGTTCGAGAACTAAAGGCGAGCTGGAAGAAGAACCATCAAACCGACAAGAAGGATGGGTGCATCGTGGACCTGAACGAAGTCACATTTATCGACAAGGCTGGCGAGAGACTGTTGCGCGAATTGCGCAGAGAAGGTGCGCAGTTCATCTCGGACGGTTGCTACGTCAGGCACATTGTTGAGCAGCTAAAGGTCCGGCGGAAACGCAAGATTTCCAATGTGCTGGCTTGCTTTCTTGTCGTGCTCCTGTTGGTGCTGTTCAGTGCAACAGCAACAAGAGCACAAAGCACAACCGTGTTGGGAAGCGTGCCGAGCGGTCCAGCCAGCGATGAACTCGTCCAGTTGACTCTCAGCGACGCCATCAAGATGGCGTGGCGATACAACCTCGGAGCAATCGAAAGCGGACAAAACGCCCAAATTGCCCGCGGTCAGCGGCTACTTGCGCTCAGCAATTTGCTGCCACAGGTCAGCGCAGGCGCTTCGGAGAACTTCCAGCAAGTGAACCTCGCGACCTTTGGGTTCAACAAATTTAAAATCACAGGAATTCCAAATGTTGTTGGACCATTCAGTTACAGCTCGGTGGATGGAAGCGTCAGCCAAACACTGTTCAGTTTCGAGTCTATCGAGCGTTTTCGCTCAGCGCGCACAGCCGAACAGGCCGCGCAACTCAGTTATCAGGACATCCTCGATGTGGTCACACTCACGGTCGGCAACGCCTATCTGCGGATCATCGAGGCAGACTCTCGAATTAAGGCGCAACAAGCCCAGGTGGAGAATGCGAGAGCTCTTTACGATCGCGCGGCTGATCAAGTGCAGGCCGGTACCGCTCCACGAATCGACGCAACACGCACCGAGGTTCAGTTGCACACGGAGGAGTACAACCTAAGCATAGTCCGCAACAACTTCGCCGTCGCAAAACTAGCGCTTGGACGCGCGATCGGACTGCCGCTAGGGCAGCAGTTTGAGCTGGCCGACGCGCTCCCATACTCCGACATCACTCCGCTGAGCGTCGATGATGCTCTCCAAATTGCGTTCAAATCGCGCAGTGATTTCCGTTCCGCTCTCGATTCCCAAAAAGCTGCTGCGCAAACCCTTTCTGCTGTCAAAGGCGAACGGTATCCAACTGTGGCGGTTAACGGCAGCTACGGCGATATTGGACCGACGTTCGGCAACTCGCATGGAGATTTCACGTTTCAGGCGGGGATCAGGGTTCCCCTCTTCACCGGCGGACGGATTAAAGGTGATATCACGCAAGCCGAAGCAGAATTGCGTCAAAGAAAGGCCGAAGCTGAAAACGTCCGCGGACAGATTGACCAGGACATTCGCACCGCTCTTCTCAATCTAAATGCTGCGAAAGAACAGGTCGAAGTGGCCAAACAAAATGTCGAACTTGCCAATGAGAGTCTTGCTCGGTCGAAGGATCGCTTCACTTCTGGTGTAACTGACAGTGTTGAAGTGGTCCAGGCCGAGCAGGCTCTCGCCAGCGCCAACGATCAATACATAACGAGCCTTTACAACCACAACTTCGCCAAGCTCTCGCTTGCTCGCGCCCTTGGGGTCGCACGCATCAACTACAACCAATATCTGGGAGGAAGGTAATGTCCAACGACAATCAAGACAACAACAAGCGCTCCGTGGTGGTAGATGACGAGGTTCGCATTTACGTGGAAGCCGAACCCCATTGCCAAGATCCAGCCAAGGATAGCGGCAGAATCACCCGGCTTCTGCATGGCCTGCGCGAGCACCCATTAAAAGTTGCGGTGATGACTCTTGCACTGTTGGCGATCGTGGCCATCATCGCGTATCTCGTCCGCAACGCATTTCTCTACGAAGATACCGACGATGCCCAGGTGGACGGGCACGTGATGCCCTTGAGTGCGCGCATCAACGGCCAGGTAATGAAAGTGAACTTCGTCGAAGGCCAACTGGTCCATGAGGGCGATCTCCTCGCGATCATTGACCCTGCCGATTTCAAGATCGCCGTGATTCAGGCGGAGGCGGCGCTGGCAGACGCGCAAGCCAGTGCCAAGAGTTCTCGTTGGAATGTTCCAATCACCACTGTGACCGTGCAAAGCAATCTCGATTCGGCACAGACCGCCGTGGTTAACGCTGAGGCGGGACTCCGGGCAGCCGAGCACAATCACGAGTCGGCCAAGGCGTCGTTGACGCAGGCCGAGGCCAATGCTGCCAAGAGTGACGCAGACCTCGAACGCGCTAAACAGCTCGTCGCAAAAGAAGATATCTCGCGCCAGCAATTTGATCAGGCAGTCGCTTCAGCAGCAGCAAACCAAGCCGCAGTCACTTCGGCCGGCGCCGCTGTCAAGGCCGCCGAGCAGGCTGTTCGCCAGGCCGAGGGGAAACTCCTGCAGGCAAAGGCTGATCTTCGAAGCGCCCAGACCGCGCCGCAACACGTATCTCTAATCCGCGCCCAGGCGGACGCCGCGGATGCGCAAGCCGAGCAACGCCGTGCACAATTGGCCCAAGCACAGCTCAATTTCAGCTACACCATCATTCGCTCGCCGGTGACGGGAATCATTGGAAAGAAGAGCGTTGAAGTTGGTCAGAACGTGAGCATTGGCCAGGAAATGTTGGAAGTCGTGCCCCTCGATGACATTTGGGTGACCGCCAATTTCAAGGAGACGCAGCTCGCGCATATGCGCCCTGGTCAACCCGTTGAGATCGACATTGATGCATATGGCCGCAAGTGGAAAGGCCATGTAACCAACATGGGTGGAGGAACCGGGTCGGTCTTCAGTCTGCTGCCTCCGGAGAACGCGACGGGCAACTACGTGAAGGTCGTACAGAGGGTGCCGGTGCGGATCGATTTCGATCGCATCACAGGACAGGATTTCAATGCCGAGGGAATGTTGAAGCCGGGATTGTCCGTCGTGCCAGACGTGAGGGTGCGATGAGCGAAGCGGCGTCTCTCGCGGCCGAGCAAGCCACGTGGCAGCCAAAGGTCAACCCATGGATCATCGGCGTCGCGGTTTCGCTGGCTGCGTTCATGGAGGCGCTCGATACCAGCATAGCGAACGTGGCACTTCCACACATCGCTGGCAGCATGGGCGCAAGCAATGATGAGAGCACCTGGGTCTTGACCAGTTACCTGGTGTCGAACGCCGTTGTGCTTCCGATCAGCGGCTTCCTCGTTGGCTGGCTCGGACGCAAGCGCTTTTTCCTGATGTGCGTCGCCTTTTTTACAGTTAGCTCGTTTTTGTGCGGCGTCGCGCCGAGCCTCGGGATGCTGCTTATTTTCCGAGTGCTGCAAGGCGCCTTCGGTGGAGGACTGCAGCCGATGACGCAGGCAATCCTGGCGGACACTTTCCCGCCGGAGAAACGCGGGTTAGCCTTCGCTTTGTACGGAATCACGGTCATCTGTGGCCCTGCTATTGGTCCCACGCTGGGCGGCTGGATTACCGATAACTATTCCTGGCGCTGGATTTTTTATATTAACGTTCCCGTGGGAATTCTGGCCGTCTTGCTGGTTTCTCAGCTAATCGAAGATCCTCCCTACTTGTCCCGTCTGAAAGCTACCCTGGGGAGGTTCGACTACATTGGGTTTGCCCTGCTCACCGTCGGCGTAGGCGCTCTGCAGGTTGCGCTCGACAAGGGACAAGAAGACGATTGGTTTGGGTCGCGGTTCATTACCACACTGATCATTCTTGCCGCTGTGGGTTTGGTGTCCCTCGTTATTTGGGAGTGGCGCCACAAGGAACCTATCGTGGATGTCCATCTGTTCAAGGGGTTCAATTTTGCAAGCTGCAATCTGATGATGTTTGTGCTTGGCGCCGTTCTCTTCAGTTCAACTGTCCTTCTTCCCCAGTTTTTGCAAACGCTCATGGGTTATACGGCGCAAAAGGCCGGCATGGTCATTTCGATGGCGGCCATTCTTCTGGTCTTTCTTTTACCGTTCGTCGGACGCCTCGCCGGACACTTTCAGGCGCGGCACCTTCTCGCTTTCGGCTGGATCGCGCTCGCTGTGGCCATGTATTTCTCATGCAAACATATCGATCTACTCATCAGCTTTCGTTCTGCCGCGTGGATGCGCATTTGGCAGTACCTGCCGGTTGGATTTTTATTCGTCCCGCTCACGATGGCTGCCTATGTCGGCCTGCCGGAGTCGAAAAGCAACGCTGCCGCTGGTTTGATCAACTTCACGCGCAATATCGGGCAGAGCGTAGGAACCTCGGCTGTGACTACATTGCTTGCACGCCGAAGTCAATACCATCAGTCCGTTCTCGCAGAGTACACGCGGTCTCATCGATTCAATGAGGCCGTCGCAGGCTTGACGAGCCGTCTGTCACATGTCGGTTTGAGCATGCACTCCGCCCAGCAACAGGCGCTTGCCAGACTGTACAGCGTGGTGATGGCACAGGCTCAAGCACTCTCCTACGTCGATATCTACTGGCTGCTCGCAGCGACCTCCGCGCTGATGTTTCTGTTGTGCTTCCTGCTAGCCAAGAACGAACCAGGCAAAGGCGGCCAGGTTGCCGTTCACTAAAGACGTACTTCTACGATGACCTTATTTCGTGAAGTCGGCACCACGGTTCTGCTGGTGATACTTACGCTCTGGCTGCAGTCTGCCGGGCTCGCGGCCCTCATATTTTGGGTCAGACGCGCTGTAGCCGCCGATCTCCGTAGACTCGGGCCGTTTCGCTCTACCGCACTGGTGGTGCAACTCACAGCCGCGGTGATCGTTTTGCACGGTGTACTAATTCTCTTTTGGGCCGCCTGCTATCGCTGGCTTTGTTTGTCTTCGTGGGAATCTGCTCTTTATTTTTCGGCCAGCAGCTATGCCACCGTTGGCTATGGCGAGGTAGTCCTGCCATCAAACTGGCGGATGCTGGGGCCGCTCGAGAGCATCATCGGAGTGTTGATGTGCGGAATATCCGTGAGCGTTCTCTTTGCGACAGTCACCCGGCTTGTCAGCCGCGGGGTGCGATCCTCGCATTAGTAAGCCTGATCAGTCCTACGAAAAGCACTATTTGAAGTCACACCAGATCGAGACCAGCTCAGGTGAATGGTACGTTT
>DATMQI010000086.1:0-3277 GCA_035567135.1 Terriglobales bacterium
ACCTTGCGATCGAGAATTTCCGTTTTCATTGTGATTGTGCAGTCGGTTCTGCTGCTGATCCATTGGTTTCTCTACGACACATGGATCAGCTTCCGCGCGCAGCCCGACCCCCCGGGCATCACTGGATGGCAGATTGGGCTGGCTGCTTTATCGGTCAGCTTCATCGCTGCTTCGTTGCTGGCTTTCCGATCGTCGAACCTGTTTGCGCGGATTTTCTATCGCATCGCGGCCGCCTGGCTGGGCGCAGTGAACTTTCTCTTCATGGCCGCCTGTCTGTGTTGGATGGTTTATCTTGCTGCACGGCTGGGTGGGTTTCAAATCGACCGTTCGGCCTGGGCGGGAGCAATGTTGGGGCTCGCCGTGCTCGCCAGCTTGTACGGAATCCTGAATGCGCGTTGGCTGCGGATCAAGCGGATTACGGTCAATCTCTCCAATCTGCCGGCATCCTGGCGTGGTCGTGTGGCAGCGCTGGTTTCCGACGTTCACCTTGGCCACGTGAATGGACTCGGATTCATGCGGCGCATCGTCGCCCAACTTGCACGCCTCAAGCCTGACATCGTTTTCATCACGGGCGACTTGTACGACGGGACCAAAGTTGACGCCGCCATTCTTGCCGAGCCCTGGAAAGATTGTTCGGCTCCCTGGGGTGCATATTTCATCACAGGCAATCACGAAGAGTTCAGGGACCGCTCTGCCTATCTGGATGCAGTTCGAGATGCCGGCGTGCGTGTCTTGCAGAACGAGAAAGTCGTGGTCGATGGTCTGCAGGTCGTGGGCGTACATTTCCGGGAGTCCGCCCATCCCACTCAATTTCGGTCGATTCTGAGGAACGCGGGCATCGAGAAAGAGAGCGCCAGCATTTTACTTTCGCATTCGCCCCATGCTCTGCCCGTGGCAGAGGAAGCGGGCCTGTCACTGCAACTGTCGGGTCACACACACGGAGGACAGATTTTCCCGTTCACATGGTTCACGCACCGCATCTTCGGGGCGTATACCTACGGTCTGAAGCGTTTCGGCGAGATGCTTGTCTACACGACCACGGGCGCGGGTACCTGGGGACCACCCATGCGAGTGGGAACTCATCCTGAGATCGTTCTGATTGAGTTCGCATAGGCAGCGCGGAGCCGGAAGATTTCGCCAACTCGCCTTCTTTGCGAGGTCTGAAGCGGAGCTTCGCGATGCACACCTAGGCCCAGACGCCCCCGTCTGGGCTGCCGGGCGGCAGCCCGGGGGGAAAGCGCGACCGGCTCCCAAATCGGCTAGGGTGCGATTTTCACCACGCCAACACTCGCCTAAGACGGAGCCATCAGACAACAGTTAACGGCACACCTGAACACACGTCTTAAAACAAACTGCCGTTTGCATCGCGCTGAAAGATCTTACGCGTCCGGGAACCAATACTATGATTGCGGCGTTGCGAATTGATCATTGATACTCGATGTTTCTCGATGTGACTGGAAACTGAATGATGAGAACAAAACCGAGAGCGATTGTCATGGTTGCAGCCCTTCTCGTGCTGAGCGGGTTGGGTTCTTTTGCGCAAGCCGTGCAGGCGGCGTCTACAACTTCGGCGCCCGATGCAGTTCAGGCACCTGAGGCGCCGCAAGGAACGCAGTCCGGCACGCAGTCGACGAACGAGTATTCGCCCCCGCCGGGCCATTATGAAAAGGCTGTCGCCTATTCTTCCGCGCACTATCGGCACGTTGCGATCAGCAGCCTTTGGGCAATGGCCGTGCCTCTTTTGATTCTGCGCTGGCGTTTGGCGCCTCGTTATCGGGACTGGGCCGAGCGAGTTTCATCGCGGCGCTTCGTGCAAGTTCTCCTCTACGCTCCACCCTTGGTGTTCACTCTGGCACTGATGTCATTGCCATTCGACCTTTGGGATCATTCGCTCGAGCGTAGCTTCGGACTATCGGTGCAGGGTTGGGCATCATGGTTCGGTGATTGGATGACCGAACAGGTTATCGCGGTCATTCTGGGTACGCTGCTCATCTGGATTCTCTACGGTGTTATTCGACGCAGTCCGCGGCGATGGTGGTTTTATTTTTGGCTGGCAGCCATGCCAGTGGTGCTCGCAGTGTTCTTCGCGCAACCGCTTGTCATTGACCCGCTATTTTTCAAGTTCACCCCGCTTGCCACCACCCAACCAATGCTGGTGACGAAACTCGAGCAGGTGGTTCATCGCGGCGGTATGGAAATTCCGCCCGAGCGCATGTTCGAGATGAATGCCAGCACCAAGTTGACTGGCCTGAATGCGTATGTCACCGGGTTTGGAGCTTCTAAGCGTGCAGTTATCTGGGACACAACCCTTGCAAAAGCAAGCACGCCGGAGGTGCTGTTTGTGTTCGGGCACGAGATGGGACATTACGTGTTGCACCACATCCCGAAAGAAATCACGATCGACTCTTTTTTGCTTCTGGGGTTGCTCTACGTTGGGTACCGGGTTTCCATCTGGATGATTCGTCGCTGGAGAACAAGTTGGGGCATTCGCGGTGTCGAAGATTGGGCGTCGTTGCCGGTGCTGATCTTCGTCCTGACAACGCTGACCGTCCTGGCCACGCCAGCTTTCAACGCCATCAGTCGACACTTCGAGCACGAAGCGGATCGCTATGGCCTCGAAGTTGTGCATGGGGTGATCGCGAACCCGGGGAAGGTGGCAGCGACTTTCTTTGAGAAGAGCGGAGAAATCAACCTCGCCGATCCAAATCCCAGTACATGGGTAAAGATCTGGTTCTTTGATCATCCGACGCGGCCGGAAAGAGTGCGCTTCGCCGCAACCTACGATCCGTGGGAGAAGGGGAACGGGCCGAAGTATGTGAAGTAGGAATACCTCGGCCGTCCGTGTTCAACATTGCTTGAGGAACGATTGCCGTAGGGTGCCCCATCCTTGCGCGTTTTGTGCGCAAGAGTGGGATTCCCCCGCTGCTTCAGCCGTGGCTCGTATAAGCTTTCATTTCTTTGGGCGTGACTCGGGCGGCACGAGGCCGGCGACGCGGTAGTAGACCGCTAGCTGACCATAATGCTCGCCCATGTGCTCGATGAAATCATAGGCGTAGTCAATCACGCGCACCTGGCGGTTGTCGAAGGGGTCGATCATCATGGCGCTCATGCCTGAATCCCCTTTCGACTTGATTAAATCGGCGCCATCTGCCATCGATTTTTTTACATACGCAACCAGTTCGGCCTTGCTCTTGAAGTTCGTGCGCTTGGGATCTTCCTCCGCGGGTGGCTTTTCACCTTTGGCCGGATTGATGAAGAAATAGTTCGCTCCGGCAGC
>DATMQI010000087.1:0-81899 GCA_035567135.1 Terriglobales bacterium
ACCGTCGGATACGGCGATATCGTGCCGCTCAGCGGAACGGCCCGCATACTAACGGCACTGGAAGGGGTGACGGGGGTTCTCTACATAGCGACTACGGTGGCGGTTTTGGTAGGCAGGTTCAGGAACGAATCTTGGGAGTGACTGCGCTGGATCGAGAACCGCGAAATTTATGACAACTACAAACCAGGCGTCTTTGGATGCGTCGATGACCAATCCAACGGTCGGCCAAAAAAGTCTTGTCGTTGTGGGCGCGACTGGAATGGTCGGCGGGTACGCGCTGCGCTACGCGCTCGACAACTCAGACGTGAAAAGTGTTACGTCGATTGGCCGCAAGAAACTTGGCATTTCACATCCGAAGCTTAAAGAAGTTCTGCATCAGAATTTCGCAGACTGTTCCCAGCTCGCAAACGTACTCTCGAACCAGGACGCGGTGGTCTATTGCCTGGGCACCTACACTGGGTCTGTATCGGACGCGGAACTCCGCAGAATCACTGTGGACTATACGATCGAGTTGGCGCGAGTTCTACGCGTGGGCAGCCCTGCTGCGGCCTTCTCGTTCTTGAGCGGGAGCGGTGCGGACCCAACGGGACGAAGTCGGATGGCCTTCGCACGCTATAAGGGAGAGGCTGAGAAGGCACTACTCGCGTCGGAGTTCCCACACCTTTACATCTTCCGGCCCTCGTACATCTACCCAGTGGAACGGCGGAAAGAACCCAATCTCAGCTATCGCCTAATGCGCGCGATCTATCCTGCGTTTCGGTTGCTGCTTCCTAACCAGGCGATTCGTGCAGACGAATTGGGCCATGCCATGGTAGATGTCACTATCAGTGCAATAGGGGAACGCCGAAGCCTGGTTCTAGAGAACCGTGATATCCGAGCGGTGGTCAGAGTCGCATAGCGCTCCCACGGGGGATCGGCAAAGCACTGTACGCTGAAGCTGCCCAGCTCGGGTCAATTGACCATGCGAGACACGGTTGAGAAAAAGTTTGTAGATCCTATTTCGCTGTGGGTTAAACAAGGGTCACGCTTCTCTTCGCGTGCAGTATTCATGGGTCGTCGTGGGTTGTCATCTGCGCCGCAATGTAGTTGAATTTGCAGTTTCCCACGAGACTCATAAACCGAAGGTCGGCCGTTCCCCTCATAACCCCAACTTCGGCCATTCCCCTCATAACCCCAAGTCAGAGTAACGCCGTTCCGCGACATCTCCAGTTTGTGGCCCCCACTCCCGAGGCGCCCCCAGCCTCTTGGTCAGGCGGTCCGATACTGTAGTGGATTTAGTTCCCATTCTTCAAGTCCGACTGAAACGACCAAGTCCTACCGTTACTACCTCTTGTCCAAAGCGCAGCGCTCAGATAACAATGCGTTAGGTCAGTCAAACGGCGAAGGCAAGAACCAACGAAGCGTGGAGCTGTCTGTCTTTCTCTCTGTGTGATCCGGAGTGAACTGCGGTAACGGGCGGAAACCAAGCCGGGCTCCGCCTCGCAATTTCGCGGCTAGCAAGGCCATCTTGAAATGCTCAGTGGCAACGCGTAGCCTATAGAAGACAGTGTTGTGGTGAACCATGAAAGTCAAAGCTTTTACTTACGAGAGAAATTGGACAGGGAAATACTACCGCCAAAGGCTCTTGCCAACGATGCAAACAATGGATCGGCACATGGCAGGTATGCTGAGCGACGGCTGGGAAGTCATGACCGAAATGTCTCACTCTGGCAACAGTCGAGGATTTCGGCCTTTCGCAAAACGCGATACCATCACGGTGTTTTTAAAGAAGGCCGGCTGAATCCTAAATGTCGCACCCGTGTCCTGCTTTGTGCTACCTAACCCGTTGACATGAGTGTGAATGCTGCTCGGCATCCATCACCCGTAGCGAAGGTTGCAGGATCGCTGAGGCAAGAACCGCTCCCCAATATTCCGTCGGCGAACTGTTCCGTATGGGATCTTAGCTTGACTTTTCCCATCGTGGGATATTAGTGTAGCGCCGAGCGGCGAACGGAAGAGTGGAACTTACACTGAGTTTCATTTCCGAGGGGGCTTCTTCTCGCCGCATTCCCCAGGAATTAAGAAAGTTTATCGGGCTACCCAATGGCACGCGCCCAAGTCCGTGCCAACGGTTGCGTACGTTTTGCGCTTCCGTAGACGGGTGCGTCTCATTAAACACTTTTGTTACGGCGTCAGAATGGGAAAACAACTGCACGTGTCCTTATTGATTGATGTTGCAATGCTCGATTGAACATAGATGACGCCTTTGACTGCGAACCATTGTAGCTAGAGAATCAACCGGTGCTTGGAAACACGTGAACCAGCGGCTCCGATATGAGATGAGGAGGAAAAGTGGCGAGAAAAAGTAAGGCAGGCATCACTGAGAAACACTTTATAGACCACGCTGAAGCAATCGTTGCACAGACGACGTTAACGGCCTATGGAAAGATCATCCGAAACACTGAGGCTGATCCAGCAGCCGCAGGTATCGTGCACCCACGAGGGCTGAACGAATCGTTGCAGGCAAGCCTCGTGTTTGGCGTAGCAATTGGAGGGCGTTGCGAAACTCTTCCCGCCCCAGTTCAAGTGTGGATGCCTTCGCCCGACGGCCCAGCTGATGGTTGTGAATGGGATCCATCTGAGTACGTTGTGTGGAAAGATCTTCCAAGAGATTGGATCACCATGCATTTACAGGCTCGTACCCGAACACTCGCAACCGCGCTTTTTGGCGATTCGCTAGGCCAGCCTCTAGTGGCGATGGGTGTTCGCGACAAGGTCATCGTGATCGTTCGCGCATGGGCGAAGATGTCCAGCGATCCGAGTGGAAGCGACCAATTGCAGGTTCTCTGGGCGAATAGCAACCCTGCTGGATCCTTTGCGGATGGTGCGCAGCTTCTGGCGCAGAAAGTAAACGATACTTTCAACAGTCACTTCCACGCTTCGGACTTCAATCCGCCCGACAAGATCAAAACGGTCGATGACTTGGTCGACGCAATTCCATGAGTCCGCAGTATCTGGTTCGGGAAGCACGAAAGGCTTCCGCCATTTTCACTTTGGAGAGGAATATGCCCTGCGCCCTTCGCCTGCCGAGATTCTGGCTAACCATTTTGCTGTGTGTACCGTTGGCTGCCTTCCTCGTGCCAAATCTGAGCGCTCAAGGGACTGGGGCTTGTGGAGCCAAGGACTACAAGATTATGGGCCCGTCCTCCGTTGCAGTGCGATGTCCGAGTGACGTCTCCGGCTTGGCCGTCAAAGAGGTAAGGGTCTATGTGCTGGGAGATACTCGCATTACCCCGCTGGATGCAACGGTAACGGTGTCGCGCTTCACGACTACGAAGGAGTGGCTCCTTCTTACCTTGGCAGGTCCTGAAGCTACCCTGAAACCAAAGCAGAAGTATCGAGTGTTGTTGACTTACACTGGCACCGATGCAGCAGGGTACACGAAGACAGAACCCGTCGACATCGACTCCACGGGAACGGTGGCCATCACCCCCAGCGCGATCAAGTCGCAACCGCAGGAATACAGGGCCACATCCCATGTGGGGTTTTCCCTAGGTGGCAAGAGACTTACGTCTGCCAGGACTGGTCCAGACCAACCCTGTCAGATACGCTTACAGGATGACACCAAGAAACGCCTATCCGTATCTGGCCGCTGTTCACACCTCGATTCGCTCTCCACGGACAACCCCACTCCGGCAGACTTGGCCAATGTGGATCCGGACCGTGTCGGCCTTTACGTCATCGAACTCGACGATGTTCCACGCGCGACCCTGATTCCAAGCGGACTGTCACCCTTGCAAGATATTTTCGGCAACGCACTCCAAATCGATCCGAAGTCGCGACTGTCTCCGCAGAAAGCTCCTGCCACGAAAGATGCGTCACAGTACTACATCAACTTCAACTATGCCGCCGGCGTCGGTACCGTTCCTGCCTGGGTATTGGACGCAAAGATCGCGTCGCAGAGCGGGATCTATCACGGCTTCGCCTTTGGCCCTCTCGCAACCGCGAATGTCGGAAATAACAAGCTCAAGGGGCAGACGTACACCGACACAATCGATCTTGGGGGGACGGCGCAGCGGATCTTCCAACCGAGCGCAACCTTGGAGGAACTACTCTTTACTCCGGGCGCAACCTACGAAACAGACAAGGCGTTCGACCGTCACAATTTACTTGGGACCATGGACCTCCGCTACAACTTCGCGGGCCTCTATCATACGCAGTCCATTGGGACCCTTCAAAAGTACTATTCGGCAGCCCAGGCAGCCAGAAAGAAAAAGCAAGAAGATCCGAGTGCCCGCGTCATTGAACCTCAGGTGGACGATATCCAACCCGTACTGTTCGGATACGCGTTGGATTTTCACACGGGACTGGAGACCGGCGGTGCCCCGGTCGATTCGACGGTGACCGCCTCCTCCGGCAAAGCCACGCAAACGCTGCCAACGTATTCCATCGTTCGCGTGGTTCCCCAGATTCACAATCTTCTCGAAATCTGGAAATTTAGCCTCGATACTTCGATGACAGGTCGCTACCTGGTCACAACGGAAAATACCGTCGTCGAAACTCCGAGTCATGCGCTGTTCCTGAAACGAGTGCAGGGTTGGAGAGGCATCTTGGCTCTCACCGGGACCTACAACCTGGACCCGCAGGGGCATTTCGGGGTCACGATCGGGTTTAAGGACGGATTTGCGCCGCCGACTTACCAACGGGTTAACGCTGTTCAGGCGGGGCTACTGCTGAAATATTGAATCGCGGGGCGTTACATTTAGGAAAGACGTTCGGGGTTAGGAGAGTCGAGTGCGCTATCCGCTGCTCGCTGGATGTCTAGTCTTTGTCGTCGCATTGCTACTGCTCCGGGCTTACGCCAAAGATCCGCTACCGGCATCCCCGTTGCAGATCATGGAGCTTGCCTCAACCGCAGTCCCGTTCTCTTGGGACCAAGTGCAGGCGGGCACTGCAACCGTGTCCATTTGGAACCCTTCTGCGCGACAAGAGGGCTCGATTCAGGTTACGGATTTCAATCAGGCCGGCCAACCAGCCGCTAGCCGCTTTTGAAGTCATCGCAATTCTGCCAGGTAAAGACTCAGGTCGCATCAAGTTGTCGGAGCTCTCTATCACCCGTCTTGCGTTAAAGCTGAAATCGACCCCAAAGGTGAGTCCACCCTCGGGCGTATACAGCGGTTTTCTCGTGGTTCGCGATGTCGCGAATGCGTTTCAGCCGTTGACCACGCAGATCACGATTAAGGTGACTTCGCCGCAGCCGGCGGTTTCCAAGTTCACGGTCGTGGCCTGGCGACTGGTGCCGTTCACAAGCCTGTGGTGTGCGCACGCGCGTGCCGCTGAAGAAGTCGGATTTTATGCCAAGCTCCAGCGACTACCCAGTTCCAATCGGGTTCGTGCAGAAAGACACCTCGGGCCTCGCGAC
This sequence comes from Terriglobales bacterium, assembly GCA_035567135.1. GTDB lineage: Bacteria > Acidobacteriota > Terriglobia > Terriglobales > Acidobacteriaceae > JABDBE01. The sequence continues at coordinate 5,402 of DATMQI010000087.1, forward strand.
CGTGGTCTGGGATCCGACTGAAAGTTCTTCAGCGGGGAATTTGCTACGAGCACGGCTAAGTATCGCGGATCTGCCGTATGCCGGTAAGTACGATGGAGAGGTCCTATTTAGCAAGGAGGACAATAAGACGGGCTCGATGTCTCTGGGCGTTATCGCCAAGGATATCGTTGTCTGACCGATCCTGGTCATTGCCGCGGGTATTTACATCGCATTTTTCGCCAAGAGGTATTTGAGTGTGCTGCGTGCCTGCTGGACGCTACGGAAGCAAGAAGCGTCGCTGGGCGACCTATTCCGAGACGCCCAACAGCGATTCCCCTCATCAACGCGCGGCACACCTTGTGCTGCTTACTCCATTGCGCGTGACGTTGAACAACAGCGAACGCCGATTCTCGCGCTACTGAATTCGGTTGAGAGTAACTGCTGGACTACCGACGTAACAGGCAATGCCGCGTATTCTCAAGCTGTGTCGTCGGTCCAAACCCTGCAAAGCGATATTGTTAGTTGGAGTCAGCTCGGACCGGAGCTTGGTTCCCTGGCGCAAAAGCTCTCGACGCTCGCGACCGCGATAGACCCTGAGCTGGTGATTCCCAGGACCCTGACCGGTCGCGAACCTGTGGTTCACGCTCGCGCGGATGCTCTGCTCGTGGGGCGTATTCTGCAAGGCGCAGGCATTGACCCTCTTCGGAAAGACGTGGCGGATGCGGCTGCCTTCACCCAGACCTGGATTGGCGTGAACGACCGCGCCAAGAGCATTACGGCAGAGTTGGTACGCTTGCGAGGCAGTCACGGTTTGAGGGATGCGCAAAGAACGAGCCTGGATTCTGTGCAGGATCAGCTGGTGGGTGCTTGGACCCACCTGTGGGACGCGCAGTCTTCTGGTGATCTCGGGAGCATTTCAGCCACCGGCGGTGATTTAGATTCGGCCGCGGTCAGCCTGATGAGGATCGAGAGTGCACGTGAGCAAAGAGCGGCGCCTTCGTCCGCAACACTAGATCTCTTACAATTTCAAGCAAGACAGACTATTGCTGCATCTGCGGCGGTCTTGGACATCACTCACCTACCTGCGAATGACGACCGGCGTTATGATCTTCTTGCCAAGGCAATCACCCTTGGTGCTGTTGGTACGAAGGCATCTCTCGACATTGCATCGCAGGTTTTTGGGCAAATTGAAACGATGGACGCTGCCGAAGCTGAAAGGGTGCCATGTCAAGCGGATTTGTCTAAGCCATAGTTGCGCCGACAATCCTAGGTCGACCCAGATGGCACTGGTTTTGGATTCGCATTCCACCGGCTTGTTGCTTGCCGATGAAGAAGAAATGTCTCGAATCTGGACAAGACGGTGCGCAGATACAGCAGATGCATTTCCTTCTTGACATCGCAAATTTCCCGGCGTAGTTTACGTTGCGACTATTGCAGGTGACTAGCGTGAGCGTCGATGTCCACGCGGTCAGTTGCGCTTCCCCCCGGAAGTAAGATCAGCGTATCCATCAGCTACCCTTGTCTCTTGCGCGGCCCGTGCCGCGCGCGTCAGACATCGTCCTGATGGCAGCCCAACGCTGGGGGGGGAAGCATGAAGGTAGTAAGCACATTCGCCGCTGTCGCATTTTTCGGTGACGGTCGACGCTCAGGACCGGAGCATCCCTGCCTTCGCCTGTTTTTCCTCCATTTGCACTCTGTAAGCAAGGTCCATTGTCATGTTCATGCCGCATGGCGGGACAAGGATAAGGCCAATCGGGTCCACGCCGTTGCTGCGGGACTGCTCTGGGGCGCTTATCACTTCGGGGTTGGGGCTGATGGAGCGTTTGATTTTTCTGCCGACAGAGACAGAATGAGGCCACAATGGAAAGTGAACCTAATGAGTCCCGGAGTTCTATTGGAGATCGCGTCACCCTTGTAGTGATAGTACGGCAGTTGGCCCGCGCGGCATTTCGTTTGGGGATTCTCCCTTTACAGTGGCTGGCCGCGCAGTTCCGAGTCGGGAGCCTATCGCGCAAGCGACTGGCAGTGTGGGCGACGCTGTTGTTTGTCGTTGCCACAGCTCTCGCGATGAGGCAATACATTGCGCCCTTCGAGTGGCACCAGCCTTATGCGCTTCTGCGCTGGAGGTGGTGGCTGTACCCGCTGGAGTGGAATCCTGATGGGGCTCTACCTAAGATCGATGGCAACATCAACGCTGTTTTGGCCACGTCCGATGGAGCCTGCCTTTGGATTGCTGGAGATGCCGGGCTTCTGGCTTTCAGCGGTGATCAAGGAAAAAACTGGACTCAGCTTTCGTTCGATCCACTCAGCGGGGATTTTCGCGCTCCCGCCGATGCCCAGGCTTGCGGCCGGCCGGGCGGAGCAAAAAAACCAACTTCATGGCTTACTCCGGTGCCGGAGGTGTACGCGGCGTCGGCGCCAAATCCTGGTGCGCAGCAAGTGCCGCCGCAGCAAGACTCGCAGCAGCAGACTCAATCCGCCTTGCCCCAGAGTAAGAGCGGGCCAAGCAAGGCTTCCCAGCAAAATTCAAGTCCGCCATCCGTTGGTTCGTCCGCTTCGGCGCCTACCCTTCTGGTCTTCCCGGCGCAGGTAGATTTCGGCAGCGCCATTGCGAGCCGTAAGTATCCCCCGGCACGTGCGTCCATCCACATAAGGAATCTGAGCCCGGGTCCGATCTCCCTGAGCCGTGTGGCAATCTCTCCCATTGCGTTTCAGGTCGATCAAGATCAAAAAGACTCTTGCTCAGATCATTTGATTGCATCAGGTGGCGAGTGCATTGTGCCCCTGACGTTCGCCCCAAGAAAAGCGGGCGAAATTCAGGGACAGCTCATGTTCGCTTTCAGCGATGAGAGCAAGCCGAGGATAGTCTCGCTGTTTGGTGTGGGAGAAGATCCTCCGGAGAGTGCAGCGGCGCCGACCGACGCTTCGACGGGCGATAAGACTCCCAGTTCAAGAGGAGGCAGCAATTCACGGAACGCAGGTGGTTCAACCCAGACAAGCAGTACGCAAAATTCCCTGAGCAAACCATCCGTACAGCAGACAGCGCCTGGCACAAGCGACTCTTCAGGATATTCCACCCGAAAAGCGAAGGCGCCGGACCTATGGGGATTCGAAGATTCCCAAGGTCGGTTGGGGTACATCCTTACAGCGGACGCTAACTTCTACGCGCCGGAGAATCTGGGACTGATTTGGCGTAGGGCAGGACTGGCCTTCTTCAACCTACCGCGAACCATGTCGATCGCCGACAAAGAATTAGAGTTCGTCGACGATAGGCCATACGGCGGCTACCGCCTTAAGGCGGTGGGAACGCAGATGTTTCCTCCGACGCCAGGTAAGCAGATCACCTCAGCATCAATTGCGGGACCGGTCGGAAGGCAGCGTGGCTGGGCTATTAACTACCTAACGGCGTCCAGTGCGGGCGATCGAACTCCGGACAACTTGATGAGAACGCAAATCCTCTACACCGCCGATAGTGGGGCGAATTGGTCGGTGCTCAATACGTTTCCGGGTGAAGTGCTGAAGTCGGCTCACTTCCGCAGCGATGGCAGGACAGGGTGGGTAGCTGGTGACAATGGTGTGCTGTTGGGCACTGTCAATGCGGGTGCAACCTGGCAGCCTCTGACATTCGCAGCGGGACGCTTGTTGCGTCAGGGAAGGTGGACGGCGCCGAAGGAATCCGAGCAATATATTCGCTTTGTTCCACCGTGGTATCTGATGGCCTTGCTGATCTGCGGAGTGCTAGTTACACCGATCTTGTTTCCGGTCGATGTCTCGGAGAGTCCAGACAAAACATCTCCTGAATTTGGCGGTGAAACGAAGGTGCCGCAAGTGGCGGGTGCCAAAGAAGCCGACGCTTCCACCATCGGCAACCAGGCGATTGCTGATAAACCACTGGAGCCGGGAGATCCCGATGCGCTAGGATTAAGCACCATTGCCGCTGGATTGGCATTTTTCCTGCGCAACGAAAAAACCAAGCCGCCTCTGGCCATCGCGATTAACGGCCGCTGGGGAAGCGGCAAAACGTCCTTGATGAATCTGCTCAAGAGCAATCTGGAGGCATGGGGCGCACATCCCGTGTGGTTCAACGCCTGGCACCATCAAAAAGAAGATCAGATGCTGGCCGCGCTGCTACAGGCCGTAAAGACCCAAGCTGTGCCTCCGCTGTGGCAAACCTCGGGGGTGACGTTCCGAGCGAAACTCGCGTGGCGGCGTTTACAACGCTCGTGGTTCAACTTGGTTCTGGTGGCGGGAGGGATCTTCCTGGTGTACAAAGCCGGGACATTTGTGGCCAGTACATTCCAGGTCAGCTTTCTCTCCCTCGTGAAGACTGTTTTTTCTGGAAGCAGGAGCACGGAAGCCGTTAATAAGCTGAAGGACAAACCGATTTTAACGATCCTCACGGCAGCGGGCGCGATTTATAAAATTATATCGAGCGGCTTCACCGCTTTTGGAACCAAACCGGCAAGCCTTCTGGCCTCGGTTTCAGGCGGGACGAACATCAAGGATCTCGACGCTCAGACTAGCTTCCGACAACGCTTTGCCTCCGAATTCGATGACGTCACGCAATCGCTCGGAAAAAATCAGCGAATGCTGATATTGATCGACGATTTGGACCGCTGCCGTCCGGAAAAAGTTAGAGAAGTGCTGGAAGGCGTGAACTTTCTTGCCTCGAGCGGAGATTGCTTCATCGTGCTGGGGATGGCGCGGGACATTGTGGAGCACTGCGTTGGACTCAGTTTTGCTCGTGTGGTGGACACGATGAGTTGGGAAGCGATGGGTCTGACTCCGCGCGACATTGCCCGCGCGCTAGAAGAGGCTCGCCTGGTGGAGGAAAGTAAAGAAAAATTCCAAGCTCCGGTGGAGACCGCTGCGGGTGAAACGGCTTCGAACATGGAGCCGTACGCCAAGCGGCACGCCTTTGCTCATCTCTATCTGGACAAGCTCATTCAGATTGAAGTCTCAGTTCCTGAGCCCACGCCTTTACAGCGGCGGCAGCTGTTTCGGAGCGAGGAAGAGATCAAGAAAAACCGCAATCCGAATGAGCAGCGCGTGCAAGCGGTCATGGAGAAGTCGCGGCGTATTTATGCGGGCGCGCAGCCGGTAGTGGCAGCCGCGCTTGCCGCGCTAGTGCTGTTCGGATTGTGGACATTGGTTCGTCCCGCGGCGAGCGATGTCTTAAAGAGTCTTGCGACAAATGAGCTCAATACGGGCGATAAGGATCAGGGCAAAACTCCGGCAACCCCCAGCGCCACTAGTGTCGCTGCGCAGTCATCTCCGCCCGCCAGCACCAACAGCGCACCGCCCTCTGGCGTTCCCACCCCATCGAGCGGCGCGACTTCAAGCGCCAGCAGCGCCAGTCCAACTGCCAAGCCCGGGACGCCTGCGAATGAAGGCGTATCCCCGTACGGTCAACAGCCGTCACAGTATCCGAGGCCGGCAATCGTGGAGTACAGTGCCGGCATTTTTACAACTGGTTGGCCTTTCTATCTTTTGTTGTTGGGCACAGTCAGCCTGATCGCCACTTCATTGCGACGTCTACCGCAGCGCATCGTCCGGGACGAAGCGCCCTTTACGAACGCCCTCGCCGTGTGGCATCCGCTGGTCATGACCGGGGGAGCGAAAAACACGCCGCGCACCGCCCGCAGATTCCAGAATCGCGTGCGCTATCTCGCCATGCGCCAAAGAGCGCTTTTGCGCGGCAAAGCGATGTCTCTGGGCGAGCGCTGGTTGCGAGACAGATTGAATTCTCCATTACCCCGGATAGACCGTCCAGTCCACCTTGCAGAGAACCAGGACATAAATTCAACGCTGGTTGATGAAGCTCACGAGGTGAGGGAGCTGGTGGAAGCAGGCCAGAGCGGTAAGTGTGGATCCTGGCAGGTCAAAGTATCGGCGGATCGAATGGAACTGTCGGCCAGTGGGCCCGCGAACATGCCAGAGGAGCAATTTAAAGCCTTAGTGCTGGGTAATGTGTATATACCGGAACCATTATTGGTTGCCTTTGCCGCGATCGAAGAGTATGCCCCAGAGTGGATCGCAAATGAAGATCTGTTCCAAAGCAAGGTCGTGCATCCAACTCCGGGTTCAGCTAAGGAGGAAAAGGGGAACATGTTGAGCAAAACGTTGGAAGAACACAGCCGGTATTGGGATAACTGGCATAATCTCGCGCAATACCGTCGTGCCTATCTCGCACTCTGTAGTGAGATGACCCGAGGCGGAACCTCTTCCACAGGAGGCGACGATCATGTCAGTCCAGGAAAACGTTAAATTAATGCGGCGCTGGCTCAAAGAAGTTTGGAACGAGGGTTGTCCCTACCATAAACTCCGTTCGCATTGAAACCGTTGAATTTCTTCAGCTCTGACATGTAGGCTCAGTGCAATGTTCGCGTCCTTATTTTCCTTGCTTTCCACGCTGCGAAGTTGTTTCCGAACTCGGGCTGCACTGCACGCCGAGATCCTGGCCTTACGTCATCAGATTCTCGTGCTGCAACGATCAAGCCGAAAACATCGCCTTCGCCTGCACGTCTGGGACCGGGCCTTCTGGGTTTGGCTTTCTCGACTTTGGCCCGGTTGGTGTTCCGCCTTGCTTATTGTGAAACCAGAAACGGTGATTGCCTGGCATCGAAAGGGATTTCGGCTCTACTGGGCATGGAAGAGCCGTGCGCGAAACGGTCGGCCTGGCGTTCCTGACGAGGTGCGACATTTAATCCGTAATATGAGTCTGGCAAATCCACTCTGGGGTGCGCCGCGCATCCATGGCGAGTTGCTTAAGCTCGGCATTGAAGTCTCGCAAGCGACCGTGGCCAAGTACATACTGCGGCATGGCAAGCCACCGTCACAGACCTGGCGCACCTTTCTTCAGAATCACGCCCAGGATCTGGTGTCCGCCGATTTCTTCGTAGTTCCAACAGCTATGTTCCGAATCTTATTCGTCTTTCTAATCCTTTCCCATGACCGCCGACACCTCGTGCATGTCGCCATAACCCAGCATCCCACTTCTGCATGGACGGCTCAGCAACTCCTGGAGGCCTTCCCCTGGGACAGTGCTCCGCGCTATTTGCTCCATGATCGTGACGGAAGCTACGGTGAGGAGTTCCATCAGGCGGCCGAGTGGATAGGCATTCATCAGGTCCGCACAGCTCCGCGATCTCCTTGGCAGAATGCCTATGTCGAACGGCTGATTGGATCGATTCGACGGGAATGTCTGGACCACGTGATCGTGCTCCAGGAATCAGGGCTGCGCCGCATCCTGAAGTCGTACTTCGCATATTACGAATGCTCGCCTACCCATCTTTCACTTGCGAAGGATGCTCCTATCACACGTGCTCCTCAACCACCCGAACTAGGCCGAGTCATAGAACTCCCGCAGGTCGGTGGACTTCACCACCGCTACGAACGGCGAGCTGCCTGAGCGGGTTCCCGCTCCTCCTTATATTCAACAGCTAATCGGCCAAACGCGTCTTCCCCGCGCGCAATCACGATGCGACCAAGTGACTCGTCCTGCGATCTCAGTAGAGATTCGGAGGTCAAATAGCCTCCTCCCTGAGAAGATCATCGTCCCTTTTCATCATGATTGAGTTATTGGTACGGACAACCATAGGGCCCGGTTCTTGACTCGGTCGTGAGAGCGCTGCCGAGCCCTAATGTCTTGCATCTACTGTTTCTGAGGTTTCGAGTTTCTGCGGGAATACCTGGCGAAACACCGTCTTCGATTGCTTGCTCTTCATCGTGGTTAATCGGATTCCGACCGTGCAACGCATCATCGTCTAATCGATCGATGATTGCCCTCTGTGCTGCTTCAATCTTCTGCAGCAGGGTTATTGGGTCCGGTTCGGCCACAGCGTCGTTGTAGAGTGATTGCCAGTCGCGATCTTGGTTCATTCGGTCCTGATTTCGAGGACGTTCCGCGGAGTAGCGCTTCATAAAATCCTTCAGTTCCCACTCAGCGATTCCTTCCGTCTCCAGATCGACAATCCGGGTGTCCCCATCGCCAGTGCGGCCAGCATAGCGGACTCGAGAGTGGAGATAGAAAGAGGTGCGGGGCCCGGCTGTTCGAAGCTGTCGATCTCGTCCGAGCTTATCGTCTTCCCTGCGATGATCGGCTTGTTCGGGATGGTTTCGTAGGCGTAGCCTGTGAGCGTACCGGTCACTGTGGTTCCGCTAACCTGAACGCTAAGGCGCGCCCAGCCATAATGGGTTTGCCCCTTAATTTTGAACCTTAGTCCGAGATATCGACCGTTGACGTTCACCCAGTTGCCATCAGAAAAAGTTCCACCCGGATTATAAACAGCCGAAGCCAGCAGCGCAGGCTTGTGGTAAAAGGCATGGCTGCCGGGAATCCGTGCTCCACGGCGGAGTGCTTCGGCAACCTCCCGCTGGAAAGTGTGAGAAACGCTCGCTTCAACGCCGTTACCTTGGGCAGCTTTTTCGGACAGTCTGTAAAACCACGTGCTTGTGTTGTGATATGAAGTGTTTAGAACTGTGAAGTCTGCGATTCCATCATGATTCAGATCCAGCTTGTAACTATCGTGCAGCCGAATTGTGACGTGCGCTGGCGTATAAATGATCTTCGCTTCAGTGGATTGCGCGCTTGCGATCAACACTCCAGCTGCGCTCGCCGCAAGAGCATACATATTGAGCCGATGATTGACTGAATCAGGAAGGTCACAACTGGTCTTACTCGACTGGCGAGAGTCTTTCACAGGACAAACCTCCAAATACATTCCAACTGATCCTCACTGAGTAATCTCGAACACGACGCCGAAGCCGTTTGGACCACCCTGAGTCGCAGTACCATACAAGTTGCCCTCACGGTCAAGAATGACTGCAGCTGCAGGATTCGCTCCGTCCTGTCCGTTAAAACGGTGCAAAACACCATACACCCACTTACCATCACCCTTTGGAGTTAGCTTGAACACAACCCCACAGCCCACGCCACATGAGCCTGCCCCACCTGTGGCGGTTGTACCGTACAAATTTCCAGCTGAATCAAATGCCAAGCCAGCCCCCGGTCCATTTCCATTCTTGCCCGGCTTGAAATAATAGAGAATCATTTCTTTCCAACGTCCTTGTGAGTCTTGGCTCAGCCTAAACACTGTGCCGCAGCCTGCATTGGAGCAGGTGTATTTTCCACCGCTGTTAGTTGTACCGTAAAGATTTCCCGCATCATCTGAAATCAGCCCTGCGAACAGGACTTCTCCGTCTCCTTGAAAGGCAGGAAAGCTATGCAGCACACGGTGCTTCCATTCGCCGTTCGCATGCCTTAGTTCGAAGGCAGTTCCGAAGTCCCCGGTGGTCCCCTTTCCACCAAGTTCCGTAGTCCCATACAAGTCTCCCGCAGAATCCCAAATCACGGCGTTAGGAGACTCACCATCGACGCAAGGTATTGTGGGACAAAAATTGTAAAGAATCTTAAGCCTCCAATTGGAGCCTCGGATCAGTTCCGAGATTGCGCCTCCGTGCCCCGTGCCACGTCCAAAAGCACCGTAAAGATTACCCGCCTTATCAAGAAGCAGGCTAGAAGCGGAACCGCCGTTGTATAGGATACGGAAACCCCACACGTCGCCATGGGGTGAAATCTCGAAGATCGCTTCGCGGCTAGATCCGTACAAATTGCCCAAGGGATCCATCGCTAAGCTCATCATAGGAAGTGAACCGTCCGAACAACCACTCTTCGGACAGAAGCTATGAAGGATGGTCATGATCCATCTGCTACCGGCAGAGGGGCTAAGTTCGAACACCGTGCCAAGCCCGTAAGCTCCGCCGCCGGATGTCGTGCTGTATAGGTTGCCTTGCTGATCGAAGATGAGAGCAGCGAAGGGTCCACCACCGTCATTGCCCCCGCCAGCGAACGCATGGAGTACGTTGTACTGGGTTGCAGCAAGACCGTTTTGGAGCGTCATGCAACCCAACACGATCACCCAGCTGATGAGCCTGTTCATTGCCGTATGCGCTGCATTCACAACTCATTTCAGGGGGAACTCAGAAGAGCCACCGCTTCTCAGCGGCGGCCATTATACCCAAATTTGCCTGCGCGATCCACAGCTAATCATCCGGGCCATCCGGGCTTTGCGGATCGCCTTGAAAACTTGTGAAGTAAGTGGGTGAGTTGTAAGGAGGATCGATCGGGATCGGCGTGAAATCCCTGTACGGAAACTTCACGAAGTCTTGCAACGGAATGTTGCCCACTGGGTGGTTTAAATCCGGGGCATAGGCGTCGGCAAAGACATACGAAGGGTCGATAGTCCCGACCCCACTCGCGCCGAGGAAATTGTACTCAATAAACGCAAGAATACTTCCGAAATCGTGTGTGTATTGTAGAGGCGGCGGGTAGGTTGGCTGACCGGAAATCGCTCCAGAAACGTAGCCAGCCTGAGTGTAGGCGGAGACGAACAACAGCGGCACCCGGAATCCGTAAGTGTAGCTCTTGCCCCAGCCATTGCTCTCCCCACCGAGTAGGAATGGGGGCACATGATCGAACCAGCCTCCCCAGTCATCCCACGTAATGATGATGGCAGTGTTATTCCAGTAGGTTTTCCCGTTGTCAGGATCGACGCACGTGCTTTCACCGATGGCATTCACGATGTTAGCAACATAGTACGGCCCCGTGCCGTTGTTCTCACCGGTTCCGGGGTGGTCGGACCAACGCACGTCCGGTATAACCCAACTTAGCGCCGCCAAATTGCAATTCTGAATGTCGTTGAAAATTGGAGTCAGATTATTGTGGCTCTCAAAGATCACGTTGTTCGCGTACTTCCCGCCCGTAGCAAAATTCGGACACGAGCCTTGTTCGATTCCGCCGCAGATATGCTGGATCGCAGTGGGTGCACTCCAAATTGACCCTTGGGAATTTGAGTAATACTTCCAGTTGAACCGATTGGGGAGAATGTCAATCAGAGTTGGATGATCATAACACGGATAGCCCTGATTGAATCCCAGCGACTCAGTGCCAGATGGATTGATCTCTTTGGAGGTTTGACCTGATGGTGCAATGCAACCAGCCGCTGCTCTTTCTCCCATATTCTCCGCGTCGAACCAATCAAAATAGTTGGCTGGGTATTCCGTCGGGCCAGAAGTACCAGAGAAGATGAACTGATGGGCCGGAAAACTGGGACCCTCGTTCGTTTGGAACATGTAGTTTGCAAAACCGTAGTTCAGAGCAATATTGAAGTACGGTAACACATCCGATTTCTGGACATACGTGTATGGGGGACACTGCAAGCCATTCGGTTGGCAACCGTTATAGTTAACACAGGCACCATCCATCTGGGGGACGCCCATTACGAGGTCCAATTGGTTGGTGAACCCAATGTGCCTGTGGTTGGGATCGATGCAGGTAGAGAGAGGTTCAGACACCAAGTAGGTGGATGTGTTAGTTACTTTGTTCGGGCCGCAGTTTTCGATATCCACGCCCGGCTCAAACGGATCCTCCGAGTTGCAGGGGGTCCGGGCGGGTCCGCTCCCAAAAATATTATCCGGTGTTCGATTCTCTTGGAAAATCACAACGACGTGATCAAAATGTGGAATGGTTTGTGCACATGCTAGTGTTGCCAGCCCAATCAGGGATAGAAAGCTTTTGGCCACGAGTTTCATGGGGGAGTTCCTCCTCTGCGATTGAAATAAAATTTGGAGACGCTGCCGGGGGCATGGCTGTGATTCGTGAGAAACCTGAGTCGCAGTCGCAAGAATTATCCTCCAAGAATTTTGCTTGTCAACAACATTCAATTCTTCATTTCAGGGCGTGTCTCGCTATTGGACAAATTTGCCGAGGATGTCCAATCCTTGGACAGATTCACTCAGACCGGGCCGTTCTCGCCAGGAAAGAAGTGTGTGATGCGCGCAAAATCAGAGATTGAATATCCTCGCAACCCCAAGTAAATTTGGTTGACCAAGGCTCCGGCGTCTGGAGTTGAAAGTCATGAATAAGCCACAACGCATTGCCGTCTGCGGCGTGCTAGTACTCAGTTCTTACGTGGTCGGTTTCGCGCAATCGCCGTCTGTCCCATCCGTCACCGAGAGTCCGTCCGAAAATCCCCTATACTTGAAGGTACGGCTGAGCGACGCTGTCAAGGTGTCCAAACTCCATTCTGCTGACAACGTCGAGGGTGTTCTTGCGCAGTCGGTCTATTCGGGTGACCACGAATTGTTCCCTGCAGGCAGTCACGTGCACTTGATTGTGAGTCGTCTTGAACGACGGCGCAGAGCACGAAACGATCATTGGCCTTGGGTCGTCCAGTTATTCACACCGCGACACGAGAACTCTCCGGCATTTCAAGTTGGAAACATACTTCTGCCTAGCGGGGCGGAAGTTCCGTTGAAGGTTTCCGTTCTATCAGTGGCCAACTCTATGGAAATAGAGGCCGGAGCCAAATCATCACACACGAATGCGACAAGCGGTTCGACAATAGCGTTGGAAGCGTTTGAACCGACGGAGTCGCTGCCGCAACGTGATCTTACTCATGCTCTTGTGGATGGGCAGACTACTGTGGCGGCTGGTACACAAGGCAAGATTGTTCTTCTCAGAGACCTGAGTGCGTCCAAGAGTCGACCCGGCGACACCTTTCAAGCACGGTTGGTCGAACCGGTTCGCGTAGGGTCAGTTGTCGCGCTTCCAGAGGGCACGCTGTTTCAGGGGAAGGTCGAAAAGAATACACCTCCTCGGTGGCTGAGTCGGCCTGGGTCTTTGCTCGTCACGTTTACTGGCATCACGCTGCCCGGTTCCAGCGATGTTCATCCTGTGCAGGCCGCAGTTGCTGGAGCCGAGATCGACCGGAGATCACACACCAGGATTGATCCCGAAGGGCACATGAGAGGCGAGAGACCTGGCGCATTCTGGATGGTTGTTAACGCGGGAGTCGCTGGAGGGCTGGCCAAGGAAGTAGATGATGCGACGCAACTGATAGTCGAGGCTATAGTTTCAACGGCTACCGACGTTTCGACCGGTGGAGGCGCACGGATTGTGGGAATATGCGCCTCAAGCCTCTTCATGATTACGCGCCATGGCAGAGACGTTGTGTTGCCAAGATTCACCGAAATGAAAATTACGTTCGTACGACCTGCATCGCTCGCTGCTATCGAACCTGTTTCAAACGCCCCGCGAAATGATCCCGTAAGGTAGGAAAAGTGCGGATACAGACTAATGGCACATCCCGTTGCCCGTGTCGGCGAACGTCTTCCCGGCTTCCGGCACGAACTCCCAATCGTAGCTCGTGGCGAAGGACGGAGAAGTGTTGGCCTGCGGCGAATCCCAGACCGGATGGACGGAAGCCGTCCGCAACATGGGCCGCGCCTATCAAGACATTCTGGAACAGAAGATTTCACATCTGAGAGCATCCGCAGCCGTCGCGTAACAAGCAACGCAGCAACAAGCAGTAGCGAAGTAGCAACGGAGTTTGACGAAAGGAACCATGAAGAGACTCACACTGCAATAGCTGAACAATCTACCCCGCGTAGAGCGCGAATGGGTAGTAGACCAAATGATTCGGGCCGGGAGATGCCCATTCATTATCTGCGGCAGTCCCGAAGCCGGAAAATCCACATTAGCGCAGCAGATGTCCAAAACCGTCGCGCGCGGGTAGTGGGCTACTTTGAAAGAAAGTAGCCCACTACCCCTTCTTTCGTGGCAGGTAGTCGTGCCGATTACCGCCGACTCGCGGAGTGATCGCGCGCGCGATCTTGAGCGGATGACGGGCTAACCTTACCTTACCGATTAGGTAAGGGTTGCCGACGACTCGTCCAGAGTCGTCGATCAGCCACGCGTCGGTGACAGGCAGCCCTTAGTTGGGCAATGCTCGTCACCCTCGTCCTGGAGGGACTGAGACACAACTACTCGAAGTTCGTGAATGGACCCGAAAGAAGTATTGCGCCCTGGCAAGTTCGGACTGTCGAGGAATTCATTCTTGAAAACGCAGACCATCCCCTGTCGCTGGGCGACCTCGCAGTCATTGGCGGCGTGACTGCTCGAAGCCTCCAATACACATTTCGTCGCCACAGAGGCTGTTCTCCAATGGAATTCTTACGGCGGATTCGGCTCGAACGAGTGCGGAATGAACTCGCTCATGCGACCCCTGACACCACTGTTACTTCTGCTGCGATGCGATGGGGATTCCTTCATCTGAGTCGGTTTGCGGCGGAATTCCGGGCTAGATTTAACGAGAACCCCTCGGAAACGCTTGGCCGCTCCCAGGGGCGCTGACACGGGATTAGTTTTCAACCGATTTCAGGCGACCGCAATGCAATAAATTTTATTGGAGCGTCACCGCGCAGGTTCGTGTTCAGATTGACCAAACACGGCCCGCGCATGTAGGTCTGTGGCCCGATGCCGCGCAAGGTCAAAGCGAACATCTGTATCGACTGCGATCTACTTGAGAAACTTAAAAAACTCGCTGCGAAAACAGACGTCCGATGGCTCCTCTGCGATGCTTACGAAATCCGGGAAATAAGACTGAGCATCGCCCAACTTGGCCAAGGCAAGAATCGCCAGTTGCCTGACGGTTGTCGACTTCGGATTGTCCTTGGCAATAGCATTAATCCTCAGCCATCAGCCGCTTTCTGAGCACGGGACCATAATCGGAGAGAAGAGGAATTCAGTGACAATAGTCCCTCATATGGGAACGGTCCGAGGGCTAATGATGCCCATGTGGCGAAGCCCATTGGTGCTGATAAGAAGCGAGAAGCTAGGAATCTCGGCGAGGCCCTCGGTGTTGAGTTGACAAGACTGCGGGTCGCGAAGGACTGGACGCAACAGAGAATATCCGAGACGTTAGGCTACGACGTGAGCTATGTTCGCCAATTGGAAAAAGGGAGCAAGAGTCCCACTCTGCGGACTCTGTCTAATTTTGCGGAGGTTTACTCTTTGAAGGTGTCGGTACTTCTGAGTAGAGCGGAGCGCCTTCTGGAACGCCAGCGTAGGGCAGAAAGGAAGTGAATCAAACCTGTCCTTGTCTGCTCTGTTCGACCCTTCGCTCAGCGGCTAAGACGATATCAGACAGGTTAGTTGAGAAGAGAAAAGCCACAGCGGCGAGCAATTCAACGGTTGTGTTCGCCCCCATCTCGGTGCTCCGCACCCATTTTTCAGTGTAGCCAACCAGATGTGCCATCTCCGCTTGAGACCATCCCCTTGAGACCCGAAGTTCCGTAATCTCCGCTCCAATGGCCTTCGCGAGCGTAGTCGCCTCTCGTTTATTGTCGGCGCCAATCGGTTTGGCCACCAGAACATCGTGAGCCCATTGACACACAGTCATTCAGGTACTATAGTCACTGATTAAATCGCGGTCCAAATGTCGAACTTCTATTGCTTCGCAATCGTGGGTTCGTGTTTCGGGTCGCGGACAGGTTGTCCTCGATGACTTGGCGCTCCAGATAGCTCGAGCGCAACTCCGGTCGGCAAGCGGGACATGAGGGTTTGGAGCGTCGTTTGTTTTTGAAGCGCAACAGAGTGAGCAGGAGGACACATACACGAACGAACAAATCATTCAGTATAAGCCAGATCGTCGGATCGCAAGAGCAATTCAGTCAATAGTCCGCAAATCGAAAATTCTCTTGCTTCCTAGGCTGGCGACGGCTAAAGTTACGTCGATTACAACCTTGTGCTGCTCAAGGTTGCCAGCCGTTAGCTTATTCAAGACAGTTTGCCGTGGCGAGACCCGATGGTGCCGATTCTTCCAGTTTGTGTTCGGTTTTCGGAACAAGATCGAGGCTCCCACCGAATGTCGTTTGCCACGGACCAGTTCTGTAAGTCGTTAGCAGTAATTAGTTGCTTGGACTGACCGGCGTTTCGGAAGGTCGGGTTCGGCCGTCCAGGTAGCTGTCTGCCGTTGGCGAGCTTCCCCCAAAGCTCACCCAAAAAGAATTACGACGGGTCGAATTACGCTTGGGCAGCCCCGGGCTGTCCAAGGCTTCGTTATCGTCGGTGGTGAGGTGAGTTGATGTCTCTAACGAATAACGAACTGGCGGCCCTAGTTTGTTCTCCCTGTCGGCTTCGAGCGCTCACCGATGCAGAATTGATGGATGCGTTGCGCTCCGGTTGCAACGATGCCCTGGCGACCCTCTTCGAAAGGCACAGTGCTCTGGTCTTCCAAATAGCTCGGGGAAGCTTATGCAGTAATGGCGAAGCGGAAGCAACTGTCCGGCGGGTCTTCGGAGATGTTTTTCAAGCCAAGGACGAGTTCAATTCCGACCGCGACAGCTTCACAACTTGGTTGCTCAAACATGCGGAGCCCCGTTCGGGGAGACCCCTTGCATGAGAAGTCAATGCGCTGAGCCGAATTTTGCTCGGTAAGAGCGTGTTTAGGAGAGAGAGCCGATGGGTGAACTTGATCGCGACCTGGCAAGTCTAATAAGTTCGCCCTCTCTCCTTCGGACCTTCAGTGACACCGACCTCATGGATGCTCTACGCAGGGGCTGCAACGATGCACTGGCCGTTCTGTTTGAAAGACACAGTGCTCTCGTCTTCCGCATAGCGCGTGCTATTTTACGCGATGATGGCGAAGCCGAGGAAACGGTTCAACGCGTCTTTCTGGATATGTTTCGAGCTGTAAATCAGTTCAACGCCGCTCGCGGAAGCTTTAAGACCTGGTTGCTTCAGTACGCCTATCATCGGACCATCAATCGCCGGGAGCATCTCCAGGCGAACCACTTCTACAATCGCGAGGAACTCGATGAGTTGGCACCAGATGAACTCTTCTGTGGAGCCGGGCATTTGGTATGCTTGCCTCCACAGGAGGTCGCATGCTTGGTGGAGCAGTTACTTGCCCTCCTTGAGCCTCGTCAGCGTAAGGTGATTGAGCTCACTTACTTCGAGGGGCTGACGGCCGAACAGGTCGCAAAGGCGACCGGCAACTCTGCGTCGTCGGTCCGGAACAACTTGTATCGAGGGCTTTCAAAATTGCGGAATGCCGTTCTCGAAAACCATAAATCCAGAGCGACCTCCGCGTCTGACCGGAGCGCAAGTACCAAGGGAATGCTCGTTGAACAGCCACGAACATTATGAAGAGCTGTGCGCCTTCGCCGCCAGCGGTCAGGCATCGCAGCTCGATCTGGCGGATCTCAAGGCTCACCTCGAAAGCTGCCCCAGCTGTCGCTGCCTGGCAGATGACTTTACCCAGGTCAGCGGTCAGGGCCTCTCGATGCTTGCCGCAAAAAGATCGAAGTGCCAGATTCCGTCAGGAATGACGCAAAGATTCATTGCCCGGGCGCGGTCCGAAGGGATAGAGATGAGTCGGGGATCCGCTGCTAGGGTGATGAACCGGAATCGGCCTCTCCTTGTCGCGGCCATGGGTGCTGTTGCGGCTGTCGTTCTGATTCTGGTCATTTTGACAGTCCGGCAGGCTCATCCTTCCTCTTCTCTTGCGAATCAAGCGCGGCCGCGCGCCCAGCAAGCCGCCGTGGCTCCAACTGCAGTCCCGTCGACAACTTCTCCCGCGCAGGATGCCGAATTGCAGCAGCTGACCGCGGCACGAAAGGAAATGAGTTCTCTGGCCGCTACGATTAAGACCCAGCGCGACGAACTTGAGGCCTTGGGCAAAGTCAAGGATTCCTTGAATTCGCGCCTTACCAAGGTTGAACAGCAGAATGCCAATTTCCGCTCTGAGAAGGCCGATTGGGAAGCCCGCGAAACACAGCTTCAGGCAGAACTGGAAAAGTCGCGCGCTGATAAAGGAACGAGCGATGTCGCATTGACTCTGCAGGAGACTGAACTCCGAGAACTTCGGAAAAAGGTCGATGAGCAGGCCGACTTACTTCGGGAGCAAGAAGGGCTAACCGCAAGAGGAAGTGACGTTCGGGACCTTGTGGTAGCGCGGAATCTCCACATCATCGATGTGCACGACCGGGACGGCAATGGCAAGAGCCAGCGGGCCTTTGGTCGGATTTTCTACACGGAAGGGAAGTCCCTGATCTTCTATGCGTACGACCTTGGTGACCCACGGAAGGTGGATGCTAAGGTCTCCTTCTACGTATGGGGCGGCCGCCTGGGCGCTGAGAAGCCGATCAAAAGCCTCGGAGTTTTTCACAACGACGATGCCAGCGACGGACGCTGGGTGCTGACATTCGATGATCCTCATGTTTTGGCACAGATTAACTCAGTCTTCGTCACGGTCGAGTCCTCACGGAAGGCGATACGGGAACCTGGAGGGCCAAGAATCTTGTTCGCCTTCCTGGGCGAAAAGCCTAACCATCCGTGAGCGATGGTTTTCCCTAGCCAGCCGACCGAACCATCTCTCCTCCCTGTCTGACATCGCTGCCATAAAGTTCCGTTACTGAGAAAAAGGTCGCCACTCCCCGGCATACCTTTATAGAGGACTACGAACCGATGCTCCGTCTCCCCACTGGGGTCGTGGGAAATTGCCCCTTCTTTTTCCTTCTCTTTCTCGTTACCTGTCTTGTACATCCTGCTCTAGCACAGCTCGACACTGCGACTGTCTCGGGACAAGTCGTGGATCCAGCCGGTTTGGGCGTCACGGGAGCTCACGTAAAGCTGGTCGATATTGATCGTGACACCACCACCAGTGCAGCCACCAACAATTCTGGCCTGTACACGTTCGCCAGTGTCCGCCCCGGGCGTTATCGGTTGGAAGTCAATGCGGCTGGATTCAAAATAGTCAACGTGACCGGGCTAACGCTCAATGTCCAGGATCACATCGAGCAAAATTTTCGCCTTCAGATTGGCTCGGTGGCAGAGAGCGTAACAGTCGAAGCCAGCGCGCAGCAGGTGAATACAACCGATGCGGCAGTCAGCACCGTAGTGAACCGGCAGTTCGCCGAGAACTTGCCGATGAATGGCAGAAGTTTTCAAACCTTGATTGACCTTACGCCAGGAGTGGTTCTAACTGCCAACAATGCGAATGATTCCGGACAATTTAGCGTCAACGGGCAGCGTGCCGCGTCCAACTACTGGATGGTAGACGGCGTAAGTGCCAACATTGGAGTCGGCACGAATGTAGTCAGTGCCACCGGTAATGGGCTAGGTGGTTCACTTGGATCGTTCAGCGCCTCTGGAGGAACCAACAGTCTCGTTTCCGTCGATGCCATGCAGGAATTCCGGATTCAGACCTCGACGTATGCTCCCGAATTTGGTCGCACACCGGGCGGGCAAATTTCAATTGTTACGCGCTCGGGCACGAATCAGTATCATGCGACAGCGTTTGACTATTTGCGGAATGACGTCTTCGACGCCAGTAACTGGTTCAACGGTTACACTAATAACCCTCGACTCCCGAAAGCGCAAGAGCGGCAGAACGATTTTGGCGGAACATTCAGCGGCCCCATTCTCAAGGATCGAACGTTTTTCTTCTTTTCGTACGAGGGTCTTCGGCTTCGGCTGCCACAAACTGCGCTCACAACGGTCCCAGATCTCAACGCCCGGCGGAACGCGGTCCCCGTGATGCAGCCTTACCTGAACGCATTCCCGCTAAACCCCAACCAAGCAGATTTGGGGAATGGCATCGCCCAGTTCAACGCCAGCTATTCCAATCCTTCCACCCTCGACGCTTACAGCCTGCGTGTTGACCATAACCTGAATAACAAGTGGTCGCTTTTTGGGCGGTACAACTACTCTCCCTCGCAAATCCTTCAACGAGGTAACGGGGGAGTCTCCTTAAGCGCACTCTCGTCGACTCGCATCACGACACAGACGGCCACCGCAGGGGCTACATGGATTGCGTCTCCGACAATTACCAACGATCTGCGGTTCAATTACAGCCGGACGAATGCGAATAGTTATGCGTATTTGGATAACTTCGGAGGTGCCGTCCCCCTGACATCTCCGCCGTTTCCCGATTCGTTCACCTCCCAGAATGCATTTTTCGGCTTGACAATTTCTCCCTTGCTGGGGGGTGTTTTAGAGGTGGGGAAGTTCGGACGGAACCTGCAACGACAAATCAATGTTACTGACAATCTGTCTGTGCAGAAAGGTTCACACAGCTTGAAGTTTGGAGCTGACTTTCGGCGATTGTCCCCACTGCATGACCCTCAGGCCTATCTGCAAGAGCCATTTTTCGGGGATGTGCCGTCCGCCGAAAGTGGAAATCTCTCCTTTAGCATCTTATATTCCAATCTCAGTCCGACATTCCTATTACGTGATCTCGGTATCTATGCGCAAGACACGTGGCGCATCATCCCCCGTCTTACTCTGACCTACGGTCTCCGATGGGATGTGGACTTTGTGCCCCACTCCCTCAACGGCCCCAGTTTTGCGGCAGTTACCGGTTTTAATTTGAACAGCCTGTCCCAGCTGGCTCTGGCTTCACCTGGAACTCCGCCTTACAAGACCACTTACGACAATGTAGCGCCCCGGCTCGGGGTGGCCTACCAAGTCTCTCAGAGGGGCGATTGGCAAACAGTGCTTCGAGGGGGATTTGGGGTCTTTTACGATCTTGCGACTTCAGAGGCTGGCAACGCTATTGGTTTTGGATCGTACCCCTTCGGAAGTGAAACTTTCCCGCTGGGTGGCACCTTCCCGTTAAATCCGTTAAGCGCGGCCCCTCCGCCAATCACACCTGCTACTGGCATATTCGGTTTCGATCCGCATCTGAAATTGCCATACACGCTGGAGTGGAATGCTGCCCTTGAGCAAGGCTTAGGAAAGCAACAGACGGTCTCCGCTTCCTACATTGGCGCAGCAGGAAGACGGCTTCTACAGTCAGCGTTTATTTATAAACCAAACCTGAATTTTCAGTCAGCCCAACTGGTCACCAACGCAGGCACGTCTGATTACGACGCGCTCCAGCTTCAATTCCAACGGCGCTTGTCGCAGGGTCTCCAGGGGCTCGCCTCTTACACTTGGTCGCACTCAATCGACACGGCCTCTGCTGGTTCAAGCGCGATTGGGTCCAACGTGCTCGTACCGTCGAGCACGAATCGGGGCCCTTCCGATTTCGACATTCGGAACGCGTTTTCTGCCGGACTGACATATGATGTTCCGGCCCCGAAGATCAATGCGTCCGCGAATGCGATTTTGCGTGGATGGTCTTTGCAAACTTTCATTCTGGTTCGTTCCGCCCCGCCTGTCGACATAATTGACGGGAATTTGTCTCAACAGTTCAAGTCCTTCCTAGCGGATGTGCGACCTGATTCAGTTCCGGGGCAGCCCCTTTACTTATTCGGGTCGAAATATCCCGGCGGGAAGGCGTTCAACTCATCGGCGTTCACAGATCCGCCGTTCGATCCCATCACGCTTGTTCCTCTTCGGCAAGGCGACGTGCCAAGGAATTTTCTGAGAGGCTTCGGCGCCGTCCAGTGGGATTTCGCAGTCCACCGCGATTTCCCAATCCATGAGGCTCTCAAGCTGCAGTTCCGCGCCGAAATATTCAATATCCTGAACCACCCCAACTTTGGCCCGCCGAATGGATGTTTCGGACTGTTCTGCAATAGCCCGTTCGGCTTGTCGACCCAGATGCTCGGACAGAGCCTTAGTGGGGGGAACGTTGGTGCCGGGGCCTTTAGCCCCCTATATCAAATCGGCGGGCCACGTTCCATGCAGCTCGCTTTGAAGTTTCAGTTCTAAACACAATTTTCCGCTGCCTGCTGACGAGAACCGAGCGTTAATACGTCAACGGGCGGCAACTGTCTGCTAATGCATTCTTGTGACTCGTTTTAATGATGCTGCGAATTGTGATGAAGTCTTTTCATTTCTCGAATGTAAGAGGTTTATGCTACTGGGCGACAACGACTCGGCGTCGAGCATTCGACCAAAGTCGGGGCTTTGATTACAACCAGCCAAACCGTCTGTGTATGAGGATATGGGCAGTACTCGTCGCAGCCGGAGTATCAATGCTGTGTGGGTTGGTGGGTCCCAGTTCGTTATCAGCGGCATCTCCCCTCTTTACGGTTCGGGAAGCCATCAAAATGCAGACATTCATTGATCCGTATCCATTCAGTCCAACTTCATTGTTGACGCAAGACGTTAAGTTTTCACCCGATAACCGCTTTTTTGCAGTAGTGACACAACGGGGCTTACTCTCGACGAATCAGCTTGAGTCCACCATATGGGTGTTCGACGTCAGAGCGGTGCGCCAGTTCCTCGATCATACGCACGGGGCGGAACACCCAGAGCCTCGGGCCGTTGTACGCATGAGAACGGCGGAAATTGAGCCCTCCATTACAGAACTGCGCTGGCTACCCAATGGGAAACTAGCGTTCTTGGGACGGGACAAGACTGCCGATCGGAGCTTATTCACCTTGGATGTGACGACGGGTACTTTAAGAAGGCTCACTCCGGACGGGCAAGATGTGATTCAGTTCGATATCGTCAAGGATGTAGTTGCT
Organism: Terriglobales bacterium; assembly: GCA_035567135.1. Lineage (GTDB taxonomy): Bacteria > Acidobacteriota > Terriglobia > Terriglobales > Acidobacteriaceae > JABDBE01. The sequence continues at coordinate 27,644 of DATMQI010000087.1, forward strand.
TACACGGTAGCGATCCGCGGACACAAGCTACCGAAAACCAATGAAACCGTCCTTACCGGACAGTCCATCCTTTCCCTGCTTGAAGGAGAATCAACAGATGGCGCTGAAAAGCCCGTCAACTTATGGATACTTAACAAGAGCAGGGCATCAGCTGTGATGGATGCTGCGACGGGGAAGCCGATTCAGCTCATCACCGACATGCTTTCCGTTTCTCCATCGGGGCGTTTTGTTGTGGTCACCCAGCACGCCGATCGCATCCCAGAAACATGGGAAGAATACGAGCCAGCCTTTTCCGGTCTTTCGGACGAGTACCAACTCAAAGCATCCGCACCAACAAGGTCGCAAGAAGAGCTGTTGATCCGGCCCAAACAATACGCGCTGGTCGACCTTGACGTTGGCAAGATCGAGGCAATCGATGCGCCGCTTGGCGAAGCGCTGCTGTACTACAGCCCAAAGAGAGCGATTTGGACGAAAGATAGTCGTCGCGTGCTTCTGCTAAACACTTTCCTTCCGCTGGAGAAAACTGGAGAGAGTGAGAGGCGCGGTCGTGCCCAGAAGTCATGCGTTGCGCTTTTCGACACAAACTCCCGCGACGCAACCTGTGTGGCATTTCTCAAGCAGAGCGGGCTGGAGGAGTATTTTCGAGATGGGACACTTTATCTGCTGAACGATGCCGCCTGGAGTCAGTCTGAACGGGAAGTAGTCCTGAAGTATAAGACCTATGGCGATAAAGAAGGTTCTAAACATTCTGAGGATCCGACGGAAACCTATCGGTCGGAGAAGGGGGTGTGGACGCAGGTGAAAAGTGCATCGGCGGTGGCTCGTGCGCCATTATGGGTCGGTGTGAGTCAGGACCTCAACCAGCCGCCTGCCCTCTTTGCCAGCGACGAGAGTGGAGGCCAACCCCAGCAGCTATGGGATCCCAATCCGCAGCTGAAATTCATTAACCTCGGCGAGGTGTCACTGTATAAGTGGCAGGACAAAGCCGGGCGAGAGTGGATCGGCGGTCTGATCAAACCGCCTGATTACATGCCCGGCCATCGGTACCCTCTTGTGATCCAAGCCCACGGATTCAACCGGCACGAATTTATGAGCGTCGGCACTTTTACGACAGCGTTTGCGGCGCGCCCTTTAGCCGCAACCGGGATGCTGGTATTGCAGATTCAAGACGCATCTGATCTTCTAGGGACTCCGCGGGAAGCATCCGTCAACGTCCAGGGTTACGAATCGGCTATAGACCATCTGGTGGCCGATGACCTGGTGGACCCAGAGCGGGTAGGACTGATCGGTTTTAGCCGGAGTGGCTACTATGCGCTCGAAGCACTGACGAAGACGCCAGACCTCTTTGCCGCTGCGACAATAGCGGACTCAGACTTTATGGGCTACATGCAGCGCCTGTTGGGTGTCGATCTGGCAGGAGACTGGCCAAAAAAAGACGGTATCGCCATATACGGGTCGCAGCCCTTTGGCGAGGGTCTGAAGACGTGGATGCAAATGGCTCCAGCGTTTAACCTCGACAAGGTTGTTGCCCCAGTCCGGATTGAGGTTCATGATCTGTCTACGGTGTTGATGAATTGGGAGGTTTACGCTGGCTTGCGGCTGCAAAACAAGCCAGTGGATCTGATCCAGCTGCCCGATGCCGCCCACGTAGTTACGAAGCCGCGAGATCGTCTAGCGTCCGAACAGGGTGATGTCGACTGGTTCGACTTTTGGCTTAACGCTCACGAAGACCGCGATCCTGCAAAAGCAGAACAGTACGAGCGTTGGCGATCGTTCCGTGAACAGCACAGGGAAAATGGCAGACCGCGACGCCTAAGTGTTGTCAGTCCTTGAATCCGACGAGGCTGACAAAGCATGAAAACCCATTGCGGAAAGCTCTCGCGTCTACGACTACTTTGGGGTATCCCTTCCCGATTGCACGCGCGAGCAATCGAGAAGGGAAAAACACCAACGCCCGGGAGGAGCAATTGGTCAGTTTTGATTGTATTACTCATCCAGATCGTATGCCGGTCCGGTCAATCGGTTTCCCGTAGAGTCGTGCGGGACCCCGGACTTTTGTGAAACGATCTCGATCACCGCGCTGGCGTTGCCGACAACAACAACTTCCGGTTTCGAGTAGGTCATGGTTTTGTCCTCCTTTCCTAGAATGCTCCCACCACTTTGCTAGCGGGAGTGATGGAAAACTGTGGGTCGCACTACGCGCTTGCCGCCGGAGCCAAGGCTGTAGCAATTGGTGGCGACACTTTTGATCCAGCAATCAAACGCCGCGAAGCCAAGTCGCGCAGCCAAAGTTCGAGCGAGACAGTTCTTAGCAGGCGCATTATGTGAACTGCCTCGCCGTTTCTTACAGCATTAAGTGTCTCCAGAAAACGATCCTGACTGATGTATCCCAGGCTTGAGCTAAGAGCCGAATCGAACGCCATTTGCAATTGTTTCCAGTTCTTTTCCAGAGCGACGACAGGCGTCCGTGCCCCAAGTTGCTTTGTACGGCGCAAGAGTATTTCCTGCGGTACGCAGCCGACTAGAGAGCGTCGCATCAGCGACCGTCTTTCACCCGGGCGGAGCAGCTGGCTGGCTGGTATAGAGAGGATGAACTCGATCAAATTCTGATCAAGGTATGGATATCGAGCCTCTTCGAGGGCGAGCACTGACGACTCCCACTTGGCCAGCTTATTCGCCATCAGCAATACTCCGCCAACATGTGACCGGCGAGTTGGTAGCCAGAGTCCGAAACTTTCGGTTGGACCCAAGAGCCGCACGGGTAGTCTGGTGCGCTTAGCAAAGTCCCCTTTAATCCAGGGTTCAAGTTTGGTCTCCTTGACTAGATATTGGGCCAAGGAGGCCGGTAATAATTCCGTAACGGCTTGCAGTAGAAGGTGAATCCAAGGCCTCCGCTTGACTAGGCTCCAAGCCATCAGGTGTCTTGCGAGGCTGACCAGTTTGAACTCTACGATTAGGTCCGCTAACTGTGCTGTGGGATTTGGAATGCCGCCCACAAACTCGTCACCGCCTATGCCCGAGAGGATCGCTTTGTAGCCGCCGTCTCGCACAGCAGCAGCCCGCTCGGCCTCCAGAGACTGTCCCGAAGGCAGACTACCTGGTAGAGGGTTGAATTCTGTGTACACCAGTGAAGCGGGAGCGCGTCCGAGGTTGCTGGCATCAATGTGACAACCGACTCTGCCGCGCCTTTCCTCGATCTTCGGAAAATAGATCCAGTCGTCTCCGTTTGGCTCGGTTCTGTCGTAAAAGGAGAGCGTGTCGAGGCGAGGTGTTTGCGCTCCTTCGTTCGCCAGTATGTCGTCGGCCATGCAGACTATCGAGGAGGAGTCGAGTCCGCCGCTGAGTTCCGCGAGAATTGGCGAGTCAGAACGCAGTCTGCGGCGCACAGACTGACGGAAGACGTAGCGGAAGTGCTCTTCATACTCTGCATCAGTCTTGTAGCGGATGCGAGATTTGGGACCGAATCGCCAATAACGTTGCACGACGGCCCGGCCGTTACGGACGCGCACGAATTGCCCCGGAGGAGCCTCACGAATTTCGCGGTACGGCGTCAGATGCGCGTCGGGATCGTTGGCAAGATAACCGGCGATGTAGTCGTCATCGATGTGGAATTTATCGCCCGAAAGCAGTACTAGCGGGCTGAGGTCCGACGACCACCAGATTCGATCATTCTTGAGATAGTAAAAGTTGTGCCGAATGCCCATGTAGTCGCCGGCGAACAGGAGTTCACGCTGTTCCGGTTTCCAGATGGAAACCGCCCAATCGCCGACGATGCGGCGGAAACAATCCGTGTCCCAGCGGTCGAAGGCCGCCGCGAAGATAGCGAGGTCGGTTGGGCTCGCGTCGAGATCGCTTCGCAAGTCGGAAACAAGCCCTTCGCGGTTATCGAGGCGGCCATCCCAGGTCAGGACGAAGCCCCGCCGTGACACATGAGGCTGCTTCTCACGGCGCGACTCAGCTGTTGTATGGAAAGGACGATAGAGCAGAGCAATTGAGTTGTCCACGTAGTACGACTCCCCGTCCGGACTCTGCTGCCTCAATGAGTCGCTGAGGTTCTCCAGTAGCTTCCGGTCGACTGGTCGTCCATCGAAATTCCAAATGCCCGCTTGCACGCTCATCCTGATCTCCGTGGTTAGCAGCGATCCCAAACGGAATAGGTCGCCTGGACGTTCGATCGCTCGTTGATTGCCTGCCCGTCGACCTCGACCCATGCATGGGCCTTGAACGGGAGCTTCTGTGCTCCGAGGACGATGTGTGCTGGCACGCCGTGTTTCCTGAGCAAATACGTAGTGACGAACGAGCGCTGAAGGCAAAGCGCCTGTTTGGGATACCATATGCAGGCGTAGTTGACAGCCATGCAAACACGGTCGATTGTGTCTTGACCAGACGGCGCGCTGGCAACCCTCCAGTCCCTGACCATCGAATAGATTGTCTCGAAGCGACAGAACGTACTCAGAACGTCATAGGCGAATAATGTCAACAACGCGCAAATAAACAGCATCACGAGAACCTCCTGTGCCCGACATGAATTCCGAGTTCGCGACAGAGGAAGGCGAGTCTGTCGGTGAGGGACTCGATCTTGGTCGACAGTGGCTGAACCGGCGTATGTCCCCAATTTGTTTTGTAATCGAGCAGGATCGGATATTCTGAATGATTGGCTGCCTGAAGGCGTGCCGCCATTTTCCGGGCGTGCATTGGGTTGCAACGCGTATCCGCATCACCCGAGATGAGCAGGACGGCGGGATAGTCCGCGCCGTCTTGCACGCGATGGTAGGGCGAGTAGGCGAGCAGAGAGTGGAAGTCCTGCTCATCTTCGGGTGATCCATATTCCTCTGCCCATCCGGCTGCGAAATCGAAGAGGTGATACCTCGTCATGTCGAGCAGAGGTCCCAAGCAGATGGCGGCGCGGAACAGGTTGGGGCGTTGGGTGATGGTAGCGCCGACCAGGAGGCCGGCATTAGAGCCGCCGCCGATAGCAATACGGCCGCGTGCAGAGCGCCTTTCCGATATGAGCCAGTCGACGGCGGAAATAAGGTCATCAAACGAGTTTTGACGGTTCTCGCACTTTCCCGCTCCGTGCCATTGTTCGCCGAGCTCTGATCCTCCGCGGAGAGCGGGAACTGCAAACAGCAGTCCTTGCTCGATCAGAAAGGTTGCAAAGGCCGTGAAACGGGGCGTGACACAACTTCCGAATCCTCCGTAGCCAGTCAGAAAGGTCGGTAGTGGTCCCGAGTGTAATAGATCTTTCCGGGCGGCGAGAAAAAGCGGGATCGAAGTGCCGTCCTTCGACGGATAGCTGGTCTCCTCGACAGCGATGAAAGAAGGGTCAAATGGGAAATTCGGCTGCTGCCACAGGCAAGACTTTTCTTCTCGCGTGCTATAGCGATAGACGATGGACGGTTGCGCGATTGAGGTGTAGCTGTAGAACAAACTATCGGTTCGATTCGTGGGAGTCAGGAGATCGATGGTCCCGCGCGGAGAAAGCGGAACATCCTTCCTCTCGCCATCCTTGAGTCCAAATGCTTCGGTTTGAGTGGAGAAACCATCAACGCGAGTCACGAAGATTCGGTCACCGGCAACTGTAAACTGCTGGATGCGGCGATCGGACTCGGGGACGATATCTCGCCAATTCATGGGATCGTGATCGTCGAGAGCGATACCAACGATTCGAAAGTTCGGAGCCGCGAGCTCGGTGTAGGCGAACAGTCGGCCGTGCGCGAAGAACGGTACAAAACAGCCTTCGATGTCGCGTAACAACAACCTGGGAACTGCTCCTGGCTCTAAACTGTGCAAGTAGATCGAGGTAGTGGGGTGCTTGCCGGCAGAGAACACCGAGTAACCCAGAAGCCTGGCTTCGGGCGAATCGAGAATTCCAAGAGAGAGATTCGGTTTTTCACCCGCAAAAAACACTTCAACGTCGTGCGATCGGTCACTGCCGAAGCGATGCCGGAAAGCGGCTTTGTAGTTCGGCCGCGGATCGCGCAGATCGCGGTGAGAGTAATAGAACCCTGTGCCATTCGGCTCAAAAGCAAATCCTGTGCAGAAACCGTCTGGAATGCGGTCCGGGAGTGCGGTGTTCCGCTCGATGTCCAAGATCTCTAAGGCCGAGTGATCGGTGCCGCCTTGTCGCACAGAATAGGCCAGGAGCCGAGCGTTATGAGAAATCGCGACAATAGAAACGGCGGTCGAAGTCCCGGTTGCGCGCAGCGCCGGGTCGACTAGGACTGTCTCCTCTCCGAATAACCCGCTTCGCATCACGATGACCGGCTGCTCTCTGTCTTCCCGACGCTTCAAGAAAAAGTAGCGGTCGCCTATGTTGCAAGGTTCGGAGATAACCTCCTTGAATGCCATAAGCTCTCTAACCCGTTCTCTGATTTGCTCTCGATCCGGAATCGCATCCAGGTATGCACGCGTGTACGCCGTCTGCTCTTCGAGCCATGCCCGCGTTCGCGGGGAGTTCTGATCTTCCAGCCAGCGATAGGGATCTGTGACCTCCACTCCGTGTAGAGTTTCAGTAACGGGTTCCACCGGGGTTGGCGGGGGCGCGGCTACTGCAGGAGGCATACGCTACCTTCCAGAGCGTGCTGGTCGACTGAGGTGGCAGTTTGGAACTAGGATCTAGTCCCACATCTGACTTGACGATAGATGCACCGTACATCCCCAGTCCACTCGCTTCGCAAAAACTTTTTTCCTGCAAGAAATCACGCAACCCGCCGTTCGGAACGAGTGATTCCTATTCAATACCTTGGATTTTGGCGCAAGGCAGAACCTGTTAGGCACTAATGACTTGAGAATCGAATCAGATGTAGCTCAGTAGGTGATAGTAACTGGGTTCAGAAGACCAGGGCTGGACGTTACGCACTGCAATCCGCCCCGGCTGCGCGAAATCGTGCAGGAGGCGAGAAGTAGTGTTCGAAGTCCCCGCTCTAAGCCCGGGAGGCCGTCAGCAGCGGCATCCTATATTGTTCTCCTGCTTTTTTCCATTTTCCGAACAAAGCCACAATTCTCGTCGCTCCGCACAATGCTGCTTGTATACTCACGCGAACATGGGCTTCTTATAGCCATTGGCGGTATCGCCGGCCGCATTTAGTTCTCAGTGAGGAACAGAATGAAAAACTTTCTGCTAGCTGTTGTGTTCTACAAGTAACGTAGGAGAAAGCATATCGCGACGAAAGCCAGTCAAGTCTGGACTGGGACGTAATCTAATAGAACGCACAGGAGGCTGATGCCAAAAGGCATCGAGAGGGGGCCCTCTGCGACATTTCCCGAGAAACGCAGTTTTATCGACTAGCGAGGGCAGGCGCGTGACACCAAGACTGCTCTGCGGCCGGAGTATTAGTCATGACGAGTCCGGGGGGCTGGCTTCGAGGGCTTCGGGAAGAACTCCACCTCACACGGGTGGCGGTCGAGCGTCTTACCACCGAATTCGCGCGCACAGCCAACAACGAGCGCTATCGAATTCGGCGGGGACGGCTCACGGATATTGAAGAAGGCAAGGCTGTGCCCGACATTTTTGAAGTCGAGAGCCTTTGCGAATGCTACAAGGTAACCTATGAAGCGGTGTTGCAGGCTTTCGGCATGAGACTGGGCGAGTCTCGGAACGTGCCGCAGGACTCGCCACAGTCGGACCATGCTACAAGACAGTGGTCCTTCACTGACACCGATCGGCCGTTTTCCCTCACATTCCAGACCAAAATCAGCTTCGATACGACCCGGCTCGTAACTGAGAGCGCGGAAGAACTGGGAGTGCCTGCAGTTGTGCGCCAGCGCTTGGATGCGGGCGAATTTCGATTAGGCATCATTGCCTTGAACGACGACACTATGGATGACCTGGTCCCAGGCGGCTCCGTGGTTGTGATTGACAAATCGCATAACACGGTAGAGATGGGTGAGTGGAAAACCATCCAAGAACGGCCCATTTACTTTGTGTGGCACGAGAAAGGCTACAGTTGCTCTTGGTGCCATCTCGTGCGTGACACCCTGTTTATCGTGCCTCATCCGACTTCGCGACAGCCGGTGATGATTTTCAAGATGCCGCGCGCAGCGACCATTATCGGTCGAATTATCCACGTGTGGCCCCCTATGATCCTCCCTAAGCCCCTATGAGAGGGTCGCCAGAAATATATCTAGTGGAGTTGTACGCGTTCCTTTGCCCACGGGAAAATGCGGCGGACCCACGACTGCTTGGCCACTGCTTCGTCCGCCCGATGAATCAAGCGCTTCGCTTCGAGCGACTGAAGGAATTCAACAACATCGGAAAGGAGCTGGGATCGGGAAACCGGGAAGGACTGAGCCAGTTCGTCTGCGATCTCATCAACGGAATGATGCGTTTTCAACAGCTCCCAAATCTTCAATCCGATGGGATTGAGACTGAAGCAAATCCCCTGCTCAATATCCAACAGGACGGCTCCGTCCTCAGAAGCGGTCTCCCGGACACTCGGCCCGATCACAAGGTCTTGGGTGTTACTCGAATCGTCCATATCTCCCCCGGTCAGCAGACCCCTGTCGTTCCCGAAAAATAGTTCTCTCCCTTGGGCATCGGCAAGAAAACATTCTTGCTGCAGGAATTCGTGCAGATAGAATTTGGTACGAAATTTGGCGTAATCAACGAACAATAAGCCTCGATCAGAACCCTAAGTTCTTGGGCCGATTGAGATTCGTTTCCCGAAGCTCCAGCCATAAGACTTGAGAGATTGGGTGCCGCAGCTTCACGTCGGTGTGAGCTGGTGGCAGGCTCTCTCTAAATGCGTGCAGGAATTCCTGCAGGACGACAGAGGCAGTGGCAAGCGCGCCGCGTTCTTTCTACACCTGGCCTGAAGGGTGCTTCGCCTGAGTTGTTGAAATGCAACAGGCTTAAGGCCGCGGAAAGACGCGGCACAGAGGACAGGCAAGCCGAATTAGGCCGAAATCGCGGCACGCAAAAAAGATTTGTTCAGTTTCTTAGAAATAGCGTAGGTAGTGAACATGGCGGACCCCAGAGGGAAATCGATGTCGTCTGAGTTGACATGGCTGGGCCGACAGGCTTGCCCGGTGCTGTCGCTACTTATCGTAAATCTTGTCTGCATGGTCGTAGGCAGTGGACTATCTCTTCTCGATCCCCTGGTCGTAAAGTGGTTGATCGATGTTGCGCTTGCGAAACGGGATCTTCGCCTTGTCTTGTTCGGCACGCTAGTTTTTTGCGGCGTCTATTTGGCAAGTGTGATCGTGTCCTACCTAGCCTCGTTCATCAGCTGCATCGTTACTCAGAAGATGGTCTTTCGAATCCGCGTGTCGTTACTGCGGCGAATTCACGCTTTGCCGGCGCGGTATCACGGAAACTCCCAGGTAGGAGAAACGCTCTATCGGATCGAGCAAGACGTAGACCGCGTGGCGGAATTGAGCGGAGACATTCTTCCTTTGACCATTCAGATGCTGATCATGGGCGTAATGGTCCTTGTAACCATGGGAATTCTGAATTGGCGTTTGACCTTGGTAATCGCCCCGCTGCTCCCGGTCTTCTATGTATTACAACGCTTATACGCGAGCAGGCTAAGTGAGGCAGCAGACAGCGTTCAGGGTCAGTCAGGAAAGATCGGTGCATTTTTGCAAGAACACTTGGCAGGCATGTTGCAGTTGCAGCTGTTGAATCGTACAGGCACACAAGGTAGAAAGTTTGCCCGCCTAGCGGCCGAGGGAGCCAAATTCCAGGTTCGGCAACGAGCGCTTGAAATGTCTTTTGGTGCAGCTTCCATTTCGGTGATCGTTCTTGGCATGGGCCTGATCCTTGGCTACGGCGGCTACGAGGTAACTCGGGGCGCTTTGACAGTCGGCGGACTCGTCGCTTTCTATGGCTACGTCTTCCGCCTGTTCGCGCCCGTCAGCATTGCCATTGACCTCCAGTCGCGCCTCCAACGGGTTGGCGCGAGCGTCCGTCGTATTCTCGAAATTACGGACGGCGATCCACAAGTTGCAGGACTCGAATCCATGCCGCACCTGGTGTGCGATACTACGCCCGAATTGGAATTTCGTTCGGTATGGTTTTGCTATGACGAGAGCCGCCCGGTGTTGCGTGATATGAGCTTTCGGATTGAGGCAGGCGAAACCGTGGCAGTTGTAGGCCTGAATGGCTCCGGAAAGAGCACGATTGGCCTTCTGGCGACTCGATTATACGAACCAAATGCGGGCTTGATTCTGGTGGGAGGGCAGAACATCCGTCAGGTCGGCCGCCGTAGCCTTCGCGCCATCGTGACCTTGGTTCCGCAGGATCCAGTTCTTTTTGACGAAACCGTTAGAGACAACCTTTTGTATGGGAATCCGAGAGCGACTGGCAAAGACTTAGAGACAGTCGCCACTCTCACCCAGTTGGACCGAGTGCTCCAAAGGCTGCCCAAGGGTCTCGACGAACCGTTGGGGCCACTCGGCGGCCGGCTCTCGGGCGGAGAGAAGAAAAGATTGGCGTTGGCACGGACTCTTCTGCAACAGCCAAGGATTCTGATTGTCGACGAGATCACGAGCGCCCTCGACGGACCTGCCGCCGCCGGATTGCTTCAGGGACTGGAACTCTTTCGCCAGGCTCGGACACTGGTGGTGATTTCGCACCGCCCCGCGACAATCCTGTGGGCGGACAGAATTCTGGTAGTCGACGAAGGGGCGATCGTCGATTCCGGTAGGCATGACGAACTGTCCCTCAGGTGCGAGGCGTACCGGAGAATATGGCAGTCCCAAGACGGAATGGCCTCGTTGCGCTCTCAACCGGTAGTGTGGAGCGGGACGACTGCACGCAGCGAGGTTCCCCCCTCCTAGCTCGTTTTAGGATCCAAGTCGCATGGCTGACCAGAAAGCGATGTACACATTTCAGACAACTGTCCTTCGCTGGGTAACTCTGGACGTGTACGTAGCGACTTGTGCGGCACGCGTAGAGCGGAAGCCCAAGAACCTCCCTGCTCGCGGGGGGCACAGTCGAAGGACCAATCAGGGGACGCAGCATCCGCTGCGTCGGCTGTGAGCCGTGAAAGCAAAATGAGCGATCGGAAGCGTAAGACGGACGCTGTGGCCTTGACGATTCTGACAGGGAGAATTTCGAATGTTTAAAACAGGGCAAGAATAAATTGAGGTTTGTCTCCCGCCGGTGCTCTGCCATATTGAACGGTACTGAAGGCCGCACGGGAAGCTTACCCGCTTCCGACCGGGTTGGGAGCGTATCAGACGTCGTGAATTAGTATGACCGGTCAGCCAGGTCAGAACGGTGCATTACGTGTCAGCCCGATGGATCGACATGGGCGGCCAATTAGCCCTCCTGTGCTCCGTGCGTCCGAAGAAATCAGTCGTCGCGCAATCCAGCATGCCGAAAGGCTGCTCGTTGATCCGGCAATAGCGGCCAACCTGCTCGAAGAGGCAGCAGCAACGGTCTCCCGGGCCCTAACGGCGAAGAACGCTAATGAGGACTCTGTACGAGATCTCGAATCATACCTCTTTCGTGCATTCCTCAGACGCTTAAATAGAGCCAAAAAACGGCAATCGTTCTTAGCGAAAGCGGTTGAACTCCAAGCTTTTCTTCCGCGCGTTTCCTCGGATCCCAGGAAAGCGCTCGAGATGAAAATTCTCATAGATGAATTCCTGATGCATTGTGATCCAGCAATACGTGACATGCTCTGTCGGCGCATGGAGGGTTGTTCGTGGAAAGAGATCGGCCGGGCATATCGCATATCGAGTCATGCCGCGGAGTCTAAGTTCAGCCAGACACTTCAGAAAGTCAGGAACAAGCTTGGTCTGAAATAAGCCGGCAAATGGTCGGTGACAGTTTTTGGAATGGCAACCGATACTAAAAAACGTCGAGTCTTCGGGAGAGAACGGGATCTCCTTGAGTTTGCTCGTTGCTATCTCTCTGAGGCTTTTCCTAATCCCGAGCGTGAAGGCTGCCCGCCGGACAATGCGCTCAGAATTTTGGCAAGCCGGCCGACGGACAGCGACGAATCGATAAGTAATCATTTGACGTGCTGTTCGCCTTGCTTCGACGCGTATATGGCTCACCTCGGACATGCAAGAGCCGAACTGATTGAGTCGCAGAAAAGTCGTCGAGCCACGTGGATCAGGAGTTCTCTCGTTACCGCTGGCGTTCTCGCTATATTGATCATCGCCCTTTATGTCTTCAACAGACGACACATCGGGCCCACTATTGCACCCCGTATACCGGAGACAGTTGGCAAACCCGCGACTCCAGCTCAAGTGCCAGCAATTGCGATTTACGTTCCAGTGCTGGTCGATCTGAGTAATGCCTCTCCAGTACGCGGACTCGACCAAGGTGAAGCCAATCCTTCACCGCAAGTAATTTTTTCAAGTCCACTCATGAATTTGAATCTGCTCTTGCCCCTTGGGAGCGAGGAAAGGCGGTACTCAGTAAGGCTGAGTTCCAAGCGAGATGTAGTTTGGTCGGGCTTGGCACAAGCGCACCTGGAGAATGGTCAGATTCTTCTGCACATGCACGCCGACTTCAACCATATTCCCGCCGGAATCTACAATCTGATTGTTGTGTCAAAGGGTTTCCGCCTCACTGTGCCCGTCCTTGTGAAGAGCGTTTCGTCCGACTAGGATCCGATATTCATGAGAATCACTCGTGTCACCTTTGGCGTAATGATCTTTGGGATTCTCTGCGCGATTGCTGTTGCGCAGGAATCGGAGTCAACGCACGAACCTGACCCTTTGCTGAACCAGGCTGCAGCGTCGGCCAACGATGAGGCCGAAACTTCTCTGCAGCGAGCGCTTCATTTCGCTGATTTGTATAACTGGCACGCTTCCCGCCCACACTTCACCAGGGCTCAGCAATTGTTCGAGGCTGCCGGCGACAAGCGGAATGCGTTATACGCACACTTTGGAGCGATCAGAGCTGGAGGAGATCCGGCGCCAATAACGGAGATCGCGTACAGGCTTGGGCAGGAACTCGCTACGAATCCAATTCTGGAATCGGACAAAGAACTCCGCATGTTCTGCCTTATTGTGAAAGGGGATTTCGACGGAGAAATCGACGTGCCGGCAATGCGGCGTGATTGGACCGAAGTGGCAGCCCTCGCGAGAGAAATGGCGGATACGAAGTGGCAGTATCGCGCACAAGGGCAGCTAGGTTTCGCGGATTTTTATGACGGTGATCTCGCATCTGCTCAGCGAAATGTCGGAGCCGCACTAATCGCAGCAATAAACGCTGGAGATGTCGGTGCTCAGATCTTCTATTTGTCAGCGACAGCAAACGGCCTCTTGAGCCAGCAGATGAACGATCAGGCGATCATATTTGCTGAGCGGGCTATCACTGTCGCTGAAGCAAATCCCGACGCAGGATACCCCATGGTCGCGCAGCACCTGAAATTACTAGCAATGCTTCAAGCAGGGCGGATGGAGGGGGCACGAACAGAGTTGAACAGCTTGCTAGTCCGTGCTAAAGGTCAGAACGACCGTTACCAAATTGCTGACATCTACACGACAGCATCCTTAATCTCCCAAAAGCAGAAGGATATCCCCGGTGCCATTACATATCTCAATGAAGCCCTCCGATACTCGGAGGCGGGATACGGGAATCCGACCCCCGAGATCCAGAGCGATCTCTCGGACCTGTATAGATTAAGTGGAAATCTACCGAAAGCGGAAGAACTTGCTCGCAACGCTGCCGAGTCGGCCCAATCCGCGGGATACATCCCGCGCATCCCCCTGGCCCTTCATGCATTGGCCCAGGTGCAGATTATCCAGCACAAGTACACAGAAGCCGACGGCACCTATGACCGGGCGGCTATGATTCAGGACATGATGATCGGGAATGCCGACAGCACCCTCGGAAAAACCGCTCTCGTAAAGGGAGGGAGCGACTTGTACGCAAAGCACTTCGCATTGGTCGCAGAGCATCTCGGTGATACCGAAAAGGCTTTTGCGATCATCGAGCAAGTTCGTGGACGCGTGATGACAGATCTCCTCGTGGCTGGAGTCAACATCTCGCCCGAATCTCTCGAAGCTGAAAAGAAAATCGCGCGCTTGCGTCTTAAGCTGATGGCTGTGCACTCGGATCGCGAAATTCGAGAGCTCCGCGACGAGATCTTCTTGGCCGAACAATTCAGATCGATTACGCCTGAAATCTCCATTCTAAAGTCAAACGTGCACCGGGCCATCGCATTGAAAGAAGTACAGGCCAGCCTCTCGCCTTCGGAGGCTATTCTCGAATACGTAATGGATGAGCCCGCGTCATATTGTGTCGTTATCACTCGCGAAAACGCGCACATAGCGAAATTGCCCGGAAAGCAGGTAATTTCATCTCTCGTGAGTGCCTACTTGAGCGAAGTAAAGGCTAAACACTCTGCTCAAGATCAAGCCCGTCGTCTATACGACGTCCTGCTGGATTCAATCTCCGAATCGCGGAGCAAAGAACAACTCGTGATCATTCGCGACGGACAGCTTCACCTTATTCCTTTCGATGCACTGCTCGACCATGATCACCATTACCTCGTTGAATCACGGACAGTGGTTTACTCGCCCTCCGCGGCCAGTTTTTTCCTGATGCGCACGGCAGCGCAGCCCAAAGACTCCGAGCGTACAGTTCTGGCCGTTGGAGGTGTTCCATACGACCGCAGCAATTTGACACAATCCGCTGTAACTCGTGGCTACAGCTCAACAGCCCTATCAAATCTCCCCGGCTCACGCGACGAGGCGCTTGCTGCCGCGGCGGCGTTCCCGAGCCGGTCGAGGACGTTGCTGCTTGGCGATAGTGCCACTGAAAGCGCGTTTAAGCAAGAGAGCCGTCACCGAGTCATTCACCTGGCGGTGCACGCTATTGCGAACGAGACACAACCGGAGCGCGCTGCTCTTGTACTGCTCAGCGATCCAGCGCACGACGAAGATGGATTCCTGCAAGCTTCTGAGATAGTGCAGCTGCCATTAAATGCAGATTTGGTCGTCCTTTCAGCGTGCGACACGGCAGTTGGACCGCTCGAAGGACAGGAGGGAATCTCGACACTTTCCCGGGCTTTCCTGCTGGCAGGAGCTCGCACCGTTGTATCAACCCTGTGGTCTGTAGAAGACGAAACAACGCTGTATTTAATGAAGAGCTTCTACGGCGAGCTGAATCGCAAAAATCGAGTTCCAGGCGCGTTGGCAGCCGCCAAACGGAAAATGCTGAAGACGTTTGACGCAAAAGCGGTTCCATACTACTGGGCAGGATTTACCGTTGAAGGAGTAGCTGAAACTCCAATTAAACACTGAGGTCCAATGCTCGAACCAGAAGCTCGCCTCAAAGTCATCTCTCGTGTGAAGACCGTCGTGGTCAAGCACCACTTCAACATTGGCAATATCAATTACGCGGATTGGTCCAGAGCAGTCGACGAGCAGATCCCCACTCTACTGACGGCAGGTGACAACGTTTTCGAGGAAGGCGTCCGCAGTCTTCTGAGCCAGCTTAAGTCCAGCCATACGAATTTTTACTGCTCAGATGCGCATCCGACCATGCCACAGCACGCCATTGGCGCTACCCTCCGTTCAGTGACCCGTGACGGTGGTCCACGGTGGATGTTCTTGGACGTATTCGAAGGTGGTCCTGCCGCATGCGCCGGCGTCAGTCCCGGACACCGCCTTATTAGCGTAAATGGGACGCCGGCGGTTCCCCCTCGTTTTCCGTTATTACGCTTTGGCCACGAACACCATGTGACGACAGAGATCCCTCACCAGAACGAGGCCCGGAACATCGTGTTGAGTGTTCCACCAAAGCGTGCAAAAGGGCGGCGACCGCCACTCGTCGAGCCGAAAAGCGTCAGTCACCGCATATTGCAGAACATTGGAATATTGAAGATTTCTTTCTTTTCAGGGGCGTTTGGGATGCGCTTCTCGGGACTTCTCGACACAGCGGTTGAGTCACTCAAAGCACAGCGTTGCGACCGTCTCATCATCGATTTACGGGGATGTCTTGGCGGAAGTCTCGGCTTTGCCCGCCTTGTGAGCTACCTGTGTCCCGACCGAATTCCTATCGGCTTCGATATCACCAGGAAACGACTGGAACGAGGGTACAACGTCGCGCAGTTGCCGCGAGTTCCAATGCCCAGTACTAAGCTAGGGCTTTTATGTTGTCTTACGCGCTTTTCGGTCCAGGACAAATCTCTGGTACTGCTCACACAAGGTTTAGGTAAACAACCCTTCCATGGTCGCGTGGTGGTGCTGGTGAATGAATGGACGAATAGCGCTGGGGAAATGGCTGCTCAGTTCGCGAAGGACACCAAACTCGCAACTGTCGTAGGCATACAGACTGGGGGCAATGTCCTTGGGTCGACTATGTTCAACGTTGGGAACGGATACCAGCTCTATTTGCCGATATTTGGCTGGTACAGTCCCAGTGGAAACTGCGCAGAAGGTTCAGGTGTGCTACCGGACGTACCTGTCGACATTGATCCAGACAGACTCGCTTACGGAGACGACGCCCAAGTCAAGAAGGCAGTAGAACTACTCCAATAACTGGCTGGGGTAGCGCCCTCATTCATCCAGCAGATTACCCCTGTTATGCGCAAGTAGATCGCCATCATGCGCGAAATTGTCTTCCGAATCCCCTGTTCAGATTTTGGAATCTGTCAGGCTCCTTTCTTGCTTGAGCTTTTCACGATTCGTGGCCTCATATAAGTATCGGAGGATTCCGACTTGACCGTCCGACCGAAATCGCATTCCGGGACTTGGTGGCCCTTTCCACGGCGTCGCCTCGTGCCATCGAATTCCTCCCTCAAGAATGCCGGCCGGCGTCGGCCCAGGCTATTCCCGTCAATCTCCAGACCAACGCGCCGTTGCGACCATGACGGGTATCGCTGACGAAGAAGGAGTAATTCGAAAGTCGAAAACAACTAGCCTCTATATAAACGATACGCCGAGTTGTAGTGAGTGCTTTTTATGTATCCGGGGATAGAACTTCGCACCATGCGCTATATCGTCGCCGTTGGAGATGAACTCCATTTTAGCCGGGCGGCGGAAATTGTCCGGGTTGCACAACCCTCCCTCAGCAAACAGATCCGCAACGTGGAGCAAGAGCTGGGCTTGGAATTGTTCAGGCGCACTCGCAAGAAAGTAGAAATCACCGAGCCAGGGCGAGCTTTTATTGAGAACGCAAAACAGGCTCTCCTCTATGCGGAGCGCGCTGCTTCCGCGGCGCGAGCAGCGAATGTCGGGAAGCAAGGGAAGTTATTTCTGGGCGTTTCTCCGTCTGTTGATCTTGACCTGTTTTTCCGGCTCAGGAATGCCTTCGAGAGGAGGCACGGCGACGTTCAGTTGCAATATGTTTCCGGTTTTGCTCGTGACCAAGCAGAATCCATAATGCGTAGTGATCTCCATGCCGGGCTGGTCGAGCTACCGATGCGATACCGTGGCCTAGCGATTCTAAGTGTGCTTCGGGAATCGATTGCACTTGCCGTCTCTCGTGATGACAGCCTTGCTTCACGCAAAACTGTCGTCCCGGAGGAACTGGTCCAACGCCCTCTCGTGCTGCTCTCGGACCATGCTGATCTAGCCCATGACAAAATTCTCATTGGAATTCGAGATTGGGGCTATCGGCCAGAGAAAGTATTTCACGTGATGAGTCTGGTGCAAGCCTTGGGTTTCGTGGAGACGGGCGTAGTGGTAGGCGCACTAAGAGGGAACTTGGGGCGGTTCGGTTCAACGAAGATTGTGACGAAATCGATTCCGGGAATGCCTACCGTGGACACCGGAATTGTGTATCGTCGGCAGATCCGCAGCCCGCTGGTTCGGAATCTCCTTCGGATCGCGCGGGAAGTGTTCTCTGAGGAACGAGCTCGTATGATTGAAAGCAGGTAGACGCGGAACCTCTTTTGCCCGCCGCACAGACCTCCAATTGCCGGCGCTAACTATTACGGGGCATGGAGGCCACGCCCCATTTCCCGGATGGACATTCAAGAATCTCCTGCACGTGCCGGCGCCCACCCTCGCGGCTAAGATGAACCACCTGATTTATGCCAGAGTGAATTTCTCTCTCAATTTGGGGCTCGCCCTGGTGGGCTGAGCCGCGAAGAGCCAAGTTCGCAAGACGGCGAAACGCTCCACACCCACTGCTGGCGTGGATTGTAGCCAGCATTCCGCTATGTCCGGTATTGAGAGCGTCGACAAGAGTCCGGGCTTCCGCTCCTCGCACCTCGCCGATAATAATGCGATCTGGACGGTGACGGAGGATGGCTGTGAGGAGATCGTCAAAAGTTATCCTGCTCTTGTGGGTATCCAACTGAGCCTCGGCTGAGATGACGTGTGGCTTGCGGATGGCGAGTTCCGCAGTGTCCTCAATAATCAGAATCCGGTCCTCGTCAGGAATCGAATTGGCGAGGATGTTGACCAATGTGGTCTTTCCAGTGCCGGTGCCACCAGAAATAAGAGTGTTGTCACCCCGCTGGACGGCATCCTGGAGCAGCTCAGCAGATTTTTCAGTGATGAACCCTTGCGCGACCAGATCCTCCATCGTGAGCTTTCGAGAAGTGAATTTCCGGATCGTCAGCAAGGGCCGCGGGTTTACCACCGGAGGAATAATCGCTGCGAGACGGCTACCATCCGGCAGGCGGAGGTTCATGATTGGGCTGTCCGCGTCGAGTTTCTTCCCGAAACGGTTGGCGATGACTTCGAGGCCGGCGCCAAGTGCGCCTTCTTCAAAGCGAATCCTGTGCACGCGGACCTTCTCTCCATCCTGCTCGATCCACACAGATGAGTCAGGATTGACCATGATTTCACTCACTGTATCACTCAACAGCAGCTGCTCGATCGGGCGAAAGAACGGGAGGATCAGGTCGAGGCTCATCGTAGATTGCTCCTCTGAATTAGTTTGGGATCGAAATTGATGCGCTCCTGCTCAAACCACGTCATGTGGGTCGGCAGGAAGTCCGGCTTGAGGTAGCAGTATGTCGCTGGCAGCGGATGAACGCCGTCGAAGGCGACCGCGATGGACTGCGCGTTCTTGAGCTCGAAGAAAGCGCGCTCGTCGAAGAGCGGCTCCTTCGATTTCTGATAGTGTTTTGAAGCTGACACACTTCCCTTCTTCGACGACGTGCGGCCGCTCAGCCAGCCCACCTGGGCATTGTTGCTGGATTCCGAAACGCTGTAACTGATCTTCGTCTTGTCGGCTTTGCCGCAAATTTCCGATGCGAAACGAGCTGTGTCCGGATCCGCCGTGGTCAAAAAAATTTTCGTCCGGAAGGTCTGCATCAGCGTCTTGAAACCCTCGTTCGGCAGTGCGTCCCTCAAGGAACTCACGCTTTGCGAGGCAACAATCGGAATACATTTCGGTTGGCGCGAAATCGAAAAGAAGCGCTCGTCGCCCACCGGATTGTCGGCGCCGACGGTGGCAAGGTTCTGGAACTCATCGCAGATAAAGACCGTGGACCGATACTGCCGATCTGGCTCGGCTTCCATCCGGGGTATGCGGAGCTGGACGGCGCGCTGGTAGTCGATCTTCATCATAGTTCCGATGCTCTTGGCCAGCGCCGGATTGAGAGCTACGGGAAAATTGAGGCCGATGACCTTCCCTGCTTCGATTAGCTGATCAAACGGCGGCAGGACACGCCCGTCCGGATCGGATTCAACGGGCTTTCCTTCGTAAAGCTCTTTCGGGGGGCAGAAAACCCGGCGAACATCAGGGTCGGCCTCAAAGAGCGAAAGGAAAACCGCGATGCCCTGGATGATCGAAGTCTTGACCTCGTGGCGAAAGAATTTCCAGTGTTCCCAATACCAGTAATTCACGCTCTCGAATTGCAGGCGTTGCCGGACATCGCGTGACTTCGGAAGGTAGACGGTGGCACTGATCGGTGTCTCTTCACGCAGGAACCTCTCCAGCTCCTGTGAGTATTCGGCGACATACAGATCTGAACTGCGATGTAATGTAAACCCAAACCGCGCCAAAAGCTTGCTGTGAACCCCATAGTCCTCTTTCATGATCGCAACGTAACCGGTCTTAACGACCCGGCAACTTGTGTCAGCCAACAACTCCTCCAATCGTCCCGAGGAGATCACGGTGCGAAAAACGTCTACCAGCGTGACGTACCCAGATTGCACCCTGTGCAACATGATGACGTAGCGCACGAGGTCCGTATAGGACTGCTGCCAGAACGGTTCTTTCCCTTTGCCCCAGATCGATGTGATGATCGACGCAATATTGAAGGCCTGGGCATACGGATCAAGGTTGTTGTTCAGCGGATTGTAGCGAATATTCGAATTTAGGCTGACATCGATGTAGTCCTGCCCGCGCCCGAAGTGCTCGAGGATTCGAGCCAGGTGGCGGCAGAGATCACCTTTCACCTCGAGAACGATGCCGGACAGTTTTCTCTCAGG
The DNA here is from genome assembly GCA_035567135.1 of Terriglobales bacterium. Classification (GTDB taxonomy): domain Bacteria; phylum Acidobacteriota; class Terriglobia; order Terriglobales; family Acidobacteriaceae; genus JABDBE01. Next base: position 47,948 of record DATMQI010000087.1, read on the forward strand.
GTCATCGGCCTTGTAGCCGAAGAGTTGGTGCATTGCGGGCAGGATCAAGCCCCGCGTCTTTCCGGATCCGATTGCGCCCAAGGCAGCGATCCCCGTGTACAGTCCTTTCTCTGGGATGCTCAGCCATTGCGGGTGTGCAGCAGGGGCACCGTCGAGCTGGTGATGGAGTTCACCCAGGATCAGGAATAGTTCATGACGATGCTGAGGTTCTGGATACTCAGGCACATTACCTGAGGCTTGCGGGGTTTCCTGTTCATAGCAATGGATGTACAGAAGGGAGAAGCATACGGAGACTATCAGGAATGGTGTGGTGAACAAAAAGGTACCGTAACTCCACACAAATGCGTTGTAGATAATGGGACGCTGGAGCGCAGCGTAGCGACACACCGGATTAGTAAGCGGAATTATGACGACCGATCTAAGGATGATGCCCGCCGCGGTGCTCAACCCTGCTGAGAGCATGAAGCGATGCCGTACAAGAACCCTGGGAAACGCCTTCAATTGTGAGGCCACGTTCCCTCCGCTACACCCGAGGACCAGAACCGGACTCTGTCACGGTTGGCCCGGCCTTGCCCGCCGATGCTGTCTGTTGCTGCGCGCGGGAAGATACCACTGACGCTGCTGGCCCCCGTCCCGAGGTGCCAACAGTCTCTTTGTAAGCCTGGAAGTCGCTGTCTTGGGACAGCGCAAAGCGCAGGAGTTCGTTTACGATATAGTTCTTGTCGTTGTTCGACCATTCGCCCATCAACGCTAGGTCACCAGCGAGTGATTCCTCGATGGTCACTTGCAGCTTCACACGAGTAATTCGGCTGATACCTTTTTCAATTTTGAACTTGCTCATCCAAATCTCCTATCGCCTTTGCGCATGTCTGATTCCGATCAGTTCGGAATACCGAACTGATCTGGGTTCGATCCTGCCGCGTTCCAATTTGCCGCAGCCAAAGGGCGGGAACGACCAGCGCGTCCGCACGACGCGCGGCAGCCAAAGGAGGGGTCGTTCCCGCCCTTTGGCGAATTTTTCCTTCACCCACCGACCTGGGCATCTTCTTGCGACGTAGTAGCTTGCGAGGTGCGAGGCCGAGTCGAGACCCGAGGAATGCTACGAGGACCATCGAACTACTCCGCTCCCCGATACTTAGGGCCGTTCTGGGGAAACGCGGCATCAATGACGTAGCCCCGAATCGAAATGGTGATTCGTTTTTCTGAATATCGGGCAATAATTTCCTCGTCGGTGATTTCATCGTTCGTCCAAGCCTCAAACAGATGGTCGTGAGCGGCTGTCCTGTAAATGTTCCTGCCCTCGGCAAGAATTCGTGATTGCCCGAAGGTCGGCGAGACGAGACCTTCGTCAAAAACCTCGCGGGCTTCGAGGTAGGTAAGAAAGTGGTGGACGCCGCGCGGGCACTCGCGCGCGGCGACGGTCGTGGCGTCGAGTTTCGGAAAAGCGCGGGAGAGCAAGCGGCCGGCATCGAGAAAATGACGCCTGGTCTCGGCGACATAGACAATTTCCGAGCTAGGAAGCGAGCGAACTAGCTGCTCGTGACGGAGCAGGAAACGCCACAAGGGCCCAAGGGTTTCGATTCCGTCATCCACGAAACAAAACGAAATCTTACATGGCTGTTTTTCGGTTTCAGGGAGAATCGAGACCGGAAACCGGTCAGGAAAGTAGCAACGATACTTGCCCGCCGTGGGTGTCACCAGGTCAAGACTTGGTAGCTTACCCATTGAGATCTGGAGCGTGTTGCGGAAATATTCGAGCTTCTGCTGCTTCGTCCGGAAAAAGTGCTGGAGCGGGTGGTCGAGGACGTAGTCGAGGGAGAGCAACATGGTCTTGATGGTCTGGTCACTCTTGATCCGGCGATCCTGCGACTCCGCGACTCCGCAGAGGCGGTAGGGAATGCGGGAACAGAGATGAAAAACGAAGCGCCGCTGTTCAAATGGGAGCAGATGAACATGCTTCTTCTTGAGCGCCTTGGTCAGAAAACTGTGAGCCAGCCCTCCATCCTCTTTATGCAGGTAACGATTGAAATGCCGACGCAGGAAGAAGCCGGAGTGCACCGCGACGAGCGCCAGGAACCCGGCCTCCCTCGGGGTATAACCGAGTCGCTCAATGTCTGGGATGGGGTCGAAGGCAGACATTACAAATCCAAGATCTCGCGAAGCATGTGATGTTCATCCTCGATGTCTCGACCCAATCGCGCTCGGTCGCGACTGGCGGCGTAGAGGCGGAAGCCAGCTTGGGCCTTGCCTCGAAGATGGCCAGGCCGATAGGCACCGGTCACGACTTCAATGTCAGAGGACCCAACGCGCGATCCCTGATCGAGGTCATACTCGATGCGTGCGTCCGGGATTTGGATTTGGTTGTCAACGTAGGGCAGATTTAATTCGTTTGCGACTTGCTGTTTGATCTCGTTCAGCTCACGGTCAGGATCGGCTTTGCGCTGAGCATAGAGAGCGCGTTGCACCTTGCGCTTGATTTCAAAGTCGAGGATCACGCGCGGGTTTGAGCCGCCGAGACTCTCAAGTCGTCGCATTTCCTTGAGGTAAGCGCGATAGATTTGGGTATCGTGCTCGACCTCCCGCGGCTTTACCAGCCCAGCGTAGAGCTGCTGATCCTGACGGAGATTCCCGACCTGTCGCACGATCTTCTTGCCGGGTCGGGTCAACGTGACGACATGAATTCGTTCGGGTTCACGCCATGAACCGTCGCGGCGGGCGTTCACCGAGCGTTGCGAGACAATGCCCTTCTCTTCCAGGAATCGGAGGTCCCGCTCCAGTGCGCTGCGGTCGCCGCCATAGACGATTTCAGCCAGGTCGCGACCCGCCACAACCCGGAAGCGCCCGACTTCGGATAAGGCTTTGATCTCCAGCGGCCTGAGGTGAATTCCAATGCCGACATCGTTTCTGGGATCGCAGTCCCTCCGCGGACGCCGCTCGACGCGCGGGGAATTGGCGATCTTCAGTGGCTTTTGGTTTCGCTCGTGCGGCGGTCGCGGAATCTTGGGAAAAGAATTCATCTTGGATAGCTCCCCGTTGCGCTCGACCCGCAGGGCGAGAGCATCAGGCGGGGGTGGCGGAGGTACTTCCGCAATTCCCTCTGAGACTGGAACCTCGGGCATTTCCAACTCCCTTGGCCGTCGCCGCTCGTCCGGAAATTCGAGATCAAGTCGCATGACTACTCTTTAGCCTTGTCAGGCTCGACAGGTAAGACCGGGGCGGAATTCTGAGGCTGCGAAGCCTGGCTTGCGCCCGACTCCTCGGAGCCAGTTTCTGGCTTTTTCTTTTTGCCCACGATGATTCGTTTGTCGTAATAGGGCCAATCTGGCCCTTGGAAAGCATTGGCTTTTTTTTCAAAGGCTTCCCTCGCTCGCCGAACCCGTTCAATCATGTCGTCGGAATCGTCGTAGTAGCGGCGACTGTGACGGGGCGGGTCGTCATGCGCCGCGGAGCGGTCAGCGGCGGGAGTTGGTTGAGCCTGACGAGCCGGTCCAGTCTGATGCTGAGGTTGTCCTGACATGCTGGAAGACTGGTTGGTGTCCGGGACTTCGATGGGCTGGTCACTGCCGACCGAAACGTTCGAGGATTTCGGCTGAGAGTTCGTTTTGTCCACTATGTATCTCCTGATCGAGGTGTTTGAGTTTTCGTCCGGTGTCGCGCAGCCAGAGCTTGCGTTCGACCCAAATGGTCAGGCCGAGAATGTTGGTGAAGAGCAGGAAGCAATAGAAGAGGATGCCGCGCCAGTATTCGTGCCAGAACAGGGCGCGCCAGGGGATAAGGAAACGTAATTGGCCCATGAGCGTAAACGCCAGCGCCAGAAAAATGACAATTGCGACAAAGATTGCGTTCGCCAGCATGGCAACTCCAATCACCCGCCAATCACTTCAAGAAGAAAAAATGGAGAGGCCGCCGGCGGCGGGGAGCAGCCTCTCCGAAAGGGAGCCGTCTGCTAGAACGGCTCCGCATCCTCGGCCGGCCCGGCATCGAGCTGGTCCTCGGGCGGGGCCTGTTCGGCGCGGTCGAGCTTTAAGATCGAGTCAGCCCGCACTTCCCACACACGGTGCTTTACGTCCTGATGGTCCTTGTCGGCGTACTCGCGGCTGCGCAGCTCGCCTTCGACGAGCAGGTGCGTGCCCTTCTTGAGGGAGCGGGCGAACTCACCCAGCTTTCCCCACACGACAATGCGGTGCCACTCGGGGTGCGAGACGTATTCGCCGGACTTCTTGTCCTTGTAGGAGCTCTTCGTGGCCAAAGAGAGAACGGCGTAGGCTTTCTGGTTCGTGGTGGTCCGCGCTTCCGCGTCTTTGCCGGTGAAGCCGATGAGTGAAATTCTGTTCTGGTACATACGATTGAATCCTCCGTTTCTTTCTCCCGATCTACTCGGGGCATTCAGCCGGGACGGACGCGAGGGATGGCCGCTCCCAAGTGCCAAGGTGTGCTTTCTTGGAGGGTGCCCGCGGAGTGGGAGGAACCAAGACCCGAAGGGCGGTGAAGCCGAAGCAGAGCACCGCCGTGCCGATGGGCGCAGCCTGATTCTCCCTTCGCGGTGCCCGAGAAGAGACGGGTAGAGAAAGGGGGATGCCTGTGCCGGAACGGGTACTCCTCGGCGGAAACCCGCAAGAGCGAAGCGCACGACCGATCTACGCCCGAACCGGTCGCCTGACGTTTTTGCGCGACACGAAGCGATACAAGACATGACGGCTACTCCTGGAACGCCTGATCCTCGCGGAAATAAGTGATGGTCAGCCCCAGCGGATTGAGAGGCAGCATCTCGTTGCGAACCTGGTCGCGAAAGGTGTAGACGACATTGGCCGTCCACAGCTCGCGTCTCTGTTCCGTGTGGTCGAGCGGGCTGGTGAGGATCTTGTAAAACTCGACGCGCGCCCGGAACGGCGGCTGGCGCAGATCCTCAATGGCGACGTTCTTGACCTCGATGTCAATATTGGGCTGGCTGAGGTCGAGCAAGAAGGAGTCGATGACCTTCTCTTTTTTGTACTTTTCAAGAATGGCATTCTGCAGATCGCCGTTGAGAAAATAGAGGGCGTTCGTGAAGTCCTTGCGGATCGTGTAGTGATTTCGGCTGTAGTAATCCCGCGCCCATTCCGAGAGGAAGTAGCGGTTCTCAGCCTCCTGGGGACGATAAGCGAAGTTCTGATAATCAATGGCTTCGGCGCGCCCTACATCATTGATGCGAATGACCAGTGGCCTGATCGTGCTCAGTGCCATCTGAGCGCGGTAGAAAAGCGAGAGCGTCACCAAACAAACGGTCGCAAGAATAAGGATGGTCAGCTTCAGATAGGTGTTCATAACGATCGGATCGCCGTATTGCTCTAGGTATTTCTGGGCAGCCTCGGATGGACTGAAGCCGGTCTCAACGATTTGCTTTTCGCTGCTTTGCATCTCAATACCCCAGGGGATTCACCCACGTGCCGGTTCGCCCGCTCAGAATCGACGCGGTGAGATCGGGAATCTTAAGCAATCCGTAAACGCACACAGCGAGGGTGACAATAAGGGCGGGCAGAATCATGTAGGCATTCGAAATCGACAATGGCCCAATCACCCCAAACAACCCGAGCAGCACCTTGGCGAAAATGAAAAGAAAGGCGGCGGCCACGACCTGATAAAAGGCAAAGCCAAGGAACGCTTTGAACCAGCCCCAGAACAGCCAATCTAGTTTGGGCACAATCAGGAACGGCACGAAAATCGGGCCGATCAGGACGCAGACAGCCGTGGCCACGAGGCCGTAGGCGATAACGGCGAAGGCGACTCCTTGCGCAATCGCCAAGGCGATATAGACGGCAAAGAAGGTCAGCGCTTCGTGGAAGGAAAAGATTCCGGGAGGGCTGCCGAGCTGCTCTTCCGCCGTGGTGATCGCGTTTGCGATCTGGTCTGACTGATTCGACTCGATTTGATTCGAGAGAAACTGTGCTTCTCGGGTCACGAGGTCGCTGAAGCTGTATCCCATGCCCGGTATCGGGGTGCTGTAGTAGGTTTCCATTGCCAGTCCGAAGGCAATCACCAGCACGAGGTCGGCGAACTTCGCGAAGTTGAATCCAGGGCCGCCCTGAGCACTGCTCAGGGCGGCCTTGACGCCAAACCACGCCAGAAGAATGACCGCGAACCCCCGGAACAAACTGAGGCCCATTGACTCGAACAGTCCGAGGTTGGAGGTCAACAAATCACTGATGGCTTGCGCCAGAAACGAAAACGGGTTAACTGGCATGGTTAGTGTCCGCCGGTACTAAAGGAAATGCTCTGAATGCTTTGGCTGACGCCGTTGTTAATCTTTTGCATGGTGGTTGGGAAGTTTTGCTGGAAGTAGATCGCCTGGTTGATCGAGCGGTTCTGGGTGTCGATGGCTTGCTTCTGCGCCACCATCTGTTGCTGGATACCTGCGGCCAGCAACTGATTGGTGTCCTGCTGTGAGTGCAGTTGAATCAGGTTCGCGGCATTGACCTTCCCGAGCACAGCCATCTCGGATTGCTGTGTCGGGTCGTTGGAATAGGAATCGGCTTCGAGATTCGAAATCTGCTGATTGAGAGACTCGGAGTGTGAGCGGATTTGGCCAAGAGCGGTCATGGCGCCCGTTGTCGTACCTTCCGCCAAGTCTGACGTTGCGTACTGATTCCGGATCGTCGCCTGCGTAGAGGCGTCGAGCTGCCCGAAACCAGACGGAGGATAGGGATTGACTTGGACGACCGCGGCTGCGTAGCCAGCCGATGATTGTTGGGGAATGCCGGTGTTTAGCGCATTGATCCAGGTGCCGGTGTTGCCGTAGGTGTTCGGCGCGTTGAGGTTTGTCCACAGTGCAAACTGTGCGTTATACCGCTGGGACAGATTCTGTGGCATCTGGGACATGTAGTGGGCGAGGTTGTAGGCCTGGATGATCTGGTCTCTCGTCTGGTTCGCGGTGGTATACACCTGCTGAAGCTGCTTGAATTCCTTGACGGCTTCGGCAAGATTGCTAGCGTCAAACACCGCCCATTGCGCATAAGACGGCGCGGCGGAGAGACAAAGGGCAAAAAAGAGAAAGCAATACCTGACTAGTCTCACGAGGGATCTCCTTTCGTGGTCGTTGAAGCGAGTTGTTAGCGTTTATTGTCGGAAGCGCCCGCGGGCGACTTCTTTGCGGAAGGCGGACGGGCGCTCAATGCATTTATTGCCTGATTGATCGAATTCTGCTGCAGGCAATTCTTCTTTTGGACCTCGGTAGCCGTCTTTAGCCACTCGGCTGAGCACGGCATTTCTTTCTCGCGCTGCCGCTCCATCTCGATGGCCTGCGCGTCAGTCGGCGACGATAGGGTCGTGGGAGTCGGTTTCTGAGGCTGGCTGGGTTGCGAGCTGCAGCCCAGCAGCAAGCACGTTGTTAATGGTATGAGTTTCGCGATTTTCATGTTGCGTCCTTATATGTTCGGTGAAACCGTGTGGTTCTCGTACGCCGGCAACAGCAGGTCCTGGGTGAAATAAACCTTCACGCGGTGACCTTCGCGGATCGTGAGTGTCGGCGCAATACTCAGGAAGCGGTCCAGAACCTGAGTGCTGGACTGGGAAGTGCTGGCCGCAACTCCTGATCGGTAGGCTTCGCTCCCGGAGGCATAAAGGCCAGCGTTGGCATTGCTGCTCTCCGCAGCTCCGGCAATGATGCCCAGAGCGATCGAGGAACCAAAGATTTGCAGGTAATGATTGTTGACCTGATCTTTGAGTCCGGTCTCGCCAATTTGGTTGAGGCCACGGAACTGGTCGAGGTCCACCGTGTATCCATCCGGCATAATCAGCCGATGGAAGACCACCGCCAACCTGCGCTGCCCTAAACTCTGGACCTTACTGGTTTCGCCCAACACAAAGGTGCCTTCGGGAATTAGGACGTGCTGGCGGTCATGGGAGTAAACAGGGTTGGTCACCATAACTTTCACTGGGCCCGAGAAATCGCCGTCCAGCCGATTGACAAGGGCGGTCTCAAGTTCTGTTCCTTCAAAGAGTACGTAGGGCTGGCCCTGTGCGGAGTTCACATTTGCTTCCACGGAGTGTTTCGCGGGCTGGGTTTCAGTTGCCGACGCGGACGGCGTCACGCTCGGCACACTACCGGTAACGCTCTGAGGCCAAACTGAAGAAGCTGCCGCCTGCGACATCAACGGAAAATTCTTGGCTTCTGCCGACAGATGTTCCGCAGAAAACGCAAAGTTGGACGCGAAGCGCGAGTTGTAAGCCAATTCCCGCTCGTGTTGGACAAACGGGTCGGGAGGCGGCGCTGTCTGCTGCGTACCCTGCACGGACCCAACATGCTGCCCATCGGCGGACTGCGTTTGCGGAGAGACGGATTCACGGCTACGGGCCTGGGCATTCATCTCCTTTTCGAGCTGCGCCTTTTGCGCCGTGCGCTGCTCGTCTGTCATCTCCTGTCCGAAGTCGCTGATCTTCTTATCGTTACCTTCGGTAATGACGACATTCGGCTCTTTCCGCTGGGTCTTGGCCGCCGACTGAGCATGGTTTTTCGAGAACATGACGGCCAGAAGGATCACGACCGATACACCGGCAATGACGTAGGTCTGCGCCTGCTTGGGAAGTGTGCCTTCTGGCCTGACAGTTCTATCCCGCAGCCTGGGCCGTTCATCGATTTGCTTTTGGTCGGTCACCGGATTCTCGCTCATAGCCCTATTGCTCCCTGCGCACGAAATCCATGCGCTTCTTGCCAATTTCGAGGTAGGCATGATCGACGACCTTTGGGATGACGTAGGTTCCGTCCCGCAGTTCGAAATTGATCGCATTCGGTTTGCCATCCTTCAGCTCATAGACGGCAAACTTTTCCGTCGCTGCGGCCTTGATGTAGGTAAATTCGCCATCGTGGTAGATGGCCTGAACATCGAAAGGTTTTTCGTTGCGGTAGACGTAATCGAACTTCAGAGACTTGGTTGGATACTCGCTCTTAAATTGGGCGAGCTGCCGGCTGGCACCCAGCTGTGTCACCTGGGCCTGCGTCTTAAATACCTCGATGTCGCTCGCAGGTACAAACCTGGACGGCGAATTGATGGCCGATACTAGCGACGGATCACCGGGCTCAATCAACACCTTCAGATCGGGTTCGCCGTCGCCAGTCTCATCCAGCGTGAAGGAATAGACGTTCCCCTTGTCGGTGATCAGATTGAGGTTGGAATGGATTCCAGCCTTCGCCGGATGGAGAAAACAGTAGTTCTGGACAGCTTCAATGATCCAGAAGTCCTTGTCGCCGGTGGCGGCCTCCATGATCTTTTCACCCTGCGGAACTTGGATCAGAGTGGTGTAGCGCATCTTCGCGCGGATCGCGATGATGTCGTTTGCGTGGTAATGGACAACGCGGGTCGCGCTGTCGGCGGAGCTGAGGATGGATGCCCCAGCAAGTAATGCGGCAAGAAAAGCAGGACGGTTCACGGTTCCTCCGGTTATATCGAGTCTGAAACAAACGGGAATTCACGGGCCAAACGCGAGAGTCCCTCGACGACTCCGAAACGGTCGAGATACTCGCGTTTGGTCACGTTGTCTTTGGGGTTGTTGGTTGCCATCCAATAAGAAAGCGAATCGACATTCAGGCGGGCCTTCTTCGATCCGGCATGTTGCTTAATCAGCAGGTCCCGCTTGGGCACAAGGCTTCCGAGCAGATCAAGCTCGGTGTCGTTGAGGTGGAAGATGTCGGCATAAAGCTTGTGATCGATGCTGGGATTGGCCAGAAAGATTTTCGTGGCGCAGCATTCATTCACCACGGCGAGCATGTCTGACTGCATCAGCTCGTGAACGGATTGCGTGGCGAGGATCATGGCGGCGTTTTTCTTGCGCCAGGTCTTCTCGGCCCGCGTGATGTAATCCCGGATGGTCTGATTGCGTAGAAAAATCCACGCTTCGTCCAGAATGAATGCCTTAAAGGTGGCGGTCAGATCCACGTCCTCGATCTGGTTCGAGGCCCGATGCAGGACGTAAAAGAGTAGCGGCTCCAGCACGTCGGGGTACTGTTGCATGCCATCGAAGTTGAAGGTCTGGAAGCGGCTGAAGGTCAGCGTGTCCTGCGCGTTGTCGAATACGTAGCCGAACTGCCCGGCGCGGCTCCATCGGTGCAGCCGCTCCCCGAGCGGACCGATTATCGAGGCGAAGTTGGTCAGCGTCCGGCTGTCCGGCTCCAGCTTGTACATGCGTTCGACGCCCGCATACAGGGCCTTTTCATCCGGGCCCGTCAGTTCGTATTTACCATTGCCCTCCATCAGCACCTTGGCGAAGAGGTACAGAAAATTCAGATTCTCGCGCGTCATTTCCAGGCAGAACGGGTTGACGGTGAAGGTCTGCGACTCCAGTCCCACATTTAGGTACGATCCGCCGAAAATCTGGGTCAGGCTCTCGTAGCTTCCGCCGAGATCGAAGATGTACGTGAGCGGCTCATACTTCTGCAGGTTCTGGATCAGAAAATTCAGCAGGAACGATTTGCCGGAACCCGTGTAGCCGAGAATCAGGGTATGGGCAACGTCCTGGTCGTGGAGGTTCACATAATAAGGAGTCGAGTGGTCGGTTTCGAGAACAGCGAGGTATTCGCTGTTCAGGTGATCGTTCCATGGCCGTCCCTGGTCAATCGTGAACAGGAAGGACAAATCGGCGTAGTTGGTATTCAGAATCTCCTGTTTGCGGAGATTGAAGGCATGATTGCCGGGCACGGTCGCAAAGAAGGCGTTCAGCAGGTTGTAACGCTCTTCATAGAGCAGGGCGTCGTGAGTCGTGAAAACCTTCTGGAATTCAGGAATCGCTTCGCGGACTTTCGTCTCCTGCCGGTCATATAAGACAACCGACAGCGAGAATTCCCCGAAATACTTGCCGTCATTGCCAATCGCTTTCAGGCACTCACCGAGCTCTTCAACTGCCGCCAGTTTGGAGTCATCCACCAGCTCGTCTTTCGGTCCGCTATTTCCGTTTTCCTCAAGATTCGAAAGAAAGCTGGTTTTGGTGTTGTGATGGTGCCTGCGGCGCGAGGCAATCTGCTTTCGTGCCCGCGCGTTGTCGATGGCCCGCCACTCGGTCACAACGTGGAAATTCGTACCGATCTCGAACAGCTCTTTCAGGAGGAGCGGACGAGTCTCGCTGGGCAGTTCTTTGAGCGTCAACACCTGTACCCAGTAGTCATCAAGCTGCAGGTAGCCGCGGTGCGCCTCGATCTCGGAGTCGCAGAGCTGGAAGTCGAGATATCGGCTACTATGCAAGCAGGAATTCATAATTTTGAAGGGGCCGAAATTGATGAAGCGCCGCAATGCGCGGAAGGCTTCTTCGGCCCCTAGCAGCTGGATCTCGACGAGATCGCTAAGCTGCCCAATCAAACTCAGGATCTTCTGCCGCAAGAGCAGATGATCGTGTCCGATCTGCGCCCGCAAGAATATGCGCTGCTGATCTTGGGAGAAGAGCGCACGCACGTCGCGCAAGGAGGCGCCGATATCGGTCGGCAGCTTGCCGAGCGCCTGCCAAAGCGTGCTCTTTGCGTAACTGCCCTGCACTAGGACAATCCAGTACAGGTCAATCGAGTACAACTGGTCGGCCTTTGAGGCGAAGTAGGCCATTCGCTGATCGATAGCCGCTTTGACCAGAGGATTGCCATGCTGCTGATGGGGAATGGCGGGCTCGTTGGTCTTGAACAGAGCTTGGTAGACGCGCACATGCGGATCGAAGGTCCGAAGGACAGCCTCAAGGCGCTTCACGGCATGATCGCGGCTGGCGTGGTCGAGGCTTTCGTAATCAATGCCCTTTACCCGAAGAACCATGCCAAGATCGCCCGACTTGGTCAGGAAGGTCTCATCGTCCCAGAGGCCGTAGAGGTTGATGTGCGCCTGCAGCGCCCCTGATTCCTTCCAGTCCTTTACGATTTCGCTCAACTTAAACATCGCGTCTAATCCTTATTTCCGTGGGTTCCCACTTCATCGGGTCATACCGCGGCTTGAATTTCGCCGAGTTCAATAACACCCGCAGAATCTCTGTGTCGTACTTCGTCGCCTGCTGTGCCGCGATCAAACTGACCATGAAAAGCAAGATGCCGCCCATGAGGCTGTGCAGCAGGTTGAAGACTCCAGCTCCCGAGAGCAGAGCGACGAAAAACAACCGCCGCTCCGCTGCCAAGATCGTCAGTGGACGATTCATGACTTTGTAGACCCGGTTTGTGCGCATGGCGGCCTATCCTCCTGGGAAGAGCCATGCCATGAAATTCACGGCACCCACGGCCATGCCGATGCCGAACACGATGCCGGCAAAGACACGCTTGGATTGGCCTTCCCCGAAGGCGAACATCAGGCCGCCGACAACGATCGCCACCAAGCTCAGCCCGGTGGCGATCGGGCCGGTAAAGGCGGTTTTCAGGACATTGACGGCGTTGTCCCACGCATCGCCGCCCGCCTGCGCGTAGGCGGGCGCCGCCAGAAGCAAGGCGGTGCCGACGCGAAGGAGCGGGCGGCGAATTCTCTGGGGGAGGATCTTGGGCGCGGACAGACGAATCTTATTCACTCGGAAGTTCTCCTGTGTGTGCTTTCGCTGACTTGCAAATGATTACTTCCCGGTGAGACTAGTGGGCGGGAGCGGAAGAGTCCAAGACTTCCTCGTCGCGAATTGATAGTGGCGAGCTATGAAAAAAAACGGGGTTCCCCGATGAGGGAACCCCGCTAGGATGGCCGCTGGACTGGTGACTAAGCCTTGGCCGATGCTGTTTTGGGATTCTTCGCAACTTCCGTCTTGGCCTTCTGCTTAGCGGCGAAGTCCGCTGCCACGGCCTTCTGTATTTTCTCGGTATCCACTCGATAGCGCTTCGCGGCCTCCATGAGGACATCGTCGGACGAGCCGGAACGCTGGTAGGCAGAATCGAGCAAGCTGATTTCGAGAAGCAACTTCGACACCTCCGGTTCGTCATACTTGCTGACCTGCTTGGCCAGAAGCTCCTGCGCGGACTCGGAGTCTTTCTTCGCTTCGACTCTGTGCCGTTTTGCAAGGGTCGGCACCTGACTGTAGGCGAGATGGCCGATCAGGTAATAGGCGACTGCCAGCAAGTCGGCCTTCTTCAATGGAGCGGACACGCGTTCAAGGATTGTGGCCAATATGCGATGACGAGTCGTGATGGCCAACTTTTCCTTTTCGATGCGCCTCCGTTCCTCCGCTCGCTCCCGCTCGACCTGCTGCGGGGAAGGGGTGTTGGGATGATGTACGCGACAGGTGGGGTCGGCACAAACTCTGACGACCTGCCCACGCTTGCCGCCGTCCATCACGATAGCCTCCGCCATCTTCTCGCATGGCTTCTGGTGAGCCGGTAGCTTGGTGGCTGCACCGTTTGTCTTCGGCTTTTTGATCTCCAATTCCACATAGTGATTTCGCCCCAAGGGTGCGCCCTCGCGGGAATTCCAAGCCGACGAAATCTGTATAAGCTTGGGTTTGGTTGCCAGTGTCCTCGACACCGACGCTTCGATCTTGGCACGAAAACATTGGGGGTCAGTGCATGAGTCTTTCCGTACTTCTGCAAACAGTAGCTTGTTGAATCCGGTACGCTTCGGACAGTTGGCGCATGAACCTGCGTCGGGGACGAGTGTCTCATCCTGCTTGTCAAACGGCGCGGACGCCAGTTGAAGCAAAATGTTCGATTCAATCCAGGCTGCCAATTCCCGTACAGGAATGAGGATTTGAGTGTTGCCTTCGCTCAGCCACATGCCACGAAAAGCAGACGAAAATGCCTCCTGCTGCTGAGAAGCCGGGAGCTTGGCGATCAGCAATGCATGGCCGATCGTGATCTGATCTTTCAGGAAAGCCTCGGCCACTGGTGGAATGAGGTCTGCGAGCTTAATGCGGCCATACACGTATGCCTCGCTTTTGCCAGCGCGGTCCGCAATTCTTGCGATGGTGTAGGCAGGTTCTCCGAGTTCCAACAGCGACTTGAAACCCAGAGCCTCCTCAAGAGGGTGGATGTCTTCCCGTTGCAGGTTCTCGACCACCTGAGCCTCGATTGCCTCGGCATCCGTCAGTTTCACTACCCGGACTGGAAGACTTTCGAGTGCCGCAATGCGGGCTGCCTTGAGCCTGCGTGCCCCGGCCACAACTTCGTACTTACTTCCGTCCAATTCGCGTACCAAGAGTGGGGCGAGAACTCCTTGCGTCTTGAAGCTGGCTGCCAGTTCTTCGAGGCTCTTTTCATCGAACCGCTTGCGGGGATTGCTGGCTGACTCCGCCAGCGCGGCAATGGGAATACTGCGATACTCGTTTCCGTTAACTGCACTCTGTGTCTTTTGCATGATCTGTTCTCCTATCGTTTTCTTCATTAATATTTGGTGGTTGTTGTCAGCCCACACTTTGGGCTGAGCATTGAATTGAGCGTGGACATTCTTGGGTTAAGCGGCGGCTGCGGTCACCGCCACCGGCTCGGGGGAAATTCCCCCGAGAATCACGGCAGCGGTCTGCTGAACGGCTTCCAAGCTCTCGCGCAGAAGAGTGGCGTCTCCATGCCAGATTTGGATGTAGTCCTGTGAGGCGGTTCCGGTCTGAAGTCCCACTGCTTGGCAGACTACAAAAGCCACAGCCTCGGCTTCGGTTTCGCGGACTTGTTTCGTCGTAAGAGTGCGGCGGTCGCCTCTGTGCAACATTTCGTGAGCTATCTCATGCGCCAGCGTTGAGAATTCCTCGGCGGGCTGCATTCCCAATAGCAACGTGATCTTCCCGCCGTGGGACAAGCCTTTCGCGGGGGCAATCCGTTCGGAATAGTTCAGCTCTACTCCCTGCTTTTCCACGAATTTGAAAAGGCGTTCACGGTAACCACTGACATCACCCTGCACTTCAGTCAATACTGGAAGGTCTTTCCCCTCCGTTTGCGTGACATCGAAGACGTAGACAGCACGGAATCCGAACAGCTTGAACTCCGGTTGCTTTGCATCTTCGGCTTGCTCTGTCTCGTCGTTCTTCTTGCGGTTCTTGCTCACCATCGGGGCGAGAATGAGAATTCCTTTTTCCCCACGTTTAACGAAGCGGCCAAGCGAGTTCCATGCCCGAATGCCTGCAACGTTTGTCGCGTCCGGCTTCTGCCTCGCGATCAGCATCACATTGCCGAACGAGTACGTGTGAAATCGGGCCATTGCCGCGAGATACTGCGTGAGTACGTCGCTCTGCCCTGACTCCAGCGATTGCACAAGGTGATCCACTGCATCTTTCGTTTTGCTCTTGATGTCTTCTAACTTCATTGTTTTTCCCTTCTGCCGGTGTCGGCTTGTTTTTTCTTTCACTTGAGCGGCAGCGAGAAAAAACAAGCCGACACTGGCTAAGGGACAGAACGGAGACCGAAGGAGGGTGGCAGGGCGCGAGTGGCGGCGCGGTGTGTGCCAAACGTGGTTGGGGTTTGTTTGGCGCGACACCGGCGCACTAGCCCGAGCGACCGCCCGAGCCGCCTTCCAAGTGGCGTCCACCCGGAAGAGGCGGAGTGGAGAAAAGCAGGTAGTACCTAGGGGTGGGATTCAGAAGTGCCGACTGGTTCGACTAGGGCTTTGAGGATGTCTGGCTTTTGAAGTGCTAGGTCGGCCGTGCTGATCTCCTGACTATCGCCTTGAGTATAGCGAGCTAGTCTGTGCTTTTGACCAATACTGAAGTCAATGAACTCATCGATTGTTCCTTCACCGGTCAAGAGGAGGATATCGCAGGACTTGCTTTGGGATAAGCGGTGTATGCGATCCTGTGATTGCAGAAAGTCGACAAGGTTGAACGTTCGGTCGATGTAAATTGCGGTTCGCGCTTGCGTGAGTGTAAGACCTTCTCTCGCCGCGGCCGGATTGGCGATCAGGAGGCGTACCTGCGGGTCACGCTTGAATGCGCGAACAGCACGATCCCGTGACTTACGATCCATCTCACCATGGAGGCATACCGGTCGGAATTTGGCAAAGCGTTCCAGCAATAGGGGAATATTGCCGACGAACGATGTCCAGACGATGACCTTGTCGGAAGCGTCTCGTAGATATCCTGGCAGGAGCTCATCGAGTGCCGCGAATTTTGCAGGCGTCTCCTGGTACCGCGAGTCGATGAGCGCCGGGTTCGAGGCGAGCTGGGCTAGGCGAATCAGGCGGGTTAGGATGTTGTCGGCACGTGCGAGGACCTCTGCCCCCGATAGGTCCTGAATCCACAGAGCAAGGCGATTGCGCATTTCCTCGTACATCCTCAATTGCTGACCCACTAGGGTGACAGAAACTCGAGTGACGGTTTTCGCGGGTAATTCGATCGTACCCTCCTTCTCCCTCCGGAGGGAAAGCAAGGCGAGGCGTTCCCGGAGTTCGTCGACACGAGTGTAGCCTCCATCGCCCGTGCAGAATCGGGCTCGAAACGCATCAAAGCTGTGTCCCAGGGTGACGCCGTCGTCTAGGAAGAAATATTGCGTCCACAGGTCTTCCGGTTTGTTCGCTACTGGCGTACCGGTCATGATGTAACGCCTGGCTGCGTCGGACCGAAGTGAATGAACTGCACGAGTGACCCGCGCGGTAGGTGTCTTGATACGGTGGCTTTCGTCCAACACTAAGGCCATTCTCTTGAACCGAAGAAGAGCCCGGAGCGACGCAAGTTCAGGGGCGACAGCCTCGTAGTTGATGACATAAAAAACCGCGCGCAGACTCCGGAATGCGACCCGTCGAGCCTTCTTCCCGGCTCCAAAAACAGCGTAGCGGAGACTCGAGTGCTGTTCAATCTCCTCTCCCCATGTCGTCTTAACGGTGTTCGGACAAATGATTAGGGCGCCGTCCAGAACTCCCTCCTGGGTGCTCTGCGCGATCGCGTCAATTAGCTGCTTGCTCTTTCCTAAGCCCTGTTCGTCAAAAAGGGCGGCAGCTTCTCGGTCGCGGAGAAAGCGAGTGCCCTCTTCCTGGTGGGGGAGGGAGGCAGGAATAGTTCTAGGCACGCTCATCGCGATTCTCCATGACAAAGCAGTCTGGAATATGTAGCCGCACTACGTGTCGTGCCCCGAGCAACCCAATTTCGAGGAGCACGCGGTCGAGAAGCGGTGCGGCTGATCGCGGAACGGCAATGTACAGACGACACATTGTCCTTCCATCGCGAAGCTTCAGGCGTCCAAACACGCACAGCTGCTTGCGGGTGTGCCGGGTGTCAATGTCCTGATACGTCTTCGCTTCGCCGAACGCGAATTCACCGGTTGTCGGCTCAATCCCACACGCGTCCGGTCGAACACCCGCAAGCTCCGGCGGCGGCGGTAGTTGGTTCCAGAGCCCGCCTTGCGGCATCGAACCGTCGCAACGAGCCACGAGAAACCCGTCCACTGTCATCTTGCGTGCAATCCAAAGGAGCAACGACTGGTGGGAATCGGAAGGCATTGGGGGTTATGAGTCTCGGTGCACTCGCTCCATTGCTTCCAGAACACTTGAGAGTTCCCCCTGAAGGGTCGTGAGTATCTCCTTGCGTTCCTTGCTGCTGCTCAATTCCACAAGCTCAGTCACTGTCATAAGCGCAAGCCGGGCTCTGGTCCGTTCGACAAGTGCATATAGTTCTTGCTCCTCTGGATGTTGCTTCGCCAAGTACTCGTCGGCCGCCTCGAATCCGATTACGTCAAGCAAACGCGTAGCCTCTTTAGAGTCCAGGATTCTTGGTAGCCGCCGTACTCGGGCACCCGTGTCTATACGATCGTCCCTTACCCATCGGGCGAATCTTTCTGGTAAGTCCGGGATCTCTTCGCCGTGCGCCTGAATGCGGCCATTCTTGTAGAATTCGAGGAAGTATGAGAATTTCGCTCTGTGTTCTGGATCTGTTGGATCGGAAGTAATCGGAAAATAGAGTCGGTCCATGAATTCCACGGCAGCAAGCTGCTGTCGCACTTCGCGAGTTGTCATCCTGTAGCGTTCAGCGATTTCGTCCTCGATAAGGCCACCATCCACCAGGGCTTGCATCTGTAGGGCTCGCTCGTATGGTGCCCACCCACGTACTGAGCCCAGATGAACTTCATTCAAGAGATCTTGAATGACATGCTCTGGCGTGCCGTCCGGGATAAGCCATGCTGGCATTTTGGAGAAACGCGGGTCCCCGGGGAACTCTTCTTGGGCCGCCCGCAAGGCCACAACTCTACGGTTGCCTTCAGCCACACGGCCATCAGCACGAACGTAAATTGGCTCCTGAATTCCGTTCGATGCCACGATCGAACGCCGAAGCGCCTCCGTATCTTCTTGACTGGTCAGCAGAAGAACACAGGCGCCTTCATTTCTTTCGTCGTCCGGGAGCTGTCGCATTGAAAATCCAACTCGGGGGTTCGTTGGGTCAAGTTTTACACTGTTTGGGTCCAGTTCCATTAGTGTCAACTCAACCGATTGCCCTTGGATGTTGCGCACGTAAGTCGCCATTTCTCTCCTATTTCTCGATGCCACACAGCTCACAAAAGTGCATCAGTGAGTCGCTTAAATCATCGACAATTTTTCGCGCCTTCGAACTGCCTGATTTACGAACCCGCTGAATGTCGTCAAGCTGCGCTTTCCTTAGTGCCTCGGTCATGTCGACCATCCGGCGAAATAGTTTTGATGTGATGGCTGGATTGTCGTCTGCGAGTAAGCGCTGTGCGGCGGCGAATCCCTCCAATGTCAGAGTCCTGACCGCGTCCTCATCTGCGAGAATCGATTGCAGTTCGCGAACTTGAATGCCTTGGTCCAGCTTGGCGGTTCCGACCCACTGCACGAACAGATCCTCCGCGCCCGCCGTAGATGTGACCCATTCTCGAAGAGGAGGTTTCTTGTAGAGTTCCTCGAAATAGCTAAACTTTCGGGCGCTAGCGGGACCTGGGTACTTCTTCAAATATTTGTTCTTCATGACATCGAAGGCTCGAATTAGTTGATTGATCTTCGACTTCGACATCCGGAGGCGCTGTGCAATCTCCTCCTGTGTGAGCGCGAATTCGTCGTGCATCCTATAGACGTGACCGGCTTTTTCAAATGGCGTCCAGGTGTTCTTCCCAGCGACGTGCATCTCGCCGAGAAGAATGGCGACGTCACGCGCGCCGATGTCCGCAGGAAGGAGGCGGGCCGGAATCCGGCGCCATTGTGGTTCCGCCGAGTGCTTCTGTCGCAGCTTCCGGTAAACGACCGTGCGACAGTTTCCTTCGACAACGCTGCCGTCCTGTCGCACGATAATCCGCTCGACGAGCCCCTTGTTGATTAGGACTTGCCTATATAAATCGCGTACGTCACTGTCTTCCCAGAGAAGTGCCTCAAGCTTTTTCTGTAGCGCCTCTCCTACCTCGGTAATAGAAAGGGACACCGTATTAGCGATTCGCGGATTGCGCGGATCGAGCTTTACGTGTTCCAGCGGAAGGTCGACGCTCTGTACTTGAACGCGCCTGCCATCAAGTGTGATTTCATCGATGACAAGAGGTTCAGCGGAAATGACAGCAGCTTTGGGCATATTGAACCTAGGACAACTTAACGCCTGCGGCTGTGGCGAGGATTTTAGCCGCCGTAAACAGCTCCTGGAGAATCTGCTGCGGCTTATCATCGCCTCGCAAGCGATCGAGATCCTTGGTCGGAAACTCTTGTAGCAACTTAACGGTCTTTTTCAGCTGGTGAAATGTGGGAGAATCCGCGGTCGGATCGGCTTGCCCGACTTTCTCCATTGCCATGTCTACACCTTGGTGCTTGAGCACTTTCATCGCACCTCTGTGCTTCAGGATTTTCTCCAACTTGCGCACATCCGCGCCGCGCTTCAACTTCCCGGTCTGAACCATCGAAACGAACGCGGTTACATTGGACGGCTTAGCCCGATACTCTTCCAAGCCCTTTCTCTTGAAGAATTCCTCAAAAAAGCTCCATTTCTCAAGGCCGGTGACGCCTTTCATTTTCGGCAGAAACTTCTCAGTTATCGTTTCGTATGCGCGAATGTCCCGAAGGACTTCACCCTCCGACATGCTCAAGAGTTGACCGATTGTCTTCGGATCCATTCGTAGGTTTGTGTGCATGCTGTGGACGTGCCCGGCCTTTTCGTAAGCTCTCCACTTGTTCTTGCCGGCGACGTGGACCCTTCCTTGGAGCACCGCCACCTGGCGTTCCGAGATCTTTGGCACGACGAACGCGGGGATCGCCTCCCAATTGCTATTGCTCACACCCTTCTTTCGATCGATCGAAAGAAGGCGCATGTATGCTGCGGCTCTGCAGTTGCCCTCGATAACTCGTCCGTCAGGACGTACGTAAATTGGTTCCAGAAGGCCTTTGTTGTCTCGGATGGACGCGAACAGCGCCGGCACTCCGTGAATGTCGAGAATCAGCTTGGTGAGCTCGTCTTGAGTCGGTTTTCCGTTTTTCGACTGCCTCAGTATGTACTGGATACGAGGGTTGGTCAGATCGAGCTGCACGTCGCGAAGCGGCATCTCACGGTACGCGACCGCCAAAGCTTCACCCTCGATGGTCAGCGCCTGATCCTTGAGCCCTGCTTGCGGCAGAGCCGTTGTCGCGGCGGTTCGATCCATTCGCGCCTCCTGCAGTATCTATCAGTATCACAGTAGTAATAGATACTTGTGTAGACTGTCGATACCATACTGTACTTTTCGGGTACTGTCAACTCACAGACGAGCAATTAGTTCGGGGCTATCTTTGGTCCGGAAGGATAACGGCAGGGGAGTATAACGCCAGTGGATTCAATGACTTGGAAATCGCATTATCTCTTGTTGAGAGGACCGGACCCGCAACTCGGCAATGGTCAGGACATGAGGTTAGGACTTTTTCTTTTTTACTTTCGCCAAACGCACAAGGATGCGATCGACCAGAAGCTTGGCACTATCTTTATCTGGCGAGCACTCGTAAAGGAACGCAAACGCTTGCTCGTATGCGCGTCGCTGAACTGGGGCGAGCCTAGCTAGAGCCCTTGCGCGATAGTCGGTTGAGCTCGACTTCGCGAATCCTCGACGCAATTTCGACAATGTCGGCCACAGGGCCGCGGCATCCGCCTTCAGCACATCCTTAGCGAGCGTTTTCTCCATTGAGTCAAGTTCCTGACGGATCTGAGACGCGAGCGCCTGGCGATCCAGTGCACTCAGTGATCCCTGCTTAACGATGTCCAGGTCACGCCTCACTTGATCTTGCTGCCGCTGGAATTGCCTAAGCCAGTTTCGGCGAATCGAACTCTGCCTGCAGCGAGTACTAATCTCCCGTGCGATGGGTGAAAGCTGGTTCATGAGGTTAGTGTAGTGGACGTTCTGCTCGTAGTGGTCTCTGCGCCCGTTGGGGATTATGCGTGAGTCGATCACGTGGATCTCGCCGACGCACCAGGAGTTGAAGCGTGTTTCGATGAATAGGTCCTCCAGTATTCCGTTCGTCCCTACTTGGATATTTCCTGATCGGAGCCTCAATCCTTTAAGGGTTGGGTTCGGGACAGCTCCTTTGTAACCGTGGTGCAGGATCCAGCCGATCGCAGCCGTTCCGTTGCCATCAGATGTCGGGATCTTGATCGTTTGTAGTTCTTGAAACGAGTCTGTCCCGCCTGAGATATCGAATGTATCTCGGTGCGGCCTGAAGGTGGGTTCGCCGCTGTTGCCACTGACCTTGAGAGTGACGTTGGTCAGCCCGACGTGACCTTGGAGCATGGCACCAATGTCGTTTGCAAATCTGAACTGAGGTGCAAACGGCAACGGTGCGACCTGGGACAGGTACTGTTCGATGACAGTGGGATTGAGCAACCAATCGTTGCGTAGTCTTGGGATGCTGCGAAGCTCGACTTCGAAGAAGTGTTCTGGCCAGTTCTTTCCATCGATGCGACGAACCTGCACAGATTGGGCAACCACATCCGCGAGGTCGCCGGAGAAATCTGTGGAGCGGAGCAATGACTTCGCCTTACGGCAGTCCCACCTAAGCTCAGAGATCTGTGTTTCTCCAGCCGCACGCGTACGGAACAACAGCTCTTGGCAGTACGCCAGCCCTGAGAGTCTGCCGACCCCTCGGAAGCCGCGCGCGTTCGTCCCTCGCTTCGCACTCGCTCCAAACGAGGTCGTGCGTGGCTCAAAGTCAGCCGAGGGGATGCCAGTCCCATTGTCGCGAATCACGACGGTTCGCTTGTCAACGTCGATATGTATTTCGACGGTGCCGGCCTGGCGGGAACTCAAGGTGCTGGTGCGACGATGGTCGTCTATGGCGTCCGCTGCATTTTGGATGTACTCGCGATAGATTGCCAATGGATCGACATACATTGCGCTGCTGAGGACTTCCAGAATGTCCTTGCCGACGATGATGGATTCGTCGCGATACGACCACGGGATTTCAGGCGTGTGTAGGCTAATCAGTGCTGTGCTCATACGTGTGCGTGCCGTGCCACAGTTGGGGTTTTCCTTGCTGCGACTTGGAGATCAACGACGTTGTCGGATAACCCAGCATCTTCTACCCGTTCGTCATCGGGAACTTCGAACGTGGGATCAACTGACCGTTTGCGCTGGCGTTCCCAGATGGCTTCTTCCTCGCCCTTCGCCAGCGGAACATAGAAAGCAACGACGTCCCGAAGCTGTTTGCTCTTTGCCTTCTGCGGCAGATCTTTGAAATAGCGTGGGTCGGTAGATGAGACCAGCCAGAGCAACTCCGCCCTGTCGGTTTCGGACAGGCGCGAGAACTTCGATTTGAACGCTTCCAACTCTGGCTGGCCGTCCGATTTTTCGTACCAGTCACGGTTAAAGATGAATTTGTGTGGCAACAGCAAGAGGTCGCGGAATGCAGCTTCTGTTTCGCCAAACGCGCGCTTGAAAAACTGCGGAGCACCGCTGACGACGCCATGTGTGGCCTGCAATATGATCTGCATCGACCGCAACTGGTATCGTGTCCACTTTTCCCCGATGTGCGATCGATTCGGGAGATCAGTCGGCTGGTAACGCATCGGGAACGACCAAATTCTAATTTTCAATTGTTCATTAAGTTCCACATTCAGGCTCATCCGTGCATATAAGTCAGCGGGAGTATCGTGGAAGTTGTAAAGCATGTAGTTGGATAATTCGTGCAGACCAAATTCGTGAGCGTAACGGATTGCCTGTTCATACGGTTTTCGCAGGCCCCAGTGGTCAAACGCAATGCGAAGCGGCTTCAGGCATATGGTTGAAAGCTCCCGCAGGTACATAGGGTCTTTGCAGAGAATCCGTGCGTCCACCCCCTGATTGAAATCCACGCGCCTTTGAATGGGAACACGTCCACGACTAAGCTTCGCGCCGGGAACAAACCCGAGGTAGCGAATCTCCGCGATGATCTCCTTGAAACGCGGAGACGCGACGATATTGTTATCCATCAGTGTCAGATCCTTTTTCACGCCATACAGTTCTTCCACTCCTCGGATGAGCTGCGTGAGCGGAGCCACGTCGCGTTGGTCACCCTCTAGTTTTGGAACACCACAGAAGCTGCACTTCCTGATGCAGCCTCGGGACGCATAAGCAAAGTACGCGTCGTTGACGGGGTAATGGTAGCTGATCTGGTCGAGGATGCTGTAGTCGGGAATCAAATCCTCAATTGGCGTACCGAGTATGTCGTCCGAATAAAGCTCTTCGGCAAAATCGTCAAGTTGCAGAGACACCGCAGGCGGTTGTCCAAGCAAGCCCTTGATGAACCGTATGCCACGCCATCTCGGCTCTTCAAGAAATCTGCCGTGCATCAGCGAGGCAGCAATACCTCCAACGAAAACCTTCTCAGCATGACCATTGGCGACGTACAGCGCGAAATCTATGCTTTGGGAAATCCGCTGGAACTCGAAGGAAAACAGAGTGGTGACATAGATTCTGTCCCATCCTGTCGTCAGCACGGTGCGGTCTTCGCCCTTGATGAACCGGACATTGTCCTTCTTCCCACGCGGTCCGTGGTACTGAGCAATTTTCATCAGTCCCAGCGGCGGGTATTTATTTTTGTATCCCGGCTCTATTAAAAGGATGTTCTTAGCAGGCATCCTGGACACTCACCCCCTCGCGATCTTTGTTCACAAACTCGCGTCCCGTGTACTTAACCCGGACCTTGGGCGCACAGTCTCTGGGAAACCCAATTCAAGCTGGCCACGGTTGAAGGCGTCAAATAGCAACGCGAGTCCGTGACGAATAAGCTTCGTCTGATCAACAGCCGTTTTGTCCGAAAGCCGTTTCAAATTCTCTTTTTCGAGGGGCCGCAGCCAGAGACTGAAGGGTTTTCCACTCCTAGCTGGTCGACGAGATTTTCGCTTTCTGGATCTCATAGCGTATTGACGTGTAAATACACGTGCGTACACGTCCCTCAGCGGTCTGAAGTCAAGTTTTCGTCACCCATGACAGCTGTGAGAATGAGTTTACCTGCTTGGGAAGGTGTTGTCGATCCTTTTCATAATCTTCTCCGCCCAGTGAACGGCAGCCGCGACCAGCGACTCCGTCCGCGGACTGGGCCTACTATCGAAAAACTCGTCCGTCGTCTTAAGATGACGCGCCACCAGGATTCCCGCCACAATGGCCAACACGCGTTTGCGCCCCTCGTCCATGCAACCATGGTACGCCTTCGCTTTTTGTTCGTCTATGCCCGTGGATGTTGGTAAGATGGGTGGTAGGAAAGAGTTTACGGTGGGGTGCCGCGGCAGAGAATTCCGAGATTTCAGTAGGATGCCTGTTATGCTCCGCAAGAGAGGTGGGACCAGGTGGCAGATGGGACAGAGCCAGTGGGCGGTGAGTATGGCAAGGAAGTAGCAAAGACTCCGGTCGACGAGTTCATGCTCGCCGAGTATGAGACCATTGCGTCTGCTCACTTTGATTTGCACAATGGACTTCGACAGAACTTTCGGTTCTACTTGGGCCTCGCTGCCGTGCCCTTCACTGTACTGGCTGCTTTTAAGGATATGAAAGTCGAGATCTTCGATCTCCCTACTGTTTTACTGTTCTTGTTCGGTGTGGTGCCATTTCTGGGATTGCTCATGTTCCTGTCGATGATCAATACGAGGTTCGATATCATTCTGTACACCAGAACAGTGAACGCAGTCCGAGCATATTTCGAGATGAGGGCGGCCCGACTTGGGCAGAAAGACTTTCGCAAGTATCTGAAACTCCCGACCGATAAATTCAAGCCGCCGTATTTCGAAGGGTTCTTGCGAGCCTACACGTGGCTTTTCGCAATGATTAGCTTCACGAATGCGGCGTACGCTCTGATTTTGTTTAAGAACCTCCAGAACAAGAAGCTGCTCAGCTGTTTGGGGCCCTGGTGGCTAGCAACTTTGTTTTTTGGTTTGCATCTGTTTTTGTATTGGCTATTCAGTGAAATCCGCAAGCGGAAGGAAATTCCTGGAGTTGAGAATGAAGTCTGAGAGCGCGCTTGTCGTCGGTTGCGACCTGGACGGTGTTATTGGGGATATAGTTCAGCAGCTCGTCCGGTTCTCTCGCCGCGAACACGGCATTCTCCTGACGAGGAAGCAAATCGTCTCCGAAAATATCGAGACTTGTACCCCAATCGGGCGCCAACAGTTGCATCGCCTATTTGAAAACCGTGAGTTCTTCCGCAGTCTTCCGCTGGTCCCCCGCGCTCGCGAGTCACTATCGAAGCTGAGAGCGGCAGGGTATCAGATTCATATCGTCACAGATAGGTTTTGGTATGCCGGCATACACGAGGACACGACAGATTGGTTAATCCGCCATCGAATTCCGTTCGACTCAGTGGTTTTCGCCCGGAAAGCGGAGAAACATGACATCGCAGAGAGTTTGAGTGTGCAATGGTTCATTGAGGATCAGCTTTCAAATGCACGATTGCTCGCGCCATTGTGCCGCGTACTCCTGCTTGATCGTCCGTATAATCAGGGTGACGTTCCAGATCGAGTGATACGAATAGATAGTCTCGATGAGTCTGTTGACCTCATTACCCAATCGAGTCAGTTCCCTGGCGGGCGTCAGACCCAGCGTATTCCGGCACGATACTCCGCCTAGAAGCAACCTTCGGGAGAATTCTCTGAAGGTCCATGTAATACTCTCGAAAAGTTCGCCTGGGAAAGTGGAGGCGAGTTAACTCACGCCCATTCACTCCAAAGGATTATTCTCCATCAACATCCGTTCTGTGCGTAAGGGCTGGGCGGCATGCTCCAACATTCGCTGTGCTTCTACCGCTTGTCGGACGTCGTCGATTGCCGTGACGACTTTACTCTTAACATCGTCGAGGAACTCCTCCGCATCGGCATCGCCGACGCCGGTGGGGATCGGCACCCACCGCGCGTAGATAGACTCCACAGCGTTTCGTCTCTCACGCGTGCTTCCGGTCCCGCGGAACCCGTATGCGGTTTGCCATTGCGGCTGCGGTTGTTCGCGCAATCGTCTTCCGCTGAGAGCTGCCAAGCTGGTACTAACTGCCGCTTTGATGTTGTCAATGATCTCGCGCTTCTCGTCACTCGTGAGCTGTCCGTCCCACGTTGTCGGTGTCTCTAGGAAGCGGGAGACAGCGACGCTGAGACTCGTGAGAAGGTTGGACGCTGGCCGCAAAGGATACCCGTCATCGAATCCTTCAGCGTAGCGTCGGGTCATGGCTTTGATACTCTGCCATGCGTACGGTGTCTCTTGGGGGTGGGTGTCCAGTCCGAGCCTTGAGCGCCACGGCAACCGGAACGCTTCTGCCGCCTCTCGGATGGAAAGGACCAGGTGGTCTGTGTTGTACCGTGGAAACGCAATTACTCGTCGTGGCGTTGGGGCGGCGCTCTCTAAGCGGCTCGTGAGCCGACGCAGCTCTGGGTAAGCGGGAAGAGGTGTCGCCTCGTTGATTTTGCCAAGGTAAAACACGTTGCGCTCGAGGTGGTCGGTAACGAATCTGATTACGTCCGATGGCAACGATTTCGCGAGTTGGTGTTCGATGATGTTGCGCAAGTTATTGAAAGCGTGTTCATATTTTGCCCGACCCCGTAGGTTTGGACCGCGCGCTACGTCCATGTGGGTGAACGCGATGATAGTTTTTTTGGTCTGTCCTGCGCTGACGAGTGCTTCGAGTGCTTTTCCGACGCTAAAGTCCATGGCGCTCTTGGCGCTGTGGACCAGAACGATGCCGTCAACCTCGTTGAACATGCTGATGAGGTGGTCGGGGAGATCGGCAGAGGCGTCGGCTTTGTGCCCGAGTCCTTCGGTGTCAAACACAACGAGCCTTGGGATTGTTGTCGCCCACGTCGGCTGAAATGGTCCGGCGACACGTACGCCGTTGACTAGGGGTGTGAGGAGGCGTCCCCACCTAGTTACCGCGATACCCGTAAAGAATCGGAGTGCGGTGAAGAACTCCTTACGGTCGCTCGCGTCGAATCGCCATAGTCGTGGCCAGCCGGTAGTGTTCTTCTCGAATCGACCGACCATCACAATGTTGAAGCGTTCACGGAGTTCTTCGAGGATGTCGGACACGATCGCTGCATACTCTTCCGTGGTTTCTGCTTCTGCCTGGATCAGGTCAAGTGCTCCGCTGCGGTCGTCTGCCTCCATGCGGTCGAGGTTGCCGACGGCGTTCTCGACATTGGTGCGGCATTCTCGCGCGAGCGCCCAAATGCGGTTGACGAATCGCTCTACCGTTTCGAGGTTGTTCTTGCGGTCGTCATCCCCGAGTTCTTCCTCCCCTATTAGTTGGTCTTCTTCTGGGTCGGCGTAGGGGTCATCCTCGTCGACCTCGCCTGGTTGGTAGTCTCCGAGTATGTATTTCAGCCGGAACCGCATGTCAGACTGTTCGAGGAAGTCTTTTGCGGTGCGTTCGATGTTATCGGTGGTGGCTCGAATGATAGCTGCGGAAACCGACTCTTCGATTTCGAACCGCGTCTCGTGCTCCGAAAGAAATGTCGCCACAGCGCTGTAGTCACCGGGGCGGAAGATGGTTTCGACGGGGAACGTGGTCGTCCGGTTAACGGACGTCGGGGGGAACGCGTCAAGCTTGGGGTGAGACCCCATGAGTTGGCGGTCAAGTGATGTTTTGCCGCCGCCAGGCACGCCGATGAGCAACTGGCGCGAGTAACCGCTGTCGCGTTCTGGCAACGGCAATGTGTGCTCGCGCAATGCTTTGGCGTTTTGTGAGGAGGGCTCTAGTTCTGCATAGAAGATCTCCAGGACGCGCGCGTCGAAGCCTCGCCGGACGGCTTCCGACCGGGCACCCACTGACCAGAGTGACTCGTCGCCTAGGACCTCGTTGAGTTGCGCTACTAGCCTCTCGGCTTCGTCCCTGTCAGCAGTACCTAAGCCCTTGCGAATTTTCTTTCCGCGACGATTGCTCGAGTCATTGCGTAAGGGATGTCTGAACTCGACCACCAAGAACTGTCGACCCGGGTTCTCTCGAACTGAAGCGGTAAATGTACTAGGCATATCCATTTCTCCTTCAGCCTGATGTTCCAGGATGTTCCTCCAAAGGATATGACCGATCCTCGTGCACTGTCAAGGGCAATATGGAACATCGTGGAACATCAAAAAGTACAGAGAAGTGGAATGGATACTTCCTTGCTGCGAGAATCTATGGTTGACCAAGTAGCATCAAACAATTGATAATGAACTTGTCAATCGGAGGTTCTCATGCTCACTGTTTCCGAACATCCCGAAACTCTCGACCAGATAGAGCAGACCATTCAGAGATGGCTTAGACAATCCGGTGAGCGTGAAGCACCATTTACTTTTTCCCGAGGATCGGGGGCGTCCGATCTCCTCTGTTTCATCTCACACAATCGGAGTGATCTAAAATTGAAGACGGCCCACCAATGGGTCTTCTTCGAAATGAAGGAGACCTGCCTCAAACTGAACCTCGATAGATTTCTCGTCAGCACAGCAGTTGAAGGTGATAAGTTCTGGCTCAATATCGAGCCAGATCCCCAGCCTGAGCATCGCTTCCTCAGCTGGGCATTGCGAGAAATTGCTGAGACCAAGCATCCGGCGTTTCAGTCCCGGATATTGAGAGCCTTCATCAACTTGGAGGAGAGTCTCCCGGGCACCACCATCGAACAAGCAACCGGAGCCCCTACCGATTTCCTGGTAGCACTTGAAGCGCTCAGCTCGGCTCCTGGAACTTCTCAATTGATCGCGGACGACCCCCTTCTTGCTGCCAAAATCAGAGGCCTCAAGAGGAAGAAACAGATGCTTGAGGTTTCGGGAGGTGCTCTTTCCTCTGAGCAGGTCGCGGAAGTGCTAGGTATTTCAAGACAAGCAGTTGACAAGCGACGCTCTTCGAATCAACTCCTTGCGCTGACACAAGGAAGGCGCGGGTACAGCTATCCGAGCTTCCAATTCGAGGATGGCAAGACAATCAGAGGTCTCGAAGAAGTCCTTGCCCAACTGAAGTCACTTGATCCGTGGATGCAGATGGTTTTCTTCACCAGTCCAAACGAGAGACTCGGCCGGAAAACTCCGATTGAAAGTCTTCAAAAGGGATTCCTAGAAGAAGTCGCGCGCGCGGCTAGCGGGTATGGTGAACAAGGAGCTCTATGACCGACATGCCGGGAGAACACCCTCTCCCTCATCCGGAGCTCCACGTTCAGACTCCACTCATTTTCACGCTGAAGGTCGGCGATGTATTGTATCGCCATCACCAAAGCGCTCACGATCCGATCTATTTCGGCATGTCGGGAAATTATCGATTCGACGACCCGGACTGTCCTACCGGTGCGTGTTTCGGAGTTCTCTATGCAGGTGAGGATCCGCAATGCTGTTTCATTGAGTCCTGTGGCTCAACCACAGGTGTGCCGGCAGTTTCCGGAGCTTATCTCGACGCGCGGGAGATTGCCAGACTCCAATTGACCGAGGAACTCCGGTTCGTCGACCTGGCTAGTTCCGGTGGATTAACGCACATCGGGGCCGACGCTCGGCTTGTGACTGGATCGTACAAAGTCGCTCAAAGATGGTCGGCCGCCCTTCGGCTCCATCCTTCGAAGCCTGATGGGATTCGCTACCCCGCACGGCATGATCCAACCTGCGTGGCGTATGCGATATTCACGCGACCGAGCTCCAGTTTCAAGGTGAGTTCGCTCGGTTCATTGACGGCCTCCTCAAACAGACCACTTCTCAACCAACTGCTGCGCGACTACAACGTCGACCTGATATGAGTTGAACCTAGGCTATCGCAGCCGCCTGGCTCCTTAAGCCAAATCTACCGACACTGTGGTGTCGAGACAATAGGTTCGTACCTCCTCATTGTGTTTGATATCCCTTCGGCTGCCACGATGCGATATATTCGCGACAATGCAAGTTCCAAAAGTCATTTCGGACAATGCGATCCTCGGCCAATTGGGAGTGAACTTCGTCGAGAGAATTCTGCTTAATATGGGTTTCGTGCTGCATACGACGAACAGCCTCGAAGCGGGAATTGACGGCTTCATCGAACTGCGTGATCGGGCGACTGGCGCCGCGTCTAATTTTTTTATAGCCGTTCAAATAAAAGCCACGCAACAGGATTTTCTGAAAGAAACACCTTCAACATTCGATTGGGTGTGCACGCAGCGCGACCTCGACTACTGGTTGCAAGGAAATGCTCCGATCGTATTGATCGTTGTGCGACCGCATACCGAGGAAGCGTATTGGGTTCCGATCAAAGAGTACTTCCGCGATCTCTCGAACAAAGCAAAGCGCCGAATTGTATTTGATCGACTTCGCAACCGCTTTGACGCTGCCTGTGCTCCACAATTCAGCAAGCTTGCCGTTCCTCGCGACATCGGTGTTTACCGTGCGCCAGTATCTAAACCAGAAAAACTGTACTTGAATCTGCTGCCCACCATACCTTCTGAATGGCTGTTTGTTGCGAGCACGGAATACAGCGACTACCGTGAAGTCCGTGCCGCGATGAAAGAGGAGGATCGTCATTGCGATTCAGAGTGGCTGATCCGTCGTAAAATGCTTATGAGTTTTCACAACCTATCAGAGGAGCCGTTTAAACATTACTGCGACTTAGGGACAGTTGAACGGCACCACCGCGCTGAGTGGGAGAAGGGCGACGATTTACGGAACGAACTGAGAGAACTGCTTAACCTTGCACTGAGGCAAAAAGCCAGAGCGTACCCGCTCCTGTATCACCCAACGAAGGAGTACCTGTACTTTGCCGCCACAGCAAGCGGCCGAGCCCGCCGGTTGCGGTATCGAGGCCTGCGTTCTGACACCGAACGGGAGGTGTGCGGGCCACGTTACTCCAAGAAGGACCCTGGACGGCTATTGTATTACCGACATTCGGCGATGCAGTGGCAGTTCCACTTTCTAGAAAACAAGTGGTACTTGGAAATCACGCCGACGTACCACTACACGCGGGATGGCCTTCTTCCCGACCTCTTCGCTGAGGAACACCTAAAGCGGATCAAGGAGAAAGAGAAAAATGCTGCTGTCCTTGGGCAGGTGGTGATGTGGGCTGATCTGTTCGCAAGGCGAGCAGATCTATTCAGCGGTGAGTATCCCTTTCTGCAGTTCGGTTCGCTCGAATCGCTCGATCTCGACTACGGTATTAATGACGATCAGTGGTTGTCTCGCGAGGATGAGGCCGAACGAGTTTCAGCGCAGAGAGATCTGGAGTTTTTGAAATGAAGGCAATTTTATTGCAGGAGCCAGAATTGGAGTTCGGAACCGGTCGCCACGTGGATATCCGCTTCGGCCTCATGGCACACGGACCGGTAGATTTTCAGGATTCACCAGCCAGCCGAATTCGTGCCGGAATTGTCGGCTCCCCTGAATCTATCGAAGGAGTTGCGAATTGGATTGGAAAGTGTCGCGGCGAGATTGAGGCGAAGGCAAGCAACTACCCATACCTCTTTCCTAAGTTTCCGGGATGCAATCAGGACACGAATCTCAAGTTCACTGTAGAGGTCGGCACTACTTCCTTCCGAGAGATCCTCGATTCGCAAATCGAGCCGTGGTTGAAAAACCCGTCACGTGCTGCCGCCGTCGAGACCGTGGCGAAGTTGTTTCTTGCCGAAATCGAGTATCTCGCTTCCAGCCAAAAAGTGCAGGTCATAATCTGTGCGCCACCGATGCTTCTTTTCAAGTTCCTTGCGGAAGAATCTAGCGTGGAATTAAAGGAATCTGGCGCAAGAGGTGATTCCTCAGAAGCCCCGGACTTTCACGATTGGCTTAAGGCGCATGCGATGAATGCGGGTGTACCGATTCAGGTAGTGTGGCCAAGTACGTATGATGAAACGAAATCACTCCCCAAGACCCGAGGCCAAAAGGACAAACGGCAGCTCCAAGATGAGGCGACCCGCGCATGGAATTTCCACTTGGCCCTTTACTACAAGGCCGGTGGAGTACCGTGGCGAATGAGTCGATCCGCCACGGACATGACGACCCTCTACGTCGGCGTGAGTTTCTATAGGGCTCTCGAAAAGACTCGACTACAAACGAGCATGGCACAAGTATTTAACGAGCGAGGTGAGGGCGTGATCGTTCGTGGCGGCACCGCTAAATTGTGCAAAGATGACATGCAGGTGCATCTGGATAGCGCGTCCGCAAATCAGTTGATGGATGGAGCATTATCACAGTACAAGCGTGAGCACTTCACGATGCCAGCGCGGATAGTGTTACACAAAACTTCCAGTTTTGACGCAGCGGAAATCGAAGGATTTAAAAGCGCGATCACGAAGCACGTTATACATTCCGCCGATCTGCTCTACGTGTCGCATGCCGACACGCGAGCTTTCCGAGACGGTGTGTATCCACCCCTGCGCGGCACGTATATTAATCTTGAAGATCATCTGCATCTGCTCTACACGCGCGGCAGCGTGGAGTTCTTCAACGTGTATCCCGGAATGTACGTGCCACACCCGCTCCGGTTTCGGTCTGATCATCTCTCACAGTCGGCCGTCTTCGCGGCCCAAGAACTCCTCGCCCTCACCAAAATGAATTGGAACAACACTCAGTTCGATGGGCTTGAGCCAATAACAATTCGCGCTGCCCGCCAGGTGGGTAGCATACTTAAATACATTGATGATCCAAAGCTACCGTACCAGTCTAGGTACAGTTTCTACATGTGATGGCGGTTCATGATTCTCAACTCCAGCGATGACTCCCGCACGGTCAGCGATCCGAAAGTGGCTATGGAGCCCTGCCTGTCGGTAATGGATCAGCTACAGCGTCGCTTCTTTGTTGTGGTCGGGAGTAGAGAAACGAGGGTTCGATAATCCTGTCTTCGATTCCTTCAGGCGCTTTGGGTGGCCACCGGCGCCTGGAATGTTAAATCAGTGACTTGCCGTGGGATGTTGACGCGGTACCGGTCAGAAGGCCGGACGATCCATCAATTGGCACCTTGCCATGCCATTATCTTGCGGCGAGAGCTTGGTCAGGGTTTGAAAGGGTTCAGTAAGAATTCGCAATTTCTGTAGCTGCGTTCGGGAATGTTAGGCCGGTTTCATAGCCGCCGGTTATCAATACAATTCACCAAAATATTGGACGTTGAGAGCAACGTTTCTTACGTTGTTTCAGGGAAGGGGGAGCTATCCAGGTAGGTCCGCCTCCGCTGCTGGCCGGGAATCGAGCCCGGTTTGTCACTGAAGGCGAGCATGAATCAAGGAATCACCGATGAGGGAACGCCTGAGTTGGGTGCTCGTATGACCAGTGACAGCAGGGAATCAAATCCAACGGCTGGAGACTCTTCAGGTAAGGTTCTCCTTACGGCGGACGAAGTGGCGCAAATCCTTCGCGTTCCTCGAAGCTGGGTGTATAGCCACTTGAGCGAGCTTCCCGTCATTCGACTAGGCCGTTACGTGCGATTCAGGCGCTCGGAGATCGATGGCTTTCTCGAAAAGCGAGGGCCTTGCCAATGATCCTCCCTGATGCTACTCCTAGATCACGGTTGAAGCACCACGGAAGGAGAATCGTGGTGCGAGAAAGACATCAAAGGCCCCGAGTTGGAGACTTGGGGACGAAGTGGAAAATATTTTACTGGGACTATAGTTCCGGGAGCCGTCGCGGTCGCACAAAGAGCTGGGCGAAGAGCTTGGCTCCCACCAGAACTGAAGCGCAACGTTTGGCTGATCAGTTTATGGAGACCGCAAACGGACGGAATAACGAACCTCAACTCTTCCCCTCCGGGGAACAAACAATGGCAGG
>DATMQI010000088.1:0-5214 GCA_035567135.1 Terriglobales bacterium
TGGCGGGTCGCTTGGAGCCGCAGCTGTGCTGGTTCGCTCTCTGGGCGGCGGAGACTTTCGACTTCCGCACACAGGTCTGACTTTGTACGGCGAGGGAGTCGACAAGGTTCCCGCAGCTGCAATTACCGCAGAGGATGCAGAGCTGTTGGCGCGACTGTCAAAACAAGGACCCGTGACGATGCGACTCACTCTTACGCCGAAAACTCTTCCTCCGACAAGCAGCTACAACGTAATCGCGGATTGGAAGGGTCGGAACTCCCCGAAGAGGTTGTATTGGTCTCCGGACATCTGGATTCATGGGATCTTGGGACAGGTGCGATCGACGATGGCGCCGGGGTCGCTATTTCAATGCAGACGATCCATTTGTTGCAGTCACTGAACATCCGTCCAAAACGCACAATCCGTTTTGTCGCCTGGATGAATGAGGAGTTCGGCGTCAGTGGCGCGACAGCATATCTCCAGGAACACTCCAGCGAACTCACTTATCACATAGCGGCTCTGGAGAGCGACTTAGGCTGCGACCATCCAACGGGCCTCAGTTTCTTTGGCGCGCCTGAGGTTGCCAGATATCTTGCGCCCGTCGCGAACGCACTGGCACCGATTGGAGCCAGCGTTCTCACCAGATCTGACGAGGTAAACACCGAGGATATCGCCGGTATGGTCCAGCTCGGCGTTCCCGGTCTCAGTCCCTCGCAGGATTCGCGGTTCTACTTTAGCTATCATCATTCTGCCGCGGACACTCTTGATAAGGTGAACGTGCAGCAATTGAATGAGAATGCAGCGGTGATGGCTGTGACGGCATATGCGCTTGCTGATGCGTCGGAAGTGATACCTCGGAGGAAGTAGATTCCGAAACCTTGGTCACAGGGTTAAAGTCTCCTGCCGGAAAAGTCTTCTAGGATGTAAGCAAGCACACCCGATGGTCCGTGGCACCAGTATTTGACGGCCAACTCTGACCGCTTGTCTCACTTCGGACACCGCATGTCACTTTTCCTGCAAACACTGGTTCTTCGCGGCATATTGTCCAGTCAGCAGGAACGAGCAGTAGAGTCGTTTAGCGACAAAGAGGAGTTCCACATGAAGAAGACTCTGACTCAGTACGCAGTGTGCGCGCTTGCGGTCGCTCTGATGGTGCCGTTGGCGCAGGCGCAGCCGGCAGGAATGCAGGCCGCCTTTGGAAAAGATGCCGGAACGCTTTCCGACAAATTCACCGGACTCGCGCGCGTTATGTCGGGCAAGTACGACTGGAAGCCCGGCCAGGGCGTTCGCTCCGTCAGCGACGTGTTCAACCTGATCGTTACGGAGAACGGCATGCTCGCCGGCGTGCTTTCGGGCTCACCGAATACGGGGGCAAAGCCCGCGCCCATCACCGATCCGGAAAAATTGCAGGAAGCTGTGAAGGCTTCTTACGTCAATCTGCAAAAAGCGATTACGGGACTTTCCGACAACGACCTGCAGACGACTGTGAAATTGTTCGGAAGAGACTGGACGAAGCAGGACGCGGTTATGCACATTCTCGAAGATCAACACGAGCATCTGGGGCAGTTGATCGCGTATGCGCGCAGCAACGGCGTGGTTCCGCCCTGGTCTAAGTAGGGGCGCCGCGCGGTGGGACACTCAGTTCGCTTCGTCTAGGAAGGAGTATCGATGACATTCAATTGCTGGAAATTCAAAGGCGGAAAATTCAAGGGATGGAGTGCTTGCGCCATTGCCCTGCTTTCCTTCACCGCCGGATCGCTCATTACTGCCCGCCTTGCTCACGTTGACCACGTGAGGGCCGACAGCAATCGTATCTTCGAGCTTCGCATTTATCACACTGTACCGGGCAAGTTGCCGGCACTGGAATCGCGGTTTCGAGACATATATTCAAAGCTGTTAGCCAAACACGATCTGCAGGTCGTGGGTTACTGGGTACCTGAGGCGGCGGCCGATTGGGACAACACATTCGTCTACCTCGTGGCTCATTCCAGCCGGGAGGAAGCAAAAAAGAACTGGGACGCGATGCTGGCCGACCCGGAGGTCGAGGAGGCAATCAAAGCCGAGCAGGCCAACAAGTTGGTGGAGAAGATAGACAAAATCTACATGCGGCCGACGGATTTTTCGCCGATGAGGTGAAATCGGAGTGAAATCTGCGACCGACGTGAAGTCTGCGACGGACGGAAATAACCCCAACTGATCGGTCAAGTCGGAAAATTCGCCTTTCTGTGATTCCGTGATATTGACCGAGAGGAGCGTCTTCATGGAGACATTACTTCAGGATGTTCGCTATGGTCTGCGCATGCTGGTCAAGAAGCCCACATTTACGATCGTGGCTGTCCTGACGCTGGCTCTGGGCGTGGGAGCCAATACGGCCATTTTCAGCATCGTGAATGCCGTGTTGCTGCGTTCTCTGCCCTACCGCGATCCCGATCGTTTGGTGCGAATCTTCTTTAACGAGCCGGGCGTAGGATTGCGGGACGTTACGTTTTCTAAGCCCGAACTGGATGACCTGCAGACGCGATCGGGTGTATTTGAAGATGTGAGCCCAATCTTCGAGGGTAGCGAGGATGTGACCGGAGCCAAACAGCCCGAGCGTGTCGAGGGGGTCAATGGCAGTTTCAGCTACTTCTCCATGCTGGGTGCGACCCCGCAAATTGGACGGTTGTTTGGTCCGCAGGACTTCGTGCCTGGTTTCGCTGCAGAGGCCGTGATCAGCGACGGCCTGTGGCGCCGCGCCTATGGCGACGATCCGAATGTTGTCGGCCGTACCATCCGGCTCGACAATGATCCCTTAACAATAATTGGGGTTCTGCCACGCGGATTTCGCCATCCTGGACCGACGACTTCCGGCGACGCGGAAGTGTTTGGCGCCGGCGGATTCGGCGGAGATCCTTTTCCCCCGCCAATGCGTGGTACACGGATGTTAGTATCTGGAATCGGACGACTTAAGCCTGGCCTGACACTGGCGCAAGCTCAGGCGCGGCTCACTGCGATGGCTGCCCAATTACGCCGGGACTTTCCCACCGATTACCCGCCGCAGGCGCAATGGACAATTGAGATTCAACCATTGCAAGAAACCTTGGTGGGGAATGTCCGGCCTATGCTGCTGGTGTTACTGGGTGCGGTCATCCTGATCGTTCTCATCGTATCGTTGAACATTGCCAATCTCCTCCTGGCACGAGCTTCGGGGCGGCAGCAAGAGATGGCCGTGCGGCTAGCGCTGGGCGCGAGCCGCGGCCGCATGGTGCGCCAGATGCTGACCGAGTCCATGCTGCTGTCGCTCATCGGCGGTGTCGGGGGAATTGCAAGCGCAGTGGGTACTCTGGGTTTCATCCTGCGCTTTGTGCCATCGAACGTTCCCCGGCTCAGCGAAGTACGAATCGACTGGGTAGTGCTGGCGTTCGCTCTGCTGGTTTCCATTCTCACCGGCTTAATGTTTGGACTTGCTCCAGCGCTTCATTCGGCAAAAGGCGCTCTCTCCTCGGCCATTCGTGAAGGCGGTCGCGGGTCCGGCTACAGCGCCAAGACCGGCCGATTGCGGGATGTTCTAATCGTCTCTGAAGTAGCATTTGCTCTCATACTGATGGTCGGAGCCGGCTTGCTGCTGCGTACGCTGCGGGATCTGTTGCAGGAAAATCCAGGCTTTAATCCAACTCAAATTGTCACGGCAAACATACAGCTTCCGAATCCCAACGAATCGGAGGCGGATCCGTATCTCGATATTCCTCGCAGAGCCACCTTTGATCGTGAGTTGCTGCGGCGCATGAAGGCAGTTCCGGGAGTGGAACTCGCCGCAATCACCTCTGCTCTACCGACCACTAATAGCAACCCCAACGCGGTCGGTGGCTTAGCCATTGAAGGCTTTGCGATTGAAGATAGACCGGTCGAGTCCTCGCAGGATCTGAGTGGGGAGAGAATTCGGATAAGCTCCGATTATTTTAAGGTGTTACAGGCGACGCTCCTACGCGGCCGCTCATTCACTGATGGCGATGAAGACGGTAAACCGCTTGTGGCCATCATTGATGAAAGCACCGCTCGTAAGTATTGGCCAACCAGCGATCCGCTGGGCCGCCGAGTGCGGTTCGGACAAACCGCTGTGCATCAACATCTTTCTCCAACCGGCTCGACCAAGCCATGGACGACCATCGTGGGTATTGTTAAGGAATCAAGAGTGACGGTCTCGACATCGATGGCGTTCCCCACATCTACGTTTCGACCTATCAAGACAACAGCAAGGAACTGAGCGTGGCGTTGCGGACGTCTCTGCCCGCGACCCAGCTCGAACCACAGATTCGGCATGAAATCCAGAGCATTGATCCCGGTTTGCCGGTCTTTAATGTTTCATCTATGAACGACGTCCTTGATCGGTCACTGGCCTCACGCCGTTTTTCTGCCGATCTTGTCGGTGGATTTGCTGGACTGGCGGTGCTTTTGGCCTCCATCGGAATTTACGGCTTGTTGGCTTATATCGTCGGCCAAAGATCGCGGGAGATCGGTATCCGCATGGCCCTGGGCGCGCGGCGGGACGACATACTGAGAATGTTCTTACTCAAAGGGGTCGTGCTTGCTGGCGTGGGCATCGTTGCCGGAGTGGTCTTTTCTGCATCCACTGCGTCTCTAATGGCAAGTTTGCTCTATGGTGTTCGCCCCCATGATCCAGCTGTGTTTCTGATCGTGCCGCTGCTTTTACTTGCAGTGGCCGCGCTGGCTAGCTATCTCCCAGCACGCCGCGCGACCAAAGTGAACCCGATGATTGCTCTTCGCGAGGCATGAACTCACGCGTTGGCCTATATGGTCGGTCAGCGGGCTGGGGCGCGGAGTCTGGCCGGCAT
The DNA here is from genome assembly GCA_035567135.1 of Terriglobales bacterium. Taxonomy (GTDB): domain Bacteria; phylum Acidobacteriota; class Terriglobia; order Terriglobales; family Acidobacteriaceae; genus JABDBE01. The sequence continues at coordinate 4,812 of DATMQI010000088.1, forward strand.
CGGACGGCAATCCGATTCTTCATTTCTTAAATTCGCTCAGATCAAGGAGTAGAGGCCAATGTCTGTTCTTCGGTACGTCCGTCTCGATGTTTTTACGAATCAGCCATTCACCGGCATCCAGCTGGCCGTGTTCCTCGATGCGGCGGGAATTGACGAGTGGCGGATGCAGCGGATCGCAAATGAAATGGCTCTTCCCGAAACCACATTCGTGTTTCCTCCCGAGGCTCCCGAGACCGACGCGCGGGTTCGCATTTTCACTCCCACCCGAGAGCTACCGATGGCCGGGAGTCCGACGATTGGGACGGTTTTTGCGCTGTCGGGCACGGACCGACTGCGTGCGAGCGCCGATAAGGCGGTCCTCGGACTCGGCATAGGACCAACAACCGTGGGACTCGAATGGGGT
>DATMQI010000089.1:0-39500 GCA_035567135.1 Terriglobales bacterium
CTTGATTCTGACGACTGGATGTGTTGCTCCCAAACGAGCGAGTTTGGTTATTCCGCAACGTTGCATACATGTGAACGCAGAAAGCTTTACCCGCCCCTGTGCGCGCCGCAATGACGGCAAGCTGGTGTGTGACGGAGTAGTGGTTTCTGCACTGTGTGTCCAGGTTAGGCAATGATTGCTGCCGCGTTCGCAACCTCTAGCCCCTTGGAGTGCTCGACGGTCCCTCCGCCCTCGATTCACATACTCTTCTGACCAAGACGGAGTCAGTCCTCAAAACTTCTCGCTCCACCCTTCATGCGGTTGGTCACCAGTTGAGTCCAGACAAACTTGATCACACGTGCGTCGTTGTAGCAGTATGCCAGATTGTGATTCAGCGTCGAAAAGCAGTGCTGTTGACAAGTTGTTTTCATGGCAGTTAGCTGTCCGTCATCAAACTTGTGCTGATCAATGTTTCCCCAATCATACGTGGCACCATACATGGGGAAGCAAGGCGCAACTGTGCCATCTGTACGAATGATCACATTGTTCTGACCTGCCCTGCAGTTCCATTCCGCAAAGTGCAGTTCTCCATTGGCATCTTGCACGATACCAGGGGTGCCTACGAGTTGCTTCGCAATATCGCCATTGACGCCGGTGCCGTCTCCATTCCAGCCCAGCCGCTTTAGATCCGCTCCGCTTGCCATGCGAATGAACGCTTTGATCTCCTGCAGGCGTTGGACGGAGTTCACCATCTGATAGCCAGCTTTGTTCTTCTCGATGATCCAGTCAACAAGGGAATCGATTTCGCGCCAATCCTCGGGACGTATATAAGTCGGATTGTCGCTGAGGTGTTTGAAATGCTCATCTTGCTCGAGCATTGGGGTCTCATTGATGTGGTAGTCGGTCGCGATCCTGTGCTCGCGGGCGAATTCCGTAATCTGCCGCACATCCTGCGTGTTGTTGCGACAAATGTTCAGGTTGAAGAAGACCATATAGCCATAGACGTATTGCTTCTTCATCAGGTGCTCAATGTGCTTCCGCACAGGAACAACCGCCTTAGGTAGACTCGGTTTCTCGTCCCATGCATCCACGGCGAAATTGAACACTCCGACGCCGGCGTCTCCGAGACGGTCGGCCACCTCGGGCCGCAGGAGCCGTCCATTCGTTCCTATGTATACCCAGAAGCCTTTCTTGGCGGCATAGTACACAACTTTGTGTGCAAAGTCCGGGCGCAGGAGAGGCTCGCCACCCATCAGGGCCAGCACACGACAACCGTGATCATGGAGCCAGTCGATGGACCGACGCGCCACATCCTCCGTCATTCCCTTTACCTTGTTGTTGTAGGCCCAGCAATACCAGCAATCGAGATTGCACTTGTACTCGACAAACAGGTAGGCAGTAATGGGATGGAACTCTCCTGGCAGCACACGCGAGCGGATATACGGGAACAGCCAACCCCGCATGCTGCGATAGGCCTGTGGCACCGTCCAAAGCCGTTTCTCAGGAATAACGGCCGGCCCTGGATCCAACAACTTTTCCGGAAAGCGTGGAAACACCGGCTCCGGTAATTTGCGGCCCTTCACGAGCACCGGTTTGGCCGGAGTCTGTGCGGTATTCATCAATAAGTTGTGAATGTCGACGTCAATGCGAAACTTTGGCGCGGTCGCCATGCGAGCCTTCCTCTCGAGATCTGTTGCAGTCTTAGTCGGCGGCTATGCCTTGTCCGACTTGTTCGACGGTTTGCGGGAAGAGAGATGTTTCAGGTTGATTCTTTTGGTTACGAAGTTCTGCTTCCAGAGCCGCGAGTTGAGCTTCGATATCCTGTTCGGCCTTTCGCTTGCGGATGACCTCTTCTCGATAACGGCGCAGGAAGTAGTCGATGGTTTCGACGCGGATCTTGATCGACCCGGAAGGTTTGTTTTCGTCTAGATCCTTAAAGCAAAAATAAGGCGTCCCAGATTGCTCGATGATGCCTTCGATCACACCATAGATTGGCGCATCGTGCCCGCACTTGAAGCTGGAAATCTCGAGCGCAACCAGATTCGGATGGCGCGCCGTGAACTTCGCAGCCCAAACCTTGTGATTGGTGCTGCACGAATAAGAGTTCTTCCAGGCATCACCAATATCCAGCGGACTGCTGATCACGCCTGCGCGAACTTCTTCCCCAAAAAGGCGGTCCAGCAAATCCTCGTCCAGCGGAAGAGTGTTTTGCGAGAAGATCGGATATCCAAGCTTCTGGAACTCGTCCAGGATCTCATGGTTGAGTCCCGGATCGTGGTGATACGGTCGGCCGAGCATGACAATTCCAATGCGGTCCTCGTGTTCAAGTTGGTCAATTACAGCCCGGGCCCGCCGGCGAATGCTCGTCTCATAGTCCCTGAGAGCGTTGAATCCGCTTTCGATTGCTCGATCGTTTTCCTCTTGTGACAAGCCAAGCACGCCCTGCCAAGCTTGCAACATCTGATAGGCAAATAGCTTGCGATCGGCGAAGTTGAGCACGGGATCGATGTACTTCACGTTGTGTTCGGCAAAAACGTCGTTCTCTTTTGTGAACGCCGCCTTGACTGTTTCCGGAGTTGCCGTGACTGTTGGGCAGGCATTGCTGCCCGTGAGTTTGACAAGCGGAGAGTGCAAGACGTCGTACATGGGGAAGAAGATTACATTGAGCGGCTTCTTCCGGTGTTTTTCCTGAATCAGGTTATAGACGTGCGAGATCCCGATTTTTGCCGGGAAACACGGGTCAATGGCGCCACGACTTGCTCCAGCGCGGTAAAGCTCCGAACTCGTATAGTCGGAGTAAACAATATTTTCAGGCTGCACTCCCAGGCTCTCGAAGTATGCGTTAAAGAGCGGCGCATACGTATAGATATTCAGGACCCGTGGAATGCCGATGCGCAACTTGCCGCGATTTTGCATGAGCGCAATGCGCTCCTTGGCCACCTTCGTCCAGGCGCTACTCGGAATCTGGTCAGCCACTTTCTTGACGTTGGTGGGGCGGAAGACTTCCTTCGAGGCCACGTCCACGAAGTTCGGGTGCTGATCTCGAATGTGATCGAGCCCCGACTTGATCTCCTTCATTTCCTCGAGATCTTCAACCGTTCCCTTTTCGCAGGTCGCAATAATCAACCGCTGCTCACCATGCATGAGTGGGACTTTGGTCACTTTCTGGATGGGGACAAAGTTCTTGACCGGCTCGGTTCGAATGTCGATAAAGGTGCGGAGGCAATTGTTCTTGCAGAAATTGCAGCGAGTGGCCTCGTTTCGCGTGGTGCGGTACTCGATTTTGCGCACTGCATCAAGCCCTACAAATGTGGTCATTTGACCATTCCGCCACAGTCGCAGCGATTCTTGCGCGGCGCCGATCGCTCCTGACTCGCCGCAATGTTCGTGCACAATAATCTCGGGCTGCCTTCCCGCCGCACGAAAACTGTTTCGAATGAAATCCACTTCTGCCTTTACCACTGCCAGGTTGTTTTGCGTCCCTCCCTGCAGCACAAAGCGGGAGCCGAGCGCGGCAAGATTCGGAATACTCGCAACGTATAGGAAAACGTTCTTCGGAAGCACGGCAGCCAAGCCAGCGAGGATTTCCTCAGCACGCCACCCTTGGCGCTGAAAATTGACGATGTCCGATTGCATGAAAACAGCGCAGCCATAGCCAAAAACTGGCATGGCATTTGCCGAAAATGCGAGGTCGGCGTACTGGTTCACGTCGTAGCCAAATCCCTCGGCGGTGGATTGCAGGAAATATCCGTTGCCGGCGGAGCACTGCGTGTTGAGCTTGAAATCCTTCACGCGCCCGTTGTGCAGAATGATGATCTTGATGTCCTGACCACCCACGTCCACGATTACATGCGGGTCCTCGTAGAACTTCAGCGCTGATTCGGTGTGTGCGACGGTTTCTACCAGCGCGACATCCGCGTTCAGAACGTCCCTCAAGATATCTTTGGCATAGCCCGTCGTTCCCACTCCTAGTACTTCGAGTTTTGCATTCTGCGCCTCCACTTGGCCGCGCAGACTTTCGAACATTTCAATAGTGTCCTGGATGGGGTTACCGTTTGAGAGCTGATACGACTTGCAAAGAATCTCACCGTTTTCGCTCAACAGCACGGCTTTCGTCGATGTCGAGCCGCCATCTATGCCGATGAAGCCGCCAACCGTGCTGCCTTTCTGAAACACTGCAGGCGTGAACTTCTTGCGGCGATAAGCGTCTTTAAACAGGTCGAGATCCGCGGGACGCTCGACCAGACCCTTCCCTCCAAACTTCGCCTTTTCCTCCTGACGGCCAAATTCAATGTAATGAATCAGGCTGTCGTATCCGCGATAGCAGCCAACGCAATCGTCCTCGCTGCGGCCAAACTCCACAGCACCCATGGCGGCGAAGTATTGAGCATTCTGCGGAACTTTAATCAACTGCTCCGGCTTCGCACCATCTGGAATCTTGACCTTCCGCTCTTGCCACATGCGGGGAATATTGGCTTGCCAAGCTTCGCGCATGCCCCGCACGAAACTGTTCGGCCCACCCAAAAGCAACACGTGCGGCCGAAGAGTATGCCCACGCGTGAGCACACTGAGATTTTGCAGCACGATGGCTTCGAATAATGACGCCATCAGCTCGTCCGGGGGCGTTCCAACTTTCTGCAGACTGTTAATGTCAGTTTCTGCGAACACGCCACACTTGCCCGCAACCTTGTGCAGCTTGATGCCGTGATATCCCTGCTCCGAGAGCTGCTGCGCGGGGATCTTCAGCTTCGCGTTAATCTTGTCGATGACCGCCCCGGTTCCTCCAGCGCATTTATCGTTCATGGAGGGAATCTTTTTCTTCCGTCCGCTCTCGTCGTCATCCTTGAAGACGATAATCTTGGCGTCCTGCCCCCCAAGTTCAATAACCGAATACACTTCGGGATGCAGTTTTTCCACTGCCAGGGACACGGCCGTGACTTCCTGCACAAACTTCGCTCCAATTTGATCCGCGATGCCGCTGCCTCCCGAGCCGGTCATGAACATACGCGTGTTGTGACGATCAATCCCAACCTCGGCTTCCATGCGTTTCAGGAATTCGAGCGTCTTCTCCGGCTGTTTCGTCTCGTGGCGCTGATAGTCCTGCCAGAGCACCTGGTCCGTAGCTGCTTCGACAACAACTGCCTTCACAGTCGTTGAACCCACGTCTAGTCCCACCAGAAATTGCGTGCTATGGTCGTGCGGTTTTTGCGTGTGCTGGATTTTCGGCTGCTCCAAGGGAGCGATCTGGATCAGCTGCGTACCCTTATGGTCGTGCATTCTTCCTCTCTTCAATCTGAGCTACCGCTCGATTCGTGGATGCACTAGAGATTCGAGGAGGGCTTCCCAACTAGTCCGGCCCTCCGCTCTGAGCCTTCTAACTCTCCTTAGTCTCCGCTGGCAGTAGCCGGAGCCACCACACCGACGCGCGACCGCTTCCAAAAACCGGTGTCCTTATTGATGCGATCGTTCACGTGGAGAATGAACTGGGCCGCTGTTCCAGCAACACCCTCCCTGTGCGGAACATGGTAGAAAGGCCGCTTCAACTCGGGATGCTCCTCAATGTATTCGCGGATTTCCTCCATGCTCTTGCCGGTGGACTTAAGGCATTGTTCGAACTCTGCCTTGGCTTTCACCTTCGCCTCTCCCAGGGCCATTTGGACACGGCTGTGAGCATTGACCTCACCCTCTCCGGAGGTTTCGATCGGGAGGAAGATCATGTCCTTGAACTTGTTCACGACTGCCGACTGGACACCATCGGACTGCGAAGAGGGCATGCAGCCGAATGGCTTCAGCGCAAGTACCATGTGGCATAGCTTGTGAACCGTGTAGTACACATTTTTGCCAACTTCGAGATGCCCTTCACCACCTCGGGCAAACTGGTTGTAGAAAGGATGAGCCATTTCCGCGAGGTCGGTTTGCGGAACTAAGTGGTGAGTGATTCCACCTAGCTGCCGAATCGTGCGGTGGTAGAAGAAGTTCCACATGCGCTCGCCGGCTCCAATTCCCCAAAGCTTCTTGTGCAAACCAATGTAGTTCGCGAACTGCTTCTTGACTTCGTACCATTCCACATTCCGATAGGGTCGATTTACCGGCCACTTCGCCTTCGCGTGCGCCTTTGCCTGATACATGAGATAAGCAACCCAGGTAGCGATCGGCTCGACCATCACCTGAGCTCCCTCGCGCTCGAGAAAGTCGAACATATGGAAGTTGCCGTCGCCTTCGGTGATCTGGGCCCAGAATTCCCCGGTGATCTTAACGAGTGGCTTAACCCGGGTGCGGTCAACTTCAATCGTATCCATCTTCTCGCGCGCCGACCGCAGGGCATTCAGATAATCCTTGCCCCACATGTGCTCGTGCCATTTACCGAACACATTGAAGGTGTTCCGCAGAACTTTATTGTTCTTGAATTTCGGCTTTGCCCATTCCGGCGCACGCTCTTCAATCTCAAATGAGTCGCGGTTCTTCAGATCCTCACACAACTCGTCCACGGCATCGTGAAATACACGATCGGTCTCGCCCTTGTTCACTTCAAATGGACGGATTTGGTAAATCAGGTCGTTAATCACATCGCCAAGGTGCATGGCATTCAGCATGCCGAAGCCGAAATCGATCGTGAACTTGAGACCGGGCTCGCCCGACGCCGCTTTAATTCCGTCGCTGTCTTTGAACAAGAGCACGCGGAAGCCGTCGAAGCCGGCATTCTTCAGTGCGAAACGATACTCAGCTTCGTACATTCCAAACCGGCAGGGCCCACAAGAGCCCGCCGTAAAGAAAACGAAGTCATCGAGAATCCGCTGACGAGACATGCCTTCTTTTTCTAGAAACTGCAAGTACTGCACCAGGTTTCCAACCGTGAAATAGGTCGGATTGCATTGTCCGTTGTTGCCAAATTCTTTTCCGGTCTGGAAGGCAGCGACGTCGGGCACTGGAAGCTTTTCGCAACGATACCCGCATCCCTGGAAGACCGCGCGGATCAGGTCTTCATGCTTCCATGTGAAGCCGCCGAACAGAATAGTCACCTGCTTACGCTGTTCAGCCGTGAAAGCGCGCTCGACTGGCCTATGAAAATGAGTTGGATGATCGAGACCGGCGATCTTGCGCAGGCGTGCACGTTCCGCGGCTAGCCGCTCTTTTATTTCAGAATCGTTCTTAATCTGGACAAGATTCGTCGCCATGTCTTCCTCCGAATGTATGGAGATTGGATTGAATTGACGAGCTAAAGAGGACCGTGCGGAAGGGCGCACACGCCAGCGTAGCGCGGCTACTCCGAATAGTGTTAAGCCTGCCACAAAACAACATTCCGAAACTCCCAAGTAGGGCTAGGAGGTTCGAGGTCTTACACCGGCGGAACTACTACGAGGGAGCTCCGTGGGCGCCGGATTGTGCAGAGGACATCCCGTTTCTTATTTGCGCAACATCCGAATCGACTAGCCCCAGTTCTGGACAAAGTGCCTTCATCATCAGGCAGAGATTTAAACTTTTGTAGCAGAACAAGCGCTCCGATTCAAGCGTCACTTGTGGAATGCACAGAACCGCACAGAGCGCCATGGAGCTATACGTTTTCCGGAGGGTTTACGCAGCTTCTCCAGATGGCGCTTTCGCTTTCACTATCTTAGGCTTCCCGTGCGCTGGACGATGGATTTCCTGCTGCACCGTCGGTCTCGGTTTATTGGGCAGTACAGGTAAATCAACGCTCCTTTTGCTGCCGGCCGACTTATAAATCGCCTGCACAACGCGCACGTCGGCCAAACCTTCGAGTCCGGAAGGTTCCGGTTCCTTGTCATTGAGAATGCAATCCGAAAAATAGGCAATTTCGGCAGCGAACTGATCTCTTTTCGGGAACTTCCTTGTCTTCGTCTTCCCATCCACGGTCAGCTGATGTTTGATTGCCTCGGCGTACTCATAAGCAGGATCTGCCCTGAGTAGCCCCTTCGTACCAATCAAGGTATACCGGCTAACATCGGCAGCGCCGAAACTGCACGTAAATGTAGCAATGCGATCCTGAGGAAAGCGCATCACCACTGATGCCATTTCTTCTACTTTCCGAAATCTTGACTCCCCATTACTTGCGGTTGTTGCAAAAACCTCCATGGGTTCGTCGCGAAAGAGGTAGCGGGCTGCATTGATGCAGTAAACCCCCATGTCGTAGACGGGACCGCCTCCCTCTGAGACGCTCACGCTGACCCGAATATTGCCCTCCGTAACTTGCTGAGCAAATTCTGACGTGAAGAGCTGCACAGTTCCGAGTGTGCTGTCCTGGGCCAATCGGATTGCCGCCAGGTTCCCTGCTTCAAAGTGGAGGCGATAGGCGATCATCAGCTTGATTCCGCCTTCATTCGCTGCATTGATCATCGCCTGGCATTCTTCCTCGGTAACCGCCATGGGCTTTTCACAAAGAACGTGCACATGCGCCTGCGCAGCGCGAACGGCATACTCACGATGCAGATGGTTTGGCAGAGCCAAATAGACTGCGTCCACCTCGGCGAGCGCAAGCTCATAGTCATCATAGGAATACACGTGCTCGAGCCGATATTGCCTGCGCAATTTTTCGCGCTTTTCGGGCTCTCCCGAGACAATCGTCGCCAGTTCGGAATTGTTTGCCGTTTTAAATGCAGGCAGGACTGCGACCTGCGCGATGTGTCCCAAACCTACGACCGCGTAGCGAATCTTGCGTGTTGACGTCGTGCGCCCGCTCATTTGACCACTCCATGCACTTAGCTGGTTAATAATCCCCAGTGCAACTTTGCTCCCAAGGCACCTTCTGTTATTGGGGGTTTTGATTTTGGTTTTTCTTCTTTCCAAATAAGCCCATTAACTGCTGAACAGTGTTCTGTTGAGAATTCTGCTGCTGCCCCTGCGATTGCGGACCTGGGGCAGGCATTTTTCCCCCGAGGAGGTTCTGCAGTGTGCCGGTAACCGACCCTGGGTTATTGAAATTTGGCATTAATCCCTTCACCTTCATTTGTGCGATCTGCTGAACATCGGGGGCAAATTTGGGATTCGAGAAAGTGCCCGTCACCAGTGCCGGAATGACTAACTCGCCCTGCTGATTTGCCAGAGCAGTTTGCATGAAGCCTCCAATACTGTTTCCACCCACCTTCTGACTGGCTGATTGCGAAAGCACCGCTGTCACTCGCAGGTTGAGGGTACTGTCTACCAGATTCGCAGTGCCCACCGCGCCCACGTTTCCGATATCAAGCTGGACTTGCAAGTTATTGGTTTGAGCGATGCCATTCTTTATCTGGATGTTCCCAGTCGCCTTGGAAATGGTTGTGACACCCGGGCTGGATTGAGACGCCGCAGTTGCATTCAAAAAGCCTGCAATTTTTGAGAGTTCATTGCTAACGTTGGCACCTGAATACTTCACATTATTGAGGTCCAAGACGACCGTGCCATTGAGCGCTTTCATGATTTCCGCTGAGTTCACGGCCTTCACCGGTCCACTGGCACGCAGATCCACATTGAGCGTGCCGTTGCCGCTCACCTTGTCAAGCGAAGTGACCCCGTATGCTTTCGCCATACTGAGAATGGCTGGAAATTGGGCGCGCGGTGCCCGCATGACTGCGTCAACCGTGGGTGTAGTCGACTGGTAATTGCGGAGCGTGAGGTGTGCATTCACCGTGGTCGCACCGGAAACAATGTTGAAGTCGTTCGATTGAATTTGCGAGGGCGTCATGTTCAGGTTCACAGACTGAATCTGTACAGGCTGCGGGATGTCTTTCCCGCTCAGTTGGAGATTACTGCCAACCACCGTCCCATTTAGAGCTGGTTTGTCCGCGGGACCGCGGACTTGAATGTTTGCGTTCACATTTCCAGTTGCGATGGTGCCCGGCGACAAGGCCACGCCCGCGGTTGCCGCCATTTTTGTGACTTCAGCAATGGAAACATTGTTTGCCTTGACGTTCAGATCCAGCACGGGCTGGGTCGGCTTCGAATTTACAGTTCCATTCATTTCAAGGGGAGTCGAGCCCAGCTTCATGATGAAATTCCGGATAGACAGTAAATCTGCGCCGAGATCGTCCGTTAAGTCATATTGCGCCGCAATCGGAAAACCCAGCTCCATGCCACGTACTTTCGCATTCTGGATTTGAGTCTCACCCTGCGCGGTGAGCTTTCCCGACTCGCTGTTGATCTTTGTTTCCCCGCTAACCGATCCATCCGTCCCATTCACTGCAGGTGAATTCAGAAACTTCGACAAGTCCCCAATGCTGACCTGTTTGAGACTTAGAGTCCCCCGAAAAGGTGTGGCTACAGGGTTGCCGCCGTTTATGGGGCCTCCCCGGCCTTGCAAACGAGCTTGCTGCGATGCGGCACCTGACATGTGTATTGACGCGTCGATCGTAAACGGCTTGTCTGGTGCAAAATCCTTGAGTGTGACGTCGATGTGGTCATATATCGAAGGAGTTTTACTGGTTTGCTGATCGAGCATAGAAATCTGCCCGTCGCGAATGCTCAGCTCTCCGAGCGAAAACTGCTGCTCGCTGGTCGCAGGCGGGGAGGTCTTCGGCGGGGTGGCGGAAGGCGGTTGCTTCGAAGGGGTTTCAGGGGCCTGCGCAGGCTGGCTCTGTCCGGCCGGATGGCCGATGGATGAAAAATTCCAAACTCCGGCTGCGTTCTTAATCAGATTTACGCTCGGCCGCTGTAGGCTGAGTGAATTAATCTCAACCTGCTTGTGAATCAGCGGCAACAGCTTGACGGATACATCCAGTTCTTGTGCCTTCACGAATGGTGTATCGGCGCTGAAGTGTGGATCGTCTCCAATCGCAGGATTTTCCACCTTAAAGCTGGGAGGCAGGACGCTCAAATGCATATCTCCAAGCGTTACCGGTCTGCCAAGGCGTTTCTCGAGTTTCGACTGAATCGTTCCGTGGTATTTATTAACGTCGAAGGTCGCGGCGAAAACAAAGATAGCCACCACGATCACAACTATGAAGATTCCTATACCAATTGCAAACCTACGCATGATTTTCCTCCCTCGGACAAGCACACGAGTGGGTTATCTGTTTCGATGAAAATTCGACCTGACCGTTTGGCCATGTAATTCATTGAGGCCGGAAGACAATCAAAGGGCCGCAATACAGGAAACCACGTACCATCTTACGCCGCTTTTCTTCCTACAGGCTTGGCTTCGGGATGGCCTTTTTCTGCGGCCGCATGTTCAATGGTGGAATTGATCTGTCCCCCGAGCAGGAAGGCAAGTCCCGTGATGTAGAACCAGAGCATTAAAATCATGACGGCTCCCAAGGAGCCATACGTTTTGCTAAATGTGTTGAAGAAATGGAGATAGCCGCGCAAGACTACTGAGGCGAACGCCCATACCAGCACTCCCACGACGGAACCAGGGGTGATCCAATACCAATGCTGTTCTTTTACGTCTGGTGCAAAGTAGTAGATCGCCGCAAACGCGAGCACTACAAAAGCCAAGGCCATGACCCACTGCAGCACACGCCCGACGATCAGGAAGGAAGGGCTCAGTCCCAAATCCCGCACCATAAGGCCCACCAACCACCCGCCTGCCAATATCAGCAGCAAAGCCGCAATGATCAGTAAAGACATCGCAATCGTTAGTCCGAGAGATATGAGGTGAACTCTGAGCCAGGAGCGTGCTTCGCGCACTTCATAAGCCGCATTGAGCGTCGACATCAACTGGGTCACGCCACCCGAACCGGATAGGAGCGCCAACAGCAGACCCAATGTTATTTTGCCACCGCCCGAATTCGCTGTAATTTCATTGAGCGTGCGGACCACGAGATGGTACGCGGCGGGCGGCACTACTTGCTGAAAATAGAAGAAAAGGTCACTTTGCAGTTTGCTGCTTTCTGATGCGAACAAGCCCAGCATCGCTACCAGGCAAAGCAGAAGAGGAAATAGCGCAAGCAGGAAGTTGTAGGCGAGCTCATAGGCGCGGTTTAACAAATCATTTTGGTTGATTCCGCCCCACACGCGCCGAGCCAGTTCACGCCAGCTCAAGCCCCCCAGGTCCCAAAGCGAGGCAATCTGTTGCTCCGTGCTTAGCACTGACTGGGACATCCATCCACCATTCAGCAAGGAAGACTTGACAACAACTTCGTTCGTACACGATGAGATGTGTTAGCGGAGCCAGGTTGTTGCGCATAAACCGCGCATTCAAAAACTCAGCAGAGCCTAATGAGGAGTCTTGCTAGGGCCAACAATGTAGATGAATATCCGGCAAATGCTGGACGCTCATGACTTGCAGCGCTGAAATCCAAGAGTTCGAGCGCGTCTGCAATGGAATCAGTTGGCGTTGCGGCGGAGGCCGGACACGGCTAGCCTCGCAGGGATTTTGGAGCATCAACCTTCCAACACTCGCAGTTCCATAAAATCCTTATGCAGCTTTCTTCCTGGGCACCTTGGCACCTTTCTTGCGCGCTTCAGATAGGCCGATCGCAATTGCCTGCTTCCTGCTTTTCACTTTGCCGCCCTTGCCACTGCGCCCAGAGCGCAGAGTACCGTGCTTCTTCCGACGCATTGCGCTGGCTACGCTCTTCCCCGCACCCTTGCTGTATCTCCGACCGCGCGATTTCTTTTTGGCTGGCATTCGTGATCCCCTTTCTTAGTGCAACTAGCGTTTAGTAGGACTATGCACATTTGGGGTTGTATCGACATCGCACCAGCTTGCTGTATCGATGGGGGCGGGACATCGCTGTAAAGGAATCTTGGCGAACCTGCACGTGAGCGGCTCAATAAACAAGCTTGTCAGGCTTGTTTACCCACGCCCTAAAGGCAGCAAGTGCCTCTTGCCGCATCATCTGTGTCGTTGGAATCCGGCGTTGGGTGTAGGGCAGAGCGATTTCCCGGTAGATGAACGAGTCATCGAAACCGATCTCGGCCGCGTCACCCGTGGTGTTAGCGAAATACACGTGCGCGAGGCGACTCCAGTAGATGGCGCCGAGGCACATGGGACAGGGTTCGCACGAAGTGTACAATTCGCAATCCAGCAGCTCAAAATTGCCTAATTTGCCGCAGGCTTGCCGGATCGCCACCACTTCCGCATGAGCCGTGGGATCGTTCGTAAGGGTCACACAATTTGCGCCCTCGCCCACAATCGTTGCGTCTTTAATAACGACCGCCCCAAATGGTCCACCACGGCCGCTTTGAACGGAATCGATTGCGAGTTCGATAGCGCGCATCATAAACTGTTTTTTCATCTCTGACATCCGCCCACACTTTCGCCCGGGCACTACTCAGGCCGCAAGCACGCGCGACCGTTGCTCCAGCCCCTTCGGGGCAACCAGTATATAAGCCCCCATTCAGTGATTCTCTATTCTGCTGAATTCGATTTGCGATCATAATGATAGAAACTTCGCATTTCCGCCGGTAGCCTCTACGGTCAAAATGTATCTGCGGATGCGCCCGAATCATGACTCTTCAGGCCTTCATCTCTCGACAGGTCGTTACGCCCGACGGCGTTCGCCCCGCCACCATCCTCGTGGAGGAGGGGCGCATTCAGGACGTTGTGGGACCGGAACGAACGCCTGCTCACGCAAAGATTCTCGATTTCGGCGATGTTGCGATTTTGCCCGGCCTAGTTGACTCTCACGTACACATCAACGAGCCCGGTCGCACCGAATGGGAAGGATTCGCGACCGCCACCCGAGCGGCGGCAGCTGGAGGATACACTCTGCTCGTCGACATGCCTCTGAATTGCCTGCCGGCCACTACCACGGTCGGCGCTCTTCAGGCGAAGCGACAAGCTGCACACGGTCAATGCCGTGTAGATTGGGCCTCCTGGGGCGGAGTAGTCCCAGGAAACCACGAAGAGATTGCGGCTCTGGCAGCTCAGGGAGTGCCGGGATTTAAATGCTTTCTCATCCATCCGGGCATTGATGAGTTCACGATGGTAACCGAGCAGGACCTGGTTGCAGCCTTACCCCATGTGGCTCAAACCGGGCTGCCTTTGCTTGTGCACGCCGAATTACCCGCTGACATTGAAGCGTCCACGGCAAAGCTGGCGGAAGCGGATTGGTCCCGTTACGCGACGTATCTGCAATCGCGGCCTGATGCAGCCGAACTGTCGGCCATTCATCTGCTTATTACGTTGTGTCGAAAATATCGCTTCCACCTTCACATCGTTCACTTGTCAGCGGCCGAGGCCTTGCCGCTGCTGCGTGCGGCACGTTCTGAGGGTCTTGCTATCAGCGCCGAGACTTGTCCACACTACCTCCATTTAACCGCCGAGACAATTCCAGATGGTGCGACCTTGTGCAAGTGCGCCCCTCCGATTCGCGGACGTGAAAACCGGGAGCGACTTTGGGAGGGACTCCGCGACCGAACGATTGACTTCGTCGTTACCGACCACTCCCCCTGTCCCCCTGAAATGAAGTGTTTAGAAAAGGGCAATTTCAAGTCGGCTTGGGGAGGGATTGCTAGTCTTTCTGTTGCGCTTCCCCTGATATATACAGAAGCGGTCGCAAGAGGCTTTTCGTTATCCGACGTAGTGCGTTGGATGGCCGAAGGGCCTGCCAACCTTGCAGGTTGTCACCTGCATAAAGGCCGAATCGCGGCCGGCTATGACGCGGACTTTGTCATATTCGATACGCAAGACGAGCTTGTCGTGAGTGGGTCCCGGTTGTACCATCGGCATCCGGTTTCACCCTATATGGGTCGAAAATTACGGGGCGTAGTAAGGGCCACGTATCTTCGTGGAACGGTGGTTTTCCAAGAGGGCTCGTTTCCGGGTCATCCTCTCGGCCGCGAGTTCCGTCGATCTTCGCTATCGCGCTCGCAGGAGGCCGGGGCTGACGTGGCTGGAGCGACAACCGCATGAGAAACGGCAACATTGTCGGCAGGTCGGTTCCGCGCAAGGAAGGCCACGACAAGGTCACTGGGCGCGCTCTCTACGTCGACGATTGGACCCTGCCCAACATGCTTTATGGCGCCACTGTCCGCAGCACCATTCCACGCGGCAAAATCAAAAACATCACTTTTGGATGCGGCATCGATTGGCAACAATTCGTTATCGTTTCCGCCCAAGATATTCCCGGGAAGAATTGTGTCGCGCTGATCGGCGAAGATCAACCGTGCTTGGCGGACGGAGTCGTCAACCATCCAGAAGAGCCGATCCTGCTGCTCGCCCATCGTGACCGGCATCTCCTTCCGAAAGCGGTAGCCGCAATCTCTATCGAGTACGAACCTTTGCCCGCTATTTTCAGCATCGAAGAAAGCGAACGCCTCTCCGAAATCATCTGGGGCGAGGAAAATATTTTCAAAACCTGCCTCATTGAAAAAGGTGACGTCCATCGCGTGTGGGAAATGGCAGACCATATCATTGAAGGAGAGTATCGAACCGGGGCACAAGAGCAGCTTTACATTGAAAACAACGGCATGATCGCCGAATTTGATCCTCGGTACGGGATTACGGTTTGGGGATCACTGCAGTGTCCTTATTATGTCCACAAATCCTTAATGAAGCTCTTCAATCTGCCAGAGGACCGGGTACGCGTTGTGCAGATGGAAACTGGGGGCGCTTTTGGCGGGAAGGAGGATTACCCTTCGATGATTGCGGGGCACGCGGCTCTTCTGGCTATCAAATCTGGGCGTCCAGTCAAAATCATCTACGACCGCATGGAAGACATGACGGCGACAACGAAACGTCATCCCTCGCGGACCCGCCACCGCACCGCCATCACTCATGATGGCCAAATCCTGGGCGGTGAAATCCAATTCACGATCGACGGCGGAGCCTATCAAACTCTCTCGCCCGTTGTCCTGTCGCGTGGGGCGATCCATGCCGGTGGACCGTACTATTGGCCAGCCGTTCGCATTCAAGCCAAGGCCGTAGCTACAAACGTTCCGCCGCACGGTGCTTTTCGGGGCTTCGGTGCCCCCCAGTCCATCTTCGCGATGGAGCGGCATATGGATGAGATTGCTCGGGTCTTACAGATATCCCCAATTGAGATCCGGCGGCGAAATTTGTTGAAACCTGGGCAGACCACAACCACGGGGCAGATCGTCAGTGAAGAGACGAATCTCGACAAACTTCTGAATCGCGCCTTGGAGCTGGCTGATTACGATTCACAAAAGGCCAGATTCGAAAGCGAGAATGCGCGCAATTCAAAGAAGAAAGGAATTGGCATCGCTGCTTTTCTTCATGGGGCGGGCTTTACTGGATCCGGGGAACGCTATCTAAGCTCTGTGGTTGGCGTGGAAGTGCTTTCCGATGGCAGACTCCGCGTGCTCGTATCCAGCACCGAATTTGGTCAAGGCACGAACACTGTGCTGTGCCAGATCGTCGCCGAAACTTTGGGGCTGGCATTCGATGACGTCCTGATCGCACAGCCGGACACAAATCAAGTCCCCAACAGCGGACCGACGGTCGCCTCACGCACTGCGATGGTCATTGGAAGGCTGGTGCAGTCTGCGGCGATCGGAATCCGGGGGACTCTGACGTCGGGCGGATTCCTCAAAGAGCATTATTCGCGTGAGGAGTTCCTCGCAGCCTGTCGTGCCTATGTGGAGAAGCACGGTCCCTTCCGCTCTCTTGCACGCTACGAACAACCCGCAGATGTCGTGTGGGACGAAGAAAAGTATTCCGGAGCTGCGTATGCCGCGTTTGCCTGGGCCGTTTACATTGCCGAAGTCACGGTAGATCTGACCACTTATTCCGTCTCAGTAGACGATTTTGTTGCTCTTCAGGAAATTGGAAAAGTTCTCCATCCTGTTCTGGCAACGGGGCAAATTACAGGAGGTGTTGCCCAGGGAATTGGGTTTGCTCTGTTTGAAAAGGTAGTCTGGGATCAGGGACGAATGCAAAATGGCCAGATGACCAACTACATCATCCCCACCTCGGCGGACCTGCCTCCGATCCGGGTTTATTTTGAGGAATGGGGAAATGCGCACGGCGCGTTCGGAGCAAAAGGAATCGGAGAGCTGCCAATGGATGGTCCCGCGCCCGCCGTAGTCAACGCAATTACGGATGCGGTCGGCGTCGCTTTGAATTCAATTCCCGCGACTCCCGAGGATATTTTCGATGCACTCTCACTAAACAACCAGGCGGGAGTCATATCCAGCACTACTGTGAACCGCGATTGATGAGCACGACTACACACCAACCACAGAAATCCGAGATCTCTTTCACCGTAAACGGCCAGCGGGCAACCGTGCATGCCCATCCCATGGAGCGATTGCTGGATGTGTTGCGGCAGCAAGTCAACCTGACGGGCGTAAAGGAAGGATGCGGAGAAGGCGAGTGTGGTTCGTGTTCTGTTCTGATGAACGGCGTTCTCGTCAACAGCTGTCTCGTTCCCATTCTCCAGGCAAACGGGGCTGACATCGTCACAATTGAAGGCCTCGCTTCCCAAGATCGACTGCATGTGCTGCAACAAGCTTTCCTCGATTGCGGAGGCGCGCAATGCGGCATTTGCACGCCCGGGATGATCCTTGCGGCGTTGCACCTTTTGAGCAAAAATCCCCAGCCGAGCCGGGAAGAGATGGGCGAAGCACTGTCCGGCAACCTTTGCCGCTGTACCGGCTATACGCAAATTGTCGAGTCTGTTGCCGAGGCTGCCCGGAGGAGCACTGGCAGGTGAGATCCAATCCGGCCGATTACGAACTGCTGGCGCCCGCAAATCTGCAATCGATTTTGTCCATCCTGGCGGATGAGCCTGGGTCTTGGCGTCCAATTGCTGGCGGCACGGATCTGATGGTGCAATATGCAGCTGGGAACCTTGCCGCCCGCAAGCTGGTGAGCATCTGGGGTCTAAGGGAACTGCGCCATATCGATGTCCTTCCGGACGAGGTTCGCATCGGCGCGGGTAGCACCTATACCGATTTGCGGGCGAACGCAATCATTGAATCTGAGTTCCCGCTGCTGTCCACGGCAGCGAGTTGGACCGGCGGGATTGCAAACCAGAATCGCGGGACCATCGGAGGCAATATCGTCAACGCATCGCCGGCCGCCGATTCGCTGCCTGCACTGCTTGTCTACGAGGCAGAATTGATTCTTGTTTCGGTTCGAGGTGAACGTCGAGTGCCGTACGTGAGCTTTCATACAGGCTATCGCCAAACGCGACTCGCGCCGGATGAGTTGGTCCTCGCAGTCTGCATGCCTCGGCGCTACTCTGAGTACCAGGCCTATGCTCGCAAAGTAGGTCCACGAAATGCTCAGGCTATCTCGAAAGTCTGCATGGCAGCTTTGTCCCGGCTTGCAGGTGGAGTCGTTGACGACATTCGAATCGCAATGGGCAGCGTCGCCCCGATCCCTCTTCGGTTGAAGGAAACGGAAAGTACGATACGGGGACATCGAGTTGATCCCGCGCTTGTGTCAATGGCTCAGCAGAGGGCCGCCGCCGAAATTCAGCCCATTGACGACATTCGATCGACCGCGAGGTATCGGAGGGCAGTCGCGGGAAATCTGGTTGCGGAGTTTCTCAATCGACTCGGCTCAGGAAGCGCCCGATGAACCCGGTGCTCGCGCGTTGGAACAGTCTACGACCAATAGACGCATCCAAAGAGATTCTGCCCTGCTGTGGTTCAAAAGCCTGGGCTGACGGAATGACGAACCGCCGGCCGATTTCCGATGAAACGGCTCTGCTGGCTGCCTGTGATGAGATATGGTGGAGTCTCTCTGAAGCCGATTGGTTGGAGGCTTTTCGCAGTCACCCGCGCATAGGCGAATCGAGAGCGCAGTCCGGGCCCGTCCGTTCAGCGAAATGGTCAACCGAGGAACAGCATCAAGTTGGCACAGCCAATGGCGATCTCAAAACCGTACTTGCGGAAGCAACCCGCAAATACGAGGAGCAGTTCCATCGTATCTTTATCGTGTGCGCGACAAATAAGTCCGCACCGGAGATCCTCGAGATCTTGCGTCGGCGCCTGGGTAACGACGAAGCAAGGGAATTACGGGAAGCGGCCGAGCAGCAGAGGCAGATCGCGCACATTCGACTAAAGAAATGGCTTTCTTCATGAAACGAATTTCTACTCACGTTCTGGACATGAACCAGGGGAAACCTGCCCAGCACGTGCCTGTGCGGCTGGAGCGGCAGCTCCAGTCCGGAGAGTGGACCCTCATCGCTAGTTCGCACACCGACGCTGACGGGCGCTGCCCTCAGTTGTTGCCGGACACCGCGGTGCTAGAATCGGGCAACTACAAATTGGCCTTTGACACCTCCAGCTACCAATCCGATAACCACGTAGAGACCTTATTCCCGGTGATTGAAATTACGTTTCGTGTGCGCGACGGAGAATCGCAATTCCATCTCCCGCTCCTTCTGAGCCCGCATGGATACACCACGTATCGAGGGAGTTGATCGATGGTCGTGTTGGCAGAAAACAATTATGGCAAGTCTCGCGTCCGCCTCGTCCATGTGAAGCGGCGTCCGGAGCGGCACGATCTTCGTGAGTGGACCATTGATATTTCGCTGGAGGGGGATTTCGAATCCTGCTTTGTTGATGGAAATAACAGCAAGATTCTCCCCACCGATACCATGAAAAACACGGTTTACTCATTGGCGAGGCGCTCCTCCGCTACATGTATGGAGGATTTTGCGCAGGAAGTTATAGCCCATTTCTTGGACCAAAATCCGCAGGTGACTCGAGTGCGTGCCGCCATATCGGAAAAACCATGGGAGCATCTTTTCGCAGGGACCGGGCCACATCCGACAACATTTGTGCAATCGAGTGGCGAACTACAGATCACGGAGGTCGGGAGGAATAGGAATGGCAGCATCAGCGTGATTTCCGGGCTCAACAATCTCCTGATTCTCAAGACGGCTGGATCAGAGTTCGTTGGCTTTTTGAAGGACTCACTGACCACTTTACCGGAGGCGACGGACCGCCTGTTGGGGACTTGTTTGTCCGCTCGCTGGACCTATGCGCCCTCGGTCCATTCCTTTCAATCATTGCGTTCCAGGATACGCGGGATTCTGGTGGGGGTGTTTGCCGATCATTCCAGCAAGTCAGTGCAGCACACTTTGTATGCAATGGGTGAAGCTGCTTTGGAACAGGTCTCCGAAATTGAGGATATACAATTGAGCATGCCGAACAAACACTGCCTTCTGGTCGACCTTTCGCGCTTCGGTCAAGATAACCCGAACGAAGTTTTCCTACCCATAGACGAGCCACACGGTTCCATCGAGGCGCGCCTGCGGCGGGGTTAGGATTCGGTGCAGAGACCAGACAAAATCAGGAAACGTGCGGAAGATGTGCTCGCTCGTTGCGCCAAACTGGCAGCTTTCAGCGAAACTCCGGGCGGCATTTGTAGGACGTTTCTATCCCCGCCGATGCGCGATTGCCACCGCGAAATCGGCGCCTGGCTGACTGCCGCGGGCGCTGCAGTAACGGTCGACGCTGCCGGAAACCTACGTGGACTGTATCCAGCTAGCCAACGCGGCGCAGCGCGGTTGATACTCGGCTCTCATCTGGACACCGTGCCAAACGCCGGCGCCTACGACGGCGTGCTGGGAGTTCTTATTGCGGTCGCACTGCTCGAAAGCCTGCAGGGCCAAAGCCTTCCTTTTGCCGTCGAAGTCGTCGGGTTTTCCGAGGAGGAAGGAGTGCGATTCGGAACTCCATTCATTGGGAGTCGGGCGTTGGTGGGGAGAGTTGACGACCAACTACTGAGTCTTCAGGATGCCGCTGGCGCATCGCTCCGCAGCGCCATCGAGAATTTCGGGCTGAGCCCGGCTGAACTGACCAGCGCTGTGTTGCACCATGACACTCTGGCCTACCTGGAATTCCACATCGAGCAAGGACCGGTTCTCGAGTCTCTCAATTATCCGCTTGCTGCTGTCGAGGCAATCGCCGGACAGACTCGCATGGAGTTTGTGTTCCTGGGGCGGGCGAATCATGCTGGAACCACGCCGATGCATCTTCGCCGCGACTCGTTGGCGGCGGCTGCTGAGTGGATTGTTGCTGTTGAACATACGGCACAGAAAGATCCAGACCTGGTAGCGACCGTTGGCCGCATCGATGCGAAGCCGGGAGCCACAAACGTCATTGCAGGCGAAGTCTGCGCAACTCTCGACGTGCGACACAAATCAGATGCCGTTCGCCAACGCGCAGCTGACGCTCTGGTTGAGAACGCCCTGCATATTGCCGGCCGGCGAGGTTTGTCTCTCGTTTCGCGTGTGCTTCTGAACCAGTGTGCAGTCGCGATGGATTCCTATTTGCTAACAGAAATCGACCAGGCAATTCGCATGACGGGATCTCACCCGCATCGCGTCGTAAGCGGCGCCGGTCATGATGCCATGATTCTCGCCGAAAAAGTTCCAGCGGGGATGATCTTCTTGCGAACTCCCGGCGGAATCAGCCATGATCCCGCGGAATCAGTCGATGTTGCCGATGTGACGAAGGCGATCGAGTGTGGCTTGTGTTTGCTCGATCAGCTTGCGCACTCCTTTCGCCTGCAAGAAAGGATGAGCCGTGCATAATCTGGGCCATACGCGCAGCTCTCGCAAACACGACCACCTCTTTCTGACGCCCGATTCCTTCGTTCGCACCACTCTTCCAGGCATGCAGTCATGCTTGGCAATTGTGCACGCAAGTCCGGCCATCGGCGCCCGGTTTACGCAATACACCGCGGAATTTGAACCCGGCGGCGAGCTCGGGCCGACTAACGCTCAACGCTTCATTTTTGTGCTGGAGGGCGAACTGCAAGTGGAAGCTGTTGGCAAAGAGAGCACAATCAGTGCTCGCGGCTATGCCTACCTGCCGGAAGGGCTTGCACATCGAGTGTCGGCATCGAACCTTTGTCGCGCCGCCGTTATCGAGAAACCATACCGCCCACTCGACTCAGTTGACGCGCCTGCAGCCTTCATCTCTCACGAGGACGCTGTCGCTTCCCATCCGCTCGATAACGATCCCGACCTCCAGGTGAAATGTCTACTGCCTGATACAGTGAGTTTTGATTTTGCCGTGAACACGATGGTCTATCAGCCTGGAGCGTCTCTGCCTATGGTCGAAATGCACGTTATGGAGCATGGGCTACTCATGCTCGAAGGTGGCGGGATCTATCGCCTGGGGGAATCGTGGTATTCAACTTCCGCCGGCGATTTCATCTGGATGGGGCCATGGTGTCCGCAATGGTTCGGAGCCATCGGAAAAGTTGCGGCGAAGTATCTCATCTACAAGGATTGGAACCGCCACCCGTTGCTCGATGAACTTCGATGACTGTCGACAGCATAAAAGACCGCCTGAGCACGGAGATCGAAGAGTTGGCAACTATCTCCGACGCCGACCCTCCCGCGGTCACTCGAGTTGTTTTCACGCCGACCGATCTCAAGGCACGCGCCTGGCTGCGGGCCCGCTGTGAGCAAGCCGGCCTCGCGATGCGGCAAGATCCCATTGGAAATCTCTTCGCTCGCTGGCAAGGATCTGATCCGGATGCTCCAGCCATCGGCACCGGATCGCATATAGATGCGATTCCAAATGCCGGAAAGTACGACGGCGTGGTTGGTGTTTTAGGAGGTCTGGAGGCCATTCGCACGTTGCAGCTTCGGGGATTTCGCCCAAGGCATTCGATCGAATTGCTCGTCTTTACTTCAGAGGAGCCCACGCGTTTCGGTGTCGGCTGTCTCGGAAGCCGCTTATTGTCCGGCTCTCTCTCTGCTGATGCGGCGAGAAAACTTGTCGACCGCGACGGCAACACCGTCGAGCAGGCGCGTCGAAATGCAGGTTTGTCCGGTGAACTCGAAAACGTGAAGCTGTCCGATGACTACTACAAGGCGTTCGTGGAACTCCATATCGAGCAAGGGCCGTTGCTCGAACAACACAAAATCCCGGTCGGAATCGTGACCAGAATTGCGGCTCCAGCCAGCCTCCGCGTATTTTTCGAGGGTGCGGGTGGCCACGCGGGCGCAGTCCTCATGGCGGATCGCAAAGACGCTCTTTGTGCAGCCGCTGAACTGATTCTGACCATCGAAGATTCGGCTCGCAACAGCGGTGCACCCGATACGGTAGCGACTGTCGGTATGTGCGATATCTTCCCGGGCGCGGTCAATAGTATTCCTAGCCGCGTGCAGTTGAGCGTGGACATCCGTGACACCAATCTCTCCCGCCGTGACGCAGTCCTTCACGCACTGGGCAATGCCTGCGGCGCGATCCAAGCCAAACGAGGCGTTGGCATCCGCCAAGAACTACTGAACGCCGACGCCCCCGCCGAGTGCGCTCCAGCCATCGTTGAGGCGCTTTTGGAGGCATGCAGAAAGCTTCGATTGCCCTCCCTTCCCATGGTTAGTCGGGCGTACCATGATTCGCTTTTTATGTCGCGCATTGCACCTGTAGGCATGTTGTTCATCCCTTGTCGCAACGGTTATAGCCATCGACCGGACGAATATGCGTCTCCGGAAGACATTGTGAATGGAACGCTTGTACTCGCCGAAACGCTTGCAGCGCTTTCGGCGTGAGCTCAGGTTGAAAGACTGGGCCCCACACTTCCGCGGTGTCAGGCGAGTTCCAGATTTATGCTTTCGTGAGAGAGGAGCGGATTCTGGCGTAACCGGGCTTGATGGTGGAGTAGATGAAATTGATACGCCGATCATAGGGCAGGAAGGCGCTCTTCATTGCATTGATGGTGATCTTCTCGAAGTCGTCGATAGACAGCCCGTAGGCATCCTCAGCCGCCGCGAACTCCTTGCTCATCGTCGTGTTGCTCATCAATCGGTTATCGGTGTTGAGCGTAACCCGAAACTTCTCCCGGAACAGGACCCGAAAGGGGTGCTCCTCAAGGCTGCGCGCAGCGCCAGTATGCACGTTGCTCAGCAGGCAGATTTCCAATGGAATACGCTTGTCGAGAACATACTGCGCAAGTTCACCCAACTTCACGACCTTGCCATCTGCGACCGCAATATCGTCGATCAGCCGTGTCCCATGTCCGATTCGATGCGCTCCGCAATACTGAATAGCCTGCCAAATTGATTCCTTTCCGTAGCCTTCTCCCGCGTGAACCGTGATATTGAAGTTCTGTCGCTGAATATAATGAAACGCTTCTACGTGCTTCTTTGGAGGATACCCGCCTTCCTCGCCCGCCAGATCGAAGCCGACGACACCACGTTGCCGAAAATCGACCGCTAGTTCCGCCATGTCCAGCGAGACGTCCATGTTGCGCATGGCGCAGATGATCAATCCAGACGATATCCCAAAATCTTTTCGGCCCCGCTCCATGCCCTTGAGCACCGCGGAAACCACCTGTTGATGTGTGAGTCCCCTTTGAGTGTGAAAAATCGGAGCGAAGCGGGTCTCGAAATAAATAACACCGTCGAGACTTAAATCCTGTGCCTGTTCATAAGCGACGCGCTCAAGCGCCTCCTCGGTTTGCATTACAGCAATGGTATGCGCAAACCCTTTCAGGTATTCCGGCAGGCTTCCCTGGTTGGCACCGCGATGGAACCATTCTCCTAGAGCAACGGGGTCCTCGCTGGGCAGGAGCATGTAGTGGATGCTCTTCGCCAAATCAATGACTGTGCTCGGCCGGAGCACCCCATCCAGATGCTCATGCAAAAGAACTTTGGGGAGACTCTTGAGAACTCCCTTATCGATGCTCATCGAATAACCTACGTTTCCTAGTCTTGCCCGATGTCCTCGTTCCAAACGGCCGGATTCTTGCGGATGTATTCACTCAAGAGCGACGCGCACTCCGCGGAGTCGAGATCAACCATCGGCACGCCCAGTGAGCGGAGCCACGCGAACCCTCCCTGAAAGTTCCGGCTCTCTCCGACAACCACCCCGCCAAAACCAAACTGCCGAATCAAGCCGCTACAATACCAACACGGCGCCAGGGTGGTCACCATTGTCAAACCTCGATAGCTGCGTTGGCGCCCAGCATTGCGGAACGCGTCGGTTTCAGCGTGGAGAGATGGATCGCCATTCTGTACCCTGCGATTATGACCACAGCCGACAAGACGACCATTTGTCTCAAAAATCGCAGCTCCAATCGGAATGCCCCCTTCAGCCAGTCCTTTTTTCGCTTCCGCCAACGCAACCGCGAGCATGGAAAGGTGATCAGGCTTAGCCATACATTTCATTATATTGACATTAGACCTCGCCCATCGCTGGCTGGCTGATTAAAAGGTTAACTCAGCGGTAAGAGACTAAAAGTCAATGGCGTCGTTCGCCTGTTTCAGCGCCCAAGTATCGCGAGGAAGTCTATTGCATACGCTGGTTTCTTACGCAGTTCGACCTCACAGCACGCTACCTATTTCGAAAAATGTCACGAAAGTGTCCCGGTGTGGAGGAAGAGTTGAAACTATCGCACACCTGCCCGATGATCCGCGATCGTATGGGTCAGGGCGGACTGGCAGCCGTGGAGGCAGTATCGAAGAACGGCCCTGGCGCTCTTATCGCTCTTTTACCAAAAACTACCCGCGCATGAAATATAAGCAGGAGCACTCCTTCGTCGCTTTGCTGGGATCGCGGATTGCCCAGACAAACAAGCTGCTGCTCTTTGACTATCGCTCCTGCCCTTGGCGGTGTGACTCTTCGTCGCCGAATCGCACAAATCAAAACACGAACTTCAAAGCAAACTGGATCAGACGTTCCGGTGAAGCGACACCGCCCTGCACCGTCGACGTGATTACACCGAATCCGTTATTCCCAGAGCCCGTAGCGGTACCGTTGAAGCCGGTCCCTGGGGGAGAAAAATACGGGTGGTTGAACAGGTTGAAGAACTCGGTGCGGAACTCAAGACCCGTTCTCTCGGTGATTGTTGTCCGCTTGAATACCGCGAAATCAAAGTTGTTGATTCCGGGAGTCCGGAGTGTTGCATCTGTACGTGACTCGCTGCCGAAGCCCCATTGGGGCGGGGCCGCAAAGCAGGTCGTGTTGAACCACTGCGAGATGTGTTTGCCGCCAGCAGATTTGCTGCATCCGGAAACAACATCCGGACGAACATTGGCGACGCCCAGGTTGGCGTTCTCTAAAGAGGTTCCCGCGCCAGCCCAAGTGAGCTTGAGTGGAAAGCCTCGTTGGAAAGTGGTAACGCCGTCAATTCCCCAACCAGAAACCGCCTTGTCCGCTACTCCGCTTAGGTTGGCCGCGAACTTCCTACCATGGCCAAAAGGAAGGTCAAGGACGTAGCTGATCACCAGACGTTGCGAAACATCCTGAGAGGAAAGAGACTTTTCCCCTTTCAGGTTGTTCCAGTCCTGGACCTGTCCGACGCCGCCAGTAGGACCTTCCAACCAACTCGTCAAGGTATCGGTGTTGGTCAACAGTTTTGCGTTGGTATAAGCCACCAACAGGGTGCCGCCGCCGGCAAACCGCCGCGTCACTGTGGCCTGTAAAGAGTTATACGTACTGTCGCAGCAGCCATATCCCGCCAGATTCAAGTCATTGTATTGGGGGTAGCGCCGATCAAGCTGACCGGTAATGACTGTGGGTCCGCTGAGGTTCGGCTGGGGACTTCCTGCCAACGGATTGGGAACTTGTTGGTGAATGGTGACAAAACCGTTCGCACAGCCGACAGGATCGGCAGCACCAGCACAGGGGCCAGCGATTGCTGTGTTGAATTCGCTCGCGGCCGTGGCCACAAAGGAATCCCCAATCTGATTGAAGTGAGTCGAGTACTGCTGTAGATGCACGCCGTGCGAGCCGGCATAGGCCACATCCGCGAAGAAGCCTCCAGGCAACTCACGTTGGATGTCGATGTTATATTGCTGAACATACCCGTACTTAGCGTTGAAATAGGGCGCCAGCGTGGGAGAACCGTTCTTGGCGACGAAACCCGATACGTTGGGTTGCGGATTTCGTCCGGGCGGCAACAGGATTCCCTGAGCGCCGAACGGGCCGCTGTTATCAGCGCAGGAGAAACTGGCAAAGGTAGTACCCGCCAGCGTGCAGTTCGTTCCATTCAGCGTACTGAACGGGGTTGTGAAGGAATTTGTGGTCGCCGTGAATCCGGTTGTCGCCAAGTCTACGACGTCATTGTCGGGATTAAGCCCAAACGAGACGTAGTTCGGAATGTAGAAGATGCCGTAGCCACCCCGGATCACGGTCTTCTGGTCAAACGCGTACGCAAAGCCGAGGCGCGGCGAGAACGCCTTCTTATCCATGGGAATATTGTTCGGGCTGCTGTTGCGGCCGGTTTTTACGAGGAACGCATCGCCTGGACAGGGAGAACCCGGCGTCCCTCCGCACCCCGTAACGGTAGCATTGGTAGCGGCGGGGTCCCAATAGGTAAGCCGGTTGAAGCGCTCCGACCACGGCCCTTGCAACTCGTAACGAAGGCCCAAGTTGAGGGTGAGCTTATTGGTTAAACGAAAAGTGTCGTCAAGGTAGAAAGCACGATAGACCTGCTTACCCGCCGTCTGAGCTGGAACCTGAGCAACTCCTTCCGTCTGATTTACGAAAGAACCTTGGTTTTGCGCCAAGCCTAACAAGAAGTCGGCGAACCCGAATCCAGATCCATCTGTCGCCGACGGGCCGGACGACGTCCAGTTCCCAGCAAAAGCAAATGCGCCGCTGGCAATATTGGTTTGGAAGTAGTTATCCAAGCCCAGCTCGAATTGAGCGCCCGCCTGCAACGTATGCTTGCCCCGGATCATGGTAAGCGCAGGCGAGAGATTGTACTGCGTATTGTGGTCTCCGATGGCGCTGTTGCCCTGTGACTTTCCAGTGTCGTTGGGGAACAGGAAAGCTGGCGTGGGCGGAGTGCGCATGCTTGCCGGTGGAGTGTTGTAAGCGGAAGTCCAACCCAGCTTTGTCAAATCAAAACCCGAAAGAATGGGCGCCCGCGCGTAGACAAAGCGGCTCCCAGAGAGGTTAACGTCGAGAATGGTCGTCGGCGTAAACGTGTGGTTCACGTCGATGACGAGCAGCTTGCTATGGTAGAGTTCCGCGCAACGATCCTGGCAGAGACCCGTCCCCAACGGATTGGTGGGGAGGTCGGTCAAACCGTAATATGCAAATCTTCCGAACAAGCGGGTATTCGCTCCGATGTTCTGATCGCCTCGCACGACGAACTCGTTGGTGTTACCGCCCGAGGCGGCCGCGCTGGAGAAATTGTTCACCGTGCCGGGCTGCGTAGGAGCTGGATAGTAAAGCTTCCCCAACACACTTGCTGCCTGGCTGAACTGTGCGCTCGGAATGCAATTTCCCGGGCAAGTTGGATTGCCCGCGTCCAGCCCATAAGGCTGCCGCCCTCCTGGGGAATTCACGGTGTAGGGATTGTAAATGCGGCCCCCCACGTCATTGCACACGCCGTTTGTGAAGCCCGCGGTGCACAGCGCCGAGAAATCTCCCTTCAACATTCCAGTCGCGGGAACGGTGGTGGTGAAAGGTGCTCCTGTCCGCTGCCGGTATTGTTCCCAGCTCGTGTAAAAGAAAGTCTTGTTCTTAATGACCGGCCCGCCAACCTGAATCCCGTACTGGTTCTGGACCCACGGTGGCGGAGTGTTCTTCTGACCGTTCTCTAACTGTTTTTGCTTATGGAAGTACTCGTTTGCGTTTAACACCTTGTTGCGGAAGAATTCGTAGGCCGAACCGTGCCAACTGTTTGTGCCGGGCTTCGTACTCAGGTTCACGATGCCGCCGGAGAACTTACCCCATTCGGCGCCCAAATTGTTGTATTGCACCTTGAACTCGCCCACGGAGTCCTGGGTTGGAATGATGATCGGCAAGTTGATGTAGCCGATATTCAGCGGCTGACCATCGAGGTATTGTGCGCCCTGGTTCGCGAATGAACCTCCCACCTGGTAATTGCCCCAGCTGAACGGGTTCTGCCCCACCGGCGAACCACCCGACCCGCCCTGGGCCACAGCCGCGGGAGAGATCGTGATTAGATTAAAAATATTTCGTCCGTTCAGCGGAAGCTCGTTGGCTTTGCGCTGTTCCACCACCTGACCGAGCGAGGACGTCTCCGCCTGAAGAAGGGGAGCCTCGGAGGTGACTTCGACCGTCTCGCTAACCTGGCCAACAGTTAGACTCACATCGATTTTTGAAGATTGGTTCACCTGTACGGCGATGTTGGACAGCGTGGAGCGCTTGAAGCCCGGCTTCTCGAAGTCAATCCTGTAGGCGCCGGGGATCAGGTTGACGAAGGAATACTGTCCGTCAGCGTTCGTCGGTTGCGTGCGTATCTCTGACGTGCCCGCGTTGGTCAAGGTGACATTGGCACCACTGATGGCGGCCCCTGAAGGATCCGTGACCGATCCTGCGATGGAGCCGTAGGTGCTCTGCCCAAGCGCCAACGTTGAGCAAAGAAGCAGAACAGTCAGCGAAATCCCTACTTTCGTGCAGAGACGGAACCTCACGTTGAACATATGTGCCCCCAGCGCCTTTGCGGCGGAAGTGTGCGAAGTAACTTCGACTTTGCAATGTGAATTGATCCCGGACGAGCCCCACGCCGAAACCTTACTGATAACGAATACGCGCCGCGGAAGAGTTTTGTACCAAAAAGGGGAAACTCTAGTCGTCGAACTGGTTAACTCGAATACGTATGCTGCCCTGAATGGTCACCAGGGATGAACTCAGGCAAGGAGCTTCTTTAGGGATGATTTACTTCTTTGCGAAGCAAAGCATACAGAAAGGGCTTGCTGGTGGGTTTGGGACTACCGCCATGCGGCTCGATCGTGACGAACACCGCGTCGATTTCCTCCAACTGTTTCGCATCATCGAAGCGCATCACCCAGCGGTGATTGGATTCGTTATCGAGATAAAGAATCCCCAGGCTCTTAGGTCGACCTTGCGTGCCCTGAGCCATCTCCTTGCGTCCCCAAACCTGAAAAGCATTTACGTTCTTCATTCCAGGATCAAGATCGAACGCGTAAAAAATGAGTGACTTGCCTTGTGTATAAAATATCCGTCCAAAGGACTTACGCGTACGGCTCCGGCTGTCTACGTCGTAAACATCGGCAATGTAAAGATGCCTCGCACCCATCAGTTCCCGGATATCCCGGTCCGAAGCTAAATACTGTTCATCATCTTTGATTTTGTGTTCCTGATCCCGAGTCGCAGCCGTGAGTTCGTCGATCTTTGATTCCAGGGACACGGTCCGAAGCATGACCTTGTCACGCTCGGCACGTAGGCTGGCAAGTTCAGCGCGGATACTCTGATTGGCCTGCTCGAGTTCTCGAAGCTGGACGCTCAGGCTGTCGCGCTGCTCCGATAAGTCCCGCATCTGCTCATCCGTGCGGTACTTGGCGGCTGCGGTATCGTTCACTCGCTCCGTCATCGCGCGCAACGCGGACTTTAATTTCTCGGATTCCTGATCGTTTCGCGAGTTCTCCTGCTGTAGGCGAAGAATCTGCCCGGTTTGGGCACTCAATTGATCCTGGAGCGATTTTTTCTCTGCTGTGAGCTGCTGGAAGCGGTTTTCAGACAAGGCCATTGGGGACGCACTGGACGGCCTCCGCGTGCCCACATGGTAGGCTCCCACGATCAACAGCATCAGACACAGGGCAACCGCTGCGCCCGCAAAAGGTGTGTACCTGTTCCCGAGGTCCGCCCATGAAAACGGAAACCACTTCGTCTTTGAAGTGCCCACTTCCTCGCGAATTCGGGCAAGTAACTTCCGGCGAGTCGCGGTAACGTCCCAGGCGTTATCTTCTTGCACATCAGCGTGCATCGCGGCAAGCTCGGGCATTCCGACCTGGGCCAGCAAGCGGTACTGATCGTGCACTTCGCGACATTGCCCGCAAATCTGGAGATGAGAGCGCAGGTCCGCCAATTCGGCAGAGCCGAGTGCCCCGGCGTTCGCCAGGGCGCTGAGTTCCTTGTATCGCTCATGGTCACAATGGCTATTCGCCATCGTCATAGAGACCGTTTCTCCCACATTTTTCGCACAAACGCACTTTTGCGCAATCTTTCAAGCCCGCGATAAAAATGATGACGGACATTACCCAAGGGCTCATTTAACCGCTCGCTGATCTCTCTCAGCTCAAGCCCTTGGAAGTAAAACAAGTCAAGCGTACGGCGCTGAATCTCGGGGAGTTCTTCAAATGCCCTTTCCAGATGCAGCCGATTCATCTCGGCTCCGATCTCCCGCTCGACGTCCGTGCGGTCCAACAGAGTATCATGCAGAGGATCGATGTCTGTACCAACGTAAAAACCACGACGCGCTAGGTGCGCCTTTCGGTCGAGCGCTCTGTGGAAGGCAATCTGGACGATCCACGCTTTTGCGCTGCCTCTGGAGGGCTCAAAAAGCATAGACTTCCGGTAAACGTAGAAAAATACATCCTGGACAATCTCTTCCGCTTCGCCGTAATCGCGAAGAATGCGCAGCGCAATACTCAGTACCAGGTGGGCGTAACGGTCAAACAAACAATTGAGGGCGGTTGAGTCCTGAGCTTGCAGCCGGGCCATTGCGTCTTCATCACTTTGGCCTTTTATCTCAACCTGTTCCGCTATCGTGACGGGATTTTTCGCGGTGCCGGCCCGAATGAATGGCAGCGCTAGTGCACGTCCTTGCGGGGGAGAGCTCATACTAGCATCTCAAAAATCAAATTGCCCAAGCCACGAGTCATCCCGTCGGAGGTTCGACGAGGAACTCCGAATAGCTCGCAGACGATACACCACCCACCTCGGCACTTTCACGAAAAAAGTGATACCCAGCAAATTATCCTCGACCTGGTACACATTCCCACTCGTTCACGTATTTATTGGGTGAGAAAATCTTAGACCTTGGCGAATCCTCTGAGGGTGAGGCAGCGCATCAAATTTCCCGTTGCACATCAATGTTTTACGGACTTGGCGTGAACGGGCTCTGCTTCCGCCCTTCGCATTAGACTTGATCCCTTCAAAGCGTATGTTGTATAGACTGACCACCCAGATCCTCGAGGCTGAAACGGGGAACCCTCATGCCTAGAATCACGGGCCTCGCAGCGCTTTTCAGTCTCACATGGGCGATCTCGCTTCATGCCCAATCTACGAATGCGTCTCTGACTGGGCGCGTCACCGACCCCACCCGCGCCGTCATTGCCGAAGCCAGGGTAATCGTTATCAACACGGGAACGGGCGTTCGCTACGAGGGGATTACGAACCAGACGGGAAGCTATTACGTTACTGATTTGCCACCCGGTGGGTATCGCATTGAAATCGAAAAAATTGGCTTCAAGGCAGTCATCAAGACTGACCTCATTCTGCACGTTCAAGACGCGCTCGAAGTCAATTTTGAGATGGTGTTGGGTTCCGCCCTTGAAAGCGTAATGGTAGAGGGCGAAACGCCTTTGCTCGACACCGAATCTTCTACGATGGGCACCGTTGTGGAACAGCGCAAGGCCAATGAATTGCCTTTGAACGGGCGCAATGTTTTCAATCTGATCGAATTGGCTCCGTCGGTGGTGCCGCAAGGCAGCTCCACCGGAACCCCGGTTGGAGTGAATCCGTTCGGCTGGGGAAACTACCAGGTCAACGGATCTTTTGGCAATCAGAGCGCAGAGTACCTCGACGGTCAGCCACTGAACATCGGGTATATCAACTTGCCTGTTCTCATTCCCATACAGGATTCGATTCAGGAATTCAGAGTTCAAACCAGCAACCTGGGTCCGGAGTGGGGCAAATTCGCCGGTGGTGTCACCAACCTCAGTACGAAAGGAGGCACGAGTTCGTTGCACGGTGAAGTTTACGAGTATCTTCGTAATAAGATCTTTAACGCGAACGATTACTTCCTGAAGGCTGCGGGTAACCCCACACCACCTTGGGTGCAGAACCAGTTTGGGGCGGAGATCGGGGGACCGTTCCGACTGCCGGGCCAACGCCAAGCCAAAGCTTTCTGGTTCCTTAGTTGGGAAGGGTTTCGGCTGCGCACTGCGCAACCGTTCACGACCACTGTTCCAGATACAAAACAACTAAACGGTGATCTATCTGAAATCTGCAGATCGGGATTTACGAATGGGATCTGCAATGACAGGGGACAAGACGCTGTCGGAAACGCAGTGGTGATTGATCAGATTTATGATCCCTGTGCCGGCATTGTGAACGCCCAGGGTGCATGTCCGGGAAGTACGGCGACTCCCATACCGTTCCTCGGCAATGTCATACCCGCGAATCGAATCAACCCGACTTCAAAGCAGTTGCTGAATCTCTGGCCGGCACCCACAAAAGCCGGAGCACTTGCGAATAACTTCACCACCGCCGCTAGAACCGGAGGAGATCAAAACCAGGTCGTCGCTCGTGTCGACCAGGACATTACCTACAAACAGAAGCTGTTTGTTCGAATCAATTATTGGAACATGCTCGATCTGCCCATCGATCCGCTTGGCACCGGGCTGTGCGCGGACCGTTGCGCCGAGAGATATTCG
This sequence comes from Terriglobales bacterium, assembly GCA_035567135.1. Taxonomy (GTDB): domain Bacteria; phylum Acidobacteriota; class Terriglobia; order Terriglobales; family Acidobacteriaceae; genus JABDBE01. The sequence goes on from DATMQI010000089.1 coordinate 33,171, forward strand.
ACCCACGCAGTCGCAGCTGTATACAATTACAGCATTTCTCCCACCTCAAGTTTCGATTTCAGCGCCAGTGTGAGTCGGTTCAAATACAACCGCACACCCAAGAATGCGGGATTTGACCTTACTTCGATCGGCTGGCCCGCGAGCTATGACACCAGCATTCCCGCCTTCATGCGAACACCTCCTACCCCATGTGTGGCCAATGTCGCCGACAACATCATGTGTACGCAGGGACAGAGTTTCATACAGGATCGCAATACCCAGTTCGATCTTTCACCTCGCGTCACCATGATGCAAGGCCGACATCAATATCAGTTCGGCTTGCAGGTCGAGCTTGGCCGGGACAACTACAGTCAGACCAATGTTGCCAGCGCCGCTTTCGATTTTTGTGCTCCCGGAAAAGCGTGCTTCACCAGCCTGCCCGGGATTTCGGGCACCGGCTTTTCTTTTGCCGATTTTCTGCTCGGCTATGCCGACAACTTCAGCAATTTTGAAAATCATTTTTTCGATCAGGCTGTAGTGCCGGGTTTCACTGCAGGACAGCAGATTTATCGGGCGTTCTACTTTGGCGATACCTGGCACGCAACCAGCAGACTGACCTTGAATCTCGGGCTTCGTTACGAACTCCAGGGACCGTGGTCAGAGAGGTTCAATCGATTGTCGTACTTCGATCCCAGCGCTACGAACTTCCTGACTCGATACCTGCCGCCAGGCTCCGCGCCCGTAAAGGGAGATGTCTTTCTGGTCGACCCTCGTTCAAGAAACAATATTCCGTTGGAGAAATTCGCTTTCTCGCCGCGCCTCGGTTTCGCGTTTGCCATCGATCCGAAGACGGTAGCGCGCAGCGGGTATGGAATCTTCTGGGTGCCCAACTATGTTTCGTTCGCGCTGAACCCGCTGAACGATATGGTTAACGCCGCTTCCACGACGTTTACCGGCACACTGGATGGAACGCACCCGATAAACACCATTGCCCTGCCCTTTCCTGACGGGATCTCTGCGCCCCCGGGCCGCGGCCTTGGAACTCTGGGAACGCAGCAGTACCTCACGCAAGTCGTGCAGTCGATCACCGAGGCAGACCGCAGGAATCACCCCGAGGCTTATGTGCAGCAATGGAACCTGAACGTCGAACGGGAATTGCCCCAAGGCTTCGTGCTCTCAGCGGCGTACGTCGGCTCCAAAGGTACTCACCTTGCCCAATACTCGCAGCAGATTAACCAGATCTCCGATACATTGCTCGCGCAAGCTGCTGCTCAGGTGAATCCCGCGCTGCCCGATCCGAGACAACATGTCAGTATTCTCGAGTCAGTGCCGAATCCTTTTTTCATCGATGGCAAAGCGCTGGCTCTAACCGCATCCACGACGACGGTCGGACAGTTGCTTCGACCGTATTCGCAATATACCAGCGTCCAACTTGCTGGTCAGGGATCGTATGGCAGCATTTATCACTCGCTACAACTCACGGTGCAAAAGCGGTTCGCAGGCGCAGGGTCAGTTCTGGTTGCCTATACCAATGCCAAGCTCATCAGCGATACTGACACCCTCACGTCGTGGCTCGAAACCGGAGTAGGCAGCACCCAAGACAATTACCATCCTCGTGCCGAACGTTCTTTGTCTTCGCAAGATGTTCCGCAACGGTTGGTCATCAGTTATGTTCTCGACCTGCCATTTGGCCGCGGCAGAAGGTTTCTTCCCGCTGTCCTGGGCGCAACCGACAAGCTTGTTTCCGGGTGGGGCGTGGACGGAGTAACAACGTTCCAGCGTGGCTTTCCGCTAATTTTCAGCAATGGTCAGGCCAATGGCACCACGCTCTTTGGCGGAGGGTCTCGCCCCAATTTTGTCCCCGGCTGCCACGCTTCGGTCTCCGCGCCCGATTCGTCGCGATTAGGCAATTTCAATGACCCCACCGCGCCACGATGGTTTAACACCGCCTGTTTCACGGCGCCTGCTGATTTCACTTTCGGCAATGAGCCGCGCGTCGATCCCCGGCTGCGTTCTCAAGGGATTAACAATTTCGATTTCGCATTATTTAAGAAGACCACGTTTGGCCGCGACGGTAATTTCGCATTGGAGTTTCGTACAGAATTCTTCAATCTCTTCAACAGAACGCAGTTCGCCCCTCCCAACACGACTTGTTGCACCTCGAACAACAAAAATTTCGGGGTAGTCACAAGCACGGCGGCTGGAACGAATCCGCGATTGATCCAGTTCGCGTTAAAGTTTCTGTTCTAAGCAATATGGAACGAGAATGATGCATCGGCTCAGGTGGCGTTGCTGTTCTGGCTTGCTGGCTCTGGCCTCGGTCGTCGCATCCTCTATGCCAATTTTTGAAGTATCCTTGCCTCGCGGCCTGGATTTCACACACCGGAACTCTCCTACCACTCAGAAATACCTGATCGAAACCATGGGCGGCGGCGTCGCCTTACTCGACTACAACAATGACGGATTGCTAGACATATTTCTTGTGAACAGTGGGCAGCTCACCAGTCCGATGCAAACTCCAGAAACATTCGATCGACATGATCCGCAGTATTGGAACCGCCTTTACCGGCAAAACCGCGACGGTAGTTTTACCGATGTCACCGCCGCCGCCGGACTGTCCAATGCGGGAGACGGGAACTACGGCATGGGAGTGGCCGTGGGCGATTATGACAATGACGGATACCCAGATCTTTATGTCACCAGCTACGGAAAGAATGTTCTCTACCACAACAACGGTGATGGAACGTTCACGGATGTGACGGCAAAAGCAGGGGTCGCTGGCGGCGGGTGGTCGGTTTCGGCAGGGTTCTTCGACTATGATAATGACGGAAAACTGGATTTATTTGTCACCCGCTACATGGAGTGGGACACCAAGCACAGCAAAACCTGTGGCGGGGAGTGGCACACGTATTGCCCGCCTGAAGAGTTTCCAGCTACTACAAATATTCTGTATCACAATAATGGCGACGGAACGTTCACCGACGTCAGCCAGCGCTCGGGAATCGCCGCGAAAAAAGGGCGGGCACTGGGTGTGGCATTCGCCGACTACGATGATGACGGCTTTACAGATATATTCGTTGCCAACGATGGGATGCAGCAGTACCTCTTCCACAATAATGGAAATGGGACCTTCACCGAACGTGGGCTCGAAGCCGGAGCGGCTCTATCGGAAGATGGCCGCAGACTGTCCGGAATGGGAGTGGTTTTTCAAGACTACGACAATGATGGGCGGCCTGACATAATCGTCACCGAGTTGCCCAGAGAGATTTACGGTGTTTACCACAACGAGGGGAATGGCTTGTTCACCTATCGAAGTCTTGAGGCCGGTCTCGGCGTCCTCTCGAGCGGAAGCTCCGGTTGGGGAGTTGGCTTGGAAGATTTCGACAACGATGGATGGAAAGACCTGTTTGTCGCCCAGGGACACGTGCTGGACAACGTGGAGCAAATCGATCCTTCCCTCCACTACCAGGAGTTGCCTCTGCTGGCTATGAACCAGCGCGGGCGATTTCAGAAAGCGGATGCGGGTATGTCTTCACCCTGGGCTGCGCGCGGTGCCGCCTTCGGTGATTTGAACAATGATGGACGCGAGGACGTGGTGATGACAGTCCTTGGCGGTCATCCACAAGTCTTCCTGAACCGTGCACCCAAACAGCATTGGCTTGTCGTGACGCTTCGCGGTACTTCCAGCAATCGTGACGGACTGGGTGCGCGTGTGCGAGTCAACGGACAGACTCGATTCGCAACCACTGCCGGCAGTTATCTTTCGGCGAGCGACAAGCGCCTTCATTTTGGGCTCGGATCAGCTGAGACTGCCAAGATTGAAATTGCCTGGCCATCGGGTATCCATCAGACTCTGAATGACGTTCACGCGGACCAGTTTCTGGAGGTCCGTGAGCCGGAGCGACCGTGATTTGGGCCGTTCTATGCTTTCTGCTCGCATTCCAAGGCCCATCTTCCGAAGCGCTGCGGCACATGCAGGCTGGTACCGAAGCGGAGAAGAAGCGACAGTTCAGTGTCGCCATCACAGAGTTCCGCGAGGTCACCAGGTTGGAACCCACGGTACCTGACGGTTTCGTTCGCCTTGGCCAGGCGTTATTGGAGAACCACGACTTTGGAGGCGCGATTCCGCCTCTGAAGCAAGCCTTGAAGCTAAATCCTGAACTGTCAGCCGCCCATCAACTGCTGGGTTACGCACTCCTCGCTCAGGGATACGCCGCGGAGGCCGTGTCTCATTTGCAAAAGACGGATGACAAAGCTGCGCTGGGAATCGCGCAGCTGGAGGCTGGACAACTTCCGGATGCCGTCGTCAATTTGCAGGCAGCTCTTGCTAACCGTCCCAACGATCCTGATCTGCTTTACTATTTCGGACGCGCGAGCGGACTACTCTCCAAGCAATCCATCGACACGCTGCTCGCGAATTATCCTGACTCTGCGCGCGCCCATCAGGCTATGGCCGAAAACTATTATGTCTTGCGGCAGATGCCACAGGCGGAAAAGGAATTTCAGGAGGCGATCCGGCTCCGACCAGATACCCCGAGACTTCATCTCGAACTAGGGCTCGTGTACGCGGGCTCTTCGCAATGGTCAAAAGCCGAGGAGGCTTTTCGCGCCGAGACGAAAATGCAGCCTGGAAACGCGGAGGCTGCCTACCAGTTGGGCAATGCTCTGCTGCAGCAGGGCATGATGCGAAAGGCTCGCGCCGAACTCAAGCGGGCCGACACTCTGCAGCCAGAAATGCCGGAGACTTTGTACTCACTGGGCAAGGCCGCCTCGCTCGAGGGAGATGCGGCCTCAGCCGAGAAGGCTTGGATGAAGGTAATTGAAATCGAGAAGACGAGTGATCTTGCTGCCAAGGCACACTTCGCGCTTGCGGGCTTGTATCGCAAGCAAGGGAAGATGGAGGACGCCCAGCGCGAGATGACAGAATTCCAGAGACTGCAAGACACAGCCACTCGACCAGAAGGTCCTCAGAAGCAGTAATCAGTATCAGAATCTGAAATTTTCAATCTGAAATTGCTAGCTGCTACGCGTTTACGACTTTGGGTTCTTCTTGCGGAGTCGGCTTCGGTTTATTGGCATGTTGAAGATTTCAGATTATGACGGCCGGTGCGATCTCCACTTCTGAGTTTGCATGTCAAGCCAATCTGAAATCTGAGATCTGAAAGCACGGCTGGTGGATCGTGGTCGCCCACGTCCTCAAGAGGTCACGTTTAAATCGACACAGCCTTTCTCTCTACCGGATCTTCAGGAAGCATGGGGAATCCTGCGGCCTCGAGTTCCATCCTGAGCTGAGCCATCGACTTGAATTGGATCCCATGGATTCCCATGTTCCGGGCGGCTTCGATATTGACTTGTCGATCGTCGATAAAAAGCGCTTCCGACGGGGCAACATCCAGACCTCGCAGACAGTGTTCATAGATCAATGGATCTGGCTTAATCAACCGCACCTCCGCGGAAAACGTAGCACAGTGGGCCCGGCCCAGCCATTGAAAATTTCGCCGCGCATGCCGGACCATGTCGATGTGCATGTTCGAGAGAATCGCTGTCTTCATCCCTGCGGATGACAGAAATTCGAGCCAGGTGACCATGCCCGAATTAGGCCGGCTCCACATGGCCACGTCCCGTTCCGACAGTTCACGGAGTTGCGCGACGTCCAAAGATTTGCCGGCGTCTTCCGCTAATTTACGCCAATAAGTTTCCGGAGAAAGATCGCCACGATCGTAAAGATCCCGATTGCGGTGCCAGAGACCGCGAAATGCATCGCTGCTAATGTCCAGAATTCGTGCGCTGTCGACGACATCTTCCGCTGTGGGCGGAAGACAGAGCACATCACCATAGTCGAAGATGACTGCTTTCAAGTTTGAGAACTTCCCTTGAGCAGTAACTGACATCTGGAATCCTTGCTTCAACTGGGTCTTCGACGTCGTGGCAGGGGTGGCACGTTCTCAATTATTGCGAACTCTGTGTCCCTGTGGTGAAATCAGAAGAATCATCACTCTCGCTGCGTTGTTCCATGGCGAAAAGCAAACGGCGGCCGCTCAATTTCTACTACGGAGCTTGGACAGCAAGCGAATGATCTCAAGGTAGAGCCAGATCAGAGTTACCATCAGAGCGAATGCGCCGTACCATTCCATGTATTTCGGTGCACCGGCGCGAGCGCCACTCTCGATCAGGTCGAAGTCGAGGACAAGATTCAAGGCAGCGACGATTACCACGACCACGCTGAAACCAATCCCGATCGGCCCAGAGCCATAGACGGAATTGAAATGCACACCAAAGAAGCCTAGAACAAAGGTGATCAGGTAGAAGAGCGCAATGCCGCCGGTCGCTGCCACCACGCCGAGACGGAAC
>DATMQI010000090.1:0-10495 GCA_035567135.1 Terriglobales bacterium
TTGTACTCAATCCGGATATGATCCGGATCGCCAAACCACGGCTGGAATGCAGCAATCACTTTCGGTCCCTGGGTGCCTTGCGAGACATCGCGAATGGTGTATTCGCGGCCTCGATGATCACACGAATGCGGTACGAAACTGGCCGCGATGACTGACCATAGGAAAAGTTGCTGGTAGGGTCTCATTACGAATATTGTCTGCGTCTAGGATGGATCCCTGCGCGCGGGGGTTGTTTAAAAGAGGCTTACCTTCTCCTAGAACGTTTCCTCCGGAACCGATTCTAAGCAGCGCACATACCACCGGTCCGAGCCGGGAGTCATCAGCACCAGGTATTTCTGAGGAGAGCTAGACGTGTAGATCATTTTTTGGCCGTCGAAGACTTGAACCTCCAGCTGGACCTCGTCTTCGAGCTGCATTTCTCCTCCATCGACTGAATAGAAAGCAGCTTTTACATGATGGCCATTGTCCTGGTAACGAGTCCGGAGGCCGGTATTTCTCTGCTCCTTAATTCGTTGCGTGAACCGTACCTTGGCTTCCCCTGTGAAGTAGTCGCCCAACACATCGGTCCGATTAGTATCGAGGCCCACCGCGAGATCTTGCCACGCTTGTGCGTAGTCGTGGGTGACAGCTTCACCGGTCCTCTGTTCAATTGGCCTCGGCGCCAGTGACTCGGCTGAGAGGATCACTTTTGGCAGAGAAGCCGCTTGGACATCCACAACCGGCCAGCGCGTCTGAAAAATCCACGTCAGGCATCCCAACGTTAACAACAGATCTCTGAGCAGCAGGAGGCGTTTGCGCATTAAGGTCTTCCTCCCAATGTCAATTCGTTCCCTACCACGACGCCGCAGGCTACTGAGATGTGCGCGGGGCCAGAAACCTCAAACTGCGCTGTTGCTTTATCTTTTTTGATCGGCGTATCCACGGTGCTTTTACCCGCGGCATCTGTTTTCGTGAACGAGACGATGGTTCCGTCCGGAAGCGGGTTGCCCGCGCAATCACGAATTGGATCCGTTTGCAGCTTGACGAGGTGCCCGGATGGAGCCGCGGACATTCGCAGGCCACACGCTTCCGCGGCAACCTGCTGGATGACGCGCGGTTCCGCGGTGTCATCAACCGAGGCTACCACTTGGAGAGCGCCTTGTTTTGGCCGCGACCCCATTTCAAACCAGGCGATCCCGCGGACGCTCTCGACACTGCGCGTGGACGATTCTCCTCCGAGAGACAAGTGGAAATCAACTCTCGTCGGAGCGATCACGGTGTTGTGATAGCGATCCGAAACGAGTGCGGCGCCATTCACGGCTTTTGGAGTTGAGACAGGCACTCGGGACGGATGGAGCATAAAGGCGAGACGAATGGGCTTCGCAGGCAGCACCTGGAAAAGTGCACTTACGCAACCTTCGGAATCGCAGGTCACAGCTTGATAATTGCCTGACGCAGCAACATCCTGTCCCGAAATTTCGACTTCTTGCCCAAGCTTGATGGATTGTTTGCGCACATGATTCGGCCCAATCAGATAGAGCGTTGCCGAGCCCGATCCAGTCGTGCTGATAGCCAACGAACTGCCCGCAGAAACAGACGAGGGCGCGTGAATCGCAACTTTTTGCGAGAGAGCGGGCAGCGCAGCACAAACGATCCCAAAGCAAAGCTTACGAATCAGTCGTCGCATGGTTTCAGGCACTCGGCGCAGTATAGTGATTCACCACCACGTGATAGTCGTGCATTCGGTTGGCAACGTCGGCGGGGATATCGACGGCAAACGGAACGGGAGCCTGTGGCAAGAGCGCCTGATCGACGTACCCATCCGACACCCAGATTGCTTTGCCGCTCGAGTCGTAAAACACCGCAAGCACTTGTGCGATGTTTACGACCTGGCCACTTTGGTTGATCAGCGCGCCCTTCAGGACTGTTCGACCTAGAGCATCCTTATTGACGTTCTGGTTCTCGACCGAGATGACCGGATCCGCGCTCGCCGGCACCAGCAAAGGATGGACATCCATGCGCACACTCTTGACCTGGTTCAGCCGGATCCCAGGAAAGTCGATCCGATACGGGGAAACTTGTTTCGGAAGCAAGCTGTGGGCGATCTCATCGAAGCTATCCTGCTTGGCCAACGGAGAACCATCCGGCTTCAATAAGGTGGCGCTAACGTTCAAGTACGCTGGAACCGTGTCCTCGTTCTCCACTTCGCCCACAATGACCACGCTGTCGGGGCGTTCCACCGCATTCATCGAGATGATGCGAACTTGCGGAGAATCTACTGCGGCGCTACCAAATTCGTCGGACCTTTTCCCGATGACATCCCAACGCAAATAGTTGACCGGCAGCACTTGCAAGGGAACATTCGCGAAATTGGGTTTGGGCCACACTACCTTCCAGACACTGCCATCTCGCACTACGGGCCAATCGCGCACGTCGTCGAGAGAGCCCACTGCGCTCGACCAATTCATTCGCACTCGCAGCGTAGCGTGCGTTGCATCGGCATGCACGGGCCAAATGTCGAAACTTTGCAGCGAGGAATAAGTGCGAAGGCTCCCATCCGTGCCAGCAATGTCACGGATGAAATCTGTTTTCTGGATGTCATTGGCATGGTCCAGGAGCGCGTACGCGTGCTCCCAGTTGTGTGCCTGAATATCGGCCAGCAGAGCGCGAACCGCTTCCTCCGGCGTGCTGGCAGCACGTTCCGCACGGAGTTTCATCCCGCCGGATTGCACCCAGCCAGCGATTAGAAGAACTGCCGTCAGCACTACGATCAGCAATGTCAGACCGAACCTCACGAGTGCACCTCGTTCGCGAAAACGCGCTCGCGATCGTACGAGGGCATGGTCAGCAGTTCGCCGGGAGCCGAGGTCTTTTCCGGTAGCAACAGCGCGAATAGAATCGCAAGAATACTGGTGCCGATCGGTAGCGTACCCCACAACAGACCTTCCCAGGGTGCGGGCACGGAATCGGAAGGAATCTTGCGCGCGGGCGGCACGTCATCCTTCGACCACGCGGTAATCGCTCCCGACTCATAAGTCTCGATCTGCCGCCAGCCCGCGAATACCAGCAGTGGGTCGTAAAACGTATCGTGGACAAAGATAAATTTCAATCCATAGCGATTCGCGTGTTGCAACATAGCCCGCAGGGAGTCCATTCCGGCCGCGCCGAAGAATTTCGCACTGGTCAGCTGAGCTGCGCCGAAGCGAGTCATCTCAGGCAGAAGACGCGCCGAGTTGTATTCTCCGTCAACGCTGTTCGCTGTCGAGTATGTAGACACCTTGGAAAGGGCATTGCCGAAACCCAGAGTCAGGTACCGGTATTGGTCATGTCCGTCGCGATTTAGGAAGCTTACAACGGAGTCCACGTTAAGACCGCCAGTGGTGTGGAAGGGACTCCAGTTCGTCCAACCTACAGCGAGCGCCAGGGTGAGTACTGCGGCCGTAGCCACAGCGAATGCACCCACATCTCGAAAGCGATCAAGTACATCTTCGACCAATAATCCTACCATGGGTAGCGCCAGAAGCGTCGCCCACAACGTGAAGCGCTCATAGGTGAGAATCTCGAAAGCGCGTCCGAAGATCAATCGGGGCAGAGGCGTCGTACCGCCCAGGCCGAGCAGAAACGTAATCCAGAAAGCGATCAGCAGGATGCGCAGCCGTGGTATCGATGCGCCCCGAATGACAATAAACGGGAGAGCCAAAATCATTGCACCATACGGGATGACGAAGTAATTGACCCCGTGAATCAGGCTGACCAGGTAGTTCAAACGGCTGCCGTGCGGAATCGGCATTTGTTCAATCGGGTGTCGGATGATTGCAATCCAGTAGGGGAGTAGCACAACACCTACTCCTGCAACCGTCAGCGCTACAAAGACAAACGCACGGCTCAGAACCGCCGCGCTGCTTCGCCCCTCAGCCCGCGCATCGGAAACGGCCAGCCAAAGCACCGGAACGGCGAACAGTACAGATCCAAACAGAAGCGTAACGTGATGCGCCGATGCGGCTGCCAGCCCAAGTACCAGTCCTTTCAGCAAAGAGCGCCATGATGCTGAACGCGACCATTGATAAAAGTACGGAAGTGCCAGCAAATACAACGGTGCGGACAGGGTAGTGGGTAGCTGGCCCGCTGAATACACGAGAAACGAGACCGTTCCCGCAAAAACCGAGAGCAGCGCCGCCAAACTCGCCGCGCGATCGTCCACCCAAAGTCGCGCAAATCGCCACGTGCCCACCGCCAGCAGGACGACAGCAATCAACTGAACCAGCATGAAGCCTTCTGTCAGGCCGACTGCATGTGACAAAAGGGCGATCCACTGATGTGTCAGAGGCGGATAGGTGGTTTGCGAAAAGCCTGCAAACCATTTCTCATTCCAGGGATCAAACCAGTGCTGCGCATAGTGCGAACCGAAGAAAATGTGCAGGTTCGCATCGTAGGAAGTCGTGGCAGGTAATTCCATCAGTAGCAGCGGTCCATGGATCACCACTGCGACCAGAATGATGATTGCGAGCGGAATGGGGCGCTGCAGGTAGCTTCTGCCTGATACCAATGCCAGACACTCCTTACAGAATTGAAGGTACTTCCGAGCCGAGCCTTTGATTCAACAGGTGGGCTAGGTGGTTGGATCGAAAGTTTGTTCCGGTCCGCCTCTCGGCAGGCTCGAAGGCAATCACCTGAGGGGAGTGTCCAACCGCTCCCGCTCGTTTGAGCATCTGATGGGCGCCGGATTCTACATTTTTTACAGGAGTAATGGGACGAGACCTTGTCTGGATGTCAAAAAATGCCGGGAACGCGGGTCTGCCTTGCTGCGGCAATCATACTGCTGGCATGCACAGGATTGGCCGGACAAACTTTCGAAGTAGGCCCTCAGGGAAATCAGCCGGCCAACGGGAAAAAAGACGAGAAGAGTTCTCGTCGCGGGCCAGCTTCGGATTCTGGAATGGGCTGGGGCTCGAGCATCGCAGTAGCGCGCGAAACTCGAGCCGCGCGCGAAGCCTTGCAGAAAAACGATTATCGCGCCGCGTCGTCGCACGCAGCGCGAGCTGCCAAATCGGCGCCCCAAAATCCCGATCTGTGGTTTCTCTACGCCTACGCCGCCCGTCTCGCGGGACAATATTCCGAGTCAGTCGACGCCTACAATCGCGGACTGCAAGCCCGCCCGTCCTCCATCGAAGGATTGTCTGGCCTCGCGCAGACGTACGCGAAAATGGGCCGCAACAAAGATGCGGAGGAGACCCTCAAGCGCGTTATCGCCGCAAATCCCAGTAGCGATGCCGACCTCCGATTAGCTGGTGAACTCACCCTTTCATCCGACCCCAGGCTCGCCCTCTCATACCTCGAACGTGCTGACGCTATACGTCCTTCCGCAAGAAACGAACTGTTAATGGCTCGTGCCTACGAGCGCACGGGAGACAAGAATAAAGCCAAAGAATTGCTCGACCGCGCCCGCAGTCGAGCTCCCAGCGATCCGGAGGTACTTCGTTCCGTCGCGGGTTATTACCGAGACTCGGGCGAATACGATCAGGCAATCGCTACCCTCAAGTCTGTGCCATCGCAGTCCCCGGCCTATCTCACGGAATTGGCGTATACCTACGAACTCGCTGGAAAGAAAACCGAAGCCGCGGATGTTTACTTGCAGGCCGCTAACAGGGCACCCGGACAGGTTGATATCCAACTGAACGCTGCTCAGGCGCAAGTGAGCGCAAAACGTGCTGCGCGAGCCGAGCCCCTGCTAAAGCAAGTTGAGTCGCTCGACCCAAATCACTATCGGCTGCACGCGATTCGCGGAGAAATCAACCGCCTTCGACGGCAGAATGACGCTGCTATTCGGGAATACGAACTCGCTCTTCAGTCGATGCCTGGCTCGGTGCCTGAGGGTGTGCTGTATCCGATCGCACTGAGACTTGACCTGTCCCAGCTCTATCGGGAAGCGGGTAACAATGACAAAGCCGACCAGCAATCGGAAGCGGCTCGATCAGCCCTCCAAAAACTGGATGTGGGCGGTCCAGACCGGCCTGAGTTCCTGCGTCTGAAAGCAACCAGTGCCGTAGAATCCGGGGACTACACGGAAGCAGAAAACGATCTGCGCGAAGGCCTCCAGTTGCAGCCCGCTAACATCAATCTGCTGCTCAACTACGGCAATTTGCTGCGAAGGACTAAAAGGCCCGAGGACGCCACGAAAATCTACTTGAAGGCGCTCGAATTCGATCCAGGCAATCCGCCCGCCTTGGAATCGTTGGGGTATCTTGCTCGAGAAACTGGTAAGGCGGATGAAGCTCGGCAATATTTCGAAAAGCTGAGCCGCCTCGACCCTGACGATTACGTTCCTTACCTCGCGATGGGCGATCTAAATACCGAACAGCGCGTCTTTGCTGATGCTCAAGCGAATTATGAAAAGGCTTACAAGCTTGCACCGGAGAATCCCCTGATCATCGCCAGGGCCATGAATGCCGCGCTGGAGGCCCACCAACTTCCAAATACGAAGAAATGGCTGGATCGCGCAACCGATACTGAGCGCTTAAATCCCGAGGTCATGCGCGAGCACGAACGATACCTGACCCTCACCGGCAACTATCAGGAATCTGCCAAGCTTGGCTATGCTGTGATCGAAGAATTGCCGCGCGATCCAGAGGCGCCGGTTTATCTCGCCTACGACTTGCTTTTCATGAACCGCTACGACGAGGCAATGGCAGTCGTACAAAGGTTCGAGCCATCGCTTCCCAAAGACAGAGACCTACCTCTCATCGCCGGATACGTATACGCCCACAACGGACTGCATCAGCAAGCCGTGGATGCGTTCACTCGCGCGCTGGAGCACGACCCTCAAATGGCAACCGGCTATATGAATCGTGGGTATGTTTGGAACGACATGCGCATGCCTACTCGAGCCGAACAGGATTTTCGCAAGGCGATTGCCCTTCGCGCCGACTACGGCGAGGCGCATCTGGGCCTTGCTTATTCGATGCTCCAATTGCGGCGCCCACAAGCGGCTCTGAAGGAGGCAGAGTTGGCGGAAAAGAATTTGCCTGAATCCGGCAGCCTCCATTTAGCGAGAGCCGAGGCGTATCGTCAACGCTCGATGTTCGGCCGAGCCGAGGGAGAATATGAGCGCGCTCTTAAGTTTCAGGCAGGCGACCAAGTCATTTATATGTCTCTCGCAGACGCACAATATCGTCTTCACCAGTATCAAGCCTCCGTAGATTCGCTCAACAAAGGCCTGACCGTTGCACCCAACGATTCTCTCCTCAATGCTCAACTGGCCCGTTCCTATGCGAAATTGGGTCGCACCTCCGATGCGATCTCCGCAATCTCACGCGCAGAAAGTGCCGGAGAAAATGATTACCGCATCCTGCTCGCGACCGCTCAGGCGCTCGTGGAACTGAGAGAGCGCGATCAGGCCATGCAGCGCTACGCCCGTGCTTTGGACTTGTCGAACGCAGACCGCCTTCATGTACGTCTGGCACTGGCGCGCTTTTTCGCTCAGGAAAATCGTCCGGCGGACGCCCAGCAGCAGGTATCACTTGCATTCGCCGAGGCGCGAGTATCAGAGCCGGAGGTCGTCACCTCCGAAGACTATCTGGATGCGGCTGACACGCTCATGGCCATCCAACAGTTTTCTCTCGCACAACGATTGTTTGCCCGGGCCCAGGCGCTCGGGGCGGACGACTTGGCAGTCGCCGTCGGAATCGCGAATGCGTCTTTGGCAATGGGTGAAACTCGAAATGCGGAAGCCGCGCTCGCGAGCATTGGTCCGCAAGACGCCGATGAAGAGAAGCAAAACTACGCATACTTGGTAGCCCGCGGAAATGTCTATCGGCAGGAAGGCGACACGTACCGCGCTCTGTCGATGTTTGCCCAGGCGAACGCGCTTGAGCCGGAGGATCCGGCCGCTCGGAATGCAGAGTTTGAGTTGTCCGAAGAGGAAGGAAGGCAAATCACTGAAAAACTCGGCGTGGGATCTCATTTTCAGATCGGGCCCATTTTCGAGGACGAAAACATCTACCAGATGGATGCGCGGCTGCGAGGATTCCAAAACGGTGGACTCTTATTGCCACCACCGCGCCATTCCGTCGAAACGTTCGCAGATGCCCGCTATCATCTGCACCTCGGCTCATTCCCGGTTATCAGCGGCTTTGTTGGCGAACGGAATGCATACGGCACCATTTCAATTCCTAGCCAACTATTGATCGAGAAGCGAAACACGCTGGACACCATCTTCAACTTCGCCGTTAATCCGATGGTTCGCCTTGGAAGCCTCCGCCTCAGCATCACCCCGGGTCTGCAATTCACGATTCGTCGCGACACCCTTGACCCCCGCGACATGAACCAGAACTTGTTTCGTCAATTCGTATACGTGGCGAGCAGCCCCATCGGGAATTGGCTCTCTTTTTCCGGGAACGTTATCAGAGAGGCAGGGCCGTTCACGGAGCAAAACTTGCATTCCCGAGATTTTTCGGCTGCCCTCGATTTTCGAGTCGGCCGCCCTTGGAGCAAAACCGCTTTCATCACAGGCTACAGCGGACGTGATCTGCTGTTTGGACCGGCTGACCATGAGTATTTCACTACCAGCACCTACGCAGGAGTCGATCGGAAGTTCGGCGAGAACATTCACGCCTCCGTCGTTGGCGAATACCTGCGCTCGTGGCGCGTGGAGGGAACCCAATTCGCGATCGCGCAAACGATCCGTCCCAACTTCGGTGTGGATGTCAGAGTTAATCGCCGTTGGTCAGCAAGCGCCAGTGGCACATGGTCAAGGGGCGAGGGATTTCACTCCTATGACAATTTCACCAGCCGGTTCCTCGTCTCCTACGTCAGGGAGACACAAGCGCAACGAAGAGATGGCCTGGAAAGCGCCTCCGTCTCTTACCCGATGAGGTTCTCCTTCGGCATTGAGCAACAAACTTTCTATGCCTTTGTGGGACAGACTCGAACTGCCGTAGTGCCGGTTGTGCGCTTCACGTTGTTTTAGTCAGATTTGCGGACCGGAGCAGGCGCCCGTTTGCAACTGGAACCGCATCTAAGACTTCCTGCTTAGGCCTATGACCCTCGCGGATCCAACTCTGACGACCCCGTCGGCCGATATCATCGCTTCGGACGAAACCACCCGAACTGCATTGCGCACCCGCATGCTGCAAGGGAGTGCGCTCTTGCTGGGCAGTACTGGCCTTGTCAGCGCTACCAACCTTCTCTACAACATTGCGATCGCGCGCGGTCTCGGACCCGAGGGCTTTGGTCACGCCACGGCCATTTATACGGTCCTAATGCTGCTTTCCGCGGTGACGTTGGCCTTTCAGTTGGTGTGTTCGAAGCTGGTGGCTAAGAGCCCTGACCTGTCTGGCAAGATTGCCATCTACAGAGAGTTGCTCCGCCGTTCCTGGCAAGCGGGATTGTTTATCGGAGCAGTCATCATGCTCGGTAGTTCGGTCATCGCACAATACCTCCACCTCCCGGAGTCGCATGACATCATTCTGCTGGGATTCGGGACGGCAATCTATGTCCCCTTGGGTGTGCGACGTGGCATGTTGCAGGGTATCTACGACTTTCGCCGCCTCGCACTGAATTTCGTTTTGGAAGCATTGATCAAGATTGTCGGTGCCTTGATCATGCTCCACTACGGCTTGGGTGTTACCGGGGTCATCGGCGCGGTCGTAATTTCAATCGCGCTTGCGTATGCCACTTCCGGCTCGAAACTGGAACAAGCCTCGAAAATACGAATCCAGGTGAAGGCTTCATTCCGGGAGGGGATGCAGGCTACCGTGTTCTTCTTCGGACAAGTCATCATCAGCAACCTGGATATCCTCCTCGTAAAGCATTATTTCCCCCCTCGTGTTGCGGGTCTGTACGCAGTCGTGGCTCTAGTCGGGCGGGTCGTATACATGTTCTCGTGGTCGGTGATCAGCAGCATGTTTCCCGTGTCTGCTGCCACTTCCCATCAGCGGACGAGCCGAACCGTCCTGCAAAGTGCTCTTTGGCTCGTGACCGGTATGACTTCATTGTTCACCATGGCTGTGTGGTTGGCGCCCACATCGCTTTGGAGGACAGTTCTTGGAGCGACATTCCTGGATGTCGGCAGCGCACCTTTCTCCTCGCTCCTTGGTTCTTATAGTGCAATGACCAGCGTGTATGCAGTTGCTGTTGTGTTGCTGACGTACGAAATGTCTCGCCGGATTGCTAATGCGACCTGGATCCAGCTCGCCTTCAGCGGCCTCTTGCCGCTAGGCATCACGATCTTCCACCACACTCTGCAGCAGGTCATCATGGTGCAACTGGTATTGATGTTCGGTCTGCTGTTAGCCGTTAGCGTACCTTTCTGGCCCGTTATTTCCTCTTCTCAAGAACAATTCGAGCCGTCGAGATTAGCTAGCTTCGCCAAGATCCGAAGTGCTTCGGAAGCAGAAATAATTGCCGAGTTTCTGAAAGCTGAGTTTTATCAACCGGAGTTTGATACCTATCGCGAAAGGTTTGCGAGTATTGTTTCAGATCCTGACGTTACCAATGAGCGCGACAATGCGATTCGGAA
>DATMQI010000091.1:0-13454 GCA_035567135.1 Terriglobales bacterium
CCGAGCTCGTTTTCCTTGCAATCGTCTTTATCGATGTCTCCCCAATCACCGCAAACATGCCTCGTCAGAAAATCGAGCGGGGTCTGTCCGGCTTTCGCGAGAGCGGCCAACGCGCCCGGTGTGGCGACGAGTTGGCCTAGGCTAAACAACGGTTTTCTTTCGGTTTGTTGCATGGGATTCTCCTGTTTTTGAATTTGGCTTTGTTCCTCAGAGGCGCGGCCTGAGCCGCGCATGAAAAACAAATGCCCTTCATGGCGGTCCCCGGCGACTAGCCGTCCGCGCTGTCAAGGGCGCGTGGGTTTCGCGTTCACGGGAGCGCAGCGGACGCCCTTGACAGAAGAAGCGGACGGTCTAGGCGCACTCTTGCGGCATGAAGGGCATTGAGGAGAAAGAACAGTCCGGGTGGGAACTTACAGATGAGAGTTGCGGTTTTGTAAATCTGTGGAGACGGGTGGGGAGGCTGCCCTGGGAAAGGAAATCAAACTTTCAACGGGCGAAGAAGCCCTAACCCGGCAAAAAGCGGGAAACGTCTCAATTCTTCTTCGGAAAGCGAATCCTGCAAGAAATTCTCTTCCGCAGTCTTTGGGATGCACAGCACAAACGGCTCAAATGCTTCCCGCAGCATCGCTGCATACTTCTTTCGGTCGTAACCGAACCAGCCTTCCCATAGCGCGAAGGCCCGAACTCGTTCATTTGGTACCGAAGACTCACTGTCCGTAATGATGTATTCAACGGTTTGGCCGGGTCTGAGCTTTACTCCGTTGCCGAAGATTTGCTGCGCGGCAATCGCGGTGAGACCGGCTTTCTGATAATCACGGGGCTCTCGCGTAATGCGCTTGCTGACGATGAGTTCCCTGATTTCTACGTCTCCGCTCGAAAGGCGTTCTTCGTAGCGGGCCAGCACCATCCGTGCGGCCTCAATCTTTTGTACATAGGATTCGAAGTCGTGCGCTTCCGCGAGGATCGTCAGCACCTCGTGCTGCATTCTTTTGAGCAGAGGAGGCGTGTCATGGCGCCGGCATTCGAGGCCCCGAACCTTCAGCTCGCCGTCCTCCGCTACCGCGAAGAAGCGGTTGGGGACGGGCACATCCGCGTATTGCCGGGAGGGAAGAAAGACGACATACCGATAAACGGCTTCGATAGCCAGGGGGAGACGGGTTTTGTCCTCAATCTCACGGGACAGTCGTTCGAAGTCCTCGCGCGTCGCTCCCTCTTTCCAAATGTAAAGGGAGTCCACCAATGCATGGAGCAATGTGAACCCATTGTTCTCGGCGATTTCCTTCGCGACCAGCAAGGTTTCGCGCGCGACGGCATTGATTGCTTCATGGGCTTCGATTTTTCCGAAACGCGCGTTCTTGTAACCGGTGTAGCCAAAACAACACACGAGGAGCCATTTGAGCGAGTCGCGCTGCAATTTGAATCGCTCGGCGATTTCCGGGGGCGAGGCTTTCTGCAATTTCTTGAGTTCGGTACGCTTGGTGATCAGGCGTTCGACAACGCGGCTGGTGATGCCTCGTCTTCTTTGGCAGATGCGATAGCCCAGTTCGGGAATGCGTGGAGCGTCGGGACAGCAAAGGCAGTTGACAGTCTCAGGCGAGATATTGAATCGCGCCATGATGCTTGGGAACTGACTTACGAAGTCGAGTTCCGCAACATTCGCGGAGAAGCCGAGCTTCGGCACGAAGACCAGGCCGCCGCGGTCCGCGCACAAGAGTTCATCGGGATGCTTGGGATCTTCGGGCTCCGCTTTCTGCTCTGGAATCAATACGCCGTCGCGATGAGCGAGCTCCATCTGCATGTAGGAAATGCCCGTTCCCGTTGTCGTGCGGGCCGCATATTGGATCGGAAGCTTGGTGACGCGGGCGAGCTCCCACAGCCCGGCAAAGTCGCACTTCTCCGAAATAAAGGAGTTCTGCTTGTCCACATGTATACGCCCGAAGAGAGTGGTGGCGCTCGCCTTGAAGAGAATTCTTCCGTAACTCGTGTAGCTGCGACCGCGGGACTGATGAACGGAAGCCGACGCGTCGCGATTCAAGGGCAGCGAAAACTTCAAACGTTCCGCCTGCTGGCGAAGCAACGGCAAGATCGTGGAGTCACCCCATTCGGAGAGAATCACGTCGGGATCTTCTCGCTTGAGCAACCGCGCAAATCCAAGCGCGGGAGGTTCGCCGGACTCGTCGAGCTCCCAGCACGTTCCGTTCATTTCGATTTCGAGAGCGGCGTGGCGGCCATGCGCGGGATCGATGCGCGACAACCCGGCGAGCCGAATCTGCATGATCTTGAGCGGCGGCATTTCGTAGTCGAGGGTCCATTCGTCGTCGCAGCACGCGATGGATTGGATTCTGCCTTCCTCGTCCGCTTCGACTTCCACAAAGGCCAGCGGGAAGATCCGTTTTTCCCAGCAGTAGAGAGAAGCCACCATGAGGTCGCTATTGTAGAGTTGCAAGCGCGAGTCGAGTTTATGGACCCAACGTCCCCAACCCATGAAATCGGTTGGGCACAGAACGGAGACTTCAAGGACCGGGCGCGGGGCATTCAGCCACAGGTCGGTGCGCTCGGTGAAGTGGGTGCGCAGCTCCTTGGTTTGTCTTTGAGCGGCGTCCTCTAGATGGACGAGTCTCTCGTGGTCTCCCGAAACGTAAAACGCCGGCGTGAAACTATCAGTCAAACGGTAGTGCGACTGGTTCCGGTCGATGAGCCATAGCGTCATCCCGTGCCGGTTCGGGTAGAGGTCGAGAATCCATCCTTGCCGCAATTTCACAAAGCACCCCCGCGTTCTGAAGGACTTTCTCCACGGCGTCGAGCCGTTTTTCCTGGTCGAGGGCGATGGAAAGCAAAATAGCCTCCATGGGGTTGTCGTGACACTGATAGGTGGCCGCCTGGGTGTAGCAGCGCACGCGCACGAAGAGGCGGTCGAAATGCGGCTGGTCCTCCCGCCGCAACGCACGCCGGAATTTCTTCCAGCGCTCCGCGTTTTGTTCAATCAATTGGACAAATGTAGGGACAGTCCTGCCCATGGTGCACCTCGCACTTTCCGTTCAAACAGATAGGAGCGGTGTATTTTTCTCGCGGGTAAAGGAAAGGGAGGATTCGGGGCCGGGTTCGACTTTCAGGATGTGGTCTGCCTGGCTTCGGAGTTTCTGAAAGAAATCGCGTCGTTTTGTCTTGAAAGAAGTGGCATCGGAAAAAACCGCAATGGAGAGAGAAAGCGGCGCAAGCTCCCGCAAGCCTTCAAGCGCGTGTTCAAAAGACGCCCGCGCGGGGCGGTCCTGGACATCCTCGTCGAAAAATAAATCCGGCAAAGCCGTGACGATCAAGACGTCGGCGTGAAACGTCGCAAGCACTTTCGGGACTCGGCGGATGAGTTCTGTTAGTTGAAAACAAGTGAAGGCGCGAGCGATTCGAATAAACGGGTTCAGCGCGGAGGGTTCAAGGCCACGCTCCCGAGCAAACTGCGCGATGAGGAGCGGGCTGATCTGATTGGCGCCATCGAGATACAAAACACGTTTCTGGCGGAGGAGAATCCTCGGAAGAAAGTAATGCGAGAGGCGCTGAATTTCAGGGCATCCGTAGAAGACCGTAAGGGCACAGTCGGGCAAGACCCAGGGGTTCGGCGTCGCCGGGTGTTCCGCTTTCGTTGCTGCAATGGGTAAGCCCATAACGACGTGCCCCTCAGCTCTGAGATGCTGATTGGATGGTAGGCGAATAAAAGGCGAAAAGTCAAGCGCACTCCCTTTTTGGCCACGCTAGGAGTCTTCTGTCACCGCCACAAGATTCCCCAGTGCTTGCTACTGATCACCTTCCGGATGAGCAGCCACCTGGAAGCTGGCCAGATTACGCAATCCAAGCGCGTTTGTCGGTACTAATTCAAAAAATAAGTTGATTACTTGCGAAATCCGAGAAGAACACAAGGTTCTTTTCTGCCAGGGAGTCACTTCAACTTCTCGGCCGTATGATCATGGCTCCTTTTAGGGTTCCACTACCCAAGGGCCTGAACGAATTTGCAGATTAAAGTAAGAGTCCAAACAGAGTCGTCTGCATTTTCATCCTATCTCTTAGGTAAAGGAAGTCAGGCACCGCAGGGACGAGACATGCATGCGTCTTGAATCAAGTCGGTCTTGTAGCCAGATAAAGTTGAAATCGCCAGCCGTTCACAGTTCAATCCATTCCTCGAAGTGGGCAGCCAATGCGGTGGCCGCGACTTGAGTCCATCATAGTAATCAGACCAGCTTTAATCCGGGCGTTTTCTATGCATATGATTGACGCGCCATGCAACGAAATTGGGACGTTTCGGGAGAACCCGCCGTAGAAAGGTTCCGTTAAGACCGTATGTAGGGTCCATTGGGCAATCACATGATCGCCGCTCACAAGGATCTTGTCCGTCTGTAACGAAGAATCCGGATAAAGTTCGCGGGGTTTTTTGAAGAAGTCGGCCAACCGCCTTATGTTCCTGAACTCCAGTCCAATCCCCCAGTCGTTGAATTGAAATGTTTCCGCAAAGCAAGCGGTCGCTTTGTTGAACTCCCCTTTCTGCAGATGAGCCAGGACTGCCAACGCCACGTCACCCTGTACCGCGTTTTCCAGTTGGATGTCATTCATTGTGGATTTCCTTTTCTTTTGGTGCTCGCATTCATAATTTCTCTCTGGACGATAGAGTTTCTATGTATTGGCGATATACCCGATCCCACGGCTCCATCCGTAGGTGACATCGTACGCATACGGTTGGCCTCCCCCATCTGCCTTACCAAATTAGTGTTCAAAGGCCAGGAGTGGTGGCAGCAGTGATGGATCTGATGCAAAAGGACGACCGATTTCAGGGGTACTCGGTACAGCGTATCTTGCACGGCCATTGGCCCAACAAGAAAGACACAGTAACAAGCTAACTCTCATGATCCGGGATCTTCCGGAGCACCGAAATCACGCGTCAAGAACGTTGGCCCCCGGGCGCTGGAGCGATCGCTCCTAGTCCAGAGCCTCAAGATGGACGGTCTCCATCAACCGGTGATTGTCTCTGTAATCGACTGGTATACCGATGATCACAGGACCCTGCATCGCGAGTGCTTTCTTTAGGGTTGACGAGATCTCCTCTGGACGTTCGATCTTCAGGCCTTTGGCACCAAAGGCCTCGGCAAACCCGACAACGTCAACCGGGCCAAGTTTCACGCCGGACAAACGTCCGTACTTGGCCATCTCCTGAATGCCGACCATGTCGTAAAAGCCGTCAATCCAGACCAAATGGACAAGGTTGCACTTGAGACGGACCGCGGTTTCCAATTCCATGGCCGAGAACAAAAAGCCTCCGTCACCAGAGATCGATATTACTTTCTCAGAGGGACGCACCAGGCTGGCGGCAATCGCCCACGGGAGGCCGACTCCCAGTGTCTGTTGCCCGTTGGTCATTAGAATTTGCCGGGCACGAAAACTGTAAAGATGCCGGGCCAACCAGATGTGGAACGAGCCCATATCGAGACACAGAGTCATGTCATCACTAAGCAAGGTTTGAAGTTCGTGCACCAGGCGCGCGGGATGCACGGGCGTCCCGTTCAAACCGACGGCCAATTTGGCAAATGCTGCACGTTCCCTTGCAACTTCTTGGAGCAATTCGGCGCTTGCTGTGAGAGTACTAACGCTGATCCGTTCGGTGAGTGCCCGCAGAGTTGCCGCGATATTCCCGGTCAGCTCTACCTCTGGCCGGTAATCGTTATCCACGTCCTCAGGAACCACATCGATGTGAATCAAATTGCGTTTCTTGCCGTGGTTCCAAAGAGCGGGCTCGAATTCAATTGGGTCGTACCCCACCGTAATCACCAGATCGGCTGCATCGAGGATTCTGTCGCCGGGCTGCGTTCGAAATAAGCCGACTCGCCCACCGAATCTAGCGAAGTGCTCCCGAGGAACAACTCCCGCGGCCTGGTAGGTGGAGACGATCGGCATGTTTGTTTTAGCAATGAATCCGTGCACGGCTTCAGCCGTCTGTTTCTCGCTCGCAAGCAATCCCAGGAACAGAACGGGGTTTGTCGCCTTGTTGATTAGCCGAGCAGCTGCACCGATTGCGGCAGTGTCCGCTGCGCCCAGGATCACCGGCGCTGCCGGGGTCAAAACGTCGCCAGTCGCTTCTCCCACCATCACGTCCTTCGGAGCACTGATGAACGCGGCGCCTGGCCGTCCCGATTCCGCTGCGCGAAAGGCATTCGCCACAACCTCCGAAATAGCGCTCGGCGAGTCGATTTCGGCGCTGAATTTGGTGACCGGCCGGAAGAGATCTACGGTATCCATGCTTTGATGAAGTTGTTTCAGTCGATCGGCAACAGGAACTGAGCCCCCGATGCCGACGACGGGATCACCTTCAGAGGTGGCCGTTGCGAAACCCGTGACCAGATTCGAGGCGCCCGGCCCCGAAGTTACGAGTGCCACCCCTGCCTTGCCCGTCATCCGGCCGATACCGGCCGCGATGAACGCAGCGTTCTGCTCATGACGACAGACAATGGTTTTGATTTTGGAATCCAAAAGCGTGTCGAATACCTTGTCGACCTTTGCTCCCGGTATGCCGAAGACATATTCGACTCCTTGCGCCTCCAGACTCTTCACTAGCAACTCGGCGCCCGATTGCACTGCTGGCTTCTTGACGGGTGTACTCACTTTTTTTCTCCTTCTGCTTTCGCAAGATCCGCTGTCGGATCTCGCCGTAAGTTAGCTTTCAGAAAGTCATTGGTTTGGGGCAACACGACGTGGTAGTCGCCCTCGGACTGAATCTGCAGGCTCAGATTCTTTCCGCGGCACTGCAGGAGATGCCCCCCGCACGTGCGATCTGCCGAGATGAAGTGCAGATGGTAACCGGGGACATTCAAAGCTTTCGCATACTCAGGGGTCCAGAAGCCCACGAGAGTCCCCAAAATGTTCTTGAATTCGAACTCGGGTTGAACGGCGGCCGCTTCGACGAGCGGCACTCCTTCCTTCGTCCGACGCATCGCTCTCGCGTGGATGTAGTCGAATGTTCCGTCGACTCTCAGCGCGAAAAAGAAATTGTCAGAAGGGCGGAGAGTGTCGAAGCGCGAAGTCAGCTCGGACAGGTCCGCGCAATTGTCGAGAGTGACCGAACGGTCGGGAGAAAAATCTGTGACTGCGGCAAACGGAACCAGCACGTCGTCTTGTACTTCTCTCACACTGCCGTCCGAGCGGACCTGAAAGAAGTGCCCGTCCGTCACGACCATTTCACCGTCCAGGCCCTCAAAGGTACCCAGGCCAAGGTCGCCGTGCTGCCGGAGGGTGGAGACGCGCACCGCGCCCGCGTAGACCCCTTGAACCAAAGCTGCGGCCGTAGAGACCTGATATAGAGTGTGCTGCACTTGTTCCGTCATCGCCCGCTCCTTCTCTTCAGCGCTATCAAAAACTCCACGGCTTCAGGAGACTGAAAAACAAAACAGTCATCATGATCCGGATTCTTCGAGAACCAGATCTCCAGTGGGAGAAACGTTATGCTCGTGGCGAGCATGACGGCCGGTTTCGCGAAGGAAAAACGAGAGCACGATTGCCACACCAACGCCATAGATGAGTGGACTCAGTGCGCTTTGAAAACCGCCCAAGGCCAGTACATGGCCATCCGTGGGGCGCAACGTTCGCTCGAAGACGGGTGCCAACAATCCCGTGACCATGAAACAAAGAAAGTTCATTGCTCCTGCAGCCGACCCTTTGACCTCGTCTGGATTCACTTCTTTCACGACCGTAAACGGGATCATTGCCGCTCCAGAGGAGATCCCGATGACCAAGGCGATAACGTAGCGGGCCGCAAACGAGGAGTTCACATAGAGCGCAGCGGCCAACACAAGAAGCAACATTGCTGCCCCTGCGATGAGAACAGGCTTGCGGCGTCCGATTCGGTCGGAGACATAGCCCAGTAGAGGGCAACCGACGATCCAGCCGATTGGGACAAGGGACGCATCCGTTGCCGCTTCCGTCAAACTCACGCTTCGTCCTTGATGAAGAAACTCGGTGGCCCAAACAAGAACCCCAACTGTTGTGGGTGCAAATAGGAGTCCTCCAATCAAACCGCATAGATAGGTCTGCGGATTGTCGAACACAACTTTGTAGGGACGCACCAAGGCGTTCAGAGAGAACCGTGAGGCGCGCTCGGAGTTAGTCGCACTGTCTCGAGGCAGCAGAAACCACATGCCTACAGCCAGCGCGGCCCCGATTACAGCGAAAAGCAACCAGACGTGCTGCCAAGGCCACGCGGGCCCGCTGGTAGGATCAATTAATGCGTGAACAGGCTTTGTCCCCAGAGCTGCCCCTGCCATCCCAATCATTTGTGCGCTCCCGACGAAGAGCGAGAGATTCTGTGGAGGAAGGTACTTTGCCGCAACATATACCGCACCGATGAAACCAAAGATTGCTCCGGCCGCCTGTGCCACAAAACCAAAGACTCCCAATGCTTCAGAGCCGCTCGAAATCAACAAACAACAAGCCGCGACGAATAATGTTGCGTAGGGGATGGTTCTCCGCGCTCCGTAGCGGTCGAGGAGTGTGCCTGCGACTAAAGCCATGAAAGAGTAAAGAACGTAGTAAAGCGAAATCATCCGGCCGAGCGGATCCGCTCCCCAGGTGGCAGTCAGGTGCGCACGCATGACTGGCGGCGCGGACCGCACCGCATACTGGTAGCAGTAGAACATTGCGCATAGGAACCACGCGCTCACGGATATCCACGAGAGCGCAACTGCGTGTGAATCGTGGTCCGCCCTCAGTCCGTTCGATAGTTCAGAAGACATCGGCTAACTCCAAGTAGTGCTCGAGCGATGTTTGCTTCGCAGTTTTAATTGCGTATCGATTACATGAGCCAATATTGGCAAGTTCCAGAGAGCCTGAAAATGTGAGCAACGGTTAGCTCACGGTGATTATCAATTCAGGCTTAGCTGCCACTGCCTCGAGGAATCCTTTCCTCTCGGTTATCCTGAGGCACGGAAGCGAAGAGCCAAGAGAAATGGAATGAGAGTAATATGAGGGTGCTGTGCGGAAAACACATAAACAAGGGCGGTCCTTTGTTCGCGTTAGAGGTTGCGACGCCTTCGCAAGCTCAACCCTCGTCACAGACTCGCAGCTATGCTGGCTTGTTCTCTTGATGATCGTTACCTCCGTCTCTTCTGTTTTTGGACAAACATTTCGATCAGCGAACTTGCAGGTAGGTCACGAGTCCTGGGCCTTCAAAGACGGCGCTCCCCCGGACGTCACGTGTTTGGCACAGACCAATGACGGTTTCCTTTGGCTGTGTGCTCCCAACGGGTTGCTTAGGTTTGATGGAACGCGATTCGAACCTTTCAGATCTCCGTTTGGCGATCGGCTCCTCTCGACCAACGTGTACTCCTTGTTCGTACCGCCGTCTGGCGGCCTCTGGGTCGGCTACACGTTAGGAGGCTTCAGTTTCTTGGATAACGGGCGAGTCACCAATTATGCGAGCGAGACTGGAAGTGTTTACGGTTTTGCCCAGGATCGAGATGGAATTGTATGGGCCGGCGCATCGAGTGGTCTGTGGAGATTCGATCATTCGAGCTGGCAGCGTGTAGGAGTTGAGTGGAACGCTCCGGCCGGAGCCGTTATGCAGGTTGGATTTGATTCAATGGGGATACTGTGGGCGTTGGTGGGCAGTTCGGGCGCCCCGAAGGACCTTATCTACCTTATGCCGAGGGCCGGACACTTCAAAACAGCTGGGAGGAAATTGCCAGTCGAGGCGTTCACGCTGGAGGCGAATCGAACCGTCCTGACCCTGCCCATAGCCCCACCTTTGTCCGACTCCGGCGAGGGTTCTGATGAGAGGCCGCCTGTCTACCCGGCGCTCACAAAGGACCATCAATTTGTTGACCGAAACAACAGCCTTTGGATCATCACGCCCGCGGATAAGCCTGTCGTGATGCGCCTTCCCAGAGAGAGCCTGCACGATGCCTTCAACAGGGTGTCGCGAGGTGGTTCTGAAACCTATGACGTTAACCCTTTTGAGGAGGCAGCGCTGGTCGATCGCGAAGGAAATATCTGGTTTGGTGACACCAAGGGTATACACCGATTCTTCTACACCCCGTTGATCAGACAGGAATTCCCGAAAGAAGCGTCGGAGAGTGCGGATTTCGTCGTGGTTGCTGATGACAATGGGGCGGTATGGATCCATTTCAGCACCGGTTTCATCGCCAAAACGGATCTTTATTATGTCTTGGGCGGCAAAGCCGAGCGTCGTGTCCCGCAGGTGACATCGTCATTCGCCTACCGCGCACCTGACAAGACGTTCTGGTTCTCCGGAGAACGTTGCCTTTGGCATCTTGTCGGACACGATTTCGTTCGCGTGGATCTTCCCCCGGAAATGGCGAACCAGTTTAATTTCCTGCAGACGATTACCGGGGATCAACAAGGAGGAGTATGGGTCTCCTTCGGCCGTCACGGTCTCTACCGGTTGGCCGATGGCATTTGGGCATCTTACGGTGGACGCTACGATCTCCCAAAGGCAATGTTGATTGCATTTACCGATAGCCTGGGCCGCGTTTGGTTCGGCTATATGAAGAGCCAGCTGGCGGTTTTGGATGGGGATAGGGTCCGCGTATTCGGTCCGAGCGATGGTCTTCAAGTGGGGAACATCCTGGCGATTAACGGACGAGGATCAGAGATTTGGATCGGGGGGGAACTTGGGCTAGAGCAATTCGACCATGGACGTTTCCACAACATCGCTGCTGTGGATGACGAATTGCTGCGCGGAATCTCTGGAATCGTGGAAACACGCGACGGGGATCTATGGCTCAACGGGATTTCTGGGATCTTCCACATCCGTAAGGTTGAGATTTCCGAGGCCTTGAAGGACTCTACCTATCGGGTTAAGGGCGAGCATTTCGGTAGGCGCGAGGGACTTCCAGGGGTTGCCAGCCAGTTGCGTGCATTGCCAACTGCCATAGCGGGCACCGATGGGCGCATTTGGTTCACCTCGCGCAATGGAGTCGTGTGGCTCGATCCCTCAGCTTATTCCGAAAGACAAGCAGTGCCACCTCCGATCACCATCCAGTCGATTACCGCCGACGACAAAAGCTACGCGCCGGCCTCTCGTCTTTCTTTACCGGCGCACACGTCGAGCGTGCAGATCAGCTACAGTGCGGTGAGCCTCTCCGATCCTGAGGCTATCCGATTCCGATACAAGCTACGGGAAGCAGACAAGGACTGGCACGAAGTCGCGGCCTCTACTCCTGTCACCTATCGCAACCTTCCGCCCGGGTCTTATCATTTCAACGTTGGGGCTTCCGACAGCAACGGGGTGTGGTCAGACAAAATTGCCACTGCGGAGTTCACGATACTGCCGGCTTTCTACCAGACCCGATGGTTCCAGTTGTCGTGCGTGGCGGCATTTATGGTGTTGCTGTGGGGGCTGTATCGAATGCGGCTGCGGCAGGTGGCGCGGCGGTTCAACCTGCGCCTGGGAGAGCGGGTGAACGAGCGGACGCGGATTGCGCGGGATTTGCACGATACGCTGCTGCAAAGTTTTCATGGATTATTGCTGCGGTTTCAGACGGCATCTGAACTGTTCCCAGCGCGTCCGGCCGAAGCGAAACAAACACTCGATAGCGCCATCGAGCAGGCCGCGCAAGCGATTACCGAGGGGCGGGATGCCGTACAGGGGTTGCGCTCATCCACGGTGGTGACCAACGACCTCGCGTTGGCGATAAACACTTTGGGAGAAGAACTCGCGGGCGGCGAAACGAACCCGAATGCTGCCGAGTTTCATGTGGGGGTGGAAGGGACGCCGCGGGACCTCCATCCGATTTTGCGAGACGAAGTCTACCGGATTGCAGGGGAGGCACTGCGCAATGCGTTCCGACACGCAGAGGCGCGGCGGATCGAAGTGGAGATCCGGTATGACGAACGGCAGTTTCGGCTGCGGGTGCGGGACGATGGTAAGGGGATTGACTCGAAGCTTCTGAATGACGATGAGCGCCCCGGACACTACGGCATGCGCGGGATGCGCGAGCGCGCCAAGCTTTTGGGCGGTAAGCTGACGGTATGGAGTGAGGTGGAGACTGGGACGGAAGTGGAGCTGGGCATTCCTGCCGCGAATACTTACGCGACGGCTGATGGCCGCAGGCGGTCGTGGTTGGCGGAGAAGTTCGCGGGGAAATTGGTGGAGAAAGACACGGAGAGGAAGTCATGAGCGCGGAGGCCGGGCCGATTCGAATTCTGGCGGTTGACGATCATCCGGTCGTTCGCCAAGGGATTGCGGGGCTCGTTGCTGTTCATTCGGACATGAGTGTAGTCGCCGAAGCGTCGAATGGGCGAGAAGCGATCCAGCAGTTCCGTGCGCACCATCCGGACGTCACGCTGATGGACTTGCAGATGCCGGAAATGGGAGGGCTCGATGCGATGATCGCGATTCGCGGAGAATTTCCCGAGGCGCGAATCATCGTGTTGACGACTTATGCTGGCGACGCGCAGATTCTGCGGGCGCTCAAAGCCGGCGCGTGTGGTTACCTGCTGAAGAATAGCTTGCACAAGGAACTTCTGGAAACGATCCGCGTGGTGCATGCCGGGAAAAAGGCGCTTTCCGCTGAGGCTTCCTACCAGCTTGCCGAGCATGCCACCGATGACGCGCTGACCCCGGCAGAACTGCGTGTGCTCCGGCTGATCGCCGAAGGGAATGCCAACAAAGAGATTGCCGCGCAACTCTCCGTCAGCGAAGAAACCATCAAGGGCCAAGTCCGAAACATCCTCTCCAAACTGGGCGCCAACGACCGAACCCACGCCGCGATGATCGGTTTGAAGCGCGGAATCATCGAGTTTTAGTTCACTCAAAAGAGTGTTTCGCGCGTGCCTTTTGGGGTTTTTCGGCTGGCGTTGGGAAATTCTATGCTCGATCTGTTTTGCGACGACTTTTCTCCACATTCGCTCACGGCTGGCCCGGAGCCGGCCTTCTACTCATGCGCCTGGTCGTTGGCATAGCATTAGTCGTTCGAAGAATTATCGAGCTGCAAAGTGCGCCGCCAATCTGCCTGGCAGTGATCCACGTTCTCGCGATTGCCGCAGGAATACTATTGCTCGCAGGTTTATGGACGCCCATCGCGGGAGTACTTCTGGCAATCATTGAGATTTGGAGCGCCTTCACGCATCCCCATGATCCGTGGACCTATATCCTATTGGGAACCCTCGGTGCCGCCCTGGCCATGCTCGGACCGGGCGCATGGTCCGTCGATGCCCGCCTTTTTGGATGGAAGCGCATAGACCTGCGGGACCGAAAGAGTTAGTTTTCGTACTCCTTTTGGGTTAGTCCTCACCACCTTAAAAGGTATTCCTCCGGTTCCGATATGGTGCGCACGGCGACTCCATCTGGGGTTGCCCCCAGACGGGACCGGCCCCACAATGCGTGCAATGAACAGAACGATCTAACGAGCTTGCAACGTCCTAGATTAGGGGGCAACTCATGGCTAGCGTCGCGGTAATCATGG
>DATMQI010000092.1:0-13790 GCA_035567135.1 Terriglobales bacterium
TCGAATCTGTTTACGGTCAACGGTGGGGATATGAATGATCCCTACAGCAACCTGAACAATTCGGGCTCGAGCAACAACATGCTGGGCGCGAACGAAATTCAGGAGCTCACCCTGGTAAGCAACGGGTACACCGGGCAGTACGGACGCGCCGCCGGGGCGAACATGAACTTCACCACCAAGGCGGGAGGCAATTCGTTCCACGGAAACGCGAAGTGGGATTGGAACGGCAGATACCTGAACGCCAACGACTGGTTCAACAAGCACCAGGGTAATGACCGTCCGTTCGCTAACAGCAATCAGTGGGGCGGATCCTTCGGCGGTCCGATTGTGAAGAACAAGCTGTTCTTCTTCTTCGATTCGGAAGGACTGCGTTATGTGCTGCCAGGAGGCGGGACGCCGGTCTACATTCCCACCACTCAGTTTGCCAACGCGGTGCTCGCGAACGTGCAGGCGAGTCAACCCGGAGAGCTTGCAACGTATCAGAAAATGTTCCAGCTGTACGCGGGCGCGCCGGGCGCGTCGGGCGCCACTCCCAATCCGGGTGACGGCGGCTGCGGCGACCTGGCTGCAAACGGCACGACCCTGATTGGAGGAACGGCTTTCGGTACCGGCGGTGCTCCTTGCACGGCGACCTTCCGATCCGAGGTGAACAATCTCAACATTGAGCGTTTGATGTCGGTTCGTGTGGACTACAACATTTCAGACAAAGATCGGTTGAATGCTCGCTACTGGCAGGATCGCGGAACGCAGCCGACCTTCACTGATCCCATCAACAAGGCCTTCAACGCGCTCAGCGTTCAGCCGCAGGATGCTGGACAGTTGACCGAAACGCACGTCTTCAGTTCACGCCTGATCAACCAGCTGATTATCGGTGGCTTCTATTACGGCGCCATCTTCGGCGTTCCGAATTTGTCGGCGTCGGAGGCGGTCTTTCCGACCGAGGTTGGCGGTCTTCACAATGGGGGCAACAATTGCACGGGCTTCGACGGGCTCTTGACCTGCATGGGCGGCGAATACAGCCGTTATCCGTCCGGCCGCAATGTTGGCCAGTATCAGATCGTCGATGACATTTCGTACAGCCGGGGAAATCATGACCTGAAGTTTGGGGTGAACTTCCGGCGCATTAACTTCTCCACTTACCGGCCCGCGAGAAATCAGACCGGAGTCTTCGAGATTTTCAGCATGACGGACTTCGCGAACGGTACAGTTGCAAACGGGAGCGACGTCCTTCAACAGTTCGCGGACCAGACGCACTATCCGCTCAACAGCTACAGCATGGGCTGGTACGCCCAGGATGAGTGGAGGGTGAACAACCAGTTGAAGCTCACGGCCTCGTTGCGACTCGACCGGAACAGCAACCTGGACTGCTTGAAGAATTGTTTCGCCAAATTCGCGGGCGGTTTTGACGCGATCAGCCACGACATGAACACTCCCTACAACCAGTCGATCCTGACCGGTCAAAGTCAGCTCTTTAGCGGCCTGGAGCGGGTGGTCTGGCAGCCTCGCTTCGGATTCACCTACTCGCCGAAAGGACGGAGCACTGTCATTCGCGGCGGAGCGGGGATTTTCAGCGACTTGTATCCCGCCCAGGTCACCGACCTTCTCCTCACCAATGCGCCCACCGTCTCAGTCTTCTCGGTGTCTGGCGCTGGGATTCCGGCCTTCGGGTCGGGGGGGGCCTATCAGATCGCGGCGCAAAACAATGCTGCGTTTAAGAGTGCGTTCGCCAACGGCGGAACCCTGGGCAGCATTCAGGCTCAAATTCCGACCTTCACGGGTCCCAACTACTACACCGTCGTGCCCAACTTCAGGAATCCCCGATACGCAGAATGGAACCTGGAAGTGCAGCAGGCGTTCGGCGACAAAACGGTGGCAACGCTGGGATATATCGGCAACCACGGCAGCAATCTCGCGGTTCAGCAGAACGGTCTCAATGCCTTCTGCAAAGTGTGTCCGTTCGGCACCTTGCCAACCTCGGCGCCAGATCCTCGTTTCGGTCGAATTCGCGAACTCACCAATGAGGGTATTTCCAACTACAACGGCCTGACAACGACGCTGAATCGTCGTTTGACCAAAGGCCTCCAGGGTTCGATCAATTACACCTGGAGCCATGCTCTCGACGATATCTCCAACGCGGGATTCGATCAGTACAGCTTCAACACTGCGGGTGAAGCGTTCTTGTACCAGATCGATCCCAAGAACCTGCGCCGCTACAACTATGGAAACGCCGATTACGATTTCCGCCAGAACCTGTCGGCCAGCTACATCTATGAAATGCCAAGCATGTTCAAGGGGAATCGGCTGTTGAACAGCGTGGTCGGGGGATGGGTGACATCGGGCGTGATCTACAAGCGTAGCGGGCAGCCATACAGCGTGGTCGATACCGGGCTTACGAGTCACATCACCGGCAACAACTCGGCGAACATCATAATGCCCTTCTTCCTCGGGGGGTCAATCCCAAGTTGCAAGGTGGACATCACCTGTCTGAACAGCAGCCAGTTCAGCGAGAACCCACCGGCATTAGACAACTTTGGAGCCTTCGGGAACACCTCGCGGAATCAGTTCCATGGACCGGGATACTTCGACATGGATATGACCATCAAGAAGAATTTCCGGATTACGGAGAGTGGGCTGACGTTTAGCATGGGCGCTAACGCGTACAACGTGTTAAACCATCCACGCTTCGCGAACCCCGACAACAATCTGGCCGATGGAAGTGCTTTCGGGCATATTCAAAGCACGGTAACGCCTGCCAGCAGCCCATACGGAAACTTCCAGGGATCGGCGGTATCCGGACGGGTGCTGCAACTTGAACTTGAGGTTAAGTTCTAACGGCGTAGAAATTCCGCAATCCTGGCGGCTCCTTTCGGGGCCGCCTTTTTTCTTGGATGCAGCCCGACGGCTGCCAAACGAATCCGAGGGACTCGTATCACTTCCGTTTGCCTGCACTTCGCAGGCAGATTCTCAACATGTTTAGTAAGATAGTCAATTCGACTTTGTAAAGCGGAAGCAACCATTCCCGCGGGAAGCGATTCCATGTGGCAATACCCGCATGTTCAGGAGTGGGAAGGAGAAAGCGTTTGTCGAAATTGCGCGCTTCGGGCGGGGGGCAACCAAGCCTTACTCTGGTCTTCATTTCATTGATACTTTTCACGGTCTTGAGCGGCACGATTGGGTTTGCTCAAGACGAATTGCCCAAGGGTTCTATTGAGGGAACAGTGATCGACTCCTCCGGTGCGCCCGTCGCCGGAGCCAAGGTGGCCATCAATTCCATCTCCGCCGAAGTTCCACTTGCTCTCACCACCGATAAAGGTGGGAAGTATAGTACCGGACCTCTCAACGCCGGAACCTATACGATCCTGATCGAAGTCAAGGATTTCAAAAGCAACCGCTTTTTCGTGACGGTTCGAAACGGACAGACCTCCAATGGGGATCGGAAGTTGGTTCGGGTCGATCCGGGGACGCCAACCCTTCTGAGCAAAGTCGCTCCAGAGAGGATTGCTGAACTGCCGATAGATGGTCGCGATGTCCTGAATACTGCACAGTTCGAGCCCGGAGTGTTGGTCGAAGATGGGCGGTCTCTCGATGCAACCAAGACCGGAAATTTTGCGCTTTCCATCCATAAAGAGAGCGGGCTCGACTCTCTCTACATTTTGGACGGTGTGCAGCTCAATGACGAGACCCGGGGCGGCACGACTGAGAATGTTGCGCTCAGCTCCACGAGCGAGATTGCAATCAGCAGGGCGATGTTGAATGTCTCGACGGGGCCAACCTCTGCAGGCACGGTCAATCTGACGACAGGGTCAGGTGGGACCGGACTGCACGGAGAGGCGTTCGGTTTATTCCGCGACAAGAGCATCGGATTTGCAAGGCAGCCCGGGGGAAAAGATCTTCCATTTCGGCGGGAGGATTTTGGCGGAAAGCTGGGCGGAGCTCTGATCAAGGACAAGGTTTTCTTCTTTCTGGACGCGGAGCATGTGATCCAGGACGCGAACCGGGCGGTGGTGATGCCGTCGCCGTTTCAGGCTTTCAGCGGTTCGTTTTCTTCGCCGTTCCGCAATACTTCGGCCATCGGGAAGCTGGATTGGCAAGCATCGTCGAAGACACGGGCGTTCTACCGGTTTGCCTACAACTGGAACAAGTCGGTCGATAATTTCGGAAACGACTATTCGCTTTACGAGAACCGCAACAATTCTCCGTCGCACGCGGTCGGCGTGGATTTGACGCGGGGAAAATATATTCACAGCCTGCGATTCGGATTTTTGCGCTATCACAACTCGCTGCTCGATACGGTGGGGCCATTTGGCGGGACTTCGGCATTCGGACTGCCTGCAAACATACAGTTCAGCGATCTTGCCGGAGGTCAGGTGCAATTTGGGGGGAGCCCATTCGCGCCGCAGGAGACGCTTCAGGAGAACACGGAATTTCGTTACGACGGGAGCCGCCGGGCTGGGCAGCACACACTGCGCTTTGGCGCGAGCGTAAACCGGATCAATGTGGGCGGGTACGAAAAGCGCTTTGGAATCGTGCCGCAATTAACAACGGCGCTGGCGGGTGTTACCGATCCCAATCCGCTGGATTATCCGTTGTTGTTTGCAACCCTCAGCAATGGGCAAGGTTTCTCGACGGAGAAGTCCGCATTCGGATTCCCGCATGGAGGCCAGACAGACAACCGACTGCAGGGGTATATCGGCGATTCCTGGAAGATGTTTCCGAACCTGACTATCACTGCGGGAGTGCACTATCTGCGTGACACCGGGCGAGTGGATAGTGATCTCGGTGAGATTCCGTGTTCCGCGGCGAACCCGGGCATTCCCAGTAATGTGTTGCCGTGTTCGGGTAGCAATCTGCTGGATCAGTTTTCCAATCTGCCGGGGGTTGCGCTGGGACGGCCGGTGCGGCAGCCAAATTACGATTTCGGTCCCCAGCTTGGATTTGCCTGGGACCCCTTCCACAATGGCAGAACTGTTTTCCGGGCTGGCGCGGGCGTGTTTTATGACAATTCGTTGTTCAGCAACATGCGACTGGATCGGCCCGCCCGCCTAAGTCAGGGACTCTACTCGGGCACCAACGTACTCACGTGTGCGCCGGGCGCTGCCGCTGGCACGGTCGCAGTCTACTTTCCGAATGCCGGGGGTTTGCCGACCGCCGTCCGATCCATCAACGGGCATGATCTAGCCACCCAAGTATGTGGCGCGCCCGTGGGAAGCGCCGCCAGCGATGTAGCCGCGTTACAGGCTGATTATCAGGCCGCCGTGGCGGCCGCGGGAAGCTCCGGCAATCCGAATTTCGTTGGCAATACACTCTCCCTCAGCGTTCCAGTCAGCGGGATGGCAGCATTCGATCCGAATTATCGGACACCGCGCTCCTACCAAATCAGCTTCGGCATGCAGCGCGAGTTGTGGGGCGGAGGCGTTTTCACCATCGATTATGTACGGAATATGAGCCAGCGCTTCGGACTTATTGCAGATCAAAACCATTTAGGCGATTCCCGGTACTTGTACGTCGATGCCAACGGGATTCCGAGGGCGGCGCTGAATGCGATTACCAATACGATTGTGCAGAAAGCGCCGAGTTGCCTGACCACGCCGTTAGCGCCGGGAGCCATCGTGCAAGACGCGATCAGTTGCTACATCTCCAGCGTTCCGAATGCGAATATCAATGATTTTGCCGTGAATGGCCTGGATTCCGGCGTAGCGTTTCTAAAGGGACTGCCCGCGTCCATCGGAGTGCAATTGCCAGCGTCGAATCTTCCCCTTGATCCCCGGAATTTTGGGGCCGCGTTTGCAGGTGTGAACGCGTTGGTTGGGCAGGGTGAGTTTCAGTCTTCGATCGGACAGGCTGTCTACGACGGTGTGCACATTGCTCTGAAGCAGAGTGTGGAGCACCAGTTTTTCATTTTCCACGGCGGCGATGTGTTGCTCTCGTACACGTACTCAAAATTTGTTTCAACGGGAGGAGATAATCCGGCGCAGAGTTCCGTGGCCTATGATTTTCAGGCACCCGAGCGCTATAAAGTGCCGTCTCCTTTGGATCGCAGGCACCAATTTTCGGCGGGTTGGAGCCTGAATTCGGTTTGGGGGCCGAAGCTCTCTTTCATTGGACGGTATTCCAGCCCAGCACCGAGCGTTGCCTCTCTGTTGGTGCCTTCGGGGAATCCGCAGGCAACTCCTGGAGAGATTTTCCGGACCGATTTTGTGGGTGATGGAACGCCGGCGAACCTGTTCCCATTTGTGCGGGCGGGATCGTTGAAGGCGCTTTCCGCGAGCGATCTTGCAACCGCGATTAAAACCTACAACAGCACGCAGGCAGGCTCATTGACGCCTGCTGGACAGGGCCTGGTAGCGGCCAGTCTGTTCACGCGAGCGCAACTGACCACATTGCGAGCGACGACGCCACTCGTCATCGTGCCTCCAGCCGACCAATTTGAAAATACCGGTTTTAAGTCTCTCGATGCGACCATCAGCTGGCCGCTCAAATTGGGAGAGCGGCTGAACATCGAACCGCGCGCGAGCTTCTACAACTTCCTAAACTTCGCAAATTTCCAGGCGGCGTCGGGTCAATTGGCTTATTACTACCCGGGGCCGGGTCAGCCGGTAACGGCGGGGGCAGGATCGGCGAATGGAACTCCTCCGGGATCCGCTAAAGATGTATTACGGATCGGCACTGGATCGGGCGTGTACAACTATGGGGCGCCCCGGCAAATGGAATTCGGCGTGAAAATTACGTTCTGATCCGAAGATAATTTGCTCATCGATACGCAGAATCTGAATTAGATGGGCGGCCTATTTTGGCAATCGATCGGGGATGCGAACAAGATTCCTCCGCCGCGTTCGGCTTCGGAATGACAATATTTAAATGACAATATTTAAAGGTTACGGATTGTCACCTGCGGAGTTCAACCGCGCTAATTGGTTGTGACTCGGAGCACGACACGATACTCGGCCGAGTTCCCTTGCTGTTGTCATTCCGACGCCGAGCGCGGCGGAGGAATCTGCAAGAGCACGATGCGAGAGAGACTTTGCTCCAAGGCGCCTTCCGCGCCCGTATGCAGCCCGGTGTAGAATGAGCGACATGCCTTTCAATGCCAATGCTCCGGGAGCAGTTCGGCGTGGCGGAAAAACTCCACCGCCGGATGAGACATTTGAAGAAGCCGCTTACCTGAAACAGCTGGGCGAAAAGCAGAAGCCCGTCAGCATCAAACTTGCGGACGGGGAAGTGGTGCGTGGCTGGATCGAGTACTACGACAAGAATATGGTGCGCCTGACGCGAGAGGGCGCGCCGAATCTGTTCATCTTCAAACACGACATCATGTACATCGCCGAAGACCCGGCAAAACGCAAGTAGTTTTTGTCGTGGATGGTTCGTGCGTTTGTCCCTCGGCCAGGGTCACAGGCTGTGTCTGTTTCCTGCGTATCGCAGTTGCTGCCGAATCATGTCCCAGCACATTGACCATTTCGAATTCGTTCCGCAGATGTCTGCGATCGCGCGCGAGGCCGGTGCGCTCCTGATGGGCTATTTTCGCGCCCGAGTAAAAATCGAATACAAAGGCGATGCGGATCTGGTTACCGAGGCGGATCGGTCGTCAGAGAGGTTGATTCTGGAACGCATTCAGGCACAGTGGCCGTCTCATGACGTGATTGGCGAGGAGGGAGCTCGGATCGAGAGGGGCGGGGACTACCGGTGGTATGTCGATCCGCTGGACGGGACGACGAACTTCGCCCATGGATTTCCGGTGTTTTGCGTCTCTCTAGGACTGGCGTTTCAGGGGGAGCGGAAAGCGGCGGTCGTTTATGACCCGACGCGGGATGAACTCTTCGCGGCGGAGCGGGGGCGGGGAGCTGTCCTGAACGGCGAGCGAATCGCGGTTTCGAAAACCCCAAAGCTTGTGCAGAGCCTGGTAGGCACGGGGTTTCCCAGCCATAAGCGGCACAAGAATCCGAATATTTATTTTTATCATCAGATCACGTTGCGGAGCCACGGGGTGCGGCGAGCGGGGTCTGCGGCGCTCGATCTGACGTCGGTGGCGGCGGGACGATTAGATGGATTCTGGGAATTCAACCTGAATTCCTGGGATACAGCGGCTGGCATCCTGATCGTGGAAGAAGCCGGTGGCAAGGTGACCGGAGTGGATGGGCATGCCCTGGCGATTACGGATCGCGATGTTGTCGCAACCAACGGGTTCATTCACTCGGAAATTCTGGATGAGTTCCAGGAGATTTTCGCGGGACGAGGATTAGAGCCTCTGCCGGATCCGAGAGAGTATCGGAAACAGGCAAGCCGCAGCAGCGAAAATTCCTAGCCGACGTCCCTCCATGATTTCCATCCATCTGTTCAGTCTCGACCAAAATCCTCACTTAAACTCGCACAGAACGCGAGTTTAGGGTGGGGCAACCCGGGGGAACTTTCAAGTCCTTGTCCGGGGACATCTGTGGTGCTGGGGCATTGCAAGGCGTAGAATAAAGGCAAAACGATGAACCCTGGCGAAGCTCCTCACGCCGGTTCTGGGCGGTCTTCAAGATTCTGAGATAGGTCTTCCACTGTGATTCAACCACTGCTCGAACGTGATATCACGAAACGTCCTGACCGACTTCGATTGTCCGGGCGCATCCTGTTTCTGACCGAAGATCCCGAACTGATCCAATGTCAACTCGCGGGAGAGGACCTTGCGTGGGACGCGACAAATCCTGCAAACAATCCCAAGCTGCGCGATGACATCTCGACGGACGAGATTACGCCGGCGCATTACTGCTTCTACTTTGATCAGACCTTGGGCGAGATTCCGTACATGGGCTTGAAGTGCGGGAACGTGCTGCCTGTTGGCCGGGGTGATGTGAAGCGCGGCCGTTTTGTGTGTTCGGTCAGCGGGAAACGGCGGGGGAAGGGATCGAGCCGGGAACAGTCGCCTTATGCGGAGATGTCGGCTGGGATCCGGGTCGTAATTGCGGAGAACATCGAGCGTATTTACAAGCAGAATTGCCAGAACCTGGGCCTGTTGACCTCGACGGATTTCTCGTTGATCGACAAGATTCGCGCGGGACAGGAGATTGCTCTCAGCGAGTTCACCGCGGGAGAAGATGACATTACTCGTCAAGTGATTGAGTATGGCGGGTTGTTCCCGTTCAATGTGGCTCGCATGCGGAAGAAGGTTTTTTTGCCGCCGATTCAGACCGGGAAGCGGCCGATGACGCTGGCAGAAAAAATCTTCGCGAAACATATGGTCACGCCCGAAGGACAGGTAGGCGTGGAAGCGGTAAAGCCGGGAGACACCGGGTTTACTCGCGTGGATCTACGTTTCAGCCATGAGTATGTCACGCCCATGGCCGCGATCTTCTACGAGCACTACGTTGGGAAAGGCGTGCCAGTCAACGATGCTTCCAGCATCCGTTTCTTTCGGGACCATCTGACGTTTCTGGACGAAGT
This sequence comes from Terriglobales bacterium, assembly GCA_035567135.1. Classification (GTDB taxonomy): domain Bacteria; phylum Acidobacteriota; class Terriglobia; order Terriglobales; family Acidobacteriaceae; genus JABDBE01. The sequence continues at coordinate 9,424 of DATMQI010000092.1, forward strand.
GCTTTCGGAGGAGAAGAAGAAAATCGGACTGCTCGATCTCGCGACCCAGCTCAAGTTGAAGCAGGAAGACTTCGCGAAAGCGCAGGGCATCAAGCTGCATGGCGAGCTCAAGGATCGGAAGGGCTCGGAAGGAATTTGCCATTCGGTGATGCTGGAGTCGTACGCGCTGCCTGGGCAGGTGAACGTCGGGTCAGACTCGCACACTCCGCATGTGGGAGCGATCGGGTGCGTGGCGTTTGGAATTGGCACAACGGACGTGTTTAACAGTTGGATCACGAAGGATGTGCGCGTACGGGTGCCGGAGTCCGTGAAAATCGTCATTCGCGGCGAAAAACAGCCGAACGTCACGGCGAAGGATTTCATCCTGAAAATCTTGAGCCTGGATTACGTGCGCAGCGGCAAGGCGTTGGCTAAGGTCATGGAATATGCAGGCGAAGCGGTCGAAGCATTGAGTGTGGACGAGCGCGCGACCATGACCAATATGGCGGCGGAGATTGGCGGCTTCACTGGAATTGTCGCTCCCGACAACAAGGTTGTCGACTTCCTGATGGAGCGTCGGGGCATGAATCGGCGCGAGGCTGCGGAAATGATACGTGGACTGCACAGCGACCATGACGCTGAGTACGCGCAGGTGATTGAACTCGATGCCGCCGAGATTGCGCCCATGGTGGCGACTCCGGGCGATCCCGGGAATGGCAAGTTTATTCGTGATCTGAATACTCCCGTGCCGGTGGAATTAGCGTACGGTGGGACCTGCACAGCGGGCAAGAATGAAGACATGGATATGTACGCCGAGGTGCTGGCCGATGGGCTAAAGCAAGGCAAGCGAGTGGCCGAGTCCGTGCAGTTCTATATTCAGTTCGGCTCTCAGGACACGCGCGAGTATTGTCTAAAAAAGGGATACTTGGAGATTTTTCAAAAGGCTGGAGCGAGGGTACTCGAACCGAGTTGTGGGGCGTGTATCAATGCGGGGCCCGGGGTTTCAACGCGCCCGGAACAGGTCGTCATCAGCGCCCAGAACCGGAATTTCCCAGGCCGCAGTGGCCCGGGTCAGATGTACTTGGCCAGCCCATTGACGGTGGCTGCCAGCGCCCTTGCTGGGTACATTGTGGAGTACCAGCCGAGCCAGGCCCGGGAATTGGCCGGAAGCCGCGGTTGAGGTTCACCCGAAATCGCCGGAGCGTTACGGTGACGAACAGTCTCTCACCGGGCATTTCCAGCGGTTTCGCCAAGAGTTCCACGCTGTATTCCCAGCGTGATTCTTGCTAGAATCTGTGGTTCTTTTAAGACCTGCAGAGAGTTTCAGGAGACAGACACAACATGACCTATGTGATCGCAGAACCCTGCATCGGGACGAAGGACACCGCTTGCGTGGACGCGTGCCCGGTGGATTGCATCCACCCCAAGAAAGACGAACCCGCCTACGCGACGGAAGAACTGCTCTACATCGATCCGGTGGAGTGCATTGACTGCGGTGCGTGCGTGCCGGTGTGCCCGGTGTCGGCGATTTTCGCGCTCGATGATCTGCCGGAAAAGTGGAAGGATTTCACGGAGCGGAACGCGAAGTATTACGGCCGGTAGCTGTCAGCTTTCAGTCACCCGCTATCAGTGTGTTCTTATCTCTACGTTGAGTTCAAGGCGCATGGTGAATTGTCCTAACCTGCGCCTTTTGCTTGAGGTCGCGGATTGCGACCTCATAAAGACGGAACGCTTTTGAGCCCCGAACTCTGAGTGTAGAGCTGAGGACAACGCTAAAACACCCGCTCGTTTGGAACGGCGAAAACCCAGAATCTGAAAGCCTCAAACGGAGCCTGGAACCTAAACGATCCGGCTGACGGTTTACGCCTCAATCCGTTACAATCAAAAGCTAGTCTGCTGGGCTTCCATGGCACTGAAGGAGTCGGAAGCAATCGTCCTGCGTACGTACCCTCTGCGCGAGGCCGACCTGCTGGTTACCCTTTTTACGCGAATGGAAGGCAAGGTGCGCGGAGTGGCGCGCTCGGCGAAGAAGTCGAGAAAACGCTTTGGGGGCGCGCTCGAGCCTTTGACGCTGGTGCGGGCATTTTACGAGGATCGAGAACGGCAGGAACTGGCGCGGTTCGATGCGCTCGAGGTGCTGGAATCTCCCCTGGCGAGCGAAGTTGGGTATCCGCGAGCGGTGGCCCTGGCGCATATCGCGGAACTGCTGGACGAACTGCTGCCGGATCGAGAAGCGAATGACGCGGTCTTTCGACTCACGCTTTCGGTGTTGGCAAGCTTGCGAGGTCCCGAAATCTGGATGCCCCTTACGTATTTCGACCTCTGGATGACGCGGCTGGTGGGCTTCTTGCCGGATCTTTCCGAATGCGTGGTTTGCGGAAGGACGCTCAACGGCAGCCGAGCTTACTTTCACGCATTGGCCGATGGGCTGATGTGTCCGGAGGATAAGCGGCTGGCATCTTCTGAGATTTCGAGCGAGTCGCGCGGGTTGGCGGCTCAGATGTTTCGGGCTCCGGTCGAGAGTTTCTCCGCAGCAGGGTGGCCGAAATCGAAGGGCTCGGATCTGAGAAAGTTTCTATTGCAAATTCTCGAGCGGCATATTGAGCAGAAGCTGGTGACTGCGGGGATGCTGGAGAAGATTGGCTAGGAGCGGCGAGCTTCGAGCTACGAGCTGCGAGCTTCGAGCAAGCGTGGTCGCGTTGAAGCTCGTATCAGAAAGCAGGTCCTTGGCTTCGCTCAGGTTGACAAGTATTAAATGATGGCTTCCCAATCCAAATCGCTGACGTTTCAAGAGCTCATCCTGAAGCTCCAGACGTTTTGGGCGCAGCGTGGGTGCGTGCTGCAGCAGCCTTACGACGTTGAAGTGGGGGCGGGCACGATGGCGCCGGAGACCTTCCTGCGTGTGCTCGGGAATCAGCCTTACAAGGTGGCTTACTTGCAGCCTTCTCGGCGCCCGGCAGATGGGCGTTACGGCGAGAATCCCAACCGCTTGTTCAAGCACACGCAACTGCAGGTGATTCTCAAGCCTCCGCCGGAAAATGTTCAGGAACTTTATCTCGAGTCATTGGGCGCGATTGGGATTGATCTTCGACAACACGATATCAAGTTCGAAGAAGACAACTGGGAATCGCCAACGCTCGGCGCCTGGGGGATCGGCTGGCAGGTGATGCTCGATGGGCTTGAGATCACGCAATTCACTTATTTCCAGCAATGCGGAGGAGTCGACCTGCTGCCGATTTCCGCCGAGCTCACCTATGGGTTGGAACGGATCGCGGCATTTCTGCAGGATGTTGATTCGATTTACGACATTGTTTGGGCAAGGGATCCGGAAACTGGACATCCGACCACCTATGGTGAAGTTCGGTTGGCGGAAGAGTTGCAGTTTTCCGTCTACAACTTTGAAGCTGCAGACGTGCCAAAGACGTGGAGGCATTTCGAAGTCTACGAGGCCGAGTGCCGGGCGCTGCTCGATCGTTATGCAGAGCTGACTAAGGCTAAGCCGCAGGTGCCTGCTGCCGAGAAGAAGCGATTTCCGCTACTGGCCGCTTATGATTTGTGCCTGAAGTGCTCGCATCTTTTTAATATTCTGGACGCGCGCGGTGCTATTTCTGTTACGGAGCGTGTCGGTGTGATTGCGCGGGTGCGGGCATTGGCGGTCGGGATCGCGAAGGCGTACCTGCAGCAACAGGCGGGGGAATCGGAGAGTGCGGGTGAGGAAGAGCCTGCGCCCCCGGTCAAGACTGTCAAAACAGGCCGAGGGAAGAAGGAGCCCGCGCAGGTTGGGTAGACGTTGGGACTCCGCCCCAGGATATTCGCTGAATACCTCCACTCACGCGTTCAAGAACCAGGCTGATGCTTCAAAAAATCAGTGCTGGAAGTGACCGTGCTATTTACCAGTGTGGCTGCGCGGAGAAAATAGAAAGATTAATCGATGCCCGACTTTCTGCTTGAGATCGGTTGTGAAGAGATTCCGGCCCGCATGATTGAAGCAGGCTCGCTGGAATTGAGGGAGCGCGTGGGTAAGCTGCTGGAGCGAGAGCGGCTTGCTCCGAATGGGGCGATTACATTCCTCGATACGCCTCGCCGGCTTGCGGTGCTCGCATCGGGAATTCCCGCGGCGCAACCGGATGTCACCGAACAGATCACCGGCCCGTCTCTTGCGGTTGCCTACAAGGATGGTCAGCCGACTGCGGCGGCACATGCTTTTGCCAAGAAGGCGGGAGTCGGGGTTTCCCAACTGGAAAAGACGAGCACTCCCAAAGGCGAATACCTTTCTGCGAAGGTTACAAAGAAAGGCCGCGCTGCCAGCGAGATTCTAGCGGAGCTCCTACCGAAAGAAATCCAGTCCATCTACTGGCCTAAGAACATGTATTGGCGCAAGTCCAGCG
>DATMQI010000093.1:0-3643 GCA_035567135.1 Terriglobales bacterium
CATTTGTAGTTCACTACGCAGAAACCTTCATCGTGCCTGCGGCGGTGGGCGCGTACACGATTCGTCCCGGCAGAGAATCCGAGGGATCTAAGTGCGGAACAATCAAAGCCTTCGTACGATCGGGACAGATGTGATCTCTTACGTGCGACTCCACAATCGTCGGAACAGAGTTCAGCGCGATGTCAAGTACAAGGTTTGTAGGAGGAAGTATGCGCGTACCGGCCGCAAGTGAGAACGCTGATGTTGGGCAAGCAAAGGCGCAGTCGCTCGGCTACGTCGTACTCCTGGCTGGGACCACTGCCATTTCGGGGTTTCTCTTTGGCTTCGACACTGCCGTTATCAACGGAGTCCTGCTTCTCCTCCGCCTCCAATTTGCGCTCTCGAACCTGCAAACTGAAATCGCGGCAAGTTCGCTCCTGCTGGGTTGTCTGCTCGGCGCTGCCGGCGCAAGTATGATCGGCGACCGCTACGGGCGTCGCAAATCGCTGATTGCTTCGGCTCTGTTATTTGCGCTTTCTTCGGTCGGTGCGGCGCTAGCGACCACAGTCACGCTCTTTTCTGTGGCTCGCCTGTTGGGAGGTCTCGCGATCGGTCTAGCCTCCGTGCTCACGCCTGTCTATATTGCGGAGATTTCGCCTTCAAGAAATCGAGGAACGCTCGTCTCGCTGAATCAATTGGCGATAGTCGTTGGCATCCTTTCAGCGTATCTGGTCAATTGGCAGATCGCTCGCCTCGGAGCGAGCAGCTGGCGGTGGATGTTGGCTGTCGCAGCGATTCCATCACTCGCGTTCCTGTTTGGACTGCTTCTGATTCCTGAGAGTCCACGCTGGCTAGTCACCAGAGGCCGCTACGATGAAGGTGAACGCGTTCTGTCCCGAATCTTCGGCGAGCAGACTGCAAAGGAACAGGTCGAGGCTATCGCACAAGCGGCGGCCGGCGAGGAGGGGTCATGGCATGAGGTGTTTTCGCCGAACATGCGCAAGCGTCTTGAAGTGGGAATGTTGCTCGCTCTTTTCTCGCAGATTACCGGAATCAACACCGTGCTCTACTACGGCTCAATCATCGTTAGCGAGCACTTTCCCGGACAGTCGACGAGCATGGCACTGATCGCAAACGTGATTATCGGAACGGTCAATTTCTTGCTGACCATTGTCGCCATGGTCTTTCTCGACCGCTGGGGCAGGCGGGCGATTCTGATGATCGCGAGCGGCGGGATGGGAGTCGCGCTCACATTTCTCGTGATCGGCTTGAATGTTCCCGGAGTCTCGCCGTTACTGATGCTGGCCGGCATTCTGCTCTACGTCGCTTTTTTTGCCCTCGGCATGGGCCCCGGCCCGTGGCTGATCATATCCGAGATCTTCCCCACAAAAGTACGAGGTCGTGCCGCCTCGATCGCGACCTCAACTCTCTGGTCGGGCACACTTCTGGTCACGCTAACATTTCTCAGCTCGGTGAAGGTTCTCAACCTCTGGGGAACATTTGCGATCTACGGCGCGCTTTCCTTTGTTTGTCTTATCTTCGTTTGGAAGATGGTTCCTGAAACGAAAGGTCGCACGCTCGAGCAGATTCAACAGGCGTGGAGCAAGTAGAACTGGGTTCTTTTCAAACTGGGAATGCTTCGAGGAGTCATCTTCAGGTGAAAGCCTTAGCCATTGATTTTGGGGGAACACACGCAACGTGCGGTTTGGTCGAAGACCGTGTCCTTCTTGCGCATGAGACGATTGATACAGATTGTGCGAAGAGCCTTCACGCAGTGCTGCCGCGGATTCGTGATGCGTGCCGCGGACTCATGCAAGGGAGAGGACTTTCACCCGGTGACATTGCGGGCATAGCAATCGGATTTGCCGCACTTGTTGATTCCCGCGTGAACCGAGTCCTCTCAACCGACGGCAAGTATGAGGACGTCAAAGACATCGATCTTGCGAAATGGATCCACGAAAATGTTGGCTTGCCAGCACGAATCGAGAACGATGCGCGTATGGCCCTGTTGGGAGAATCCTACGCTGGCGCGGCGCGTGGCTTTACTGATGTCGTAATGATGACGTTAGGCACAGGCATTGGCGGCGTGGCAATGATCGAGGGGAAGTTGCTTCACGGCAAGCATGCGCAAGCAGGTTGTTTGGGCGGGCACATTCCGGCAGTATTCAATGGACGGCCATGCGCTTGTGGGGCGGTCGGCTGCGCAGAAGCTGAAGCGAGTGGCTGGTCACTTCCCTTGATAGTAAGGGATTGGCCCGGAGCTACAGACAGCGTTTTGTCGAGATATTCGAACGTCGGGTTCAAAGAGCTTTTTGAAGAAGCTGCAAGTGGCGACAAGGTGGCCGTTGCGATTCGCGACCGCTGTTTGAACATCTGGGCGGCCACTGCCGTCGGGCTGGTTCATGCGTACGATCCGGAGATGATTGTGATCGGCGGCGGTGTAATGAAGAGCGCAGACGTTATCATTCCTTACCTCGAATCCTATGTGCACAGGTATGCGTGGACACCCTGGGGCAAGGTTCAAGTCTGCGCCGCCGAACTGGGGAACAATGCCGTGCTTATGGGAGCAGTTCCGCTTTTGTCACAAGACATCGCAGCCAATGATTTGCACACGTGGCCATCAGCCGCCTCGTAGACAGTTAGAGCTGCTGCCTTTTCAATTCGCTAAGCCGAGGAAAGCGTCCGGCTTGATACTCAGCAAACAGTCTGGCAGTGTCGTGCTTCAGTCTGCAGCAGCCGCCCGAGCCGCGTAAACAGGAACCCGTGCGACACTACGCGCAAGTGCGAAGTGCCGAGCAATACGCACGTGTGCTCCGCAAAAACCTTGTCCGCGTCACAAATGCACGATTGTCAGTGCAAAGTGTCGTTTTCTTATTCTCACGGTCAGAACAATCTGGTTAATCGCGACCGTGTTGTGGGATTCTGAGCTGCCATGTTCGTGCCCGACTTTGCTCGTTGGCCTGAGTTTCGCTCCCGCTTGGCTGCCTTCACGGAACTGCTTAGCGAGGAATCCGGTTCTTGAGGACGATCGCCCGTTCCCGGACGGCCTTAGGAGCCGAGGTTTTGTTCTTGCGCAAGCAACTGGCCTACTACCAGGAACGCGAGATACGGCCGCGGCACTTGACGGACGCGGCGCGGCTGTCCCTCGTGTTTTGGTCTCGGTTCTTCGATTGGAAAGAGTCGCTGGCCATTGTGACCACGGAGACGTTCATCCGTTGGCATCGCAAGGGCTTCCAGTTCTACTGGCGCTGGAAATCTCGTGGCGGTCGACCGGCGCTACCGAAGGAAATCCGCCAGCTCATCACTCGCATGGTGAAGGAAAACATCACCTGGGGAGAAGAGCGCATCGCCGATGAACTGTCCTTGAAGCTCGGTATCTATGTTTCGCCGCGAACGGTGCGGAAGTATTGGCCCAAGGACTCGGGGGATAGGGAACGAAGACGAACCTCGTCCCAACATTGGAGAACCTTCGTCAAGAATCACGCTGCGGGAATTGTGGCCTGTGACTTTCTGGTTGCGGTCACAGTTCGATTCCGGGTGCTCTTCGTCTTCGTGGCAATGGAGGTGGGCAGCCGCCGCATTCTTCACTACAACCTGACGGCTCATCCGACTGCGGATTGGACGTTGCAGCAGCTACGCGAAGCGATTCCTGGTGGCCATGGTT
>DATMQI010000094.1:0-5494 GCA_035567135.1 Terriglobales bacterium
CGCGGCTTCGATTCGCTTCGTGAGAAAGCGAATCCGCCCATCGATCTGCCGCAGCCGCCGCTTGCCGTACTGATAGTCGGCGTTTTCACTGCGATCGCCGTTGCTGGCAGCCCACGCCACCACCTCCGCCACGGCCGGGCGGTCCCTGGTGAGCAGAAACCGATGCTCATCTTTGAGGCGCTGCAGCCCGCTCGGCGTGATGTAGTTCTTGACTGGCGTCGCGGGCTCGTCGGCTTTTGGTTTTCTCGTAAAACCTTTTCGCATCTTGAAGTCTTTCCAGGGCGACTCCAGATTAACGGGCAAACCTTTAATAATCCAATGTGCCAGCGTTTGGCCAGAAATTTTCTGGCCGGGCCACACTGGAAGAGGCAGAACCTGTCAGGCATGAGCGGAAACGGAGCGATTTCCGGGAGCCTGCTCGCGGATTATTTCCGGATTGCCGACGATTCGGGAGCTGTCGCCTGGTTTTTCGAAACCCAGTGCGATGTTAGCAGCAGGACAGTTTATTAGAGTCCCGGACTTTGTCTTCAGGGTTGAGAGTGCATTGGCAACAGCTTGATCCTCACTTTCGTCGCACGCTCGACCGCTTGGCGGCTGTAAAGCAGAGGAAAGTATTCCCCGCGTTGCCACAACGGCGCCAAATCACGGTAGCATGGACTGCCCGGATCACCCGATTGCCCCGGATGATTTATCGCCCGCGAGTTGTCCCAATTACCAAGGTCGATCACGATGCGCACCGATGGCCCCACTGTCTCGCGGAAGTCGCCCGCGCTGTAGCTGGAGCGATTAACCGTGAATGGGCCGCCGGCTCGGTCCAGTGGCCCGACGTCCACTTTCGCTCGCGTCGTTTCATCGACGATTGCGGAGAAGGGATGTTGCAGAAAGCTGTGATGCAGCTTGCCCCATTCCCACTTTTTCGGGTCGGGCCCTTGAAGTTTTTCCATGTCCTCGTAGGCATCGTGAAGACTGCTCAGCAGTAGCTGATTTCTTTTTTCGTTGGCGTTGTCGGCGAAGCGACCTTCTGGATGTTCGAGGACATCTAGCATGGTCACCACGCTTGGAGTCTCAAAGGCCCCTGCAACAGGCTTAGGGAGAAAGGTATCCTTGAACGCCTTTCCCAAATGGCGGCTAAACCATACTTCGTGCAGAGCGGCTGCCGATGACTCCATCTCCATGCTCGCGTTCCATCCTTTCAGGAGTTGCAGCGCGGGCTTTGTCTTCAGGTCGTCACTGGATAGCGACTGGAGAAGCGCGACCAGTCTGCGGGCAGGAATGGAGACCACATCATTTTGCAGCCGCAAAGAGTCTTCGATGGAGACCAACTCGCGTTTCGATAGAACCTCATCGATCCGCTGGTGGCGATAAGGAAAACTCCATTCGAAACTTAGTTTGCGCTCCTTGTAGGGATAATCGGGCGGAAGGTTCATTTCATTCGACGTGGTGATGTAGCCTGAGGCGGGATTGTAGCTCGTTGGGAACTGATCGCCTGTCAAGTGGCCTGCCCATTCGTAGCGTCCATCGCCGGGCACAGGGAGCAAGCCGTCCCAGTTTGACCGAATGGGTGCGTATCCGCGTGGAGCCCAACCGATATTGCCTTTTATGTCCGCGTAGATGTGATTCAGGCTCGGTGTGCCCCACCTCTCGACGGTTTTCTGATATTCGGCGAACGTCTTGGAGCGCATGTGCTGCGCCGAAGGAAAGTAGGGTGTCGTCCCAGGTTCCAACCACGCCGACCGCACAGCAAACCCACGATTTTTCGCTTTCTCCACAAAAATAAGTGGGCCGTGCCGTGTGAATTTCAACTCGACAGGGATTGCGCTCTGGCCTTTCACCTTGATTTCCTCGCGCACGATCTGGAGTGGCTCCCAGCGACCCTGGTATTTGTACTGGTCTGTGTTTGTCGGGTTCAGCTCATACACGTACAAGTCTTCCTCATCGATCGGGAAGCTGGTATGCGCGAACGCAATCCAGTCGTTGTGGCCAAGCGACACGCCGGGCGATTCTGGACGGTTCGCACCGATCACGTGCAGTGTCGGCGCGTTTAGGTCGAGGAGATAGCGAACACTCGGTTGTATATATTCAAGATGGGGATCGGAGGCCAAGATCGCATGGCCCGTTGCGGATTTCTTCGCGGCAATAGCCCAGTTGTTGCTTTCCGCCGGAACCTCACTCGCCCAGTCTCTTGCAGATGAGCGGGAATCCTGATTCGTGGCGTTTGTAAGGGACTCGGGAGTAAAGGGAACTTGCTGCGTTGCCAAGTTATAGACTTTCAATACATCCGTTGGCAGGCATGGATCAAGGCCCTCGGGGATTCGAGTTTCCAACGGAGGTTCGAGCTTCATCCGAAACTCATCCCATTTCAGATCTGATGAGCAGGCGACGCGCGCCCTGGCTACCTCGCTGGCCAAATTGTATAGATAACTGTGACTGCGAATGCGGATGGCATCTTCGACTGTCCAGCGAGCTGGCCGGTAATGAAGTTGTCTAAATTCGAAGGGCAATTGTTCCGGGTGTTCATCGAGCCAGTCGATGTAGGCGTTGATGCCTGCGACAAATCGCTGGAACATCTGCTCAGTGCCGGGACCGTAAGCCTCCCACTCCTTCTTCATGTCACCACGGTAAAGGAACAGACGAGTGGCTTTGTCCTGTTCCACGTACGCCGGACCGAAGACTTCAGCAAGCTGTCCTAGCCCTCGCCGCCGCCACAGATCAATCTGAAAGAGTCGCAAGCGCGCTACGTAAAATCCCTGCACGTAAAACAAGTCGGCCTCGTTTTTCGCGTAGATGTGTGGCACTCCCCAGCGATCTACAAGGATGTCAACAGGCTGCTGGAGACGCGGTAGCGTGATTGATTCCGACGGAATCTCGCGCTCCCGGCCGGCATGCGCCGCCACGGCAGCCAAGCTTATCGCGATCAAAAGGACAATTTTCTCTGGGAGGCATGGCCGTGTGATGCGAACCGCTTCTGGCAGACAGACTTTGGGCATGGGCCTCCCGTTCACTCTATCGAGGGCAACGTTGAACTTCGATGGGTTGGATTGTAAATCAGGGGACTTCTGTCATTGCGGTGGTCCAGCGACTCCGGTTTTATCACCTGCAAACCTTCAATAATCCAACGTGCCAGCGTTGGCCGGCAATTTTCTGGCCGGGCTACACTGGAAGAGGCACGGTACCGCAAATCGCTCCTTCAAAATGATCTCTTTCTCAAACATTAATAAGCAGTATGGCAAGCAGTTGCTCTACGTGGATGCTTCGTTCCAGTTGAATCCCGGCGAAAAAGTCGGACAGCAATGAGCTTACGTCACGCGGCTGGAGTGCGTACGAAAACCGGGGACAGCTGTCCCCGGTTTCCTCTAGCCATCATCTCGAACCAGTGTCAGCGAAGGCGTGCTTGGGAGAATCAGTACTGAAGCCGGCTGGTATGAATCGATTCCAGAAACTCCTAGATCACGGGCAAGCGGGGAGTAATCCCCCAAAGAAGGGTTACCGACAATCCGGAAGTGCGATGGATCAATCAATACAACGGCGTTTTAAGGGGAGTAACGAGAGATTGTCGCGCGGAGACACCTGCAAGGATGAGGGTCACTCCGACACTTCTTCAATCAAAAGAGTTACCTCTTCATCAGAGGGCGACTGTTTCGTCTTCTTTATGAAAAAAGGCAGCCTTAGTGCTGCTACCAAAAGCAGGATATGAGTGAAGCTGAGCAGCATGAAGGTCGCGGTAAAGGCTCTGGAGATGCCGGTCGCCTGGTGCGCCATACCCAGTCTCCATCCGAGAAAAGTAGCGCACAGTGTCGTCAGGGTGGGCCCTCCGAGACGCTGAACTATATTGAGCGAGGTCGTCGCCATCGGCAGGTGTTCTTGCTCGACCGAAGCGTAGGCAGAGGTAATGGACGGAATGCCGACCGCGCTCAAACCCATCCCGCGGACGAAGAGCGTACATACGAGCAGGGGGAGGGACATGCCGTGGCTGGCAAGAAAAAGGAACGGCAGTGTCCCAGCTAAGGCCAAAAAGGCGCCGCCGCCCGCTACCCTGCGAATGCCGAAGCGCTGCGTAAGCATGCCGATCATCGGATACGTGCAGATCATGCCCAGCCCGAGAGGAGCCATCAACCAGCCTGCCGCGCTGGGTGATTCGCCGCACATGCGGATGAGATAGATCGGGATGAGCATCTGTCCTGCGAATGAGATTCCGTTCAAGGTGAATTGCGTCAGCACCGATGCTGAAAAATCCTTTCCCCTAAAGAGCTGAAGATCAATGAGCGCGTCGTCGCCCTTCCTGGTTGCCGTCCGGATGAAGACAGTGAGCAGCACCAGGGCAACGAAAAATGCCGTCAAGCCGATCCGTTCCCCAACATGGTCCACACCGTAGAGAAAAAGCACGAGCCCTGGGGAAAGCAGGCAGAAGCCGACAAAGTCGAGATCTCTCGACCGGGCTTCGGCGCGGTCTTCGGGAAGAAAGCGAATCGCCAGAACGATTCCTAAAAGACCGACCGGAACGTTTACCAGGAACAGCCAACGCCAGGACGCATGTTGAAGAATCCCCCCAGCCAGCACGGGCCCGAGGAGTGGTCCCAGCAGAATCGGTATTGCGGCGTAACTGAAGACGCGCGCCACGTGCCTCCCAGCGGCGCGCACTATCATCATCTGCGACAGCGGAGCCATCAAACCTCCGCTCATTCCCTGAAGGACTCGAAAGCCAATCAGCGAGTTCGCGGACCACGCCAGTCCGCAGAGTGCCGATGAGAGCGTGAAGATCGGAAAACACCACAGATAGAGCGATTTTGCTCCCAGCTGCCCGACGAGCCAGCCATTCAACGGGAGCATGAGCGCCAGTGCCAGAAGGTAGCCGCTCGTGACCCATTGAATGGCGGCAAGACTGCTGTGCAGATCAACCGCCAGGCTGGAGAGGGAGACGTTCACCACAGTAGCATCGACCTGTCCCATGAGGGACCCAAGCACAGCGACAGCAGTGATCTTCCAGACCAGTGGATCGAGCCGATCGAGTCGATCGAGTTGAATCTTGGTGTCAGGCAAGGGCGGCGAGGACCTCCTTGGTCGAACGCACGCGGCAGAGCCGAGGGAATATCTTCTCGAATGCGAAACGATGCTGTTCACCATCCTGACCGGAGCAGGCGTCTTCAACGACGACAAAGCCAAAGCCGAGGCCGGTACCCTGTCGCGCCGTGGACTCTACCCCCGCATTGGTAGAGATCCCGGTGAGGACAACCGTATCGACACCGCGCGAGTTAAGCTGCTGCTCAAGATCGGTTCCGGCAAAGGCGCCCCAGTGACGTTTCGTAAGCAGGATGTCGCCGGGCTGAAATCCGGCGGAAGGGGCAATCTCCGAAACAATTCCGGGCAGCGGTGCATTCCCCAGATTGACTGGCTGGTCGACAGGAAGCTCGAGGAAATCGTTGAGGTCGACGCGGACATAAACAACCGGGGCACCGTGGCCGCGAAACGCTTCGGCCAGCTTTGCCGAATTGGCAAC
>DATMQI010000095.1:0-9098 GCA_035567135.1 Terriglobales bacterium
ATTGATTACCAGCGAGCTTTGGTTGGTAGAGCAAAAGCAACAGCTTCAACGAGAGCGAAATGGCGCTCTTCTCCGAGTGCATGCTGTCGTGTGCTCGAAACCACTTGACACCGCCGACATTGTCAGAGAGGCGATTTTTCAACAATTGAGCAACAAAGCCCATACAATCTAGCATCTCCATTACGTAATATGGTCGCAAGACGCAAATGGCGGCTTATCCTGGTGGTGCTGGCGGTTGCCTGCATGGTGCCATCGCTCTCTGCGGTCATCGTAGTAGTGCGCGAGTACCACGGCAAGCAGGTTCAGTGCATGTACAGCGGACTCCGGGGTGTTGCGAAGCTCTGTGGCACGGAGAAATATGCACGTGTATTCACCGGATTCGTCAGGTCCTCCGTCGAGGTCGGCGATACTGACAAGCTCCTCGAATTAGTCCCGGACGAAGTCTTTGTTGGCGACTCGAGCGAAGCGACCGTCATTACCAATCAAGCGTGTCTTAACACAGACATTCAGGCTGGCGACAAGTGGCTCTTTTATCTCTACCGCGACCCAAAGAGCGACAATCTGATTCTTTCTTATGACGGCCCTAATCAGCCAATCACGAACGCCGAAGACGACGTTTCCATGCTGCGAAACTTGGGCGTCTAACGGACAACGGCATCATCACCGGAACCATCGAGCGATTGGGCGAAACGGGGGACGTGATGCCGACTCTACTTTCGAATCACAAGGTAGTTGCCAAGAATGTGAAGAACGGTGCCGAATACTCCGTCGCTCATTGAGGGGTTCTGAGCGTAATGGCGATATAACGACACTTGCACGCAAGCATTCCCCTGTCGGATCCAAAAACAGACCCTATATTAGGCGGACATCGGGCTGAGAACTGTTTTATGCGGCGGCGGCAACCCGGTCTAGAATCATGGCCGCCTGTTCAGCTTCTGCGACGCCAAAGATAACCAGAGGGATGTTCGTACGTGGGTCTACCCCGCAATAGGCGTAGTTGATGTTAATGTCAGCGTCGCCGAGTCGCGATGCCACCCGTGCCAACTCGCCCGGTCGATGTGGAAGTCTGCCCTGCGCGACTTCGGTCTCTGTATAGCTCACGCCTTCATTGTCCAAAGCCTTCTTGCTCGCCTCTGGGTGGTCCACCACGAAGCGAACCAGACTGTTTCCTTCTAAAGGGATCGATTGAAACGCGACAATGTTCACCTTGTGGTCAGCCAGGGCGTGGCAGACCTTTCCCAGCGTCCCTGGCCGGTCCCCCAGGCGAATGGTGAATTCTTTAGCTGTAGGCATGTGGGTACTCTCCTTTGTAGTCCGCAATGCAAGGAGGCGCTGCCGTGCAAGTTGAGGAAGGTTCGGATTGATGCGACCGTTGACGGAATCATACCTCCGTCACCCTCAGCTTGCAACTGAATGACGGGCATTGGCGGACGGTCAATGAGCGCAATGGCGATGTTACGCCAAGCGTGAAGTGGGTCAGAGTGAGCCTCAAGTGTATCGCTTGGCTGGCTTCGATGAGCTTAGAAGGGGTTGACCTGGGGAAAATGAATCTTCAGCTTATGGCAAATGAAGAGAATCAGGATCGCGCCCAGTGTGGAAAAAATGAGGCCAGCAGGATGGAACCGTTCGTTTGTCGGACGCGAAAACATGTGGCTAACGCCGCCGCCGATGATCGATCCGATGATGCCGAGCACGGTTGTCCAGAACATCGTCATATGGACGTGCATCACCGATTTTGCGACAACCCCCGAGATTAGCCCAATCAGGACATACCAGATTAAGTGAAACATACTTTACCTTCAGCGTCTGCCTTCAGAATGTCGCGTTGGTCCTCTTCGTTCGACCCCGCAGCGCGCAGCGGAGGATCGAGGTGCGGTGTTTTCTGGGCCAGAACGAGGTTCATTTCGTTCGCCAGTTCAATCAACTTCGCAGGATCTTGTTCGCCAAGGCACCGGGCCGCTAATTCTTTCCAGCGCTCAAACGTTTTCGACACATCGTCCTGCTTTCTCTCGACACGACAACGCTTGGGATGGCGCCCTCCCTGGCGCAACCTTTCCCAACCCAAGTCCGCGTTGTAATCCAAGGTCAAAAGTATGAATAGAAAGTATGAATGGTCAGAGTAGGCCCGGAGCTAACATCCGTCTGTCCAAAATTGACCACAACGACGGATCATCGGATAACTGGAAGGTTGTGATCAGGCCATTGCGCTCAGAACCATCCAGGGCGGCGGGAACTTTGATCTCGACCGTTCTTGCGACCCTTCAGTCAAACCGAGAAAGGGTGGGCCGCCAGCCAAATGTCACGCGGAGTGGCGCTGCTTGAATTCCTCAATCTTGACCTTGGCCTTGTCTTTCGTGTCATCCACAGACTGGCTGATCTTCTCCCGGCCCCGGTCGGCCTTTTCGGAAGCGGCTTCCTTGTGCGATTCATGGATCTGCTTCGCGGCGTCCTTGGCATCGCCCCAGGTTTCCTTCACCGCACCTTCGGCTTGATTGACTACCCCTTTGTTGGCTAGCTTTTTGGTACCAACACTTTCTCCGACGCTTTGCTCCACTTTGCCCACCGCCTGATCGATCTTGCCAGTCACCTGATCCTTATTCATAAGTTCCTCCTCTTTTATTTTGTATCGTTGCGGCCATTTGGGTTGAGACTATCCACGCTTGAATTCCTGGGGGTGCTCCAGTTCTTGCATTCGTTCTTTGATCGCCTCGCGTGTCAGGAGAAACCGCACCCGCATCTTCTGCATATCAAATTCCACCAGAGCCACGATATGGTGGACCGCCACCTGCTTTTCGCGTTGGCCGAAGAACATGGGACACGCCCGTGCGCGATTCAAAGAAGATCTTTAGAATATGAACGTCCGCCCTGACGAGTCTGTTCACTATTGCTCACGTATCCGCACTCTAGAAATCTCCGAAGCCGAATGCCCGAGTCTCCGGAGTGGGTTACCTCGGCGCTGCTACCATTGCTGCATGTTCAATTTCGGCAAACCGAAGACAGCCGGCGATTGGATCATTCATATCGCGGGTGGCATCGTCGCGCTATTCCTTGTCTGGTGGATGCTGCGGATGTTCGTTCTTTGAGCCAAACCCCGAGCCCAGGGTCGATGAGTGACATGGCGATGTTACGTCAACTGCCCTCTTTAAGCCGCGGACCGATGGAAGCCCATCATCTTTCTGAACCGGCAGCATAACCACCAGGAAATTCAAGGCTACTACCGCGCCGCGGACTTATGCCTGGTTACGTCGCTGCACGATGGCATGAATCTGGTGGCGAAAGAATTCGTGGCTTCGCGGCTCGACGAAAGGGGCGTTTTAATCCTAAGTTGTTTTACTGGCGCCGCCCACGAGTTGCGCGATGCCTTGCAGATCAACCCCTACGATATCGACCAGACGGCTGAGGCGATTCGCGTAGCTCTTGAGATGGAACCGGAGGAAAAGGAATTGCGGATGCTGCGCATGCGGAAGACCGTCAGAGAACACAACGTTTACCGCTGGGCTGGAAGCCTCATCGCGGACCTCTGCGAGCTGCGCCTCGACGCATCGGACGAAAGCAATGAGAAACTCCGGGCGAGTACTGCTGACTGGGGATGAGGAGCATGTGGTTGTCCCGCACGGTCACACCAATCAAAGTCAGCAGTTTCTGAACGCGGTGGTGCAGGCGACGCTTTCCACGCTTCTGCTCGACTATGACGGTACACTCGCACCATTCTGCGTCAATCGACAGCAGGCATTCCCGTATCCGGGAATGACCTCACTCCTACAGGAGATCATCGCCAATGGCCGCACCCGTGTGGTCATCATCACAGGTCGGAGCGCCCACGAAGTGCTCCCGCTGCTTGCGGTTCACCCCAGCCCCGAGATCTGGGGATGCCATGGGTTGGAGCGGTTGAGACCGGATGGAACCTGCGAAACACCCCACGTGGAAGAGCCTGTGCTGCGCGCACTGGCTGACGCAGATCGTTGGTTAAGGCATCAGGGGCTGCACAACCGGACTGAGTTCAAGACCGGATCAGTTGCCATCCATTGGCGTGGGCTGGACGATGCGATGGCGGCAGAAGCCCGCGGCGAGGTTTTGCTGGGCTGGTTCCCTATTGCTCAAAGTACGCCAATGGATCTGCTGGAGTTCGATGGCGGGATTGAAATGCGTATGCCGGGTCGCGATAAGGGGGATGCGGTCTGCACCATCCTTGATGAAATCGGCCCGGAGGCTCCCGTCGCCTACCTCGGGGATGACACGACCGACGAGCGGGCTTTTCCTCGCTCTCGGTACCCGGGGCCTAACCGTGCTGGTTCGTCCCGAATGGCGCAAAACTTAGGCTGCCCTGTGGATCAGGCCGCCAGAGGGTCTGCGGGATTTTCTGACATGGTGGCTACAAGCCTGTCGTGACGGCCAGCGGCGCGTAGGGACAGAGTCTTCTGGTCTTGACTGACTGGTGAGGGATAACCTGCTGGGCAGCACGCGACTCGGCCCCACGGCCTCCTGCGTGACACGCAGGCGTTCTAACCAGCTGAACCACACCCCCGCATTACTGAACCAGCGACGGACATCTGAAAACGTTCGGATTAGTACCCGGAAGTCGGCTTGTGGGAAGCGTCGCTTGTCGACGATCGGAGCGGATGAAGAGCGGCTCGGAAACAATCAGAATCTCATGTTTCCCAATCAGTGACGGAAGTTGTGTCACGAAGCATGAGCAGGAATCTGTGAAAAATCGCCAGCCATTCGCCTCTTGACGAGCCATCCTGCGGAGATATTTTTCGCTTTGGGACTGCGCGGCAGGCACGCAGTCACGCGGGAACCAATTTGGCCGCTTGATGTGCGTTGTAGAGACCACTTTCAGCCGCAGAATCGCCAGCCATTCGCCCCCGCAAAATGGAGACTCGTGCATTCTTGCGGATGGTTCCTCATCCTCGTTACCGCAGCCATCGTCTTGTCTCCGATTGACTCAAAAGATTTTTCAGGGAATAGCTTCGCTCACTTGCTTTAGCAACACTGTGCAGAATGGCTCATGTCGTGGGTTATCAATCCGGGCTTTTGCCGATTTGGAACCATCCAGCGCATGGCGGGCTAGTCATTTTCGGTTATTTACCGCTGTTCAGGAAAGCGCAACGGTCGCAGCAGGCCCGCAGTTGGTTTTTTCTTATGTGAGCAATGTTGATCAGATTCGTGACAACCCAGTTTCTTAAGATTTACTAGAAATCCATAAGGGGTCTGCGGTTCCTACTGTGCGGCGGCAGTGAAGCCCAGAGGAAGAAGGATAAAGGTCATGCATAGATACAACAATCCCAAGATCTGGTTCCCAACATTCCTACTGCTCATCATCGGTGTGGCATGCAGCGATCCGGACAAAAATGCCACGATCCAAGGCGTAACCCCACCCACAGTGGTTTCCGTAGCGCCTCCTAATGGCGCCAACGGTCCATGCCCCAACACCGTCGTCGTCGCCACCTTCAGCGAGGCGATGAATCCTTCCACGATCAACGCGACAACCTTCACGTTGACTGCGGGCGGTACGAACGTGGCAGGAGCAGTTACCTACGATGCGTCATCCTTTGTAGCGACCTTCACACCATCCGGCAGCGGTCTCGTAGTGAGCACCCTCTACACCGCCACCATTACCACCGGGGCCAAGGACGAGTTTGGCAATCCGCTGGCAAGTGACAAGGTATGGAGCTTCACCACAGCCGCGGTGGCATGTTCCGCTTCCACCGTACCGTTGGGAACGGCCTGCGGTTTTGGAATTCTGGCGGGTTCCACGGTCACCAATACCGGGCCATCCAACGTTACTGGGGATGTTGGCGTGTGGCCGGGGACTGCGATCACTGGATTCGGTGGGGCGGGAAACGGAACGCTGACGGGCGCACTCCACGCGGGCGATGGGACTGCCAAGCAAGCCCAGAGTGACTTGACGACGGCGTATAACTACGCCGCTGCAGCACCAGGCGGGGCTGCCCTCTCCTCAGACATAGGAGGGCAAACGCTCACTCCCGGCGTTTATACGACGGCGTCCTCGCTGGGAATAACCGGGGATCTTACGCTCAGCGGCAGTGGTGTTTACATCTTCCAGATCGGGTCCACCCTGACTACCGCGGCAGGTAATAGCCAAATCATCCTCTCCGGCGGCGCCACGGCTCAAGACGTGTTCTGGCAGGTCGGCAGTTCGGCGACCCTGGGAACCAACACAATATTCGAAGGAACCATTATGGCCCAGGCGTCCATCACTCTTACCACCGGCGCGACGCTGAATGGCAGAGCGCTGGCCCGGACGGGGGCAGTCACAATGCAGGACAACCAAGTGAATTTACCCCCCTGTCCATGAGGTATTCGGCAGCGGGGCCGGCTTGAGGCTGGCCCGCTGCCGGCTTGGGATGTAAGCAGAATTCTAAAGTCATCAAGTTCGGAGGAATATTTGAATGTCATCTCATAAGGGTCATCGTGGTTATGTTCTGGCAATGCTGGCGGCGATTGCTGTCCTCTGTGTGTTCAGCACGCTGGCCACGGCGCAGGATCAGCCTGCTCCCAAATGGGAGGTTTTCGGCGGATATTCCTTCTTGTATCCAAACGCCAATGTGCACGGAGTGCTTCCGGGAGGATTGCTCCCGCTAACCAGTCCTCTGGAATCGAATCCGCGAGGCGTGGGCGCCAGCATCACCTACGACTTCAATCGCTGGTTCGGCCTCACCCTCGATGCCAGTACGCATTGGGGCAGCGGCGAATCTACGGTCGGCAAACGAATTGATGACGCCGCTTTTTCCAACCTCTCCTTCGGGCCGAAGGTTACGTTCCGCAGCGCTCATGTTGCTCCATTTCTTGAGGCGCTGGTGGGCGACCACCGGCTCATGCCCGATGCCTTCAACGATATCGACAAATTAGGGTTCATGATCGGCGGCGGTCTCGATTTCAAGGTAAGCAAGCATGTGGCTTTGCGTCTGCCCAGAGTGGATTACGTAATGTCCAGCTATCGCTATGGTTCTTCGGCAACGACGGGGAGCACCGATCTGCGGGGCATAAGGGCGCAGGCAGGTCTTGTATTCACGTGGGGCGGGGAACACAAAGTCACGCCACCGACGGCTGCCTGCTCGGTACAACCGAGCGAAGTCTTTGCCGGCGAGCCTGTGAGCGCGACTGTGGAGGGATCGAATTTCAATCCGAAACGAACGGTCACTTACAGATGGAGTGGCTCCGGTGTAAAAACTGGCGCAACCGGCGTTTCCACGCAGATTGACACCGCGGGCTTGCAGCCCGGCTCATACCAGGTCACTGCCAGCCTAAGCGATGGCAAAAATGGCGTTGCCTCCTGCACTGCCAGGTTCAGCGTGAAAGCACCGCGTCCGCCCGTGATTTCATGCTCGTCCGATCCGGCTAGCGTGCCGACGGGTGGAATCTCAACCATCACCTCGACCGCCAGCAGCCCCGATGGCCGCAGGCTGACCTACAGCTACAACACCAGTGCCGGGAACATAACTGGCAACACTCCCACCGCTACCCTGGACACCGCGGGCGCACAGCCTGGGACAATTACCGTGACTTGCAATGTAAGCGATGACCGCAACCTGCCGCTCACCGCTTCTTCCACAACCACGGTGAACCTGCAAGCCCCACCGCCCCCACCCCCACAGCCTGATGTCGCGTCCATTGAGAAGCGACTTGCCCTTCACAGCGTTTATTTTGCGACGGCCAAGCCCACGCTCGAGAATCCCGACGCCGGACTGCTTGCCAGCCAAGAGAAAACTCTGACTGCGCTCGTCAGCGATTTCAAGACGTATCTCCAAAGCAAACCGGACGCCCGCCTCACTCTTGAGGGCCATGCCGACCCGCGCGGCTCCGTGGAATACAATCAGGGGCTTTCCGAACGGCGTGTGGACCGCGTGAAGCACTTCCTGGTCGAACAGGGTGTTCCTGCCGCTAACCTCCAGACCAAGGCGTTCGGCAAGCAGGAGAACCTCACCGACGCCCAGGTAAAAGATGCGGTTGATCGGAACCCCGAGTTGAGCCCCCAAGACCGGCAGAGGGTGCTCAATAATATGAGAACCATCATCCTGGCCAGCAACCGGCGGGTAGACATTACTCTGATCAACGCCGGCCAGGCATCCCAGGAGTCCGTGCGCCAGTACCCCTTCAACGCTGCGGATTCCCTGACGCTGCTCAAGGAGGAACAAACGAAAAAAACGACCGGGCCAGTCGCAAAGAAAAAGGCGAAGCTTAAGGCTAAGCCCAAGGCTAAGCAATAGGCCAAGTCGAACGCGCAACACATTGAGGAGAGGCCGGCCGTGGGCATCACTTGGCCGGCCTCTTTGTCCTTCGGCAACCTGATCCGGCCGCGTTGCGCTGTCACTGGGCCGAAGCCGACCCAGAAATTGGGGAGAGTCCCCGTCAATCTATGCCTATGCGTAATCTAGAGAAAGGTGACGCACTTGCCGTTTATCCGCATCGGCCGTGATTGAGCGCCCTCAGATTGGAACACTCCTG
Organism: Terriglobales bacterium; assembly: GCA_035567135.1. GTDB lineage: Bacteria > Acidobacteriota > Terriglobia > Terriglobales > Acidobacteriaceae > JABDBE01. The sequence continues at coordinate 8,470 of DATMQI010000095.1, forward strand.
GCAAGAACACTTGAAGTCTTTGTCACAAGGATTTGCCAGGTGACCACACTTGGCGCCGATGCACCTTCCGGGTAGATGGACGACCATCGGCCTGGGGTGTCCGCCCGATGTCATCGGGGTTGACGATTGCGACGGTTTCTCTTACTCGGGAACACTGCGGCCATATTCAAATTGTGAACGAGTGTGAGCGCGTTTTCCTGACGTAGAGAGAAGGAAGTGACCAATGAATTTGCAATCCGTGCCTGAAGCCACCGTAATCGATGAGGCCCAACGATGCGACGTTTAAGGGCCTTGATTTGTACTTGCGGGACACCACACACCAAGGGGCAACCACGCCCATCACAATGATCAGGATCGCGGTCAGCCTTGGTGGGCATCTACTCCGCTTATCGGACCGCTCGGGCAGCAAACAAGGTGTTGAGGGCGATTGGCTCAATGGAGGTACTGATCTTCCTGATTGCAGTCAGCAGTACCCATAGTAGCTCGTGGTTGACGTAATATCGCCTCTCTGACAATGTCGGCGGTGTCAAGTGGTTTCGAGCACACGACAGCATGCACTCGGAGAAGAGCGCCATTTCGCTCTCGTTGAAGCTGTTGCTTTTGCTCTACCAACCAAAGCTCGCTGGTAA
>DATMQI010000096.1:0-11930 GCA_035567135.1 Terriglobales bacterium
TGAGCGTGTCGGCCTTTGCCAACGCTGTTTGCGGCGAGCAAAGCGACGCCAGTAGGAACGCTAACGAGAGGGAGAACAGTGCTTTCTTCATACCAACCTCAGCAGGCGCCAAATACAATAGGGCAATCTTCCGTCTCTTGAAGGTGCAAAATCAAACGGATTTGTCAGCCGGGCATCGCTCCAAAAGCACCTCCGGAAGCTAGGGCCGGATAAGCGGGCTCGGAATCAATCCATGAGTCTGACAGACGTAACTCTGGTTAGTTCGGCTTACCGGAGATTGCTGCTAGTACCCATCTCTTCCCGAAATCACCGCTATTTCGGTTCAATCGGATCGTCCGTAGGCCGGAAACATTCTGCGTCGAGGACTGTAAGCGAATCAGTGACTGTGGCGAAGACATGCTGAGCATCTGAATTGCTTTATCTCGGTTCAAGGCATGTGGCTCGTTGTTCGGATGAAGAATTCTTTTACCAGGCCGACGCGATCAACCGCGTGTTTGCAGCATCTCAATCGCAGGTGGGCACAAATCTGGGCACAACCAGACAGACACCAAGATTAAAGCAAGCAAACGACGAACACGTGATGGCGAGCAAACCATTGAAGAGAAAGAAGAAAGTGGTGCCCGGGGTGGGAGTCGAATCGAGTTGTTAAATTCTAAGTCTCGCACTTCGACGGCGTTGCAGCCCACCTTGAAAGCCAACTGGAACAAACGGAACAGACATCGCGTGTGCATAAGTCCACTTTCCGAACAAACCTTGCTGCTTAACATAACCCGGGATTTAATAGCAGCCGCCAGGACGCGCGAATTTTGGACCTGACTTTCCGACTTGCTGAAAACGTCCATTCTCGCTCTAAACGCCACAGCGACCGCGTAGCGTGAATTTCGCGAATCACACTGAAGTGGAAGTGGTCAAACGAATTTCAAATATAAAAGACTTAGCTCCCGGCGCCGAAATTTGCCGGGTTTAAAGAAAACCGGTCGGGCTTCGGTTTGGAAGGTTTTGCGTAACGCGAGAGACATGTTGAAGTTGCGGCGGAATTTTTTCGGATTAAGAAGGTCTTTCGGTTGTTCCCGCGAGGAGATTTACCGCGAGAAGCCCTGGCCCCTGGGAAGGCGTAACAGCACGGACGATTGCAGGGCCTCGCCTGATGTGCAGCCCGTTTTTTCCCGGACATGCCTCTCCGTCCGATAGTCGGTGAAATCTTAGAGCGTCCATTCGGACCCGAAGAGATAATCGCCAAACGTTCACTGCTTGGCCGCTGTGAATGTGAAGTGCCCGGCCGCACACAGTGCGCCGGCAAGGTGAATCAAGGAATACGATGATGACGGCTCAAGCAAATTTGAGATTGACTGTGACTGCGTCACAGTTCAATGAAGTAACGAGGGGACTAGCCATCCCTGGCCGTTCAGACATCGTGTTCACCTTGGGCGCTGCGCAACCCGTAGCGCCCTCACCTTTTCTGGTGAACCGTGAAGTCACAGAAAACCCCTAGCAGTTCCTGCCGTAAATTCCCCAAAAATTCCAGACCACTCCCGCCCGAATTAATCGGCGTCGAATTGTGCTTGCCCGCCGACGTCAAAATTACGGAGATAGACTGGCACGATGAGTTCCCCTCTGTGCGGATGCCGTGGCGTTTCCAGTTCCAAGGCCTGCTAACGGACGGTCCTTCGTTTGACCAGGAACGCAATGCGGAAGCCGCGCGCGTACTTGCGCTGCCGGACGCGGAATTCAAGAGCTGGCTCGCTGAACAACAGAAGCGGGGCGGTGCAGTTTGAGTACGCCCAACACCGTCGCGTTCCATTGTTCCGCTGAGTGGCACCTCGCCAAACTCGGAAAATACCCCGGGCTCGTCCATGCGCTCATCCTGAGAATCCAGACCGAGGAGAGAGACTTCTTCGGGTCCAACGACCAAATCGCCGAATACTTCGGCGCCGACGAAAAAACCGTACGCCGGGTTCTGGATGTGCTCGTCGACACTGGTTTTGTCGAGGTAATCGAGGAGAGAGTCGGAGAGTCAACTATCTACCGCGCGCTGACGCACAAAGAGTGGGCAGCGAAATATCCGAGTCGTTGCTGCGTGAAGAGAGAAAAGAACCCCTCCCAATCATTGGGAGTACCCAAGGGCGAACCCCTCCCAATCATTGGGAGTACCCTCTCCCAACCACAGGGAGGGCACCCCTCCCAATCATTTCCCGAACCCCTCCCAATGACTGGTACCCAAGTCTCCGAGGAAGTTTCCGAAGCAGTTTCCGAGGGAGTTCCGAAAGGTAGTAGTGGTAGAGAGAATTCTGCGAATTCTCTTTCTGTCGCCCCGCGTTCTCTCTCGCTTCAAAGAAAACCTAGCAGCAAAGAAAATCCTCGGCGACTCTGGGCACATCGCATCTGGACGGTGAAGACCGGACGGCCTCTCAATGTCCGCAAAACGGACACCGCACATTTAGAGCGATTCATCACTGAGCATGGAGAAGATAAAGCCGCGCGCGCGTGGTGGGAGTACGTGAACTCCGAACAGTGCCTCTACAACCTGGACCCTGTCGAGATAGTGATTAAGGGTCAAGGGAAAAACGGAAAGGAGTGGCTTGAAAGCGCGGAGGATGAATCCAAAGTCACACAGTTTCCTCTAGCAGCGTTTTTTGCGGTCGCTGACGGATACCTCGTTGCCGCCGAAACGCCGACAACGCGAGCACGCAAAGCTGTAGACGAAGCCATGCTACTGAAGGCGGGGGCTTGAGGAAGGTGCGATGTCGGAAAACGGACAGCTCACGATGATTACAGCGGAAGAAGAGCGGGACATTGCGCGCCTAGTGGCAGAACGCCGTTGCACGCGCGAACAGGCGGCGCAATACCTACGGAAGAGGCCCGCGGCGCCGGGACCCGCGCCGGAACCGACCCTCAAACCGTTGCCGGAAAAAGATTGACCCGCCGCGGATGCGGCAGAGGAGAGAGATGTGCGCTTAACGACAGAACAGCAGGACGAGATAAAAACCACGCACGACGTCTGTGTGAACGAGGCTTGCGAATCATGCCGCAAGCCCCTGGATTACCTCCGTTACACCCGGAAAGACGAGCCCGGAGAATGGTGCAGCCGTGAATGCCGAGACGGCGTGGAAGCGGCCAACCGGCACGGAGCAACCCGGAAGCATCGGGAGACCGGCAGGTGCTGGCACTGCGGCCTGGCGCTTCCGGCAGACGCGCGCGCCGGCTCGAAATACTGCGACGCAACCTGTGAGCGGAACGCGCGCTTCGCCAAGCACGGCGGCAGACCGTCTCAGATGGCCGCGTAAGGTAGGACATGCCCCCCGTTTTACAAGGGATTTTGACGGGTCAGCAAAATTCAAGCTATGGGGGTAGCAGGACGGGTAAAATCGAGTCACAAGCGGCAGTTCTCGCTCGTCCGCAAAAGTGGACAAATCTGGGCCACAGTTGACGGGGCAAAAGGTGTCTGACTGTGATTCGTGGATATTTTGATGAAAGCTATCGGGACAAGCGCGTCTACGCCATTGGTGGCTACGTGGGCTCCAATTGCGTCAACCGCTCCACAAGAGGGATAAATGAGCGAAAAAGGCAACGGTAATTCCGATGAGGAAGAGAACGTAAGCAAAGAACTTGCTAGGCAGTTTAAGTGGGTGGAAGCTGCACAAATCGCCAGCAATGTAATCTTGGCCATCGTTGGAATAATCGCCTTGTGTATTTACAACGGACAACTTGAGCAGATGCGTAAATCTACCAAGGCAGCACAAGATGCTGCTGTAGCCGCTCAAGCCGCTGCCAATACGGCGGATGCTACTCTCAAAGAAATTCAAAAAGGCGGAACTGATACTCATGATCTTGCTGTTGCTGCTGGGAAACAGGCCACAACTGCACAAAGACAAACTGAACTTTTTGCTCAACAATTGGGAATTGCCTTGAAAACTGCTAAGGCTGTTAAGGAATCCTCCAACACTGCTCGCAATCAATTGGCCGATTTCGAGAATAGCCAGAGAAGCATCCTGCAAATGGACGTGACTTGGGATGACACCACTCGGAAAATAACGTGGACTCTCAAAAACGTCGGGAACAGTGTGGCTTACAACATAAGGATGGGGGGCATCGGAGGAAATGTCCCCGTTGAGAGAGTAGGCATTCACCAAATATCTTTGCCACAAGGGTTTTGGGAAAGAGGGATTCCTCAATTCCATAGTGATGTTGGAGGATTTGCTCTTGAAGCACACGGCATACATCCACCTGTCTCGGAGGATGTACCTCCCCAAGGTGAGTTTAAGTCTGGAGAGGGATACTTCTACGAAATCCGTGGCGCTGGATACAAAGACACTTTTGGAAAAGAAGGCTACACCTATGCGTGCGTCTTTTATAACCCCATGAGGCGCCAATTGGAAAACTGTTACAAATAGCCCTGTCACGTTCAAGACGAAGAACCAGGCGGAAAAAGCGCGTCTGAAGTATCCAGAGCGGGAGCGCGGAACAATTGGGGTGGGCGTGATTCGGGTTCAGAAGTAGGCGCCGAGGCGGCCGGTCGCCAGAAGTGATAGACTGCCGCCAAGTGACCAGATGATGAAGAACTTCTTCCTCGCCCTGCTCTTTATCGCTGTCGTAGTCCTCAGTTTCATCACATTCACGCAGAGAACCGCGCTCCACCAAGAACAAGACCAGGTCCGGCAACTGAACGCGAAACTGGAGGAAGCAACATCGAAGGCAGCGAGCTTTGACCGCGAGGAAAAATGCGCAAAGCAGGCTCGTGAAGAATACAGGTCGGACGGATGGGAAAAGCGTGAAATGGCTGGCTTCACGAATCACTTCAACCCGAAACTGAACAAATGTTTCATGGAGATTCAGGATACCGATGCCAAGTCCTCGCCGGGAACAATCTTTACCACTAAGACCCTGAGTGACGCGTTCGAGGGCAAGGTCTATGGCAACTACAGTTGGGGTACGCAAAAGGGTAAGAAATATTGGGAAGTGCCGCCCCTCGAATGCGATGTAGTACTCCCAACAGGTGAGAAGAAAATCTGCCACTCGTCGGACGAGTTCGATGAACTTATCAAAGTCTACGTGGAGTAGGCCGGGTAGAGTTTCGCGTCTGGAGTGTCCGTCGAAGGAGACAGAAGATGGCGTTCACGAAAGTAAAATTGACTGACAAAGGATGGATATGGCGATGCACTGATTGTGGAAAGGAACATCCTCCTACCCCGGTTAAGGAGCACGAGTTGGGGCCGGCACCGCATCACGATTGTCCGTACGAGAGTAGGTTCGACATGAAACCTATCTTGGCCGACGAAGGCGCAACATCAAGAAGGGAAATGACGGGACGGTCCGAACGCGGAAAAACAATGTCGAAAAGCATTTCCAGTACACCCACGACAACGAGAAAAAAGCAGCCGAAGAAGCCTTCATGGAAGAAGCGGTCGCGAAAGAGCGGACATAAGTAGACGCATTCCGTGCGTGTCCAGCGGTAGGTGAGGTGCTCCCGAACGGGAGCGGAAGACGCAAGGTGTAGGCGTGACTCGGTTCCGAAAGTAGGCGCCGGGGCGGCTGTCCGGAAAGCGGACGAAGGCTGAGCAAAAATGGTAGGCTGCTCTTATACGTCCCTCAGGAGTGACCGCCCAATGCCCGAAGAAAAGAGTGAGTTCCAACACAACGTCTTCATCAGTTGGTCTGGAGACCGAAGTAAGCACGTCGCGCTGGCGCTACGTGATTGGCTTCCGATGGTATTGCAGGCAGCCAAGCCCTTTATGTCGGCCACCGACATCGTCAAGGGAAGTCGAGGACTCGTCGAACTCGCTGGAGCGCTTGAAGTGGTGAAGGTTGGCATCATCTGCTTGACGCCTGAGAATCTGTCCGCGCCCTGGTTGCTGTTCGAGTCGGGCGCGCTTTCAAAGACCCTCGACAAGGGAACGCTGGTCTGCACTTATCTATTGGCCGGGCTCCGACAGCAAGACGTGCCACCACCATTGGGACAGTTTCAGTCCACCAAGGGCGACAAGGAAGAGACCCGACAGATGCTTCAGAACATAAATGGAAGTCTCGGGTCCACGGTCTCCGAGAAAACCCTGAATGGCGTGTTTGAAGCGCTCTGGCCGAAACTGGAACATGAATTGTCTACTATGCCCAAGCCTGCAACCGCTGCCCCACCGAAGCGCTCGCTAGAGGATATGGTTGCTGAAATCCTTGAACTCAGCCGGGCGGGAGCGAAGGCACGCAACGAGACCGACCTCCAAGCGGACATTCGGCGGCAGCTTGCTGCTGCGTTCTATGGCGAAGCTAAGCCAATGGGCAACCTGAAGGACTTCCTGTTGTGGGCAAAGCCGGACGAGCAGTCCTTTGTAGTTGACCCGAAAGGCGTAGTGAGAGTCTTTCAAGTGAAGGACAAGCCCAAAGACCAGGAATCGAAAGATACGGCGGACGACGTGGGGAAGAAAAAGAAATAGGCGGACCACTCGGGACGAGGCGCGTCATATCCCGGAAAAGCGGACAAGGAGAAATAGCTGACCGACGCCCACCGTGCATGGCTAGCATCAATTCGCGTTCAGGCCGAATTTCCGACTGAGCAGCTTTTGCTTCCAGCGCCCCTCCATTTTGGCGAGAGCATCAGCGCCAGAGGAAGATGAAGCTACTTCCAGCACGGATACTTGATAGTCGGCAGCGGGAATATCCTGCATCCTCCGATTCCCTCCATGACCCGATGCAGCATACTGCTCCCATCGGCCCCAAAATCCGCCAACACCTTGGGCAGAACCAACGTACTGCTTGCCCGTGTCGGGATTGGTGAGCAGATAGATGCCTGCTACTGCTGATAACGCCGCGCGCCAAGATGCGGGGACGGCTGCGAGAGCACTCAATCTCTCACAAAAATCCAAAAAGCCGGGGAATGGTGGTTCGCTAGCAGTACGGCGCATTTCAACGACCCTCTTTTCCTTCTTGCGAGCTAGCTGAACCCAACTGCGATAACCCTGTCCCCATTCGATGATGAGGCGTCCGCGATACTCAGCAAGTCTGGGACTCTGGACCAAGTCGTAAAAATTCAGACCGCCTACGTCTTTACCGGAGATAGGGTCAATGAGTCCCGATGCAGCTTTGCCAACCCCCTTGTTTTCGTACATCCCGACGAACAGTGTCTCGTTCAGTGGAGTGGCCACGAACGAAGCTAGCAATCGCGCCCCCTTGAACACAGGTCGGCGTTGTATTCGTTGATAGAGGTCGAGCCGTCCATCGGCGGCTAGCCAAAGTTGATAGGGGCTGAGCCTGGCCGCCTGGCGCGTGTCCTGATGGCGAATGATCTTGACATGAGCGGGGTCAATACCCTCATCCTGAAGTAGCGTATTGAGCCTAATCATTCTGGCCTCCATCCTGCGTTGAGGGACCCGCGCTGCCATTTCGCTTAACGTCGAAACAACTCCCCTTGTGACCTTTCATCAGTGGCCGGGGCCTCTTGAGTTAGTTCCCCTCCTGTGGCTCTGCAGATGTAGGTCGCGAGAATCCTCGCATATTCTCGGGGGTGAGATGTAACCTCCGTCCCAGTCGCGCCGTGGGTCGGCTCCCCCAATTCTCTAACAAGATTGCGGTAGCCCACCGTGTATTTGTCTTCAGCGATTTTTCTGGCGAGCCCCGCCGATACTAAAACATCGAGCGCTGCTCGCGCCCAATCTGTCCAGTGCCCCCAACGGATGGGATACCTTCTCACAATCTCTTCTACGAGTCTTTCAGTCGAAACTTCTATCCACAGTACTTTCCTCGGGTCACGCCTCCTCCATAGCTGGCGTTGACCGGCATCCAAGAGATGGTAAAAGACCTTTGTCCACAAGAAAACGAGCGTGTAGATGGGCGGCGGCGTGTCATTACAAAACTGCCAAGCTGCCTTAATCGATTTTATTTTATCGGGCGAGACTTTGAGAGATGCGCCCCGTTCTGTAAAAATGGAACTGAGCCGAATGTTGGCTGGTAAGGATGCGTCGCGAAAGTCGCAGGTTTGACCAGCAACCTTACGGAAAACATACTCATTCTGGTCGCTATCCCACACCCACTCGAAAGCGATTAGATTCCTGTCGATTCGCAAATCGCCCGCAGCGCGGAATTTCTCGATTCGTCGAACGATTTCCTGCGCGTCTCGCATAGGAATGACGAGCAAAATGTCATGGTCCGAAGGGATGACAGAACGTGAATCGACTCCAGTCTTGAAACTCAACGGGAGGTCGTACTTGAGTAGTCGTCCGGCATGACTCAGAAACCCTTTGTCATCGAGTGGGAACCCACTCTTGATGTCCGCGACAATCCCATACTCATCCGAAAGTAAGACTGCAAAATCAGGCGTTTTAGGTTGGTCTTTCGGTGTCGAGGGTGATGAGAGGCGCGGAAATCTATCAAACAGTAGAACATTCTTAGAATACTGCTCAACTTCCGTGAAAAGGAATTGCCAACACGAAACGATGTCAACAGCCTTGTCGTACAGCTTAAAATCGTTCAGAAGTTTCTGGACGCAGTCACCGAATTGGGCTGAGTCCTGCACGCCTGACTAGGTTAAAACATCCGCTAGTTGCCAAGTTTTGGGCTGAGGTTTGTTGATTGCCCCCTCGCGGAAGTTCTCGAAGATGTGATTGCACAATCGGTTCAGCGAAAATGCGGAAGCGTCTACTTGGGGAATAATGGTGACCGAGTTTGGACTAGTCGCAAAAATATCGAAGGCTGACCCATCAAAGAAATCTATCAGAGAGACATGGATGTAGGGATTCTCATGCATGACCGCAAGGCCGCTGCGAGTCATGTGGTCTAGCGACGACAAGAATGTCAGGTTGTCGTCTCTTCCGTGAAACACAGATTGCCCGAAATCAATGTTGACAGGAAAGACCTCAATTTCGCCCGCACGCCTTGCCGCTCGTTGAAATACCTCGTGTTTTCTCGCTGAGGTGTTGAGCACGGCATTCAGAATCTTGTTCAGGAAGAGTTCGATGTCTCCGCTTATGAATTTTGCAGTGCCGTTTCTGGCGACAAAACCATGGAGGGAGGATTGACCGTGGACGGAAAAATCGACTTTGTCTACAAACATATTTTCGTGTTCCGCACGGTTGAATACATCCTGAAAAGGTTCTTTCTTGAAACTTATCTGGCCTTCCCTTCGGTATGAGTAGGCGACTGCTTTGTTGACCACAATCTCAACGGCATCATCCTCTTCGAGGTGCTGGAGTAGCTGGCGGATGTCGGCAGACGAGAGATACGGCAAGGAAAAATCAGGAGACAGCGAGCGGACAAGATGCAGCAATACGTTTTCTCTCCAAATGGATTCGGTCAGGGTGAATAGTGTCCAGGCATTGACCCCGCTCCTAAAAATTCCAAAATCAACCCGAGCAGTCTTCCCCGCTTTCTTTGCCGACAAGTGTGCGACCCAATAGTCGTCCTTCTTGTCAATATCGATTGCGTGTTCAGATTCAGCCAGGGCTACGTGTGCCGGGGTCTCCGAGAGAAAGCTAACAAAATAAATCTTTACTCGCTTACGCTTTGTGCACTCCCGGGCGGCTAAGCGCAGTGTATCCCGCCACCTGTCGATGAACTCGTATCCTCGCAGATGTAGCTGTTTAGGCATGCGGGTGGGAATACAATTTCACAATCGCACTATAACATAGACTGCGGAGCGGCCTGAGGAGCCCGCTTGTCCGAAAAGCGGACAGCATGACGGTTGACCCGAATTCGTTAGCAAGGTTTGGCCGGATGTGCCCGGCAATCGGAACCCGCACCCTCATTTCAGTGCACCTGCCAGCAGTCCGCCGAAGCAACGTTGATATACTGTAAGACGATTGGCGTAGAATACAGCATGCCACTTGAATCAGACCCACGAAGGCACAGAATCTCTGAAATAACTCGGCGGGACATCGTTGATGCAATCCTGCTAGATTCAACAGCCCCATTTCACGGCAGACTAGACCTTATTTCTTTCCTGAAGCGCGTATGGCCGCTCACCACCATGTCTTCCACAGACGGGCGTTTCAACAATGCTGAAGGTGACATCTGGCAGCATATGGTGAACAACAACGACTGGGAAATGTCGGAGTTGCTTTATCGACGACTAGGAATCACTGAAATTTCTGATGAACGGTTTGCCCGCTTCTTGGAGACGTGCGTGCATCCTCTGGTGACACCAGATGCGCAGAGAATTAACAGGCTAATTGCTCTTTTCAACGACGCTCTAAATGATGGCTTTGCTATGCGGGCCTCAGGGCAGCTCTCTGGCCGCCCCATCTATAAAGTTGTGAGCACTAGCGGAACTGGCGGCGTTGGGGGTGAATATGAAGTGGTGCTTTCCTTTGCCGGCGAAGACCGTGCCTACGTTGAGCGCGTGGCGGAAATTCTCAAAGCCAGCCAAGTCTCGCTGTTCTACGACAACTACGAGGAGGCCGGCTTATGGGGGAAGGACTTGGTTGAACATCTTCACAAAGTATATGGTGGCTCAGCTCGCTTTTGCGTTATGTTCATCTCTAAAAATTATGCGGACAAGGTGTGGCCCACGCACGAGCGACGGAGCGCGTTTGAAAAGGCAATTGAATCCAAGGAAGAGTACATTTTGCCGGCCCGTTTTGATGACACTTCAATACCGGGGTTGCGAAAGACTATTGGCTACGTAGACCTTAGGAACAAGTCGCCAGAACAGCTTGCTGCGTTAATTCTGGAAAAGTTGGGCAGGCCACAGTTTGGGCCACCCCACGAACGTGAGATTGAAGAAGGCGAGGAGGATATGCCTTTCTAAGCGGGGCTCTCTTCCACGCCTACAAATTTTAGCGAAATCTGGCTCTTCCTTCGTCGATTAGAATCGGCACTCGTGCAAGACGGTCTCGTGCTATAAAAATCTGATGAAAATCGTTGAGCAGTGGCTTTTGTTTAAGTATGTCGATGGTCAGTTCACGTCGTTGTCGAAGCCGTTCAAGACGAAAGCAGCGGCGGAGAAGGCGCGATTGAAATACCCGGAGCGGGAGCGGCGGACGGTTGCGGTGGGCGTGATTCAGACTAAGAAGTAATCGGTTAGCACACCTGTACGAAAGTGGGGCTCAGAGTCGACAGCTGTTTCCGGAAACGATTTGGAGCTAATAGCAAGTATTCTTCCGTTGAGGACAGGTTCACATGCCCCAAATAAGCTGCCAAGATCGGAAGCATTTTCCGCAGGTCCTTCTTCTGTTCAGTCCATTCTTTCAAACAGTGAACGGCGAATGTCCGCCTTAGGTTTCGCAACCGTGGCTGACGGCCCATTCCGTCAATCCGCAAGACTCTCATACGGCGACGAACACTCTCGAAGGTTCTGAGTAGTAGCCTTGGCTCAATAGCTTTGCCATTTTTTCGTGCAAAGAAATTTTCAGCGTCGAAGCTGCTTGAGACCGAATACACCCTGAGACACTGGGCAAGAGTCGGCCCGATGGGAATTGTCCTCGTGCTCCGACTGGAACGACGGAACGTCGCTGTCTGATTTCTCAGATCAACATCACCCTTCGCCAGCGCCAGTGTCTCCTCGATACGTGCGCCAGTCCCATAGAGGAACATAAGGACTGCGCGAAGAGTGGGAGGGTCGACTGCGCGGGAAGCCAGGTGGTGCATTAAGCAGGTTCCCCAGAGCAATCGTCGCATATCAGAAACTGAGTAAATGTACGGAGCAACCGCAGGACGGCCGGCAGCAGCTCTTGGGCGCGGCATTGGCGACTCTCCGACTTCGCGACGTGCTATCCAGTAGTCGAAGAATACCTTCAGCATTCGGTATTTCACCATCCATGTTACGTCGGAGGTTCGGCCGAGATCAAGGAAGCGGAGCACATTCGCCCTACTCACGGAACGAATGGATGCGTCTCCTATTTGTCGCGAAAACGCGCGTAACATTCCCGCGCCCCATTTGTTCGAGACCCCAAGGGAGCGCTTCATCTCTATGTATTTTTCAGTTGCAGTCAAGAGCTTCATAACTCTCG
>DATMQI010000097.1:0-96896 GCA_035567135.1 Terriglobales bacterium
GTCGAAGACGTGGGCAAGAAAGGTTCGCTCATCCTCTCCGTCACCGAAAACGGATACGGCAAGCGCACCGCCGCCGACGAATACCGCCTGACCAACCGCGGCGGCAAAGGCGTAATCAACGTAAAAACCACCGAACGCAACGGCAAAGTCGTAGGCATTGCCCAGGTAACCGAAGACGCTGAGGTCATGCTGATCAGCCAGTACGGAAAAATCATCCGCATCGAATCGAAATTCATCCGCGAATCAGGACGCTCAGCCCAAGGCGTCCGCCTGCTGAACATCGAAGCAGGAGACAGAGTAGCCGCAGCGGTGGTGATCCCGCCGGAAGAAGAGCCAACAAACGGAGGGACGCTGATTCAGTAGGTAGGCGGGCACAGAAGTTGACCGTGTGGGACGGACACTCTTGTCCGTCGCCGTTGACCTTGTTTGTTGAGGCTGAACGGTTCCAGTAATGAAAATTCAAGTGCGGCGGACAGGAGTGTCCGCCCCACACGTTGCTTGCTCGACCCATAACCACGGATAATCCTCAGGTTTGTTCGTCAGACCCCGTCGCACGGGATTTTGCCGCAGGTACTCTAGTTTTTCTTCGAGACTCTCCTGGGACCGCAACACATGATCGAGCGACTCTTCCTGCCAAACTGGCCCACAAGAGCCCGTAAGTTTATTGACGCTTCGGGCGGACGTCCCCTTGAGCAACTTCAGAATCAGCGGCAGGGCATAAGGCCAGCCCTTCTCATCAAGCAACGGCGTAAACAGGAGATGCACATGATCGGGCATCACAACCGCCGCGTGAAGTTGAAAACGTCTCCCGTGATCATGCAAACAGTGACGCAGCACGGCGTCCCGCGCTTCCGGAGAAAAAGGGTCCCGATTGCCCTTGCAAAATGTTACGAACAACGCTCGTCCTGCTTTCTGATAGTGGGGCAGCTTCCGCCGGTATTCGTACTTCCGATCGAGCGAACGGTTGGGCATCGGATTACTTTCTAGTGAGTCGGTCGTGTGGGACGGACACTCTTGTCCGTCGCCTCTGTCCTTAATTTTTCGAAGCTGGGATTCCAAGAACATCAAGAGCGGCGGACAAGAGTGTCCGTCCCACACACGCCATCGCACCGTAAACTGCGGTCTCTGTCTGTGACGAATGAACAGTTCGAAATGATGTGCCACAAGTCTCCGCCCTACACCATTAGCTGCGGGTTATTCCTAAATCGGGAAAAGGCTTGTCAATATGGCAAAATTACACGATCGGTATTAACTTGATGATAATGCGGGAAATATAAAGTTAGCAAACGTGGCACGTTTACCCCCTCAAAAATGCTAGCATTGAAATAGAGATCAATTCTCAGACGCGGCCCTTCTGGCCGCGTTTTCTATTTCCGGGACAATTCAATGTTCAAAGAAGGTGGGGCCACCCGCGGCGGGTTCAAACTGCGCGGAGAATGGGCAGAACTGCTTTTCATGACCCGCGCCGCCGAGCACGGGCTGCGCGTAATTAAGCCCTGGGGAGATAGCAGCCGGTACGACTTCGTGGTGGAAACCGGAGGACGCTTTCTCCGCGTGCAAGTTAAGTCCACCAGCAACCGGCGGCGCAATCTCTATGCCTGCTCAATTCAGGGCAGTGCGCGAAGGCGCTACACGGCCGCAGAGATCGACTTTTTCGCGATCTACGTGATTCCAGTCGATAGCTGGTACATCATCCCGATCGAAATCGTGAGCCAAGTAAAGTATGTCATTGGTTTGTCCCCTCACAATCCGCTCTCGCAGCACGCTTGCTACAAGGAGGCGTGGGACTTGCTGCGGGGAATGACTGGCGAATGAACGTGTGGGGCGGACACTCCTGTCCGCCGATTTTGAGGTTGGGAGGTTGCGGTCGCGAATCACGAAGCCCAAGCACGAACCAGATCAACGGCGACGCACAGGAGCGTCCGCCCTGCGCGCGGGCGGGGCGCCTGCGCCTACACGAACACACTAACGGCTGATCCGTTCGATCTCGGCCAGGGCTTTGGCCTGGCGGTAGTGGCGGATTTCGATCACGCTGGCAGAGACCAACGCGATGGCTCCTACTGCTGCTGCGACCGGGAACGCGACGTGGCGATAGGCGGTGCTCATATTGGGATGGACACCGCGTAGACGCGCTGCGATCACGAGTCTCAGAATGCCGAGAAGCAGGCTCACAGCGAAGGAAAGCAGGGTCATCAGGAAAGTTACAAGCAAAACTCGTATGGGAATCCAGTACCAGCGGGGCTTGCTGGCGAGGCTTTTGCTGGAGGACATCGCTGTTTATTGTAAACGCCGCTGTCTCGGTTAGCTGGACTGCCACGGAGCTGCGATCCGCGTCCGCCGAGCGTCGCTTGGTTAATGCGCTAGAATACTCCCTATGTCGCAGGCTGCACCCGCATTCACGCGTTCTCCTGAGGAAGTCGTTCGCCAAAGCCCCGTCTCGCAAGCGCCGAATGGCATCTGCTATGCCATCGTCGGCGAGGTCACCGTGGCAGCCTCTGACCTCGAACGCATGGTGGCTGCGGTCCCCGACTCCGCTGCCGCCGCTCTGCAGCGTAAGGCTTACTATTTCGTTCCGCTCACGGTAAATCAAGGAGAGGACACCGTGATTGCCGATCGCTATGACGTTGCGCTTAGCGACAATGCGGTTTGCCATCGCAATATTGAGCTGGGCGATTCGCAATGCGTGTTTATCTCTACCCGGTTGATGGATGATAAGTTTTCGGTCGCTTTCGAGTTCTACATCAACGTGGGACATGCAATCGTCGAAAAGGTGGGAGTTTCGCAGGAGTTTGCTGATCTGGCTTGGAAGCAAGTCGAGGCTGGGGCTCGCGGCGAGACTTCGCTGGATGCGTGGGAGTCGCGCAAGGCGGCGACTTCGCATTCGTCGGATGCCGAGAAGCATAAGAACGAATATCTGGCGGCGACTTTCTCGGATGCGATTTCTATCTACTTGCTGTCTTTGTTTATCGATGTGGATTATTACGATCTGCGGGAGCGTGACTATCCGCTGCTGGCCCCGGCGCAGATGGCGGAGCGGTTGAGGAAAGTGGCGGAACTGTTTCCAGCGAATCCGGGGTTTGAGTTCGCGATTTTCTACAAGCGGAGAACCTGATTGAGCCATGGATGTTGCCCTGGATGCAAACGCGATACTCAATGACCCTCGAATGCAGGGCAATGCCTTCCACAGTCTGCTCGATTATCTGAAAAAGACAAATTCAAAGTTGGTTCTGTCTAAAATAGTTCTCGATGAAGTTATCGCTAGGTATCCCGAGCGCCTTCGTTCGGCGATTCACAAGGCGAGTGGGACTGTTGCCACGCTTAGCAGTTTAGTGCTCGGTGCAAAAATCGGACTTCCCACGATCGACATAGGTCGAGAGACACTTAGGCTAAAACAAAAATTGCTAAAGCCGTCTCGGTACGTAAAGTCTCAAATACTCAACAATTTCGCAGACATCCGGGTGGAAGAAGTTGCCAAAAGGGGAATAGAACGCGTACCCCCAGCGAACGCGAAGGGGGAAGAGCTCCGAGACGTGATCCATTGGCTTATGCTTCTTGCACATGCACGAGCGTCGAAGCGAGACATCGCATTCATTACCGAAGACAAACATTTTCGAAACGAAGCTGCGCTACACCCACGTCTCAAGAAGGACATTCAGGACAATGGGGTCGACTTGCATTTCTACGTCTCGCTCGATGAGTTTATAAAGGCAAACGCTCCCGCTCCACACGAACTCGCGGAAGCAGATGCATTTGGCTACTACGGGAAATCCCACGTCATGGATCGGTTCGAGATAGAGGCTCGCAAGGTTTTTCCAACCCGTTGGCCGACGGCGTCATCGATCGAGATCATCCAGCGGGACGTACGACTGGTCCGCGGTGCTTTGTACGATGTCGGACCGAACTCCCAGTTTGGAGAACTGGAATTTTCGGGTGAGGTTAAAGTGCGAGTGACGACTGAAGTGTTGGCCATTAGTTCGACTTTTCCTGGGAACTACTTTTTGCCGAATCAGCCAGCCAACAATCCATATCTGGTGCCAATGAAGAGCTTGGCTGAACCGATCTTAGTGGGGAACGCTTTTCGGGGCATCGAGTCTTTTCCTGTCTCACAGTTCTACGGCACCGCGGATGCGAGTACGTTCGGTACTACGTTCGCAGCCGGCAAGGCTTCACTGTCTGATTTCAGTTTCAAGACGACACCGAACGCCCCCGCCGGTTCCACCGAGGATACAAGTGAATTTCAGGTGACGGGCGGCATGGTGATCACGTTAAGGGTGGTCTCAGGAAAGGTTGTGAACATAGAGACGGAGAAATTTGAGTTGGGAAACATCGAAAAGATAGGCTGATGCCCAAGCTTCGATCACCTATTTATCTTCCCGACGGTTTGTTGAAGCACGTGTCGTAGCTGCTGCGTGTTCCTTTACCTCCTTTGTAGTTAGAATCAACAGTCCATGGCCATAACCGTCCCATCGTTCGCCAAGATCAATCTCGGTCTGCGGATTGGTGCGCTTCGTCCTGATGGGTTTCATGAGCTGCGGACGGTTTACCAGACCATTGCGCTGCACGACATCATTTCCGTTTCGGTTGGGCGGGGATCGGGGATCGAAATTCGCTGTAACGATTCGCGGGTGCCGACAGATGAATCGAACACTTGCTATCGGATTGTCGAGCGCGCAATGGTGGAGCTCAAGGCGACGGGGCGCGTGGTGATTGAAATCGAGAAGCGGTTGCCGGTGCAGGGTGGGCTTGGCGGGGCGTCGGGGAACGCCGTGGCTACGTTGCTGGCGCTGGAACGCGCGTCGAAGAAAGAAATGTCCGCACCTGCGAGATTGCGGATTGCGGCGGAGGTGGGGTCGGATTTGCCCTTGTTCCTGGTGGGCGGGACAATATTGGGCGCTGGGCGCGGCGAGGAAGTTTATCCCGTGCCGGACTTGCCGGCGATCCCGTGCGTAGTTGCGACTCCCGAGATTGGAGTTTCAACTCCGAAGGCTTTTGCGGATTGGGATTTGCTTGTCTCGCGCGGACCTCAGGTTACGGATAAATTGACGCGTCCGGTGGCGTCCGATAGAATGAGTGAGTTCGGTCGCGTGTTGTCGGCGTGGCTGAGCAGTCAGTCCCAGAGTAAATATAAGCCTGGGAGGGCTTTATCCGGTGTCCCTGTGAGCAAAGGCAGGGGCCGGGCCGAGACCCCGCTTCTCGACCTCGTCCGTACCGGGATCGAAAACGACTTTGAACAAGTCGTCTTTCCTAAATGTCCCGAATTGCGTGAGGTCAAGCGTGTGCTCGTGAGCGCAGGCGCGGTTTATGCTTCGCTCTCCGGTTCCGGTTCCGCGACGTATGGGTTGTTTGCATCGCGCGAGGCAGCTGTGAAAGCGGCGGCTCGGCTCCGCAAGGACGGCATCCCGGCAACGGCCACGACTACGCTGACGCGGCCGCAGTACTGGAAGAAGATTTTCGATTGACAATTTCCCGATTGCCGATCCCAGGCGGCGAGTTACACTAGAAGAGCCAGCCAATCGTCAAGTCAATTGAAAACTGTTTTCAGGGAAACTGGGCCGTCGACTAATGGTAGGTCAAGTGCCTTTGGAGCACTTTGTCTAGGTTCGAATCCTAGCGGCCCAGCCAGAAAAAACAGGTTTCGGATGATTCGGACTGAAAGCTGAAGGCCGAGAGCTGAACTTATGGCGACTCTTGCAACAGCGACGGAAAAGAAGGCCTTGATGGGCGCCGAGGAAAAATCGGAGCGTAAGCCTCAACGCGGGCGCGTGGACGATAAGTTCAAGATTTTCTCTGGTACCGCCAACGAGGCGCTGGCCGACGAGGTCTGTGCATTTCTTGGTATGAGTCGTGGGCTGGCGGTGGTCACGCGATTCGCAGACGGCGAGGCCTATGCGCAGATTCAGGAGAACGTGCGCGGGGCTGACGTTTTTGTTATGCAGCCCACCTCCCGTCCGGTGGACGAGCACATTATGGAATTGCTGTTCATGATTGATGCGCTCAAGCGGGCTTCCGCGCGGCGCATTACGGCAGTGATTCCGTACTTTGGATATGCGAGGCAGGATCGCAAGGACAAGCCGCGAGTTCCGATTTCGGCGAAGCTGGTCGCGGATTTGCTTACGACGGCAGGGGCCGACCGGGCGCTGATCGTGGATTTGCATGCGCCGCAATTGCAGGGCTTCTTCAATATTCCGGTTGACCATTTGTTTGCATCTCCAGTGCTGGTCGATCACTTCAGGAAGTTGAACCTGCCGAATCTTACTGTGGTTTCTCCCGATGCGGGCGGCGTGGAGCGGGCTCGCTTCTTCGCCAAGAAGATGGACTCAGCGCTGGCCATCGTCGACAAACGCCGCGTGGAGATGAATGTAGCCGAAGTTATGCACGTGATCGGCGATGTGAACGGCAGGACTTGTCTGGTGATCGACGACCTGATCGACACGGCGGGGACGCTGGTGAAAACTGCGAGCGCGCTGATGCAGAATGGCGCCAGTAAGGTTTATGCCTGCGCTTCGCATCCCGTGCTTTCCGGGTCGGCGGTAGAGAACATTTCGAAGTCTCATTTCACGGAAGTGGTTGTGACCAACACAATTCCGCTGAGCGAGGCGGCACGAAACGAGCCGAAGATCAGGGTTTTATCGATCGCGGGCTTGATTGGGCGCGCGATCCAGTCGATTCACGAAGAGACATCGGTGAGTAAATTATTTTTGTAGATAGGAATCAAATTATGGCAACTGCAACTGAAAGCACTGTACTGGAAGCGCAGCCGCGGGTGGCAGGCACTAAGAACGATGCTCGGCGGGTCCGCGTTGGCGGCAAGGTTCCTGCGGTATTGTATGGCGCAGGTAAAGAGGCTCTCTCCGTCAGCCTCGATCCGCGACAGGTTTCGCGCATTCTGCATTCGCAGACCGGCTACAACACTATTTTTGATCTGGCTCTCGATGGCGGCGAACGCACCAAGGCGATGATCGTCGACTGGCAGTACGAGCCGATCAAAGGGGCGCTGCTGCACATCGACCTCAAGCGGATCGCGATGGACAAGACGCTCACGGTTAACGTCCCGATCGTGCTGAAGGGCGAAGCGGCTGGCGTGAAGCAGCAGGGCGGCATTCTTGAACAGATTCTCCGCGAGGTAGAGATCGAGTGCTTGCCGAACGATATTCCGGCTTCCATTGAGGCGGACGTCAGTGAGTTAGTTTTCGGCAAAGTGTTGCGCGTGGCAGATTTGCCGCACAGTGACAAACTCAAGTTTCTTACCGATCCGAACCAGCCTGTGGCTACCGTGATCTCGGTTAAGGAAGAAGTGGTAGCGACGCCGGAGGCGGTTGCAGCCGAGGCGGGTGCGACTCCTGCGGAACCCGAAGTCATCAAGAAGGGCAAGCAGGAAGCGGGTGAGGAAGGCGCGGAACCTGCCGCCGAGAAGGCAGAGAAGCCCGAAAAGAAGGAAAAGAAATAGTCCTCGTGCAGGGACGGGCGCCCTCGCCCGTCCAGCCGAGCTTTTTACATCGGCAAGACAACTGCAGGGCTCGACAGTGAAACGGCGAGGGATATTAAGACGGCGTGAAACTCATTGTCGGGCTGGGCAATCCGGGAGTGGAATACCAGTTCACGCCTCACAATTTGGGATTTCTTGTGGTTGACCGGATTGCGAGCGAGTGTGGAGTTGAGGTTAGAAACCGTCAGTGCCGGGCTCTAACAGCGAGAGCAGTGATTGGCTCGGAGACGGTTCTGCTGGCTAAGCCCGAGACGTTCATGAATCTGAGCGGTATCTCGGTGCGGGAGTTGGTCAGCAAGCACGAAGTCAGGCCGGAAGAAGACCTGATTGTGATTCAGGATGAGCTCGATTTTCCGCTGGGCACGCTTCGTATTCATCGGAGGCGGAGTTCGGCGGGGCATAACGGGATCGAGTCCATCATCAACGCCCTTGGTACGCAGGATTTTTTGCGGATCCGGATGGGGGTTGCGCCGGATCACAAGATCGAAGATGGGATGAGTTATTTGCTGTCGCCATTTCGTAAGGCGCAGCTCAAGGTTGTAGATCAAGTGCTCGACACTGCGGTCGAAGCAGTGAAAGTGATTTTGACAGAAGGCCCAGGTGCGGCGATGAATCGCTTCAATCGCAAGCCCGAAGAATAAAATTAGCCACGGATTTGCACGGATTACACGGAGATAATGGAATGAATCGTACGTATGAGCTGATGTTTATTGTCCGCCCGGATATGGCGGAAGAGGACCAGGACAAACTGATTTCCACGCTGGAGAGCGCGGTGACCTCTTCGTCCGGGCATGTGAAGAGCGTGGAGCGCATGGGCAAGCGGCGGCTGGCTTACACTGTGCGGAAATTTCACGATGGAATTTATGTGTTGCTGACCGTCGAAGGCGGTGGCGGCCTGATACACGAACTGGAGCGCCGGCTGCGCGTCACGGAACCCGTGATCAAGTTCCTGACCGTCCGCATCGACGAGGAGCAGAAGCGGCTGGATAAGATCAAGGCAATCAAAGACGCAAAGCGCAAAGCCGCAGCGCCCGCGCCTGTGGCTGAAACTGCTGGAGAGGCTCCGGCAGCTACAGCGTAAACGTTCTACACGAGCTTATTTAAGGAGCATCATGGCTGACGAAACTAGACCAAGCACGCACGAATCATCTTCTGGCGGTGACCGCCCCGATCGCGGTGAGCGCCGTCCCTCTTCTCGTCCCGGTGGACCGGGCGGGGGTCGCGAGGGCGGAGGTGGGGGTGGGCGGAAGTATTTCCGGCGCAAGAAAGTTTGCAAGTTCTGCGTCGAAAAGATCGAGGCTATCAACTACAAGGACATTCGTCTGCTGGCGCAGTTCGTGGCGGAAAGCGGAAGGATTGTGCCGCGGCGTCTGACTGGCGTTTGCACACCGCATCAGCGACGCTTGTCTCTGGCGATCAAGCAGGCACGCAATATTGCTTTGCTGCCGTTTGCCGGCCGCGCAGCCTAAAAAGCGGCCACGGATTCGCACGGATTGTTTTCCTTAGTCTAGTCCGTGAACAAGTGGCAGTTTTTCGCCTGTAAACATTTTAGAACGGGAGTTATCTATGGAAGTCATTCTTAAAGAAGATGTAGCGAAGCTCGGTTCGCGCGGGGATGTGGTGAAGGTTGCGGAGGGCTTCGGGCGAAATTACCTGCTGCCGCGGAAGTTGGCCATTGAAGCCTCTGCCAGCAACAAGGCGGTGATTGCGCAGATGAAAGCGGCTTCGGTGCGCCGTTCGGCCAAGGAGAAAACGCAAGCGGAAGAATTGGCCAAGCAGTTTGACGGCGTCTCGGTTTCTTTCCAGCGCCGGTCCGGGGAGCACGATCAGCTGTTCGGTTCTGTCACGTCCAGTGACATTGGGGATGCGCTGGAGAAAAAGGGCTTCAATGTGGATCGCCGCAAAGTCCAGTTGCACGAGGCGCTGCGGACTTTGGGTGAATTCATGATTCCCATCAAGCTGCACAAGGATGTAACTGCGCATCTGAAAGTGGTTATCGAGAAAGAAGCGGTCGAGTAGAGACGGTTTGGGCGGTCGATGAGGCCGCCCTAACATCCCGCAACAGGGGCACTCCGAGAGAAGTTGTGACCCGCATAACTTTTGTGCTTCCATCCTGTTACGCTAGTTCTCCGGCGGCAAGAATCCTGCCAAACTCCTATAATTTCTGCTCACGGTTGGACCCTTAGCCCGTCCATAGCTATGCAACCGGGAAGAACGGCAATGGCGTCCCGGTGCATTCGAGGACAAAGGAAAATATGCCGGCCGATGCGTGGGTTGTACCATTTGCAGTTGGCGAAGGTTGCTATCCGGCAGTACGACGGGACGCGAGGGAAGAAGCTGGCGGAATCCAGGAACCCCACTCACGGGGCGCTATGACTGGACAAGGGGCTTCAGGGCGAATCGACGACACCTTATTGGTCCGCGAAGCGCAGCACGGCAATCGTGCTGCCTTCGAGGAGCTGGTGCGGCACTACGACCAGGCAGTGCTGCGGCTTGCCATCCATCTCACCGGGTCGGAGCACGAGGCCCAGGATGTTTACCAGGACGCTTTCCTGAAGGCCTACAAGAGCATTGGCAACTTTCGCTTTGAGTGCTCCTTTTATACCTGGATTTACCGCATCGTGACGAACCTCTGCCTCGATCATCTGCGGAAAAGGCAGGTGCGCAAGGAAGACGCTCCGGTGGCGACGGACGCGGCTGGCGAGCAGTATGATGTGCTCGATCAAGTTCCCGACGGGCGTGCCAGTGCGAACCCCGAGCGTGACTTGATGCGGCGCGAGTTAGGCAAGCGCATTGGTCATGCGCTGGAGAAATTAACCCCGCGCGAGCGCATGGTTTTTGAGTTGAAGCATTATCACGGGCTCAAGCTGCGGACGGTTGGTGAGGTTTTGAATACGACCGAGGAAACTGCCAAGAATACGTTGTTCCGCGCGACTCAGAAATTGCGTGGCGCGCTGGCGGATATGAGATGAAGGTGTGGCACGGGCGAGTCGCTCGTGCTGTCGAGCCAAGCTCGACGCTAGCCGGGTCGAAGACCCGGCTCCACACAGGAAAACAAGAAAGAGATTTCCCCTTGAGGGGGTGCGATTATGAAATGTGAGTGGGTTAAAGAAAACGTTCTGTTGTATGTCTACAATGAGCTGCCCGACGACGCTCGTTACGAACTGGAACAACATCTGGCGCGCTGCGCCGACTGCACGGCCGAGCTCAAAACAACACGCAAGTTCCACGCTATGCTCTCCGAGTTGCCGGTTGAGGAGCCTTCGCCCAACCTGGTTGCGGCGGCTCGCATGCGGCTGCAGGAAGGGCTCGAAACCGCAGAGCAGGGCAGGTTTTGGCACCGGCTGATCTTCGATCCCGCGGCATGGTTTCGTCAGGTTCGTTTTGCTCCCGCGCTTGCCGCAGCCATCTTTATTGTTGGCTTTGCCGGCGGCATCGGAACCACCTATAAGGTTTTAAGCGGCAACGGTGGCTCGATCGCCTCAGTCCCGGTCAGCGCCCCGGCCGAATCTTCCATCACCGGTATTCAGTCCATCACGCAGGATCCTGGATCGAACCACATCAGCATTAAATACGACACAGTCTCTACGCAGGAAGCGCAAGGGTCGCTCAACGATCAGCGCATCCAGCAACTGTTGCTCTTCGCGGCGCGCAACAACTACAACTCGGGCGTGCGCATGGATTCCGTCGACCTGTTGACCCAGGAACCGAATAATACTCACGTTCGCGAAGCACTGATGTATGCGCTGCGGTACGACTCGAATCCGGGAGTGCGGCTGAAGGCGCTGGATGGGCTGGGCGCGTATGTGAAGAGCGATCCGCGGGTGCGGGATGCGATGCTCGAGGCTCTGGTGCAGGATTCGAATCCCGGGGCTCGAGCCGAAGCTTTGCATCTGCTCGAACCGGTACGCGCCGATGGCAGCGTCCGGTCGGTCCTGGAAAAGCTCGCGCAGAGCGATCAGAGCCAATACATCCGGTCACAGGCTCGTATAATGCTGGCCCAGCTTCCGGAGTTTGACTGAGAAGGTCGTGGAAAAGGTTTTGGGTGGGGATAGGAACGGAAGGTGAATGTTGAAGCAACTCTCGAAATACGTCGCGATTGTGTTGTTGATCCTGCCGCTGGCAGGGGCGCAACAGACTCGCGTTTATGGGGACGGCGGGAACTGGACGCAGGAGATCACTGGATCGCTTGCGATGGTCAAGAATCTGAAGATCAAAGTCGACATTGGGTCGGTGCGGGTCGAAGGCGGATCACAGCAAGGGATCAGCTACGTCATACGTAATCATTCTTACAGCGGTTCGGAAGACAAGGCCCGGCGCGAATTTGATTCTTACAAGATCAGCGCTTACGTCCGCGGCGATACGGCGTGGATCGAAGGCGATTGGCAGGGCGGCAGACCGCACAAGTTCTCCGGCGATTTTGAAGTCAAGGTGCCACGCGAGATGAATGAAGTAAAAATCGAGACCGAGGGTGGCAGCGTCAGCACCACGGGCATTGGGGGCCGGGTGGATGCGCAGAGCGGCGGCGGGAGTATACGCGTCGACGATATCGGGGGCACGGTCAACGCGGAAACCGGTGGTGGCAGCATTGATGTGGGCAATGTAGCTTCCGATGTCAGCCTGCACACGGGCGGTGGCTCGATCAAGGTGAATTTGGCGAAGGGGAAGATTGAAGCAGAGAGCGGCGGCGGTAGCGTGACCATCATTTCCGGCATGCAGGGCGCCGTGCTGGAAACTGGTGGCGGCAGCATCCAGGTGGAGCGTTGCGCTGGACGAGTGAAGGCTAGCACCGGCGGTGGGAGTATCGATCTGGGCGATATCGGCGGTCCAGCAGAAATGGAAACTGGCGGAGGTAGCATCCGACTGAATTCTGCAAAGGGCCCTGTCCGCGCGGAAACCGGCGGCGGCAGCATTGAATTGAATGGAGTGCCCTCGGCGCGAGCGGAGACTGGGGCGGGTGGGATCGTGGCAAAGTTTGTCGCCTCGAACGGCGAACACAATGATTCGGTTCTGGAAACTGCCGCTGGCGACATCACGGTTTACCTGGCACCGAACGTGAACCTCAGCGTTCGGGCGTCGATCGAAGTTGCTAACGGACACAACATTCGTTCAGATTTTCCCGATATCAAAGTGACCACGGAGGGCGGAGACTACGGCCCGAAGACGGTTACCGCGGAAGGAAGTCTGAATGGTGGTGGTCCGGTGCTCAAGGTGCGTACCACAACGGGCGACATCTGCTTTCGTCGTGCCAGCCATTAATGGCATTTGTGTGATCTGGGGGGGACATGCGAAACACAATCTTAACAACGTTGATACTGTTGCCAGTCCTGGCAGTGGCGACCTATGCTGCCGATCAGCTTAGCTTCGACACAAGCGAGGGTTATGGTTTCTCCAGCGAAGATTTTGGCAGCGGCTCGTATCTCGGCGTCGATACGCGCGACATCACTCCCGACCGCCTCGCCGCGCTGCACTTAAAAGACGAACGGGGCGTGGAAGTGACCATGGTGGATCAGGATGCGCCCGCCGGCAAGGCGGGACTCAAGGAGCAGGATGTGATCCTGACCTTGAATGGCGCCGATGTGCAGAGCGTCGAGCAACTGCGCCGCATGATTCGCGAAACGCCGCCTGGACGAATGGTGACACTAGGCATCAGCCGCGGAGGTCAGTTGATGACCATCAAGACCGAACTCGGCGATCGCAAGCAAAGCTACGCTCACAACTTTGGTCCAGATTCAAAGAAATTCAAATTCAACATGCCGATGATGCCCGCCATGCCCGTATTGCCCGACATGGATCTACCGGCTTCTATCGTTGTGGTTCATTCCTCAGCACGAAGTGGCCTGATGGTAGAGAACCTTACGCCGCAACTCGGCGACTTTTTTGGAGCCAAGAATGGCCAAGGAGTGCTGGTCCGGTCCGTAGAGAAAGGGAGCCGCGCCGACAAAGCGGGTTTCCGCGCCGGAGACGTGATCGTCAAGATCAATGGTGAACCGATTCGCGACAGCGGCGACTTCAGTCACGCGTTGCGCTCGCGCAAAGACAACACGGCCAGCATCAGCGTGATCCGTGACAAGAAAGAACAGACCATCAACATTACTTTGCCGGAACGCAAGCAGTCCGATCTCCGCGAGAGTATGGAGGTCGAAGTCCCCGAGATTGACGCCGCCGAAATGAGCCGGCTGCAAACTGAAATAGCCCGCCTGAAACCGGAAATGGAAGAGGCCATCAATCGCAGCCTTGAACTGGTCAAGCCAGAGATTGAACGCCAAGTCCGCGAAGCCCAAAGATGTGGTGAAGAGTACAAGCGCAAGATGCGCGATATGCAACGACAACTACGGGACCACCAACGCGAAATTCAGAGGGAACTAAGGCAGGAGTTGGAGAGCCCGAGCAGTGAATTCTGATCGCCTGTGTTGATTCGGGGTGTTGGTTCCTGATTTCTTGATTCCGCAAAACCTAAGGTCAAAAAAAAAGCGGACAGGAGTGTCCGCTCTACACTTAAATTCCGGAGCCTTGCGCGAAGCCGCGTTTCGGACCCGGAGCCAGGCAAACTCGATTTCGCCCAGCCTGTTTTGCGGCATACAACCCTGCATCGGCCGCCTTCACCAATTCATCGCGTGTGGTACCGTGCTCGGAATAGTTCGCAGTTCCCGCGCTAATCGTGACCGGGCGGGGAACGCCGGGGAATTGCCAGGCTTCCACCGTCTTGCGCAGTTTCTCGGCGACTCCCAAAGCGTGCACCGCGTTGGTTTGAGACAGTAAGATGGCGAATTCTTCCCCTCCGTAGCGGCACAAAACGTCAACCTTGCGCAGCTGCTGATGGAAGATCGATGAGACCTGGCGCAGAACCTCATCCCCCAACAGATGTCCAAATTCGTCGTTCAACCGCTTGAATTGATCGATATCGACCATGAGTATGGCCATGCCTGTTTGGTATCGTCGTGCGCGATCAATTTCCTCCACAATCCGCAATTCGAAAAACCTGCGATTGAAAATCCCGGTCAATCCATCCAGATACGCCAACTGTTTGACCCGCTCAACATAATGGGCATTCTGAATGGCAGTGGCGCAGATGTCGGCGACCGATTCCAACGGCTGCGTGTCAGTGGCGTTAAAGGCGCCGCCCCGAGTTGTGTCCAGCACCAAAACACCGAGGGTCTGCCCAAAAGAGACGAGGGGAATGCACATGCTCGAACCGGTTTCGACGTATAGCCCCACATCGGAAACCGCTTTCACATCATTCTCGATTAGAGTCTTTCCGGCGTCCAAAGCTCGTTGCCACAGTCCGTGTCCAGTAGCTGCGTCTCCCTCGCGAATGCGCCCGGTGAGCTTTCCATGGCTTGCCCGAAGGACCAGTTCGTCCTCATCCTTCAGGAGCACTGACACATGACAGAGTTGAAAAGCCTGCTGGATCAATAAACATACCTTGGAGAGCAAGTCCTTCAAATCCAGCACGGCAGTCATCTGCTGCGCGATCACATTGATCGCTTCCAGTTGCGAGGCGCGATGCCGCTCCAGCGAATAGAGCCGGGCATTTTGCAAGGCCATGGAGGCCTGAGTGGAAAATAGCGTCAGCAGGTCGATGGTTTCTGAATCGAAGTGGTTGAGGTTTGCGCTCTGGCAGTCCAACACCCCGACTACGTGGTCGCGGACCATCAGCGGGACCGCCAGCTCAGAGCACGTGTTTTTTGCCGACAAGATGTAACGTTCGTCCTTGCTGACGTCAGCAGCGTAGATAGGGCGTTTCTGGTGAGCGGCTGTCCCAGTGATCCCTGTGCCGATCGGGAGCCGGATCTTGTCTTGACCCTCGTCCCAGCCAACCTGGCAGCGCACATAGAGTTCGTCTTTTTCCCGCAATAGAATGGCGACGTTCTGCAGGTGGAAATAGTCGCGCGCGATGGTCAGGATTTGCTGCAGCACCTCATCCAGGTCAAACGTGGAGAGCACTGCCTGACTCGCGTCGTACAGCATGGAGATTTTCTGCATGTGCGCTGGCCAGATTCTAGCTGTGGGATCCCCGGTTACGGAGGTTCCGAAAGTAACGTCCAATGGCTGAAAGGCTTAGGCACCTTTGTCAAAAATCGAGACCGCTTCGGTTGGAAATTCTGCCGGACGGGGCGTAAGTATAAGAATCTGAACCGGCTAACGCGTGGGCTTCAACCTTGTGGCCGGTCCGAATCACTGCTCCGGGCGGCTATGGCTTTGATCATAAGGAGTGCAACCAGGCAGATCAGGAAGTCCACAACCATACCCAGATCGATCCGGGATCGCTCGTGGCGAGCTCCCAGCGGGAGATATCGCATGACCAGGAAGTAGACCGCATTCCCGGCGAGGACAGCTGCCAGGGCGTGAACGAAATTGGTGGTCTGTTTGGACATATCTTAAGTTTGACGTCCTCGTAGCGTCAGCACCCCATCGGCTTCGCTTGGGGTCCGGCTCTCGCCGGTGGGGATGGAGACGCCCCACCACAGACGCCGGGACGTCGGCGCTACTTAGTCGAACCCCGTGACGCCTCCTGCTAACATCCCTTGAGATGCTGCAACCGGGTACCTCCGTTCAATACGTTAACGGAATCGGTCCAAAGCTTGCCGAGGTGCTGGCCGCCAAAGGCATTCAGACCCTCGACGACCTGCTGCATTACTTGCCGTTTCGCTATGAGGACCGGTTGAATCCTAAGGGCATTACCGAACTGCGCTCCGGCGAAATGGCCACCGTGATTGCTGAAGTTCGGACCTCGGGTCTCTTCCGTACCCGCCGCATGCCCATCTTTCAGATGACTGCCGGGCAAGGCAGGACTCGATTGAAATGCATCTGGTTCAACGCGACCTATCTTCGCGACAAGTTCAAGCCCGGCCAGATCGTCGCCCTGTACGGCAAGGTCGAAGAGGACTACCGCGGGGGCGAACTTCAACTCACCCAACCACAATTTGAGATCATTGGGGAGGCCGACAACGCCGCCGACTCAGCCGAACAGAAACTTGCGGCTTCGCTCGAAATTGGCCGCATCGTGCCCATTTACGAATCCGCCGGACAGGGCCGTCTGACCTCGCGCTGGTTTCGCCGCATTATCCACACAGCGGTCGAAAACCTGCCATCGGATTTGCCCGACCCGGTGCCTGCGGTTGTGCGCCGTCACCTCAGCCTCATCTCACCCCGGGAAGCCTTGGAGAAAGTTCATTGGCCCGATCCCGGAGAAAGCATTGAAGACCTGCTATCGTCCCGCACCCCGGCTCATGTTCGCCTGATCTTCGAAGAGCTGTTTTTTGTGGAGCTTGGACTCGAACTGAAGCGTCGCGAACAGAAGGCACAAACCGGCATTGCGTTCCAATTGGACGATCGCGCACGCGCCGCAATCAAGAAGATTCTTCCCTTCCATCCCACGGGCGCGCAGAAGCGGGTGCTGAAGGAAATCGCGTCCGACATGGAAAAACCGTTTCCCATGCGCCGCCTGTTGCAGGGCGACGTCGGCTCCGGCAAAACCATCGTCGCCTTTGAAGCTGCCATTATTGCGATGGAAAACGGGTACCAGGTCGCGCTGATGGCGCCCACAGAGATCCTTGCACAACAGCACTACTTCTCCGCTCGACGCATCCTCGAAAGTGCGGGCTATCGCGTGGTGCTGCTAACCGGCTCGATGGAAGAGGATCGCAAGCGCGAAACCCGCCGCCACATCGCGCAAGGCAATGCGCAACTCGTGATTGGCACACATGCCCTCATCGAGCAGAGAGTAGAGTTTGCGAAACTAGGCATGGTCATTGTGGACGAGCAGCATCGCTTCGGCGTCCTACAGCGCTTCAAGCTGATGAAGAAATCAAGCGACGATCGCGTGGCTCGTGTGGTGACGGGCGATTCGCCCGTCCAGCCCGAGCAGAACTCGGCAGTTTCTCCGGAGCCCGATGTGCTGGTCATGACTGCGACCCCGATCCCGCGCACCTTGGCACTCACCCTCTACGGCGACCTGGACGTGAGCGTGATCGACGAAATGCCCCCCGGACGCACCCCTATCGTCACACGTTGCATATCGGATGAGCGCTCTCCCGAAGTCTGGGATTTCGTGCGCAAGCAAGTGGCCGCGGGACACCAAGTCTACGTCGTATATCCCGTGATCGAGGAAAACGAAGAGACCGAACTAAAAGCGGCCATGAAGATGTACAAAGAGTTGAGCAAGCGTATTTTTCCCGACTTGCGGGTCGCTGTGCTGCACGGGCGCATGGAGCCTGACTTGAAAGAGAACGTGATGCGCCTATTTCAGAAGGGTGAGATTGACATTCTGGTAGCCACCACCGTGATTGAAGTTGGCGTAGACGTCTCCAACGCAACGATGATGGTCATCGAACATGCCGAACGCTTCGGGCTATCCCAACTGCATCAGTTGCGCGGCCGCATCGGACGGGGTGCTGCCAAGTCATACTGCGTCCTCATGACTGGAGGGAAAGTTTCTGAAGACGGAGAACGCCGTCTTGATGCCATGGTGCGCACCAACGACGGATTTCAGATCGCGGAACTCGACTTGGAGTTGCGCGGCCCCGGTGAATTCTTTGGCACACGGCAGGCTGGCATGCCCAGCTTTCAAGTGGCCAACCTGATCCGCGATCGCCAGTTGCTGGAAGCAGCCAAGCGCGAGGCTGCCGCAGTCCTAGCGGGTCCAAACTCAGAAATTACGCAGGAAGAAATTGACACAGCCTTGCGCCACATGCGCACCCGCTGGCATAAAAGCTACGGGTTGGTGGAAGTGGGATAACCCTCGTTTTGACCTATCCCGACGCCGAACGGTCCGCTGGATTCACTGAGTCTGCAATCGGCAAGGCCGTCTTTTTCCGCATTGCTGCCAAGAATCAGTTTATGCATCAATGGACGGTCCTTGCCAATTCAGCCCTTCCCACTCATTTCTGACGAGGCAGCCTTTGCTACGTGGTTACCTTGTTTGCTTGCATCCGTTCTTACCGTTGCAGTAGGTATAGGTTTTCATGTCCAGTGGCGTGTTTTGATCTTGGTCGCCGTTGGCACTGAAGGTGTATATCACGAGGGTTGTGCCGCTGGTTTGAGCGAAGCCGAGCAGAGAATTGGTCTGCCAGTACGTCCCTTGGCACCCTCCATTGACCTGAGCCGAACCGGTGCCGAACTGATAATATTGAGTCGACTTAATTCCCGCCTTCTCCAGTCGTGTGTAGAGCGGGTTGCTCTTTATATCTTTCCCTACATCGTACCAGCTAGCGTTATATGGGAGGAGACATCCGAAATAGCCAGCCGTGGGAGCTATTGACCATTCCGTCGCTCCGCCATACGTGACACCCGGGCCGGTTACAGTTATGAATTCGGTTGAATCGTCCGGCCCGATGTAGTTGCCAGCCTTGAAGTGGTTATTGATCGGGATCGGCGATGGCGTCACCTTCGGATAGCCAGCCGACACCGTCAGGGTGCCGTCATCGGCCACATCGAATTGGATAACGATGTCATCATAGATTATCTTCCCGGTAGAAGTGACCACCGGCAGGAAGGTCCCATTAATGGTACTGGTGGTAGCGGTTAGGGTTGAATCCTGGAACAGCGCCTCAGGCGTAGCAGTTGGAGGTTGCGACGAAGCTGTGCCCAGAGTTTGTGCGTGAGCAAAAACTACCCACGCGGTGCTGAGAACGATTGCAAATACGGCCAGCGGTGCGACACGGCGCCGTAACGTGTTGAGAGTGTGACTCTGCATGAAACGTCTCCTTCTTTCTTCGTGATCAGGTCACGAAAACCATGTGTAAGCAGTCCCTCCTCTGCTTCGCGACCGATGCTAGACCTTAAATGTGACTTGGTTGTGACTGCCCGATGAATTTATCTGCGCCGCACGGTTCGGTAGCCTTTGGAGGTGATGGATGTGATAATCGGGATGAGTGATCGTTCCGTTGAAAACTGATCTCTATCAAAAGCTTCCGTCGGTGGATGAATTAGTGCGCAGCCCGCGATTGGCGACACTTGCTTCACAAGAAAGCCAAGTTGCTGTCACCGACGCAGCCCGCGCAGTGCTGGCATCTTTGCGCGAGGAAATTGCCGCCGGGCGGCTCGACGCGAACGGGGTTCGCTTGGCGCTTTCCGGACTGGAAGCTGCAGTGGAGAGGCAAGTTCGGCAAGCGCTGAAGTATTCGCTGCGATCCGTAATCAATGCTACCGGAGTCATTCTGCACACCAATCTGGGACGCGCCCCGCTCCCGGCTTCAGCGTTGGAGCACATCCGCGAAGTTGCGCAGGGGTACTCGAATCTTGAGTTAGATCTTGATACCGGAGAGCGCGGCAAGCGCGATGTACACGTCGACCGCCGGTTCCGCAAACTGCTCGATGAAAGTGGAGGCGCGGGAGTCGTTGCCCGTGCGACCGAGCAAAAAATCTCAACCATCGTCGTCAACAACAACGCCGCCGCAGTTCTCCTCGCCCTCAACACGCTCGCAGAAAATGGCGAGGTCATTGTTTCCAGAGGAGAGCTGGTCGAGATCGGCGGCTCGTTCCGCATCCCGGATGTGATGGCAAAATCAAATGCCATCCTGCGGGAAGTGGGAACCACCAACCGCACCCGGGTCGGCGATTACGAAAAAGCGATCAACGAAAAAACCCGCCTGCTACTGCGCGTGCACCGCTCCAACTTCCAAATCACCGGATTCACCGAGCAACCGCGAATCGAAGAATTAGTCGGCCTGGCGCGTAAGCGCAACATCCCACTCGTGGAAGACTTGGGCAGCGGCGCGCTCTTTGACCTGCGCTCGGTCGGGGTGAATGGGGAAGCAAGTGTGCTCGACAGCCTCCACCAGGGCGTGGACGTGGTGACTTACAGCGGAGATAAGCTGCTAGGCGGACCGCAGGCTGGAATGCTGAGTGGCCGCAGCGATCTGATCGCTCGCATGCGTTCGAATTCGTTCTTCCGCGCGCTGCGAGCGGACAAACTGACTTACGCAGCACTCGAAGCGACGTTGCTTGCCTACGTGAAAGGCCAACATGATGCGATTCCTGCTTTGCGCATGATGCGTCGGTCGAAGGAAGAGATCGAAAGGCGTGCGGAAGGGGTTGCGAAAAAACTGCAATCGTCGAGGTTGTCGGTTGAAGTGCGGGACGGTGAATCTGTAATCGGCGGCGGCGCCGCGCCCTCAGCAACGCTGCCTACGCGCTTGCTAGCGATCACTTGCGATGGCTTGAGCGCGGACGAACTAGCGACGCGTCTGCGTGCCTCCGATCCACCGATCATCGCGCGGGTGGAAGAAGGCCGCGTGCTGCTTGATCTGCGAACGGTATTTCCGGAGCAGGACGAGAATATCGCCCAGGCTCTCAGACAAATCGCGGAAAAATGATTCTACCGAAGTCGATTATCCTCTGTGCTCCGTGGTGAATGAATTGTGGCAATCCTCTACACCATTGGCCATTCCACGCGCCCGCTGGATGAATTCCTCGCAGTCCTGCAGGCCCACTCTATTCGAACCTTGGTCGATATCCGGTCTTTTCCCATGTCGCGCCGCTTGCCCCATTTCAATCGCGATGCGCTGGAGAAAACCTTGGCCGACGCCGGAATCCGCTACGCATGGCTCAAGGAACTCGGTGGACGACGCAAGAAGATCCGCGACGACTCGCCCAACGTAGCGCTGCGGAATGACAGCTTCCGCAACTATGCGGACTACATGCTCACGGAGGACTTCCAACGCGGCACCGCCGAACTGATCAAACTTGCCGAGCAGTCGCGCACCGCTTTTATGTGCGCCGAAAGGGTTTATTTTCGCTGCCATCGCATACTGGTTTCCGACTGGCTCGTGGCGCACGGCCACGAAGTTTTTCATATCGATGGAACAGGGCCTGTCCGGAAGCATCAGCTCATGTCCGAAGCGCGGTTGGTGGACGGCCAAGTCATCTACCGCGGAGACCGCTTGCTGTGAGTAAACACTCCTATCTGGAAGCTCTTTTCGCCGCCCTGATTTAGACTTCCATTGCGACGACAAAGAGGCGAATATGGCTGAACGTTCTCCGCAGACTCTGGCAAATCATGTAAGACTTGATCCTCCATTCCACTTTTTCGTGTTACCGGTATTCGCAATCTCATGGATCATCAGTGTGGTTCTGGCGGTGCGCCACCCAGGTTTCCTGCACGTCTGGATCGTGATCTTCAACACGGCGCTAATTGTTGCGGTCACCAGGATTCGGCAATACGCGCTCAAGGTACAGGACCGGGTCATCCGGCTGGAAGAGAGGCTGCGGCTCGCCGCGCTGCTGCCCGAGTCGCTGCGCCCGCAAATCGCTAAGCTCAGAGAGAGCCAGCTAATCGCGTTGCGCTTTGCCTCGGACGAAGAGGTTCCCGCGCTCGTCGAACGCACCCTATCGGCAAATCTGTCGCGGCGTGATATCAAGAAATTCATCAAGAATTGGCGGCCGGACGATTGGCGCGTCTGACGAGATTCGGCCAGCCGTAGAATTGGACGAAGCCAGCATTCTTAGCTTCCGACCGTTAAACTGTCTGCATGATTGTTGGCACTGGTATCGACATAGCGGAGGTACCGCGCATCGAGGCGTCGATCACACGCTTCGGCGACCGCTTTCTGCACCGGATCTTTACCGAGGCCGAAATCCGCTACTGTGAATCGAAAGCCAATCGAGTCGAGCGTTACGCCGCCCGCTTTGCCGCCAAGGAAGCCGGCATGAAAGCCATCGGCACCGGTTGGAATCATGGAGTCACTTGGCGCGACGTTGAAGTTTGCCGCCAACCGGGAGGTCGTCCCACCATAGCGTTTCACGGCAAAGCAGCCGAGTTCGCGGCTAAGCTGGGCGCGGTCCATATTGCGCTTTCACTTTCTCACACTGAGGAGTACGCCATTGCGCAAGTCATCCTCGAAAGCTGATCAACTGCGGACGGCCGCCTCACCTGTCGCACACGACACTCTTGTAGCTGAATGCTGACGACTGAACGCTGAGTGCTTCTGTTAGACTGGCGCATTCCATGTCGGCTTTCAGCGAAACAACTCCTTCGATCAATCGAACCAATCCGGTAGAAACAGCCCACGAGCGCTCTCTCCTGGCCGGGGTGGCTATCAGTAGCTTTGCAGCGCTGCTGCTGGAATTAGCGCTTACCCGGTTATTTTCCGTTGTTTTGTTTTACCACTTTGCATTCCTCGCAATCTCCATCGCGCTCCTCGGTCTCGGTTCCGGCGGGGTCTTTGCTTATCTACAAAAGAATTGGTTGGCACGCCTTTCGACACGCAGTCTGCTGTCGTGGCTGTGCGTCAGCAACGCTTTGGTGGTACCGGTTGTTTTAGAAATCGTGTTACACGTTCCGGTCTCGCTTGTCTTGTCGCGAGCCAATTTCCTACGGCTTACGGCAATTTATCTGGCCTCTGCGATTCCATTTTTTGTGACTGGCCTTGAATTCTCCATTCTGTTTGCTCGTGAATCGAAACACATTTCGCGGCTTTACGGAGCCGACCTGCTGGGTGGCGCGCTGGCATGTTTAGGAATTGTTCCTCTGCTTAACTGGCTGGGTGGTCCAAACACAATTCTGTTCGCAGGCGTGATGGCGTCGATTGCGGGAGCCGCTTGGGCCACGAACGCTAACGTCCGCAAACTCACGCTCGGCTTGGCTGCAGCCCTCCTCTTGGTAATTGCCGCGAATCGGTCGGGCAAGCTGATCGATGTTGTTTACGCGAAGGGAATTTTTCGTGACAAGGCTTGGGTAGAGTTCGCGCGCTGGAACGCAATTTCCCGTGTGGAGGTAGATCGCCAGGGGGAGGGAAAAGTCGTTGTCATTGATGCCGACGCGTCTACCTACATCATGAACGCCGACCCCAAGCAGTGGGAGGGCTCGGAATGGCAAGCGGACTTGATGTCCGCCCCACCAGCACTGGCGAACATTTTGCGCCCGCAGGGGGAGTACGCCATTATCGGACCGGGCGGTGGTGTGGATGTGCTTCGTGCAGTTGCGAACGGCAGTCCGAGCGTTACGGGAATTGAGATCAATCCGATCATTGCCAACACTGTTATGCGCGGACGCTACGCCGATTATTCCTATCATTTATACGAGCGTCCTGAGGTTCACATTCACGTAACCGACGGACGATCGTTTGTTCGCAATACGACGCAAAATTTCGACGTCGTTCAAATGACTCTCGTCGATACCTGGGCTTCAACCGCTGCCGGGGCTTTCGCTCTCAGTGAGAACAGTCTTTATACCGTAGAAGCGTTTCGCGAATACTTCGAGCACCTGAAACCCGACGGCATGGTCGCCATTACTCGTTGGGAGTTCCGCCAGCCTCGGGAAGCCCTGCGCGTGGTCTCGGTCGCAATGCAAGCGCTACATGAGCTTGGGGTGCAGAATCCGGCGAGGAATTTTATCGTAGTGTCGGAGGGCGATCTCGACGAAGATGGAATCCCGGTAGTGGTGCTGGCCAAGAAAAGCGCCTTCACCGCTGACGAAGAGGACAAAGTTCAGTCTCACCTCAGCAGCAATACCAAGTTAGTGGCGCTATATCTTCCGTCTGAGCCCACGGACAATCCGTTTTCCGAACTGATTGCCCGCAATGACCCTTACGCTTTTGCGAACGCGTATCCGTACAATGTGGCGCCAGTAAACGACAATGCGCCCTTTTTCTTTTTCACCCTAAAGCTTGATCAGCTTCTCCATGGCGAGGATTTGAGTCAAGGCATCGATTGGAAGGTGAACCTGGGAGTGGTCGTACTCGGTATGGTGCTGATGATCTCTTGTGTCGCCGCGCTCGCATTTCTGGTGATCCCAATGGTCGTGCGTGGGGGACGGAAACAAGAGCACCCGCTCCGGCTCTTGTATTTTGTCGCGGTAGGATTGGGATACATTCTGGTGGAGATAGCCTTCATCCAGCGCTTCGTTTTGTTTCTTGGCCATCCAACTTATGCCCTCACCGTAGTGGTGTTTTTGCTTCTGCTGTCGAGCGGGGCCGGCAGTCTTGCATCGCGTAGATGGGTGGGCCACACGCAACTGACCTGGCTACCGCTGGCCGTCGTCGCGGGAGGGCTTCTACTTTACGTTTTCATCTTGCCGCGACTTTTGAATGCGCTGGTGGGGCTTCCATTTGAGGCAAAACTACTGGTAAGCGCCGGCCTGCTGGTTCCGCTAGGGTTTGCCATGGGAATGCCATTTCCCACTGGGTTGAGGGCGCTCGCCAGCGGCGCTGTGCCTGTGTTTCCCGTTGCCAGGAGGCGCGAATTCGAGGAGAACGCGGTGGAGTGGGCATGGGCTATGAACGCGGGTTCCAGCGTACTGGGCTCCGTCCTGGCCATGGTGATTGCTATTCAGTTCGGATTGAACGTAACCCTGGCTTGCGGAGCCGGGGCGTATTTGATTGCCATGCTTTTGTCGGGAACTCTGCATCCACCTCGTGCCTGATGTAAAGCCACCGCAACGGTCTGCTATTATGCAGGCATTCGCTTATTTTTTCCGGCCGCGGAGAATGTTGCCATGACGTTCTTAGGGAGAGCCAGTGCCTAGCCAGAAACAGTTGAAGTGGTCTGAACTGAAGGTTGGGCTCACGGTGTTGGCAGCCTGCATCACCCTGGGCATTCTGATCCTACTCATGAGTGGCACCGGCGGTATTTTTACCAAGAAAATCACCCTGAAATCTTATTTCGATAATGCCGGCGGGCTGAGGGAGGGAGCGCCGGTGCGTCTTCAGGGCGTGGACATTGGCAATGTCTCCGCAATCAGGGTTGTATCTGATCCGGCCAAGCGGCTGACTCCGGTGGAAGTCACCCTGAAGGTCAATATGAAATATCACCGCAATTTACACAAGGATTCCGTTACCTTGCTGTCCACTGCGGGGGTGTTAGGCGAAACCTACATCGATATCGACAGTTCTCAAGCCACGGGTCCGGAAGTCCGGCCAGGAGACGTACTGGCTACTCACGAAACTCCGCAGATCGAGGACGTCGTGCGCGCCAGCCAAAGCACGCTGCAAAATCTGGACGCGCTCGAAAAACGTGTAGATCGCATCTTGGCGTTCGTTGAGAGCGGCCAGGGTTCCATCGGCAAGGTGATTTATGATCCCAGCCTCTACAACCGGCTCAACTCAACGGTCTCTCAATTTCAGGAATTGGTCAGTGATGTGACTTCGGGCAAAGGCAGTCTGGGTAAACTGCTGGTCGACGACCAGCTTTATCGGAGCGCAAATTCCACGATCGATAAACTAAACGGGGTGATCGACGACCTGAACGCCGGCAAGGGCACTGCCGGTAAGTTCTTGAAAGATCCCACTCTGTACAACACTGCGAACGATACTATCGCCAACGTCAAGAAGTTGACCGATGACGTGAACGCGGGCAAAGGCACCATTGGCGTATTAGCCAAGAATGAGGAGTTTGCCAACAAGCTGCAAAACACCATGACTAAACTTTCGGCTCTGAGCGACCGCCTGAATTCAGGCGAGGGTACGATCGGGAAACTGCTGCAGGATCCGTCTGTATACAACGACACCGACAAATTGCTACAGGATATGCAAGACTTGATCAAGGCAATCCGTCAAAATCCAAAAAAGTATCTAACGATTCATCTGAAGATTTTCTAAGCTTGCCTAACTTGACGTAGCCCCGGGCGTACTCGTCCGGGAGGTTTTGCACGTGGTGCAAAATGCGCTTGTCATCACGAGCGACGCGAGGCGTACTGGGTTCAATCGTAATGGGGGTCTAGACAATATTTGCTTGGTTCCGACTACAGGGCGAAGTCGCCTCCGCCTGCTCGTGGGCGTGATAGCTGGAGCGCACCATGGGACCTGATTCCACGTGGCGGAAGCCGAATCGCAGAGCCTCGTCTTTCAAATATCGGAATTCATCCGGCGTGTAGAAGAGAGCGATGGGCAGGTGGTCGCGTGATGGGCGAAGGTACTGGCCGACGGTCAATATGTCGACGCCGCGCGATCCCAGGTCGCGAAACACTTCTATCAGTTCAGAAATTGTTTCTCCCAGACCTACCATGACACCGGACTTGGTTACCATCCCTGGCGAAAACTTCTTGGCGTTCTCCAGCAGGCGCAGGGTGCGCTCATAGCGAGCCCCCGACCGGACTACTCGATAAAGCCGTGGCACAGTTTCTGTGTTGTGATTCAGAACATCAGGCTCGGCATCCAGAACAATTCGCAACGCGTCGTCGATTCCCTGGAAATCGGGAATCAGAACTTCGATGCGGCACTCGGGAGACAGCTCGCGAATCTGACGGATCGTCTCCGCGAAAACTCGCGCGCCGCCCAGATTGTCGTCATCGCGATTGACGCTGGTTACGACCGCATGTTTTAAACCGAGCGTCGCCACCGCCTCAGCCACGCGACGTGGCTCGTCCCAGTCGATCGCCACAGGTTTCCCTTTGGGAACCGCACAAAAACCGCAGCGCCGGGTACAGATGTCGCCCAAAAGCATGAAAGTGGCTGTGCGGTGATTCCAGCATTCGCCGATGTTGGGGCACTGCGCCGATTCGCAAACCGTGTGCAATCCCAGGCCGCGGGCTAGTTTCTTGAGATTATGAAAATTCTCGCCCACGGGAGCCTTAGCCCTGAGCCACTCCGGTTTGGGCTGCCGGATGGGGGGCGCGAGATCAATCTGGACGAACTGGGAAGCACCTGCCATCTGCTGATTCAATTCTACATACCGATTGACGATTCGCGAAGCATTGACAACCGGGACTAAACGGATTCGAAGTCTCGCGCTAGTTTCTCGTGTCGAACGCGGGCGGCTTCAACCAGAGCCTGGAAAATCGCTCGCGACGATTCGTCTTCATCAACAGACCGTTCTGGATGCCACTGGACGGCGAGCACAAAGTGATCGGCTGACGTTCCCTCGAGCGCTTCGATGACCCCGTCTTGCGGAGACCGGGCGACCACTCGTAAGCCATCGCCGACAATGTCCGCTGCCTGGTGATGACTGGAATTAACTGGGAAGATGAGGGGTTGTCCCTCAGGGGCTGAAGCCCTCTCATTTGATGTCAGGGTGGGACGGCTGAAGCCGTGCCCTTTCTCATTGGCCCGCACAATCTTTTCCAGCTTCGATTCGGGCTCGACTTCGACGGTATGCGCCACTGGGACGTTCCGTCCTGCGGCGTGATTCACCGGAGACTCGAGGTGTTGAATCAAGGTGCCGGCGCGGTACACGTTTAGAGCCTGCAGGCCATAGCAGATGCCGAGCACTGGCTTACGCATGTTGTATGCGTCCTGCAGCAGCAACTCGTCAACGGTGTCGCGGCTGGAATCAGCGGCCGCCGTATGCGGATCATGCGCAGCGTCGTATTTGGACGGATCAACGTCCGCTTTACTTCCTGGCAGCAATACAGCGTCACAGCGCTCGATAAGCTCCATCACTTTCGCGGGCGTCTGATCCAGAGGAATGCGAACCGGTTCTCCTCCCGCCATTGCGACGGCGCGCTCGTATTGGGGCAGGGACCGCTCGGCATATTCCTGATCACCGGAATGCGGAAGCGGGATGGCAATGCGCGGTGGCATAGCGCCTCAGTCTACTTGTTCTTTGGTGGTTTTCGTTTCTCACGTTTTGGTGCGTCTTTGTTTCCCATACACACAGTTTTACATATACGAGCCCGCTTGACTACCTCAGCGAATCGAAACTGCACATGCGGCACCACCATCCCCATGTAGCCTCCGGAGGTGTCGTCAGCGAAGTTACGTACGAGTTAGTGTCAACTTCCGTTTGACGCTTCTCCGCAGCGCACGTTAGAATGATTGAGTTTGCCTGTACTCGCGGTTCCGTTCTGGGGCCGTCCGCAATCGTTGCCAAGAGCGCCGACGCGGAAAGCAGCAAGCATAGAAATCATCAGGTTCTTCAGGCCGCGCCCGTGTGCGAGGGAATGTTTGTCCTATCGCGCTGAAAGCGTGCAGCCCGGAACCGCAGGAGACATAAGCATGTACGCGGTCATCCGCGCCGGTGGAAAGCAGTACCGGGTGGCGCCCGGAGATGTGATTCGTGTGGAGACGCAAGGCACCGGCACGAACGGTCAAGTGGAGTTCAGCGATGTGCTGGCGGTTTCCGCCGGCGATGGTCAGATCGGCAAACCGGGGTCTGGAGCACTGGTGACTGGCGACGTCGTCGAGCAAGGCCGCGAAAAGAAAATCCTTGTCTTCCACTACAAACGCAAGAAGCAGTACAAGAAGCTGCGTGGACATCGTCAAAACTATACCGCCGTACGCATAACGGAAATTGCGTTTGACGGCCAGAAATTCAGCGCTCCCGAACTTCCCAAGAAAGTTGCCAAGCCAAAGAAGGCAGCTCCGGCGGAGACGGAAGAAGTTAAAGCCGAGGCGAAGCCTCATAAGGCACCGGCCAAGAAAAAGGCCGCAGCTAAGTCGGCGGCGAAAAAGGCTGCACCAAAGAAAAAGAAGTAACTGAACGCTGACTGAAAGCTGAAACCTAAAAACTAGAACCTGGAATCTAAGTCATGGCACATAAAAAAGGGCAGGGTACTTCTCGAAACGGTCGCGACTCGAACGCGCAACGATTAGGCTTCAAGGCGTTTGGCGGACAACTGGTTCCCGGCGGCACGATTATCGTGCGGCAGCGGGGCACGCGGGTGAAGCCGGGCTTGAACGTCGGCCGCGGCAAGGATGACACGCTATTCGCCAAGATCACGGGCCGCATCGTATTCAAGGACCGCGGTCAGTCCGGCAAGTACGTGATGGTCGAGCCCATCGCTGCGGAGTAGGTTGTTGCCACGCCACGCGGGCGAGGGCGCCCGCGCCACACACAGCCTCGCCTTTGGGCCGGGGCTTTTTTGTTGCATGGTCTTCCGCTTTTCCTTTGTGTACCTTCGTGTCCTCCGTGGTTGACGCCTTTGACCTTCCTTAACCACAAAGGACACGAAGGTACACAAAGGAAAACACAAGATCCTCATGTTCATCGATGAAGCTACAATCCGAGTAAAGGCAGGCGATGGCGGCAACGGCTGTCTCGCATTCCGGCGGGAGAAGTACGTTCCGCGGGGTGGGCCATCCGGCGGTGATGGCGGCGACGGCGGCGATGTCATCATGGAATCGAGCGAGCGTCACAACACTCTGGTGCACTTCCGTTTCAATCCAGAATACAAGGCGCAACGCGGACGCCACGGTGAAGGCTCAAACTGTAAGGGCAAAGAGGGCGAAGACGTTTTATTGAAAGTGCCGGTAGGCACGATCGTGTACGACGCGGAAACCGGCGAGAAAGTCCATGATTTTTCGCATGCCGATGAACGCATTGTGATTGCCGCTGGCGGGCGAGGCGGCCGGGGAAACGCGCGCTTTGCTACCTCCACCCACCAGACGCCGCGCGAGCACGAAGAGGGACGGCCGGGCGAAGAACGTGTCTTCCGTCTGGAACTCAAGTTGTTAGCGGACGTAGGTCTGGTCGGTTATCCCAACGTCGGCAAGTCCACGCTGATTTCGCGCATCTCGTCTGCGCGTCCAAAGATCGCGGATTATCCCTTTACTACTTTGCAGCCCAACCTCGGCGTGGTGGCGGTCGGGGAAGCGAAAGACGAACGCAGCTTCGTAGTAGCGGATATCCCCGGGCTCATTGAAGGTGCGCATACGGGATCTGGCCTGGGCATACAGTTTCTGCGCCACATCGAGCGTACCCGACTGCTGGTTCAGTTGGTAGATGTATCGGATTCTAGCGGTCGTCCAGACCCGGTGAAGGATATCGAAGTAATCGAAGGCGAGCTGAAAAGCTTTGGCGCGGGACTCGACCAGAAACCGATGATCATGGTCGCCTCGAAGATCGATGTCGCGAACAAAGACAAGCTGGCGAAGTTAAAGCGCCATTGCAAGAAGCACGGGCTGGAGCTGTTTCCTATCTCGGCCGTGACCGGGAAAGGCATTGAGGAATTGAAATACGCCATGGCCGACAAGGTCGAAGAAGCGCGGCTTCAGGCTGCAGGCGACAGGCTTCAGGAAGAACCTCCGAGCGCAGAGATCACGCCGAGGATACGGAGCAGCAATCGTTAGCAGTTCGCATACTCAAGGTGATCGCTACGCCTCCGGAACATGCGAACCGTGCTGGAAGTGATATTGCAGAATTTTGGCTGCTAAAGCAGGGTTCATCGAAGGCGTTTCGGCTTCCATCGTGCGTACGACTTCACCGCGGCACACCACCTCCGCCGCCGACAGCCCTGCGATTTCCGCGGGCAACACCAGATTAATCTCTAGCTGAACATTCGCCGGAAGCATTTCCTCCGCACGGAATAGCAGACCTGAACGGCTGATGTTTTCGGTAGTGCCGGCCCGCCAATCGTTGTCTCCAATTGGCCGGTACTTCAGCGGCAATTGAAGTTTGAACCGCTGCGCACGGAATGGAGACAACTTTCCGACGGCGCGGCCATTTTCGCTTTGAATCGCTAATCGGGCAGACATCGAGACCTCCTTGGGGAGTGGGGCATCCAGCACCTCGCGCACTTTTGCCTTGAGTGTGAGGAGAGTAAAGGG
Organism: Terriglobales bacterium; assembly: GCA_035567135.1. Lineage (GTDB taxonomy): Bacteria > Acidobacteriota > Terriglobia > Terriglobales > Acidobacteriaceae > JABDBE01. The sequence continues at coordinate 30,910 of DATMQI010000097.1, forward strand.
CTTCTGCAGCAGGGTGATTCCTGCGTCCAGCGTGCCGTTTTGGCCAATCGCGTTTTCGGTATAGCCCGACATATACAGCACTCGCATTTCGGGCCGACGCGGACAAAGATGGTTCGCCAGTTCGCGCCCCGTCATTCCCGGCATGACTACGTCGGTCAGCAGCAGATGGATGGGGCCGGTATGAGCGTTAGAGATCAGGATTGCGGTCGTGGGATCGCTGGCATCGATCACGGTGTATCCCTGCAGTTCAAGATACTCGCGGGCGAGACGCAGAACTGTGACTTCATCCTCGACCAGCAAAACTGTCTCGCGACCCTGCTGAACGTCCTTGGGTGCGGCTGCAGGTTTCGCCACCGCGGCTTCTCCGGCTTCGCTTACCCGAGGTAAATACACTTTGAAGGAGGTGCCTTTGCCGGGCTCGCTATAAGCCCAGATGTAGCCTCCGCTTTGCTTGATGATGCCGTAAACCATGGACAGGCCGAGTCCAGTCCCCTTCGGACCCTTGGTGCTGAAGAACGGTTCAAAGATGCGGCTCTGGGTTTCGGCATCCATTCCGACGCCGGTGTCGCTGATAGCGAGCATTACGTAATCGCCAGGTTCTGCCGGCGGGTGCAGACGAGCATAAGTTTCGTCGAGGGTGACATTCGCAGTTTCGATGGTGAGCTTGCCGCCGCGGGGCATGGCGTCGCGAGCATTGACCGCCAGATTCATGATGACTTGCTCGATCTGGCCAGGATCAGCCTTGGCAGATCCCAAATCGCTTCCCGGTACCATCACCAGTTCAATGTCTTCGCCGATAAGCCGAGTCAACATTTTGAAGTTCTCGGTGACCACCGCGTTCAGATCCAGGACCTTCGGGGTCAGCATTTGCTTCCGGCTGAAAGCCAGTAGCTGGCGAGTGAGCGCCGTCGCCCGATTGGCAGCGTTGGCGATTTCCTGAGCCGGGCCGCGCACCGCTGGGTCGGAGCCGATCCGCTCCAAGAGAAACTCGCAATATCCTGAGATCACCATCAGCAGATTATTGAAGTCGTGCGCAATGCCACCGGCCAGCCGGCCAACCGCTTCCATCTTCTGCGCTTGACGGAGTTGTTGCTCCAGCGCTCGATGCTCAGTCACGTCTTCCGCAAATAGTTCGAAAAATGTTGCATTGCGATCGTCACGAATCGTTCGCCCTGAGAGGCGCACGGTGATGGGAATGCCGTCCCTGCGAACCCAATCGGCGATCAGCCCATTGAACCGGTGCGAGGAGCGGAAATGGTCGGCGACCACGAACCACTGCTGGGTGTCGGCATACAGGTTTGCTAAATTGCCATCCACTAGTTCGGAGGGCGCAGCATAACCCAGCATGCCGACCAGGGCCGGGTTCGCGCTGAGCAGGATTCCGTCCGCATCGCAACGGCAAATTCCATAGGGAGCGTTGGTCACCAGCGAGCGGAAGTTGACTTCCGAACGCCGCAAAGCCTCCTGCGCCGAGCGCAGGGCCGCATTGAAGGAGCAGATCAGCAGCGCCACAAAAACAAACAGCGTCAGATGTATGATGGCCTTGCGATATTCGGCGGGGGAGTGTTCTCCGGCTATAGAAAAATAGGCGCTGACGGTGAGCGCAAAAGACGTGGCCACAAGGCCCGGCTTCCAGCCGCCGTACCAGGCGCTGACCATAATGGCGACCGCAAACACGACCAGCCGGCTTTCGACCACATCGGCCAGCATTAATGCCGGGATCAGAGCGAGGGTAATGCTGAGGACGGCGACGCCGTATCGGAGGATAGGCGCCCGAGCCGGGGGAATGTAGCGTCCGCGAAGAAGGGGGAGCTTCAGTCGCATCCAAATCAACTTTAGTTACAAAATAGGAACTCCGCGAGTTACCGGAGTTCATGTGGTTGCTGATAGGTGGGCGCTGGCCTTGAGGACAACCACTGCCTCAACTATTAGCCTGAATGTACAACGAGGTCGGCCTGTGAATTTCGCTCGGAGACAAAATTCCGGATTTTGTGAATCAAGAGATACACGGGGCGGAACAGATCCGGCTGGTGTAGTTATTGGGAACACATGAACATCGGACTTTTTGGTGGAACCTTTGATCCCATCCACCATGGGCACACGACGCTGGCGCGTGGCGCGCAGGAGCGCTTCCACCTGGGCGCGATCCACTTCGTCCCGGCCAGTATTCCGCCGCACAAACAGCGCCACCCAATCACTCCGTATTTCCATCGGTACGCGATGGTGGCGCTGGCAACCATGAACGAGAAAGCTTTTTTGCCGTCGCTTTTGGAAGCGCCGGCAGAGGTTAGCCCAAGTGGAATCACCGGCAAGAAGGGGCAGGCCGCCCCGGTGCCAACCGTTGCGAACTACAGCATCGATACGGTTCTACGCTTAAAACAGACGCTCAAGAGGAGCGACCGGCTTTTCTTCCTGATCGGGATTGATGCGTTCAACTCGATCGCCACCTGGCACGAAGCCGAGGCGCTTTTCCGCGAATGTGAATTCATTGTGGCCAGCCGTCCAGGGTTTTCTCTGGCGGATGTAGCCAATGCTTTGCCGGAACAGCTCCGCCCGAAGTCGGCGGTAACCAAACCATTTGCCAAGCAAGCGGCAAAGGGTGATCTGGTGCTGGCAGGAGCGACAGTGCATCTGCTGGAAGACGTACATCAAAACGTCTCGGCTACGGCGATTCGGGACGCGGTTGTAGCCAAGAAGTCACTGACGAAGTTTGTGGATTCGGCGGTTGCTGAGTACATCAAGAAAATGGGCCTTTATCGGACTCGATAGTTCGGTGTGAGCGATTGGTGGTTAGCTGTTTCCGAAATATGTGCGACCTGGAAAACGACAAGAGGGACCGATGCTTCTCAGTTAGAATGAAGAAACCAACGACGAACGACCAACGGCCGAAATTGACTGCATGAAAAAAAATGATGTGAAGCGACAAGTATCCGAAGCTATTACCGCTTGCCACGAAAAACAGGCGGAGGAAATTACGATTTTAGAACTGGAACAAGGATCAGGCGCGTTTACCGACTACTTTGTAGTATGCAGCGGGACGAACCCGAGACAGATCCAGGCGATCTCGGACGAAGTCGAAGAACGGCTGGAGAAGGCAGGACAGCATCCGACTCACATCGAAGGCTACAAGCAGGCGGAGTGGGTTTTGCTCGACTACGTTGATTTCGTTGTGCACGTCTTCTCAGAGAAGGCGCGCAAGTTCTACGATCTGGAGCGGCTGTGGAAGTCAGCGAAAAGACTGGAGCCGTCAGAGCTGGCAAAGACAAAACGATCCGCCGCCAAAAAGCGAGCCTAGAGAAATCAACCAGGGATTTCACTGATCTCACTGAAACACACACAAAAAAGCTTACCCGTGTAAATCCGTGACCCACTCCGCCGCTTTGTGATTAAATCCCCGTGTGAAGCTCACGGTTGCATGGATTGGCAAAACGAAAGAGCCAGCCATTCAGTCATTGATTGACGAGTACGTGAAGCGACTCACCCGCTATGCCGAGGTGCAGGGGATCGCGTTGAAAGATGAATCAGCTTTGTTGAAGCTGTGTGGGCGCGAGGCGCGCCCCGTCAGACACACCCTGATACTGCTCGACAGTCGTGGAAAGCAGCTCACGTCGGAGGAGTTCGCCGAGTTTCTCGGGAACTATCAGGATCGCAATCCGCTGCCGCTGCTGTTTGCCGTGGGTTCAGCGAATGGATTCACCGCGACAACACGGCAGGAAGCGAACTTGTTACTCTCCTTTGGCAAAATGACGATTGCCCACGAGTTAGCGCGAGTAGTATTGCTGGAACAGATCTACCGCGCGTTTACTATTTTGAAAGGCCACCCATACCATCTGGCACACTGAAACCACTCACGAAAATCGGTTGTGTACCTTCGTGATGTTTCTGCTGCCACAGTAGTGGTTTAGAGTAGGTGTCGGATTGATCGGCTGATGTTGATCGTGACCAAGGAGCCCTCCCCCATGAAAAATCCCCTTGAAGTACTCCGAAGCAAAGAACAGGAAATAACGAGAGTCAAACAAGAAATAGAAGCCTTGCGGATTACCGCCAAGTTGCTGGGAGAAGAACCTCCTTCTACTAGCGAGGGCAAAAGTGGGATCCGACAAGTCGTCAATATGCCCTAGCCAAAACCGACTCAATAACCAATGTAGGCGCAGGCATCCGCGCCTGTGCAGGGAAGCGAAGAATCGCAAGCCCAGGCGCAGAATCGCATCCCGCCGTTCTCGAAACCCGCCGCGAGCGCCAAACAGGTACAATTAAAGATTCCGAAACATGCAGGATATCCGTCGTGGTCTGATCATCGTGAATACCGGTCCGGGAAAGGGCAAGACTACCGCTGCCATGGGGACGGCTCTGAGGGCAGTAGGCCAGGGCATGCGGGTGCTGATGCTGCAATTCCTCAAGGGCTCGTGGCACTACGGGGAACTCGATGCGGTACAGGCCTTCGGGGACAAGTTCATCATGAAGCAAATGGGGCGCGGCTTCGTGAAAGTGGGCGCCGAGAAGCCAGACCCCGAAGACGTTAGGATGGTTGAAGAAGCCTGGGCCGAGGCCGGACGCGCGATTCTCTCCGCCACATGGGATTTGGTGATTCTTGACGAGATTAATTACGCCATCAGCTACGGAATGCTTGATCCGGCGAAAGTAGCCGAGACGCTGAAGAACAAACCAGAGATGGTTCATGTTATCTTGACCGGCAGGAACGCCCATCCGACAATTGTCGAGCTAGCCGACACGGTGACGGAAATGCGCCAGGTGAAACATGCATACGAAAAGGGTGTGATGGCGCAGAGAGGAATCGAATATTGATCGAGTTATTGGGCAATTTTGTAATTGAGTAATTTCGGGCGGCGGGGGTGTAGCCTTGCAATTACCAAATCACCCAATTGTAAAATTCCTATGCCTTGGTTCAAACGACAAGCCGGCGAACTGGATGCCACGGGCGAGAAGAAAGTCCGCACCGAGGGCCTTTGGGTAAAGTGTGAGCACTGCCGGCAGATCATCTGGAAAAAGGATCTGGAAGAAAATCTGAACGTCTGTCCGAAGTGCGATAAGCACTTTCGCATCGACGCCCGAACCCGTCTGGCACTGCTCCTGGACGACAACCAGTACGAAGTCTTCGACGCCAACCTGGTCTCGACCGATCCGCTGAAGTTTGTCGACCTGAAACCTTACTCGTCCCGGCTGGAACAGGCACAGGTCGAAACTGGACTGAAAGATGCCATCATCAACGCGCGCGGCAACCTAAACGGGCGTCCCGTGATTGTGAGCGCCATGGAGTACTCGTTCATCGGCGGAAGCATGGGCGCGGTGGTAGGGGAAATGATTACGCGAGCCATCGAGCAGTCCACGGACACCAAGGCCCCCCTCATTATCGTTTCGGCTTCCGGCGGCGCCCGCATGATGGAAGGCGTCGTCAGCCTGATGCAACTGGCTAAGATCTCGGCCGCATTGGCCCGGTTGGACGAAGCCCGCGTGCCGTACATTTCGGTACTGACCGATCCCACGACCGGAGGCGTAACTGCTTCCTTCGCCATGCTGGGCGATTTGAACATCGCCGAACCTGGTGCCCTGATCGGATTCGCCGGGCCGCGGGTAATCGAGCAAACCATTCGCCAGAAACTGCCGCAGGGCTTTCAACGCAGCGAATTTCTTCTGGAGCACGGCATGCTCGATGCGGTTGTACCCCGCAAGCAGTTGAAGCCTTACATTGGGCGGGCGCTGGAATTTATGGCTGCTTAGCTGCCAGCCTTCAACACGCAGCCAACCAGCTTCCTACACCATTCGCGCCGCATCTTTCTACGTTGACTGCGGGAGTATGGCAAACTCCGAATCCTAAGCTGCAAACTGGTAATCTGAAAGCTGATAGCTAAAGGCTGACAGCTCCTTATGTCCTACGAAACTGCGGTTGCACGCATGTACGCGCTGGGCCACGAACTGGCGAATACACCATCGCACAAGTTTGACTTGGCCCACATGCGCGCGCTGCTGGGAGCTTTGAATCATCCGGAACAAAAGTTCCCCGGCGTACTGATTGCCGGGACAAATGGCAAAGGTTCGACCGCCGCGACGCTTGCTTCCATCCTGCGCGCCTCCGGTTTGCGAACCGGACTGTATACTTCGCCACACCTGGTGCGGATGAATGAAAGGATTCGAATTAGCGGGACTGAAATCAGCGATAACGATTTCGCGATGTTGCATGATGTAGTGGATCGGACCGCGGAGCGGTTAGTCGAAGACGGCGAGCTGCCCTGGCATCCCAGTTTCTTCGAGATGCTGACCGCGATCGCATTTGAATACTTCGCGCAGAACAAAGTGGGGATTGCGGTGTTGGAAGTAGGTATGGGCGGGCGACTGGACGCGACCAACGTAATCGAGCCACGTGTGAGTGTGATCACGGACATTTCGCTCGACCATCAAAAGTTCTTAGGCAACACCGTAGCCGAGATTGCGCGCGAGAAAGCAGGAATTATCCGCCCTGGCGGAGTCGTCGTGACCTTGCCTCAACATCCGCAGGCAAACAACGTGATTGGAAACAGGATTCTGGAGCTGGGAGCGCAAGGCATGAGTGCCGTTCCATATGTGCCCCCGGTTTCCCCAGGGAGCGTCGAGTACATGGTGCGCACCGGCGAATCAGCCGCGGAGCGGCGCAAGAATGCAGCCCACGGCACAAGCCATGGCTCACGGGCGCAGGCGAACCAAGCCCCAGCGGGGCGACAGAAGGACGACGAGAGAAATGCAACTGCGGTTTCACGTTATCCACTGCAGGTCATGGGACAGCAGATTTTGGTGGACACCCCTCTGGTTGGAAGGCATCAATTAAGAAACATCGCTTTGGCGATTGCAACTGCCGAAGTTCTCAGCCATCAGGGATTCGCGATTAACCCAGAGACAATCGAACGCGGCATTTGCGAAACCCGCTGGCCCGGGCGTTTCGAGGTCATACGGGCCGAACGCAATACACCCGAATTCGTATTCGACGTGGCGCACAACCCGGCGGGTGCGTGGGCGCTGCGCTCCACGTTGTCCGCCTGCTATGAAGACCGTCCGCTGACGTTGGTGTTTGGCGCAATGAGTGACAAAGCGATTGGCGAGATGGCGGAAATACTGTTCCCGCTCGCCGAGCGGGTCATTGTCACGCGGGCCGATAACCCACGGTCGGCAACGCCGGGCGAGATTCGAGAGGCAGCCGCGCGCACGTCAACCGACATCGAAGATGCTGTAGATGTTGCTTCCGCACTTAATCGGGCCCGTTCACTGGCTGGCTCCCAGGGCGTAGTAGTTGTAACCGGTTCGATATACATTGTAGGGGAGGCCATGCGAGTCTTAGGGATAAAGGTTTAACCGTTCAGATGCAGGACGTACGCACATCCGTCGGGGAGCAGGCCGGCAGCGGCCCACCTCTGTCTGTGAATATACCGGAGGCACCCACCCGTCTTGAATTGAAAGAAGACTTCAGCGCCTCCTCGGTTAAAAAACATGGTTTGCTGAGTTTACTGCGCTCTTACTTCATCTTTGATCCGCTGATCTGGATGTACACCGTAGTTCTTGGTATTGTTTCGATCCCAGCTTCTCTCTTCGGCCAGAAGAGCCGCGTCCTGCACGGTTTTGCGCGATTCTGGTCTTGGCTGATCATGAAGACGATTCTTTCTCCGGTTAAGGTCACAGGCCTGGAGAAGATCGACACCTCAAAGCCGCATGTTTACGCTGTGACTCATGCTTCTGCGCTGGACATTCCCGTGTTGTACGTCTATTTGCCCTTTGAATTCAGGATTCTGTTCAAGAAAGAATTGCTGTCGTATCCCATCATCGGATGGCACTTGAGGCGTTCAGGGCAGGTTTGTATTAATCAGCAGAAGCCCACCCAATCGATTGCTCACATCCGTTCAGCAGTGAAGAGTCTGCAGGGCGGCATGCCGCTGGTGATATTTCCAGAAGGCGGTCGCACTCCGGACGGCGAAATCAAACCATTCATGCCCGGCGCGTTCTATTTAGCCATCAAGGCGCAGGCCGATATTGTGCCAGTCGCGCTGATGGGAACTTACGAACTGCTGCCGATGAATACCTATCACATAAAGTCGCGTCCGCTGGAGATGCGAGTCGGCGAGCCGATTTCGACCGCGGGGTATTCGTTGCGAGAGATGGAAGCACTTTCGGCGAAGGTTCACCAGGCGATGGAGGATCTGTATTACAAAGGCAACGCCCACGTAGCCCCGAACGCCCTCGTCCGGGCGGGCGAGCAAAACTCGCCTTAGTGGTTCTTCAGCATCTCCTTCGCCGAGATCGCCGCAGGAAAACTGCCGAACTTCGCTCGGCCGGGCGCACGAGGGCGTCCGTCCCCACGCGTCTGACTCCTATGGACAAATGGACTTCGGGAGCGGCCTACGAACAATGGATGGGGCGATGGAGCCGCCTGCTGGCGCATGAGTTCCTGAACTGGTTAAATCTACCCGCGAATCTTCGCTGGCTGGACGTTTGCTGTGGAAGCGGTGTTCTGACAGAAGCCATCGTTGACTGCTTTGCACCAACTCGCGTTACGGGCATAGATGTATCTCCTCAGCAGATTGAATTTGCGCGCTCGCAGCACACCCGGCCGGGTGTCAGCTTCCAGACCGGAGATGCGATGGCCCTCCCTTTCGCTGAAGCCAGCTTCGACGTTGCCGTTTGTGGTCTGGGATTAAATTACGTTCCTAGTCCTGAGGATGCGCTGCAGGAAATGCGACGGGTCACGGTCCCGGGGGCCATCATCGCGATCTACCTTTGGGACTACGCGGATGGCGCACGCTTTCTGCGCGAGTTCTGGGATGCCGCTGCGGCTGTCGACCGCGAAGCATTGGCATACGATCAGGCCAAGCGTTTCCCCCTGTGCAATCCCGAAGCGCTGCGAAAATTCTTCGCGGACGCTTGCCTTGAGCAAGTGAAGGTTCGTGCGCTCGATATCACGACACGATTCGCGAGTTTCGATGACTACTGGCAACCCCTCCTGATGGGACAAGGTTCTGCTCCCAACTACCTTGCGACTCGCGATCAAACTACACAAAATGCGATCCGTGAGCGCCTGCGCGTTTCGCTTCCTGCCAGCTCTGACGGTGCAATCGAGCTACCCGCCCGTGCATGGGCGGTTTGCGGGCAGCGCTAAATCCGGGCGGAACCTGACATTTCCCCTCCACTCATTCATAATGCTCAACCGGAGGATCTGAATGAAACGTGGTGCTCTGTTATCCCTACTTTTATTTCTTTTCGTTATTCAGGCTCAGGCCGCTTCGAAGCCTACCGCCGCCGAAGCCGAGCAGTTCATGAAACGGGCTGAGGCTCGCCTCAATGAAATCGAGGTAAAGGCGGCTCAAGCCAGCTGGGTGCAGGAAAACTTCATTACCGATGACACCGAAGCATTGTCGGCCGACGCGCAGGATCAACTTACAGGCGCGACCACGGAGCTGATCGAACAAGCGAAGCAGTTTGACGGACTTACCCTGCCGCCTGATCTGGCCCGCAAATTCATGCTGCTGCGGTTGTCCCTGACCGCGCCCGCTCCAAAAGATCCAGCATTGCGAAAAGAGATGACGCAGATCGGCACGTCGCTCGATGCGGATTACGGCAAAGGGAAGTACTGCCATAAGTCCGATGATTGTCTCGACATCACAGCCATCGAAAAAATTATGGGAGAGAGCCGCGATCCCAACGAACTGAAAGATCTCTGGCTGGGGTGGCACAAAGTCGGCGCTCCCATGCGCCAGCGTTATGCGCGTTTTGTCGAGCTATCGAACCAGGGCTCTAAGGAACTAGGCTTCAAAGACACCGGAGCACTTTGGCGCGCGGGTTACGACATGACTCCAGAGCAATTCAGCGCCGAGGTGGAGCGGCTCTGGCAGCAGGTTCGTCCGCTTTATCTTTCCCTGCACACCTACGTCCGGGCTCGATTGGTGCAGAAGTATGGGCCGCAAGTGGCTCCGCCTGACGGTCCGATTCCCGCGCATCTACTCGGCGATCCCTGGGCGCAGGAGTGGGGTAATGTCTTCCCCATCCTTGGTCTGAGCGAGAACAGCAGTGGCTACGATTTGACCAAACTGCTAAGAGCCAAGAACCTTGATGCCAAAGGCATGGTGCGTTACGGCGAAGGTTTCTACAAATCGTTGGGCTTCGCTCCATTGCCCGAAACGTTTTGGGGGCGCTCACTCTTAACCAAGCCCCGCGATCGTGATGTAGTCTGTCACGCCAGCGCGTGGGACATCGACAACGAGGATGATCTGCGAGTCAAGATGTGCATTCAAATTCGCGATGTCGATTTCGTCACCATCCACCATGAACTTGGACACAACATGTATCAGCGCGCTTACGAGAACCAGCCATTCCTGTTCAAGAACGGCGCCAATGACGGTTTCCACGAGGCGATTGGCGACACAATCGCGCTGGCGATCACGCCCGAGTATTTGCGGACGATTGGGCTGCTCGACAAAGTGCCTTCGGCTGACAGCGATATTCCTCTACTGCTCAAACAAGCGCTCGACAAGGTGGCATTTCTGCCGTTTGGCCTGATGATCGACCAGTGGCGGTGGAAGGTATTCTCCGGCGAAGTGAGTCCTGCCGATTACAACAAGGCCTGGTGGGATCTTCGCCTGAAATATCAGGGGGTCGCCCCACCGGTGGCGCGCAGCGAAGCGGATTTCGATCCCGGCGCGAAGTATCACGTCCCGGCCAATGTGCCATACACGCGATATTTCCTCGCGCGCATTCTGCAGTTCCAGTTCTATCGCGCCCTGTGTCAGTCCTCGGGATACACTGGCCCGCTCAATCGCTGCACCTTCTACGGATCGAAAGAAGCCGGCGCAAAATTCAACAAGATGCTGGAGATGGGACAGAGCAAGCCGTGGCCTGACGAGTTGGAAGCCCTAACCGGACAGCGCCAGATCGATGCAGGCGCGTTACTGGAATACTTCGCCCCGCTGCAAAAATGGCTCGACGACCAAAACAAAGGTCAGAAAGCAGGCTGGTAACCGCGAAGCTCGCCTAGGCCCAGACATCTCGCCGGGCGGACGAGGGCGTCCGCCCCTGCGTGTCCCCTAGTTGCCGTTTAGCCACTCTTCATACGCTTTGAAGGAATACGGTCTGCCGAGGAAATCGCTTACCAGGCCGGCAGCCGGCTTGGTGCCGCTTGGCCCCAGAATCGTATCGCGATACTTGCTCGCAACCGTCGGATTGGTTAGACCATCTTCCTTAAACTCCGTGTACATGTCTTTTGCAATCACCAGAGACCACATATAAGTGTAGTAAGCCGCGGAGTAGCCGTTGAGGTGGTCGAACGCGGTTTGCATGTGCGTATCGGCGACGTACTTAAACGGTGTGTAACGCTCCTGAAGTTGGGAAACGAGTTGGGTCGTATCCAGTCCCTGCGGATTGCGGTTGTAGAAATTCAGACTGATGGCTGCGTAGAACATCTGCATTCGCACGCCCAAAGCTCGGCCAAATTCATCCGCGGCTTCGGCTTTTTTGGCCAACTCCGTGGGAATCGGTTCATTCGTTTTGTAATGGCGGGCGAAGGTTTGCAGGATGACGGGATCTTTTGGCCATTCTTCGAACATCTGCGACGGAGCTTCGATGAAGTCGTTCTCCAAATCGCCAGTCGGCCACTTCGAGCTTCCTCGAAAAACCCCATGCAGCAAGTGCCCGTATTCGTGAAAGAACGTGATCACGTCATTGCGTTCCATCAGGCCAGGACCGTCCGTGGCTTGGGGGAAGTTACAGACCAGTACGTACTCCGGCACTCGAAACCCTTCCTTGCCGGTGGACAGGCTGAACGTGGCGTAGTGTTTGTATTTGTTATCACGCGGAAACATGTCGAAATAAATCCGGCCACGCAGCTTACTGCCGTCGAAGACATCGTAAACCGCGACATCAGGATGCCAGACCTGCGCCGTGGTCACACGCTTGTAGGTAATGCCATACATATGGCTCGTCAGATCGAGGATGCCTTGTAAAACGTGCGAATATTCGAAGTATGGGCGGACGGACTGGGAATCATATCCGTATTTCTCGATAGTCGCTTCGTGCAGAAAATGGTGGTAATTCCAAATATCAACAGTAGTCGCGTTCGGCTCTTGCTTGCGCCTGTAGGCCAGCAGTTGGTCGTAGTCGCGCTGAGCACCGGCCTGCGATGCTGCCGTGATTTTCTCGATGAAATCCGCCGCGTTCTGCTTGGTCTCGACCATCTTGTCTTCCGTCGCGTAGGCGGCCCAATCGGAGTACCCCAACACGGTTGCCAGTTCATAGCGTTTCTGCATCAAGCGAGACAGAACCTCGATGTTTTTCGGATATGCGCGCTGTGAGTAAAGCTCAAAGAATGCCTTCTGGGCCGCCTCGTTCGTGGCATATTCCCGGAAGGGCATGTAATCGGTGTTGTCGGTTTTGAGTGTGATCTTGCCCGAGGCGTCGGGCTTGTGCGCCTGCTTGAAATCTTCGGGCAGGCCATCCAGTTGGGACGGGTCCAGTTTGAGCGTGCGCACATCCGCGGGGATGTTCTGCTCAAATTCCTGGCCAATCTTTACCAGCTCATCCTGAAGCTGTCGTATCTTTGCCCGGGTGGCATCGTCACGATCGACGCCGGAGCGATGGTAATCACGCAGCGTGGTTCGCAAAAAATAACTTCCACCGCTATCGAGCTTGGAACCATCGAGCGAGGCGATGACGTTGTAAAGGTCCTTATCGAGCGAGATATCGGTAAGCAGTTGGCTGGCTTCCTGCTCGCAGACCTGGGCGGCGTCACGAAATGGCTTGGCGGGATGTACCTGCTCGGCAAGGCCGGAGCGCGCTGCCGCATCACTCGCGATCAGGATGGCCGTGTCGAATGCTTGCAGCGTAGCCACGGCATCGCGCGGAGGCTTGGTGGCCTTGATGTCGGCGATTTCCTTCTTGGTCAATTGCTGGTCGCTGCGGCAGGATGCCAGGAACGCGTCGGGCGTGCCGGCCAACAAACTGGAAGCACCCGGAGCGGGGGCTTGAGCAGCGGCAACTCCTACGAATGAAGCCAACACTACGGCGAACAGCGGTACTGCGGTTTTCTTAAAATTCATTGCGATCCTTCCATTTGGGCTCGAATAAGGCGCGGGGGGCCAACTTGATTAGACGTAAGAACCACCAAGAGGTGAGATGCCAGATTAAATTCGTAGCGGACGCAGGGGGCAAGGCCGGCGAAAATCACGTAACCAGGGACGCCTCGTCCGGGGAGCAAGCAAAGCGAGCCAAAGGCATGTCGCGACGCTGCGGCGCTTTGCACCGCTGGGCGGACGAGGGTGTCCGCCCCTACGTGTTTTATACTGGTAGGAAACCTATGGCAGACAGCATTCACGTAAAACTCCCGGATGGGAGCGTTAAGGACGTTCCTAAAGGCAGCACCGCGCTCGATGTCGCCAAATCCGTCGGCCAGCGGCTTGCCGATGCAGCACTTGCGGCCAAGACCAACGGCGATCTCATCGACCTTACCCGGCCGCTCGAAAAGGACACCGATCTTCGCATCTTGACCGACCGTGATCCCGAGGCGCTCGAAGTCTATCGGCATTCCTCCGCGCATCTGCTGGCGGCGGCGGTTCTGGAGCTCTTCCCCGAGACCAAGCTCGGTCACGGCCCGGCCACCGAGACCGGGTTCTTCTACGACTTCTATCGCCCAACTGCGTTTACTCCGGAGGATTTGGAAAAGATCGAAAAGAAGATGCAGGAGTTAGTGCAGCAGAACATTCCCTACGCGCGCGAGTTTCTACCGCGCGACCAGGGACTGCAGGAATTCAAAAGAGAAGGCGACTTCATGAAATGCCATTTCATCGAGCAATTCACCAAGCCCGATGAAAAGATTTCAATCTATCGCACCGGCAAGTTCACCGACTTCTGCCGCGGACCGCATCTTCCTTCGACCGGGAAGATCAAGGCCTTTAAGCTGCTGAGTATTGCTGGCGCTTACTGGCTTGGCGACGAGAAGAATCCGCAGCTGCAGCGCATTTATGGGACCTCTTTTTTCTCGAAGAAGGATCTCGACGACTTCCTGAACAAACAGGAAGAAGCCAAAAAGCGCGACCATCGCGTGCTCGGACAACAGCTTGATTTGTTTTCCATCCAGGAACTGGCCGGGCCGGGACTGATCTTCTGGCATCCTAAGGGCGGGATCATCCGCAAAGAGATGGAAGACTGGATGCGATCTGAGTACATCAAGCGGGGATATTCGCTGGTTTACACGCCACACGTGGTGCGGCGCCAGCTGTTTCATGTTTCCGGCCATGAAGGTTACTACTCACAGAACATGTTCGACGCCATGGAGCTCGACGATGCGGAATATCGTCTGAAGCCCATGAATTGTCCGGGCCACATTCTGATTTACGCGGACTCGCTAAAGTCATACCGCGACCTGCCCGTGCGCCTGGGAGAACTGGGGACCGTCTATCGCTACGAGCGTTCGGGAGTGATGCATGGGCTGTTGCGGGTTCGCGGCTTTACCCAGGATGACTCCCACATCTTCTGCACCCCCGAACAGATCGAAAGCGAAATTGGGGGCTGCCTGGATTTTGCGCTCGAGGTGCTGCGGGTCTTCGGCTTCGACCAGTACCAGACCGAGCTCTCCACCTGGGATCCGAATGACCGCAAGAATTTTCTGGGTTCGGAAGATCAGTGGAACATGGCCAATCGCTCGCTCGAAAATGCACTCAAGCAGCGGAATATCGAATACAAGGTGATCCCCGGCGAAGGTGCGTTTTATGGGCCCAAGATCGACATCAAGCTGGTGGATGCAATCGGGCGCCTTTGGCAGCTTTCAACCGTCCAGGTCGACTTCAATCTGCCGCAGCGCTTTAACCTTGAATATGTCGCGGAAGATGGCACGCGCAAACAGCCGGTGATGGTGCATCGCGCACTGTTTGGATCGATCGAGCGCTTTTTCGGCGTACTGATCGAGCACTACGCCGGCAATTTCCCGGTCTGGCTTTCACCAGTTCAGGCGGTGATGATTCCCATTGCCGAGCGCCATGTTGACTACGCGAACAAGGTCGCCGATCAACTCAAAGCGGTTGGTGTGCGTGTCCAGGTCGACGCTCGCAACGAAAAAATGAATGCCAAGATCCGCGAGCATGCCATGCAGAAAGTGCCGTTCTTATTGGTTGTTGGCGATAAGGAGTCCGAAGCCGGCAAAGTCAACGTCCGCACTCGCGGCAAGGAGAAGACTGAAGACATGCCAGCCGCGGAGTTCGTGGAGAAGATCAAGAAGCTGATCGCCGAGAAATCTCCGACGCTATAGATCATGTGGGGACAGCCGCGGCTGTCCAGGCGAGCAATGCTCGCCAGAAGGGACTGGATCCGGGTTCATCATGCCGTCTGATTTTTCAAAGAAGCGCGTGGCGGTACTGGGAGCGGGAAAGATGGGCGGAATCCTGCTTAAAGCGCTTCTGGAAAAACAACTGTTCTCCACCAAGACGACGGTCGCCACCGTCCAGCACGAAGAAAAGGCCCGCACGCTCAGTAAGAAATTGGGAATTCCGGTGAGTACCGATAACCGGGCGGCGGCACGCAATGCGGACATCATCCTGGTCTGCGTGAAGCCGCAGATTGTCGACCAAGTGGTCGAGCAAATCCGTCCCAGCGTCACCAAAAACCAGATCATCATCTCAGTGGCAGCTTCGGTCCCGACCAGCCGCATCGAGCGGGTTTTGAAGCGCGCGGTGCCCGTGGTTCGTGCCATGCCCAACACGCCTTGCGTTGTCGGCTGCGGCATGACCGGATTGTGCAAAGGAAAGTTCGCGACGGCGCAGCATCTGGAGATCGCAAGCACCCTGTTCGGAGTGGTGGGCCGAACCGTGGTTGTCGATGAGAAGTTGATGGACGCGGTAACGGGATTGTCGGCGAGCGGGCCGGCGTACATTTACATCATTCTGGAATCTTTGGCGGAGGCGGGAGTTAAAGTTGGATTGCCTCGCGACGTTGCTACGCTGCTGGCCGCGCAAACCACTATGGGCGCGGCGACCGTGGTGCTCGAAACCGGCGACCATCCTGCGCTGCTTAAAGACGCGGTTACCACCCCGGCCGGCTGTACGGTCGACGGCATTCTGGAACTCGAAGAAGGTAAACTGCGGGTCACGCTGATCAAAGCGGTGGTAAAGGCCGCACATCGAGCGAAAGAACTGGCGAACGGCTAAGCTCGAGACTCACAGGCTCCTCCCGTTTAGAATCGGCCAGTGATCGTCGGCGTTATCTCCGATACCCACGGCTTGTTGCGCCCAGAAGCCGTCGCTGCTCTGCACGGGTCCCAGTTCATTATTCATGCAGGTGACGTCGGAGACCCGCAAATTCTCGACCGACTATCCGCCATCGCGCCAGTGACGGCGGTGCGCGGAAATGTTGATCAGGGCGCGTGGGCGCGCAAAATTCCGGCTACGAATGTGCTTACGATCGGCGAAGTCTTCATCTACATTCTTCACAGCATTCAAGAGCTGGACTTGATTCCGGAGGCAGCAAATTTTGCGGCCGTTGTTTACGGGCACAGCCATGTTCCTAAGATCGAAATGAAGAATGGCGTGCTCTACTTCAACCCTGGTAGCGCGGGACAGAGGCGGTTCCGCCTGCCGGTGAGCGTGGGTCGGCTAACGATCACCGACGGCAAGATTGAGGAAAAAATTCTCATGCTCGAAACAATTACGTAGGCCCCCGACCACCTCGTCCGGGCGGGAGTGAAGCTCACAGGGTTGTTCGATGTCCGCTACAATTCCCCCAGTGTCCATCGAGTTCGAAATCGAGGCTCGTTCTGGCTTCGCCCGCGCCGGCCGCCTGATCACGCCTCACGGCGAAGTCGAAACTCCCGTCTTCATGCCCGTAGGGACGCTGGCTTCGGTCAAGGGAGTTTCACAGGACATTCTCGAGGAACTCGGAGTTCAGATTCTTCTCGGGAACACATATCACCTTTACTTGAGGCCGGGAGTCGAGCAAGTCCGCAAGTTGGGCGGACTGCATCGCTTCATGGCGTGGCCGCGGGCCATTCTCACCGACTCGGGCGGCTTCCAGGTATTCAGTCTGACCGATCTGCGCAAAGTCACCGAGGAAGGCGTGACCTTCCGTTCGCATCTGGACGGCTCTTCGCACTTCTTCAGCCCGGAAAGCGCGATGGAGGCGCAGATCGGATTGGGCGCGGACATCATCATGGCATTTGATGAATGCACCGAATACCCTGCGGATCGGGAGCGGATGCGGACATCCATGGAACTAACGCTCCGCTGGGCGGAGCGAAGCAAGAAATATTTTGAGGAGCACAAACACGAAGTGCCGTGGCGAAGAGCCCGGGTGGGGCCGAGGGCTGTCCCCACACAAGCTAAATTGGCTACGCAAGGTTTATTTGGAATTGTGCAAGGTGGGATGGACCGTCAACTGCGGAAAGAATCTGCAGAGCTGACCATTGCAATCGGCTTTCCCGGTTATGCGATCGGCGGTCTCAGCGTGGGTGAGCCGCGAGCTCTGACGCGCGAAGTTGTCGAATCGACGCTCGAACATCTTCCCGCGGACAAACCGCGCTACCTCATGGGAGTTGGCACGCCCGCGGAAATCGTGGAGTACGCCAACCTCGGCATCGACATGATGGACTGCGTCCTGCCCACGCGAGCAGCACGGCATGGCTTGCTATTTACATCCGAGGGAAAGATTTCGATCAAACAGGCGCGGTACGCGGGCGATGAAGCTGCGCTCGACCCGAATTGCGCCTGCCGTGTTTGCCAGCGCTACTCCCGAGCGTATTTGCGCCATCTTTATGCCTCGAACGAGGTCTTGGCCCAGGTCTTGAATACCGTCCACAATCTGAGCTTCTACCTTGACACTATGCAAGCAGTGCGTCATTCTATTTCACTTGGGAAAGAGACGGGTTCTTCGTGTGTCCGTTCTCAACCCAAACCATAGCTCGGCATCCCCGGCTTGTGTCCGATGCTGAAGGAATCTCCGGCCTCATAGCGCGAGAACTCCAGCGGTAAAATTGCAGAGCCAGTGCGCCAACGCGCGTGGCTTCAGGATTATCAGGTTTCTAGTCTTCATATGAGTGTTCAGCACTTATTGGCAATGCAACTAGGCGGTGGTTCGGCGGGATGGTTGGGGTTTGCCCCGCTCATCTTCATCTTCGCCATTTTCTATTTTCTCCTCATCATGCCGCAGCAGAAACGCCAGAAGAAGTGGCAGGCCATGCTGAACGATCTAAAGACAGGGGATAAGATCGTGACAACCGGAGGCCTCCGAGGCACTATAGTTGCTATTAAGGACGAGTACATCCACCTGCGGGTTCCTCCTGATAATTTGCGGCTGGAAGTAAGCCGGGGCTCGGTGGCCTCGGTGACAACCCCGGAGGAGACAGCGAAATGAATACTTGCAGGATTGCGGCACTGCACCGGCGAGGATCCCCGCACCTACATTTGGCAATTGGGAATCATTGATCATGAATAAGAATTTAGGCTGGAAAGTCATCGTTATTGCTGCCACGCTGCTGTTCTTTCTGTTCGGCATTGTCGGGATACCTGAACAATGGTCGCTCAGCGGGTTGAAGGCGGCGTTACAAAATCGCATTCACCTCGGACTCGACCTTAAAGGCGGCACACACCTGATTCTGCAGGTGCAGGTGAATGATGCTGTCAACGTCGACTCGGAAAACGCAGTCGAGCGGCTGAAAGCGGATTTGCGGGCACGCAAGATCAATTACGCCGAAATCACCAAGCCTGATCAGGTTAACAATCCTGACAAGATTGTGCTGAAAGGTGTGCCGCCGGAGTCCCGATCCGACTTGCTCTCCATCGTGCAGGATCGACTTCCTGAGTACCAACTAACATCGGGTGCGGACAATACTTGGACCGTTTCCATGAAACCGCAAGCCCTCGCCGACCTGAAAAATCGCGCGGTGACCCAGGCGATTGAGACTATTCGCAACCGTATTGACCAGTTGGGCGTGAGCGAACCCATCATCGAGGAGCACGGTCTCGGGCAATATCAGATTCTGGTGCAACTGCCTGGCGTGGACGATCCGGCACGAGTGAAAGAAATCATGCAGTCGACCGCGATGCTGGAAATCCGGCAATCTTTTGGCGGGCCTTATCCGAGCGAGCAGCAAGCTTTGCAGGATAAAGGCGGGGTCTTGCCGTCGGATCAGGTGTTGATGCCGGGCCGCAGTGTTGGTACCAACGCTGGCGAAGGCGGGCAGGCCTGGTACCTGATTTCGCGCGCATCGGCAGTCACCGGCCGCGACCTGCGCGCCGCCGACCAATCCCGAGACGAGAATGGACAGCCTGCGGTAAGTTTCACGCTTACCGGTGAAGGCGGCCGCCGTTTCGGCAGTTTTACCGGCGCTCACATTGGCGATAACCTCGCTGTCGTTCTCGACAACAAGGTGCAGGAAGTTGCCGTCATTAAAGACCAGATTCATGATCAAGGCATAATTAATGGACGCTTCACTGAGCAGCAGGCCAAAGATCTCGCGATGATTCTGCGGTCCGGTGCCTTGCCCGCTGGTATCAAATATCTTGAGGAGCGCACCGTCGGTCCGTCGCTAGGGAGCGATTCCATCCGCGCTGGCGTGACTGCGGCGGTGATCGGCATGCTAGCTGTGCTGATCTTCATGCTGGTCTACTACCACGCCGCCGGAATCAACGCGGACATCGCGTTGATTCTGAACTTGATTATTTTGCTCGGTTTCCTCGGTTTTAGTGGCGCGACGCTGACGTTGCCGGGAATCGCCGGGGTGATATTGACCGTTGGTATGGGCGTAGACTCGAATGTGCTGATCTTTGAGCGCATTCGCGAGGAACTGCGCAATGGGAAAACGCCGCCGTCGGCGGTGGAACAGGGCTTTGGCCACGCCTGGATCACGATTGTGGATACGCACGTCACCACGATCGTTTCGGCGATCATTCTGTTCATCTTCGGTACGGGGCCGGTGCGTGGCTTCGCAGTTACGCTCAGTTTCGGCCTGTTCGCGAATTTGTTCACGGCGGTGTTCGTATCGCGCGTGATCTTTGACTGGTTGCTGAGCCGGAAACAACGCGGCGAAGCGCTGAGCATAGGGTAGTGATAGCGCCCACGTAGCCCCGGACGCCTCGTCCGGGGTAAAGAAGCGGCGAGGCGAAGCATCGAGTGATGGCAATGAGCGGATGGCATGAACCCGATAGTTGATCCCGGACGAGGCATCGGGGGCTACTTCGGCATCGTTAGATACGTATGCAGTGCTAAAGAAAAGGAGTTCTAAGCGGCGTGGAATTTTTTCGTAATCCCAACATAGATTTCCTCGGCAAGAAATGGTACTTCCTCGCCTTCTCGCTGGTCTTTAGCGTGGCCGGTATCTTCTCCATGCTGTTCTGGCACAAGATCCCGTACGGCGTAGACTTTCGCGGCGGCACGCTGGTCTACGTGAAGTTTGCCCAGACGCCGGATAACAATGCGATCCGCGCTGCCATGGACCGCGTCGGGTTGCACAATGCCCGGATCCAGAGCTACGGTTCGCCCGGAAGCAACGAAGTGCTCATCGATGTCTCCGAGCAGGAAACGAGCGAGCAGGCCCTTGACCGGAGCAAGACTCAGATCATTAACGCCCTCGAAACCAATGCTCCCGCCGATAAGCAGGATCTGAATAACTCGAGTTTCCTCAGCATCAAAAACTATCTCATGCAGAAAGATCCGCTCCACACGGGGACGGATGCGGATCAGCGATATACGGCTCAGGCTCAGGCCATTGTCAATTACCGCGACAAGGTGAAGGGCGGCGTGGTGAATTCCATCGACGAAGTAAAGGCGGCAGCCGATCCCGCGGTGGTTGCCTCTTTGAAGGACGGCTTCTTCCTGTCCGATTTTGCGGTACGCAACGTGGAAATCGTTGGACCTCAGGTCGGAGCGCAGTTGCGCAAGCAGGCGTTACTGGCCACGGTTTACTCGCTCGCAGGCATGTTGGTGTATCTCGCCTTCCGCTTTGAATGGATTTACGGCGTCGCCGCTGTCGTCACCGTGTTCCATGACACGTTGATTACCGTAGGCGCGTTTTCTCTTCTGAATAAGGAAATTTCGCTGACTGTAATCGCGGCCATTCTGACCCTGATAGGTTATTCCAACAATGACACCATCGTGGTCTTCGACCGCATCCGCGAAAACCTGAAGCTGATGCGGCGAGAGAAGCTGTCGGACATCGTAAACCGCAGCATCAATCAGACCCTGAGCCGAACCATCTTGACAGCGGGTTTAACATTTCTGACAGTCTTAGCCCTCTACTTGTTCGGCGGCGAGGTTTTAAAAGGATTTTCGCTGGCCCTGGTGATCGGTATTCTCATCGGAACCTATTCGTCGATTGCCATCGCCGCGCCGATTCTGGTCGCCTATCAGGACTGGCGCTCGGGCCGGGGGAAGCCAGCGGTTATGGCTCCCGCTGCCAAGGAATCAGGCCGGCGGGAAAAAATGAAGGCTAAGGCCTAATCCCGCCACGGGCGCGGTTTAGCGTCCATAAGTTTGTGATTCATCGAGATTTGAGGTAGTATCGTCCGGTTTTCGATTTGTTCGATGTAAGACTGACTGCCGGGAGCAAATCGGGCGCAGACGGTGTCTAAAGAGTAGTTGGGGCTAGTGTAGGAGGAATCTCATGTTTGAAGATAGCCTGATCGAGTCCGGTGGGAGGCTCAAAACCAAGCGGGGCGTTTGGACTTTCCTCTCGTTTGTTCTTGAGGCCATTCTAGTCGGTGTGTTGGTCCTAATCCCTCTGCTGTTCACCGAAGCGCTCCCGAAGACACAGTTAATGACGTTTCTAGTCGCGCCTCCTCCGCCACCACCTCCGCCGCCTCCCGCGGCGGCGCCTGTCAAGATCGTCAAGCAAGTGCAGACCAATATTATTAACAACCAGTTGCGCACCCCGACCAAGATTCCAGAGAAAGTACAGATGATCAAGGAAGATGAGGCGCCACCGCCAACCATGTCAGCCGGTGTAGTGGGCGGTGTTCCGGGCGGCATCCCCGGCGGGCAGATGGGAGGCGTCATCGGAGGCATCATCAGTTCCACCCCGGTCGCTGTGCCTAAGGTGGCTACGCCGCAGCGCGTCCGCGTGTCACAGGGCGTAACTCAAGGACTGCTAATCCGCAAGGTTCAGCCGAATTATCCACCTCTCGCACGCCAAGCACGCATCCAAGGGAGTGTGCTGCTGCAAGCCGAGATCAGCAAAGACGGTACCATCGAGAATCTGCATCTAATCAGTGGTCATCCGATGCTGGCTCCGGCGGCTATCGAGGCGGTGAAGCAGTGGAAGTACAAACCGTACATTCTGAATGGCGAGCCGGTCGAAGTGGAGACGCAGATTACGGTGAACTTTACCCTGTCCGGAGGTTAGACTCGGCCAGCGGAAGTTTTCCGGTGATGTGGTTAAGGAATTAAGAGCTGTCCTCCCCCAATCCTTTCTTTGAGCTGACTCGGGAGCGGGGCGGTCCGAGGAGTGCCAGCCCGTAGTCTCGGCCGCGAGTTCGACAGCTTTCGCACTACAGATCAATAAACGAAAAGCTCTACCAGATTTCTGAGGAGGAGAAGCAACTCATGTTCGTCGCCCATGTAGCAACCCATACTTTAAGTCACGTGTCCACCATGGCAGTCTGGCTATTCCAGGAACAACCGGTGGCTTGGGACCCGATCTCGCTGTGGAAACAGATGGGATTTATCGCGAGAGCCGTGGTCGTTATTTTATTCGTCATGTCCGGTTGGTCGATCGGGGTAATGATTGACCGTGCCATGGCCTTCAGCGCGGCACGCAAGCAATCACGGGCATTTGCTCCCGCGGTAGCTGGTGCACTGCGCGACGGTAAGATTGATGAGGCCATCAAAGTTGCCGAGCGCAACAAGAAGAGCCATCTGGCGAAGGTTGTCACCGCCGGCTTGATGGAATTCCGGGCGCACCAGGAGAGTGGTGAAATTCCCGGCGAGACCATCGAAGCCTCGAAGCGCGCCTTGGAGCGCACCGAAGCCATCGTTCACGCCGAGCTTAAGCGCGGCTTGGGCGGCTTGGCTACCATCGGCTCAACCGCTCCCTTCGTCGGGCTGTTTGGCACGGTGATGGGCATTCTGAACGCCTTCAAAGGTATTTCTGAACAGAAGGCCACCGGTCTGGGCGCAGTCGCAGGCGGTATCGCGGAAGCTCTCGTGACCACCGCCGTCGGACTGTTCGTTGCTATCCCGGCGGTTATGATGTTCAACTACCTCACTGGGCGCGTGGAAGCGTTCGACGTGGAGATGGACAACTCCTCGAGCGAACTGATCGATTACTTCCTCAAGCGACGGGGTATGCGCCGGTCCTAAGGCTAAGCAGGATCGGTTCTCGACCATGAGTTGCTGATCGGCGCCGGAGGGTTTACTTCGGCGCCGCATCGTGACCTTCAGGATCGAGGGCCAATCGATGGTGGGCCGACGAGGATCCTAACGCAGGAGAGTACAATATGGCACTTAATAAAAGGAACGAAGGAGCCAAGGTCAACTCCGACATCAACGTCACACCGATGGTGGACGTGATGCTGGTACTGCTGATCATCTTCATGGTGATCACGCCCATGTTGCAGAAGGGCGTAAGCGTGGACTTGGCGAAAGTTAATAGTCCGACGGCGATGCCGGATGCGGACAAAGAAGATGCACTGATTGTCGCCGTCATGCGGGACGGTCAGGTATTCTTCGGCAACGATAAAACGCCGCCCGATCAGTTGACTCAGAAAGTCAAAGACCGTCTGGCCAATCGGGTGGACAAGCGAGTGTTCGTCCGCGCCGATGCCCGAGCCAAGTTCGGCTCGGTTGTCGAGGTCGTGGACAATGTTCGCGCCGCGGGTGTGGACCAGTTGGGTCTGCTGACCGATCAGAAAAAACAGACGACGGGAACTCCGCCACCGCCAGCAACTGGCGGGCAATAAGAGGAGCTTAATATGGGAATGACTGCTGGAGGGAGCGGCGGAGGCCAAAGCGCCGTTATCAACGTCACACCGCTCATCGACGTACTCTTAGTGTTGCTGATCATCTTCATGGTAATTACGCCTTTGACTCCCAAAGGACTCGATGCTCTGGTGCCTCAGCCGCCACCGCCGAATGCGCCGAAGAACAATACGCCGGATCGCACCATCGTGGTGCAGTTGATCGATCGCGGAGCGGGCCAGGAGCCGGGAGTAAAGATTAACAATGAAGACACGACCTGGGACGGCCTGCAGGGACGCCTCACAGATATTTTCAAGACCCGCGCCGAGAAGGTGATGTTCGTCAAAGGCGATGATAATGTTCCCTTTGCCGATGTCGCGAATGTAATTGACATCGCTCATGCCTCAGGCGTAGACAAGGTTGGTCTGATTACCGCCAAGATTGAAGCTGGCGGCTAGGGCGGAAGTTTTCAGTTTTTGCAGATCACCAAATGCACCGCCGTCGTCTCGGCGGCTGCGTGGGGGCGTCCAGCCCCCACGGGCGAAGGTAAGATACTTTCGCGACAGCCGGCAAGATACCGGCGCTGCCAAAGTTAACCGCACCGGGCTTGCAGCTTGGCTTCGCGGTCATAGTTTTTCGTCCGATCTTGAGGATTCTGGCGAGGGAGATTTATAAAGCAATGAAAAAAACCGTGCGGGTGCTGGCACTGATAGCTGTCGGCGTATTGATGTTGTCGGCCGCGGGCTGCAACAAGCTGAGGGCGCGTGACCAACTCAACAAGGGCGTAGCATCCTACAAAAATGCGCGGTACGAAGAGGCAATCGATCACTTTCAGCAAGCGGTTACACTCGATCCCAGTCTGCTGAATGCCCGTCTATATCTGGCAACCGCCTATGCGCAGCAATACATTCCTGGGGTCGACGCCGAAGATAACAACCGCCTGGGGCAGCAGGCTATAGACCAATACAAGGCGGTGCTGGAGCGTGATCCCAAAAGCATCAACAGCGTCAAGGGAATCGCCTATATTTATCTGCAAATGAAGAAATTTGACGACGCCAAGACGTATTATCGCAAAGCCCTCGAGATCGATCCCAACGATCCTGAGCCCTATTACTCGGTGGGCGTCATCGACTGGACCCAGACCTATCAGCCGCGCATGGAAGAGCGTGCCAAGCTGGGCATGAAGCCAGATGAGCAATTGAGCGCCAAGGACAAGAATCAGAAGAAATCGTGCGCGGAACTCAAGCAAAAGAACTCGGCCAATATTCAGGATGGCATCGATGCCCTCAAGAAAGCTTTGGACCTACGGCCGGATTACGACGATGCCATGGCCTACATGAATCTGATGTATCGCGAGAAAGCCGACGTCGAATGCGACGATCCCGCGGCGCGGGCGGCGGATCTGAAGACGGCCGATGAATGGGTCGATAAGACCATGGCTACAAAGAAGGCCAAAGCCGAGAAGCAGCCCGGAGCCCAGGGCATTACCATGGATCAGCAGAAGTAAAAATCAGTTCCAGTACTTTGCCTCAGTCACACACGCTGACATGAGCCTGATCCCCCCGCTCGGGACAATAACAAACCAGGCTTGTTAGGCAATTCCCCTTCGTTCAGCAGGGGTTTGTTGATTTTCCGCTCGTGGTCCATTTACTCTTGTATTTCTGGGTCGAAGCATTTCCCTTTTCCGTCATCGCTAGCGTTAATTGACGGCTCGAGCAATAAGCAACTAAGCTGTGTAATCCCTCATCCATAAAGCTGGGTTCGGTTATGTACATTTTGACTCTCAATCCGGGCGAGTCGGCTTTCGTGCGCTGCACGCGGTGCGAGAACCTGAATCTGATGGTTACCAACGAGAAAGAAAACGACGTATCTCTCCAGTTCAATACCAAGGACGATCAACTGGATGCGGAGTGCGTGTTGTGCAAGCGACATTATCTCTGGACTCCCGGCTCGGTCGCGATCGTCAAGCCTTCCCAAAGCGCGAACTAAAGCGCGAACTAAAGAGCGCGGCGAAGAAAAAAGGATCCTGCCTGGTTCTCGCGATTCCGCGGATGCCTCAACGTCCTCTGCGATTTAGGCTTTCCCTGGTTGCCGCGCGTCACCGAAGTCATCCTGGGACCAGTGCCTTCCGTCACATGAGTCCGCCGTCTCTCCCCGGTAACATAGGGTCTTGCGTTGCTTGCGGAGATGAGTCCATGAAATGGAAACTGGATCGCATTATTAGCGTGGCCACTCTCGTGGCCTCCGTAGTAGCCATAGTTCTCGTATTGAAGAAGCCGCAACCGGTGGCGCCCGCGCAGTCGCCCGCAGGCGCGGCTGCGAATGTGCAATCCCTGGAGAACAAATTGGAGCAGTTGGAACAGCCGAAGACTCCCGGTCAAGCCCCCGCCCAGGTTCACTTCAGCTCGGACGAAATCACGGCGGCATTGGCTCAGGCCGTGGCGGCGCTTCCTGCGAACCTTCCCGCGTCGGGCGCAATGAGTACGGCTACCGCAGCGTCCCCAGCCCAAACCAGTTCCGGACTGCCCACGACCGTTCCGTCCTCGCCCGATGCGGCTATCGGACAGGGCGAGCCTGAGGTCAAGGACTACAAAGTAAATTTCGATGGCGACGTTGCCCGTGGCCAGTTTGTCACCCAGATCGGCGGCAAGGATGTATACGTCACTCTGGCTGGACATCTCGGTTCCAAGGACGGTTACGCGACTTTCGATCCCACGGAATTTAAAGTGGGGGACCTCAGTATTCCAGTGTCAATGGTCAGCGGTGCATTGCAGAAAAAGCTTGCCGAACAGCGCGACCGTTTGAAGCTGCCAGATGACGTTGGCAGCGTCAAGGTCGAGAATGGCCAACTAGTCGCGACGCAAAAATAGTCTGCGAAAGAACCATGCGACATCGATGCCTCCATTCGATCCTGGAGCGTACAGCCTGAATGGTGTCGACATCGGCGCGACGATTCCGGCTCGGAGCCTCGCGACCCACTCTTTCCGCAAAAGACGGAAAGGATGGGGCACCCTTTCAATATTGGCGCATCGGGAAATTCCAGGGCCAGACCGCCTATCGCGCGGTTGCACTTTGAATGGCGGGTACAAGCGCTCTCCGATTACGCGATAAACCACGAAGGCGGGCCAGCGTCGGAAACCTGGCAGAAGAGAAGCAACAACTCCAGCACTTATGGCGCAGAGCGCTCGTCGCGTCGCCAAATAGAAACTGCGGGCGAACCTAGCGCCAGCGCTCCGAGACTCGCAGGTTGCCGAATCGGCAGGCTGAGAACCGCGTTCGCTTGTTGAAGACTGCCATCATCGGGCCCTTTGGTCCTACCTGCGATGATCGCCTTGTTCGGGATTGTCTCGTAGGCGTAGCCGGTCAGAGTAGCCCTAATGAAGGGTTCAGTTTGTTGAGTAATGACCCTGAGGCGCGCCCAGCCATAGTGAGTTTTTCCGCTGACCTTGAACTGCAGCCCAAGATAAGCTTCCTTATTGCCGGCCCAGGGGCCGACATTGCCTTGCCGAGAAACAATCGCCATGTACAGGCCGCTAGAGTATTCTTTAAAAGCGCTGTTCTTCCCGACTCGGACGCCTGCTTTTAGAGCCGCGCCCATCCACCTTGATCCGGATTGGAGTCCCCAGACCTGGTTCCTTCGCTCAACACCGACTCCCAGGATTGCTACGGGCGCATAGGTCGTACAGTTACAGAAGCTCGATATCGTAAAATCAGGAATTCCGTCATGGTTAAGATCGATTGTCACCGAGCTGTTCTGAACAATCCTAATGTGGGCCGCGGTGTATACAATTTTGGCGTCGGCAGGCTGCGCCGATGCCAACGCTGCCACCCCCGCGGCGCTCGTGACGAGCGCATACATGCTGACCTGGTGATGAACTGAATCGGACAGCTTGGCTTGTATCCTGAAACGTCGGGAAGAGCGATTCATGGAGTCCTCCGACAGGCGAGACCATTGTCCTCTCCTCGCAATCGCTTAGTCAATTCGAACTACGTTTTAAGCGGTCGAGGAGACTGGGACAGCTTTGAACCAACGTTACGGCACGGGTGCTATTGTCCTGGCGCGCCTTGGAACAGCGGGTACAGGCGGTCTCCGATCACGCGATAGACTACGAAGGCGCTCCCCGCCTCTGAAACCTGGCGGAAAAGCAGCTCTGCGCGGCCGTCTCCATCGACATCGACGGCATCGATCAGGTCGAGCTGCGGAATCACATCCAGATGCCGGGTGTCGGTTACGTTGGCCAGCGCTTTGTGAAGATCGCCGTTCACATCTTCGCGAACCACTAACGTGATTATGTATTCGAGATCTGTTTCGTTTTCGCGCGGGCGTTGCGGCATACGCGCTCGTGCGGTCAATACCAGTTCGGGCTCGTTGATATCTGCAAGATCAAAAACTCGCAGCTGCACGTCTGCAAACGTGGGCTGCACTGGCTTCGCGGTAGGCGCCTTGGCGTGCTGCGAAGCAGCGTGGACTGGTTGAGCAGTCCCTACGCTCGTGGATCCTGCCGCGCGTGCTCGGATTTCGTCCCCCGCCATTGCGAGCATTTTCTTGCGGAATTGTTGTTCCTCCTCCGGCTTCAGGCTGTAGGTGTAGGGAAGTGGGTCGGGGCCGTTCGAATCTGAGATTGCGGGGATTAGCTGCATCTGGTCCGATGCCTGGGCTCCGGACTGGCCGGTCGATGATGCCCCCGAAGAGGTCGCTGCGCCTGTCGAAAGCGCCGTCGCAGCATGCCCAGCCGCCTTTGCTGAAGCAGCAGCCATCGCCTTCTTCTGAGCTTCTTCCGCCGACGCTGCGCCGGCTTGCCCCCGTTTCAGCGAGGGCCGATCTTTGTCCTCTGGAGCCTTGTCTTCTTGCGCCTGTTCAGGCTGCGATGGCGTGGCAGGTGCAGGTGGTGTTGAGGCGGTGGGTGCTGGCGTCGGTTGTTCAGTGGACGCAGGACTCGTGCTCTGGGATCCAGCTGGCGCAGGCTGCGCCTGAGCCGGCGTGGTGGACGCAGGTGGGTCCGCCGGCTTGGATTTGTCATCGCCCGCACGGCGGAGTACCGGTGGACCCTCGTCCTCGTTCATCCCGCGGGGTGTCGACGATACTGGCTTCTTCGCTACCTTCGCTTTAATTGAACTGGCCGTCTGCCAGGTGCCTTCGGCCATCCACGCGGTTGCGTCGTTGCCGTTTTTTCTTTGCAGTGCTCCGGTTACGGTGAACAGTCCCATGGAAACTCCGGTCCGCACGGCTTCGTAAACTGTATCGCTCCACAGCGCCATCGGCACGGGTGCGGCCTTGTAGGCGCTGGCATCGTAATATTTGCCATCAATCAAGATAGTGATTGGAATCAGGTGTGCTTTGCCATTCGGGGCCAGTTCCAGCAGACCCAATGCTCGCGGCCCTTTGCTGGTCTTCGGGGCCCGACTAACCTGAGCGGGAGCAATTGATGGAAGCGCGAATTGCAGAAAAACGCCCACCGCGAGAACACTGGAGATGACGCGCCACCGGGCGTTGCGGTATAACGTTGATCGAGTAGTTGATCGAAAAGGAGAGACCGTCATGGATATCAATATCAATGATAAAGCCCCGGAGTTCACTTTGCCTGATCAGAATGGCGAGCCGGTTTCCTTGAAGGATTTTAGCGGCAAGTGGGTGGTGCTCTATTTCTATCCCCGGGCGGATACTCCGGGATGCACCATCGAGGCCTGCGAGTTCCGCGATTCACACAAAAAGACGGAGAAGAGCGGAGCTGTGGTTCTGGGAGTTTCGCCTGATGAACCGAAAGCGCTCAAGAAGTTTGAGGATAAGTTCGATCTTCCATTTACCCTCCTGGGCGACGCCGACAAGAAGGTTAGCAATGCTTACGGCGTGATCCAGGAAAAGAATATGTATGGCAAGAAAGTCATGGGGGTGGCTCGCACGACGTTCATCATTGGCCCGGATGGAAAGATCAAACAGATCTTTAAAAAAGTGAAGCCGGAAGGCCACGCCGAACAGGTGCTGACATTTCTGAAGGGCGCTGCGAAAGGCGCGGCTTAGCGGAAGGCTCGTAAGTAGCACGGCGCGGATGTGTCGCAAAAGCAGGTTTCTCGACTCCGCCGCGTCATCCGCATTCGCGGATATTCCAGCTGCGCTCGAAATGACAAATGGACGAATGACAAATGGAAAAGCTCATTGACCCAATTCCGGATGGAAGATATCGGTCCGGAAGTTTGACAAGTTCCCCTTCCCCCACGTAATTTCAAACTTCTGCCCCTCATACACGTCCAACCTCTTGGAGGTCCAATGATCCGGCGCACTATGATCCGCCGTTCTCTCAAGCCATTCGCCATCGCACTGATGCTCACCGGGTTGGCCGCCGCCCAGGATGTTGCCTCTTTCGAGAAACGCACGACGGTCAAGAAATTGGACAATGGATTGACCATCGTCATCTGCGAGAGGCCTGAGGCCCCGGTATTTTCATTTTTCACTCACGTGGATGCTGGTTCGGTGCAGGATCCTCTCGGCGAGACCGGTCTGGCTCACATGTTTGAGCACATGGCTTTCAAGGGCACAGACAAGATCGGCACCAAGGATTACGTCGCCGAAAAAGTTGCTCTCGAAAAGGTGGAGCAGGCTTACGCAGCCTATATCGCAGAGCGCGATAAGCCAGTAGGCCGCGACCAGGAGAAACTGAAGCAACTGGAAAAGGCCTGGAAGGATGCCATCACCGAAGCCGACAAATACGTGAAGCCCAATGAGTTTCCTCAGATCGTGGAGATCAACGGCGGCGAGGACTTGAACGCCAACACCAGCGATGACGAGACCAACTACTTCTATTCGTTCCCCGAAAACCGGCTGGAGTTGTGGGCCTATCTGGAATCGGAGCGCTTCCTGCATCCTGTGATGCGCGAATTTTACAAAGAGCGCAATGTGGTGATTGAGGAGCGCCGCATGCGTGTGGACAGTAACCCCATTGGGCGACTGCTCGAGCAATTCACCACTGCGGCTTTTCAGGCGCATCCTTACCATCGGCCAACGATTGGTTGGATATCGGACCTGAATTCGTTTTCCGCTACCGACGCCAAGAGGTTTTTCGACACCTACTACATTCCATCCAATATGGTCGTGGCCGTGGTGGGCGATGTGAAGGCATCCGAGACCATGCCGATCGTCGAAAAATATTTCGCCCGCATTCCTTCGCATTCGAAGCCGGACGAGCGCACAACCACCGAGCCGCCGCAGAACTCCGAACGGCGCGTCGTGCTGCAGGAGATGTCGCAACCGCTTTATCTCGAAGGCTATCATCGGCCCGACTACCGCAGCCCCGACGACGCGGTTTACGACGCGATTGCCGACCTGATGTCGGATGGCCGCACTTCGCGCCTCTACCGGGCATTGGTGCGCGACAAGAAAATCGCATCGGATTCCGCGGGCTTTAGCGGACTACCGGGCAACAAGTATCCGCATCTTTTTGCCTTCTACGCGTTTCCTCTTCCCGGCCACAAGCCGGACGAAATGGCCGATGCGATTCACGTCGAGATCGAGAAGCTGAAGAAAGAAGACATCAGCGATGAGGAATTGAAGATGATTAAAACGCGGGCCAAGGCGAACCTGCTCCGGAGCCTGGGCAGCAATGAGGGGTTGGCTAACAATCTGGCTTTGTACCAGGCCCGCTACGACGACTGGCGCGAGCTTTTCCGCTCGGTCGACCGCATCGATAAGGTTTCCAAAGCCGATATCCGCCGCGTAGCGAATCAAACTTTTGTTCCCGCCAATCGTACAGTTGGAATTATCGAAACCAGGGCCGGAGCGCCCGCAGCCGATCAAAAAGGAGGAGCGCAATGAAGAGTCATCGTTCGCTGATTTTCCTTTCGATCCTGATTCTCCTTGGGGCGGTAATTCCGCGAGCCGCCGGTCAGGCTGCGGATTGGCAGCAAATCCCGATTCCGCCTTTGCCCGCTTTTCACCCGCAGCAGCCCAAGCGCTTCGTGTTGCCGAATGGAATGGTGATTTTCCTGCAGGAAGATCATGAACTCCCGCTTATCGATGGCACGGCGCGTATCCGAGGCGGTTCGCGTTCGGAACCCGCCAATAAAGTCGGGATGCTGGATATTTACGGCGAAGTCTGGCGCACGGGGGGAACCAAAGCGCAGACCGGCGATCAACTCGACGACTATCTCGAAATCCGCGCCGCCAAAGTTGAGACCGGTGCGACTGCAGACTCGACGACGATTTCATGGTCTTGCCTCAAGGGCGATTTCGACGATGTGTTCAAGGCCTTCAATGACGTCCTGCATGAGCCCGAATTCCGCGCGGACAAAATCGATCTGGCACAGAAGGAAATGTACGACGCCATCTCGCGCCGTAATGACGATGTCAGCGCGATTGCCTCTCGTGAGTCAGCGAAGCTGGGATACGGGCCTAACAATCCGTACGCTCGGCAACCTGAGTACGCCACTGTGGCCGCCGTCACGCGGCAGGACCTGCTCGATTGGCATCACGCTCACGTCCATCCCAACAATATTATTCTGGGGATCGTCGGCGACTTTGATTCTGCGGCTATGGAAGCCAAGCTTCGCCAGGTCTACGGCGATTGGCCCAAGGGACCGCCGGTAAAAGAGGACAAAATCGAGTTCCAGCCAGCCAAACCTGGTTATTACTTGGTTGAGAAAGAAGACGTAAATCAGAGTTCCATCCGGATGGACGAGCTCGGCATTCGGCGCGATAATCCGGATTATTACGCGGCCCAGGTTTTTAATGAGGCGTTCGGCGGCGGCTTTTCTTCGCGTTTGTTCAAGAGCATTCGCACCGCGCAAGGGCTGGCGTACGGCGTCGGCGGTGGAATAGGCGCGTCATTTGACCATCCCGGCCTCGTCCGCATTTCCATGAGCACGAAGAGCGCAACCACAGTGGAATCGGTTCAGGCCCTCTACAAAGAGATGGACAACCTGGAAAAGAATCCGATTTCGGATGACGAGATTAAACGCGCCAAGGATTCCATCCTGAATTCATTCGTCTTCAATTTTGATTCGCCGGAGAAAGTGCTCCATGAACGCATGGCATATGAGTTTTATGGATATCCGGCGGATTACCTCGAACGCTATCGCGCTGGGATCGAGAAAGTTGGCAAGGAAGACGTAGCTCGCGCCGCGACTAAATACCTGCACAAGAATGAGCTCAAGGTGCTGGTCGTGGGCAACACGGCGGAGTTCGACAAGCCGCTGTCTTCGCTCGGTCCAGTGACCAAGGTCGACATCACGATTCCGCCGCCCCCTGGCGAGCAGCCGGGAACTCCTCCGAAACCTGGCTCAGATCCAGGAGGCGAGACGCAGTAAAAGAACCCAGTTTCGATGAAGCACGGGCGTCTCGCCCGTTCGCGAAACCTCCCCGCGCATTCGCGTCAGTGAACATCGCCAAGACGGGCGAGACGCCCGCCCTCCATCGTTTTATGTCCGCTGAACTTTCTTCCTGCCCGCTTGACATCGATCGGGCGAAGATCTACTCTGAAGCGAATAAAAAGCGAATATCGTCATGGCCTCTCCGTCTCTCTTTCCCGATTCCAAGCCCAAACTCGTCGGCATCGCTCGCCTTGCCTCGGAGGGTGAAACCCTACGTCAGGGGCACGAGGTCGAATATTTCACGCTTCCTGTCCGTTCCCTGCTCAATCGTTGCACCGGCGTGCGCATGCCGTTTACCTGGACCATCAATCCGTACCGCGGATGCGAGTTTGCCTGCAAATATTGCTATGCCCGCTACACCCATGAATTCATGGAGCTGCGCGATGGCGTCGACTTCGAGCAGAAGATTTTCGTCAAGCAACACGCGGCCGACTTGCTGCGGCAGGAGCTTCGCAAGGTCAAGCCCGGTGAAGATATTGCCCTCGGAACCGCTACGGATCCGTATCAACCGGCCGAGCGGCGCTTCGAAGTGACCCGCGCGATCCTGGAGGAACTCGCGCGGCATCGCGGACTCGAAATCGGAATTGTCACCAAGTCCAATCTGGTGCTGCGGGACGTCGAGGTGTTCCAGCAGATCGCAAAAGCCAATCGTTTATTCGTGAACATCACCATAACCACTTTGAATATCGAACTGGCCCGCATTCTGGAACCGCGCGCGCCGCGTCCTGATTTGCGGCTGGAGGCGATGCAAAAGCTGAACCAGGCAGGCATCGCAGCGGGGGTAATCTGCGCACCGGTGCTGCCGGGCATTACGGATTCTCCACGCGACCTCGACACGCTCGTCCAAGCCACCGCGCAGGCGGGCGGGAAATACATTTTTGCCAATCCTCTGTTCCTCAAGCCTTGCTCAGCGGCTGTCTTCTTGCCGTTTCTGGAAAAAGAGTTCCCCCAACTGATCGAAAGCTACCGGCAGCGCTATAAAGACCGCGCATTCCTTCCGGCATCGTATCGCAAGCGGCTATCGCAACTAATGAAACGCCTGCGCCAGAAGCACGGCATTCCCAGCGACTACGATCGCTACAGCCAGAAGACGCATCCCGCCCCTGAAGCCGAGCCCAGGGAGCAATTGAAATTATTCTGACAGCGTTCATTCCACGCTGACTCGTCGCTTCGGGCGGGTTCGGTCGCGAGCCTCTATAATGTCAGCTTCCAGAATGCATCCTCCCAATTCGCAAGCCGTGCCGAACCCGCCCCCGCCGACGACAGCCAGAAGGCCAAATTTCTTCGCCCAACTTGATAGGTTCTGGCAGCGCGTGACCGAGGGGCTTGAGCTCAGCCAGCTGTGGAAGCAGTTCAGCGTGGATGCGCGGGCCAGCTACCGGCTTTATCACCGCGACTTTCGGGCTCGGGCTCCGCAGGATGCCCGCAAACCCGGTTTCTGGAATACAGCGCAGGAGTATGCCTGGGCGATTCTGGAAAAGCTGACGCCAGCACGACGCGTATTGCTGCTGCTCGGTGTTGTTCTGCTTATTTTTCCCTCTGGTGGCTACAGCTATCATGGGAAGAATGGAGAAATCGAGATCGTCGAGCTCGATCTGAAATTCTGGGGCGGAGCCGTGCTCTTCGTCCTGCTGATGCTCGAAGTCGCAGATCGGGTAGTGATGAAGCGCGATCTCGAGATCGCGCGCGACATTCAGCGATGGCTGCTTCCGGCGCAACCGCCCCAGGTGCGCGGCCTGGACATCGCTTTCGCGGCCAGGCCCGCGAATACAGTGGCCGGCGATTTCTACGACGTCTTTGCCCGTCCGGCGACTGACTCCGCGAAACCGCATTTCCTGCTGGCCGTAGCGGATGTGGCAGGAAAAAGTATCCCGGCCGCTTTGCTTATGGCTACCTTCCAGGCTAGCCTTAAAACTCTTTCCGAGACTTCCTGTTCTCTCGGGGACCTGGTGACAGCCATGAATCACTATGCCTGCACAAACAGCCAAAGCGGTCTCCGCTTCACGACCGCATTTCTGGCCGAGTTCGACCCGGCAAGCCGTGCTCTGGTCTACATCAACGCCGGGCATAACGCCCCCATCCTGCGGCGCACTACGGGCGCAATTGAACGCCTGTCAAACGGTGGGCTACCCCTGGGAATGTGGGCCGACAAGACTTATGAATCCGGCAGCTTGATCCTGCAACCAGGCGATTGGCTGGTGATCTTTACGGATGGCGTGATAGAAGCAGTGAATGGAAGCAATGAAGAGTACGGCGAACAAAGGGTGCTCAACGTGCTACAGGCTGGCGCGGCGGCCACTCCAGAAGAACTGCTGCGCCGTATCATGAGCGACCTCGACGCCTTCGTCGGTCTTACGCCACAGCATGATGATGTGACCTGCATGCTGATAAAGGCAGCGTAGGCCGTGGCACTCAACCTCGCAAGGTTGACAAAATTTGTCAGGGTCTCGCCTTTTAAGCGCTCTGCGTGAACTGGTTTCGACTCTCAAACTAACCCTGTCCCTTCCCGCATACGGCAGCCATAAGACTTAGGAGGTCGTGATTTTGAGTGCGATGGTAATCCGCGATGGCAAGCAAATTGCCACATGATTAGTGTTGGGTTCAAGAAACTCACCCTGCTAATGGAGACATTTGTGAACAACACGCGAAAACAGAAAGGTTTTTCACTGATTGAACTGCTCATCGTGGTGGCCATTATTCTTATCATCGCCGCGATCGCGATTCCGAACCTGCTGCGAGCGCGTATTTCAGCCAACGAGGCGTCTGCGGCCAGCTCAGTCCGCACCACCAACACGGGTGAGGTTAGCTTCTATTCCACTTACCCGACGCAAGGCTATTCGACGGGCGCGACCGGCATGGGCGCACTCGGACCAGGCGTCGTCACCGGCTGTCCCGCTGGCGGGCCGCTGGTCACCGCGGCTTGCTTGATTGACTGGAATCTTTCACAAGCCACGACAGTGGCGCTCAGTAAGAGCGGTTACTATTTCGCGGTCGGTAGCACCTCAGCCGCCGCCCCATTCGTGAGCTACACCGTCGGCGGTTCGGCCGCTGCCTTCAATCAGTCTGGCGTGCGTGGCTTCTGCTCGAACGAAGACGGCGTCATCCACTTCAACGCAGCCTGGAATGCTGCCCCGCAAACCACCAAAGCGACCTGCTCCAGTGCAGCATGGCCACAGTTGCAATAACTCGAATTTGGCGAAGTACCGGAGAAGCGTTTGAGCCAGGGAGCAACGGAGAAATCCGTTGCTCTTTTTGCTTTCGGGGCTAGGAGGCCCAGGCTCCAAGCGGCTACAAGCCGGGCGGTTCCTATCTCATTTCTGCGCTGCCAATATGACACAACTTGTCATGCCGCCGACAAAATGTGGTACAAACTGCGCCTCTGGGTCAGTCCCGTTTCAGGCGCGATAGTTACGGAAGATAGCTGAGCCATTGAAAACAAACTGCGCTCTCCAATCTGACCCTACCCTATAGTAACTTCCGGCTCTGGCCGCTAAAATGCGAACATAATCGGCAATCGGGTCTACTGAGACCACATCTGATAAACGGAGAAGAAGGGAACACACATGCGGAAACAAAAGGGTTTTTCACTGATTGAGTTGCTCATCGTGGTCGCGATTATTCTTATCATCGCTGCCATCGCCATTCCGAACCTGCTGCGGGCACGTATCTCGGCCAACGAGTCGTCTGCGGCCAGCTCGGTCCGTACTGTCAACACCTCTGAGGTCAGCTTCTATTCCACTTACCCGGCGCAGGGATATTCGACGGGTGCAACCGGTATGTCGGCACTTGGGCCGGGCGCGATCACTGGCTGTCCTGCTGGCGGTCCGCTGGTCACAGCGGCTTGCTTGATCGACTGGAACCTGTCCCAGGCCACCACGATAGCTCTTAACAAGAGCGGCTACTACTTCGCTATCGGCAGCACCTCGGCTGCTGCGCCGTTCCTGAGCTACACTGTCGGCGGATCGGCCGCTGCTTTCAACCAGACCGGCGTGCGCGGCTTCTGCGCCAACGAAGATGGCGTGATCCACTTCAACGCCTCTTGGAACGCTGCTCCGCAAACGACCTTTGCGACTTGCGTCAGCGCGGCATGGCCACAACTGCAGTAGTTTGAATTTGGCGAAGTACCTGGGGGAGGGTACCAGCCGGGGAGCAACGGAGAAATCCGTTGCTCCTTTGTTTTTTAGCTCACTACATTGCCCGCGTCCTCACTCAGCCCTTGGCCAGCCTCACCTACGGCGGACTGCAAGGTGAAACCCGGGCTCTTTTACTTTCGTAATCGGGTATCTTCCCGAACTCGCTCGGAATCGCCATATTTTGCATATAATTTTCCTAGAGACGAAAGGAGGGCAGTTCGTTTCTGCAGCCATGACAGCAATCGATATCCTTGGCCTCGAAAAGACATACAGCGTCGGCTTCTGGCGCAAGAAACTGAAATGCGCGCTGCGGCCGCTCCACCTGCGGGTGGAGGAGGGAGAAATCTTCGGCTTTCTCGGACCCAACGGAGCAGGAAAGACGACCACCCTCAAGATGCTTATGGGCCTGGTCTATCCAACCAGCGGATCAGCTCAAATCCTCGGCATGGACATCAATGATCCGCGCATGAAAGCACAGATTGGCTTTCTTCCCGAGCAACCCTATTTCTATGACTACCTGACCGCGGGTGAACTGCTCAATTATTATGGCCAACTCTCGGGTCTTGCACCGAAGGAACGCTCGCGCAAAGTTCGCGAGGTTCTCGACCGGGTAGGCCTGCCCGACGTGATGCGCGTGCAGTTGCGAAAGTTTTCCAAAGGTATGCTGCAACGGGTGGGCATTGCGCAAGCCATCTTGCACGATCCCCGAATTGTCTTTCTCGACGAACCTATGTCCGGACTCGATCCCATGGGCCGTCGCGAAGTGCGCGATCTGATGGAACAATTGAAGCAGGAAGGCAAAACGGTTTTCTTTTCCACTCACATTCTGTCCGATGCCGAAGCGCTCTGCGATCGGGTGGCGATCATTCATCTGGGCGAACTGCGGAGCGTGGGCGCGGTGGCCGACCTCACCTCAAGCGTCGAAGGAAAAGTCGAACTGGTCTGGCACGGAAACAAGATCCCAGTTGCGATGAAGGCACTGGGCGCGGAGTGTCATGTCACCGGCGATACGATCCGGGCTGTCGTTCTCGAAGGCAATCAGGACGCCGCCCTTGAGGCGCTACGCCGCGAACAGCTGCGAATCATCTCTTTAATTCCTGTCCGGACTTCGCTGGAAGAATATTTTGTGCGCAAGCTGCAACCGTCCAAGGCGGTTGCCGGGGTGACGCAATGAGCGGACGAATTGTCTACATTGCCTCGAACACGTTTCGTGAAGCGGTGCGCGATCGCGTCCTCTATAACCTGATCGCATTCGCACTGCTGATGTCGGGCGCCGCCGTGCTGGTCGGCCAAATTTCCATTGGCATCGAACGATTGGTGGTGATCAATCTTGGCCTCACAGCGGTTTCGTTGTTCGGTATCGTGATTGCCATTTTCATTGGCATCGGACTGGTTTCCAAAGAGATCGACAAAAGAACGCTCTATACCGTTCTTTCCCGTCCGGTTCAGCGCTGGGAGTTCATTATCGGCAAGTTTTTCGGCCTGGCGGGAACGCTGGTGGTCAACGCATTCTTCATGGCGCTCGGA
Source organism: Terriglobales bacterium (assembly GCA_035567135.1). Taxonomy (GTDB): domain Bacteria; phylum Acidobacteriota; class Terriglobia; order Terriglobales; family Acidobacteriaceae; genus JABDBE01. The sequence goes on from DATMQI010000097.1 coordinate 69,828, forward strand.
GTGTTTGCGGCGTTGCTCTACGTTTCGCACCACTTCCAGGCAACTGACGGCTGGGTGCTGGTCGCGCTGTATTTCATCGTTTTGCAGTTCCTGATCATCACCTCGCTGGCGCTTCTGTTTTCCTCTTTTTCGTCTCCGTTGCTATCGGCAGTCTTTGCCTTTGCCTTGTTCGTGATCGGCACCTTCGCGGAAGACCTGCGAGGGTTTGCCGGTTTAACCAAAGGGGTCGTGCGCTGGCTGGCCACAGGCGCAGCTTATCTGGTCCCGAATTTTTCCGCCTTGAATGTAATTAGTTCGGTGGCGCACGAGCAGCCGGTTGCGGGACAACTCATCCTCTCGAACACGGCCTATGCTCTGGTTTACGCTGGCATGGCTCTCTGTGGAGCAGTGCTGATTTTCGAGCGCCGGAATCTGAAATGAAGCCCTCGCGGAGAATCACAATTACGGCCAGCGTTCTGCTGGTGACTTTTCTTGTGGGATCTGTGTTGTTGCTGCGGCGCCTTGATCGCGAGCGCAACGCAGCGACGCTAAAGGAAGTGCTCTACATCTCCTCGCCCACCCTGCTCAAGCGAATGAGCCTGGGCTACGACGGGTTGCTCGCGGACATCTACTGGACCCGCGCAGTACAGTATTTCGGAGAAAAACTCACCCGCGGCTCCGAGCATTTCGACCTGCTGGCGCCGCTGCTTGAAATCACGACTACGCTCGATCCGCACCTGCTCGTTGCCTACGAGTATGGCGCGAACTTCCTGGCTCCCAAAATACCTGGCGGAGCCGATCAACCACAACGGGCAATTAAGTTGGTCGAGTTCGGAATCCGCAACAATCCCAACCAGTGGCACCTTTACTACGATCTGGGTTTCATCTATTACATGGATCTTGGCGACTACGCTAACGCCGAGAAAGCCTTCGCCGACGGCGCCAAGGTTCCGAATACCCATCAGATTATGCCGCTCATGGCTGCCAAGATGGCCGAGCATGCGGGAAACATTCAAACCGCTCGTCTGATGTGGGTGACGACTTATCAAACCACGCGCGATCCCTTGGTGAAATCGAATGCGGTTGCTCACTTGAACGCCTTGCAGGTGGATGAAGACGTCACCATTCTGGAGTCGCTCGTCTCTCGCTACCGCGACAAAACCGGACGCTTGCCGCAAAAGTTTTCTGACCTGGAAGCGGCAAACTTCTTGCGTGGCATTCCGGTGGACCCGGTTGGGCACACATATAAACTGCTGCCGGATGGCCACGTCGAAGTGCGAGTTCCTGACGACCTGCCCTTCATTGAAAAAGGAATACCAATCGGGTACATTCCACCTCAAAAGCCCAAGCTACCGCCCGTGAACTAATATCCAAGATGCAGGCGCGAGCGTCCTCGCCCGTGCAAGCTCGACTCGTGAAGCCACGTACGGCACAACTCGAAGATGCCGAGAACATCGCCCGTCTGGTGAATACAGCGTTCCACGTGGAACGTTTCTTCATCGACGCAGACCGTACCAACCCGGAGAAGGTCCGTGCGCTAATGCAAAAAGGCAGGTTCTTTATCGCTGAGGAGAGTGGCGCGCTTGCAGGTTGCGTCTACGTGGAACTGCGTGGACAGGCCGGCTATTTCGGTTTACTTGCAGTTGACCCAGCGAAACAAGGCGTCGGCTTGGGCTCTCGTTTAGTGGCCGCATCGGAGGAATATTGCCGCGCCGCTGGCTGCCATCTCATGGAGCTGACAGTCGTAAACTTGCGAGTCAAGTTGCTGCCATTCTATCGACGGCTCGGGTATCTGGAGAGCGGTACCATGCCTTTCCCTCCGGATCAAAATGCCCCAAACCAGCCCTGCCATCTGGTCAGGATGAGTAAGCCGCTTTAGCGACAAAAGCCCAGCCTGGGGCGTTTTTCCCCTTGACCGTCGTAATCATTTCGGAGACACTTCCCCCGCGCAGTCCCCACGGTCTGGCCGCGTAGAGTTGGTCTGGCACCTCTTCCCCGAATTCGATCGACGAGGTAAGTATGAAGTTCTATCTAACCGTTGTACTTCTTCGGATGCTGTTTCTCGGCGTACCGACATTTGCTCAGCAGCCCACGCAGCATGCCTTTATCTGGAGTCAAAAGTCCGGCATGAAAGGTTTAGGTAGTCTGGGGGCAAGCAGTTATGCCCAGGCAGTCAATGCCTCAGGCCAGGTTGCGGGTTACTTTGTGACCAACTTTGGCGATCTCCATGCGTTCCTCTGGACGGTGAAAGGCGGAATGAAAGATCTGGGAACACTGGGTGGCAATTTCAGCGTCGCGCGGGGAATTGACGACTCTGGCGTGGTCGTTGGCTCGGCCAGCAAGAAGTCCGGAGCTGTACACGCGGTTCTCTGGACGGCGACAGGAGCGATCACGGACTTGGGAACGCTCGGCGGTTCTTCCAGCGAAGCCGATGGCATAAACAAGAAAGGCGATATCGTTGGCGATTCATCGACCAAGGGCAATAGCGCCACGCACGCTTTCCTTAAGATCGGCACCAGGCGCATGCGGGATCTAGGAACGCTTGGTGGTGCTTCAAGTGCTGCGAGCGCGGTGAATGTCTTCCGAGCGGTTGCCGGTAATTCGACTACCAGCGCCGGGGACGAGCACGCTTTCATGTGGACGAAGGCTGCTGGCATGCAAGACCTGGGCACCCTAGGACAAAGTAGCAATGCAATTGGAATTAATGACCTCGAGGATGTGGTCGGGTTCAGTGTTCTTACGGGTGGCTCTCCGTTCCACGCTTTTTTATGGACACAGAGCGGGGGCATGCAAGATCTCGGGACGCTTGGGGATTTCGGCGCGAACAGCGACGCTTTCGAAAGCAACAAGTCCGGCGAAATCGCCGGGTATTCTTACACCGATCACACGGACGCTATTTACCACGCGGTTGTGTGGCGCGGGAGCAGCCATCAAATTAGCGATCTGGGAACCCTGGGCGGTAAGAACAGTACAAGCTCGGCGATCAATGCTTCCGGTAAGATTGTGGGTTGGTCGGATATAAATTAAGCGTGTGTCCGCCAATCGAATGTCCTCCCTCCAAGCAATTCTGCGCTGGTGGATGGAAACTTCAGCGCGCGAGGGGCCTCTCCAGGCGTTTCGGTGTCTGCTTGGTTTGCTGTGGGAGTTCGCTCGTGACTCCACTCCGTCGCGGCGTCGGCAGCGCTATGGCGACGTCGAGTACGACTGGGACTTCCGCGTCGATACGACTGGCGCAACGCTTGGCTGGCGCGATCGCCTGTTGGGACTTTTCCATTCGCCCTATCAACCAAGCGACCCTGCGCTCTTCCGCGAAATGCTCGCGAGCCTCATGCAGGCTGGGGCGAATATAAATTTTAAAGAATTTACCTTCATCGATATCGGCTCGGGCAAGGGACGGGCGCTGCTGATGGCCGCGGATTATCCCTTCCGCCGCATCCTTGGAATCGAATTGCTACCTGAATTGCACAGCGTGGCGAAAGCGAATATCAGCAAGTACAAGAGCGACTCGCAGCAGTGCTTCGCCATCGACTGCCTCCTAAGCGACGCTCGGGAGTTCGCTTTTCCACCGGATCCGACCGTCCTTTATCTGTTCAACCCTCTGCCCGAATCCGGGTTGGTTATGATGATCAGCCATCTGAAGCAATCATTGCAGGAGCATCCCAGGCGGGTGTTCGTTCTGTATCACAATCCATTGCTGGAGCATGTGCTGACGCGGAGTGCGGCTTTCACAAGAATTGGGGGGACGCAGCAGTATTCGATCTTCGCCGCGCAATAGTGCAGCGTCTTAAGAGGCATGCCTCCAACTGAATAGGCAAGTGTCCGGAATCCAAAATTAGCGGCCTCAGATTCCCACATCGGCACGCCGTTTAAATTTGCTTACTGCTGAGGAGCTCATGTTAGTCGAAGTGAGATACATTATGCGGAACTGAATAGAGAGAAAAAGCTGAATCCGGCGCGCGGGATACGATATTGACATTGTGTAAATACAAGTGATGCGCTATAGTTGGGACAGCGAAAAGAATCGCCGCAATCTCATTCGACACGGGATCGCCTTCGAGGATGCGGTGCGGATTTTCGATGGGCCGACCATTGAAAAAGTGGATGACCGTTTCGACTATGGCGAAAGTCGAGTTTATGCGGTTGGGTTGGTGAACGGCTTGGAAATTACGGTGGTTTACACGGATGAAAATGATGAAGAAAGGCGCATCATCTCGGCCTGGCGCTCGGAGCCGCACGAACGACGCTCCTACTGGCAAAACATCGAAAGCTAAGCGCGGCGCGGGCACGGACTGGAAAAAACTGCGCCACTTGAGCGATGCCCAGATTCGCCGCGGCATTGCGTCCGACCTCGACGTGCGCCCCACGGATGTAGAGTTCTGGAAAGACGCCAAGTTGGTGTGGCCTACCCGAAAAACGGTTGTGACCATGCGGCTGGATGCGGACCTGCTGGCCTGGTTTCGGCAACAGCGCGGGTATCAGACGCGCATCAACGCCATCCTGCGCGCTTACATGAAGGCGCACGCGTCGGGAGAGCGGGAATCTACATAACTGGAAGGCCATGCTTTCGGCGCAGGTCCGCGAGAAACTCGGTTGCCGGCCTGGTGCGCCCGGCTTTTACATCTTCGTAGCCTTGGCGGACTCCCTCAACCGCTTCGGCGAAGTCCTGCCGCTCCCATTCGAAATAGGTCGCCAAGGCGTCATCAAGAGCGGTGGCGAGGTCCTGGCCACGCCGTTTGGCGTACTCTTCCAATTGCGCCTTACGCTCCGGCTTCAGTGGAATCATATCCATGGATGGTCTCGGTTTCTTTCGATCCATCGTAAGATGTTTCGCGGCTGAGGTCAAAAACTAGCTGCTATCTTTTCGCCGCGCTCGTTCGCAAAGTACCGGAATAAATAGGCCTCGTCCGCCTTAAGAATAATGAAAGAGGCGGCTGAGATGGCACAGATGGCAGAAGACATCCAAGTCTTAGGGAATGCACTGATGGGACAACTCCAAGACCTAATGTTCACGGAATAAAGCCGACCAAAACCCGGATAGTGTACGACTCAATAAAATGGGCTTCAGCAATATGTGGTTGCTCGAAGGTGAAGAAACGTGACAGTAACACTGGAAGTGAAGTCGCACGACTCTGACGTGAAAGCGGCGCGGCACGCGGCGACGCGGTGCGTATTGGAGGAGTTTGGGAGTGGGCTACCTGATCTGAAGTTGCTCGCGTTCCTCGACGACGAGGACTGGAGTGATCTTAGACAACAGTACGGCCCGGCAAACCGCGGGTGCTATGCACCAATTAATGGAAACAGGCCCACGGATGAGTGGCCTCCCCGTATGACAAGTCTCATTTTTGTTCCTGTTGACGATTTTTCCCCGTGGCCGACGAGGCGTGTCTTCGATCATGCGATCTATCTTCATGGGGCACGTGTGCCGACGAGACAGCGCTGACCATGACCTTTGCACACGAGCTTCAGCATTTTGTCCAGTACGGGTTTAGTCGGAGATTTTGGGCTGAGGGTCGGCTTATTCCTCGTCTTCCAAGAGAAGTGTTCGACATCGAAGGGTTGAACTGGCCCGACATCCCTCATGAACGCGAGGCGCGAATCGTGGCGAAGCGAGTCGCAGTGAGGCTTTGTGGGGCAGATGCGGTCAGGCAGTATATTGATCGCAGGATCAGCGAGAACGTAACGGCGAACGATGCAGACGACTGGCGTTTCAGCCAGCAGTTGGATCCCTCAGTTCCGTACGATTTGTCGAGCGAGACGAAGCGAATTTTTCAGAGGTTGAGGTCCTACCGACAGGCGCTGGAGAATGTTCTACGAGAAATGAGTTGCGACTCAGCCTACGGATCAGACTACAAGGACATAAATCTCTCCGCTTACTTCGATGCTGCCTAGGGAGGTTCACCCACCACGGCTCCGCCTCACCTTGCCATAGGTGACCATGATTTAAAATAGAATTGATTGGGTTCTGAGTCTCGACTCTCCGTGAGCACGGTAAGGTTCCGATCACATCTTGTGGAGCTGAATTCCATACTGCGCAACTTTGTTGTCTTTCTTGTCTTTGGACTGGCTACTGGGAGTGCAGCCGCGTCCCCCCCTCCCGACGTTCACGCCATCGCGCAGGCTGTCGATGAGCGTTACAACCACTTGCGCTCCCTGCAGGCTGAGTTCACCGAGGTTTACCGGGGGGCTGGAACGGAACGCACTGAATCGGGAACACTTTGGCTAAAAAAACCTGGCAAGATGCGGTGGGAGTATCGTTCTCCGAGGGAGAAGCTGTTCCTAAGCGACGGCAAGGATGCTTGGTTTTACGTCCCGGGCGAGCGGCAGGTGCGGCGGACAGCGGTCAAGAAGCTGGAGGATTTGCGATCTCCGCTGGCTTTTCTTTTGGGTAAGACCAAGTTGGAGAAGGAATTGCAGGGGTTGTCTTTAGTTCGAGATCCGGTTCCTGGCGTGGCTCCCCCGGCGGCGGGGGATGTGGTTCTTCGGGGGGTTCCGAAGAGTTTGGCGGACCGGGTTAGCCAAGTTCTGCTGGAGATTACGCCCGAGCACTGGATTAGCAGGATTTTAATTGAGGAAGTGGACGGATCGGTCACGGAATATCGCTTTAGTGATCAGAGAGAGAATGTGTCCGTGCCTGATCAGCGGTTTCGATTTGCGGTGCCGGACGGGGTTGAAGTCATTGACGGCGAGTTGGGACAGTAGATCCTCGAAAGCAGGGGCTAAAGCTGGTCTGTTTCGACTAGCTTACGATATGGTTGAAACCATATCCTGATACGAATTTCGAGCTTCCAGCACTATCTAAAATGATCTGTAAGTAATTGTTTTTCAGTTGGTTGCGACCTGTTTGGGACGGCGAAGACGGTTTCATTACTCCCGATATAGTTTGACTGCCAATTAACAAATGGCTGCTAGATGGGAATGCTAGACTGGAGTGGGCGACGGTAAACGGACGATCGCATGGCCGAATTCGTAATCAAAATCGCGGACGAGCGCGGGCACCTGTTGGAGCAGATCGAGAACGGGTACTCGGAGGCCGAGGTTCGCGATCGCTTTGTGCAGCAGGGCTTCCTGGTTTACTGGGTCAAGCCTCGCGGGGTTTTTTCCGGCGGATTGCGACGACGAGGCAAGGTCAAGCAAGGCCAGTTTCTTATCTTCAACTCGCAATTCCTTACCTTGATCAAAGCTGGATTGCCGATTTTGAATTCTTTGGATTTGCTGATCAAGCGGCAGCGGGATCCGTATCTGCAAAGCCTGTTGCAAAATGTGCGCGACCGGGTCAAGGCGGGAGAACTCCTCTCCGACGCTTTTTCCGGGCAAGGAGCTTTTCCCAAGATCTACACCAGCACTTTGATGGCGGGCGAGAAGAGCGGCAACATGGAAGAGGTGCTCACTCGCTACATTGCCTTCCAGAAAATGGCGCTAACTTTCAAGAAGAAGTTGGCGGTGTCGCTGGTGTATCCGACTTTGCTGGTCGTCATGGTTTCGTTGATGCTGGTATTCCTGGTGACGTACGTGGTGCCGCAGTTTGCCAGACTTTATCAGGATATGGGTGCGCAACTGCCGGTGATCACTCTGATCATGCTGAATATCGGAAACCATGCGCAAAGATATTTTCCGCTGGCTGCAGCCGCGGTGGTGATTGCGCTGCTGGCGTTCTGGCAGTGGAAGAAGAGCGATCGCGGGGCCGAACGCGTCGACCGTGCCATTCTGGCGCTCCCGTTGCTTGGGCAAATCTGGCTGAAGTATCAGGTGGCCAACTTCTCCCGCATGCTTTCGACCCTGCTGGCAGGCGGCATGCCGCTGGTGCCGTCGCTGCAAACTGCGGGAGCTTCGATGAGCAGCCGTCGCATTCTCAACGGTATTTCGGTGGCCGCCATCCGGGTACGCGAAGGGCAGCCCCTAGCCAAGAGTCTGGAAGAACAAAAGATGTTTCCCGAGTTGTCGGTGGAGATGATCGAGGTGGGCGAATCCACTGGAGCTTTGCCGGCCATGCTCAATTCGGTGGCGGAGTTTTATGAGGAGGACGTGCAGAATGCGCTCGGTGCGGCCATGGCTTTGATCGAGCCGGTCATCCTCATTTTCATGGCGGTGATTGTGGGCGGAATACTTATCTCGCTGTATTTACCCATTTTCACTTTAGGATCTACGATTCATTAGACGAGAAAATTACGGCTCTGGCCTGGGTGTAGGTGGTTGAGAAATGGCAAGTACAACAGAAAACAAAACAGTATTCGTGGGCGGGAACGGGAGCGCAGCGCCTGGCACCCACAGCGAGGAACTGGAAAAAGCGCAGGATATTGCGCGGCGCTATCGCTGCCAGTTCGTCGATCTGCATAACTTCCAACTGCATCACGATCTGTTCAAAACCATCCCGGTTCACCTGATGTTCCGCTACAACTTCGTGCCTCTCGAGGAGACCGAAGACGGCCGTCTCGCGATAGCCATTGCCGACCCGAGCCAGCTGATGATGATCGACGAGATCAGCCTGCTCCTGGGCAAGCGCATTGTCACCAAGGTTTCCACGCTGGCGCAGATCACCGAAATCCTCAAGAAGACGGAACAGTCAAAGCGAGTTCTCGAAGATGCGAGCGAAGGCTTTGCTCTGGATGTAATTCGGGAAGATGAGAGTGGCAGCGAAGAGAGCATCTCGATCGACCGGCTGGCCACGCAGCAGGGTGATATCAGCCCGATCATTCGCCTAGTCGATACCACGATCTTTACTGCGCTGCAACGGCGGGCCAGTGATATTCACATCGAAACCCGCGACGATTCTGTGTGCATCAAGTTCCGCATTGACGGCGTGCTTACTCAGGCCATGCCGCCAATTGCCAAGGAGCATCACTCAACCATCATTTCGCGTATCAAAGTCATGAGTGAGTTGGATATTTCCGAACGCCGGGTTCCGCAGGACGGGCGTTTCCGCGTGCGCTACGGAAGCCCTGAGCGGCCGATCGACTTCCGCGTTTCGATTATGCCGTCGATTCACGGCGAGGACGCAGTGCTTCGCGTACTCGACAAAGAATCGATGAGCGAAAAGTTCCACAAGCTCACGCTCGATGTTGTTGGTTTCGACGAAGATGACCTGCGAAAATTCCGCCGCTACATCAAAGAGCCGTACGGCATGGTGCTAGTCACCGGCCCAACCGGCAGCGGCAAAACCACGACGCTGTACGCGGCCGTCAGTGAGATCAAGACTGACGAAGACAAAATCATCACCATTGAAGACCCGGTTGAATACCAGATTCGCGGCATCACTCAGATTCCGGTCAATGAGAAAAAGGGGCTGACCTTCGCTCGCGGCCTGCGTTCTATTTTGCGTCACGATCCTGACAAGATCATGGTCGGCGAAATCCGCGATACCGAAACCGCGCAGATCGCGATTCAGTCCGCGCTTACCGGCCACCTGGTTTTCACCACCGTCCACGCCAACAACGTGGTCGACGTCATCGGGCGATTCCTCAACATGGGGGTCGAGCCTTACAACTTTGTTTCGGCTTTAAACTGCATTCTGGCGCAACGGCTGGTGCGATTGATTTGCGAATCCTGTCGCACCGCAACCCATTATGCCCCAGAGGTTCTAGAGGCCAGCGGGCTCGATCCGAAGACCTGGTCGGAGGTCAACTTCTACGAAGGGCAAGGTTGTATCGAGTGCGCCGGGACGGGATTCCGCGGGCGAACCGCGATCCACGAACTCCTTGACTTGAGCGATCGTATCCGCGAGATGATTTTGCTGAAGAAGCCAACGTCGGAGATCCGGCGAGCCGCGCGCGATGAGGGCATGCGGTTCCTGCGTGAATCGGCCCTGGATAAAGTCAGGATCGGGTTGACTACGTTGAAAGAAATAAACAAAGTCACCTTCATCGAAAGCATGCGCTGAGTACTCTCTTTCCGTATTGTCATTTCGAGCGTAGCGAGGAATCTGCATTTTTTTCGCAGCAGAACTGCAGATTCCTCACTGCGCTCGGAATGACAACGGGGATGGCTTTTGGCAGAGTGGGGGTCGACGGTCGCGCAACCAAGGAGAACTGAACTCCCTCCCATTAGGTCAATGACTCTGGTGCTCTTCCAGCTATTGCATTTATGAGCGGCTGAGGGTTTTACTGGTTGTATCGCTGCGGGGAGTGGTGTCGGGCATGCGTTCTAGTTTCAATTCGAGTTCCAAGCCGAAGCTGGCCTGCGAGATCACAGCCGATCGTGTGCTCGCCGCACGAGTTTCGGAGCACGGCGACATGGTCGAGACATGCACTGCCGGCGAGTTGGCGCCGGGAAGCGTTGTCCCTGACTTGATGGAGACGAATCTGCGCGAACGCAAGCGTGTCTTCGACACGGTTCAAGATACGCTCAGCAGTCTGAACAGCCGGTCGCGCGACGTAATCGCGGTGTTGCCGGACGCAGCGGTCCGCGTCATGCTGCTGGATTTTGAGACTCTTCCCGCCAATCCCACAGAAGCAGAAAGCGTGGTCCGTTTCCGTCTGAAAAAATCGCTCCCTTTTGATCTCGACAAGGCCAAGATTTCCTACCACGCGCAGCCCGCCGCAAGCGGGCTCAAGGTGGTGGCGGCAGTGGCGCTGACCAGCGTGGTTGAAGATTACGAGTCCGTGTTCCGCGACGCGGGATATAGCCCAGGCATCGTGCTACCGTCCATGCTGGCTGCCTTAGGCGCGGCCAACGCGGACCACCCGACGCTGGTGGTGAAAGTGGATTCGCGCACCACGAGCATTGCGATTCTCGACAAAAATCAGCTGCTCCTGTTCCGCACCTTGGAAAATCCACGCGGCGTGACGATTACCGGAGAGCAACTGGCAGAAGAGGTCTATCCCTCGGTGGTATTTTTCCAGGACACTTATCATTTGAATATTGCACACATCTTTGTAGCCGGTCTGGCGGATGCAGGCGGAGCGGTCCCTGCCCTGCGCGCGCAGACTGGAGCCGAGGTCACGGAACTAGTCGCAAATTCACAGTTGGGTGCTAGCGTCGGTTCGATTCCGAAATGGAGAATGGCTGGGGTCGTGGGGGCCTTGCTATCGTAAATGCGCGTCGACATCAATCTCGCAACTCAGCCCTACGAGGATGCCCGCCGCTTCTGGCTGCGGTGGGGCGGTGGTCTGGTTGCGCTTGGCATTCTGACTCTGCTGTTGCTCTTAATGACGGTCAATGGATGGATCGGTGCGCGCAATGACCGCCGGCTGATCCGGGAATACGAGCAGCAGAGCGCGGCTCGGGACAAGGAACAGGCCGATGCGCAAGCCTTACTAAATTTGCCCCAGAACAGCAGCACCCGGGATCGATCTCTTTTCCTGAACGATCTTTTTCAGCGCAAGGCTTTTTCCTGGACCAAGGCCTTCGAAGACTTGGAGCGGGTCATGCCGGCACGCCTGCACGTGGTCTCGATCCATCCTGAGCTGAGTCCCGACAATGAGCTGGAGATCAAGCTGATCGTCGCCGGAGATACCCGCGAACATGCGCTCGATTTGGTGAGCAAAATGGAGGCTTCACAGCACTTCCACGAAACCTATATCGAGGAGGAGAACTCCAATCCCGGTAACGGAAATTCAGGGGATACGGTGCAGTTTCATATCAGCGCGCTTTATGTGCCTGAGATTGGGAGCCGTGTAGGAGGCGCGCCGTAATGCCTGATCTGAGAGACACGCGCCGAAAAGTGAAGATAGCGCTGGCTGCCCTGGCAGCCGCCGATGTGGTCCTGGTCGTGGTATTTTTTTCTCCATTGATCGGATCGGAAGGGGCGCGCCACCAACAACTCGATCAGGCCTGGAAGCAATTGCAGCAGAAAACGCGGGAAGTCGAACCACTGCGCGGTCTGGACAAGAAGATTCCCATCGCTCGCAAACAGATTGACCAGTTTTACGCCGAGCGTCTGCCCGCGCAGGACTCCGCCATCTCCACCGACCTGGGCAAGGTTGCGGCACAGAGCGGCGTCAAAATCGGAAGCATTAAGTACTCCATGAAAGAAGGGGACATGGCGGGCGTGCAACGAGTGGAAATCGAGGCTGACCTCGCCGGCGATTATCTGCAATTGGTGCGATTTATTAACGCGCTGGAGCGCGATCAAATGTTTTTTCTGGTGGACAGCGTGAGCCTCGGCGGAGAACAGGGCGGCGTGGTCAAGCTGCAGCTTAAGCTGGAGACTTATCTCAAGACGGGTGTTGCCTAAGTGAAGGGTGTGCAGTGAAAGTTGGAGCAGAAAATCGGACGAAGCTGTTCGTCGCGATCGCCTTGATGGCGATTGCCGTCGTGATCCTGCTGTCGAGGCTTGTAGGTTCGGCTCCGACAGCGGCGTCGCCGGCTTCCGCGAACATCGCACCTTCTATCACACCTCAACCCGCTGCCCGTCCTCGACCTGGGCAGCGCACAAAGACTCGCGGCAAGAAAGTCAGTACTGCGCCGCATTCCCTCGACCCCACGCTGCGATATGACTGGTTGAAGGCCAGCGAAGACACCAAGTACGAAGGCACGGGCCGGAACATCTTCATGACTCAAGCGGAGATTCCGCAACCGGTGGCGCCGGCGCAGACGGAAGCCGAGAAACTGGCAGCACAAGGTCCGCCTCCTCCGCCTCCTCCGCCGCCCATCAACCTGAAGTTTTTCGGGTTTGCCAGCAAACCGGGCGAGGCCAAGAAGATTTTTCTCTCCGAGGGCGAAGACGTTTTTATTGCAGCGGAAGGAGAGGTCGTCAATCGTCATTACAAAGTGCTGCGCATCTCACCCACTTCGGTGGAAATAGAAGATGTGCTGAACAACAACCGCCAGAATATTCCGCTGACGGCGGGATGAGAAGCACCCAGGTCTCGCTGTAGGGACGTAGCTTGCTACGTCTCAATCTCGCTTGTTGTCATCCCGAGCAACGCGAGGGATCTGGGTTCTGCGCGTGATAAGGGAAAACCCAGATTCCTCGTCGCTCCTCGGGCAGACAGGAGTAATGAACGATTCAAAGGAAATCAAGCTGCTAGTAGCCGCCCCTCGCGCATCGAACCGAATGTCGACTGACGTGAAATTACCCTGCCCCAACTCGAATCCACACCGCCGCTCAGAGCGCGGATACATTCTCATCACCCTCATACTGTTTGTTGCACTCATTGCCATCGCCACCGTAGTCATGGCTCCGATCATTGCCTTCCAGGTGAAACGTGATCGTGAGGAAGAATTGATTCATCGTGGGGTACAGTACTCGCGGGCGATGAAGTATTTCGTCAAGAAATTTGGTCGTTATCCTACCCGCATCGAGGAGCTCGAAAACACCAACCAAGTCCGCTTTCTGCGCAAACGTTACAAAGACCCGATCACGGGAAAAGAGTTCAAGATCCTGCACATGGGCGACGTACAACTGTCGTTCGGCGGGGGACTCGCAGGAGCCACTCCGGTTGCCGGTCTCAATCCCGGCGCTGCCGGAATACCCGGAGGTCCCGGCGGGCAAGGAGGACTTGGCCCGGGCGCCATCAATACGATGGCCATGGCGGGTGCTTTAAGTGCGGCGGGTGCGAATGCCGCTGCTGGACCAGGCGGTCCTGGAGCAGGCACCACAGTTGTTAACGGAGCACCTGGACCGAACTCAGACGAAGAGGCTTCTGACGATACCGCGAATGCCGGAACAGGCGCGAGTCATGCCGCAGCTGGTCCCGGCGCTCCCGGCAGTTTCGGCACTGTTGGCCAGGGAACCTCAACCTCCGGCGCGCAGGTCTTCGGCGGCGGTCCCATGGTTGGAGTGGCCAGTACAAGCAAAGATAAAACCATCCGTATATTTAACAAGAAAGATCACTACTATCAATGGCAGTTCATTTACGATCCGACCAGTGACCGGGGCGGACTGCTGACTACCCCGAATCAGCCTGCACTTCAAGGGGCCACCTCTATACAGGGCGCTCCCGGGACTGCAGGTGCGCCCGGCACTTCTACCGGCATCTCCGGTCAGCCCGGCGGCTTCGGCCAGCAACCGGTCCAGCCAGCACAACCCGGCGGGTTAACGCCGCAAATGCCGCCCGAGCAACCGTAAAAGACAAAAGCCTCATCAGTCATGATGAGGCTTTTCAAACTCCAAGGCTCGCCGGTTTACACGCTAAACGAAGATCCGCAGCCGCATGTGCTCTTCACGTTCGGATTCTCGAACTTGAAGCCCGCACCCTCAAGGGTTTCAACATAATCCACGATGCAGTTGTTGAGATACATCAGCGAGGTGGCATCCACATAGACTTTCAGCCCATCCATGTCGAACACTTTGTCCATCATACCCGCGCCGTTTTCGAAAGACATCGAGTAGGAGAAACCTGAGCAACCGCCGCCCACAACACCTACCCGCAGGCCGGCAGGTACGGGACTCTGTTGCGCCATAATCTCCTTAACCTTGGCAATCGCGTTAGTGGTCAAGCTAACCGGTGGCTTCTTTGGTGTCACTTCGGGAACGCTTGTCGGGACAGTGGTGGTGGCCATTGGCATCTCCTTGAAACTACCTGTTTATTATAACAAAGCTGGGCTCAGGGTTCGAGGCAAAAAGCCTGGGCAAAAAGCCTCGGATCGGACCCCGGAACCCGCCTCCCAGTTAGATGAACTAAAGCCCCGCAGAGTCGCGGGCAAAACAAAACCTGTCAGGGCTTGCGTTCTGGGGATATAATCTGCGCGTGGGGCCCCCGTACCGATGTCGGTTGTGGCCCGATAACCAACGTCGGCGAAGCTTCGGGGTCTGCTCAAAGATCAGCACCGAGGTGGCTTATGATGGAAACGTTAATGTGGCCGCTAGTTGTATGGGGAGTTCTCACCGCTATCCTAGTCATCCTCCTCATCTACCGTAGCACCCTCACCATGCAAGAGGATGATCAACTGTTCCTGGGCGAATCTGAGTCGCACATGGAAAAGGAACAGATCGAGATCATGGCCAAGGTGAACAAAATCACTCCCCTGGTCAAGTGGATGGGCGCTGCCTCCGGGGTCATGCTATTGGTGATCGCGGGAATGGCAGTGTACCAGGGGTTGCAACAAGCCCAATAGGGCCGGCATCCGGTTTTGGCCAGCAGCGGATTCCGAGTAGAACCCGTTGCCTGATCACCGTCGCTCAAGGTGTTAAAGGCGAGACTTGCGTCAGGTTTCGCCTTTGATTTATCTGGTGCCGGGAACAGGACTCGAACCTGCACGCCTTGCGGCACTGGATCCTAAGTCCAGCGCGTCTGCCAATTCCGCCATCCCGGCAACTTCCTACAACAACATCATACCGAAGCTTCCGGGTCAGCAGCCACGGTATATGCTCCACCGATAAGTTTCGAGGGGCACAGTTAGCAAGCTCGATCTCCAGATTTCGTCGTGGTACATCCTTCCGCGGCGTCCAATCGCCAGGGGATAGGATATCGAGCGCGTGCGATCGGGTGTGTGAAGTTATTCACCGAGCCGCCAACTACAACTCGGCGTCAGCGTACGAATTGATTTCGCAGTTCAGACTGACTTCTTCAAACTGTGGTGTGGTCTATCGCCTCCACGCTGATTTTCTGCAAGACTCCCAGCGGTCAAGTTTGGATCGCCGATCACATCTTGTTAACGAAGTGTGTGCCATTAGTTACCCAGATATTTGCTCCGTCAAAAGCCACGCCAATAGGTTGGGGGCCGTGCGTTTGAAACCTCCCCACGAGCGCACCGTCGCTTGGCCGTACTTGATCCACGCTGTCTGCCGCAACCCAAATGTACGATCCGTCGAAGGCTATCCCGCGCGGCGATCCGCCGTAATTGAAGGTACCTTGATTAGCCCCATCCTTTGCTCGCAGCTTACTGACCGTGCCGCCCTGATAGTTCGCCACCCAGATATTCGCCCCATCAAAGGCTACTCCGACGGAACCGCCGCCCGTTTTGAACGAGCCTAAGATCTTGCCGTCACTGGTCCGCAGCTTGTAGACGAAACCTAGGTAGTCCGTAACCCAGATATTTTTCCCATCGAAGGCCACGCCAATCGCAGCTTGCACGGGGAACGTGCCCAGGGTTTTGCCATCGCTAGCCCGTAGCTTGCTCACCGTGCCATCGCCATGGTTCGCCGTCCAGATGTTCTCTCCATCGAAGGCCAGAAAATACGGTAACTTCCCCACGGTGAAGTCGCCCAGCTTGGTGCCATCTGTGGCCCGCAGTTTGGTGACGTCATTGCCCCCGGAATTTGCTATCCAGATATTCGCTCCATCGAAGGCGACGCCCAAGGGCTCTGCGCCTGTGTACAAGTTGAAGGTGCCTTGGTTGGCTCCGTCACTGGCGCGCAGCTTGCTTACCGTGTCCGAGCCGGTATTCGCCACCCAGATGTTCTCGCCGTCGAAAGCTACGCCACCGGGGAGGTTACCAACATCGAAGCTTGTCGTCTGGTTCGCCGGGTACCACTTCAACAGCGCAACCTTCAGCGGATTCGCGGGCGGCGCGCCATTGGACGGGCGCCGTCCCGACACGCTGGTCTCCTGCGCTCGGCCAGGAATGAAAACCGCCGCCGCACCTAAGCTGACGAGCAATAAAGCGCACACAGCTCCACGTATTTTCATAATTGGTTACCTCAGGGTTCGGTCCAATAATCCAATAACACCAGCGATCCCGAGGGTCGCGACCGCAAGTCGGGGGGACTAGATAAGCGACCCTAACAAAACTGGGCCAATGCTGTCCCGAACAGGGAAGATTGTCAACAACAAAGTGGACAGAGCACGCGAATCTCAGATATGGACGACGCTCATAGCAAGCCGCGCTAGCGGTCGCTCTCGGGCACGGGAACGACCACTCCGCCTTCAATCTTAGGGATACCGAAGTGTCCGCCGAGATGGAAGAGATCGAGCGGGCTGATCGACCCAGAGACAGCAATGAAGTTCAGCTGATTCTGCCCGGCGAAGAGAACCGCGACGTTTCGGATCACTTTATTCTCGAAGCGAATCCAGAGATCGGTTGCGCCCGGGCCGCCGTCCTTGTCATGGGTGCTGACCATGTGCTGCCAGCCAGCCTCGTGAAACTGTTGACGCACCGAGCTCAGAATTCCTGAATCGTACATCCCCGATTTCGGGAAACGGAAGCTGTGGACGGAAATCCCATTTACTCCCGCCACCACGCGCCGCAAATCTTCATTGTCCTGATCGAGCTTGGACGCGAACACCAGCATGGAGTGGTCGAGAGTGAACTCGGTACGCGACGAGGCATTCTGCCCCAGGCTTTCAATACCCTGAGGGAGCCAGTCCTGCTGTTGCGCGTGGGACAAAGTAGTGAAACATGTGGCAATGAGAAGCAAAAAAGCGATGCGGGAGAGTCTCATAAGAACACACCTCAGGAGTCAGAGGATCACGGCCAGAGCCCGGACCCTGGACCAATAACTAAGAAAACCCAAGCGGAGGGAATTTGTTTCGCGAATCTTCGGCTACTTTCTGGAATTATGAAGGCCGACGCAACCAATCTATCCCGAGAATTCAAGGTGCCGATGGTTTAGACTTTTATTGTGGCAGACTTAGGCAAAATGCTGCTGTTGTTCGGCGGAACTATTGTTGTTGTCGGGCTGGCGCTGGTTTTGCTGGGCCGAACTAGCAGCCCGATTGGGGGGCTTCCTGGCGACATCGTTTATCGTGGCAAAAACACGACGGTCTATTTTCCGCTGGCGACTTCGATTGTGGTGAGTGTAGTGCTTTCGATTTTGCTGTCTCTGATTGGAAGGTTGAGGAAGTAGCACTCAGCAATTAGCACTCAGCAATCAGGGCTCCCCGTGTCACGCTCGGCCCAGAAATGAACTGCAAGGACTAAGTGCTGATTGCTGAGGGCTGAATGCCGCCCCTGTCTGTAGACTTCTCTCCATGGCTTCCGCCGATCAACTCGGGTTCAGTTTCAGGCCGGCGGAGCGGCGTACCTGGACGGTTCGCGATCTGGTGGCGGCGGTTCGCACTCATCTCGAGCGCGAGTACGGCGATATCTGGGTGGAGGGCGAGATCTCGAACTTCCGTGCCCATGACTCCGGACATCTTTATTTCACTCTCAAAGATCGGAATGCGCAGATTCGCGTGGTGATGTTTCGCTCGTCGGCCCGGTTGCTCCGCTTTCGTCCCGAGGACGGGTTGCAGGTCGTGGTGCGCGGGCGCGTGACCATTTATGAAGATCGCGGCGAGATGCAAATTTCGGCGGAGTACGTGGAGCCCAAGGGTGCGGGGGCTCTGCAGATCGCGTTCGAGCAGCTGAAAGCGAAGCTTGAGGCTGAGGGACTGTTTGACTCGGCTCGCAAGAAACCCATTCCCACGTTGCCCGCGAGAATCGGCATTGTAACTTCGCCGCAGGCTGCGGCCCTCCGCGACATTCTGAATATCCTGCGTCGCCGGCACGATACGGCGAACGTTCTGATTTTCCCCGCGCAGGTGCAAGGCGAAGCGGCTGCACTCGAAGTGAGCGCCGGAGTTCGCTACTTCAATAAGGCGCGCAATGTGGATGTCATTATCGTGGCGCGTGGCGGAGGCTCAGCCGAGGATCTTGCCGCGTTCAACCATGAAGGGTTGGCGCGCGCGGTTGCGGCTTCGGAGATCCCCGTGATCTCTGCCGTGGGCCATGAGACTGACTTTACTATTCTAGATTTTGTCGCCGACCTGCGCGCCCCTACGCCGTCTGCCGCGGCGGAGTTGGTCATCCGCTCGCAGCAGGAAGTGGCCGAGCAACTCGGGGGATTGCATCGCCGCCTCGAAAAAGCGATGCGCTATCACTTGCTCATGTCGCGCCAGAATCTCACCGAACTGGCCCAGCATGGCGCCTTCGCTCGCATGATGGACCTGATTCATCGCCGCGAGCAGCGCTTGGATGATCTGGTGAACCGGCTCGCCACTGCGCAGCGTTATATCCTCGAGAAGCAACTGCGGCGGTTCGAAACTTTGTCGGCCGCAGTTCGCCACTATGACGTGCGGCGCGTGCTTGGAGGCATGAAAAAAGATTTGGACGCACGCACGACGGCGATCGTTTCTGCTGTCCGCAATTTGCTGCTCGAGCGTAAGGTTCGTGTGGAGAGGATGGATACCGCCCTACAGGCGCTTTCTCCGCTGGCTATTCTGGAGCGCGGCTACGCCCTGGTGTTCGATGCTTCGGATCAATTACTGACGGATGCGACCAGGGTGAAGCCTGGGGATGAGATTTCGGCGAGGTTGGCGAGGGGAACCGTCACTGCCACGGTAAAGAAGAGCCGGGCGTGATTGGTTCCTCCCTCTCTTTAGCCTCAGCAGAACCTCTGTCGAGCTTTGCTCGACCGGACAGCCGAGGGCGGCTGTCCCCACGTGATCTTCGTTGAGCCGAGACGGGTCGAAGACCCGTCTCCACATAGCTACGGCTTTACACACGATCACGGGTAGGTGAGTTTTGGGTGCCAGTTTGTTCCCCGGCCTTCGGGGGTGAAGTCGAAGAGATGCCAGAGTGGCCACAGCAGGTCAACGGCGCGGTGATCTTGTCCGGGTTCTGGTGGAACGAAGCGAAGTTCGGTGTAGTAGCTGTGGTGGATTTTTCCGTCTCTGCGTACGAAAACGTTTAGACCCGGTTCCTGATCGCCTTCGTTGGTCTCCCCGTGGTAGTCGCGGTGATAGGTGTTGCTTGCTGACGAGAGCAAGCGCAGGTTATGCCAGCCGCGACTGCGGGCATGGCTTCGGATCTTTTCGAGCGGGTTCCTGGCCACGACTGCGAAATTGATACGCTGGGTTGCATGCGGCGCGGCTCCGTTCAGCCCATCGAGAATCGACGTACAAGCGGGACAAGCTGCCTTCATTTTTGGACCGTACATGAAGTTGTAGATTGCCAGCGTGTCTTTTCCCGGTTGAAACAGTTCGGAGATTCGTGTTTTCCGCACCGTAGCCGAATCTTCCAAGTTATGGCTGCCTTCATCGAAAACGTAGTCTTCGGGGATTTCACCTCCCAGCGGAAGTTTGCGCCTCAGGCTCGCGACCTCTTCTATGTTCTTGCGAAGCGTAAGCTCGGCCTGCAACAGTTGGTTGCGGGCTTCACGATATGCGGTGCTCTCTCCGGGAAATCGATTGGAGTGTAGCGAGGATGCCATTTTGCCTCCGAAACAGAGATAAGATTTTATTTACTCTTTGAACTGCGAACACCTGTCGGGCTGACTTGCTTTGCGAGATAGGAGGCAAGCTTTTCGGCGATCTGTCCCCAACCTCCTTGATAGCGCTTCATGACTTCAGCATCTTGGAAGCGCTCGTGAGTCAGCACCAGTTCGCTTTCGTCGCCGAGGGCAAGGAACTCCACCGTGACCAGCGTTGGGACTTCGTCCTCTTCTCGCGTCCAGGTAAACACCAACTTTGAAGGCGGATCGACAACCTGATACACGCCCGTATGCACATAAGCACGAGTCTTACTCTTCATGACGATGCGATACGAACCGCCCACGCGCAGGTCGAGTGTGGCCTCTGCCGCGAAAGTGTCTCCGGGACACATCCATTCGCGTAAGCCCTGCGGATCGGTCCAGGCTTCAAATACGATGTCACGGCTTGCCGGCATCTTTCTCCGAATCGATAGCCGGTACTTGCCCTCAGCGGGGTCTTGCATGTGCTCCTCCTTTTTCCTTGGTTCTTGCTTTTCGAGCTATGTACTTTTCGAGTGCATCCAGGCGCACGTTCCAGAACTGTCGGTATTCGTCGAGCCATGCCGTCGCCTCGCGAAGAGGCTGGGGCTCAATCCAGCACAAGTGTTCCCGGCCGTGAATTTCGCGGCGGATCAGCCCGGCGCGTTCAAGCACCATGACGTGCTTGGATACAGCGTTCAGAGACACGGCGAAGGGGGTTGCAATTTCGGTGATGGTGGCAGGCTTCTTGGCCAAAGTTTTCAGGATCGCGCGTCGCGTTGCGTCAGACACCGCGGAAAACACACGATCCAACGCTGCCGGAGAATATTCAACCATATGGTTGAATATTATTACGACCCTTGCCCACAATTGTCAATCCCCGGCGACACATACGATCACGTCAATTCCTCCCACACGTAGGTGCGGACGCCCTCGTCCGCCCGGCGGAGCGAAGCTCCGCAGACGCCAGCCATGAGCGCTAGGCTCGCCCTACTCGCAGCCCGGACGAGGCGTCCGGGCCTACGTGGTTCAATAAATGAGACGCCAAGGCTGCGTGGCTTGCCCCGGTGGGTTTGGCTGCTTATACTTCATTGGGTTTACCGCCAAGTCCGGGGAATCTGCATGGGAACCGGCACGACACCCGGCTCTCGGATTACAATCATTGGGCTATCGACTTTTTCGATCATTACTATCGAATTGCTTTCTTTAGTGTGCCATCATCAAATCGCCATCATTGGAGATCTCTATGACCACCGCCACCAAGTCTGTTTCCCTCGAGCAGGAACTCAATCCTACGGAGGCGCAGACTGCGCGATTTGATCTGGCCGCGCAGAAACTTAATCTGGATGAGGGATTGTGGAAGGTTCTCCGTTATCCCACGCGCGAGCTGATCGTGCATATTCCCGTCGCGATGGACAATGGAACGCTCGAGGTGTTCACCGGTTTCCGGGTGCAGCACTCAATTGCGCGCGGTCCGTCGAAGGGCGGCATTCGCTATGCTCCGGACGTTACTCTCGACGAAGTTCGCGCCCTCGCAGCCTGGATGACCTGGAAGTGCGCGGTGGTGAACATTCCTTTTGGCGGCGCGAAGGGTGGCGTGATTTGCGATCCGCATAAGATGTCGATCGGCGAACTCGAGCGCATGACCCGCCGCTACACCGCGGAACTGTTCGAATTTATCGGCCCAGAGAAAGACGTGCCCGCTCCCGACGTGAATACCAACGAGCAGACGATGGCGTGGATCATGGATACATTTTCCATGCACATGCGCCAAACCGTCACTGCAGTGGTCACCGGGAAGCCGATCAATATTGGAGGATCGCGCGGACGCCGCGAGGCCACGGGCCGCGGCATCATGATTGTTTGCGATGAGGCTGTCAAAAAGCTGGGGATGCGCCCCGACTCCACTCGCGTCATCGTCCAGGGATTCGGCAATGTCGGTTCCAATGCGGCCCTGCTGATGGCGCAGGCGGGCTACAAGATTATCGGCATTATCGAGGTGACCGGCAGCCTTTATAACAAGAACGGAATCGATGTTGTCGCGCTCTCCGCATACCGGCAGAAGCACGGGACACTGGCGGGTTTCCCCGGAGCCGAATCGGCCGACCCGGCGGAGCTTCTGGTCACCGACTGTGACATTCTGATTCCCGCCGCCACCGAAAATCAGATCACCAGCCGCAACGCCGATCGAATAAAGTGCAAGATCCTCGCCGAGGGCGCGAACGGTCCGACCACGGCCTCTGCGGACGAGATTCTGGCGGACAAGGGAGTATTCGTGATCCCCGACATCTTATGCAACGCCGGTGGCGTGACCACTTCGTACTTCGAATGGGTGCAGGATCGCCAGGGATATTTCTGGAAAGAGTCGGTGGTGAACGAGCAACTCGAAACCATCATGGTCGCCGCGTTCGATGATGTCGTAAGGTTTGCCGAAACTCATGGCGTCAACAACCGGATTGCCGCTTATATGCTGGCAATCGATCGCGTAGCGTATACCATTCGGCAGCGTGGAATCTACGCGTAGAACGTTGGAGTATAGAGCGTTGTAATTATGACCAGCGTTTGCAAAGAACACGTCAGACGGGGCATCCTGCTGTGCTTGCTGGCCGCTTTATTGGCCGTGCCGGCTCTAGCAGCGTTTCAAACTACTTCTTCCGGTTCTCCAGCAACACCCGCGAGCGACGCATCCAAGAACGCAAAATCACAACCAAACCCGCCTTCGGCATCCGACATCGCGGCGGCCAAGGCCGGCGGTAAAGTATGGGTGAACCTCGACAGCGGCGTTTATCACCAGGGCGGCCGCTGGTATGGCAAGACCAAGAACGGCAAATTCATGACCGTCGACGACGCCAAGAAAGCAGGCTATAAACCCGCGAAACGTGATTGAAATTTAAAGGAGAGACACTATGGGAAAAAGTCTGATCATTCGAGTTATGGTTGCCCTCGTCGTCCTTGGGCTGTTCATGGGCGTGGGCGCGGCGCAGGGCATGGCTCAAGCCGGCGGATCGATGTCGGGAAGTTCTGCCATGTCGACCGCGAAGACCGCAACCAAGGCAAAGTTGCTCGATATCAATTCCGCCACTCCGGATCAACTCGATGCTCTGCCAGGAATCGGCGATGCTTATGCGAAGAAGATCGTAGACGGACGTCCTTATAAGACGAAGACTGATCTTGTCCGCAAGAAGATTATTCCCCAGGCGACCTACGACAAGATTAAGGACATGATTATTGCGAAGCAAAAGTAGGCATAGATAGTCCCGACTGTGTCTGAGTGAGAACTAAAATCTCGGCGATGCCGTGGAAGAAAGCGCCAGGTCCTTAGCCGCGAAGCAGCGTAAGAATGAAGCCCACGGCGTAAGTGACTATGGAATAAGTCGAAGTTGCATTTGATTTTGGGTGGCGCAGCGCTTCCAGCGCTGCGGTAAGTGCATTATTTTGAATTCGGCCTTAGCCGCTGAGGGCGCACCTTATCGGCATGGAAGAGTTTTTCCGCAACGTAACCGTGGCTAAACGTGTGAGAGAGACAAGCCCCAGCGGGGCGAAAGAGCAGTTGTCACGCGCACACCGAGTGAACTACTCGGATTTTCTGCTGCCTCAGCTTTACTTCATTGCTTTCGCTATTCGTGGTGGAGGATAATTCGGTATTGGTCGTTCCGGCGCCCCGTGAACCTTCCCAATTCCATCACGCTCACCCGCATTTGCAGCATTCCGCTCCTGATCTGGATTCTTTCCACCAACCATTTCCAGAGTTCCGGCGGCGAAAAGGAGCTGCTGGCTTCGGCTCTGTTCATCGCGGCCTCGATTACCGACGGCATTGACGGATACCTCGCCCGCAAGCGCGGACAAATCACCACCATGGGTGTGCTGCTCGATCCGCTGGCCGACAAACTTCTGATCGCTGCCGCGTTCATCACCCTGGTGCAGTTCAACCCCAGCATGGTTCCGGCGTGGATCGCAGTCATCATCATAGGCCGCGAATTTCTGGTTAGCGGCTTGCGTTCGATTGCGGCCTCCGAGGGTTTCGCCATCGAGGCCAGTGACCTGGGCAAATTTAAAATGCTGGTGCAGATCGTGTCCGTGGTGGCGGTGATTCTTGACCATCGCTGGAAAGAATGGCCCATCTACGGGGGATATTTCTTTCCGGTGCATTGGATCGCGCGGCTGGCCATCTGGTTCATGGTTCTGTTGTCGCTGGTATCGGCAGGCGATTACTTCGTCGCCTTCTGGTCCAAGATTGACCGGCAGGTGGTGAAGAGCCGCCGCCGCGCGTTTGTCCTCAGCCGTCGGAGGAAGCGCGATGTCGCCGCAACCTGAAAACCAGGCTGCCGCGCCTGGCGTGAGTTCCGCTCCAGCGCGGTCGAACGAATTCACTCCCAACGAACGAGCAATTTTGTTGCAGCTCGCCCACGAATCGATTCTGTCGACTTTGGAGCACCGCGAAATCTCTCTGGACCCGCCTTCGCCGCATTTCTCTGAACCACGAGGCGCATTCACTACGATCTATTTCCACGGTCAGCTGCGCGGTTGTGTAGGCTACGTGCTCGCGGTCTTTTCTCTTTACCGCACAGTGGCCGAGACCGCCCGCGCCGCCGCCTTCGAGGACACGCGTTTTCACCCCGTCACGCTAGCGGAAGCCCCGGCGCTGGAAGTTTCTCTGAGCATTCTCTCGCCGCTCCAAGCCATCAAGCCCGAAGAAGTCGAGATCGGAATCCACGGATTAGTCATCGCTCAGGGCGGACGCCGCGGCTTGCTTCTGCCGCAAGTCCCCGTCGCACATGGGTGGGACCGCCCAACCTTCATCGAGCAGACTTGCCTCAAAGCAGGCCTGCCGCGCGACGCCTGGCAGAGCGGCGCCACCCTCGAGGCCTTCACCGCAGAAGTCTTTGGAGACCGGGAAGCGCGATAGCACGCGTCAGAAAGTGTAAGTTAGAATTCCGCCCCGGCACAGCCTGCCGCTTAATTACAATCACTTTTCCACGAGGTTGACATGCAGGAGCCAGCCGCGACCCAAAGCTCTCAGCGCCCGATGTCGACAGCGCAGCCCACCTCTCCGCTCGAACTAGCGCGGCTCTTCCTGAAACTGGGCATGGTCGCCTTCGGAGGCCCACCCGCCCACATTGCCATGATGGAAGACGAGGTAGTCTCGCGCCGTGGCTGGCTGACCCGCGAACAGTTTCTCGATTTCCTGGGCGCGACCAATCTCATCCCCGGCCCGAACTCCACCGAGATGGCAATCCATGTAGGCCGTGTGCGAGCCGGTTGGCCGGGATTGCTCGTGGCCGGCACCTGTTTCATTCTGCCTTCGGCAATCATGGTCACGGCCCTGGCGTGGGCGTACGTCCGCTTTGGATCGCTGCCCCAATTCTCAGGCGTCCTCTACGGAGTCAAGCCCATCGTGATTGCGCTGATTGTGCAAGCCGTATTCAAGCTGGCAAGGTCGGCGGTAAAGTCTAAATGGCTGGCGATCGTAGGCGCGCTAGCCGTCGTCGCGACCGCTCTTGGTGCGGATCAACTCGCCGTCCTGGCCGCCGGCGGCTTGCTGACAGGTTTAATGTATTGGCTGCGCCAGGGCAGGCGAGCCCCGTTGCCTGCTCCCGCAATCCTGACCGGAGGAACCGCCATCGCCGCCGGATCCACTCTGATCGTCCCCGTTAACATGACCGCGCTTTTTCTCGTGTTTCTGAAAATTGGCGCAATTCTTTTCGGAGGCGGATACGTGCTGGTAGCGCTGATCCGGTCCAACCTTGTCACCCGCCTCGGCTGGATCAGCGAGCGCCAACTGCTCGATGCCATCGCCATGGGACAAGTGACTCCCGGCCCGCTCTCCACAACCGCAACCTTTATCGGCTACCTTTTGAAAGGCACGCCTGGCGCGCTGATTGCGACCGTCGCCATTTTCCTCCCAGCATTTTTCTTCGTCGCCATCAGCGGCCCGCTGGTTCCGCGCCTCCGCCAATCGCCTCTAGCCGGAGCCGTCCTGGATGGAGTGAACGTCGCCGCACTAGCCCTGATCGCGGTAGCCACGTGGCAACTTTTCCGCGCCGCCGTCGTCGACGGCACCACGCTGGTTCTGGCCGCCCTGAGCTTCTTCCTCCTGATCGCCTATCGAATGAATTCGCTCTGGCTAATCCTGGCCGGAGCCACGATCGGAGCCGCGGCAACCCGCTTTCATCGTTGAGCTGTCGGATCCCAATTTAAGATGCTGCGCTTTTCGGAGTGCCGATTGCGCAACGAGCCACGCTCTTGCCTAGAGGCTCTTTGACCAGCTTGAGCATTCGACTGCGCGAACGTGTACCTGACCCAATTTCCTAAGCACCCCCTTGCAATTCCCAAATTCATCTGGTATAAACAATTCACCGAGAGCAGTGTGTGTGGCTAGCCGGGTTGTTTTTCTGAAACTCTCGTCCAGATCCGGCATCAAATGGGAAGTTTGGTAATTTAGCCCCGGCCACGGGGTTTCATTCGGGGACGAAGCGCCTCGAAGGGTTTAAGCAAGCGTTTTCGCAAGAACCTCCATAAGATCTTTTTTCAAGTGAATGGTCTTCCGCGTCGGCTTGTGCCGAAATGGCACTCGCGTTGTTGCGGAAGATGCGTTCTGTTGCGTGCTCAGAAAGAGCGCTCGAAACAAATTCGAAGTTGCTCCCCGCATGTGCATAAACGGTGGAAATCCTGTTCGCACAGCGGGTTGACAGTCAGCAACAGAGCTAGTAACTTAAACAGGTTTCGAGGACAGTCAGATTCGTTGTAGATCCGAGCGTCTCGCTCGTTTCTGAATCTGCCTGGACTGAAGGCGCGCCGCTCAGGCGGAAAGCGATTCGGTCTTTGACAACTAGGTTGAACGTGCCAGTCGTGAGATGGAAGTCTCGGGTTCGAATCCGAGCGATCTCACAAGATAGACCGTCGTTCCTCTTCGAGGGAGCGACGGCAGTCTGCCAACTACCCGTCGGCAGACGACAGGTTTCAAATGAGAGTTTGATCCTGGCTCAGAATCAACGCTGGCGGCGTGCCTAACACATGCAAGTCGAACGAGAAAGTGGAGCAATCCATGAGTAAAGTGGCGA
>DATMQI010000098.1:0-3537 GCA_035567135.1 Terriglobales bacterium
GGGCACGTTCGATATCTCCGTTCTAAGACTCATTTCCACCGCTGAAGGCGACATCTATCAAGTCCTCTCAACCAACGGAGACACGCACCTCGGCGGCGACGACATCGACAACCTGCTTCAGTCCTTCGTCCATGAACAGATTCTAGAAGAGGACGACATCGATTTTTCTCCACACGGCGAACTCGCGCAAGAGCTGCGCAAAACCCTAATCGCCATCAAGCATCAACTCTCGGAATGCGATTCCGCCACGCTGCGTTTCGCGCTGCCGAATGGCGCCTTCTTCGTCCACGAATTCACTCGCGGCGCGCTGGAAGCCCTGATTCGCCCAGTCGTTGACCGCACCGTGGGCCCGGTTAAGCTGGCGCTTGCCGACGCACAGCTGAAACCAACAGAAATCGAAGAAGTAGTCCTGGTCGGTGGCACGACGCGTACACCGCTGATCCGCCGCACCGTCCAGGAATTTTTCGACCGCAGGCCGCACACCGAGCTGAATCCCGACGAAGTAGTCGCTCTTGGCGCGGCCGTCCAAGCCAACATTCTGGATCGCGGCGTCACCAACATGCTGCTTCTTGACGTCACCCCGCTTTCCCTCGGCATCGAAACCTACGGCGGCGCGGTAGCGAAAATTATCCCGCGCAATTCCACCATCCCGGCAAGTGCACAAGAGCTCTATACAACCGGCGTCGACAACCAAACCGGCATCGACATCCACGTCGTCCAAGGTGAGCGCGAACTGGCGAAAGACTGCCGTTCACTCGCGCGCTTCACGCTGAAGGTGCCGCCCGCGCCAGCAGGCCTACCGCGCATCGAAGTAAAATTCCTCATCGACGCCAACGGCATCCTGCAAGTCGCCGCAAAAGATATTCGCACCGGTGAGCAACGCACCATCGAAGTTCAGCCCAGCTATGGCATCAGCGACAACGAAATCGAGCGCATGCTCGAAGAGTCCATCGAATACGCCGAACAAGATTTCGCTGAACGCCAGGTCATCGAAGCACGCACCGAATCCGAGGCGATCCTCGCTGCCACCGCAAAAGCGCTAGCCAATACGCAATCAGCAAATTTACCAGCCGAAGAAGTTGCCGCGATAGAAACCGCAGTCGCCGCGCTAAAAGAAGCCGCCGCCGGCCCGGATTACAAGCTAATCCGCAAATGTATCGACGACCTGAATCACGCAACGGAGCACCTGGCGGAACTACTGATGAACAGCGCCGTAACAAGCGCGTTACAAGGCCGCAACCTGGCAGAAGTGTAGGGGCACGGCCTGCCGTGCCCGTCATATCTTTGGTTGTAAATGTTTTGTTCGCGTCAGAATTTTTGTAGAGGCGCAGCAAGATTCGGCCCGCCTCGGCAAGACGCAAGATTTATGATCCGCGGTTCTTTCTGGAGAACCGCCGGAACTTTGGGAGATAAACATGGGCGGAAGCAATCCATACATCGAAGAAGTCAAATACACGCCCGCCACGAAGAAATACAAAGTGACATTTCTTCCCAGCGGCAAAACCATCGAGGTCGACCCAGCAAAAATTCCCTACGGCCACAACGGCCTCCCCGGCAGCATCCTCGACATCTCCGAAGGCATCAAAGCCGGCCTAGACCACGCCTGTGGAGGGGTCTGCGCCTGCTCCACCTGCCACGTCATCGTCAAACAAGGCCTCGAATCCTGCAACGAAGCCACCGATGCCGAACTAGACGAGCTGGACATGGCTCCAGGCATCACGCCAAAATCCCGTCTCGGCTGCCAAACCGTTCCCGACGGCACTACCGATATCGTCGTGGAGATTCCCGAGTGGAACAAGAATTACGCCAAAGAAGCCGATCACTGAATTTTGCGGCTCAGGCTTCAGCAGGACCTCTTCCACCAGTCACGAGTCACCCATCACATTTTTTC
This sequence comes from Terriglobales bacterium, assembly GCA_035567135.1. Classification (GTDB taxonomy): domain Bacteria; phylum Acidobacteriota; class Terriglobia; order Terriglobales; family Acidobacteriaceae; genus JABDBE01. The sequence goes on from DATMQI010000098.1 coordinate 1,892, forward strand.
CAGGAGCCAAGCATGCCGTCAACATTCGGTTGGGACCAAATCGAAGACATCGCTATCGGGCTAACTGACAAATACCCGGACACCGACCCACTCACCGTACGTTTCACCGACATGCACAAATGGATCACCGAGCTCCCGGGATTTTCCGGCGACCCAGCAGCTTCGAACGAAAGCAAACTCGAAGCCATCCAAATGGCCTGGAACGAAGAATTCCAAGACCGCCAGACCTGACGGCCGCAGCCACCGCAGCCCAAACGGCAGCCCTCCATCGCTTGTTCGTTCCGCCGATTTCTCTTGATCCTAGATTAAGTTACACATCCCCGCAAAATGTGGCGCCATGGTGCAACCGTTAGCACGCGGCCCTTTCAAGGCATTTTTGAGCCCCCGAAACAAACGACTTACAGTCGAATCAACAATTTACACTAGGCTGGAGTGGGTTGGAGTAGGCTGGAATCGCATGCCTTTAATGCAATTTACCATGCAATTCTACTTCGTTGGATACGTCGGGCATGCTTCAGAGATGAGCGATTTGCCCCAGCCTTTATCCTGTTGTGCGAGATTGCCCTAGAAAACCGAGCTTCCTCAGAAAAACCGATTGGGCCATCGAAAAGTTCCATGTGTTCGAGTTTCTTCGATTTTCGATTCTAATAGAACATGATCCGGACATCTTCACTCTTGCCAGGAGTCCCGAACAATGTTCAAAACAGCGCAGAAGGCCAGATTGTACAAAAGGGGACAGCGCACGCCTTCGAGTATCAATAATGTGGTCCTGCAGACTGACTAAGAGCAAATGTTGTTTCGAAGACTTGGTGGTTGCTCCGTGAACAATGCGAATCGTCGGATTGCCAACAGTCTCCACCGTAAGGCAGTTGGTGCGGGGTGGTGGGTTTAAGCCTTTCAGTAGGGTGGAACTGGACGGGGAGCTCGGGACCGCGGGCGTAACACAAAGGAGCAAGGAATTGTCAAAATCCTCAGGGCGTGCAAGCACGGTGAAGGTGTTTATCGCCGACGGAAGTCAACTGAGCTGCCAATTAATTGCCGCGGCAGTGCGTCGGGGCCGTTATAGAACCAGGGTGGTTGGGTACGCGATCGACGCGGTTGGAATTCGCAAGGGACTCGTAGAGCACGATGCGGACGTAGCAGTCATCGGTGCTCGTCTAGAAAACGAAGACTTGGCGGGTTTCCATGTGACGCGAGAGATACTGGCTTCGCGCTCCAAACTCAGCGTCATCGTGATACTCGATTCGAACAAACCTGCGATGGTGGTCGAAGCATTCCGAGCTGGAGCTTCGGGAGTATTCTCTCGGGATCAATCGTCGGAGTTGCTGTGCAAGTGCATCCACGCGGTACACAAAGGACAAGTGTGGGCGAGCAGCAAGGAATTGCACTTCGTTATCGAAGCGCTGGGCCAGGCTCCGTTAACCAGGTCAATTTCTGTGAGAGGGACGGCACTGCTTACAAAAAGGGAAGAAGGGGTCGTCCACCTGGTAGCGGAAGGTATGACGAATCGTGATATTTCCCAAGAACTGAAGCTCAGTGAGCACACCGTCCGGAACTATTTGTTCAGAATCTTCAACAAAGTAGGAACTTCGAATCGACTTGAGCTGGCTCTTTATGCGATCGACCGAAGGGAAGGCCAGGAGCAG
>DATMQI010000099.1:0-4804 GCA_035567135.1 Terriglobales bacterium
TGTCTTGGATTTAAAGGATGTAACTCTCGTAGGTCAAGACGCCATTGCTTTTCTCGAGCGGTGTGAAGCAAACAACATCAAACTGAAGAATTGCGCCGCATACATCCGCGAGTGGATCACGAGACAGCGAGGCGGTAGATAGCACTTCAAACCTGGAGCAATGACAATGTTTTCTTCTGTTGTTTCTGCTATTAAGCCGGACAGCGAATACACGCCGGTGAGGTCGTCCGGGGACACTGCGGATATCAATCAGAGCGAGCTGATTGGATCCAGCGCCAGCTTTCTAGCGGTACTAAAGAGAGTGAAAATTGTGGCGCCCACAGACTCTCTCGTCCTGATCCAGGGGGAAACCGGAACGGGAAAAGAGTTGATTGCTAAGGCAATTCACAATCAGAGTTCTCGACGGGACGCACCGTTTGTCAAAATGAATTGCGCCGCGATTCCCGCAGAACTGTTGGAGAGCGAACTCTTCGGGCATGAAAAAGGAGCATTCACGGGTGCGGTTGCCCAGACCATGGGTCGATTTCAGCTGGCGCACAAGGGTACGCTGTTCTTGGACGAGATCGGCGACCTTCCCCTTCAACTCCAGCCCAAACTGCTGCGTGTTCTACAAGAGCAGGAATTTGAAAGATTGGGTAGCGGACGCTCCATTAAGGTGGATGTTCGGGTAGTGACTGCGACGAACCAGGAGCTTTTAAGAATGGTTCAAGATCGCCAATTTCGGGCGGATCTTTACTATCGGCTGAATGTCTTTCCGATCTGCTTGCCTCCGTTGAGGGACCGGTCGGGTGATATCCCCTCCCTGGTCCGGTACTTCGTCCGCAAGTACTCGCAGCGATTGCAACGAAACATCGAGTACATTCCCAATGAGGTGCTCGACGACCTAGAGCGCTACGACTGGCCGGGCAATATCCGCGAATTGCAGAACCTCGTCGAGCGTGCGGCCATTTTGTGTGAGGGAGATACCTTTTCGATCGACGAGACATGTCTAAAACGGAAAATCCCGCAACGGTCCGGCCCGGCTGTTCCGTTTGTGACGGCAATTGCTGACAGAGAGCGTGAGATCATCGAGGCGGCGCTTGCAGAGTGTGGTGGTCAGGTTGCTGGCCAAAAGGGAGCAGCCGCAAAGCTCGGGATTCCCCGCCAGACACTTGACTCAAAGATTGCAAGCTTGAACATCGATAAACGGCGTTTCAAGGAGTTAACTCGCTACTCTCGGTTACTCGAACCCTCAAGCTTCGTGCCTGCAACCACTGCCGAAGAGCCGACAGCTTGATGGTAAAGACGGCCTCTGTACGAGATGTCTACTCTCCTTGAAATTTAGACACAACGAACTTGCGGAACTCGATCGCGCTGGCCGGAAGGTAACGATCCTCGACCCACCCGATTCCTAACGCTCGAATGGGCGTCGGCGACAGTTTGATCTCTGCGACTCCGGCAAATCGAGCGGCTGCGGGAGGAAGGAGCGCTATGCCGAGCCCCGCACCAATCAATCCTCGCAGCGTTGCAACATCCATCCCCTCAAATGCGATCTTTGGCAAAAACGATGCATCAGCACAGACCTTGTCGAAGATGATGCGTAGAGTATGTTCTGGGCTGAGAGCGAGGAATGGCTCGGAAGACAATTCCTTCATGCTAAGGGAACGCCTAGCCGCCAACCGATGTGTCTTTGGCATGGCGATAAACAATTTTTCGTCCAGAAGATGGTTCCAGCGGACATCACTTTGCCCGAACATTCCCGGGACAGAAAAGCATAGATCGATACTGCCGGCGACAAGCTCTTTCATCAGCATCTCCCCTGAGCGCTGGACGAGCAGCGTGAATTGAATCCTGGGATGTTTCCGACGATACTCTCTGATCAGCTGCGGAACCATTTCAATTCCGAGTGAGTGTAAAAAGCCAAGGGATACGGATCCGGATTCTTCCCCGGTCTGTTCGCTGAGCAACCGCTTTCCGTCTTCAAGGATGCTAAGAGCCTGACTCACATGCTCCAGAAATAGGCGCCCATAAGGCGACAACACGACAGCGCGTCCCTGCCGATAGAAGAGTGGAACTCCCAATTCCCCCTCCAATTGGGTAACAGCGCGGCTGATCGCAGACTGAGAAACGAATAGCTTTTCGGCAGTGCGAGTCACATGCTCTCGCTTGGCCACTTCGCAAAAATACTTCAGCTGTTGCAGTTCCATCGAGTCCTCCTAACTAGCATTCGTTGCGCGGGGCGCATCGTTCTAATGAATGCATTCTATTGGACGCGACGCACCGCGGGTTCTATCGTGAAATCGGTTGAAAGGACCTGTGATGACACCTCCGGAATTACAGTAACCGATTATTTATCTGAAGAGTTGGCTGATCACATGATCGACCACATGACAGACTTGGTTGTGCCGACGTGGGCGTAGACCGTTTTTGATCGTCAAAACAAGTAAGCCTACCCTTCGCGTTCTGATTTGTTCCTTCTGAGATTTCGGCACTCCAGAAGTTTCGGCACGATCTTCTGCAGCAAGTGCGGGAAATTCAATGCTATGGCGTTGGCCGCCCGATTGCATTTGTATCAGGCGTTTGTCGAGCGTTTGAGGAGGAGTTATGGCAGTGCACAGACCGCGCAGCTCGATTCTTTCGTTGAAAAGCTGGCTGTTCACGCCCGCGACGAAAGCCGATCGGTTCGGCCGGTCGGCTGAGGTACATGCGGACGCACTCATCATCGATCTCGAAGATGCCGTGGCCCTCCTTGACAAGCAGAAAGCTCGTACTGCTGCTCTTCAGTATCTTGCGCAGCCCGCCCAAGGTAGGTTGCCGTGCGCGCTTCGAATTAATGCCCCTGTAACTCGTACGGGAATTGAAGACTTGCACTCGCTTCTCGAATCTTCAGCTGCGCCGGATTACATCATTCTGCCGAAGTGCGATTCTCCTGCGTTCGTCCGCATGGTGCGGACGCTGCTCGACCAGGCTGCGAAAGACACAGAGATTATCGCCCTCATCGAATCGGCAAAAGCAGTCGAGGCATTACCCGACATCGTGGGCAGCGAAGTCAGACCGGCTGCCCTGATGTTCGGAGCGGCGGACATGGAAGCAGATCTTGGTGCGAAGACGGGGTGGGAACCGCTGTTATTTGTTCGCTCGCGCATCGTGCAGGTCGCTGCATCTGCGGGCATCGTAGCCGTGGATTCTCCCTTTTTTGGTATCGCTGACTTGGAAGGGCTGAAGAAAGAAACAACGGCAGCACGGGATTTAGGTTTTCACGGCAAGGCTGCAATCCATCCTAAGCAGGTCTCCGTGATTAATGATGTTTTTTTGCCAAGTGACGAAGAGGTGGCGAAGGCGCGCCAGATCTTGGCCGTGAATCAGCAAGGTGTGGGTTCGGTCGACCATCAGATGGTGGATGAAGCAATTGCGCGCAAGGCAAGGCGCACTCTCGAACGGGCAGCTATCGCTGCTGCGAACCTGGTGACTCGCTAGAAGGCGGAGCGGAATGACGAATAAAGACGAGCGAATGAAACAGATTGAGGGAGACATGACGGAAAAGACGCTTTCGGCATACCGGCAATTGGGCCCAACGCGGTACCGGGAAACATCCGGTCTTTACTACGAGGATTTCGAAATCGGCGACACATTCGAGCACCGACCCGGAAGGACGATCACAGATGTAGACAACATCTGGATGACGTTGCTCACCATGAACGTGCAACCCGTCCATTTCGACGCCGCCTACGCCGCGAAAACAGAATGGAGAAAGATGCTGGTCGACAGCACTTTAACACTCGCGCTCCTAACCGGCATGAGCGTCCGAACCGTCAGCGCCAAAGTCGTCGCCAACCTGGGATGGGACAAAGTTAAGGCGACATATCCGATCTTTGCCGGGGACACCCTCTATGCGGAGTCCACGGTGCTGTCGAAACGCGAGTCAAAGAGCAGGCCTACGCAGGGAATTGTAACTGTTTCAACTCGCGGGTTGAATCAAGACGGCAAAGAAGTGATGAGCTTCGAACGCACCATGTTGATCTACAAACGAGGCCACTCTCCCGAAGCTGCTGCGAACTATTAATCGGAACCGTATTTCACGGAACGGAGCGCGAGAGCAGCAATAGAGAACATTCTCACGGGGTAAAAGAATTGCGTTCAAGACACACAATTATTCTGGTAGCGGCTCTTGTTTTCCTTGCAGGAAGTGCGTGGCCACAAGAAACCAGTGGGACCCAGGCTCAAGAAGCCTCTACCGAGTCTGGCGCAGCGAGTGACACGAACGCGGCGAATAACCCGGTTAATCCGCAGCTCACGATCGATTTGCAGAATTACGTCATGCCTTCGCCGGAAGGATATCCCGGCAGCCTTGGTGATCAGGGGCTGTTCCGAGTGTCGGTGCCGATGGACTTGTTCGGTCTTCATCAATTCGTACGCACAATCCTGCCGATCAACACGCCTGTGAGTACGCAAAGTGGGCCGACTGCTGGAGTTGGAGATTTGACGGTCTACGACTTGGTGCTTTCCAAAGTGCATGGAATCACGATCGGAGTCGGGCCGCTTATTGCGGCGCCAACGGCAAGAAGTGAAGCCTATGATTCTGGGAAATGGCAGGCCGGCGCTGCGGGAATTGTGATCAAGCCCTTCAACTGGGGATTGTTGGGCGTACTCATCAACTACCAGCACTCTTTCTCCGGGAACAGTTCAAGCCCTGTCGGCCAGGTAACAACCGCACAACCAATTGCTCATTACAACTTCCATCATGGCTTCTACCTGCGGTCTACGGGAGTGTGGACATTCAATAGTTTTACTCACGTCCAGTACATCCCTCTTGGATTCGGAGCCG
>DATMQI010000100.1:0-11917 GCA_035567135.1 Terriglobales bacterium
AATCAGATCCGACACTCGCGCACTAAAGGTAGTCTTGCGTCGTTGTAGCGCTTCCACTGCTGTCATCAGATCCTCGGTTCCGTCGGACTTGAAGACCCATCCGCGTATCCCGGCTTCCAAACAGTCCCGGACCACTTGCTCTGAGTCCACGGCGGTAAGAATCAGGATTGCCTGGTCAGGATTGTGTTTCAGAATCTGCCGGGCGGCATCCAACCCATTCAGCTTTGGCATGCAGATGTCCAGAATAAGCAGATCTGGCTTCAAGCGCCTGCATTTCTCGACTGTGTCCCGTCCGTCGCCAGACTCTCCGCACACTTCCCAACCTTGGTGAGTCCGAAGCAGCGAGCACAAACCGAAACGAAATATCGGATGATCGTCAGCCACTAAAATGCTAAAGCTACTCATAGAACCTCCCCACTATTAGAAACAACTTATCAAGCTCTACACGAGAGTGTCTGAGCACAATTGCTCACCGTATCTGACGCGACGTGGCAGCCATTTGTGCAAGGAGTTTTCTGGATGTTCCTTGATTCTCTTGAACCAGAGGCGAGTCACTCCCGCGCGGAAAACGTAGTCATTCGAACGCTGTTCATAGGACTTCAAACGGCAGCTTTTCTGCAATTTTGAGCAGAATTGAACAGCGCTTAACAGCACCGTTCGGCACAATTCATTAATGTGAAGTATCTCTCGTAGCAGAATGGACATTTATATGAATGAGGAGACAAACCGCGATTTCGACCCCAAACTGTTTCTTTCCAGCATTGGGGATGGCAGGCAAATTGTTTCCTATCAGGAGAAACAGATTGTTTTCGCTCAGGGCGATGCGACGGATGCAGTCTTTGTAATCCAAAAGGGCAAGGTAAAACTCACCGCCAAATCAAGAGCTGGGAGGGAGGCAACACTGGGCATACTAAGCGGCGAGGATTTTGTCGGTGAAGATGGCATTGCAGGGCAGCCTCTCCGCATAGCATCTGCAATTGCAATGACAGATTGTGACCTTCTGAGGATTGACCAGAGGGTTATGGCGCTTTCACTTCATCGGGAACAGAGGTTGTTAGAACTGTTCGTTGCATATTTATTGCGACGGAACATTCGATACCAAGAGGACTTGATTGACCAACGTTGCAACTTCAGTGAGAAAAGACTTGTCCGGATTCTCCTATTGCTCGCCAAGAAAAGCACACCTGGCTCTATAGTCCCCAAATTAGATCAGACGACTCTGGCGCAAATGGTGGGTACTACGCGGTCGCGAGTTAGCTTCTTTATGAATCGATTTAGGTCGTTAGGCCTCATCGATTACAGTGATTGCAGTCGCGGGTGGCAAATTCATAGGTCACTCCTTGCTCTCTACGCCAGGAAAAAAGCGCTCACTCTCGCTCAGAATTGAGTGTGCCGCAGTGCACCCGAATGCGGATTTACCAACGCTTTGGTAAGAGCCGGTCCGAGTGAGAAAACGCCTCGGACAAAGGCCCCGCGTATCAGCCAAGATCCGTTTCTTAGCAACTGATTCCTGTTGGCATGTCGAAGTATCACTTCCTTACCTAAGACGGCTCCAGGCTTCGACGAGAGTCATGGAGTTGAGCCTTCTGCGATAGTTGAATGACCAGTGACCGCAAGCGGTCGCTTTTCCAAATGAGTACCGTCGTGACTCCATCGGCCTGAAGCGTAACCGTCCTATCGGAATACGAGCTCAGTCGTCGATGTGCTAGAACGGGTCGACCTTCGAAAAATGAATCTTCAGCTTATAGCACATGAAGAGAATCAGGATCAAACCTAGTGTGGAAAAAATGAGGCCGGCGCGATGATATCGTTTGACGGACGCCCGTGCGGATGATACTGCGACCGCCTCGCGCGGTGCGCCTCCCATCCGGGCAGCAAAGGCGCTCTGGCATATCGCACAACCAATGGCTGAATTGATCACTTTAGAGGAGACGTACTCATTGTGAGCCGACTGACAGAGAGGTTCCCTCCTCACTCTCCGCCAACGATGTTTCGTCTTTCTTCGAATGATTCATCGGTAGTACGCCGCTGTCCGACTCCTCGGGGACCTACGCCGCGCGGCTGGGGAGAAAACTGTATAACAACTACCGTTACGGTGTTAACTCCGATGCAATTTTATGCTATTACTACCCGCACTGTTGGTTTTGACAGTTCCCTAGGAGCCGCACTGCAAGTCGTGCGGATCAGTCAATGCGCAAGGTCACGGCGGAGATCGCGATCCATTTTCCGGGACTGGAAAAAATTGACGAGCCAGTCGTGTGGGTATTTCCCGACCTTATTGTCTGCGTGGACAGTGGCATCGCGGAATTCGCCGTGCCGGAAGGTGAATTGCCCCGACTTGCAGTGGGGACGCCGCGGCATGATGACTTAGAATTCAGTTTTTGCTCTTTAAGCCGCTACTGACAAATTCCTTACCCCGTAGAACCGCTTCGACAGCAGGCAGTAATTCCCCTAGGGCGTTCATTTTAAGAACGTAGCCCAAAGCGCCCGTACCCAAAGCTTCCTGCACGATGTCGGGATCATTGTTCTGACTGAGGAAGAGTATTTTGGAGCCGGGAAAGAGTTGTCCTATGCGGCGGGCGACTTCAATTCCATTCAACTTTGGGAGACCGATGTCCAGCACAATTAAGTCCGGTTTCAATTCGTCGGCCTTCTGAACAGCCTCTGATCCATCCGACGCTTCGCCGATGACTTGTAATTCTGGTCTCACCTTGAGCAGTTGACGGACTTGGCGTCGCCAACGTTCCAAGTCATCAACTACGAGAACCCGAATTAGTGACAACAGGTGCTCCGCTTTGTGTTTAGTGGCAGGACGACGTACAGAAGTTGTGGTAGTCGTGAGGATCGGAACGCCGACACTGTCAATCGACACTAACCCATGACTGCCCAATTCAAACATGACGAATGGTACATTGCCCCAAAAAAGTGCCGCTGTTCAAAATTGTACAGTTCCGGTAAAAAGCGGGTGTTTACACTGTCACTGTTCACCCAGTGGCGGTTTGCATGCGTTTGTCCTGGCTGTGCCCGAAAGCGGCTTTGGAAAAACCGATAAAATCGGCAGACTCCAGATTGGCGGGAAGGGAACGGTGGACGGATTATCGCACAAACCAAAAAGGATCCGTCAGACTTTGATTCATCGACACCACCTGCATCAGGAAATGTGCTGACTGGTGAACCAGCTTCCATCCTCGAACTGAGCATTTTTGACCAGACTCTAAGACTCCCGAAATGAGAAAGTCATGACAGAACCATTTGCGAGCGAGACGAAGTGTGCCGTACGTTTCGTCCGGAAATCGTGCCTCTCTATTCACGCAACCCGCATCAGTAGAGCACCACCGGGCAAGCCAAGGATGAAGCGGCAAGAGGAATCACAATGCGTATCATTCCCTCTATTCGTTCGCTGTTGTTCGCGCTTGTAATACTGGCCATCTCCGCGGCATCGTTCGCGCAAGTTGAACTATCCATTTCGGTTGAGCCGCCGGCGCTGCCTGTGTATGAGCAGCCGCCCCTGCCCGCAGAGGGTTATATCTGGACACCCGGCTATTGGGCGTACGACGAGGGCGATTATTACTGGGTGCCAGGCACCTGGGTGATGGCTCCGCAACCCGGCTTCCTCTGGACCCCAGGCTATTGGGGCTGGGGCAACGGCGGATACGCTTTCAATGAAGGCTACTGGGGTCCGCACGTAGGTTTCTATGGCGGAATTGATTATGGCTACGGGTACACCGGCGAGGGCTACCAGGGTGGCCGCTGGGACCATGGACAGTTCCAATACAATCGTTCGGTCAACAACGTAAATGTCACTAACATTCACAACACCTATAACACCACGGTGATCAATAATACGACGGTGAACCGAGTCAGCTACAACGGGGGCAACGGCGGAATCACGGCGCGTCCGACGGCTCAAGATCAGGCTGCAGCGCATGAGCAGCACGCCCCGCCGGTCGCCGCTCAAACTCAACATGTACAGGCTGCTCGAGTGAACCCTCAGCAACGGGCTTCCGTGAACCAGGGCAAGCCGGCAATCGCAGCTACTCCTAAGCCAGGAGCATTTAGTTCCGGTGTACCGGCCAAACAAGCAGGAGCACCTTATAGTCCTGCAGCCAATCGTGCCGCAGTTCCGCCAACCCCGAATACGCCAGCTGCGCGTCCAGAGAACAGCGCTCCTCGACCCGGCACTGCGGCGAGTAGCACTCCGGCGCCGCGCAATGAAGTGCCTCGTCCACCAAGCGCTGCGGAGAAGGCGAATGCGCCGCGTCCAGAGAACCCGCCCCGGACGGCGGAGAACGCTTCTCGGAATGAGAGCATGCCTCGCCCAGAAAACGCTCCACATCCAGAAGTGTCGCCTCGCTCAAACCCCACTTCGCGTCCAGAGAATGCACTGCATCCGCAAACCGCGACTCGTGAAACACCACCACGTCCCGAGAACACGCCTCGGCCAGAAGCAGCAGCTCGGCCCGAAAATCCGCCGCATCCTCAAACCGAAACTCGTCCACAGGCTGCTGCCCGATCGCAGACTGAATCCCATCCACAAGAGGAAGAGGCTCGTCCTGAAGAACAGCGACCCTAGGAGCAAAACCGGCGCGTTCCACCACGCGGCTCGCAGCTTACGCTACGAGCCCCGCATTTTGGTGCTGGCGTCGCCAATCCGGAGGAGACGGCTGCAGCATCAAGCCGACGGATGGTTCAACACTCGCGACCTGGCCCGGCTGGAAAACGGATATCTCTTTGTTGTTGGCCGCACTGAGGAATTGATCGTTCGTTTCGGAGAAAATGTCTACCCCGCGGAAGTCGAGGCGATGCTGAACTCACATCCCGCCATCGTGCGTTCCGCAGTCATTGGACGACCGGTCGCGGGAGCCGAGGGCGATGAGGAAGTTGTCGCCTTCGTGCAACTATTGCCGTCGTCGCCACCTTCGGGGAGACCGAACTTGCGCAACACGCCGCACAACATCTCGCACCCTACAAACGCCCCTCACAAATTCTGCTGGTTCCTTCCATGCCCCTCACTCTGACCGGAAAAGTAATCAAGGGTGAGCTCGCCAAGTTGCCTCAACTCACCAACGCTCGCTAACGACGCAGTATCGAAGCACTGAGCGAGAATTCGGCGGTTGCTGGCTACAGCGCCTTGGTCAATCAGCGCTCTGTTTCTTCAGATTATTCGCAGGAATGAGCAATTTTGAGCAGTCTTGCCATTAGGTGCGAGTTCATACTATCCCAATATGGGAACGGTGTCGCACTTTGCGGGAATCTCGTTCCTACAAGTGAAAAGCTGGACCGGTCAATAAACCCACCCAGGTTTGCTAAACCGATCTTCCTCGGAGCAGGGCTTCTCTTTCAGACCATCCGTTTCCAACTGCAGGAAAGGCAGGAGGACTAAAGACATGAAACGCAAACTCAAAATCGGCGCGATCGCACTTGGGATTCTCTTCGTGATTCTGATCGCGCTACCCTTGCTGATCAATGTGAACAGTTTCCGTCCAAAGATCGAGTCAGAACTGACGAGCGTGCTGGGCCGACAAGTGACCGTAGGCAATCTGAGCCTATCAATTCTTTCCAGCAGCGTCGTGGCCGACAACATAGCCGTAGCGGACGACCCCGCCTTCGGCAAGCCGCCTTTCATTACAGCGAAATCGCTGAAGGTTGGCGTGCAGCTGATGCCACTCATCTTCTCGAAACTACTGAATGTAACCGAACTCAAACTGGAGCAGCCCGAGATCACGCTGCTGAAAGCAGCCAACGGGAAATGGAATTTCTCTAGCATGGGCGCGGTGGCCGCCAAGACGGCGCCGGCAGAGCCTAAGTCCGGAGGGACCTCCCCGACCAATTTCTCGGCGGCAAAGCTGAATGTGAACAATGCAAAGTTGATTGTGGGAAAAGCGAATTCTTCAGCCAAGCCTCAGGTCTATGACAAGGTGAACATTGAGGTAGATGATTTTTCCTTCACCGCACAGTTCCCATTCAAACTCACGGCTCAGTTGCCAGGAGGAGGGGACGCGAAAATCTCGGGGAAAGCTGGCCCGATCAATGCCGAAAACGCCGCCAAGACTCCGTTTGAGACTGCGGTGAAGGTGAACAACATGAATATTGGAGCCTCAGGATTTATCGATCCCGCCAGCGGCATTGCAGGGCTGGCGAATCTTGACGGGACACTCAACTCGAATGGCGGCCACGCGAAAGCTGTCGGGACACTTACGGGCACGAAACTGAAGTTTTCGCCGAAGGGCACGCCCGCTCCGACAACGGTGGTCGTAAAGCACACAGTGGATGTCGATCTCGATAAGCAATCGGGCACGCTGACAGAAGGCGACATCTCGATCGGCAAGGCCGTGGCGCACCTGACGGGAACGTTCCAGACGCAGGGCGATACCCAGGTGTTGAACATGAAGCTGGATGCCCGCGACATGCCGGGAGATGATCTGGAACCGATGCTGCCATCACTGGGCATAGTGCTCCCCTCAGGGTCGCAACTGAAGGGTGGAACGTTATCGGCGGAACTGGGCATCGTGGGGCCTGTGGACAAGCTGGTGATCACGGGGCCGGTGCGGCTAACCAACTCTAAGCTGGCCGGGTTCGACCTAGGATCAAAACTAGGAGCGCTGTCGGCCTTTGCAGGGAAGGCCGCTTCTAATCCGGACACCTCGATCCAGAATGCGAGCCTCAACGCGCGTGTCGCACCCGACGGGACCAAAGCAGACAACATTAACCTTACAGTTACATCGGTCGGTGTCATCACCGGAGCGGGGACGGTGAGCCCGGCGGGAGTACTGAACTTCAGGATGCTGGCCGACCTCAAAGGCGGCGTCGCGGGCGGGCTTACGCAGGTGGCCTCGTTGGGCAGCGGCAAGGGTGGCATCCCCTTCGCCATCGAGGGAACGACGTCGAACCCGCACTTTATCCCTGACATGAAAGGAGCGGCGGGTGGCATCGCGCAAGGCGCATTGGGAGATGTGGCGGGCGTGAAGGACGTAACCAAGGCAAACCCGGTGAATGCGATCAGCGGCTTGCTCGGGAAAAAGCAGAAATGAAAATGTAACTGTAGACGTGCTCGGTTGACCACACGGACATGAGAATGAGTGAGAGCGACGACTAATTCGTGATTTTCGGGCCTGGTAACAGGGTGCCAGGCTTCGACCCAGACACATCAGCACCGAAGGACGGACTGGTCAATTTTGACCAGTCCGGCGGTCCACATTCGTTCAATACTGAAGAACACACGCTGGAGAAAACGCCGAGCCGAGTAACCTGACGTAAATGACCAGCCAACTTGACGTCCGGCAATTCCGATGATTGCATCGGGTTTATCGGAGGCTGACCGCTGTCGGCAGACCCAAGGACTAATGTTGCTACCAAACCTAATGCTTCCCCAAGGAATATTAGAAGTTGTCGGCGTGCGCCCCCTGGCACGGGTGAGAGTTGCAGCGGCTCGAGCGCGGTCACAATGGAAGCCATCGTTACCCAGTCGGATCGCGGTGATCGGGAATTATCTCCCGCGACAGTGTGGAATTGCGACGTTTACCACGGACCTCTGCGCGGCGATATCCGACGAGTACGGAACCGCGGGATTGTTGGCGCTACCTGTAAACGACACGGAACCGGGATATGACTACCCTTCACGGGTGAGATGGTCGCTCGCCCAGGACGACTTGAGATCTTATCAGCAAGCCGCTGAGTTCTTAAACTTCAACAATATCGACATGGTTTGCCTGCAGCATGAGTATGGAATTTTTGGCGGACCCGCGGGGAACCATGTTTTGCAGTTGTTGCGCGGCTTGAAGATGCCCCTGGTGACCACGCTGCACACCGTCCTCCGCGAGCCGAATCCCGACCAACTCCTGGTGATGGAAGAGATCGTGGAGCTTTCGGATCGCCTCATCGTCATGAGCCAGCTCTCGTCCCAGTTCTTGCAAGAAATTTTCAAAGTCCCCGGCAGTAAGATCGATATGGTTCCTCACGGAGTTCCGGACCTGCCATTCCTGGATCCTAACTTCTACAAAGACCGTTTCGGTGTGGAAGGAAAAGCGGTACTGCTCACATTCGGCCTACTCTCGCCGAATAAGGGGATCGAAAACGTCATTCAAGCTTTGCCTCATATTTTGTCCAAGCACAAGAATGTTGTATACATGGTCGCGGGCGCGACTCACCCTCACGTCCTCCGTCGCGAGGGCGACCAGTATCGAGCGTACTTGCAGGCTCTGGCGAAGGACGTTGGAGTAGAGACGAACGTCATCTTCCACAACCGCTTCGTCAGCCCGGAGGAGATGGTTGAGTTCATTGGTGCCGCAGATATTTACATCACACCCTATCGCCATGAAGCGCAGGTGGTTTCGGGGACACTTGCTTATGCGCTCGGTGCGGGCAAGGCGATCATTTCGACGCCGTACTGGCATGCGATCGAGTTGCTGGACGACCGCCGCGGCGCGCTGGTTCCTTTCCAGGATCCTGACGCTATCGCAAGAAAGACGGTCGAGCTTTTAGACACTCCAGCGATACGACACGCGATGCGCAAACGTGCTTATTTGTTTGCACGCGAAATGGTCTGGAAAAGAGTAGCGCATGGTTACATGGAGAGTTTTGCGCGGGTTCGCAGCGACCGCATGGAGCTTCCACATGTGCAATTCTCCGCCCGTGTCACGCAAAAATCACTGAATCAGCTGCCTGAATTGAAACTGAATCACTTCAACAGGTTGACCGACGAAACAGGAATGTTGCAGCACTCGATCTTCACAATCCCCAAGTACGGTGAGGGCTACACCACCGACGACAATGCCCGCGCACTCATTTTCACCGTCCTAATGGAGCAACGGGGTAAGGAACTGCTTGGGAAAACCGACTTCGGCATTCCAGACTTGGTCAACCCAGTTTCGTCCTTCCGGTATTTGGCGTTCTTGGAACATGCGTTTAATCCAGCTAAGGGCAGATTCAGAAATTTTCTTGGCTATGATCGCCAGTGGAGCGAAGCTGAAGGATCCGAAGATTGTCATGGGCGCGCATTGTGGGGACTTGGAACGGTTCTAGGTCGGTCCAGGGATCAAGGATTGAGGTGCGCTGCTGGGCGATTGTTTGAATACTCTCTTCCCGCAGCTATGGAATTCAGCAGTCCTCGCGCCTGGGCCTACACCTTGCTCGGAATTGAAGAATACCTGGACTCGTATCCGGGAGACCGGGACGCTCAACAAGTAAGGTCGGCACTCAGTCGGCGATTGCTTGAAATGTATGAGTCGATCCGAAGCACGGATTGGAAGTGGTTCGAGAACATTCTGGCCTACGGGAACGCGAGATTGCCCCAAGCCATGCTGCTGGTGGGCTCGGCTTGCTCGGATGATCGCATGGTTTCCGCCGCTCTCGAAGCACTGGATTGGCTGTTAAAAACTCAGCATTGCGAAACCAATGGCCACTTTGTACCGATCGGATCGCAGGGCTTCTATCGCCAGGGTGACGAAAAGGCGCGCTTCGATCAACAGCCGCTTGAAGCCGCCGGCGCGGTATCTGCCTGTTTGCAAGCCTACCGTGTAACCGGGGATAGTCGTTGGCGCGCGGAAGCTTGGTCAGCATTCAACTGGTTTCTTGGCGATAACGATCTGCAACTTCCTCTTTATGATTCCGTCACCGGCGGTTGCCGAGACGGCCTGCATCCCGACCGCGCCAATGAGAACCAGGGAGCAGAATCCACGCTCTCTTTTCTAATGGCGCTGCTCGAAATGGGCTCGCTGCCAGAACCTGATAGTTCGGGAACAAGCGGTGAGTTATTGATTGCTACCACTAACTAGATTTTGATCAGAGCACTGAGTGAACTTATGAGTGTTGCCACAACAATTCGCCACGAGCCTCTGCTTCTTCGGCATCATGCCAACCCAATCTTGACAGCCAAGGATTGGCCATACTCCATTAATAGTGTGTTCAATGCGGGGGCGACCCTGCTGGCGGATGGATCGACTCTGCTGCTTTGCCGCGTCGAAGATCGACGGGGCTTGTCCCATCTTTGCTCCGCCCGCTCACGCAACGGAGTGGACAATTGGCAAATTGACAGCGAGCCTACCCTGATGCCGAGCCCGAACGAGTATCCGGAGGAAATCTGGGGCATCGAGGATCCTCGCATCACTTTCGTACCCGAATTACAGCAATACGTAGTCACTTACACATCTTATTCGCGGGGTGGGCCCGGGGTGTCTCTGGCCCTGACCAAGGATTTTCGCAGCTTCGAGCGATATGGGGTCATTATGCCCGCGGACGACAAAGACTCGGCTCTTCTGCCTCGCAGAATCGATGGATGCTGGGCGCTTATTCATCGGCCGATGACGCCACTGGGCTCGCACATGTGGGTTTCCTACTCTCCTGACCTGCGTTATTGGGGCAGGCATCGGCTCATGTTGGAGGCACGTCGTGGCGCCTGGTGGGACGCAAACAAGATTGGCTTGTCGCCGCCGCCCATCGAGACATCAAGAGGCTGGCTCGTCTTCTACCACGGAGTGCGGCATACGCCATCGGGTTGCCTGTATCGATTGGGCTTGGCTCTCTTTGAGCTTGAGAATCCAGCAAAATGCTTACTGCGAGGGGATTCGTGGATCTTTGGGCCGGAGGCCGAGTACGAGCGTCACGGCGACGTCGATGATGTTGTGTTCCCGTGTGGATATACGATGGACGCCGACGGTGACACCATCAATCTTTATTACGGAGCTGCGGACTGCTCGATCGCACTGGCTCGGGCGAGCGTTCGCACTCTGATAGGCTGGCTGGATGCCAACGGCTCTTGCGACCGCAGACGACCGCAGGAGGTATGAAATCCGCTACTCATTGGATGTTTCAGTTTGCGTTTGGGTGTCATCGCCGGCAAATCAGTGAACCGTCCTGATACGGGAGGTTTATTGAACAGGCCTATTGGTCCAGTAGCGCTGCCATCGTGTCGTCCTTGCCCCAAGGCTCGACGTACTGCGCTTCTGTCAGTTCTCGCTCGTAATCGTTTTCCAGGTCAGGACTCAGTCCGACCCATGCATCTCTTCGGTCACACCTTCGATCATGATTACTACTTCGAACTCCCCGGTGAAGGGGAGCGGGATATCCAATCAATTACTCGGTGATCGACTGCACACCATGGCGATTTCCGGGTTGTCCCGCGTGCGAACCGAACTTTTTCCACTGCTCGTAATTCCATCCCTTGCGCCACATCCAATACAGACGAACCGCTAGTCTGCGGGCCATGGCGACCTTGGCGATCTTGCGTCCTCGCCGCATCGCCAGGTGGAAATATTTGCTGCGCCATTCCGGGTCGCTGCGCACCGTGACTTGCGCCGCTTCCACCAGCAAGAAGCGCATCAGCGAGTTGCCTTGTTTGGTGATGTGTCCCAGCCGTCGCCGATTCCCGCTGGAATCTTCCAACGGCACCAGTCCCAGATAGCTGGCGATCTGCTTGCCACACTGAAACCGCTCCGCCCTGCCGATGATCAAGACGAACGCCAGTGCGGTCAATGCACCCACTCCAGGATGCGTCTGCAGGCGCTGCGCTGCGGGACATTTTTCCGCTTCCTGCTCGATCGCTTGCGTCAACTCGGCAATCGTCGGAGTGAGTCGATCCAGCAACTCCAGCAGATCGCGCCGGCGTCGACTTGTCCACCGCGCTAACGCGAACGACTCCAGTTGCTTTCGTCCCGCGTCTCGCCACAGTCGCTTCTTGCAGCGCAGTCCTTCGTTCAGCGCCACCGATTGCAGCTGATTCATGATCCGCGCGCGTGCCTGCACCATCCGGTGCCGGTGCCACAGCAGTTGCCGCAGATCCCGATTCTCCCAGCTCGGCACCCAGATCTGCGGAAAGCGATCTTCCAGCAACCATTGCAGAATCAGCTGCGCATCTTGGCGATCCGTCTTCTGCTTGCGCACTCGCTTCGTCCGGATCTCGGCTGCGTCCCCGATCCACAAC
>DATMQI010000101.1:0-13910 GCA_035567135.1 Terriglobales bacterium
AAATTGCACTTTAGAAAAGCATTCGCGATTGCCGCTTATTCGGGCCTCTTTTCAATCGTGCTAGCCGGCTGGGCTTATTTCTCGATTTGGGGATACGTGTGGGTCCCATAAGCCCTCATTCCTTGTCGCAAACAGCGGTGCCGCTGAGAACTAGCGTCGCAAGCTGCACACAGCCGAAGGTTTTGAATGCCAAATCATGGGAGCCATTGAGGGCTTGGCCCGAGGGTGGGCCGACCTGGTGCAATCGCATGGTCTATAAAAGTAGAAAGGACGCGGCGGATAGGTACTTTGAGCGCCTGCGGGGTTAGTCGAAAAGCGTGACTTGGGCCTTCGACCTCCGAACCAGGTCAACAATCGACGACAATATTGCCGAACTCGGCGGGTGAATTATTTCTGCTGGTTTGCAGTTCTTGCCTCAAGTTCTCGCTTTAAAGGATGATGGGGCTTTGCACTCCCGCGCCCCACTATGGCGTTTTCTAGATTGACGATAGGAGAAGGCCGGTGTACTGTGAGCCCCATCTTTCTTGCTACCCGTGCCAGACGGCTGGATGTTCGACAGGGCCTCTAAGAAACAAATCCAAAGGGCACGTGGGCTTGGGGGAAGCCATGCGAAATCTTCTGGGCGCCCTTTTTCTCGTTGCAGGTCTCCTCATCCTCTCACATAACGCAGGCGCCTGTGGCGACAAGCTACTCATTCTGGGACGGCCGATGCGCTTCAATTCGCGGCCAGCCGTTGTGTTAGCGTATGCGCCGGCCGGGTCGACGCTCGAATCGGTATTGAACACTCCGCAGTGGACGAATGCGATCTCAAAGGGCAAGCATCGGCTCCGTGTCATACAGACGCCTGGACAGTTGGTTCAGACCCTCAAGACAGAGCGCTTCGATATTGTCGTCCTAAGCTTGACAGATGCATCGATCTTTCAGGCGCAACTGGGTCCCTCTTCCTTCCCTACTGTTTTTGTTCCGATGGTCGAAACCGTCGAGCGGAATGCAGTTCGAAACGCTGAGAAAGAGTATGGGGTGGCGATGAAGAGCGTCGCCAAGACCAGCGACTATCTCTCTGCCATCGATCGGGCTGTGGGTCTGCGCGATCTTCGAGCAGAAGCGGCTGCTCGAGTGAAGAAGAATCAAGCAAAGAGTTCCTGACTGCGAGGTGGTGGGTGCGCCCGTTGTTTTCCGTTGCAAAGCCAGTCGTCGTCTTCATCGTGCTTGTGTCCTGCACTCTATACCCGTCACGATGCGTCGGGCAGGCCTGGACTCCTCCACGTGGAGAAGGCGAATATGCAACGGTCTTTCAGGATCTTTACACGGCCAAACATACATTGGGAGATGGCTCCCGCGTAGATGCAGGTCATGTCAGCCTTCTGGGACTCGTGAACAGCGTCGATGTCGGTATAACCGACAGGTTGGCCGTCACCGCGGCCGTTCCGCTGGGAATGGGCATTTACAACGGCAGGACGCCGCATTTGTTGCCCATCGACGATGGCAATTTTCATGGTGGTTTGCAGGACTTTGGAATCGGTGTGCGCTACAACTTGATTTCCAGGCATTTGATGCTGACTCCTTTCGTCCTGAGTACGTTGCCTATGACCCATTACCAGCATTTTGCCCATTCGGCTATCGGCAGCGACGCGTGGGAATTTCGAATGGGATTTACAGCCGGGCAACGGCTTCAGAATCATTTTCGCAACGCTTATTTCCAGGTGGCATACTCCTATTCCATTGCCGAAGAATTCATGAACATTCGCCCAAATCGTCACCGCTTTAATGCGGAGTTCGGGTATTTTGTAACGCGTCAGTTAGCCGTGCGTGTTCTCTCTCTGTCCCAATTCATGACCACAGGTCTCAATATTCCTAATGACTATCCTGTGCGCACGCCCACCAATCCGCTTTGGCAACAGCATGACCGAATCTCGAAAGTGGACTTCTTCGACGTGGGTGGTGGTCTAAGCTACGGCCTGACCCCAACAATCAACATTTTTGGATCGCTACTTACGATGCCGTGGGGAACGAACGGACACGCGCTGAAAACCGGCGCCTCGGTGGGTATCAGCTGGTCCTTTCATACTCCGTGGGCGCGCCCTCGATTGCCGGATCGGCTTGTGTCCAATTCTCAAACGTGGCAGGCACAGCTAAATCAGCCTCCACAGATGCAGTGTGCTCATTGAGGCGATTCAGGAAGCCCGATCTTCTTTAGCAGCGTGGCGAAGCGGACGTCAGATCGTAATCCATCAAAGTCCGGGTCGATATTTAAGTCTGTCAATTTGCTAGAGCGCTCCTGATACGCCTTCTCGAGCGACTTGAATGCCTCGTCTTTGTCTTCCAGCAATGAATAAAGGGTTGCCATGATCAACGGCGACACATAGGTTTCCCGCGAAGCCAAGCGAAACCCTTCAAGGCGGGTCAAATAGAGTATTCGCAGACCTGCTGAATAGCCCTTTGTGTCATAAGCATGACGCACTGCTTGCGCTAGTTCCTGGTCACCGGCCAGGCGTAATTCCGTCTCAAGTTCCTGGATAGATTCCTTCTGCAAGCCCTTTTGCTGATAACACTTGACCAGTCCCTCGTGGGCGGACAGGTACTGCATATCCCGTTCCAAAGCCTGGCGGAACTGTGCGATGGCATCATCCCAGCGATGAGCATAGTAGTAAGTCCACCCGAGGGCAGAGATTAGGCTTACAGACAACGGGCTTTGTAGCCGCGCTTGTTTGGACTCATTAATGGCCTCGTCGATTCGGCCCATCGTGCGCAGGAATCCTGAGTAGGAACGGTGAGTGCCGGGATCGCCGGGATTGAGTTCCAGCGCGCGCTTAAGATTTTTCTCGGCGCGGGACCAGTTCCAATCGTAGAGATAGTCAATCGAACCCAGTCCTCCGTATGCGTCCCCAAGATCAGGATTGAGCTCCCTTGCTTTTTCATATGCAGCCCGCGATTTCGGCCAACTCTCGCTCGGCCTCACTAATCCTTCGTCGCCTTCGATTGCGTAATAGGCTCCTACGCCGGTGTACGCATCCGCACACGAAGGATCAGCGCGGACGGCTTGCTCAAAATAATCGAGGCTCTTGTCGTATGCTTCTGGAGTAGCTTTGTCCCAGTAGTACATTCCTTGCAGATACAATTCGTGGGCATTCGGAAGGCAGTGTCCATATCTTGTGAGCCGCTCGCGCTCTTGCGGCGTCAAGCGCACCTGAACCTGATTCACGACATCCCAAGCCACCTCACTTTGCAACCGAAGGACATCTTGCAGATCGCGGTCGTAGTCTTGCGCCCACACATTTTGGTCTTTGGCGACGTCCACCAGTTGCGCACTGATTCGAACGCGATTGCCGGCGCGAATGACTGAACCTTCCAAAACCGTATCGAGACCCAGCTCCCGGGCTACTTCATGTAAAGGCTTGTGCAGGCTCTTGATCTGCTCGGCGGTTTCTCGCGAAAGAACTCGCAATGAGCCCACCTTGGTCAAGTTGGTGGTAAGTGCAGCTGTCATCCCGTTCACAAAGTATTGTTGAGATGGATCGCCGGTGAGATTGTCGAGCGGTAAGACCGCTATCGATTTAATGGCCGCACTCGCATTCCTTCCATAAATCCAGTCGTGAACGCTCGTTCTTAGGAATGCAGCAACGACCATCCCGAACAAGACCACTGCCGTTAAGGGTAGAAGCCACACTCCACGGGTTCTTGCTTTTCGTTCCCACCGATCCCTTAGAATTTCGAGATCGGCCTTCATTTCCGAAGCTCGCTGGTAACGCGCCGAGCAAGACTTCTCCGTGGCCTTGCTGATAATCCGGATCAACTCGGCGGGAATTTTCGCTTTGCTGTGGTCGATCGGAGCCGGTTGTTCGTGCTGAATCGCGTGCATGAGATCGGCGATGTGTTTTCCAGAGAAAGGCAACCGGCCGGTAACCGCTTCATAAAGGACCGCTCCAAGCGAAAAGATGTCGGAGCGGGTGTCCACCTGGCGCTCGCCGGCCTGCTCCGGAGACATATACGCGATCGTGCCCACTGCGCCGCCGGGCGCTGTCAAACTCGGATCGGAAGTTACCGTTAGCGCATCAGGAGTATCGAGCGTCGGTTGCACCAGCTCCGGCCGGATGCGCTTGGCAACTCCAAAATCGAGAACTTTGGCCGATCCTCGGCGTGTCACGAAAATGTTTGCAGGCTTTATGTCGCGATGGATGATTCCCGCGGCATGTGCCGCCTCGAGGGCATCGCAAATCTCGATGGTAATACGCACCAGCTCTCTGATCTCCAGCGGTGCACGGGCCATACGGTCCTTGAGGGTTTCGCCTTCGAGAAATTCGATCGCAATGAAGTGAACTCCATCCGCTTCATCGATCTCATAAACCGTGCATATGTTTGGATGATTGAGTGCTGACGCCGCCTGCGCTTCCCGCTCAAACCGTTGCAGAGCCTGCTGATCTTGCGCCAGCGAGTCCGGAAGAAACTTCAGTGCAACCGAGCGGCGAAGTTTGAGGTCTTCGGCCTTGTAAACCACTCCCATGCCGCCACGTCCAATCGCTTGCAGGATGCGGTAATGGGAAATCGTCTTGCCCTCGAGCCGAGGAATATCGACCGTAAACTGTTTGACAGCTATTTCCCTGGCCAGAACGGCCATCGCAGGTTTATCGAGAACATTATTGGGAGTGTCGCTGTGTCGAAGAAGCGATTCGACTTCTTCAAGCAGAATCTTGTCTCCTTTACACGCTTCTTCGAGATAACGGCTACGCTGGGCTTCGGGTAGGTCCGCGGCGAAGTGATAAAGCTTTTCAATCCGTTGCCAGCGGTCAGATTTCATGCGGTCCGTCTCGCTCCAGTTCGCGGGTCAGCCAGGCTTTCGCTAGACGCCAGTCGCGCATGACGGTTTCGGGAGAAACTTTCAACGCCACGGCGGTTTCTTCCACTGTCAGACCGCCAAAAAAACGCATTTCCACTACCTGGCTTTTGCGAGAGTCAACCGCTGAAAGCCGTTGCAATGCGTCATCGACCTCCAGAAGCTCGGATCCGTGATCTGCCGAGACGGTGAGGGCTTCCTCCAGCTGCACGTGAGCCGCTCCGCCACCGCGTTTCTGGTAGCTGCGCGATCTCGCGAAATCTACGAGAATACGCCGCATCATGCGCGCGCATAGACCATAAAAATGGGCGCGATCCTGCCAGTCCACTGACTTTACATCGACGAGCCGAAGATACACCTCATGAACCAAGGCGGTCGTCTGGAGTGTCTGCCCGGGTTGCTCCCCAGCCATATAGCGATGAGCCAGGCGATGGAGTTCCTTATAAACGAGTGGCATGAGTTGTTGAAGAGCGCTCTCGTCGCCCGCGCTCCAGGCTCGGAGCAGGCGTGTCACTTCGTGTTGCGCTGCCGAGGAAGCTGCCTCTTGACCCCTATTCATACCCGCCACGCTCTTGACGGTGTGCAAGATTATCACAGCGAAATGCGGCAGAGATTACAGTTTTTGCCAGCTTTTCCCGCATTCATAAATAAGACGAGAGTGCGCCGATTTCGCTCCTTCCCCTAACGGACGCTCACTTTCCGAGAATTGTGCCCTCGTGTAACCGAGGGTGTGCGCAATCCGGAACCGATTCAAGAAGCTAAGGAGGAATAGGAAATGAGAGATCTTGCCTCGCGCGTGTTGTCCGGAATTTTCTGCACCGTGCTCTTGACCAGTCTGGCATCGGCGCAAAATGCAGTCACTATCTGGAATTCCATAGCCGTGAACGCCGCACTTACAGCCAAGTCAACCGGGGGGATGACTGGGCTCTTTCTCGCTTATTCGAATCTGGCCGCATTTGATGCTCTCAATGCGATCCATCCGAGATTCAGAGCCTACGGCGGCATAATGCCGGCGGCCTCCCCGGATGCCTCAGAGTCGGCAGCGGTTGCCGCCGCTGTGCACGACACACTAGTTCACCATTTCCCCGCGCAAGCGGCCTCGAACCCGGCTGCGACGCCACCTTTCATCGGTCTCGATGAACTCTATTCAACTTATTTGGCATCTCTCTCTGATGCTCCGGCTGAGATTAGTCAAGGGATAGCGGTTGGCCAGCAAGCAGCGGCAGCCTTAATCGCGTTGCGCCAAGATGACGGCATCGTCGGGGTGAGTTCTTACGTGTTTCAGACGCCCAGCCCCGGCGTCTATCAGCCGACCCCACCGTTTCCATACGTGGGGCCCCAGACACCCTGGATCGCAAATATGAGGCCGTTCACGATGACTGCGCCCGATCAGTTTCTTCCGGATGAAGGTCCAACGCCATTGGCCAGTGATGAATGGGCAGAGGATTACAACAGAACCAAAGCCTGGGGTTCGCTCACGAATAGTTTGCGGACCGATGAGCAGACCACCATTGGTTTGTTCTGGACGCCCAATCCGGGCAAACCGTTCACCAGAATGCTAACCGATCTGGCCATCGCTCACGGACTGAGTACGCTCGATAGCGCCCGCCTGTTCGCGATGACGTGGACCGGCTACGGTGATGCTTTTATTGGATGCATGAATGCCAAATATCACTTCAACTTCTGGCGCCCGGTGACTGCGATTCAAGAAGGCGATACCGACGGGAACCCGGACACAATCGGCGATCCGGCATGGTTGCCGCTGGCGACTACGCCGAATCATCCCGAATACCCGGCAGCCCACGGCTGTGTCACTGGCGCGGTAACAAGTATCATCGCCGGATATTTCGGGAGTTCAGACACTGCTCTTCAGGTGACGGCCACCTATGCTGTTCCCGCGGCGCTCGGAGGAGGCACCGTGACCGCGACGCGTTCCTACGGCAGCACAGATGAACTCTTGAAGGAAGTGCAGATGGCCCGCATCTATGGAGGCATGCACTTCCGCCATTCCGTCCTGCAAGGCACACGACTCGGGCAGAAGGTGGCACATCAACTCTTCAAGAAATACTTCCGACCATTGGAATCGGACTAAAGCTTGCGGAACTCATATGGGGCAGTTGGCCCAGTAGTCCTGCTCGGCGCGCCGGAAATCATGATTACAGCCGCACGATTCACCCCATTTGCGTTTGCTACGAACCGTTTTCGGATTCAAAAAACTGCGCTCGAGGGTATTCGTCACAGGAGTAACAAGCCGCCCGATGTCTGGGCGGCTTTTCTTTGCATCACGCTGCTGGATTCTGCGCGGCTTCTATCAGTATTTTGGATTGCACCACTGCAAGCCGAAACTCGATAGGGTCCTGCATGAAGTACACCGGCCAGCATACGTGCGATACCCGCCGGGTTCGCATGCGCACGCCGACTGTGGACTTTCGATCAAGTTGGTCGTAGCCAAGCAACGATGCAGCGACGGAGGAATCCCCATGCGATTGATGGTGAAACTTTCCTCCAGCCCTTATCAACAGCAAAAGTCGCACGCGGCGGCGCAATGTCGGGTCCGAGAAGATACAGATACAGATCAGCGTGAACCGAGCAAGTTCCCGGTCCTGCTCAGAGGCATCACCCATTCCAACACGCCTCTGAGCCTCTTGGCGGTTTCGTTTGCAAGCGACCCATATGGCGGGCTCGTCAACCCAGCGGCGCAGTCGTCGAAAACTGTCGGATTGTATGCAGGCTCTCGCGGCCTGAGATTCTCCACGGCCTTGAGAAAGGAGGGCGGGGGGCCTATCTATAATCCAGGCTGCCAACTCACTGCGCCTAAGGATGTCAACGGCCTCCCGCCGAATCCCGATCCAATCCCCCACTAACACAGAGAGACCGAATCGGGCAGATGCAAACAAGATACAAGGATGCGAATGGCACGAACGTGCCATTCTCGCCCATCGGTCAAAGTAGCTAATGTCGCCTGGAAAAGCGGAGAAACAAATGGAAAACACAATCCTCGGGCGTTGGAAGGAAGAAGCTTATGTGCTGATGCGGGTGATGATGGGATTCATGATCCTTTGTCATGGAGGACAGAAGCTATTTGGACTGCTCGATGGCGAAGGGCACCCGCAAGGGATATGGTTCTTAGCGGGAATGATCGAATTTGTGGGTGGTTCTTTGGTTGCGCTCGGTCTGTTTGCCTCACCGGTCGCATTCCTGCTGTCAGGAGAGATGGCCGTCGCCTATTTCATGGTTCACGCACATCTTCGTTTTTGGCCTATTCTTAACGGTGGTGAGATCGTTGTCGCAAACTGCTTTGCTTTCCTCTATATTTCGGCCAAAGGAGCTGGAGCAATCAGTCTCGATACATGGATCGACCATCGCGATGCGGTCATTGGTTCTAGGGCTCGAGAACGATAGTTGCTGAAGTATGTTTATCCCGCACGCGTAGGATGCTAATTTTCGTTGCGACATAGCTGGAAGTAGACTGCATAGTCACAGTCACCGCTAAGCATACGTCGGTTATCGTAAGCAAGAATTTACACGGGGACCGAGATTTGCACTTCTCTTTCTGCACAGTTTTCCCTTAATGTTCTATTACCCCCCCAGAGCATTTCTGTGAAAAATTTGCTCGCTTGAAATGCGAGCAGGCGAAGGTAGGCAAGCCTGAGTCTTTCGTTGACATGTGCCTAATCGGCTGAGTTGCATGATGCCAAGGAGGTCACTTTTGAAGGATCACTGCAAGACAGTTCGTCAGCCGATGTGGAGATTGCTTTTCATAGGTCTCTTGCTGGCCTCATTCATTGCTGGAACCGGGGAACGAGGGTACGCAATTCCGGCTTTTGCCAGGAAGTACGGCCTTCCGTGCTCGGCTTGCCACATCGGCTGGCCGATCTTGAATAACTTCGGGTTGGCGTTCAAAGACAATGGGTATCAATTGGGTAACGACAAGGATTCGCCGATCTATCAGAATCCGAGTTATTGGCCGATTACGTTCCGTGTGACTCCGCAGTGGCACCTAGAAAACACGAATAAGGTTGGAATCGATGCACCGGGTACAACCACGCCGAGCAGCGAGCAATCGATCACTACCCACGGGTTTGACCTTTCTGGTCTGGACATTTGGACTGCAGGAACACTTTACAAGAACATCTCGTTCTCGGTGCTGCCCTCGATGGGCGAGGGAAGCACTTTTCACTTTGAGAACGCGTGGGTGCGATTTGACAACCTGCTGAATTCGCCGTGGCTGAATTTCAAGTTCGGCAAGTTCGAGCTGGACAACCTGCTCTCCGAAAAGCGATTTCTCACGCTCTCGAGTGTGGGTGGTATTTGGTACAACTACCACTTTACACCCCAAGGAGACAGCAACGGCTTCGGGGGCATCGGCGACAACCAGTTGGGGATCGAGCTGTCTGGTCATAATTCGAACAGTTATTCCCGCTATTCGATCGCTTTGCTGAGCAGCGTCGACGGGGCTCCCGGGCTAACCAGCGCAGGACAGGGCGGTACAGCTCGGACTTACGACGCGTACGTCAACGTGAACCAGGGATTCCCGGTGAAGGGATTGGGCGTCCAGCGCATAGGCGCGTACGCCTACGTAGGTCGGTCGCCGACCTATTTCCTTACGAGCGGGGGAGCGCCGGTTGAAGCAAAGGGAGGCAAGAGCTTCTCGCGTGTAGGAGCTTTTGGGTGGTGGTTCATCAAGAACCTTGACGTGGAAACATTCTACATGCATGGTCAGGACAACGCATTTCTGGGAAATGGCGTTCCTTCGAATCGGCCAGATCTGCTGCCGACGGGCGCCGCTGGACCTACCTGGAACGGCGGCTTTGTTGAGGCTCACTATACAGTTAACCCACAACTGATCTTCACCGGCAGATACGAACTGGTCCACATGTCACGTCAGGCGAACCCGAGCAATCTGCCGAATCTCGGGAATGTCGACTCGTTCACGATCGGCTATCGCTGGTACCCGATCATGCTCAGCCGTGCGGGACTCGCGTTCCACAACGAATACGCCCAGGCCAAGATGGGGAACCTTGCGCCACTCACACAGACGGACGCGCTTAACCGCGCCGTGATGATCGGATTTGACTTCGACTACTGAGGGCTTCGCGCCGATCGAATGCCGGATGGCGTGCATGCCTCGTACACCAAAATTAAGATTTTTACGGTGCCTAATATGAAGCTTAACTGGAATCATTGGTTGGCTAGTCTAGCACTTGCCGCACTGCTCACGGCTCCTGTCTGGTCGCAGGAATCGCATGTTGGAAATCTGATCGGCCATGCAGCGCAGGGGAAGAAGGAGTACCGCCGCTATTGTGTGGGGTGCCACGGTCCGCTGGGCGATGGCAATGGCGAGAACGCGCCTTGGATTGACCCGAAGCCCCGGGACTTTGTCGCGGCTACATTCAAGTGCCGATCCACCCCCACCGGTACACTACCCACCGACCAGGATCTATATAACTCGGTTTCGCGTGGGTTTACGAACTCGAACATGCCTCACTGGGATTCGCTGCCTCCGGAGAACCGGATCGACTTGGTTGCTTATATCAAGACATTCTCGCCGCGCTGGCAAAGCGAAAAAGCAGGCGGGGTCATCAAGGTTCCACCGGAGACAGCTGTCACATCACAGAGCATCGCGCACGGTGCAGAACTGTTTCAGAAAATGGAATGCTGGAAATGCCACGGCCAACAAGGCCGTGGAGATGGACCATCGGCTGCTACACTGACTGACAGCAAGGATCAACCCATCCGTCCATATAATTTTGCCGACGCGACGAGCGATTCACGGTTCAAGTGTGGAGTAACAAACGAAGATCTCTATCGGATCTTTATGACCGGCCTTGATGGAACGCCCATGCCGTCTTTCGCTGATGTGATTCAGCCCAACGATGCTTGGGATCTGGTTCACTACCTCCGAACGCTTCAAACGAAACGCCACAGCAAAGAAAATGACGTAGTGAAAGGAACAGGTGGCAAGACGTCAGCATCTGCGCCCGGGAGCTAGGCTTCGATCACAAAGTACCCTGCAAATTGAACCAGCAAGTGTCGCATCGAACGCACTAGCGTTGCCATATCTTATGTAGCGTAGCCTTCGCCAAAAGTGTGCGTCTCAATTCTATCTGCGAAGTCGCGATTGTCATGATTCATTGGTCGAGTCGTATCGTGTTTGCAGCTGGATTGCGTCATCCGCTAGGTGTCCTATTGTTGCTTTGCGTGACGCTCTCAACGCGAATTGCGAATGCCAGCACAAACCGAGTTCTCTTGCCGATTGAAATTCTGGGTGCAAACGGCACTACAGCATCCAGAACCGTCGATCTTCAAGTTGCGCAAGCTGAAGCGGTGCGATCTCTCTGGCTGCAGGTTCATAGGCTGCGGTATGCAGAAGAAGCCAGTGTCCAAGTGAATTCGAGTCCTTGGATATCCCTCAACAACAATACCGTAAACATCGCAGAACCCGGCAAGAGCTTCGGCGGAATCGGTGGAGGCTTCGCAACGCTCACGATGACACTTGCATTGCCTAGCAGCACGGTTGTCAGTGGCACGAACACAGTTCGATTTCGATTCAACAAAACCGATGGTGTGGCCAGCGGGTATCGCGTGCTTGCCTTGAACTTTCTGACCGACTCTGGCCGGAAGATCCTTCCAGCGGTAGATTTCGTGGAGGATGCGCCGGAAGCCTGGACACCGCCATTGCCCGACGCGGCTTCAATCCAGGCGGGGCGGGAACTTTGGCACACTGCCTCGCTGGTGGCGAGCAGTCTCCCGAATAGCCCAAGCATCAAGGCACATTGCGCCGACTGTCATACGCAGGATGGGCGTGACCTGAAATATTTTAATTTCTCAAACGTAAGCATCATCACCCGCTCCTCCTTCCACGGACTGTCCGCTCGCCAGGGCGAGCAGATCGCAAGCTACATTCGAAGCTTGCCCTTGCCCAGTCCCGGGCGCCCCTGGAATCCGCCCTACCAACCCGGACCGGGGTTAGATGAGCAACCCATATCGCACTGGGCGGCTGGTGCCGGGTTGGCGTGGGTTCTCAATCAGGATGTGGACGGGTTGCCTTACTTGCTCAGCCAGAACGGCCCGCACGGTGGCAAACAACTCGTCGAGAGGGTTTTCAATATCACCGACCTCGCGGGACGAATTTCGCCAGACATTTTTCGTCCAGATGGCAACCTCAATCCTCGGGAAATTCCGATTGCCCTGCAACTCCCGGATTGGAGCGAGTGGCTGCCACGGGTGCATCCCAAAGATGCTTGGGGATCAGCGTTCACACACAGTGACTTCGCGGCACTGTACGATGGTGAAACCGCCGAAAAGACCAACAAGATTGGTGCACACCGATCGCTGCGCGGCCGCCTAATTGTAGCTCAGGCTTCCAATCACAGTTCGGTTCCGATTGTGACCCTGTTTGTGCAGTGGTCCCAATCTCGGCGCACTCTCCTGAAACAGTTCAAAGTAGGAGCTGAGTGGTCCTCCGAATTGACTAATCGGGTTTACTCTACCCAACTGTGGCAGCTCGTTAAAACCTGGGAGATGATGCAAGAGTTTGGGCTCGAAGGTATGGGGCGTGAACTCTTCGGACCGCTGGCAGACTCCAGGACGTGGTGTAACACCATTCCTGCTAATACCGCACCCTCGGTCGCCCGCATTTCGGATGGTCCTGCGGGAGTTGGCGGTAGCGCGCTAACGAATGAGTATGCATCGACGTCATGGTATGAGCTACAAGTGGTTCTCAACAGCGGGCACCATCAACACCGAAATCGGGAACCGCTCGATTGGGTATATCTGATCAAGCGGTTCCGCGACCTGTACACCCAAACGAATAACCCGGAACCGGTGCGCCTCCTTATTACTGTAATCAAGGCACTCCAATCCACCGACCCACATATTGGACCCGATGACCTCGGCCACGGTTGGCGACCGGACCAGAACATCGATCCTCGCATCATGGTCAGCCCTCTTTGGGCGCCTATCTTCAAACCGCTCCCACACGAGGTATATCAGGCTCTCACTTCGTCCCTGCTTTCCGCTTGGATGGACAAGAACCAGCAATACTCGGTGGCGCAGTTTTTGCCGATCGGATTACGCGAGTACTCTGACTACTCGAGCCATACTTACGACGGCATCAGCGGCGGGAAGGTGTGGGAAGCAGCACAACAGTTCCGTGATGCGGGTGTCCGAGCGGACCTTGTTCAGCGCTTGCAACAGTGGGGAGTGGTGTTCACTGATCGAGCAGGGCGAATTCGATACGAAGGCTACTGAGTAGCTGACGAACAATCCGAGGTGAACGATAAACGTTGCCGACTCTAGAGGCTCGATTCTAAGATTTCTTTGGAAGTAACGACACTCACAAAACTGTCCGGAAAACTGCTTTCTCAACGTGATGGATGTTGATTCGCGGCTGACAACTGCATTTGGGAACTAGAGCTTTCTGACGCTAGCAAAGCAAGAAAGCTCGGTGACAAATGACCGAAAAGGCTGTTCCGGCGCTAAGCTTGGAGTCACGGTCATCCCCCATCTTGCAAGCAACCACTCTGGAATGTAATAACGGTCTTTGTTTTCCTCGCACCAGAGCCGCAACACTTTTGAGGCTACGCAGGTCCGTTCATTGAGGCCGAGTTTGCGGGCCTGCCGCTCGAAGGCAGTCGCCGGTGTGTACAGATAAGCCATAGGCGTCCTCCTTTGCGAGTATGGTGAGATGATACGCCTGTCGCCAGAACCTTGACATGGGTATGAGACGGCGAGACAATGCCGCATTCGCGGGCCAGCCAGGTTTTCCCCGTCGAGCCCCGCCCGCAATTTTTCGATCTCATATATCTGGGACCTAGACCGGGGCGTTCTTGGATAGGCGAAAATGCTGGGCGATATCGCCATTGCCGAGATTTCCGTATTTCTGATACTTGTGTGGGTGTCTGCGGCTGACGTGATTGCGACTGTCGTATTCTACAAATTGCACTTTAGAAAAGCATTCGCGATTGCCGCTTATTCGGGCCTCTTTTCAATCGTGCTAGCCGGCTGGGCTTATTTCTCGATTTGGGGATACGTGTGGGTCCCATAAGCCCTCATTCCTTGTCGCAAACAGCGGTGC
>DATMQI010000102.1:0-9329 GCA_035567135.1 Terriglobales bacterium
GGTTGAAAGTAACCCCAGGAACCACCCTTTGGAAACCAAGGATGGGGCACCGGGCGAAAACCAGCGGGACGAAACACTGCTGATCTCGTTTGGGCCCGCCCTGGTGGCAAATTCGTTGTTGTCGAGGGCGGGAGAAGCATATGATGCGCGAGACAGAGGTCCAAATCGGAAATCCCGGTTCAAATCGGCCTTCAATATTTGACAACGATGGATCATCACATGAAGGAGTCCTTTTATGCCTGAAACCACATCCGCTGAGGCGTCGCAGGCGAAGAGTGTCCTAACGAAGATTGCAGCGTTTGTCGCAGATCGAAATATTCCTTTTCTTGTTTGCAGCATTGGAATGATCGTGATGTTGCTGTGGGCAGGCAAGTTCAAAATGACAGCACCCGGGGCAGAGGGCATCATCCCGCTCGTCACTGACAGCCCGCTTACCAGTTGGCTATTCAAGGTCTTTGGACCATATATTGGGTCGGATATGATCGGGGCCACTGAATGGACAGCAGCAATCCTACTGATCATCGGCTACTTTAAACCTAAAGCAGGCATTCTGGGCGGGAACATTCTAGTCGGCATGTTCTTCACCACAAGCACCATGTTGATCACTAGTCCGGATGACACTGTCGTGGTTCACGGCATCCATTACATGAACAATCTCGGCTTGTTTCTCTTCAAAGACATCATCTCTTTCGGAGTTGCGTTCTATCTGATCAGCTATTATGGCCGAAAAGCGATCATGGCTGAAAATCACAGCTGAATACTCTTACAAGTCAATATCGTTGCGGTCGACATCTCTCGAATTATCCTAGCTCAGCGTGCGTCATCGGCTCCTCCCGTTAGGCTGCGTTAAAATCTTGCTCCCTCGCAGGGCTGATAGCCGGAGTTTGTGGTTTTTTGACATCGGGGATGTTACGGGCGCCTCGCACAGCGGGACCCCTTATAAAGGACGGAGGTTATTTCGGAGGAAGTTTCCAGTAAGTCCGGATGAAGCCGGTGTCTGGACAGACATGCCACTCAAAGACGATCCCGAGCTTCGCAGCCGCTTCCTTCATCACCTTCGGGCCAATTCCGCTGATCCGGCCACGGGATAGGAGGTCCTCCTGTGACTGGATCATGCCGGGTACGGCAACAAGCTCACGGCGAACAAGCGCGACCGCTTCGTCGAAATGCTTTGCCCATATCCCTCTCATGGCCCCAATATTTTAGCCCCGTTGAGGCCCTACGTGGCAGTAGCGCAGTCGGTCGCACTGAAGGGGTTTATTGAGTTGGGGGTAGTCGGATTCCAAAAGAAGTCGCAGATATAATATTTGCTGCATGGATGGGAGTATCCAAGAGCGAGTCGAGGCGTTGAGGCGAGAGATTGCCGAAATCCAGCAGCTAACTCTAGCGTACTTACAAACGCCCATACGACACTTTACGGCGATGAACGATCAGGCGAGACGCCAACAAAGACTGAGGGAAATCATGGACGAATTAACGTCCATGACCGATTGGAAGAAACCCTAACCTCTATCAGATCTTGCCGCTGTATCCATCGCTGCTGCAGCTTCCATTCTTTCGACATGGACCAGTTCAAGGTCGCCGTGAAATATTCCGCAAACTTGCCCAGCCTTGGCTCCGCAGCAAGGGCAGGTTAACGTCATCGGGCTAATGGCAGTACGCTCGGGGAACCGTAGAGCATGACACAGTTGCGATGTCTTCGGTCGGATTTTGACCACGTAGCAATCCCCATGGACAGCATCCCCGTTCTCATCAGTTTTGGCGGTCTCAATCTCCACGGGTTCGTTGCAAAGGGAACAGATTGGCAATCGTGCAATTGCTGGCATAGTAGTCTCCAGTGCGGAATTATCAGATTGCACAAGAGACCGACGCCCGGAACGGGGCACGGCGGAGGGGTGTAACGCGACTCTGATTATACCGCGCGGGTTTCGATTGGACTGTTC
Organism: Terriglobales bacterium; assembly: GCA_035567135.1. Classification (GTDB taxonomy): domain Bacteria; phylum Acidobacteriota; class Terriglobia; order Terriglobales; family Acidobacteriaceae; genus JABDBE01. The sequence continues at coordinate 1,944 of DATMQI010000102.1, forward strand.
GCTACCGGACATAACGGCGTGCGGTTCTGACGCTCTTAATATTGAGATTGCATTGTTTTTCGGCGGGTGTTTGTTTTTGCACCCAACCATCAGAGCTTAACCAGAATCTGAAAGCAGTTGAACGAAGGTTACCACATGGATCATGCGTTCCCGATGTGGTCAGTGCCAATCCTTTTGCTGGTCGTCTGTTCGCTGCTATTGCTGATCCTTCGTACAACGTATCGCCACCGGGGTTGCTCGGAGAAATCGCAGATTTCGTTTGTGACTCGTCTTCGCGCCAAGTTAAGAAACTCGCGGTATCAATAGGTTTATTCAGATTTGGGGTATTGTGAGCGGCAAAGAATTATTCGCGGCAGCGGTACTGGTTCTGATTTTATTTGTGCTCATTAACAAAATGGGAAAATCATGAAACTTCACAGTTTCTACTCTCGCGGGTCCGACCAGGACATCGGCTTCTAAAAAGTCTTGGGGCTAGAAATTGAAGCCGCCGTCTACGGTGAGAGCCCACACTGTTAAACGGCGGCTAACCTCTCTGCCGTCTCAAGGGTGGAGAGGCGGACGCATTCTAACGCAATGCGAAATAGTGGAGAGAATATTTTTGTGGAAAATGAAGCCTACGCGTGCGCGAGACGGTCGGCGGCTTCTTTGCATTCTCCACTGGCCGACCGCAAGTAGGGCAAGAATCCGCCGCCTCTCTGTGTCTTCGTTGCGCACGGCCAGACATGTGAAGACCACCAGGAGCAGTTCGACATCAATTGAGCTTTCAGCTGTCATTCATCAGCTCTCGGCGGAACGTCAAAGCATGGCTGGAGTTTGAGAAATCCCAGGTCTCGAAAACCGCGAGACTTGGAGCACCCTAAGCCGAGAGGGCGAAGCTCGCACTTCACTCTTCGTGATCGAGAGGTTTTCCGTCCGGACCGACTTGTACTTCGGCCCGCTTTCCGTCTTTCATGATCTGCGCTTCGTAGGCGACGAGTTTCTCGCGCTTCGTTACAGACTCGACCTTCAGCAGCTTGCCCTGTCCTGCTTTCGCTTGCAGTCCGTCTTTGACCGCTGCCGGGAGCGAGTCGATTGCGACCTGCTCTTCCACCTCGACGATCGCGCCCGTGGCATCCATCACGATATCTTTGCTGTGGCCGTTGACCAATAACTCTGCTTCGTAATTGATTTGGCCGTTCTCTACCTCTTGCGCATAGCCACGAATCGTTGCTCCCTTACTCTCGGCAGCGACTGTTTTTTCAACCGCCGGCGGCAGGTCGGATCGCTTAATTTTCTTTTCTTGTCCCACAGCTATCGAGAACAATACGGCTGCGAAAACGATAAGGATCACAATGCGAAGTCTGTTCATTTCGACACGAACAGTTAACGAAAGATCTCCAGATGACGCACGCATAGGTACCGAGGCATCTGCCTCAATAAATGGATAGTTGCTCAAGCAACCTTAAGCCAAGCTGAAGAGTGATTCACGGAGGATTAACAGAACTGTCAAATTCCTGAAACATTTCCGCAATAAAACTTTACAAATCACTTCGTTGCTCAATTCGTTGGTTCAGAGGACAGACCAATTGTATCGCGCCACGACTAATCCTTCGTCAATCAGGAGGCGGAAAATGCGCGAATCTATGTATTCGCTGATCCTTGTGGGCTTCATGATCATCGTGCTGGGGCTGACTCCGGTCAACGCACAACAAGCTAACAGCAGGATTAACGGATTGGTCACCGACATGAGCGGAGCCATCTTGCCGGGCGCCACTGTGGAAGTGGAGCAGAATGGACTGAAAGCCGTCTCCGACGGTCAGGGCCAGTTCACCATTCCGAACGTGGCCCCGGGCACCTACACGCTCAAGATCTCGTATGTTGGATTCTCAAGATACGAGACACCCGTCACCGTGGTTGCAGGGCAGCCCGCGAATGTGACCGCTGTTTTGAAGGTTTCTAGCGAAGGCGAGAGCGTCTTGGTTACAGCCCAGCGCGCACATGGCGAAGCCGAAGCTATCAATGAGGAGAAGATCGCGGACAATATTCTCAACGTCCTGCCTTCCGAAGTGATTGCGAGCCTTCCCAACGCAAACGTGGCGGACGCGGTAGGCCGCCTGCCCGGAGTCACGCTGGAGCGCGATGAAGGTGAAGGCAAGTACGTACAGATTCGCGGAACCGAGCCGCGCCTCGCCAACCTCACGATCGATGGCGTTGAAGTCCCGTCCCCTGAAGGCGGCGTGCGTCAAGTCAAGCTCGACGTAATCCCAGCGGACCTGATCGAATCGGTTCAGATCAACAAGACCCTGCAGCCCAACATGAATGGCGACGCCATCGGCGGATCGGTCAACCTGGTGACCAAGAAGGCTGGTGACCAGCCGACCCTTTCGGTCTATGGGCTCGGCGGCTTTACGCCGATTGCCAATACCCGCAGTGTGTATGAATTCGGAGGCACGGCCGGAGAGCGCTTCGGCGCGGCCAAGCGCTTGGGCGTGATGGTGAGTGGCTCCTTCGATTACAACGGACGTGGCATCGACGATATCGAGCCGGTCCCGGGATTAATTCAACAGCCAGGCAGCACTACGTTCATTTCAGACTTTAACAACGTGTCCTTTCGCCAGTACTTGTACGACCGCAAGCGCTACGGATTCGGTGGCAGCCTGGATTACAGACTCTCGGAAAACTCCAACCTTTACGTCCATGCCCTGTACTCCGACTTCAAAGACTACGGGGACCGCTACGAGTACATCCTTAATACCAATGATGTCGCCCCGGCAGTGGGCGTTTCTCCAATCCCTGGTCCGAATATCCCCAACAACGGGCCCAACGCCGATGGTTCCACCCCATTTACCACAGAGAGGCGGGATCCCGACTTTCAGGTAGCCAGCCTGTCGCTCGGAGGCAACCACATCTTTGGCACGAGTCTTTTCAATTGGCAGATCGCCGTCGGGCGTGCACGCATGTTGAACCCCATCGGCGGAGGCGAATCGCATACGTTGTTCTTGTCCAACTTGACTCAAAGCAATTGCCAGTACCTCAACTCCGCCACCAAAGACCCCAACCTACCGGCATTCTCGCCCGCGTGCTTTACCGAGGCCTACGATCCTACGACCTTGCAGCTGAATCAAATTCAGGACTCAGCCCACGGAAAAGCCGCCCAGCTCAACCTTGAGGGTACGGTGAGCTATGCCAAGAACTATCATCTTGGTTCTCATACAAGCACGTTCGAAACCGGCTTCTATATTCGAAACGCGCACAAGTTTGATGATTCCTACGAAATTGACTGGTGCCCCATCAATCCTGGAGCGGCTCCGTTTGCAACCCAATTCCTTAACGGCTTTCACAATTCGAACTACTACAACGGCAGCTATCCCTACGGCCAGGGCGTAAGCTGGCAAAAAGTGCAGTCGTATTTCAAAGCCAATCAAGGTGCATTTACCAACAACGAAACCTTATGTCCGCAGACCGCTCCCGCGCCCTCCCTATTCGGGGGTAATAACAATAACTTCGACCTCGTCGAGCGTGTGACAGCTGGCTACGTGATGGATACCATTGACATCAGCCGCTTAAGAATTGTTGGCGGCCTGCGCATCGAGGGTACTCAGGACAGTACGTTCTCGTGCAGATGCGACATCAACACCAATGGAGGCCCGATCAATTTCCCGGGGCAGGGCTCGTACGTCAGCTTCTTGCCCAGCGTCTCATTCCGCGTGCGCCTCGACAAAAAAGACAATTCCGATTTGCGATTTGTCTTTGCCCGGGGACTGTCGCGGCCCGATCCGGCATTTCTGACCAGCGCTACCACCGTGGACAACTCCACTACCCCTCCAACGTTAACGATCGGCAACCCCGCTCTCAAGCCGGAGCATGGGAACAATTACGACGTTCTGTACGAGCGCTACTTGCATCCGCTGGGCGTGGTTCAGGCGGGCTTCTTCTACAAGAGCCTGAGTGATCCCATTGTCGCCCTGCTGGCGGGTCCTAAAGCCTCCCCAGGTTGCCCCACTGGCAATTGCTTTGTTAATCAAGCCGTAAACTCTGGCAGCGCTTACATAGCTGGCATCGAGTTGAACTTCCAGCAGCACTTCAGCTACCTCCCAGGTTTTTTGAGCGGATTCGGCGTCTCGGCGAACTACAGCTACGCAACGTCACAGGCAAAGAATGTGAACCCAGGCTTTCGCGTTGACAACCCTGCGCTTCTCCGTCAGGCGCCTAACACGTGGAACATAAGTCCTACCTATGATCGCGGACGAGTTTCCCTGCGGCTTGGGGTGGCATATAACGGTCCCAACATTTTCGCCTACTTTTTCACGGCATGCCAAAACGGAGACAAAGTTAATCCGGACGGAACTTGCCCTATCGATCCCTCAGTTACTCCTCCCGCTCCCCTTCCCACTCCCGGAGGCCTCAAAGGTCCCTCCGGTGATCAGTATTTGTATTCGCACTTTCAGGTTGACGCGCAGGGCAGTGTTTATCTGGGAAAGGGTCTCACCGCGATTGCGCAGGGCTTGAACTTAAACAACGAAGTCTTTGGATTCTACTTCGGCAGCACGCCATACTTCAGTCAGCGTGAGTACTACCAGCCGACATACACGTTCGGCCTGCGCTGGGATCTGCAACACGCGAGGTAACGCTCCCGGGGTTAGCACTTTTTCGACGGGCCGGGTGCGGGTTGTCCCAGATCTCGCGCCTTTCGAGACCTGGGAACGTACCGTGATTAGTAGCCGATAGTTGGCGTAACAGTGCGCCGTGAAAGGCGCTGGACTTCAGCGAGTACAACTCCCGCCCGGGAACTGGTTCGCTCCACCCGGTAGCAATCGAAACGGCGGCAGAGGCAACGAAGCTGTCGGGGCTTTCGATGTAGAGGGTCGCATGGCGACTCGGCAAGCGTGCAGGCCATAACGTGAGTGAAGCTGAGCAGGCCCGAGTTTATCGTAGATGATGCGAATATGGTTCTTTACAACAAACTCCGTCGTGCCATGGCTTCTGCGACTTCACTGTTCTTGAGTCCTTGGGCGACGACAAGTTCGATGAATTGATCCCGCTTGACGAATAATGAGATAATTACGAGCGAAGCCACAGGTACTACGGCTGCTTGAGCGAAGCTCAAGCTTTTCGGCATCGGGGAGAGATTCTTCACCGGGACACGCATAAATTCCGCGTAGCTGCCCCACGTCTTCCCGTCGGTTGCGCTCCAAGCGATTACGTTATCTCCGGGCCTGAATCCGTTGACGTTCGATCCCGTTCTTTCCACAACACCGGCACCATCCCTGCCGACAACGAAAGGAAACCTCACCTCTCGATAGCGATAGCGTGCGCTCTCGCCGGAGCGATTTTTCGTGTCGGATGGATTAACATCCGCATAGGCGACCCGGATCAAGACTTCGCCATCTTGCGGTTCAGGAACCGGGACGTCCCTCAAGCTCATGACATCTGGGTCGCCGTAGCGATCAAAAACCATTGCACGCATCTGTGTCACAGTAATCGCTCCTTTATTTCCCCTCGGATGTGAGTGCGCCCTGCGTTCGTTCGAGATCGCTGAGCTTTTTCTGCTGGTCGGGGCTGAGAATTTTGTAAATCTTGGATTGCATGCGGGCGTTCGCGACGATCAGCCTTGCCAGCAGACTTGCTTCTGTATCGGCCAGAGCTTTGACCTGCTTCTCATTTACGTGTTCACTGCCGATTGCAAGTAGCCTCTCTCGTGTAGTTCGAAGCTGCGTCATCAGGCTCGAGACTATGTTGTTCCCACATCATGACTCGCTGGATAGCCTCAACTTGGGAGGACGTCAAACTGAGATACGTAGCCAAAGAGGGATTGAGCTGAAAAGATGAGAACGGCAATGCCACCATTACGACTTCGCTTCCTTGCGTTGAGTCCGGTTTTGCTTCAACATCCGGAATTCTCGCCAAGTCCTGTTCTTCGATTCCACGCCACAAGCTGAGCAGTTCAAACTGCATCTGGGTGAGTTGGTATTGCTCGGCACTCATTTCTCTCGCCTGCTCGCTGCTTAAATCGCCTCGCTTGGCAGCGTCTGCGATCGCCGCGAGTGTTGCCGAGAACTTCTGTGTGAGAGCAATCATTAATGAGTCATAATCCTGCAACACTTGTTTGGGATCATCCGGCGCAATGGCCGTATTTGTTAGGGCATTCGGGACTGCTGGGTGTTCAACGGGAGAGACGAGCACTGAATCACTTCTACTGTGAGCCTTCGTCTCGGCTTCATCAGCAGCCGCAAGTGCACCGGGTACCACAGTAGCCAAGAGAAGAAGCGGTAAAAACATCTTTGTTTTCATTTGAAACTTCCTTTTCACTATTGCTGCCACCCTCCTCCGAGTGATTGATAAAGTTGCACGAGCGCCAAACGCTCGTTGAGCTGCGCTTGCACCAGGTTGAGTTCGGCTGAGAAGTAGTTCGTTTCGCTGGTCAGCACTTGCAGGTAGCTCGCGCCGCCGTTCTTGTAAAGAACCTCGGAGAGTTGATCGGTCTGCTGCGCTGCTTGTGTGAGCAATTCTTGTTGTTCGCGGAACTCGCGGTCTTTTTGAGACGCGACGAGTGAATTGGAAACTTGTTCCAGGGCGTTTTGAACTGTTTGCTGGTAGGAGAGCGTCGCTTCCTGCCAGTTGGCGCGGGCGAGCCTGAGTTGAGAGCGGAGAGCCCCTCCTTGGAAGACAGGTTGACTCACGTTGAAGGCCCCGTACCAAGTCTCCGACGGCTGGCTGATGAACTTGTGCAAGGCATTGCTCTCCAGCCCTCCCAGTCCGGTGAGCGACAGGTTGGGAAAGAATGAGGCTTTAGCAACTCCTATCTGTGCGTTGGCTGCGACCATGATTTCTTCTGCTTGACGAACGTCCGGCCGGCGCTCCAGTAATTCCGATGGAAGACCGGCCGGAACGCTCTGGGGAGCGGGCTGTTCGGTAAGCGCACGTCCGCGGGGAATGGGTTGCGGATTTTCGCCGAGCAGGACGCTGAGTACGTTTTCCTGCTGTTGAATCTGCCGCTGCAGGTCCGGGATCGTTTCTGACGCGGTGTAGACGAGCTGCTCTGCCTGGCTTACGTCCAGTCCGGAGTTCGAGCCGTGGCTTTCGAGGAACTGCGTTAGCTTGAGGGACTCGTGCCGCGAGGCCAGTGTGCGCTGCGAGATTTCGAGTTCATTGTCGAGCGCCCGCAGCTGGAAATAAGCTGTCGCTACGTTAGCAACCAGCGAGGAGATGACGGCTCGCTGCCCCCATTCGGTTGCGAGTAACTGGGCACGGGCTGCCTCGGTTTGTCGGCGATATTTTCCCCAGAAGTCCAGATTCCAGATCACCGATAGATTCAGGTCGCCCGCGTTGACCTGGTAAGCGGGAAAGACGTTCGAAACCTTCGGGTTTTGCTGACTGTAAATGTCCGCGCCAACACTTGCGGACGGA
>DATMQI010000103.1:0-4689 GCA_035567135.1 Terriglobales bacterium
ACACCGCATCTCCTGTCTTGTTGTCGAAATCCGCCAGAACAATGGTGTCCTTCTCGGTGAGGGCGGTCGCCGTCCGGTGCGAGCGAAAATAGAACCATCCCCCAATGGCAGCGACAAGAATCGCGGTGGCGGGAATCAGAATCTTCCAGAGTCTCCCGCTCGTTCCAGTAACTTCCGCGACCTTCACTCCCGTCGATGACGAAGGCACACCCGGCAGAGGCGAAGACTGGGATAACGGTGGCTGTGGGGTAACGTGAGAGCCGACTTCCCGTTCCACGGCCGCTGAGCCCGAACTCACGGAAGCCGAACGCCCCGACTCCGTATCCCGCTTTTGCGTGCCTAGCTCCGGAGGCGGCGTTGTACTCTCGTCTATAACTGGCGCAATGAACCGGTATCCTCTTTTAGTCACGGTTTCGATAAATTCAGGTTTATCGGGCCGGTCGCCGAGAATCTTTCGGATGTCCAGAATGTATTTCCTGAACACCTCCGGATTGACATAGGTTTCAGGCCACAGCTTTTCTAGAACTTCGTCCTGAGTGACTAGCCGCCCTGGATTTTCGACCAAGTAACGCAGGACGTCGAAGGCTTTCGGGGCAATTGGAACCCGCTCTTGCCCACGCCATAAACACTGGTTTGCTGTGTCGAGGCGGAATGACTGGAAAGTTTTCATCAAGCCTGGTCGTTATCGCAGAAAGCGCCGCAAAGCTATATAGATTATACCAGCGCCGCCTTTGATACATATGCGGATTCTCCTCTACTAAATCGTTTTACCTCAGTGGCATAGCAGCTACACAAGAAATCCACAGAATCCGGACAGGAACTTCACACCTGCCTCAGCTGAGGTCCCTACAGTAGACCACGAACGGCCGGGCGTTCGCAGTCCGCCATCCGAGATCTAGGGGAAACACAATCTCGCTTGGCGGTGCTTAGTCCCAGCCCAGAAACCATTTAGAGGAGGGCATCGTGTTTCTGAAAGACGGAAAGATGAGTGAATTTCCGGTTGGAGCGGCAGCTCTGGAAGGGGGCGCGATGCATAACACCGCGGCATTGCTCTATCTTGACCAACTGTTCCGTTACGCAATGGTTCTCACGCGCAACCAAACCGATGCAGAAGATCTTGTTCAGGAGACGTACGTTCGCGGATTAAAGGCCATCGGAAGTCTGCAGCCAGATAGTAATCTGAAGAGTTGGCTGTTTACCATTTTACGAAACATCTGGCTCAATCAACTTCGCCAAGTGCGTGCCGCGCCGCGGATCATCGAGCTCGATACCGACGAGGGTACCGCCGATCTCGCCGTGGCAACCTCCAAAGATCCGCATGCACTGTATGTGGAAGCGCTGGAACGCGACTTGGTGCGTGAAGCGATCCTGCGGCTTCCTCTGGAGTTCCGAGAGATCATCCTTTTGCGGGAATATGAAGAGCTTTCTTATCAAGAAATCGCGAAACTCCTGGATTGTCCCGCCGGCACGGTCATGTCACGCCTGGCCCGAGCGCGATCCAAACTCCGGGCACTTTTGTTGAATGTCCTGCCAGCTTCTGCCTATGCGCAAGGCGAGGAGGTTTCGGAATGAACGCCTCTTGCGTTTGAATCTCACACACCCGAGGAACTCGCACACAGCAAATAAAGCGGGGGATGTTTGGTCGACCTAGGGGTCGATTCTTTTGCTGGGAATAATTCCTCAGGCGATGTGTTCTATTTCCAGCGCCGCAAATGGTTCTTCGCAATGCCTTGTAGAAGGAGAGGGCCAATGACTTTCGATGAACTGTGGAGAGCGAATTTAGACCAAGCGCGCGCCTGCGGGGATTCAGTTGAAAAGGCAGAAGGGATCGGTTTACGCGCGGTTCCGGGCGAGAACGCGAACGAGCTGCTGCTGACCGCCGAGGACTGTGTGTTTCTTTCGGCGCTGGGAATCAAGGCGTGGAAAAAAAAACGGCGCCACTCGGAAATGAGGGCGAGAAGAGATGGGAAGGACGATAAATGAAGGAGATTTGCTGATGAAGATGATACAGCGTTTTACCGCGAGTGCAGCCTTGGCTCTGATCATGGGAACCGCGTGCTTTGCGCAGCACTACACGCGAGTCAATCTTGTTTCCAACACAGCGGGAGCCGCTCCCGTCACAGACCCTCAGTTGATAAATCCTTGGGGCATATCCCGCAGTCCCGGCAGTGCGTGGTGGGTATCCAACCAAAAGACAGGTATCAGCACGGTGTACACTGGAGCGGGAGAGAAGCGGCCCCTAATCGTTGGCATTCCCCAGGCGGACCCAAATAACAAGAACACGCCAACAGGCACACCCACTGGCGCCATCTTCAACAGCAGTCAAACGGATTTTTTGCTGGCCCATGGCAAACCAGCCAGATTCCTGTTCTCCACGATTGACGGGACGATTGCCGGATGGAATCCGAACGTGGCCGTAGCTCAAGGGGCAGCACCGCCCTCGATGCAGGCGGTGACGGTAGTCAAGACTACCGACGGATCTAGCTACACGGGCCTGACCAGCGCTTTCATTGATGGCAAGCCCTACCTCTACGCAGCAAACTTCGCCAAGGCCCGCGTCGATGTTTATGACAGCACATTTCACCGTGTAAAGCCGTCCATGGGAGATCCTGACGGGGATTGCTCTGATTATCCCCTTTACTGTTCTCAAAATGCCTTTAAGGACGAAAACCTACCGCGTCCCTATGTGCCTTTCAACGTTCAAGCTATCGGCAACGATATCGTCGTCACCTACGCCATTTACCAGCAGCAAGTGGCCCCCTTAGAAGCGGACGGCCCAGGATTAGGCTTCGTCGATATTTATAGTTCGACAGGCCACCTTCTGTTGCGTCTCCAACATGGTGATTGGCTGAACGCTCCTTGGGGGGTAGCGCTGGCTCCAGTGGATTTCGGCCGATTCAGCGACAATCTACTCATTGGACAGTTCGCGGGTGGTGGAGATACTCAGTCGAGCGGATACATTGCCGCCTATGACTTGACTACTGGAAAATTTAACGGACTGCTGCAGGATGTAAGCGGGAAGCCGCTCGTCATCAAAGGTATATGGGCACTCAGCCCCGGGAATTTCAGCCGTAATACTAATGATCCCACAGGCGGGCGTATCGCACAGGTGTATTTCACCGCCGGACCGGGCCATGGCTCCGGAGGGTTGTTTGGCTATTTGACGCCAGTTTCGACGGAGGACCACCTGGAAGAAATATCGCTATGGACGCCGGGATCTGCGACCGACATACACGCTCATATCAGCTCCACGCCAGCCGCTGCAGACATCCAGGTGGACGGAGAATATGTCGGCGCCACCCCCTTGAATATCGACATGACCTGCTGCTTTCACGATGTAACCATCAGCAAGCAGGACTGAAACCCTGGGTCGGAAGGGTGCGCAACACGGACAGACAAGTCAACATCCATGCCGATCTGCAGAAATGAGAGACGAGTTCCACAAAGACCTTGGTGCAGTAGAACTCATTGCTTGAGAACCCGTAGGATAGTTTTTCGCGAACGCGAGATCATGCGCTGATCTCCTTCACGACCCTGTGCGCCGACTCAATCGCGCCCTGCATCCACCCATTCCACCGGGACGTATGCTCACCCGCAAAGAAAATCCGGCCTTCCCTGCGTGCATTCACAGGAATCCAGCTAAGCTCACCGGGACCAAACGACGTAAGACCGCCGCGCTGCCACGGATCCTCGCTCCAGCTCTTCACTCGAGCCGCCTCGAACTGTTCCCGTGCCCCCGGAAACACAATCTCGGCATCGGCAATCGTCTGTTGCACCCGGCTATGCACATCCATCGTGTCTAGCTTTGCCGCGTTCTCTCCAATGACATACGACAGCAGGAGGCCGCGCTCCTCCGGCGACTCCGGCCCAAGCGCCCAGAATCTCTCCGACACCAGATCTGTATTCGCAAACCCGCTCAGCCCCTTCGCCTTCCAGAACTGCTTCTGCATCTGCAGAAATATCTTGTCCACTGGAAAGTACTGCAGCTCCCGGATCACACGTTGCTTCTCAGCCGACAACCTTGCGTCCGCAAACAGATTCCTGGCCACAGAAAACGGCAGCGCCGACACAACATAATCACCCCGAACCGTCTCATGACCACCGGCATGTTCCATCACAGCCCATGCGCCGCTGTCATCCTGCCCAACGCTCGTCACCCGGCATCCATATCGAATCGCCCCGCCCAACTCTAACTGCTTCGCCAACGCCCCCGGAAGCTGGTCGTTGCCCCCACGTATATGAAAGTACTCGCGGGTGACCTGCTCATTGAGTTCCACCAGCAGTAGTAGCCCAGCGCTAACCGCCTTATCGCCTCCTAACGTGACGAGCTCGATTGCATCACGAGAGAGTCCCTGCTTCTCCAGGAACTGCCGCAGCGTGTAATGATCTTGCTCCAGGATCGGGCCGGGTACGCTCAGCGAATCCTCGCTACCCTTCGCCAGTTCCAACGGCCCGGCCATGTAGCGCTTCGCCATGCCTCCGCGGCCCAGGTGCCGCTCCTCCGGAGTCAACTGCAGCGGCCAATCCGGTTCCGGGCCATGTCCGGAGACGTAGTTCTGTCCGCGCAGATGCAGCACATCGGCCAGGTCGCCGCCTTTAAATGGCTCCAGCGTCAGCCCAAACTCACGCACATAATCCAGCGTCATATGGTGCGTATCCGGAATGCGTGTCGCTCCGGTCTCGGCCGAA
>DATMQI010000104.1:0-8881 GCA_035567135.1 Terriglobales bacterium
GCGTTCTTACGAGTCGTTTTCGAGGCCTCGCTGGTTTCGGCCGAACACCTTACTTATCGCGAATATCTGAAACGACTGCCGGAAGTCACTTACATGTGCTCGTGCAAACTGGCGCCGATGGACGTGCCTGCCCTTCTGCAGCTTGATCTCTCGATTGCTTTTCCACTGATCGATCTGTTGCTCGGAGGAGAGGGCAAAGGCACGCTGGAGCCGCGCGAGGTGACTGAAATTGAAGAGCAGATTCTGGAAAGCGTGGTGCAGATCATCTGTCGCGAACTTGGGATTGCCTGGCAGGCGCTCGGACTCGAGTTCCGTTTTGATCGTCGTCAGCAGGCGGCGAACGCCTTGCGTCTGATGCCGCCCGATGACAAGACTTTGGCCCTGACCTTCGGCATCACCATGCCAGAAACACGTGGAACGTTGCACCTGGCTGTGCCGGCGGTGGTTTCGACCGCGTTGCTACGAAAAATGTCGGCAGATTGGGCGTACCGAAAGCCCAGAGGACCGGCGGAATCGAAGGAACAGGTAAAGGCACGAATCTTAAATTGCCCATTTGGGACTGAATTGGGCGTCATGGGCCTGCGGGTCCAGGCGCAGGAACTTGTGAACATGGAGCGTGGCAGGTTGATTGTTTTTCGGCAGTCCGTCGAGACCGCGGCGACCTTGCTGGTCGGCGAACAACCCTTGTTCCAGGCTTTGGTGATGCGCCATGGACGGAAACGCGCGGCGCGATTGATTAGCCTTTCCCCCAAACCCAAGTCAATCGGAAAGGAACCTGCATGAGTGCCGCAACCGCGCCATCCCATGTTTTCGATCATCTGGATTTTGTTCGCGCCTGGGCCAGGAATCTGGCCGATTTGCTGAGCCAGCCACCAGGTACGCCATTGGCTTGCGAGGTTCTGTCGCGGATTCCCGATAATGCTTCGGCCCGATCGGAAGGCGATCTTTGGGTAACCGCAGCCTTGAGCGGCGCGCTTTCTGGGGAACTCGCGTTTCGCCTGGCACCGGCGGACGGACGCCGGCTCGCACAGAGATATGAGGGCAAGGCCGAGGGGAGTGACGAGGCCGTCAGTCAAGATGCGCTGCTCGCATTGTTTCTGAAGGCTGCCGCGCTGGTGAGCACACAATTGAAAACCAGCGGGAAGGATGTTCAATTCCAGGTGGCTTTTGGTGAGTCTGCTTCCTGGACCCCGTCGGCCACCTACTACGTGCAGGCAAGCCTGACTACTCAGGCGGTGGTGGAGGTGGTCTTGAATGAGGCGCTCATCGCGAGTTTGCAGATAGCTCCCGCACACGCCAGCACGCCGCTCGCCGGCGACCCTGTAATCGGCAAGCTGGGAATGTTTTTGGATGTGGAGCTGGTCGTCACCCTGCGTTTTGGGGGAAGGCGCATGCTTTTGAAAGACATTCTTGATCTTTGCACGGGCAGTGTCGTGGAACTCGATCAGCAGGTACACGAGCCTGTCGATCTGCTTCTCGATGGCAAGCTGATCGCGCGCGGAGAAGTGGTCGTGGTCGACGGTAACTACGGTCTGCGAATCACGGAGCTTCTCTCGAACCACGGCTAGGGAGAGAACATGGTGCAAGCTTTGCGGAGACGGTGGACGCGAGTCGTGCGGCAACATATCTTTCCGCCTCCCTGCGTTCGGGCAGACTGCCGGGTGAGCGCGACTGCAAGGATTTGGCGGCGATTCCCTCCCATTCGTATGCAGCAGGCCTGGCTGTGCTCGCCACAATGCCTTGAAAAAGAAGCGCGGTCCATCTTCGATCAGGTCTCTTCACTGCCGATGCCAGATCGACCTCCCAACCACCGGGTGCCGTTGGGCCTGCTCATGCTCGAGCACGGGTATGTGAGCGAAGACCAATTGCGGACGGCGCTCGAGATGCAAACCCGCGAACGGAGGGGAAGAATTGGGGAATGGCTGCAGGCTCTGCATTTTGTGACGGAACGGCAGGTGTTGACGGCGCTCGGAGTGCAGTGGGCATGTCCGCTGCTTTCTCTGCGGCAGGCGCCGGATCTGGCTTGTTCCCACATGCTACCCATGCCTCTGCTGCGCGCTCTGCATCTGGTCCCAGTGCATTTCATCTCAGCCACTCGGCTTCTTTATGTCGCGGTATGTGTAAGGGTCAATTACCGAGTTCTTGCGTCCATTGAACAGATGGTCGACTGCCGTACCATCCCTTGCCTTGTTGGTGACCGCAAAATGGATGAATGGCTGCGCCAGGCACAGAATCTCGAGCGCGACGTGCAGGTGTTCGATCGCACTTCGGGGCCGGTTGAAATGGCGCGGATCACTGCGAGTTACGTAGCCAGACTGAGCGCACAGGAAGTCCGCATCGTACGATGTGGGCCATACGTGTGGGCTCGCCTTCAAGTTGGGAGCAACGCAACCGATCTCCTATTTACCGTGAAGAGCATGATGGACGAGGTGAGTGCGGCAATCTCCGATAGCCGCTCACCAATCGCCGAGATGGATCGTCTTGAAGATGCAACATCTCTGAAGCCTGGAATCAATTGTCCCCCAACCGGCAGGGCAATACTGATCACATGATGAAGCGGAAAAGAGGACACTAGGGCTGGATGCGAGCCAGTTCTTTGCGATAGAGGGGATTTCGCGGGAACTCCTCTGCCAGACTGCTTAGAAGTGCGCGCGCCTGCAGGCGGTCGTGATCGCGGAGCGCAGCGACCGCCAGCAACAAGCGAGCGTAGGGAGCGAGATAATGCCCTTTTGCGGCGGTCACACGAAGCTTGGCGATGCCTTCTTCCTTGTCGGTCTGGGCGCCCCCGAGTCGCAACAGCCAGCGAATGGGTGCCGGGTTCACGCTCAAGAGATAGTTCTCCACACCCACCGCGAGGTACGCGTCGTAATACGAGGGATCCTGCGCGAGAAGTTTTTCGGCCAGTGCTCGTGAACTCTTGATCGTGCTAAGGGCCGCCATGTTGCGCTTTTCGACCAAAGCCATATAGTCGCCGCGCAGCCCGCCAATCATCACCTTCGCGAAAATAGCCGCATGGTCGCCCGGGAAGCGCGCCAAAATCTGCTCAGCGATCGTCTGGCTGTGGCGCAACTCATCTTCGAAAGCCATCTGCACCTTGGGATCGGGATCGAGCTTTTCTCTTTTCTGGAACTTTGCATTATCGACGAAAAGCTCAGACTCCAGAATGTGCATGCGATCAAATTCGGCAAACAGGTAGGCAGCGGCATTCGATACGGGACCCATCGGGTCTTCCGGATGGGCGCGCTCCCAGGCCGCGAAGGTCTGGTGCGCCAAGTCGAAGTCGAGGTTATACATCTGGCGATACCCGACCTCGAGGGTGGAGGCATCGACCGTAGTCGCGGCCCATGTCGGCTCAGCTCGGAGAAGAACGAGAGCCAGCCAACCCCACGCCGCAAGCTTGAGGCAATGATTCAACGAAGCGAATTGAAACCTGCGGAGCAAAATGCGTGCAACCTTCGTTTCCGGTCGTGAAAGCATGAAGCAATCTTGCCGGATAAGCAAGTACTTCAATTGAGATTCAAAAGCTGAGGTTGCAAGTTGTAAGGAGATGAAACTTTTACATGCGTTGTGCCCAATAGAATAGGCCTAGCTTAAGCGGGTGCGCAGGATCGCGCGCAGCGATTGGAGGTCCAGGCGACCCCGAGGGCGTGCAGAATCAGGTGGTCCGCGAGAGTCAGTTTCTGCGGGTCCATAACCGTCTGGTAGGCGTAGTAGACCAGCGAGTTGCGGGTAATGCACCAGGATTCGTGACGAATTACGCCAGAACAGTGCTCGCACGTGGCTTCGGCGTGGTATTGATTGCTGTGAAAGATCGCGCCGTTGAGAGGAATGGGAACCTCGTAAAGCTTGGCGGCGCATTCCGTCTCCAGGTGTGGCGCCTACCCAATGCTAAGTATGACTCTAACCTAAGCAAAAACGGACCCCAGTATCCAATATCACAACAGGATGTGATCTGCGCCACACGAAAGTCTCGGGACGTTGGTTCAGCCGATGTGCCGCAGGCCATCGACAATGTTGGTACGCGAAGCGTGGTATGCGGGTATCAGGGCGCTCATCAACCCAACAAAGGCGGCCACGCTTAGAGCCAAGAGCGCCATTGGCACCGTGACCTTCATCGATGCTGGCAAGCCGGGCAGGGGAGATTTGCCGACCAGGTACATCAGCGCGCCGCCAAGCAGTACTCCCGCAACTCCACCCAGCACAGCCAGGGTGACAGATTCGGCAAGGTAGAGCGAAAGAATACGGCGGCGCGTGAAGCCGATGGTGCGCAGCACGGCCACTTCACGGGTACGTTCCCGGATCGACATCGCCATCGTATTCGCGGAAACGATAAGAATGGTAAAAACGACCGCTCCGCAGATGCCAAGAATGAATGCTTTTACGTTCCCGAGGCTGGCAATGAAGTCGAGCTGGAAAGCTTTTTCGCTTTCGCTCTTGGTGGGTTCGGGCAGGTTGTGAAACATGTCGTCGATATCGCGGGATACTCGCGCGACTGAACGCGGCGAATCCACGCGTATGAAGTAGAAGCCGGCCCTGTCCTTGAACCATGCGATCGACTCCTCGAGATATTTTGCGTGGAAGTAGAGCGAGTTGTTGGGCGGATCCATCGTGTATATCGCCCGGATAGTTAACTCAAGGTTCGCGGGAAAGATATTTCCCAGCAGCACAACCCGATCGCCGATTTTCCATCCGTGCTTCGCCGCGAGAGCCTGGTCGACCAGACAGCCGGTGCGGTCCTGTTGCCAGGCTTTGATCTGTTCGGGGGGAACGATCTTGTCAGCCGCGACGTTCATATATTCGCTCGGATCGGTCGCAAACTGCGCGAAGAAATTTTCGGGACGATCGTCTTTGTATTTGCCGCCAAACCAGGTCATAGGCACGACGTGCATCACCCCAGGCAATGCGCGGATCTTGTCGCGGTAGTAGCCAGGGAGGAAGAACGCGAGCGAGACGCGATGCCGGGTCATGATGCGGAGCGCGGAGTCGGGCGCGCCCTGATCGATATAGAAGCCCCGCCAAACAGCCATCATCACGGTGAGGAGAAGCAGTGAGAACGCGACGCTCACCGCGGTGAGCGCACTGCGCCGCCGATTACGAAAAGCATTCTTCGTGACAAATTGAGCGAGCGTCATCGGAGGATGAACCTGCGTACAGTCATGGAATATCGATGCCTCACATTGTACTGGTGCGTCGGCCCCGGCATCGGAAGCCTGCATCGCTGCATTGTTTGCATGTCAAGCTTCCCAAGAGAGAAATGAGAGTGCAGAACAGGTTACCTATGTTCCAGTATTTTTATGCCTCGCTGGAGGTTACAAAGTCTTGACAGCTGCATGACAACCGAAAAAATGCTTTCGTTTAGTGTGTTCGTTGTGAGGCTTGCAGATGTAAAAGGCGTGCAGTTGGGCGGAGAGGAGAACTACTGAATCCAAAGACCGGAAAATGCGTCTTCCAAGAACAAGGAAAGAGATTCGGGGAGAGGCGGCGAGAACGGCCTCCCAGCAAGGGTTTTGAGGCGTCGAGTGTGCCGAACGCAAATTCTCTTTGTGGGTCCCGCCCGACGTGCTGTGTAAAGCAAGTTTTACAGCAAGTCCCCTATTTTGATGGCTCTATTTCAAGCAAGTTGAGCTAACTTAGCCGCATCAAGAATCTCCCCCGGCCAGAACACGGCAGTTCTTGGATGACCCTGAGTAGGGAGACCCTAAAAACGGAAAACCCCCACTTCCGTGTAGTAGCACGAAACATAAATCCCAGGCCCCTCGGATAAGTGCTCCTAATAGGTTCGGCGACGTCGCTCTACCCAAGCGCGTGGCCACTGCTCGGGAAAAACAAACGCTCGCTTTTTTAGCCGACGACGACCGTTGTTTGGGAGTCGTGTAGGCCGAATTGTCCTCCCCCGATTAAGGGTGACGGGCAAAGATTGCTTTAGGCGATCGGGGAGAGTCCTGTCTTGCGCAGGCCTACCTCCTCAATGATCGCGGTCGCGGTGACCAGCTTTGCTCGCGAGCATGTTCGAGCGGGAGAGGTAAAGAGCAGGACTTTCTCAGGAAAGGCCGCTCTTGCAAGAGGAGATAGTCATGAAGAAACAATCGCTGTTGGCGCTGGTTGCCGTTCTTTCTGTGGGGGTTGGGCTCATGGAGAGGTCCAGCCGTGGTGTGCGCGAAACGTCGAACATGAAACAGACAGATGCGGCGTATCGCGATGGCGCTTACTTGGCAAAGATCGATGTGGAGAAGGGGCGCAAGGCGCACTTTTCCAGTGGCCGTTGGGGCACCGACCAGGATCGCGCTTCGTTCATCGCTGGATACGAGCACAGCTACAAGACACTTATGGAAGCAAGCAAGTCAGAGCCGTCCGCTTCGGAACTCGCGGGTTATCGCGATGGAGTGATGGATGGAGCTCGCCATCGTCTCGCCGCGCAACCGTTCCAGGTCAGCAAGACGGAGAACTACCGCAAGGCGGGTGGCTACCAGGCGAATGCGGGATTGGATCAGCAGGATTACCGAGCGGCGTATTCGAACGGATATCAGGAAGGCTATTACCTGCCGCAGGAGAGCGCAGAACTTAGGACGATTAGCAAGAACTAATAGCCGCATTTGACGGCGTAGATCTTTTCTTAAATCGGCAGCCTTAAACAGCTGCTTACTAGCAACACACTTGGCCCCGGAGAAGTATTTTCCGGGCGGTTGGAGGAGTTTACTCAAATGATCACCAAACAGCAGTTTCTAAAAATCGCAGGGCTGGCCATTTTAACGATCGGAAGTAGCAGTCTGTTTGCAGTAAGCCGAGCAGCAGCGGGCAACGCGCCTGCGCCATCCGCGGACGGCGCATCGGTTGTGGGGAAGGTGAAATTCACAGGACAGCTTCCTCAGCCGGCGAAGGTGAGCATGAATGCCGATCCAAGCTGCGCAAAATTGCATCCCGGTCCAGCGGTTTCCCAGGATTTCCTGACCGGCAGCGATAACTCGCTGGGCAACGTGATTGTGTTTATTTCGGACGGTCTAGGGAACCGAAGCTTCGATGTACCTACCGAGGCAGTCACGTTTGAGCAGAAGGGTTGCGAGTACGCGCCCCACGTTGTTGCGGTGCGCGCCAATCAGAAACTGAAGATGGTCAACAGCGACAACACCACCCATAACATCCACCCACTTCCGGCAAATAATCGCGAATGGAACAAGGCGGAACCAGCTGGCTCAACCATGGAAGAGAGCTTTCCCCGGGAAGAAATTGCGATCCCGGTGAAGTGCAACGTACATCCGTGGATGAAGAGCTATGTTGCTGTGTTCAAGCACCCCTACTTCGCGGTGACAGGTAAGGATGGCAGCTTCCAACTGCCGAACCTGCCGCCTGGAGACTACACGGTGGAAGCCTGGCACGAAAAACTGGGCACGATGACGCAGAAGATCACCATCACTGCGGGTCAAACCAAGAGCCTGGATTTCACGTTCAAAGCACACTAAGCCCCGCTGCTGTATTTCGGTACGCGGATGCTTGTGTCAAATTTCCAACTGTGGGACTTTTGTCTCTAAGGGGAGGGTAAGGCATGCCACTTCATCAACCCGGGGGAAGTGGGCGGACAAAGGCTGGCCGTTCACTCCCGAAATCTGTAGTGTCTCTTACGCTATTTCTTTTATCTTTTATTAGCTTTACCAACCAGCCCGGATACGCGATTCCGGCGTTTGCCAGGAAATATGGGCTGCCGTGTTCCGCTTGTCATATCGGTTGGCCGATTCTGAATAATTTCGGCTTAGCCTTTAAAGACAATGGATACCAGCTCGGCAACGATAAAGATTCGCCGATTTATCAGAATCCGGCATATTTTCCAATTACGTTTCGAGTTACACCGCAGTGGCATCTTGAGAACCAGACGAAAGTTCTGATCGACCAGACTGGCGCCGAGCAGAGCGTAACCACGCACGGCTTTGACTTGTCGGGCCTGGATATCTGGACCGCGGGCACGCTGTATAAGAATATCTCCTTTCAAGTTCTTCCCTCGATGGGAGAAGGAGATACCTTCCACTTCGAGTCGGCTTGGGTGCGGTTTGACAATTTGTTGAACTCGCCCTGGTTGAACGTCAAGGTCGGTAAGTTCGAACTGGACAATCTCCTTTCTGAGAAGCGCTTTCTCACCCTGTCAAACGTGGGTGGCGCCTGGTTCAACTACCACTTTTTGCCGCAGGGCGACAGCAATGGTTTCGGAGGTATTGGCGACAACCAGCTGGGAGTGGAACTGGCTGGGCACAACCAGAACAGCTACTCCCGCTACTCCATCGCGCTGCTGAGCAGTGTGGATGGCAATCCCGGATTGACAACCACGAACGCGGGCGCAGCAACCGGCGGTACCGCGCGGACCTACGACGTGTTCGCAAACGTAAATCAAGGATTCGCGGTCAAGGGATTGGGTGTGCAGAGGATCGGTGCGTATGGTTACTTCGGCCAGTCACCGACGTTCTACCTGACCAGCAACGGAGCACCCGTGGAAGCGAAAGGAAACAGGAGCTTTTCCAGGGTGGGCGCCTACGGATGGTGGTTCATCAAAGACCTCGACGTTGAAACGTTCTACATGCACGGGCAGGATAATGTGTATTTAGGGAACAACATCCCTGCCAACAATCCCGGAGGCTTGCCACCAGGTGCCGTCGGACCTACTTGGAACGGCGGTTTTGTCGAGGCACACTACACGGTGAACCCGCAATTCATCTTTACGGGAAGGTATGAATTGGTACATATGTCGCGCCAAGCCAATCCGACCTTGGCACAAACTCCAAACTTGGGGAATGTGGACTCGTGGACCATCGGCTACCGCTGGTATCCCATTATGCTGAGCCGGGCGGGACTGGCGGTCCATAACGAATACTCGCAAGCGAAGATGGGCAATACCTCG
>DATMQI010000105.1:0-14931 GCA_035567135.1 Terriglobales bacterium
TAGAAGCTTTGGCAGAGAAGCCTCAACCCGGAGAATTGCTCCGTCCCCATAGATTGCGATCCGTGCCTCTGGCCGATTGAAGGCTTGGGTAGTTGAGGTCTGCCAATCGCCGAGCTTCGTGTCGAAAAACTTGCGGGTGCGCGTTTCCCAGGAGTTCCGGCTTTCGTCCTTTGGGAGGTACGGCCCCTTTTCGAATTTGCCCGCGACCGTGTCAAACATCGGTTTCAAATAACCACTCCATTCCCCGGTAGTCCGAATTTCTGGACTGATTCCCACGTGTTACTCCATTCCCCGGTAGTCCGAATTTCTGGACTGATTCCCACGTGTTACTTAGTGCGTGGGAATCAGTTGCCTTCAAAACCCCACTCTGCGGTCCGGCAAAATGCGCCGGACCGCTTTTCCCGAAAACCCCTTCCGCCCCCTTCCGACGACGCCCCCGCGCAACCCCTGCGCGGGGACTGTCGGGAGTTTTTGGACCTAAGGGTTGCAGGGGCGATGCCAACCCAAAAACAACAGGCCAGTGAGTCCGCAACCCTTGAGGTTCCGGTTGCGCTCCCGCAGAGCCGGATTTAGCGCCACAGACTCACCAGCCATCTCGTTGAACCTCCGGTTCCCCGGCGGTTCCCCGCGATTTCCCGCGAGATAATTTCTGCAGGCCCCATACACCCATCCAGCAACGGACCGCGCACCGTAACGCACTGCAATTGGCTACCTCGTTCCCATGCGCTCGAACCCGTCACTGCCCGCACACGCCAATGGCGGTGTATCGTTCCCATTCGCTTTACGCCGCTCACCCGAACACGCGAAGTGAGCTGGAATCCTTTGCTCCCTCGCCCGAGCAAGCGCCCCATGGCCGCCAGTCCACCAAAAGGCCAGCGAGAGGATCGGCACACATCGCGCAAAGTGTTTGCTCTACCCGTTTCCGGGTTTGCCTCCGCTTTGACTGGGTTGGTCCGGGTTAGGCTTAATTGCGTTAACATGCGCGGATTATAGGGGCGGTCGAAAAATCGGGATTTAGCACGCGTGCGCGCGCGTGCTATACCCCTTGACAAGGTTTTTGGGAAAAGTGGGATTTCTGTATTTCGAGGTTTTAAGCACGTGCTGGGAGGCCCAGGGGAGGCGAATCGTTCCCAATGGGCAGATCGACCTGCATCCGCCCATTGGCCTCGAACACGGAGCGGTTCCGGAAGAGGGAGACAGCCAACTTGCAGCATGTTTGCCAGTCTCAGTTTCAGGGTCTTGCCTCCGCTTGCGCAGTGTTGCTTTCGCATGCGCGGAGTATATGGGTGGTCGAAAAACCGGATTTTGCGCACGCGCGCGCGCGCGTGCGCTACCCCCTTGACAAGGTTTTAGGGATAGGCGGGGATTTTGCTTTTCGGGGTCTTAGCGCACAGCGGGAAGCCCAGAGACGCGAATCCTGCCGCCAGGCTTTCGATTTGAAAGACATCCCTCGGGCGGGGCTGCCTATGCCGTCTGCCGCACGTGCGTGGTGGACGCCTTCTTGAATCTTGCGGTTTGTTCTGGGAGTGCTGACGGGCAAAAACTTACATTGCGCACGTGCGTCGTTGAAAGACTATCCTGAAATACAATCACAACGTTTAGACTGTGCATGAGAGATTTCCCGACCAAATATCACTACATCACTCGCCTAGTGACAAATGTTTTCCACAACCCACAAAAACAATTACACCTGTGTACTTGACAGAAGAGGTCCGTGAGGATAGAGATACGTCGCTCATAATAACCTGACGGTGGAACAGTTTCCCTCACCTGTTCCAAGGCCCCTTTTAGTCGTTCGCAAAGTCGCGCGGACCAGTAACCGTGGCTCGCAGGCAGCCGCTTGTGATTTTCCGATTAGGTAACAGAAAGCACGGCCAATTCTCGATTCCCGGACATATGACGGCCAGCCCTCAGATGGTCGAATTGAGAGAATTGTAGTAGCAGACTAACGATCCGAAACGGGACATGCCTTAAGCGGGCGTCCTGAATTCGGGGTGCATGAGGTAGAGATGAAAAGACATGTTGTAGTTTTCTGTATTTTGTTCGTCGTGAGTTGTTTCACTGGAAGAAACGCGCATGCTCAGGCAAACCCTTACGCTCCTGTATGGATGCAAACCCTTTGGTATGGTTACCCCGGGGGGTGGATTCCAATAAATCCCGTCGGTAACCCCAACTGTTGGGAATGGTATTGGATGGCCTATTGTCTGGTACCGCCGCCTACGAGTCCTCCCCAGGAGCCGGACCCTCCCTCCCAATGCCCGCCAAGTGGCCCGGCGCCAGGTGGCCCGGCGCCAAGTGGCCCGGCGCCAAGTGGCCCGCCAAGTGGCCCGGCGCCAA
The DNA here is from genome assembly GCA_035567135.1 of Terriglobales bacterium. Taxonomy (GTDB): domain Bacteria; phylum Acidobacteriota; class Terriglobia; order Terriglobales; family Acidobacteriaceae; genus JABDBE01. The sequence continues at coordinate 2,338 of DATMQI010000105.1, forward strand.
GTGGCCCGGCGCCAGGTGGCCCGCCAGGTGGTCCGGCGCCAGGTGGCCCAATTGCAAGTGCTGGAAAGCCGATCTGTTTGGCCACCGGTGATACGTATATCGAACAGACAGATGTCAGACTTCCAGGACTTGGTGGAGGTTTAGCACTCAGGAGGACGTGGAACAGTATATGGCCGGCCTCTCAGGTTGCAATGCAAATAGGTATATTCGGCCCGAATTGGCGCTCGACTTTTGAAGAGAGAGTGTATTTGGGCAGCGGCAATTATATGAAGTACGCACGAGGCGATGGCGACTTCTGGTCCTTCGGATACTCCAACGGAGTGTGGAGCCCTGCTGCCCCGGCAAAAGTGTCAGCCACGCTCATTCAAGGAGCGACCTCGTGGACATTAACCTTCCAGAGCGGCGAAAAGAGGACTTTTGACATCACAACAGGAAATCTGCTTTCAATCAGCGATCGTAACGGCAATACGACTCAAATAACGTATGACAGTTCGAATCGCCTCTATGTTGTCACTGACCCTGCGGGGCGAACTCTGACGTTCACATATGGCAGCCCAACGAGTTTTCTTGTGACCGGAGTTGCCTCAAGTGTTGGAGGACTCTCGTTGACTTATTCCTACGATAGCCAAGGGCGTCTTACGCAGGTTACGAATCCCGATCTTTCAACGATCAACTACACGTATAACAGCGCATCATTAATAACCAGCGTCACGGACTCTCAGGGCAAGGTGCTCGAATCTCACACGTACGACAACTCAGCGCGTGGCCTGACTTCCTCGCGTGCCAACGGCGTTGAGTCTCTCACCATTACATATCCGTAGGTGTGCCTTCGTTCCACTAAATGAAGCGGACATGGGAGGGCAAATCCGTGCAACTCAATGGATCAAAGCTCAATTTCAGGACCTTTGCCTTGTTGGTGATTTTGTTGGGCTATGTGGTTTACACCAACGCCCAAGCACTCCCCTCTGGATGGTCGGACGGAGACATTGGATCAACGGGAGTGGCCGGGAGCGCCACGTACTCCAACGGGACATTCACCCTGCAAGGAGCGGGAGCCCAGATTTACGGGACGACGGACGCTTTCCATTTTGCATATCAATCGCTCTCCGGCGACGGCACGATTGTTGCGCGAGTTGTGAGTTTTCAGGGAGGGTCGAGTAACCGCGAAGTAGGCGTGATGATTCGGGAGACGCTCGGTGCACAGGCGGCAAACGCCACGGTGGGGTATTGGCCGTACTTTGGCAGTATCTACCTTGAACTAAGATCGACCACGGGAGGCACCACCTCTGATTCCGCCAGCTTCTCCGCATCGCTACCGTATTGGGTAAAGGCAACACGAAGTGGAAATAGTTTCAGCGCATACGTGTCGGCGGATGGGGTTTACTGGTCGCAAGTGGGGACGAGCCAGACGATCACGATGGCTCAGAATGTCTACATAGGACTGGCTGTCACGAGCGGCTCCACGACCAGTTCGGCCACAGCTACTTTCGACAACGTCTCGGTCAGCACGGCTGCAAGTCCAGCAGCGGCTATAACCGGCGTCTCCGCCACAACGGGATCGATTGGGAGTCAGGTGGTCATTTCGGGTTCAGGGTTCGGAGGTTCGCAAGGAAGCAGCGCTGTTTATTTGAATGGCGCAGGGGTGACCACCAACTCTTGGAGCGCAACATCTATTACGATCACAATCCCCACCGGCGCGACATCCGGATTGATGGGGGTTGCAGTTGCGCCGAACATGAATCAAAGCAACCCTGTCTATTTCGCGGTCACCTCCCAGCCGTTGCCGTCTCCATGGCTGGATCAAGATGTGGGGCTGCCAGGAAATGTTGGCCCGCAGGGCAGCGCAACCTTTTCGAGTGGGGTGTTCACTATCAAAGGTGCGGGACGGGGCATCAGTTCCGGCACATCGGACGGGATGCACTTCGTCTATCAGCCTCTTTCGGGTGATGGGACTGTCATTGCAAGGGTCACCAACCTCCAGTCAGGATCGAATGCAGTGGTAATGATTCGGGAAACTTTGGACCCGGGTGCGAAAGACATTTCTGCGTACTACTCACCGAATCAGGCTTATCTCTATTACCGAACGAGTACGGGCGGGAACGTTTCCTCGCAAACTTATTCGCTGACCTCTTCGAGTTTTCCATTTTGGGTGAGGTTAAACCGCAACGGCAATTCGATCAGCGGAGCCATATCGCTCGACGGCGCGTATTGGACTGAGATTGGCGCGAGCCAGACGATCACGATGGCGCAGAATGTTTATGTCGGCCTGGCGGTCGTAGGCACGACGAATACACTCGCAACCGGCACATTCGATAACGTTTCGGTCAGCTCGCCTGCCAATCCGGGTCCCGTTATAACGTCCGTATCCGCCACCACGGGAGCAATTGGAAGCCAAGTGGTGATCTCTGGCTCTGGCTTCGGGAGTTCTCAGGGGAATAGCACGGTGTATTTGAACGGCGCTTCCGTAACCATCAACTCTTGGAGCGCCACTTCCATTACCATCACGATTCCCTCAGGAGCGTCGTCGGGGTTGTTGGCCGTTGCCGTTGCGCCGAGTATGGGCCAAAGTAACCCCATCCAATATGTCGTAGAGACACAGCCGCTACCTTCGACATGGCTGGACGAGGACGTGGGCCAACCAGGGACGCTGAGTTCGAAAGGGAGCGCAGCCTATTCAAGTGGAACCTTCACGATCAAAGGTTCAGGACAAGGTGGCGTTTCCTCGAACGGTGTAGCGGACGCGATGCATTTTGCTTATCAGCCGCTATCGGGAAATAGCACGATTATCGCGCGGGTGAGCAATATCCAGGGAGGTTCGAACAATCAGGTAGGTGTGATGATCCGTGAGTCGCTCACTCCGACATCGACGAGCGCGTTTGTTTTCTTCCAACCAAATCAGGCGTATTTCAACTACCGTTTGACCACCGGAACCAATGCTACCCAACAGTCCACTGGCTTTACCGCATCGTCTTATCCGTATTGGGTAAAACTAACGCGGAGCGGGAATACATTTAGCGGATATATTTCTCTGGATGGGGCGTCATGGACGCAAGTCGGGTCGAGCCAGACCATCTCAATGGCGCAGAGTACTTACATCGGTTTGGCAGCAAGCAGTTCGTCTGGTTCCTCGCTCGTCACAACGACATTCGACAGTGTATCGATCAGTTCTGACATTCTGGCGCAACCGGTCATTACCACCGTATCTGCGACGACCGGAAACGTGGGAAGCCAGGTGGTGATATACGGCAGTGGTTTTAACTCCACTCAAGGCAACGGCACAGTGATCTTGAACGGGGCAGCAGTAACGGTGAACTCGTGGAGCGCCACATCGATTACCATCACGATTCCGACAGGAGCCACGTCCGGATATCTGCAAGTACTGGTGGGCGCGAGCATGAACGGCAGCAACGCAGTGGTATTCACGGTAACCTCCCAGCCCTTACCAAGCGGATGGCTGGATGCGGATGTCGGTCCGGTAAGCACGGCTGGTAGCGCGACCTATTCGGGGAGCACTTTCACGATCAATGCATCCGGCATGGGATTCTTGTGGACTCCTGACAAGCTCCATTTCGTCTATCAGTCTCTTTCGGGCGATGGCACGATTATTGCGCGTGTCGCGAGTCTAAGTGGTTCGTCGGTGCCGATGGCTGGCGTGATGGCGCGCGAGACTTTGAGCGCGAGTGCGACTGATGCGGTGGTCTATTTTCAGCCGAATACAGCTTACATGGCATATCGTGCGACTACCGGTGGTAGCGTCTCTTCGGTGTCAGGCTCGATGGTTGGTTCCGCATATCCGTATTGGGTGAAGCTCGCACGTGTTGGGAACACGTTCACAGGATATGCCTCGTTGGATGGGGTAAGTTGGATTCAAACCGGCACGGCCCAAACGATTACGATGGCGCAGACCATATTGATAGGGTTTGCTGCCGGTGGGGGCAGTGGTTCTCCATCGGCGCAGTTCGACAATGTTTCGATTCAACTGGGCGCGATGCCGATTATTTCCAAGGTCTCGCCTGGATCGGGAGGTATCGGTTCATCAGTGACGGTTAGCGGAACGAACTTCGGCAACACACAAGGAACAAGCACGCTCAGCTTTAACGGAACGACGGCAACCGCCATCACCAGTTGGACCAGCTCACAAATCGTGGCCACGGTGCCAAGCAACGCGACTTCTGGAACCGTGACCGTGGCGGTGAACTCGATCCAGAGCAACACCAACTTTTCATTCACGGTTTTCAATCCAGTGCTTTCCGGTGTGACTCCTCCAGCCTCGCAGATCAATGGCACGGTGACTCTGACCGGTACTGGCTTTGGTCTGAGTCAGAATGACAGCCAAGTGAAACTAAACGGTGTTGTAACAACTGTCGGGTATTGGAGCGACACCTCCATCAAGATTTACGTGCCCTCAAATGCTTCGACGGGAAGCAGCCCCCTTACCGTAGCGGTGGGAGGTGTAACCAGCAACAGCATGTCATTCACGGTTCTCGAAGCCTTGTCTGTCACCAGCATTTCACCCACTACAGGACCTGCCGGTACTTCGGTCACCATCACCGGGGCTGGTTTTGGGCCGACGCAGAGCACTAGCGCCGTAAATTTTTGGGGAACGCCAGCCAATGTGACCAATTGGAGCGACACGCAGATTGTCGCGACTGTTCCAACGGGCGCACCAAGTGGGCCAATCCAGGTTCAGGTGGCGAGTCTTACAGTGCTTGGCCCCCTATTTACGATCAGCCGGACGATTCAGCTCACTGACTCGAAGGGAAACATCTCCAATTACACCTCTGCTATGATTGGCGGCAAATGGATGCCAACAGTGGGCCAGGGTTCTGGCTGTTCGAGCTGCACACAGCGAGGAAACATCAGTTACACCCACGACGGTAAGGGGAATGTCCTGTCGCGGACGGATGAGAATGGAAATACCACTACCTACACGTACGACAGCAACGGCAATTTGCATACCGTTACCGTTCCTATCAGTTCCGGACACACCGCTACCGCGACGTATACCTACAATAGCTTCGGCGAGGTGTTGACCGCCACTGATCCGCTTGGGAATGTAACGACCAATACTTACGATACAAACGGGAATCTGCTTTCGGTGACAACACCAGCGCCTGGCAATGGCGTATCCGCCAGCGTCACGCAATTTGCCTACGACACCAAGGGCGAGTTGACCAGAATCACCGATCCTTTGGGGAACCAGACAAACATTGCTTACTTCTCGACCGGTTTGATTCAAACTATCACCGATGCTCAAAGCCATGTCACCACCTACGCTTACGACGGTCTGGGCAACCGCACTTCGGTCACAGATGCCAACAACAAGCAAACCACCTTTGCGTACGATGCAATGAGCCGGTTGACGAAGATCACCTATCCCGATAGCACGACGACACAAATCGGTTACGATTACCGTGGACGCCGGACCTCCGTAACGGATCAGAACGGAAAGATAACCAGCTATTCTTACGACGATGCCGACCGCTTGATGACCGTCACAGACGCGGCTAGCAACGTCACTACCTATGGCTACGACACGGAAAGCAATCTGACCAGCATTAAAGATGCCAACAACAACACGACCTCGTTCACCCCTGATGCCTTCGGCAGGGTCACGCAGACGAATTTTTCCTCCGGCTACATTGAGCAGTACGGCTACGACAACGTCGGCAATCTCACCAGCAAGACTGACCGCAAGAACCAGCAGATCACCTACACTTACGACCAGTTGAACCGGCTGACCAAGAAGACCTATCCTGATACCACCACGGTGAATTATACTTACGATGATGACTCCCGCCTGACGCAGGTGACCGATCCCACGGGCACGTACATCTTCACGTTTGACAACATGGGGCGCTTGACGGGCACAACCACCAGCTATGCGTTCCTAACGGGCAGAAATTTCACTACCGGCTACGGCTATGATGCAGCGTCGAATCGCACCAGCTTTACCGACCCGGAGAGCGGTTCGACCGCGTATGTCTACGACACGCTGAACCGGCTGCAAACTCTGACGCCCCCTGCTGCCATCAGCGGCGGCAGCTTCGGATTCGGCTACGACGCCTTGAGCCGAAGGACAAGCCTGACGCGGCCCAACTCGGTCAACACCAGCTACAGCTACGACAATCTGTCGCGGCTGTTGTCGGTGACGCACGCCAAGGGTGGAGCGACACTGGATGGAGCCACATACACACTGGACAACGGCGGGAATCGCAACTCGAAGACTGACCTCTATGCGGCTGTCACGACAAACTACGGCTACGACAACATCTACGAGTTGCAGAGCGCCACGCAGGGCAGCACAACGAAAGAGAGCTACACCTACGATCCGGTTGGCAACCGCCTGAGCAATCTATCCGGCTCTGGCTGGAGCAATAATACTTCCAACGAACTCACCTCTCGACCGGGCGTCACCTATACCTACGACAACAACGGCAACACTCTCACAAAGACCGATTCCACCGGCACTACAAACTATACCTGGGACTTCGAGAACCGCCTCACCAGCGTGACCCTGCCCGGCAGCGGCGGGACGGTGACGTTCAAATATGACCCCTTCGGCAGAAGAATCTACAAATCCCCCACGTCAGGCGCTTCCGTCTATGGGTATGACGGCGACAACCTCATCGAGGAAACGAATAGCGGCGGTATTGCTGTTGCTCGTTATTCACAAGGCTTAAACATCGATGAGCCGTTGGTCGAATCGCGCAGCGGAACAACCAGCTACTATCAGGCGGACGGATTGGGGTCAGTCACGACTCTGAGCAATCCTGCCGGGGCGGTTGCCGCCAATTACACTTACGATTCCTTTGGCAATATCATCGCCACGTTCGGCAGCATCGTGAACAATTTCCGCTATGCAGGGCGGGAATGGGACCCGGAAACAAGCCTCTATTACTATCGCGCCAGATACTACGACGCCTCGCAGGGGCGATTTATCAGTGAGGACCCAATACGCTTCTGGGGTGGTGGGAATTTCTATCGTTATGGGCTTAACAACGGTACTGGCCTTACAGATCCTACGGGGCTTTGCCCAGCTCCTTGGTACAAGACATGTACCGCGAAGGCGATTGGTGGTTTCGTTTTGGATGCTGGCATTGATGCGGTTGGGCTGCTTCCTGAAGGCGGCGCTCTTTCGAAAGCGATTGGCAGTTATGCGGGATACCGTGGACTTGTGGCAACGCAGCAAGGGACGAAGGCCCTTCAGGGAGTCAAATTGGGGGCGGGAATTGTCACCACCGGCTTGGGAGCCGAAGACACTTCGTTGATCGGATTGGGCAAAACGGTAATTGGCATCGCGGGATTCGTGCCGGTGCTTGGACAGGCTGCCGCAGCCGTTTCGATAGTCCTCGACGGAGTTCAAGCGGGGTTGGAAATCGCAAAATGTTATTGATTAGAAAAGATGGGCAAGTAAGATTGACGTGGAAGGGTATACTCGCAGTGATGGGTGGTACCCTGCCCATTGCTTTACTGTTCGTGTATTTTGGAAGATTTGATCTTGCACGTCCAACCCTTTTCTCCATGATCGTGATCGTCGTTGCCCTCGCAATGAAGTGGGAATTGAGAGGGCGTACGTGGTTTTGGGTCACTATGATCGTCATCGCCATCCTTCATGTTCTTTTGATTTTCGCTATCCCGTGGACAACGAGGTGGATTCCTGCAGTTGTTGCAACACCCATTCTCGCGGTTGATCTGGCGGCAATACTCGTGATCATCAAGCTGCTGGAGAAGTTGTTCGAGAAACCGAACACGGGAACTTCGGGGACAGACGGGACGTTTCCTGATGATTAGCGTCGAGGCCAGTCCTTCGTACTATCGCGCCAGATACTACGATCCAGCGACCGGAAGATTTTTTTAAACGAGGATTTTCTTCTCACTCCTCCACATCGACCCGCACCGTCCCAGTTTGCGGATTATTCGCATTTGACAAGTGAATCACGAGATTTAGGCACAATCTGACTCCATTTGACTCCAATTGAACTGTAGAACGGGTGGTAACGCCTTTGTTTGGTTCATTCGGATTTGTTCGATTCCCATCGCCCGCTCCATAAACAGAAGGTCCGGCCCGGAGACATAGGTAACCCTGATTTGAATGGTGGGCCTGGGTGGACTTGAACCACCGACCTCGCCCTTATCAGAGTAGCGTGGTTAGGTTTTACAACAACTTACAAGACCGCGGGGACTGCCAAACTACGCGGAAGTCGTACAAAACCTCCCAAATTGTGGGTTGGGTTGTGGGTTGGAAAAAGTCGACTGGACCAGCCCAACCTTCGTTTCCCGGAACCCCGTTTCTGGATAACTTCTGGGTTGCCGACCATTCTCCAATTGACCGTCAACTTCAGCTTGCGTGTTGACGATCGGGGATGCAACATCGTGCACGGATCCCAAAGGCGCGAATCGAATCGCGCTAGGAGTAAGGTTATGAAAGCTGCAATCGTACCCGCTATGAGTAGTTCCTGGCTGATCAAAGACGTTCCCCAGCCTCAACCTGGTCCTGGTCAAGTGCTAGTGAAGATGCACGCAAGCGGCATCTGTTATACCGATGTGCACCAAACGCTCGGACACCTTCCAGGACCATTTCCCCGAATCCTCGGCCACGAGCCGGTCGGCGAGATCGTTGCCACGGCTCCTGACGTGACCGCACGGAAGGTAGGCGACCGCGTGGGCTCCGCATGGATTCAATCCACGTGCGGACGCTGCGAGTGGTGCCAGCGCGGCCGCAGGATGTTCTGCCCCTATTTGAAGGGCACGGGGGGCGAAGCGCAAGGCGGTCACGCCGAGTACATGCTGATGAACGCCGACGCTACGTACCTGATTCCAGACAAGGTTTCCTACGAGCAAGCCGCACCGATCTTCTGCGCCGGGTATACCGTTTATAGCGGGCTCCGCTGGGCCGATCCGCAGCCGCACGAACGCGTGGCCGTGCTTGGAATCGGCGGGCTTGGGCATCTGGCGGTACAATACGCGAAGGCTGCGGGCTTCGAGACCATCGCGATTTCGCACTCCCCCGATAAGGACAACATGATTCGCGAGCTGGGCGCTGATGAAATTGTCCGCGACGGAAAGAGCCTTACCGCCGCGGGCGGCGCCGACATCATCCTCAGCACCTCCAACTCGACCAAATCCATGGTGGACAGCATTCAGGGTCTGCGCCCAGACGGCAGGTTCATCGTTATGGGTGCTGACGCGGAACCGCTTTCGATCTCGCTAATCGAGCTGCTCTTCAAACGCATCAAAATCATCGGCAGCCAGCAAAATGGCCCTGAATACCTTTACGAAGCCCTGGATTACGTAGCCCAAGGAAAAGTTAAATCGATAGTCGAGACCTACCCGTTGGCCGATGCTGCGAAGGCTTATCAACGCGTTGTCGAGGGAACGACCCGGTTCCGCGCCGTCCTCACAATGTAATAGCCGATCCGAGCACTCACCGCCGGTTTCGGGCGGATCACGGGCCAACCGGGTGCGCCGTGAAAGGTGGTGGTCCACAGCGGGAGTAACACCCGCCCGGGAACTGGTTCGCTCCACAATTAGGACACTTCCTAATGCCTGTTAAGCGGGCTAACAGCCGGCGTGCTCTTTGACCACGCTTCGAGGACTCTTGTCTTCGCGAAGTCCGACAAACTTCGAATGTCGCAGCCCATCGACTTATGCTTCATACTGCACCTCTTCATTGCGTGAGCCACCAAATCACGAGTCCAAAGACTGCTCCTTGGCTCCTTGTCGACTGAGGCGCAACGATAGCACAACTTTCAAACGTTGATGCGAATCCCGCCGAAGAGCAAGGCGTAATTTGGATGGCTGTGAATCGCGGCAGCGGCAAGGGGCGTACTATGAGCTACCTTTCCGATTCCCGGAGAAATCGGGACTTGGTGAAGTCTTTGGCCCGTTTTGCTCTCGTTCGGAAATGAAATTACGCACCTATAGGCCCTTACCCCATGTGTAGTCATACTTCACGCTAAAGCCGACAAGTGCCGGGCCGTTGTGATGCACCACCGCCTTGCCGAATTCCAAGAGTAACGAGTTTCGAGGACTCAGGGATACGCCCATCTCACTGCCTAAGATGAAATTCTGTTGCCTGTTGTACTGACTCACACCGTTGAGGAAGGTTGTGCCGCGAAAAGAGTACCGCGCATCAACGGAGGCCCAGATCGTGTCGCTAAAGGAATAGCTGATGTGTCCTTCAAGTCCCGGTATCGGGTCTTGCCCTAGGATCTGTTTTCCATGGTAAGAAGTGTTGTCTGTGTAGAAGGTGACGTTGGCGTACGCATTGAACTCCCAGTGCTGCTCAGCCCCAAATGGATGAGTGAACGCGATTTCGGGCTTAAACGACCAGCGGTCGGAACCGAGGTTGAGAATCTTGTTGGAGTTATATAGGCCGGTAGGTGCGGTGACGGTGAAGCTCCCACCCAAGGTTGTAGTGCGTCTGTAATTTTCGAACTCCGCTACGGTGAGAGCTGGACCTCCCTTGAACAACATAGCCACCTGGTAGCTGGAGTCACCGGCACCCGTCGTGGAACTTTGGATGGTTGTTCCACTGACCGAGCCACCGAGTCCGGCAACGGGAACAGCAGCCTCCAACCACATTAAGCGACGAAGAAAGCCAAAGTAGCGTGTGTAGTCGATGGTTCCTTGGTTGAGGTCCAGATTTGCCCTCGCGACGATTAGCGAAGCGTCTATTGAGGCGTTGGCGTGCACATAGGCATAGTTAAGCTCGAGCTGATTAATCCCAACGGGAGTATTGTCGTAGTTCCGCGGATCGGTAAATTGAGCGCGTGTTTCGGGAGCATGAAACATCGCTAGAGCGAGACAGGCGAGGAGTAGCCGCTTGTTCATGGCTGAGCGGGATTCAAAACACTACGTTGACAAGACGCATAATCAGTTCTTCGAATGAGAAGATCGTGAGTAGCAGAGGTGATAAGGGAGCTGCCGTTGCGATAGTCAAACGAGAAATGTCCTGCAATCCGAAAGGAACGACGCGCATTTCGCGGACAATTTGATAGCTATTTCCAAGATCCGCGAGGGACTGTATATCTCCCGTGCCGAGCAGTTCCGGCTCAGGAACTGACCCATGGATCCATTTTTGATCAAAGCATTCGACGTATCGCTCTGCGAACAAACCGTAATCTGCAAGCCCCTTTCTTCTTGTTTGTGCCATCCGCGGAGTGAACATCAAAAGCGGTCCAAGAACGACAGACACGAAGAAAACAATGAAACCGGCAATCTGGAACTTAAAGGACGGCAAAGCTTCACCGCGAAACAGCACTCGATCTGCAACAATGCCCGCCAGAATCGTGCCCTGTGCAAAAAGGACTGGGGCATATGCGTAGGAACTCTTCCCTATGAAACTCAATCCCGCACACCGATCAGGATGCGTCGGTACGAGATTCAACTTAATCCGATTCACCTGCCAGAGAAAGCGAAACCAGATCACGAGTCTCATGTACCAACGCAATAGAATGAATTGAAACACGGGAAGACTGACAAACACATACCAGTAACCCGCTAAGGTAAGATTCCATCGGCTTCCGGGCAGTGCGTACCAGGTTACGAGTCCAAGTTCGGTTCTGCCATTCCATACCAATAGCCCCACGGTATAAACCGTGGCTAATAAAGCAACCTCGACGGACACTGAGTTGCGCATTTTGAGCGCAGATTCGATGGCTTTCCGGAATATAGGAACGTCTTCTGGAAGCACAATCCGCCACTCGATGAAGCGGTGAACCAACGGCCGAATCCGCACATGAACGAGTAACTCCGCGGCGATGAGGATCGGCAGCGCCGCAAGGAATCGGGCATGCGCTTCGATGTCACGTAGGAATGAAATCATTCCAACGCTCCCGCCAGTCGTGTTGAGTGCAGAGAGAACGAGCAATGGGAACCAGGTAAGCAGGACGGATGCGATTGTCCGCCGATGCACTAATTCCAGGGCATCTCCTTCGAGATGCGCCTTACGCAGGAGCTGGAAGAGTGGACCACCCAAGACCAAGGAGAAGCTGTCTGCTTCACCACCTTGGTACGCTTCTGTTAGAGCCTTCGGACCCGCAGTAGCTTCCATCTGCTGTCTCGGTTGCTGGGAATGCCAAGACCAACACAGTCTGGCTGATGATATCAGATGGCCCGTGCAGAGCACAGTAATGTTTCTGACAGCAGCTTACCGGTAAACGTGGTGCCGGAACTGAACCGAAATCCGTGCCGACTGGTTCTCAGGTGCGTTAGCCTCAACCTAACGTGCAGCTCATTTCCAAGGGAGAACCGTCACTATGGACACATTCTTCACTTTTTCCGGTCTGGTCGCGCTCATCACGCTGACATTCCTTGCGATCGTGCTCGGCGTTGACAATGTCATCTTCATTCGCAAGCAAGCGAACAGACGGTAATGGCCATTGCAGGCCACGCGAGCCGGAAGATGATCGATCACTACTCACATATCCGTATGGAGGCTAAACGGGCAGCGACGGATGCAATTGTTGACGCAGGTGTGCACCAAAACGTGCACCAAGGAGAGGCAGAGAACTTCAGCCCGATTGCTAAGTCGTTGAATTAAATGGTGGGCCTGGGTGGACTTGAACCACCGACCTCGCCCTTATCAGG
>DATMQI010000106.1:0-6599 GCA_035567135.1 Terriglobales bacterium
TTTTCGCCGCGACGGCACACAAGGATGTTTTCCAGAAACAAGAACTCGCATCGTTTGAGTATCGCGGGACACAGTATTCGACATATCCAACCAATATATCAATATATCTACGCTGTGTTGCCCTTCCTGCCCTTCCTTACTGAGAAACCTGCCCGGGAATGGCGCGGTCCTCGATTTCTGCCGGCTTTTCCCGGATTGAGATGGCATCTGCGATTTGACCACGCGAGTCGTTAAAGATACGCGCGTGCTGCGAGTGGCGTATGCGGCGCTTTGACCGCACGTGGGCAACCAGCTCTTTTTTCAGCACTCCCCGTGCTTGGATGAACAGGCTACGGTAAATGGTCTCGTGAGACACGCGCATGCGCTCGTCACTGGGATACTGGGTCGTCAGCCATCCGGAAATGTGTTCCGGCGACCAGTCCAACAGCAGTTTACTCGCAACGATCTCTTGCAGCTGCTCCCGGATCGCAAGCAGGCACCGCTTTGGACGCAAGGCCGAGTCCCAGGCTCGCTGATCCGCTTCGTTGCCGCGATATTCAGGACGGCCACCATGCCGGGCCACTTCCCGACTCACCGTCGACGCGGCGCGGTCCAGAAGCCGGGCGATCTTACGAAGCGATGCACCGGAAGCTAGCCCTCGCGAGATATCCTCTCGCTCAACTGCGGTGAGTGCGCGCCGAGAGTGCCGACGGACTGCCGGAACAATCCCACCGTGACGCGCCACCAGACAGCGAATGGACGAATGCTCCTTGCCGAAGGCGCACCCGATCTTATGCAGCGACTGCCCCGCCTTCCATCGGCACCACAGCTCGCTCTTCTGCACCGTAGAAAGCCCAAACCGTTTACCTTGCCTCATGCAACACCACCCTTAGAGAGCAGACTTATATCAGATGGTGTTGCGTCGACCCATTGAGATCGCCCGACTTACCAGGCACTGACAACGGGGATCGGGTTATCCCCGATTTGAACTGGGGCGAAATTATGGTTGCTCAGAGCGGGCAACGGGCGGCAGATGCATCCGGCTAACTAGGCTTTGAAAGCGAGGGTCGGAACGCAAAGGCTCAAACCATGGAGTGGAGTCGAGACCAACTATCTCAGGATCGTGAGCCTTGTACCCTTCTTCCAAAGCATCCATCGCCTCTTTCTCCTTGCCCATTCCGACGAAAGCTGTCGCAAAGAGGAATGGAGCCACAAAACTCTTTTGGCTGGCGGCTCGCATTTCCTCTACAAGCTTGCCGGCTTGCTCGATGTTACCTTGCCGGCCGTAGACATAGGCAGCGATCGAAAGAAAGAAGGGGTCGCGGTGCGAGAGTGCGAGGCCTTTTTCTGTGTCCTGCAGGGCCTCCGCGTACATGCCTTTTTGCGAGTGCCCAGCAGCCATTTCCAGGTACGCCCGCGGATCATTGGCATCCAACTCGAGGATTTTGCGCGCTTCCGCAATGGACCGCTCATATTGCCCAATGCAAGCCGCGACGATGGCTGCGGCATCATGGGCCGAGACAGAAAGCGGATCCAGATCCTCGGAGCGTTGAGCCTCCGCCGTAGCCTCCGCGAAGCGACCCATAGCAGCTAAGTAAATCGCGTACCAGCGATGCGACTGGGCTAGCCCTGGGGCGAGAGCGATAGCACGTTTGAATTCCTGGTCAGCGGCGGGCCAGTTCCAATCATCGTAAAAATAGATATATGCAAGCGAAATGTGGCTGTCCGCCAAATTGGAATCCAGCTTCAGCGCTTGTTCTGCGTACTCCTTTGCCTTGGGCAGGGCTTCTTTAGGTGGGAGAGTTAGCACGTAGAAATCCGACAGACCGGCATAGGCGGGCGCGTAGCCGGGATCCAGTTGAATGGCCTGCTGAAAATAGTCTTTTGCCCGGAGGGCGGACTCGTCGTGCTTTTGCATGAAGTAGCGGCCCTTGAGGTAGGCTTCATAGGCTTCCGGATTTACGGGTTTTGGCGAAGCGGACCGACCCGTTTCCCCGGGTGACAGTTCGAGTTTGATCGCATGGGCAACGCCCAGTGCGAGCTCGTCCTGCAGAGCAAGGATATCCGTCATCTGGCGTTGGTAACTTTCCGCCCAAACGTGCCGGTCGGTGTCCGCTCGAATGAGCTGCACGGTTATGCGAACTTGATTCCCCTCGCGGAATACAGCTCCCTCCACAACAGCATCCACTTGCAGTGCGCGAGCAATTTCGGGGACAGATTTCTTCGTGTCTTTGAATTGCGCGACCGAAGTTTCGGAGATCACTTTGTAGACGCCGAGTTTGGCAAGCTCCGTGGTCACGGCGTCGGTCATGCCGCCGGCAAAGTAATCATCCGCCGTCCCGGTCCCCAGATTCCGGAAAGGCAGAACGGCAAGAGAACGGATCGCCGGTTTGCGGCTGGCCGTCAGGCGAAACACCGCCCCGGTTGCCAGACCCAGCCCTAAAACAATCCCCATGACTATTAGCCAAGCGCGGAAACTCGCGGCTCTTGAGGATGGCGACGGCTGCGAAACTTCGGCAAGGAAGCGGTAGCCACGGCGCGGAACAGTCTCGATGAAACGTGGACTCTCGGCGGTGTCGCTCAGAACTTCGCGCAGGCGGCTAACGGCGTTGTTCAGGCCATTCTCGAATTCGACGAAGGTGTCCCCTGGCCACAGCCGTTCCTGAAGTTCCTTCCGGGTAACGACTTCCCCAGGATGTTCGAGAAGCGCGAGCAAAACCTGCAGTGGCTTCTCGTGGAGTTTAATGCGGATGCCCTGCTTGCGCAGCTCTCCCGCCTTGGGGTTCACCTCGAAGGTGCCGAAACTCACCCTGGGCTGTGGCGAGGTGCCGGACATATGTATGTAACCCGTTTTAGACTGCGGGGAGCAAAAAGCATTTTAGCATCACCGCTCTCATGTCGATAGAAGATTCTCTAATGCCAATAAACCCAAGCACTTAGAGCTAAACAATCATTTATGCTCCGTGTGATTGACGTCCCTTCAAATCCCTTTCATCGTACCGGTCGTTAAGCACAAGCAAGCTCAGCCGAATCGGAGGGACGGGGATTCAAAATGAGAATCAACTGGCTCATCGCCTCAAGCGCTTGTTTCCCGCTCACCGTTGCGGCGGCGGATCCCGCTTCAGCGCAATGCGCTCTTACCAGGCGCGCCCGCGCTGGGCGTTCGCATCTTGGAGCGCGAGATTTCCTTGATTCGGCCAACTCTCGGGCGATAAAGCTTGAGCGGATAACACAGCGACCAAGCCGAAAAGAGTAGCCGCTTTTCTCAGCACAGGAGGCTGCCATGAATAAATCGGAGTTTGATACGATCTGGTCGGACATTCAGATGAACACTAGGAATCGCACCAAAGGCAGTTTCAATAGGGCATTATGGTATGGAACCAGCAGGACTGTCGGGTTGCCGGAGGTGCCTGGTGCGGTAGTGCATGCGGTAAAACATGCCGCAGTGGCCACAGGTGTGGGTGTTGGAGCGGCCTTCGCATTGTTGACACCAGTGACAGCAATAACGGCGGCGACCGTCGCTGTGGCCGCAGTTGCGGCCACCGCCGCGGTAACGGCCTTCCCTAGCGATCTGACAATGGCTATTCTTGATAACGTGCCATCGCTCGTATCCAGAGATACCACACGGGCCAAGTTTGTGGACCCGATCAAGCTACGTGAGCAGCTGAAAAGCGGGGGTGCGTTTGAGGCAATCGAGCGTAACACAAAAAAGCTGAAGGATGCCCTGCAGGCACAAGAGCTTGCGGTAAGAGCCTGGAAGAGCTCGCTGCCCGCGAGCGTCCCGCTCCCCGGACAAGAGGACCGAATAGTGGCAGATCAGTCGGTGAAGGGAGACGCGGCTCTACGCGCCATCGCCGAAACTATGTACTACGCGAAAAAACTTACGACGTTCGTTGAGTGTGTGCGGGTAGCACTCGACAAATACCAGAAAGAGGCTGATAAGCTGTACGAACAGGCGGAACGGGCTAAAGACGGAATGAAGGCGGCCTTCTGTGCGCCCAGGGTCAACGCCAGGAACGCCGCTGATTTTGCCTCACAACGTGCGCTTGTTCTCGATCGGAACAAGTTTAACATTCCAAGAAGACCATAGCACCGTAAGGACCGGCGGCTGGCGGGCCCTTGATGACGACGCCTTCTGTTCCGCCAGACCTAACCCATATTTAAATGTGGAATCAACCTTGAATGGCTCGCGCTCACTTGGACGTATAACGCTGTCAGCTCAACCGGTCGATGCAACACTTTGTTGAAGTTTACTGGAGGGGGTTTGAAATCCTAAGGTTTTTCTTGGACGCTGGTTTAGGCGCAGCGCCACTTGGTCCAGATCCGCTTGGGTATAACCCGACAGGTCGGTTCTCCTAGGGAAATATTGTCGTAATAGCCCATTTGTGTTTTCATTCGAGCCGCGCTGCCAGGGACTTTGCGGATCACAGAAGTAAACTTTCACATCCGTGGCCATGGTGAAGGTCTTGTGCTGAGCCATTTCCAGTCCGCGGTCCCAGGTCAACGAGCGGCGACCACCTGCGCATTACGTCGCAGTTGCTACAGGTGAAGGACCAGAGCCATCTCTGGTCTCACGATTACGATTATCGCGTGCAAGACGTTCTTACTGTGCAAGACGACGCAGCCAAGGCTGTGGCGCGGGAAATCCAATTGCGCTTGACCGCGCAAGAGGAAGCACAGTTGGCTGGATCGCAAACGGTCACTCCGGAAGCCTTCGACGCCTATCTGCAGGGATACTACTTCTTTCAGCGCAATACCAACAAAGATACGGACATGGCCGCGAAGTATTATGAACGGGCGACGCAACTTGATCCCAACTATGCGCTGGCTTGGACCTGGTTGTCTCGGGCACGCAACTGGCAGGCGAACGAGGGTCTTATCCCCAAGGAAGAGGGTCGCCGGCTTGCCCGCGAGGCGATCGAGAGAGCTTTAGCTCTGAACCCGAACCTCGCAGCCGCACACTCCCAAATGGGACGGATTAGAATGAACGTCGACTTCGATTGGGCGGGCGCAGATGGTTCCATTCAGCGGGCGATTGCTCTCGAGCCCGGGAATCCCGAGTATCTCGATCAGGCCAACCTGCGTTCATCTCTGTGGCATCCCACTTCGGGGCGACTCAGACGAGATTCGGAAGTTTAACATGCGAGGAAGTGTAGTGTCCCGACAGTTCCTGATCATGGCCGCGTCAGTTCTGTTGTTCCTAAGCGTTGGCTTCATCGCTCCATCCCAGGCGCAAGACAAGATCGAATTGTTTGGTGGGTATTCTTATCTGCGGGGATCAGTACAGGTAGGGCAGGTCGGGCCTCTCGGCCCCGGCGCGCCCTGCCCACCAAACTGCGGCAACCCACCAACGGTCGCGCAGCATGCGAATCTGAATGGATGGGAATTCTCTGGGCAATACAAACTGAAGCCCTTCGTGGGAGTGGTAGCGGACTTCAACGGAGACTATGGGACACTGGACGGTGGGAAAACTCGCGTGCACACATTTGTGTTTGGCCCACAAGTGTCACTCCCCGTCAAGGTTTCGCCCTTTGCTCATGCACTGTTCGGCGTAGCCAAAGAATCGCAGGATCCGCTTACGAATCATGCTTTCTTCAGTCTGGGATCTGATAAGTCATTCGCAACCGCGTTGGGAGTCGGGATCGACGTAAAGGCCGCCCGATTCATCTGGGTTCGGCTCCTTCAGGTCGACTATGTAAGGACACACTTGCACGGGACAACGCAGAATCAGCCGAGAGTCTCCGCAGGCATCGTGTTGCATTTCTAGCAGCCACTTCTCCTTCGCATGGGAGATGGACGACGTTGATCGGCGTTGTTCTACAGAGGGAATCGAAGATGCCCATGGCGCGCCGGGTTCTTGATATGAAAGAACAGCCTCGGTCAAGTCCTGGTTAACGCCGAAACCGGTAAAGTAGATTCCGGACCCTCAGTCCCAGAGTCCCAAACCAGGCTTGCTCACTTGTTTTGCTTTGGGCAGACATCCCGCTTAAACGTGATCGTAGTCCGTATGTCCTGGTCGTGACTCGAAGCGTCGCAGCTATGTGTTGAGCGCATTATCGAAACTTGTTGTAGTCCGTTATTCGAATTTGATTGCAGCCGCTTTGCGTTAACTTCTTAGCCTCCATCACGCGGCGGGGCGTACGGTTTCGTGTGGGGTACCGAATCGCTGGGATCCAAAAACAGTTTGCGTATAGGGGGAAAGGCCGCGATCCCAATTGTGAAGCAATTGGCAGACGCACTCGGAGCTCACCGGCAACGCATGGGGCAACTCGCAGTCGGCCCGATCTTTCAAGGTGGAACTGGAAAGCCCCTGAACCTCGATAACCTTGTGAAGCGCGCCATTGCGCCGGCGCTTTCGCGCTGCACCGTCTGCAAGAAGCAGGAGGATGAGCACAAACCCGAAGGCCACGCCTATCAACGTGACAATTCCCTTCCCCACTGGCACGGCTGGCGCGCATTTCGCCGGGGTGTCGCGACAAACCTTCACGACCTCGGCGTGGACGACAAAACCATCCAGGCGATTCTTCGCCACAGCAACATCGGGATAACTCAAAACATTTACATCAAGAGCGTGAATAAATCGCAGGTGAGCGCGATGGATACGCCGAGCGAAAACCTCG
>DATMQI010000107.1:0-3010 GCA_035567135.1 Terriglobales bacterium
GGAATTGGTTCGCAAATCTTGCAAACGAGTCTAGCCTCTGGGCTGGCTTGAGGTTGCTCTACCCACTACCAAGTCACCATTGAACAATACCAGAGTCTAGCAATCGTGATGCCACGCGAACAGTCACCGGAAGGGCACTCGCTCGAAGGGGAAGGCTGATTCAACCGAATGATAAACCGTCAAAATTTCTCAGACTTCAGTGCAATGACGCTGCACTTGCGGCTTGGCCACTCACATTGGCATGCACGCCGAACTTGTGTACCAGTTGTCCGCCGCGATGCGCGGTTTGGACAAGCAGTACCGCCCCAGCGACGTAGAGCACCAGATAAATGAGAGGCAGAGCCCGGGCTAAGGGGGACTCTCCTTTTTTCTCAACCAGCACCAGCCCATAAAAAATCGCAGACAAAATGGCTGTAAGTGACAAGAACACCCACGCCGTCGTCTCTGCCAGATCTTCATGCTGCCCGATCAATGATGCCAGCGCCGGCGTCTGCACGATTGCCTTGGATGAAGCTTCTCCGGTTGAGAGAGAGACAAAGATGGCCAGTGTTCCGACGCTTATCAGAATGAGCGCACTGCCCAGGAAGTACACACCCGTTCGGCGAGGCCAAAGAGCGCCCATCAATACGAACAAGGGCGCCACCAGCAAGAGCGCGATCGGAAAATGAACCACGAGCGGATGCAGTTCATTCCAGGCGGACATCGCTAGAGTCATGGCCCGGCCTTTCCCATCGCAATTCGACACATGGCGACCTCTCATAGGCACCCTTGTAACCAATGTCACAAAGTTGTTAAGGCCTTACCCTTCAGTCAGCGAAGATCAAAATCACTCAGAATGGCACCTCACCCTGTCAAAATGCTTTTACCTGCTGAAGCCTTGTGTCCAAAAGACTCGCGCCTGCGGACAAAAAAGGCCGGCCGGAATCCCGGACGGCCCCCAGGGGAGGGAATGATTGAACCCAAGGTGATTTCTCCTCGAGCACGTTCTCTTCTGTTGCAACTCATTCTCCAACCCGCCACTGTTCATTCTTCGAGACTTATTTGCCGGGGTGCGTGCGGAGCGTCTCAGGGGTTGAACGCCGCGACAGAAAACTGGACCGGGGTTACCTTCTCCTGTGATTTTCGTCACCTCCGGCGCTCGTCGTGTCACATCCAAAAAAAAGGAGCAGACTTACCATAGCCGGGGAGGTGGGCACCATGTCGACTGCCTGGACGTCGCGTTATGCGCAACGCACCAAGGGTATTAAAAGTTCGGCCATCCGCGAGCTGCTGAAGTTTACCCAGCGGCCCGAGGTGATTTCGTTCGCGGGCGGTTTGCCTGCATCGGAGGTCTTTCCTACCGAACGTTTTCGCGATGCCTGCTGCAAAGTGCTCGAAAGCCAGCCCCACCTCGCCCTGCAGTATGGAGCCACCGAGGGTTACGAGCCTTTGCGCGAGATGATCGCGCGCCACATCGCACGCTACGGCATCAAGGCAAAATCCGAGAATGTGCTGATCACCTCAGGCTCTCAGCAAGCCCTGGACCTGATTGGCAAACTCCTCATCAATCCCGGCGACCGTGTGCTGGTGGAAGCGCCCACTTATCTCGGAGCGCTCCAGGCATTCAACGTGTATGGCGCCGACTATGTCAGCGTGCCCAGTGATGAAGACGGTCTGCGCTCCGATCTCCTCGAGAACCCTCTCCGCTCCGGCCCAAAGTTCATGTACGTGCTGCCCAACTTCCAGAATCCCGGGGGCACAACGCTTTCGGAAGGTCGTCGTCATGAACTCGTTCTTTTGGCAGACAAGTACGGCATTCCGATTATCGAAGATGATCCCTATGGACAGCTCCGCTATGAAGGCGAACACCTGACCCCGCTGGTCGTTCTGGACCGCGAAAATCTGCGCCGCGATGACGGCTATTCCATTGGCAACGTGATTTACCTCAGCACCTTCTCGAAGACGCTTGCGCCCGGATTGCGCCTGGGATGGATCGTCGCCCCGCCGGAAGTCATCGCCAAGCTGGTGCAGTTGAAACAAGGTGCGGACCTGCACACCTCCACGTTCGTGCAGATGGTGGCGCATGAAGTGGCTCGCGACAATTTTCTCGATGAGCACGTGAAATTGATCCGCCGCGTATATCGTGAACGCCGCGATGTCATGTTCGAGGCCCTCAGCGAATATTTCCCGCCGGAAGTGACCTGGACGCGGCCGAAGGGCGGCCTGTTCTTGTGGGTAACCCTGCCAGAAGGCGCGGATGCGCAAAAGCTGTTTGAAGCCGCGGTACGCGAGAACGTAGCTTTTGTTCCGGGCGACTGCTTCTATGCGCCCAATGGCCATCAGGAAGAAGGCCGCCGGCACATGCGCCTGAACTTCTCCGCCGCCTCGCCGGAGCAAATCCGCGAAGGCATCCGTCGCCTGAGTGTCGCCGTGAAGACCCAACTGGAGGCCCTGCATCCGATCGTGACAAGGCGCTAGATGCTGCTCAGTTCGGATGTAGATGCTGCTCAGTTCGGATGCGAACCCGGTTTTGAGGGGCTCAAATTTCTTGCTCCCCAGAAGTCTCTGCGCTCTCTGCGGCCGTTCTCAGCGTCCTCTGCGGTTTAAGGTTTTGCCTTTCTCCGTCGCTGACCCGAAACCGTCGCTCAAAACCGAATCGTCAAAGTCCGGCGCCTTGACCGTTCCTTCCAACTTCCCAAATGGCAATTCCAGAGACGGGCTTTGCGCCGTAAACAACTCCGCCCCGTTTTCCGTAATGTGCATGTCGTCTTCCAGGCGCACCCCGAATTCTCCTCGAATATAAATTCCCGGCTCGTCGCTGAAGGTCATGTTAGGAGCGAGCTTGGTCGAGTTGCCTCGCACCAGGTAAGGCCATTCATGTCCATCCATGCCGATCCCATGGCCCAAACGGTGCGTGAAGAACTTGTAGTCGGGACCATAGCCGGCGTCGGTGATCACCTTGCGCGCAGCCGTGTCGACCGAGCCACATTCCACCCCTGGCCGCGCCGCCGCAAGTGCGGCAGACTGCGCG
>DATMQI010000108.1:0-2206 GCA_035567135.1 Terriglobales bacterium
ATCCCAGCGCGCATCAGTGCCGAGCTGCGACTCCCTCCAGGGACCACAAAAGTAGCCGCGGTTATGCTCGTCCACGGGTCGGACGGGATTGGAGCAAACGTTGATCGATGGGCTCGAGAAATGAACGGAATCGGTGTTGCCGCCTTTCTACTCGACAGCTTTACGGGACGGGGCATCACACAGACAGTAACCGACCAGTCGCAGCTCGGACATCTGGCCATGATCTTTGATGCCTATCGGGCTCTCGATCATCTCTCTGGGCATGCACGAATTGATCCCTCGCGGATCGCAGTGATGGGCTTCTCGAAAGGAGGTTTCGTGGCACTTTACGCGAGTCTCAAGCGCTTCCAAAGGGTTTACGGACCGAAGGGCCTCGAATTCGCCGCGTACATTCCGTTTTACGCTTCCTGCAACACCATCTACAGGGAAGACGAGCAAGTAAGCGATCGACCTATTCGGCTTTTCCACGGGGCAGCGGATGATTATGTGTCCATTGAACCGTGCCGGAAGTATGTGGAGCGACTTGTTCTTCGGCGCTTTTCAAAAGTTACCCACCCTCGTTCGCCAGAACTGATCCACCCCCTCGAAAATTGAGCTGACAGTTTTCCTCCGCCTTCATGGTGTGGTGATTAAAGTCCCGCCATGCCTGATGCCCGAAAGAAACCCTGTTGCATTTGTCGCCGTTGGTTCCGTCCCGATCCACGAATCGGATCCCGTCAACGAGCTTGCCGAAATCCGGATTGTCAGAGCGCTCGCCAGAAGAAAATGCAAAGGCGATGGCGGGAGCGTAATCCGGACTACTTCATTGCGCGCCGGATTCAGGATCGCGGGAAAGAAGACCGCCTGCCTGAACCGCTGCGGTTGCCGCCACCGTTGAACCGACTCCCCTGGGACATCGCGCAATCCGAGTTTGAGAGTCAAGGTGCTGATTTTATTGGGGTTATGGGCGCACTCCTGCTGCGGACCGCGCAATTGCAGTTCCGGGCGTATCTCGCTGATTTACCAAGGCTTGCCGACACACTTCCCCCTGCATCGGCGCAATCCCCGATTGCGCCTGTTGGAGAATCCCGACCGCTGGGGACCATCGAAAATGAAGCTGGAGTTTCACCAACTGGACCGCCGCCATGAACATCTGCGGGCGCGGAATCCACAACGGCAACGGCAGTTGTTGGCGTCGTTGGCGGCCTCGGGACAACAGACACCGATCGTCGTCGTCGCTGTTCCGGATCAACCGGATCGCTATCTGGTCATTGACGGTTACAAGCGCATCGCGGCTCTCCAACAACTGGCTCGGGACACGGTTGAGGCGGTGGTCTGGCCGATGAACGAAGTCCAAGCTCTGGTGCTGGACCGTTCGCTGCATTGGTCGGAACCGGAAAGTGCTCTGGAAGAGGGTTGGCTGCTCGCAGAGTTGGAGCAACGATTCGGCTACGGTCTGGAGGAACTGGCCCGTCAGTTCGATCGCAGTGTGAGTTGGGTGTCACGTCGCTTGGCCTTGGTCGAGCTACTTCCGGATAGCGTGCAGCAACAAGTGCGTGTGGGCGAGATCCCGGCGCAGGTAGCGATGAAGTATTTGGTGCCGGTGGCGCGTGGCAGCCTGGACGACTGTCAGCAGATGGCCGCGGCGTTTGCGCGGTACAAGTTTACGAGCCGGCAAGCCGGGCAGTTGTATGCCGCCTGGCGGGAGGCGCCGCCCCAGATCCGGCAACGCCTTCTTGAACAGCCGCAGTTGTTTTTGAAGGCGCAGCGGGAGACTGAGCCGCAGGCAGCAGGCTCTCCCCTTCAAGAACTATTGCGCGATCTGGAGATGATCGCAGCCATCGCCCATCGGGCCAACCGACGCGTGAGCAGAGCTAGCTCCCCATTCGAACAGCTGGATGCTGAGCAGAGTGAGCAAGTGCGCCACCAGCTCGATTTCGCCCGGCAAGAACTCCGTCGCCTGGCAGCAAGAATCCCGCAAGAAGCAAAGCCAAGAAAGGAACAAGAACATGTTGAGTCAAAGTCAGCGAGCCACGATTCTGCAACTGCATGCTCAGGGAGTGAAGAAACGCGAGATCGCGCGCCTGCTGAGCGTCTCTCGTCTGAGCGTGCGCAAGGTGCTTCGTTCCAACTCCGCCCAGGTGCCGATG
This sequence comes from Terriglobales bacterium, assembly GCA_035567135.1. Lineage (GTDB taxonomy): Bacteria > Acidobacteriota > Terriglobia > Terriglobales > Acidobacteriaceae > JABDBE01. The sequence continues at coordinate 2,130 of DATMQI010000108.1, forward strand.
CTCCAGCGTGCGGAGAAGGCCGAACCTTATCGGCAACAGATCCTGGAGTTGTTGGCCCGCTGCAAGGGGAATCTTGT
>DATMQI010000109.1:0-29157 GCA_035567135.1 Terriglobales bacterium
AACGCTTCATCCAAACCGCTCTGCGCGAGTGGGCCTATGTTCGCCACTACCTCAACTCGGAGGAACGCGACCAATACCTCTCACCTTGGCTCGAGCATTACAACTTCCACCGGCCACATGGTAGTCTCGGTTACGCTCCGCCCATCAGCCGGGCTATTCCGCCGGGTACAACGTCTTGATAGATCACACCCAGCCCCCAGGGAGAGCGAGCCATGCCCTGACAGCGGAATTTATTCTGCGTGCCGGTTGCTCAGTTTCACGGCGTAATCTCGAAGGCGACGCCGAAGTTGTACTTGCCGCCCCATGTGGTGGCGCCGAAGATGTGGCCTTTGCCGTCCAGAGTCACTCCCAGGGGTCCGAAGCCGTCTGGGCCGTGGAATTTGTACACGGAGCTGTACTTCCAAGTGCCATCTTTCTGCGGCGTGAGCTTGTAAATCATCCCGCAGTAATAGGCTCCGCCCGAGCACGTAGCATTCCCGCCGCCATTTGTTCCATACAGACTGCCGGATCTGTCGAGAGCCAACTGGCCGTACGGCTCGCACCCGATACTACAATAACCAGGGAAGTCATAAATCACCGTCATCTTCCACCCGCCACCGCCCGCCTTCGGACTGAGTTGGAACACGATGCCGTTGCCGTGTGCCCCACCGTACGGCCCCCCAAAAACAGTGGTGCCATAGAAGTTCCCCGCTGCATCCATCACCAGCCCGCCCCGCGGCGTCTGACCATCCGTCTTCGAGGAGGCGAAGTGGTGCAGGACCTGATAGCTCCAAGTGCCATCGCCCTTCGGCTTCATCTCAAAGATGACGCCACAACCGGTATTCGTCCAACAGGGTGGATTCCCTTTGCCGCCCCACCCGATGCCTCCCTCGCTGGTAACCCCAAACATGTTCCCTTTTCCATCCCAGATCGGCGGGGCAGGCAGCACAAAGCCGTTTGTGCAGTTCCCGGAAGCAGAACAGAAGTCGTACAGGTCGTTATAGCTCCAGCCCCCGCCACCGGCCGAAAGCTCAGCAATGGCTCCGTAATAGGTGTACGCCCCAGGACCCATATCGCCAAACACGTTGTCTTGGTTATCCAACGCGACCCCGGGTCCTGCCCCATTGTCGTAGAGCAAGGTAAAGACCCAACCTTTTTTCCCCGGCACCAGTCGGTAAGCCGCCGACGTGCCGTTCGGGCCGCCAGCGGAAGTACCGTACAGGCTGTGACCGCTGTCCATTGCCAGCCCACTCGTGGGTGAGCCAGTTGACAGCCAACTTACAAAGCTGTAAACCACCTGCTCCCCCCACCTCCCATCGGTCCTGCGGCGTAGCCTGAACACCGTTCCGATACCAGCGGTTCCGCCCCCGCCGGTCGTGCCATATATGTTGCCTTTCATATCCAGAAGAATAGGGCCGGCCGGAACGGCGCCGTCTTTGCCCAACCCAAATGTGTGCAACAGTTTGAATTTGACGCTGCCCCAAGCCGCCGATGGCAGGACGAGTGAGAGCGCCACTGCCCAGATCGCGAGTGTCACCTTCACGTTCATAGAGCAATGCTCCTTTCTGACCCGGTTCGCCAGAGTAAAACGGGCGATCGAAAGACCAACTTCGAACCGCCCAAGCGATGAATTAGTCGTCGTCCGGCCCACCATCTGGCCCTTGCGGTGTTGGGCTCCCGTACGTCGGATTCCCGTAGTAGTTCAGGAATAGACTTGAGTCCTGCCCTGACAGCGGAATTATTTGGATGAACGTCCGCTGCCAGTTCAGGCTGAAAAAGTCTGAGAGCGGTACGTTCCCCTGCTGGTTGTCCGGCGCATTGTAGTCAGCATATCCCTTATCAGCCAAGTCAATTGGCTGCATCCCGAAATTCCGCTCGGTGAATCTCAGAATACTCCCGAAATCGTGCTGGTAAGGAAACTTATTGTTGTTGCAGCCCGTAGAATCGCAGGCTCCGGACACATACCCCGCCTTGGTGTACTCCGACAGCACCAGCAGCGGCACCCGGAACCCCGCCGTATACCCGCATCCCCAGCCATTCGGTGCGTCCTGGTTGGTGCAAACCCATTGCGGCACCTGGTTCTGGTGCCCGGTGTACAGCGCCCACGGCTTCACGTGGTCATAGAATCCGCCCCAATCGTCCCAGGTGACAAAGATCGCAGTTGGTTCTGGATTCGACGAGTTATTGCCATAGCCCCAGTAGTCGCACTTACCGCCCGTTTTCGTGTAGCTGTTGCCTACAGCGTCCACGATGTTGGCAACGAATGACGGACCGAGGCCCTTATTGCCAGGATGGTCGGAGGCTGCCTCGTCGGGAATGACCCAGCTGACCTGCCGCAGACTACAGGCGTTTATGTCGTTAATTATAAGCGACATGCTTGTCGACGAGAGCGAGCAAGGTCCGCCAGGCCAGACAATGTTGCAAGCCGGAGGCACGAAGGGCTGGCCGGCGCACTGCCCGTTCTGAATGGGAAAGCAAAGCGCCTTAATCGCCTCAGGCGCATCCCAGATGGTGCCCAACTTCGGTATGTAGTTGCGCCAGGTGGTACCGGTTGCGGTGAGCTGATCGACCAGGGTGGGATGGTCGTAGCACATCGGTTGACCGTTTTCGATGTTCTCATTCCGCCCTGGGTCAATCCACTGCGGGTGGAAGCTTGTTGTCGGGCATCCCATGCCATTTTGGTATGCGCCACCGTTTTCCGCAACGAACCAATCGAAATTCGTCTTGCCCGGGGCAACCGGTGCGGAAGTGCCACCGAAAAGAAATTGGTGTGCCGGAAAGCTGGGTCCTTCGTTCGACTGAAACATGTAGTTTGCGAATCCGTAGCTGGTTGCGATGTCGAAGTAAGGCTGCACTTCAGACATCGGTATGTACGACATCGGCGGACAGGGGAGGGTGTTGTTGTACTGATGGCAGAAACCATCCATGGCTGCAGCGTCGTAGTCGCTTCTCCAGCCAGGAAAGGTGTGATCGTATTTGCCGGACTCGCCTGTGATATCTACCGGAGTAAGGCACACAGGGTTGTGGGCATACCTGGCTATGTTTCCACCGTTTTCGATATCCACGCCGGGTTCGAATGGATTCTCAGTACCGCATACCACGCTCTTACCGGGCTGCGACCCGAATATATTGTCTGGGGTGCGGTTTTCCATCACGATAATGATGATGTGTTTGAAAGTTCCAGCGGGAATGGTTTGGGCGAATGTTGTTGTGGTTGCTGCTAACGCAATCAGGAGCAGTAGACTCTTGGGCGCGAGTTTCATTGGGGGAGTTCCTCCTCTTGCTACAAATGAATTTTGGAAGACACACCTGGGGTCGGCTGTGACTCGGTGAGACACCAGAGTCGCAGCCGCAAGAATTATGGATCGACAATTCGGACTGTCAAGTGAAGAATCCGTGAATGTTTGTTTTCAACGAAGGGTGTCCGGTTTTCGGACGAAAACTGCCAGAGCATATAGTTCCATGCGAATGTGGGGACATAGCGAATGTGGAGACACACAGGACGTACCCCGCTTTTCCCTAGCGATGCGCCACCGGACCTTTTTTTATTTCAACTGCCGAATCCGCTCTTGCAGGAATTGCCGCGGCAGGCTGATGATTGCGACCAACGTCAGATAAAGACTTCCGCCCACACCCAAACAAACCTCTGAGGAGGAACTCCCCACCTCGAAAATCGCCAAGTCCCGATTAGGAGCTACCCCGAAGTTATCGCCAGTTGACGATAAATCTCGTGGCTGTTGAAAAACTCCCTCTTTTGAAAAAACGGTTAAGGCGAAGGGATAGTAAACGTCCGCCAAAATCGAGAACAAGTGAAAAAAGTTCGGTTCGCACGCGGGCCAGCTCGGACCAGGCGATGGTGTGCAGTAGAACATCGAGTAATTGATTGGGCAGCCCGCTCCTCATTTACCGAGGAGTTCGAACTAGTAATCATGATCAAAGTTGTGACCGAAGAGATGCATGGGTCGGACTGAGTGTCCTGACCGGAATGGATTACAAGCGAGCCTACGGTTGGAAAAGCAAAACCTTCAACGAGAGCGAAATGGCGCTCTTCTCGGAGTGCATGCTGCAGTGTGCTCGAAAAGTCCTTGACACCGCCGACATTGTCAGAGACGCGCCTGGTTACAACAGTTACGGGTAAATGCGCATATCACATTCCGGTACATTGCACCCCGCGTTGGCTTCCCTCAGGGTGGGAACCGAGCATCACTCGGGCAGATTCTGCGACCGCAAAGATGATTACCGACGGCCACATTCATCTCCTGTTCCTTGAAAAATGATGCCAACTAGTGCCGCGGCGTACCCCCTCGCTGACCCGATCCTATTGTTTCTGGTAATCGTCGGGGGGGGCCACTTCTCTATCGGCGGAATTTGGGCATCAGCAAGTTGCCCGCACGGGCTTTCCTTCGTATAGTAACTCGAAGCGGGTCTTCGATTCTTTGTAACATCCTTCGTAACAACCTGGCGTTTCTAGCACACTTCATACTTCGGGAAATCATTGAAACCACTTGTGTTTAGGTGTTGAAAGGCGATACTGGCCATCTGTCAGAAAGCCGCCGAGCAGGGCCTGCCCACAGCGCAACTGGCGCTGGCACACCTATACTCGGCTCGGCGAGCGGGGCCGAAAGATTTAATGTACGCATACATGTGGTTCCTGATCGCGAATGAACAGATCGCGCGAGCCAAAAACCATGTCAACAAGAGCATGACGATGGAGCAACTGCTCGAAGCGGAACAAAAGGCCGCGGAGTGGATGAAAAAGACAAACAGGATTCCGCCGTCATCGATCGAAGACCCTCCCGATCACCAGTCGATGAAAGCGAATGGTGCCACTACCGCATGATGCTCCCATCATCGAATTAAGGCCAGATCTATACAAAGAAGCACCATCTTCATACACTTCGCGGAGTCATTCCATATTGACGCCCTAGAAGTCTTGTCCCGAAATCCACTCACCGATTCTCCAAATACTTGAGTGTCCGGAAAAGATTCCATGTCGCGATCAAGATTGGTATTGCAGATAATACGGATCGTTCCAATCACATGCACACCTATGCATATAGACTTTCCGCGATTCGCTCGCCGGCGTGACCGTCCCACAGCGGCGGTATAGATCCTTTTTTGCCTTTGCCTTGAAGAATCTTCGACAGCTCAGATTTAAGCCGTCCCAAATCCTGCCGAATCAAGGTATTTGTCCCCATAGTGACCGTGACGGGTCGTTCGGTGTTCGCGCGCAAAGTCAAACACGGCACTCCCAGGTAAGTCGTCTCTTCCTGAATGCCTCCAGAGTCAGTGATGACCACTGCCGCATGCAGCTGCATTGCGAGGAATTCGATGTAAGGCAACGGGTTCAGCAGGTGAATCTTCTTAATGTCGATACTGAATTGTTCGATACGTTGGCGTGTCCGCGGATGAACGGGAAAAACAACTTCCAACTCCTCGTTGACTTCGAGAAGCGACTTCCAAATACTCCGTAAGCTTGCACCGTCATCGACATTGCAAGGCCGATGAAGCGTGACCAATGCATAACGTGCCGGCAAAAGGTTCCTCGAACATTGCATTGCAGCGGGAAGAAGCCGCACGAGAGAATCAATCATCACGTTCCCGACGCGATAGATTTTCTCGGAGGGAATGCCTTCGCGCTGAAGATTTAAATCCGCATCTTCCGACGGAGTAAACAGCATATCGGCCAGGCGGTCAGTGACGATGCGATTGATCTCCTCCGGCATAGTGTGGTCGAAAGAACGCAGTCCAGCCTCGACGTGAGCTACCCGAATCGTCAACTTCGAAGCGACCAGAGCCGCCGCTAGAGTCGAATTCACATCTCCGTAGACGACCACCACATCGGGCTTTCGCTCCAGAACCACCTGTTCCAATCGGGTCATCACCTCCGCAGTCTGCCAGGCGTGGCTGCCCGAACCTACTTCGAGGTTTACATCCGGCTGCGGAATGTTGAGCTGAGAAAAGAAAACATCGGACAGGTTTCTGTCATAGTGCTGACCGGTATGGATCAGGGTCTGCCGAACTTCGGGCCACTTCTCAAGAGCGCGCATGACAGGCGCGGCTTTCATGAAGTTTGGCCTCGCTCCCACGACATGAAGAATGTGCATAGCTTCTTCGACTATGGCAACCTGACGCTCGGCTCGACCCATCGCTGCGGTCTCGAACTAGTTTAAGGGACGGGCTTCAGGATTGTAGGAAACTCGCCAGATCAGCTTTCCACCGTCATCCGAGATTAACAGCGAACCGTCCCATTCCACCGCTACCCCCACCATGCGCCCATAAACATTCTTGCCGGCCGGATCAGGCACAAAACCGGAAAAGAAAGGGGTTGGTCCTCGGGTGGGGAGGCCGTTGCGGAATGGGATGAAGATCACCTGATAGCCGCTTCTGACGCGGCGATTCCACGAGCCGTGTTCAGCAATGAAGGCGCCGTGCCGGTAGGAGGACGGAAACTGTTGTCCTTCATAGAAAGCAAACTGCAGCGGCGCAACGTGCGCTCCAATCAGCATATCCGGGACGAGCGCCTTCTCGACCAGGTCCGGTCGGGGCGCCACGCGATTGTCCACATGACCGCCGATATAAGAATAGGGATAACCGTAGAAGCCACCGCCAACAACATGGGTGAAATAATCCTCGGGGACTTCATCACCGATATCGTCGCGTTCATTCACTGCCGCCCACAGATCACCCGACTCGGGATCGAAAGCGATTCCGACGGCATTCCGCAACCCGCTGGCGAAGATCCGCAGGTTTTTCCCATCGGGATCGGTTTCGAGAATCGCAGCCCGCCGAGGATCGGACTCAACTAAAACGTTGCCCCTCGATCCAACCGAGACAAAGAGCTTTCGACCATCTGGACTGAAAGCCAGCGACCGCGTCCAATGCTGATGGTAGCCCAGGCCGGGAAGGCCGAGGAGGTGCTCCGCGTCCCCTAGCCGCTGTGATGTTTTGGGGTTGAAGGGAAATCGCACAACTTCGTTTGTGTTGGCCACGTAAACGTAGTTGTCATGGAAAGCAATTCCGAAAGGAAGCTTCAGATGGTCGGCAAAGATCTCGCGGGAGTCCGCCACGCCCCGCCCTTGCCGGTCGTGCAAAACCACTATCTCTCCGATTGCAGAGTCAGCCACAAACACATCTCCGTTTGGAGCCACAGCCAACCACCGCGGTTCCACAAAGCTTGTGGCAAAAACCGTGACCACGAAACCGGGAGGAACTCGCGGTTGAAAACCTGGCGGTCGTGTCACGATCAAGGGGTAGTTGGTTGTACGCAGCACTCTCGCAATAATGAGAGCCCTCCAACCATTCACGTTCATGATTGCAATCACGGCCAGGGCGGCAGCGATAATCGGCGCGAGAGCGATGAGGCCGCGCGGCAACGCTTGATGAGAACGGAAAGGGCGACCGGCTGGATTGTTCAACTCCATTGTCCATCACAACAGTTCCGTCAGTGGGCGCACTTGAAACTCGCAGCGAGTTCTCAGTCTCTCACCCCGTCCTGAGAAAAGAAACGCCGACACTCCAAATTGAGAATGCCGGCGTTCGCTCGTCCGTAAAGTTCAATTATGGTGTGACCTTGAACACCACTCCATATCCCGAGCCACCGACGTTCGTCGTGCCGTAGAGATTGCCCTGTTTGTCGAACACTAGATTGCTAAACGAATAAAGGCCGTCACTGCCGCCGGTAAAGACGTAAAGCGAGTTGTAGGTCCACACGCCCCCGGAATTGATCAGTTCGTAAACCGTACCGGCGCTATTGGCGCCGTCGCAGTGTGTCGTGGCATAAAGGTTGCCAGCTGCGTCGAAAAGCAGGTTGCGGTAGGTTCCCGAAATGCCCCACCCGGGTAGAGCGTACAGCACGGTAAACGTCCAACCGCCATTGGAGGGTGTGAGCTCGAAAACTGTACCGCCGCCATTTGATCCCCCACTGCCCCCCTCGGTGGCCGCACCATAAAGGTTGCCAGAGTGATCAAAGATCAAACCAGCATACGGAACACCACCATCGCTTTGCATCTGGAAATTATAGAGAACGTTTTCTTGCCAGCCAGATTTTGACGGCTTCAACTGGAAGACCGTGCCATAGCCGTACAAGCCTCCAGCCGAAGTCGTGCCGTATAGGTTTCCTCTCGCATCGAAGGTGACGCCTGCAACTGGAGTTGTCCCGTCGGTGCCCGAGCCGAAGCTGTAGAGCACCCTCTCTCTCCACTTCCTGCCCTTTTTTTTCGGAACAGTCAGCTTGAAAACTGTACCGTTACCGTTCGAGCCGCCCGCAGAAGTCGTGCCATAGAGATTTCCCGCTGCATCCTTCGCTAAAGCTGCTTCGGGCTTTGCCCCGTCCGCTTGCCCAGCGAAACTATATAGCACGGTCTCCTTGCCCTTTCCCGTGACCTTGAACACCGTGCCGGCACCAAAAGCCCCTCCGGCGATGGTCGTTCCATAGAGGTTGCCCGACGCATCCCTGAGTAGACTTGCCTCGGGAGTTGCACCATCTGTCCCGCCAGCGAAACTGTGTAGCACAACCTCCGTGCCGTCCCCAGCAACCTTGATCACCGTTCCGACGCCGGAAGCTCCTCCAGCGGTCGTCGTGCCGTAAAGATTTCCTTTTGCATCGACGGTGAAGCCGGCGACGGGATTCCCGCCGTCGCTTCCGCCCGTGAAGTTATGAATCACGCTGAAGGTCTGCGCTTGCGGTTGTGGGATCGCAGTTACCGCTAACCCCAACACAAACACAAACTCCAGCAGATGCTTGAAGGGAGCTGACATCAATCCAGGTTTCATCATGCGTGCTTTATCCTTTAATCCTTTCGAATCGATACTTACTGGGCTCAGACGTAGGCTCAGTCGGGGGAAACGCGGTCGAAGTCTGGGAAGTTTCCTATGCCTGCGGAGAGTTGTCAAGGGAAAACCAAGTCAGGTAGATCGTGGGAACTGGCTTCTGAATGGCCTTTTGCGCCAATGGTCACGGGCCAGGAAGTCGGTGAGTGCAGAGAAGCCTGGGGCGAGCACCATCGCGAGGAGCCGTTTTACTAGGAACAGAAACGGTTACTCAAGGCGTTTCTTTGTGCCCTTGGATGCTCCCTGCTTCGGACACCGGATGTTGTGGATGTTTTTCCAAGCCGCCGAGGCTAAGTCTGGCCACAAGCGGCGAATGCGCGGCACGCGCCGTTGCCAGCGGCCAGACATCGGCATCTGCAGAGCGCTCCCCGGTTCGGTCGCCTGCCTCGTCAAGGATCGCAGCGGCCGGATCGAGCTCGAGAAAACCCTTTGCCTTCTTTTGGCGCGATACACCCGAGGAAACCCACAAGACGAACTCAGCAAAAAATGGGACGGGGTCGAGCACACTGAAGGTGGCTGAGGTCAATCTGCCACTACTTAGTGCCGTTAGCACCTGCTTCACATCGGCCACGCGATTTCGTGATTTGGCAATGGCGACAAAGTCAGTGATCTCGCGAATCCACGAGGCTCTGCGGCAGCTTTCAATCGGAATGACCTCCATTCCGACGGCTTGCTGCCAGAGTAGATAGGCAAAGTCCATCCCGGCAGCTTTGCCCAATGTATGCCAGCCCCAGGTCCTAGGATTGACGTCGAGAATCTTGTACTTTCCGTCCCGGAGATCAAACTTGAACTCAACTTCAGCCATTCCGTCGTATCCGATACTTTCCATGAACCGTCGACCACCTGCTTCCACGATAGGCTGGCTCGTGGTCTCGACAAATGTGCTGGCATTACCGAAGTCCACCGGATATTGTCTTCTGCGTTGGGCCACAAGCGAAGCGTAGGCACGCCCCTCTTTGAACACCCCACAGAAGGAAAACTGGTTCTCTCCCCCTCCGGGAATGCGCTCCTGCACTAGAATTTCGTTCGCCGGAATGTATCTCCTCATTTGAGCGAATGCCCGCTGCAACTGTGATGGATTTTCAGCAGGCAAGGCTTTGATGTTCGTCTGCGGAAAGAAATGATGATTGATCGCGGGTTTCAGAATGACCGGATAAGGAATGCCCTCCGCTTCGAGTTCGACCAGAGAATTGCCGAGCGACGTCCACGGCGCCGCAATTCCCAACTCGTGGGCCCGGAGATAGGTCAAGCGTTTGTCTAAGGCAAATCTTGTGACTTCCGAGGGCGCTGTCGTCACTCGGAAGATTGAACTCAACAATTGATGATTGGCGGAGACGGTTTCGACGTAATCGTCGGCAACAGGAAATATGACCCAACCGTTGAGTTCATGCTTCCGCCCCATTGTGAGAAGTACATCAGTGATTGCCTCTTTGGTTTCTACGAATCGCGTTGTGTATCTGGAAAATTGCGCAATGGACTTGGAACGGTCAGCATCAAATACCCAGACCGGAATGCCGTGCGCTCCGAGGCTTCTTACGATTCCCAGGCCGACAAAATTTCCGCCGAGAACAATTGCCCCAGGTCGATTCTTATCGATGTTGCTCATGGGCTCCGTTTCTTGGAATGCTGAGATGGGTTAGTTGGACGAACGTCGCCCTACGACCGATGCCGCTAGCCGCGGGCCGGCATTTGAAGTTCCGGTTACGAATCTTAATGTCGGGCCCAGAGTTTTCTCCCCGATCACTCCAACCATGTAGAGCCCGTCGACCGATGTTTGCAGGCCGGTATCTAATACTGGGTACCCATCCGGCGTTTTCTGGATTTCTTGCCTCAGCGAATGATCTAGAATTTGATACTTCGAGATATCGATGCGGTAGCCGGTCGCGAGCACAACCGAGTCCACTTGGTCGGTTGTCCCGTCGCTCAAGGCGAGTTTCAGCCCGGCGTCCACCCTTGCCGCTCCAGTCACACTCACGCCGGTCCGGACACGCACATCTTTTAGCCTTGAGGGTAGCCAGTAAGCTCCCACCGGCTTGGCACAATCTTTTAAGAGCTTTTCCTGTACCTCAGGTGATTGCCGCCTGAAAAGATCTGGATTGGCCATTTTCCTGGCAGTCCAGACATCCCCAAGATCTGTCGGCGGAATAATTGCGTGTGAAATTCCCTTGAGTGGTCCGGGCGTCAGTCTTCTGAACAGGTGCTTACGCCACGCGAATGGACGGAATGTCAGAGCCGGAGCCCGGGTGAGGATTTGAACCTCGACCTGGTTTTCATGGAGAAGTGCCGCATATTCAAGTGCGCTTTGACCTTTTCCGATCACGGCGACTCGCTGGCCTTTAAATTGCGAGAAATCGCTTAGATCGGAAGAGTGAGGCGCGAGTTCTCGCGGTAGCCCGGCAAATTGCTCGGGCCGATAAAAGAAAAGTCCGATGCCAAGGGCCAGAATGACGGACTTGGTGTGCATTTTTTCACCGTCGTCCATGGTTAGCTCAAAAACATCTTCGTTAAGCGAAACGTTTCGAACCTGGCGAGTATCGAGATTGGGCGCTACTTGTTTTTGAAACCACTCACCGTAGGCGATGAAATCTTCGATCGGTAGAGGGTCGGCTATCTTGTGCCCGATTGCCTTCTCATAGCCTGCGATGGAAAGATGCTTTTGCGGAGCCGCAATATTGGAGGCTTCACTTTTTGAACGGAGAAGCATCCCGCCTGGCATATTGTTTTTCCAGAACGCCATGCATTGCCCGATAACGTACGGCTCTACACCTGCGTGTTGCAGATGAGCTGCCGTACTTAGTCCGTAAGGACCAGCGCCGATGACAATAACTTCTTTGGTTTGGACTGGTCGTTTCACAGGCAGACTTGGGACGGCCAACACGATCGATTTCGACAAGGCTCTCTCCTGGGTTGTGATTGATCCACTTTGCTACACGCAGAGTGAAAAAAATCAGCTCTTTTGAGACTTGTGGGAATGGAGAGGGTCGTGGGAAGAACTTGATCTTGCGGCATTTCGTTTTGGCTGTCAAGTTACACACGTCACTCAGCCGTCACAGAGTGCAAGCCATAGAATGGAAAGAGAGTTGAGGAAGATGGTCTGGCTTCGTAGCCAGATTGTGGGCTGGAAAACCTATGAACCGAGTTCGAATAGGCATCGCTGGCTTCGGCACGGTCGGCAGGGCGACGGCGGAGATTATTTCTGCGCACGCCGATCTGATTGCGCAGCGTAGCGGAATTCGCCTCGATGTCATCGCCGTGTGCCGGCGCTCAGGGGTGAGAACAGAGACATTCCTCAGGGTGCTCGAGCCATTTCCGATTGGAGGCAACTGGTCGCCGCTAGCGAGGTTGATGTGGTAGTTGAGACTATGGAATCTTGTGGCCACACATGGTGACGAGCTCTTTGCTCTCGCCGCTTCTCGGAACTTACCCCATCGGTTTTGAAGCTAGCGTGGCAGGCGGCATCCCGATTCTGCGAGTGATCCACGAATCGACTGCGGGCGATCGTCTACGCGCGGTGTATGGAGTTTTGAATGGAACTTCGAACTACATTCTTACTCAAATGGAGAGCCGAGGAATCGAGTTCCAGTTGGCATTGGAGGAAGCACAAAAGGCAGGATACGCGGAAGCCAATCCTACCTTTGATATTGATGGGTTGGACGCCCGGGACAAGCTCTGCATTCTCACTCGCATGGCGTTTGGCGGACGCCTGAACGTATCCATGATTCCTACTTGCGGCATCCGGCAGGTTCGAGCGATTGATGTCCATTCGGCAAATCGTCTGGACAGCACGATTCGCCTGGTTGGTTCGGCGGAAAAGACGCAAAGCGGCATCGAACTGTCGGTGCGGCCATGGATGGTCAATCGTCGATCGATGTTGGCAAAAGTGGAGGGCGTGAACAACGCAGTTTTCCTGGTCGGCGACAAGATTGGCACGCAGATGTTTTACGGACGCGGCGCTGGCGGCGACGCCACGGGTGCAGCCGTGGTTTCCGATCTTATCGAAATTGCGCGGGACTTGTCAGTGGGACAGATGAGTGCCAAGAAAATCTCGGGATTTTTGGATTCGCATGATCTTGAACTCTGCGTCAAACCTCGACCTGTGAGCTGGTATTTGCGCCTCACAGTGAAGGACCAGCGCGGTATCGTAGCTCGAGTAGCCGAAGTGATCGCGCGGCACGATATCAACATTGATTCACTGGAGCAGGAACCACACTTGCCGAAGGACCGCGTATCGTTCGTCATCACCGTGGAGCCCGTTTCTGAGCCAACGATTCGTGCCGCTTTCGATACGATCAACGCTTTTGATTTTATGGTCGAGCCCGTTCTGCTGCTGCGAGTCGAATAAATGAACTGGTAAGTGCCTTCCTACAACCTGTCGGAGTCACAGTGCTGAATTGTGATTTCAGGATTGAAGTGTGGCATCCTACCCATTCGGCACGCTCTGTCGCTGGGAAGGCATCATCGAGAGACAATATGGTTGAGGACCAACCCGTCTCGACTGCGACGCCGCTCTTCAGCATCATCATAGCTGTCCACAATGACTGGATCGCACTGGACTCCTGTTTACGCTCCCTGGCGCAAGAGACACAGGGGCCAAGCTTTGAAGTCATTGTGGTCGACGACGGCAGCAGCGAGGCTGCCCCTGTACCGATTCAAGAATGGGCCCGTCATCTTCCGCTAACCCTGGTCCGACAATCTCATGCCGGAATTCCTGGCGCCAGAAATCGAGGAATTCGAATCTCCAAAGGCTCGCTGCTGTTATTCGTAGACGCAGACTCCAGAACCCAGATGGGCTGCCTTGCCGCGCTGGCTGCGGCGATCGCAGAATCACCACAGCACGATTGCTTTCAACTCCACCTCGCTGGAGATTGCTCCGGGCGCGTTGGCCGAGCGGAAGAATTACGGCTGAGAACATTTCAGCAACACATGCTTCAGTCCGACGGCCGCATCCGATACTTGAACACCGCCGGATTTGCCATTCGACGAACCCGGGTAAACATCGAGGCCGGGCTGTTTGATCCGGTTGCGCTCCGGGCCGAAGACACTCTGCTGCTGGCCAATCTCATGCAACACGGCGAGCTTCCTTTGTTCGTTGCGAACGCCATCGTTCAACACTCGATTCCGCTGTCGTTCATGGGGTGCCTGCTCAAAGATATGCGGTCGGCATACCGAGAAGCCAAAACTTACGACATCATCGCGGCTAAAGGTGTGAGAATTCGAGTCAGCCATCGGGATCGTCTGAGGATGCTTTCGTCAATGTGGAAGATCGCTGGACAAGATTCCATTGGAAGGTCGGCATGGTTTGTGCTTGTAGCCCGGCAGACGCTGCAACGAATTGTCTCTTTTGCCTGTGGAGGTCTGGGCATTCGGCCGAAAACCCAGAGTTCCACAAACTCCGCTTGAACTGCCGGCTATTGGCTGCGGAGGCGGTCGAGCCCTTATAATTGCTCGTAGATCTGGATAGGTAGAGAATCATCCACCTGTTCCTCCCCTTAACTTGTTAACCTGGTCATCGTCGAGCGAGAAGCGCCGGGTCCAATGTCCAATCGCTAAGACTGACGTCTTTCACATGTACAACGGAATCCTATGAGAGATTGCCGACAGTTCTACATCGATGGAAAATGGGTCAACCCCATTCACGTTCGTGATTTCTTAGTTATCAATCCTGCCACCGAAGAGCCGGTTGCGACGATTTCAGTCGGCAGCAGCGCCGATATTGACAAGGCAGTAGTCGCGGCGGAAAGAGCGTTCGAGTCATATTCCGATACTACACTCGATGACCGAGTGAAAATCCTGCGTCGCATCATGGAGGTTTATCAGCAAAGAATGGAAGAGATGGCGGCGACCATTTCGCTTGAAATGGGCTCCCCTATCGGATTGTCCCGCGCGGCGCAGGCTCCAGCGGGGCTCGCGCACTTGTCAGAGATCGTAAAGGTTCTTGGGGACTTCAAGTTTGAAGAGCTTAAGGGCACGACTCTCATGCGCAAGGAGCCGATTGGGGTATGTGGACTCATCACTCCCTGGAACTGGCCCATGAACCAGATCGTTTGCAAGGTGGCTCCCGCCCTCGCGGCGGGATGCACCATGGTTCTGAAGCCCAGCGAAATCGCACCTTTGTCCGCTTATCTCTTCGCGCAGATTCTTCACGAGGCAGGGGTTCCACCTGGTGTCTTTAACATGGTGAATGGCGATGGGCCGACCGTGGGCACTGCGATTTCGTCGCATCCCGATGTGGCCATGGTTTCCTTCACCGGGTCCACACGGGCCGGTGTCGCAGTCGCCTCGACCGCCGCTCCCAGCGTGAAGCGAGTCACTCAGGAACTCGGGGGCAAGTCGGCCAACATCATTTTGGATGACTCCGATCTCGCGAATGCGGTCAAAGAAGGCGTGCAGGCGTGTTTTCGCAACAGCGGTCAGTCCTGCAACGCGCCCACTCGCATGCTGGTCCCCCGCTCCAAAATGGCCGAGGCCGTAAAGGCAGCCAGGCAGACAGCCGACGCTACCAAAGTGGGCGACCCGTTCGCAGAAAATATCCACATCGGACCGCTGGCCAGCAAAGCTCAATTCGAGAAGGTGCAGGGCTTGATCAGTGCGGGCATCGAAGAAGGCGCAACATTAGTCACCGGAGGTCCTGGTCGTCCGGATGGCCTGCCCAAAGGCTACTTTGTGAAGCCGACCATATTTGCGGATGTGCGCAACGACATGACCGTCGCACGCGAAGAGATTTTCGGCCCGGTGCTTTGCATCATCCCTTATGAAGACGAAGCGGACGCGCTCCGAATTGCGAACGATACTCACTATGGGCTATCGGGTTTTGTGACATCGGAGAACATCGAACGCGCACGCCGGGTGGCCAAGCGAATTCGAGCAGGCAACGTACATATCAATGGCGGCCGAGTCGACTTTGGAGGCTGTTTCGGAGGCTACAAACAGTCAGGTAATGGCCGGGAGTGGGGCGAGGCGGGGCTCGAAGAATTTCTTGAGCTCAAGGCCATATTTGGTTACGAAGCCTCGAAAAAATGAAGCGATGAAGGTCAAGCATTCTCCCAAAAATGGCCGCCCTGCGCGTCCCGGTGTAGACAACTTTCGCTCTTTGGGCGCGTGAAGATGCGTGGATAACTTAGGTCACTGGACATAAGTATTCCGCTTTACTTACACTTAAACAAGGTCACAACTGGCCCGAAAAATGCAATAATAAGCAGTAGATTTGTAACATTCTCCGACCCCAGCACATGCTCCCCCCTCGTGGCCGGTAGGTAATTCGTAAATGGGAGCCCCTTGACCGAAGCACAAAAAACACTAGCGCTCACTCCGGTTGTGGGAACCCCAGCTCATTCGGGTTCCCAAAAAGGGAATCACCGGACGGCGCAACAACTCACTCGCATTTGGCAAGACATCCTCGGCGTTGACTCCATCGCTCCCGACCAAAACTATTTTGATCTTGGCGGAGATTCGTCTCTGGCTGTCCAGATGTTCGCGCAGATCGAAAAGACATTCAAAATCAAGTTGCCACTGGCAACGCTTTACGAAGCGCCGACGATCGAAGAACTGGCAAGAATCCTCCGGGGTGAAGCTGCGGCTTCGGGTTGGTCGCCACTCGTCGCGATCCAGGTTGCTGGTTCGCGCCCACCTTTCTTCTGCATGCATGGCGCGGGTGGCACCGTGCTCATGTACCGCGATCTCTCGCGACACCTGGGGGACGACCAGCCGTTTTATGGATTGCAATCGCGGGGCTTGGATGGTAGTTGTGCGCCTCTGACCACGGTCGAAGCAATGGCAGCTCTCTACGTCGATGAGATCCGGAGAGTTCAGCCCCACGGACCGTACTTTCTCGGCGGCTATTGCATGGGTGGAACGGTCGCATTTGAGGTTGCTCAGCAACTGCAGGCTGAGGGCGAACCCGTCGCCCTGCTGGCATTGTTCGACACCATGAACTGGCACAAAATTCCCCTTACGATCTGGAGCAAGAGTTCCCACGCTATTCAGCGTTTGTTCTTTCACGGGACCAGCCTCCTCAGTTTGGATTCGGCGGGAAAGGTCAAGTTTTTTAAGGAGAAACTCGACACGTTGAAAACCCGGATTCCTGTGTGGAGAGGGATGCTGCTCTCCCGGTTCGGCAAACGCAGCGGCGACACAGTTTCAAGCTCTCTAGTTTTGGGCCAAATCTGGCAAGCGAATGACCGCGCCTCGTGGAACTACATGCCGAAACGCTATCCGGGGATGGTCACGGATATTCGCCCTGCGAAGCAATATCGGGTATTCAGCAAACCGGATTTGAAATGGGATCAGCTGGCCGAAGGCGGACAAGAAGTCATTGTTTTGCCGGTTAATCCCGCTATGATGCTGGTCGAGCCTTTCGTCAAACATTTGGCTGGCGCAATGCAGCGATCCATCGACGCAGCAATGAGCCGCTGTAACGCCCGTACCACGGAAGTCACAAGCGCGTAGCCTCGGAGGAGTCGATTGACAATCGGAGAAGGCTGGACCAAGACCTGGACCTATTTCAAGAATGACTGGCACGAGGGAAACATCGGGATCATGGGCCCTCGGACGCATGCCGCGTGGCTTTGCTCGGTCGTCTTCGATGGCGCCCGAGCATTCGAAGGGGTGACTCCAGATCTTGAGCTCCACTGCGCGCGGGTCAATGAGTCTGCAAAAAAGCTCTTCCTGAAGCCGACGGTTTCGGCGGAAACCTGGGTCAAGCTCGCACGCGAGGGTATAAAACGGTTCGACAAAGATGCGGCGCTTTACATCCGGCCCATGTACTGGGCCGAGAACGAAGGACCTTGGGTGCAGGCACACGATCCCGAATCCACACAGTGGTGTCTGTCAATCTACGAGGCGCCCATGCGAACACCCAAGGGCTTCTCGATCACGCTGTCTCCATACCGCAGGCCGACGCTCGAGACCATGCCGGTGGACGCTAAAGCCGGCTGCCTTTATCCCAACAACTCGCGATCCTTGTTTGAAGCAAAATCCCGCGGCTTCGACAACGCCATCGTGTGCGACATGCTGGGCAACGTCGCCGAACTCGCAACCTCTAACATCTTCATGGCGAAAAATGGAGTCGTGTTTACTCCGCTCCCGAACGGAACATTCCTGGCGGGCATTACTCGGCAAAGAGTGATCGGACTTCTACGCGATAGCGGTGTGACGGTGGTCGAGAACACGCTAAGGTACGAGGATTTCGAGAAGGCCGATGAAATCTTCGCTACGGGAAACTATTCGAAGGTCGTCCCCGTGACCCGCATCGGCGACCGCTCCCTGCCCTTCGGTCCCTTGTACAGCAAGGCTCGAGAGCTCTATTGGGCGTTTGCGCATTCATCATCGGCGAGTGTTTCCGCCGCCAAGGTGTAAATGTGAACCCTATGCCGACTTCCACGATGGTTGAGATGCTCACCCCGATTTGGCAGCGGGTGCTCCAGCTTTCGTCGGTTGATCCCGAAGGTAACTTTTTTGATCTCGGCGGAGACTCGTCATTAGCCTTACAACTCTTCAACGAAATCGGACGCGCGGGCGGGCGAGAACTGCCGCCAGTGACAATCTACTTCGCGCCTACCATTGCGGCCCTGGCTGCTTTGCTGGAAGAACCTGCTGACTTACGCTTTCCACCCCTCGTATTGCTGAAGGATGGCTCTGCGGATCCGCCACTGTTTATCACTCATGGCTTGGGCGGAAGCGTGATTGATTTTTTCCAGGTGGTGAAAAATATCCAGACGCCGCATCCGATCCAGGGCATGCAAGCCAAGGGAATGGATGGGACCGAAGAACCCTTCGACCGGATCGAAGATATGGCTCAGTTCTATCTCGATGCGATTCGGCAGGTGCAACCTCACGGACCTTACCTTCTCGCCGGTTACTCGCTAGGCGGACTGGTGACGCTTGAAATGGCACAGCGGCTGACCGCCGCCGGCGAAAAGGTGGCGTTGTTAGCGATGCTGGATTCCTATCCCGACATACGTTACCTGTCGGTATTGCAGCGCGCCCGCCTGGTGACGCGTCTGGTGACGCGGCGCGCCACGACCGCCATGAAGTTGCCCGTGGGTGAAGCTCTTTCTCTGCTCATTCGACCCTCCCGGCGCCGCTCGCTCGCGCCCAGAGTGTCCTACCAACCGCCAGCCGATGTGCCGCTATCCCCGGCCATGCAACGCGCTCGCGAATGCGCATATCTGGCGTTGACCCGCTACAAGCCCAGGTTTTACGCCGGCAAGATCCGTTTTGTCAGAGCCGCAATTCCGACCGATTTCCCTGCTGATCCCTCCGCAGTTTGGGCACACCTGGCAAATGAGTTCGTGGTGGAAACCGTGCCCGGCGATCATCTGGGAATCATGTCCACGCATTATGAGAAACTGGCAGTCGCAATTTCTCGCTATGTGAAGGAAGCACTTCGTTAGCCTACTCATTCGAGCCGCGTTTGCTAACCTGCTAAGCTTGACACGATAAAAATGAACGGAGCCGAAGGTCTGATTAGAACGCTGGTTGCCGCTGGAGTCGACACCTGTTTCACGAATCCCGGTACTTCAGAAATTCACATCGTTGCCGCACTCGACCGGATCCCGAAGATGCACTGCATACTCGGCCTTTTCGAAGGCGTGGTCACGGGGGCTGCGGACGGTTATGCACGAATGGCTGGAAAACCCGCATGTACTCTGCTGCATCTCGGTCCCGGACTCGCGAACGGTCTGGCGAACCTGCACAATGCCAGCCGCGCGCACGTACCGATTATCAACTTGGTCGGTCAACACGCGACTTATCATCTGCGTCACGACACGCCACTCGCCTCCGACATCGAGGCTATCGCACGACCCTATTCCAACTGGTTGCGCACTTCTCGCGCGGCTTCCGAGATTGGAAGCGATGCCGCCGAGGCCATGGTTGCAGCCCGTACCGCGCCCGGTCAAATTGCGACTCTGATCGTCCCCGCCGATGTCTCCTGGAGCGAAGGTGGCTCAATCGCGGCGATCCCTCGGTTATCCGAACCTTCCCTCCCGGACTCTCAGACCGTCGAACACGCAGCCGCGATGCTCCGCTCAGGCTTGCAGACCGCAATCCTGATTGGAGGAAACGCTCTGTACGGCAAAGGTCTCATAACCGCCGCACGCATCGCGACATCCTCGGGGGCGAAACTGCTCGCCCCGTATCCCATTACCCGCCTGGAACGGGGCGCGGGAATCCCTCGAGTGGACCGAGTTCAATACGTCCTCGAACAGGGGATCGAACAGTTCAAGGATTTTCGTCAGCTGATTCTGGTCGGCACCCAAGCCCCGGTAGCGTACTTCGCCTACCCTGGAAAGAATGGTGCGTTCACTTCGTCGGAATGTGAGATCCATACTTTAGCGCGCCCCGGCGAAGATTACGTTGGGGCACTCGAAGCACTGGCGAACGCCTTGCCAGTACGCGGAACACAGCTACAGACAGAGAAGGCGGAACGGCCCCCGATGCCGCACGGGGAAATCACGCTGCCGGGACTCGCTGCGGCAGTCGGCGCGCTTTTGCCCGAAAACACTATTGTGGTCGACGAGTCGATGACATCGGGGCGTGGGCTGATGGCCGCAACCGCGGGGGCTCCGCCACACGATTGGCTGTCGAACACGGGCGGCTCGATAGGAATTGCCCTGCCGCTGGCGGTCGGCGCAGCCGTGGCGTGTCCTGATCGCCGAGTATTGTGCCTGACGGCGGATGGCAGCGCTATGTATACAGCGCAAGCGCTGTGGACCATGGCACGGGAGGGTCTCAAGATTACGACGGTGGTTTTCGCGAACCGCGACTATGCCGTCCTAAAGCGCGAGTTTTCCTACTTGGGCGTGGGTAGTCCTGGACCTCGGGCGGCAAGCATGTTCGAGATCGGACGTCCGGATATCGATTGGACACTCTTGGCCAAGGGGATGGGAGTTACAGGAACCCGCGTTACTTCGTTGGATGCATTCGGAAAAGCGCTCCACGCGGCATTCGAGAGTGAAGGACCGACGTGCATTGAAGTGCCGTTGTAGCTGGTAACTCTTCCCATCTGGGCTCGGTCTTTCATCGCTCCGTACGGTCCCATTACACGCAGAGTCAGCGAAAATCTCACTGCCTATTCCTTTCTTCGCCAACTCGGTTTCTCGGTCTAAGAGTCTGCGAACCATGCTTTCTCGGCTTGAAATCTCTCGGGCTGAGCAATCTTGTATGCCCCTCGGGGCAGGATGGCCGCAATCGATAGACCCCAATAACCCCAATTGGCCGACGAGTTGCCTAGGCCTCTCTCAGCTTCCCACAAGTCCGTTTCTAGACAGCGTTCTGTGAAAGTTGAGCAGCCCTCGGGGAACTACCCTCGAAATGGGCTCGTGGCACGAACTTCCCCTTACCGTGCACGTCCAGACTCGATGAGCCTACAAGACGTAATTAACTGAGAAGTTAGTTCTATTAAGGTGCATAGACTGGCTAGTGGGGTCTGCCCGTGGCGCGTCCGTGCATCCGCTGCGATCGGGCGCTTCTTAAACAGTCGTTACCATGGCGTCGCCATTGAAGAATATGAACCTCAGTCCCAATTCGGATTCATACCATCGTGATCTGAGCAGTGAGTCCTGATTCTGGCATTGTGGTCCGGTTGTGTCGAATAGAATTGGTGCCGCCTTGCGATGCTCTAGCCAGTTCGCGGACGCGCAGCGTACCGTAGAAAAGACCACGGACACCACCATTAAAACCAACGCGCTCCATGGAATTGTTACGACGGAGGCAGAAGCCGGCAGGATCGCCGAAGCGGAGCGCACGGCACTGCAGTTTCACAGAACAGCACGACAAAAGCTGGGCGCTCGCGTCGATAGTCGAGGCGAGAAATGCGAATGCTCGCTGGGTTGCTTTTCGGTAGGACAGGAAGATGCTCATGACCAGCCTCCCCTCATGCGGATGGAGTTTCTCCTTTGGGTAGGGACCGAGAGCTTGGGTAACTATACACCGAACTGTTAGCAGAGATTCGCGCGGCGATCGCGTTCAGCACCTCATCGTCTCCGACCGCAAGGAGGCCACGCGCATCGAAGACAAGATCCGAGGGGTAGCCTTCCAGGACCACGGAGTCGTCTAGGGCAACCAAGAGCGGGAGGTCGAACGTTTCACGCAAACCTAACAGACGCCGCTCCCATTCGCATTCTCTCCGTATCCAACCCGACGCTAATGCGTTCGGGGAGATCAGGTAGACCACTTTGTTCGAGCTGATTACATTCTCGGCAATCCACATCTCGACCTGCCGCTCATCGACTTCCGTTTCGGGCTGCCAGCCATCGAAAGCGACCGCCACGCCACGGCCTTCGAGGCCTCGCGCCAAGCGGCGCGCCGGCTCTACGTCTCGATGAGAGTACGAAATAAAGACGTGCCGTTTCCTCGGGTGTAGTGAGCTTCTCCAGACGCGCCGGATCGCGTCCTCCAGCGGACTCCGCCACTTTCCACCGAGCAGGTTGCAATCGAGCAGGTCACCGACAAGAT
This sequence comes from Terriglobales bacterium, assembly GCA_035567135.1. GTDB lineage: Bacteria > Acidobacteriota > Terriglobia > Terriglobales > Acidobacteriaceae > JABDBE01. The sequence continues at coordinate 22,267 of DATMQI010000109.1, forward strand.
CGGCATACCGCCGCCAGTCGTCGAACAATGAAACTGCGCCGGTCTGCCATTTGTTCGAGAGGCGCGGCAGCTTTGCCAGCACCTCGTTCTGCTTAGGCGCCTCGCGATTGCACCATGAGACGACCTGACGAAAGAAAGCGGACTGCACATACGGCCAAACCTTGCCGTCTATGGAGACCTGGTGCTTGTTCTCGCGGATGAACTCGAACAGCAGGAACCGGCCGGCATCCACGAAACGCTGCGTGAGCCCGCCTGCGGTCACAGTTCTATCCTCGGCGGCGCCGGGGACGGGCAAGCATAGGCCGATCTCGCGCACCCAATGTTCCCTCAGAGCAAAGAGCACCTCGTAACGCTTCTCAGGCGGAAACGTCCAAAAGCCTTCCCCATCTTTTACAAGGTTTTGGAGAATCTCGGATAGAAACTCGTCCGGGTGGTCGTATGCCCACAGGTCGATGCGCGGGCCGCCTTGCGCTCGCGCGGCGGGCATTGCGGAGGGCGACGCGGTTGGTTCCAGGCCCAGTTCGGTCGCCCGGACCGCGATGGCGCGCTTCTGGCCGGCGAGCACAACGAGTTCAGGCCCGGAGGCTAACAGCTCTTGGAAGGTCTCTCCCCAATCGAAAAGGAACGACTGCACCTTGCCTGTATCGCCCAACGAAAGCAGCCGATATCGAGTGTTGGCTTTGGCATGCCCCTTAACGGCTCGCTCGAGGTCTTCGAACGAGGAATCCTTAACGAGCCAAAGCATTGCGCTCCCCAGGTTCACAGGAGCGCCTACCGGCTCGCCGGGGCAACAGGCAACCCCGGATAGCCTGGCCGCCGGATTATCTAAGCGTTCCACCACACACTGATAGGAGTCGCTGGACGTCACTAAGATGCCATCCGGACGGATGCTGATATCATGCGCACCGTGGCCGGCAAACGGTTGCAACGTCGCGGTGCTCAGGTCGCGAGCATTCTGGCATAGGAGTGTCGTTAGTGACCGCTCGCCTGTGTCATAGTCCCCGGCAAGTTCTCCGTCGCGGAATACGTACCTTCGCAGAATCCCCGGATGTCCGCGCAGGTCAACAACGGAGCGGGGACCGGCCGTTTCGAACGCGCCGGGTGGCAGGACGCGAAAACTCTGGTCGCCCGCCGTGTAAAGACTCCAGTCGTGCATCGCTGCCGCTCGGACCGTAAAGGGCAGTGTCTCTGTCCGGAGAAGGTCGAGGGAGTCGAGGCCAAGTATGTACACCGCGGATCTTCTTTCATTATGGGCAGCATCGCCAGCACTGGCCAGGACGTACACGCGGTCCTCGACTCCGAACAGTTTCTCGACGGAATCTGCGGGAATCGGACGGCTCCAAGCCGTTGCTTTGCTCGCCGTGCGTGATACCAGCACCGACGCATCCGAGCACACCCACGCACATACGATCGATTGTTCGACGGCGAGCGGAGGTCCGGAAATCGTAGCATCCGACCGCTCGGCGACCACCGTCCACTCCTTGGCTCTGCGGCCCAGACGCGCCAGGTACCTGCCAGCATCTGCGAAGATCGCACCCTTGACCCCGATCGCCTGACCCGTGGTCCAACTGCCTGTGGCAGAAAGGGTCGGAAGCTCCCTTCTCTCACCCGACTGGCAGTCGATCTCACAGAAAGTCAGGCCGAATGATTCCGTCTGCTTCCAGTATTCCGGCGGATAACCTTCAACTACGTAAAAATGCCGCCCAATGATCATTCTCTGGTGGGACTCATTGAGCCGGGTGGACCAACGTGTAGCCTTGCGCTCCAAGCGGCGATCGGGAAAGGCTGGACGAGCATGTGGAATCCGCGGAGGTTTGGCGTCCGGTCTCGAATCGGCCGGCATGGGGTCCGGTTCTGCAGCGGTCTCATTCCTGTCGAGCGCGGAGTCGGGTTGCAGATTCCGTGCACTCCGCTTGGATTTGGAGTGCTCCAGTGTGCTGTACACTGCGAGTGCGACTCCCAGAACCCATAATGGCACGTAGAAGATGTGCCCGCCCTGGTCCGGATCGAAGAATTTGAACTCGCGAAAGCTGGCACGATACAGCAAATCCAGTCCGATCCAGACGAGCACAATGAAGTAGAGCGGATTCCACTCACTTTTTGGGAACACGAACGCCAAGACATATATCGAGCCGAAACCAGCCAACAGAATCACGAGGCCTGCAATGTTGAAAATCACCTTCAGCCTCCTTAGTCAACTCCAAAGGGGAGATCCCTGCAACTCTCTGCGCTAAGATGTGATTCTCGCGATGTTACCGAAAATTACGAATTGCCCCGCAGGCTCGGGATAGCTGACGCCACCGGAGTTTCACGAGCATTGGGTTTCACGGCGGCTGGCGAACAACTACCAGTCTGCTTTCATTTGAAGTTGTGGCCAGTCAGGACTGCGATTCCAGAGTTTCAGTTCCTCGAAATTGTTTGTTGGAACGCCCAACTGTACCAGAGCTTTACCTACCATTGACTATAAAAATCAAGCCTAAGATGGGCTCTCAATCTTCCGTAGCGCCGGAATCGCCCGCGTTCAGGAAGGATTGGCCGATCTGAGAAAAAGGAGAACGCGCGATCTAGGTCCCGGCAAGTGTAATGCTATTGAATGGTATGCTACAGCGCAAATCGCACCGGTTCGGCCCAAGCGGGTCAGAAGTCGGCTTGTGGGCCATCACCCCCACGAGGTGTCTTCCAGCCCGAGATTGTCATTCACTGCTTGGCTGAATCTTTGCTTGCAGCCGAGATAACGTTCGGTAGTCTGAACCGATGCGTGGCCCAGGAGAAACTAAATTTGCTCAAGTTCTCCTCCCGCTAGATAGCATAACCGAGCGCATGTGCGACGCAAGTCGTGAGGAGCTAGATTTTTGATGTCAGCACGTTTGGCGGCCGCTCTTACCACGTGCCAGATCGCTTTGGGTGTGATTCCATCACCCCAGATCTTATCTAGCCGACTTACTCCACGGAAGATCGTCCCGTCGGCGATGGCAGCAGCCGCAGTCCACTCATCGACGGCGTGTTTTGCCCACAAGGGAACCGGAACGGTACGAATGTGCTTTCCCTTGCCAACCAGGTCTGCAATCACGCAATGCTCTTCGCGGATTTGAAAATCTCCCGTTCTGAGTCCCACCAGTTCCGCCCGTCGCAGGCCGCATCCAATCAGCAGCGCCAGAATCGACCGGTCACGTTTGCCTCGGAGGCTGTCTGACGGTTTACCGAGTAAGGTTTTGGACTGATCGATCGTCAACCAATTACCGATCCGAACGCCGAGACGCTTGGCCCCTTTGACACGACGGATTCCTGCCGCTAGGTCTGGGCTGAGAAGCCCGGTATCAGAGGCTTCATAGGCGAGACGCCTCACAGCAGCTAAGCGCACATTGATCGTGGAGGGCGCGAGGTTTTTCTGTTCGAGAAAGAACCGGTAGCGAAGGACAACAGTTCGGTTGAATGAAAAGACGCGGTTCGGAGCAATACCACGCAATAAACTCGTCGATGGCGTGGCCGTATGATTCTTGCGAGCTCGCCGCGCCAAGCGAGTGGAGAACCGCATTCTTCGACTGTTCTAAATCGGCTAGTCGAAGCATTGGTTTCGCCTTGGAGCGTTTCGATGTCTTCCGATGCGCCATACTGGCGGCCTCCTAGCCGCGCTAGTATGGTGGTTGAGTTGGAGGCTAATGTTCTCGAAGAGCGTTTCTGGATAACTTCCGGGTTGCCGACTAACCGTCAACAATGATCGTGTCTGCTCATTGATGAGGTCTCTCCAGCAGAACCGCCTCAGACGAAACGAGCGACGACAGGACGGGAGCTTTAATTGGATCTCAGCCGCGTAACATTCTGTCTATTTCAGCCCATCTACGACGTACAAGTCAGAGAGGATTCGAAAATAATCGTACGCATAGGATTTGCGCTCGGAACTGAAGCGAACGCCTCCCACAGTAACAACGCCGGCTGGATCGGACGGGGAGAAAGTCTTTACTTCCTCGACTTTCGAGGATCCGAGATATACGCGAAAAACTTTCGCCGGAACTCCGGCTCTTAACACGAGAAGGCTATTGCCATCTTTCTCCCATTCGATAACTTCGTCACTTGAGGCGAGCGTGGCAGTGAACGGCTGGCGATCGCCGCCTTCGAGAGGATATAACCAGCGCTTTCTCTCCGAGTCTCTGGTCAGAACGAACTTGCTGTCGGATGATACTACGAGTCCACCAGTGCCTTCAGGGGTTATGGCTCGCGTTTTGCCGCTCTCCAAATCGAGCCAGTAGGTGCGGGGCGGGTGGTTGGCATCGTAAGCGTTGAACAGAAGACCGTGTCCGGATGGAAGCCAGCGCGCCCGTGTGTGCTCCAGAGAATCGTTCGTGAGGACCCGCGACTGGCCCGCACCGGTGGGCAGCAGCTCAATCTGCGCGGGAGAAGCAAGATTAAGGGCAGCCACCCACTTGCCGTCCGGGGAAAGAGAGGGAAATGCACCGCTGCCCAAACGCACGGCCGGGCTTCCGTCCATTCCGCGCATGAACACGGAATAATTGCTGCCTACACCTTCTCCACTTTCGAAAAAGATGAGGTTCTTGCCGTCAGGGGAGACGTCTCCGATTAAGCTCCAGTCAAACCAGGACAGGTCTCGTTCGTTCTTATCGCCGTCATGGAAGCCAAGAATACCGAAATGATCACTTTCGATAGTTAAGAGGGCTCGACCGGTACGCGTGAGATCCTGCAACGTGAGGACGCCGGGAACGCGCAGCACCAGGCGTTCCTTTCCGGAGAGATTCATCGCGTAGAGAGCTCGCGAGCTTCCTTCTTTTGAAGCGGTGAACCAAACCTCCTTCTCGTCCGGCGACCAGGCCAAGCCTTGAACGGTGATAAAGAAGCTCGATGCGACCTTGATGTTACCATTCCGGTCGAGAATTACGACTCGACCATCATCGCCCGTTGGCACATGGTCTTCGATGGCAATCAAGTCGCCACGCGGAGAGAAACGCACATGGCTTACCCAGCCCCGAGGCTGGTAAATAACTTTTCCAACGGGGAACTCAAGATCGATGCTGCGGCCGGTTGCCCTCGCCACCGTGACATCAGAGCCATCGGGTGTCCAATCGGCCCAAGTGACTTCTTCCGCAACCTCACGCGGCGCGCCGCCCGCGAGCGGCACTCGTCCCATGGTACCCGCCGCCGTAAATGGGGATAGTTGGTGCTGATCCATGCTTACCGCGAGGTCGCCATTGGCTGACACGCTCAGCAGTTGCGTTTTCTCCAGGCCTAGAGAGCGGGAATCGGTGCTGTCGAAGCGAGTAGTGAATAATTCCGTCGGTCGGCCTTCGAGCGCTGCCCCATAGATGATGGTCTGGCCGTCTGGCGAAAACCGGGCGGACAGGATGGTGCCACGCCGGAAAGTCAGACGATGAAAGTGGGGAATCGACGCGGCAGCAGAATGTTGACCGGCAAGGTAGACGGCCGCCAATACAACGCAAAGCGCAATTGCAGCGCCTACCGGCAGCAGCCATCCTCGTCGGATAGGTGCGGGTGCAACTCGCTGTGCGCCTGATGTGGTCGTGGACGAAATCCCAGTGAGGACTTCCAGACCAAAAGCGACATCGCTGATGGAATGGAACCGTTGCGCCGGATTCTTCTCCAGGCAGTGGCGCACAATGCGTTCCAGTGCTGGCGGAACATTGAGATGGGGATCGACGAGTTCCGGCGGCTCCTCTTTAAGGATCGCGCTCATGGTGTCGGCTGCGGTTTCACCATGAAATGCACGCTTCCCAGAGATCATTTCGTACAGGATGGCTCCGAAGGAAAAAATGTCAGAGCGGGCGTCTGCGTCTTTCCCTCGGACTTGCTCTGGAGACATATAGCCGACCGTTCCCATGACCACGCCGGGTTCGGTGGCGACCTGGATGGTGGGAGCATCGCCACTTTCGCGCGCTAACTCGGGGCGCGTCAGCTTTGCCAAACCGAAATCCAGGATTTTTACGCGGCCGTCATCGGTGATGAACAGATTTTCAGGTTTCAGGTCGCGGTGGACGATACCCTTTTCGTGCGCGGCTGCCAATCCGCGCGCGACCTGGAACGCGTAATCAATGGCTTTTCTGAGCGATACCGGCCCACGTTTCAGGCAGTCTCGGAGAGTCTCTCCCTCCAGCAATTCAGAAACGACATAGGGCGCGCCGCGGTTATCGCCGATATCGAAAATCGAAAGGATGTTGGGATGATTGAGCGCTGCGGCGGAGCGCGCTTCTTGCGCGAAGCGTTGGAGCCGGTCACGGTCCGCCGAAAAGGAAATCGGCAAAACTTTGATTGCTACTGTTCGATCAAGGCGAGCGTCATGTGCGCGATACACTTCGCCCATGCCGCCTGCACCGATGAGTGACTGTATTTCGTAAGGACCGAGCTTGATCCCTGCACTGAGAGCCATAGGTCGCTCGAATTATAGCCCAACAGTAAAGGGGAATCGTCTGAGGCTCAGAATCCGGGACTGAGCCAGATGTCCCGGATCAGGAGTAACTCGGAAGCATTCGGGCCAGAAGTCGGCTTCGCGGAGATTATGAATCGATTTCCCAGAACCCGTTTCTGGATCACTTGCGGGTTGCCGACAACCCGACCGAACATACCAGCAATGCCGCATGACTTCTGGCAGCCGACTATACATCGCGGATATCGAAGCGCTGGATAAGCCCGTTTTGTATCTGGAAGACGTGGATCACCATTCTGTCGGCCAGGAGATTGCCCTTCGGGTCACGCACCACCTGATGAACTTTGACAACGACTTCCCCCTCGCCATTGGACGAGATCTCGACGGGCTCGACATGCGGATTGAGGATCGCCCATTGACGTTTCCAATAGCTGCGCACCTCGTCGCGTCCGTGGACGTGGCCACCTTCCATTCCATTTGCCCAAATGACGTCGGGATGC
>DATMQI010000110.1:0-3906 GCA_035567135.1 Terriglobales bacterium
AGTTCGATTCGGGCAACGTCCTTCATCCGAATGACAGAACCGTCCGGGTTCTCGCGAATCACGATATTGCCAAAGTCTTCTTCCGTGACCAGGCGCCCCTGGGCACGCATCGTGTAGGTAAACTCCTGCCCGCTTGGAGCAGGTTCCGCACCTACCTGCCCTGAGGGGTTAACGGTATTCTGCTGCTCAAGAGCATTGACGAGATCGGGCACAGTCACGCCGAGGCTGGCCAACTGATCGGGCTTCACCCATTGACGCATGGCGTATGCGCCCGCGCCCTGCACGACGATTGAACCGATCCCCCGGACGCGCGTGAGCGGATCCGCAATATTAATGTTGGCGTAATTCGCCAGGAACTTTGCATCTCGGCTACCCTTCGGGGAGTAAAGCGCAATGATCATCAAGGGGCTAACATGGGATTTTGCGATGGTCACTCCCTGGTTCCGGACCGAGGGAGGGAGTTGCGGCAGCGCGCGATTCACACGGATCTCCGAAAATACCTCCGCGATATTGGGGTCCATGTTCAGATCGAAATCGACACGCAGTTTCATGGTTCCATCATTTGCATTGAACGACCGCATGTACAGCATGCCTTCAACGCCGGCCATCGCTTCTTCAATCGGGGTTGCGACAGCGCTCTCGATGGTCAGTGCGTCGGCACCGACATAGTTGGTGGTCACGACAATTTCAGGAGGGGCAATGGCGGGAAACTGAGCGATTGGAAGGCGCTGCGCGAGCACGACTCCGACAATGACAATGAGAATCGAAATTACGATCGCGGTGACTGGCCGATTGATGAAGAATCTCGACATCAGGGCGCGCTCCCGCGGGCATCGGCCTGAGCCGAAGTTAAGGGCGGAAGCTGGGCATCTTTGGGGTCGACCCTCTCTCCAGTTTTGATTTTCTGGAGGCCTTCAATCACAACGCGGTCATCCGGGCTCAAGCCTTGCTCAATGATCCAATAGGAACCAACACGGTTGGAAGCTTTCACGTTGCGGAATGCGACTCGATCATTCCCATCGACCACAGCGAGTTCATATTCTCCTTGCAATTCCCGCACGGCGCGCTGGGGAACCAACAAAGCATCCTTATCTATGCGAGTCGCAGTTCGAATCCTGGAGTATTGACCCGGACGCAAGACGTTTCCTGGATTCGCGAAGATACCCCGAATCCTGAGTGTCCCGGTTGAGGCCTCAATCTCCCGTCCAATAATGTCAATCTTGCCCTTATGGTCATAAACGGTTCCGTCCGGCAGGATTAGTTCCAAGTCCTCCCCTTGCTTCGAACCTTCAGTGAGGAAAAGCTGGCGCAGGCCCAAATACTCCTGCTCGCTGATAGGAAACTGCACGAAAATGGGATCGATTTGCGAAACCGTTGTCAGAAGAGCCTTTTGGTCCATCCCGACGAGGTCGCCGATGTTGGCGACTCGAATGCCCGCTATCCCGTTGATGGGAGACTTAATTTTTGTGTAACCCAGATTTAGCTGTGCGCCTTGAAGAGAACTGCGAGCGACCCCGATCTGCGCCTCTGCGGCTTTCACGGTAGCCAGAGCGTGGTTGTACTTTTCCTTCGCGGCCAGAACCGAAGCTTGATTCGCTAGGTTCGACTGAAAGGCATCATCCATCTCTTGCTGGCTTACCGTGCCATCCGTCACGAGAGGTGTATAACGCTTGACACCCAACTGGGTTTTCACCTGCGCGGCTTCAGCGCGGTTGATCTCGGCTTGAGCTGCATTCACGTCCGCGCGCGCCCGACTCAGTTCAGCGCTCGCAACGTTGAGTTGAGCATTTGCCTGATCCACGACCGCCTGGAAGGGCCGTGGATCAACCTCGAACAGAAGGTCTCCTGTTTTCACCAAGGATCCTTCTTTGTAGTTTTGAGCCAGAAGATATCCGGTGACTTTGGAGTGAATCTGGGCGTCGATATATCCAACGGTGGTTCCGATCCACTCTGAGTAGATAGGAACATCTGAGCGAACCGGCTTCGCTACTTCCACTTCGGGCAGCCGGCTCTTCGGTTTATGTGTGCACCCAACCAAACCCAGAACCATTACCCCAGCGGCGATCCAGAGGGGACTCCGCAGTCGGTGTCGGCTGGCCAACCCTAGATATGGATTCTGAGAAAACATGTTTCGAATTGTCTGGAGCGAGCAGGAGTCCGATGGAGCGAGCGCAGCGGCAGAATGGATTTCCTTGACATCGCCACGCAAACAGTTGCTGCAAAGGAATCTGACGCTCATAGCGCTGCTTACGGGCGGGCAATTTACGTGCCAAAACTAGCAAACACACACGGAACGCTGAAGGGTGTTGGAAGTTGCAGGCACCACAGCGGTGCGCCATTTTTGTTCATTCGCGCATTGGTCGGAAATGCGGGGCTGTTCAGGCTCTTGGTTAATACTCCGCGAAAACATCTCACGTTCGGGAAGTTCCGGTCGAGCACCCAAATCTAGCGACCATGACCACAGACTGACAGGCGTGTTCACGGGCCGTCACGGTTCGCAAGCGTGCCAGCAAAACAGCGGTGGCACGTCACGCGATGCGGTTCGGTTAGTCTCACTTCGCTCGATCGGTGCGAGTGGAAGCGGACTTGCTGTGACGGTGAGGAAAAGATCGTGCCAGTTGCACGATGGCACCGCAAAGGTCAGAAGTGTTCATGGACCTGCTGTGATTTTGGTGACTCATTGGTTTCGACATGGCCTCGTGCAGACACAAATACCAATTCGGCTCGACACTCAGACTCGCAAAGGAGAAACAGCAATGAAAACGACAAAGGCAGTTAGATTTGGCCACATAGCATTAGCAACCGTCACCGGTCTTCTGCTGACCCTGCCGGTTCAAGCGGAAACTAAGTCGCACTCAGGGACTCTGATCGTTGAGCAGCCTGGGGATCTTCCGGCGATGGCGCAGACTCTAGGCCAGTCGCTTTTTCTGTACCAGGCTGGGGACCGCCAGACCTATCTCTACGTTGAGCAGCAAAATGGTGCGCGGCTTGCGGTCTTCGATGTCACGGATCCAGCAAAGATCAAGGCCATAGCTTCAGTTCCGATCAATGCACCGGAAGCGTTCGATTTTGTACGCTATTTGAACGACCGAACGGAACTTGTCCGATTCCGCGATAGTGGGCGCTTAGCAGAGCTCGATCTTCGCGAGGCCAAGAGCCCAACACTGCAGATCACGAACACTCTCAACGAGCGCGGCCGTACTGAATCGCTGGGTCAGACAGGCGTGATGATGATCAATGCACATTACAGATATGTTGGCGGCGTGGGGCACGACTATCAGTTGATGGATGTCTCAAATCCAGAGCACCCCACCCCTGTCGCCACTATCAAGCAGGTAAAGCACAAGGTCGTCAACGAGGAGACTGGTACCACCTATCTGTTGGGCAGCGATGGTCTCACCGTGGTCCGTCGACCACGCGTTGAAGAAGACTACAAGGTAGAGCAGATTCAGGAGGAGTGGAACTGAATGTTCGAGACCATGGACGGCGCCAGTCGGCACGTTCATCGTGTATGGCTACGCACTCGATTCGTTGTCAAAGAAGTTTCCGGGGACATACTTGATGATCGGATTGGTAAAACCCCTGATAGGTCGAATACCTATCGGGGGGGAGGAGTTAGTTCATGAACCGGCGCGGATTCTTGCAACTCATTGGGGCTACCGGTGTCGCGGCATTGACCGCTTCCTGCAGTCGAATCAATTCTGTGGCGGGGACTCTATCGAGTCCTTCGAACCTCATTCGATTCCCGGAAAAAACAGAGATGATCTTCCTCACCGACCGGCCGCCACAGTTGGAGACTCCGATTCACTATTTTCGACAGGACCTCACGCCCAACGAAGCTTTCTTCGTTCGGTGGCATCTCGAAGGCATCCCGACTTCCGTTGATCTTCGAACCTTTCGGCTCAA
>DATMQI010000111.1:0-7307 GCA_035567135.1 Terriglobales bacterium
GATCCTACCGGACCAGTGTTCATCAAGTCCAGTGCATGCCAAACTCGGGCAAAGAGAATCCAACACCAATTGGAAGCCATCGCGAGACGCTTAAGCATCTGGAAACTCAGTGAAATATTGGTAGGGGCGGTGGGGATCGAAAATTGAATCCACTTTCACAAGTCCTGAGTTGTCAAAGGCGTGGCGCCGCTGCCCTTCCTCCAATTGGTGTCAAATGGTGTCAAATCTTGGCGACGTGTTAGTTTCCGATTTGCGGAGCTAACCAGGCAAGTGCCAGTTTCTGAGTGGCCCTTAGGGCCTGAAGGGGGGCGCCCTGCATTGGGCTGATACGGAAAAGCTCTTGTCAACCGAAACTGGCGAATCTGCGTGCCTCAAGAACGGACTTCGTTACGGACTCCGGAGCGTATCCAACCGTCGAGTGTCGGTGCATACGTGCGGCTTGAGCGATGCACTGTGCCATCGAGGAGTTTGACCCGATACTCCCCGTCTTCCTGCTTGGTCAATTCCGTGATCTGGTCCCAGCGCACTATTCGCGACCGATGAATTCGCACGAATCGAGAAGGATCTAGTCGTTGCTCTAGCGATTGCATGGTTTCGCGGAGAAGAAACGTGCCGCTAGACGTGTGCAGCTCTGCATAATCACGTGCCGCCGAGACCCACAACACTTTCCTCTCAGGCACGACCTGAATGCGCGAGCCAGCCTTTATGGCGAATTGTGTCGCATACTCCTGGGCCACCTGTTGAATCGCTGAGGTGGCAGAGATGCTGGCAGCCGCTAATCTCCATTGCTTGATGCTGATGTAGAGATTACACCACAGGAAAATAACCGCGCCGCACTGCAGCCAACTGAGCATCCAGTTGCTACCATTCAATCTTGCCCAACCAAATGTTCCGAGACCGATAGCAAAGCTGGCGAACATTCCAAGAAACAGCGAAAGCACTAATGCGCAGGCTTGCAGCGCAAGCCAGGAGTATCTCCAGCGTGTGCTTACCGCCCGTGATAGCGGCCGGATTCCCAAGGTCAGACAGAACAGCACCGCACAACCCACTGTGTTGTAACGAAAGATGTCGCGTTCGGTGAGGTGCGGCAGGGCAGCCAGGAGAAGCAGCACATATGTGAGTGTCCAAGCCACGGCCTGCAATCGCCAGAACGAAGGAGTCCCGGCATGTACTGCTGACAGCATAAGCGACATTTTAGCAGGGCTGCCACGTCAGATTATAGAAGTTTCGTCGCACAGTACCCTCGGTTCGTCGCAAATGTGGGGGCATTCGCATATATAGACTGGTTTGACGGTTCGACGCTCCCTAAGGTAATCGCACGGAGCGAAACGCAAGTGCAGGTGTTTCGACCCAGCATAGGAACAGGAGACGTCGGATGATCGAGCTGGAAACGATAACTGCGCACGTAGCGGTGGCACGGTGGCGAGGCTGGTTACGGCGATTCTTTGTTAGAGAAGACTCTCTCTACGATCATTACGCTGCCATTGGACAAGCGAACTCCCGCAGCGCAAAGGTTTTCTACCTTCTAATGCATCTCCTGCCCGGCGTGCTCGGATGGGCGCTTATTAATGTGAATTCCATCTACCAAGCCCAATTGCGGCTTACCGGACTGCCCGGCAGGTCACTGCAGTACGCTTGGCTCATCGTCGTTGCCTGTGGGTGGCACATGGTATTGCCAGTTCTGTTGCTGCGCTTCAAGGATAAGCTGTCCTGGAAGGAGACATGGGAGTTCCTCGGTCTGAATCGCGTGGACCTCCACGGATTGTTCCTTGTCTTGCCCGTGTACTGCGCCTTGTTCGCGCTTGCCGCCTTGCCGTATATGCATTGGATTTGGAGCCCACTGGAGAAATGGCTCCAGTCAGTACCCGCATTCCACATGCCCGAGTACACGATTTTCAAGGGAGGACCGGAAGGTTTGTACAGTTTCCCGCCAATCGCACTGCTGTTCTTGTTTATCGGGAATTTTTTGGGGGAAGAACTTTACTTCCGCGCCTACCTTATGAAGAAAATAGCCTTTCTTGGAAACGCTGCTTGGATCGTCAACTCAATGCTGTTCGCCATTTATCACTTTTGGCAGATTCCTCAGACATGGCCACTCGTAGGGTTGGTTCTCGCAATCGGGCTATTGATGCAGCTTCGCAAGGACCTATATGTGCTGGTCGCGTTTCACCTGTTCATAAACATGTGGCTGACCTACGGTGCATATCCATTTGCACGACTCATGCATTTGGCGAGCTAGCCGGATGATTAAGGAGATTCTTGGAAGCGTGCCCACGTCGTGAAGTTTGGGCTGCGTCCAATCTTGAAGAAACTTGGCCTGCCGACTTACAGGGCTGGATTGCCCGCCTTTCGTCACCGCCTAGGAACTGCGCTTGCAAACGCAGGAGCGTCCCCCCAGTCGTGCAGCGAACCTTGCGACACACGGACATAAAGGCCACGATGCGCTTCTATGTGCACGCGGACGCCGACGTTCACCGCGCAGCGCTGGCGTAGGCTCGAATCGCTACAAATGTAGGAATTACTACAGCAAGTTGCAGTTAAGTGCGGTATTTTCAGAGATTCTTGGTAACGGCGGTGGGGATCGAACTAAAAGCGAGATTGAAAACGCGTAAGTTGTTGACTCCGTTAAACGAGAAAAATAGCAAAAACATCAAACTCGCCTGAGCGAGGTACACGGCGGGTACAACTCTGGGAATAGAAACACAACGGAGCCGCGACCTTTAGAGTCGCGGCTCCGTTTGGGGTGGGGGACACTGAGCGTCCCGGTGGGGCCGTCAGAAACTGTATTTCAAAGCGAACTGAATCTGACGTGATCCTTGCGAGGTGAAGATTTCACCGTAGTTAGCGGCTCCAGCGGTGTGCTGGCCGCTGAACTCCTGCCCAAAGTTGAAGATCGGCGTGTTGGTGAAGTTGGTCATGTCCGAGCGGAACTCAAGGCTCTGACGTTCGGTTATGTGGAAGTCCTTCGCGATGCTGAGGTCCGCGGTCTTTAGGCCAGGACCGTCGAAGGCGCCTACGGGGCAACTACCGAAAGTGCCTGGGCCAGGATTCGTAACCGCAGCCGGATTCAGGAAGTGCACGCCGCCGGTCAACGGATCGAAGGTCATCGGAATTTTGGATGGCACTCCGGAAACACAATTTGCCCGGGTGGAAAATCCTCCGGTCCCGGACAAATCCGTGGCCGCAAAGATTGTCTGTGCGAATCCGGTGTGGAAGATAAAGCTGGAAGAGACGCGCCACCCGCCGACTACCAAATCAAGTGCGCGACCGACGTTGTTGGCGAACTGCTTGCCGCGGCCGAAAGGCAGTTCGTAAACGACGTAACCATTGAACAAATGCCTGATGTCCTGCGGGCAGCGGCCGTAATCGCCGATCTGGTTGTAGGGGTCTTGCGGGAAGGCCCAGCCCGCGATGGTCTGCGCCTCGGTAGCTACGTTGTCGCCAAACTGGCCGTAGAATCCAGGCGTGTCGCTGAGGCACTTCGACCAGGTGTAGTTCACTTGCGCTTGCAAGCCGTTGTGAAAGCGCTCTTGCAAGGTTGCCTGCAGGGCGTTGTACGTGGAAACGCCATTGGAAGTGGTATACCGAGCTTGGCCAACTTCGCTGAGCAGCGTGGGATTGAGGTACGGGCTCGGCGAAACAGTGCCGTCGGGGTTAAGCCGCTTCTGTTGCAGCATGATGATGTTGGACAGATGCTGATTGTCCTGCCCGACGTAAGCAATCTGGACGGTGGTGGCATTACCGAATTGCTTTTGGATGCTTAGGTTCCACTGGTAATGAACTTCCGGACGTAGATGGGTATTGAATGCGTGAATGTTGACCCCCTTGAAGCAGGTGGGATCGAAGGTCTGCGCCAATGCGAGAGTGCAACCCGTCGGAAAGACGCTTGGGGCAAACCCTTGGTCGAGAGTGCTGCCCGGCAGATTCGAGGAACCAAGGTAAGTAACGTTGTGGTTTTGCTGGAAAGGCGGATTCGCCGTCAGCAGGTTGTTGAGCCCGTTGCTCTCCACGAAATTCGAGACGCCGTAAGCCGCGCGGATCACGGTGTTCTTCAGAAAATCCGGCTGCCAGGCGACGCCGATACGCGGCTGAAAATTAGTGATGCCGTTGTATTGATTATAGAGCGCATTACCCAGGCCGCTGTTGTTCACTGTTTGGGTGATGATGTTTCCTCCGAACAGGGAATAATTCACTGCATTGTCTTCATTGGAGGCACGCGGGGTGTTGAGTTCCCAGCGCAAACCCAAATTCAGTGTCACATTGCGGCGAATGCGCCAGTTGTCTTGAGCATAGAGGGAGTAAAGACTGTTTTGGACGTGGCGGTTGCCTGTGCCGGCCCCAATTCCGACGCTCGTCGGCAAGCCAAGTAGGAAATCGGCAACATCGGCACCAGCGGAAGTACCGTTATTTCCAGTGTACTGGCCACTGAAGGCGAAGAAACCGGCCAAGCCTTCATTGCCAGGGTAGAGGAAATTGTCGCGGAAGCGATTGAATTGAAAGCCGAAATGAAGCTCGTGATTGCCCTGACTCTTCAGAATCGAATCGCCAATGTGAATTTCAGTGTCGTTAAAGGTGTTGAATTGCGCCAGATCGTTTCCAAGAGCTGTTGTGCCATCGCTAAAAGGACTCGTTGAACCATTAGCTCGACTGATCCCTGGAAGAAAGTCACTAGGGCTATTCGCAATGCCAAATTTCTGCGGAAGGTTTTGTCCCGTCGGATTGGAAAAACCCTGGCTGACAGGGAAATAGCTGAGCCCGGCCCGGAAATCGTTCATCAGCGAAGAGCTGATTGCGTGGTTCCAGTCTACGACGCCGTTGCGCAAGGGATATAGGTTATTCGTGAAGCCGTTGCTCGCGAGCGCGAATGTCTGGGTGGTCGGATTGCGGACAGACTGCTGCGAATAGCGGCCCGACACGTGGTCTTTGTCATTTGGCGTCCAATCCACTTTAAAGTCACCCTGGTCGGCGCTGTTGTTTGTAACTTGTGTGTATCGGAAAAAATTCGGGTTGCCACTAACAGTGGCGTTGCCCGCCGGATAGAGACTGGAATTCACGATAGCCATTGCCGCAGGACTGAGGGTTAGTCCGGCTGCGGTGAGATTATTGAACGGTATGAACGGTCTCGCCGTGGGCGCGGTATTGGCCGAAGGAGCGTACAACTGATCCTTGGGGTCGGAGGCGCAAAAGCCGGCACCGTCAAACCCGCCAGTGCATAATTCGCCGAAGTTACCTCCGCGCTCGGCGGCACTCAGCACCTTAATCTGCTGCGTGGAGGTAGTCGGATTGCGAAGTCCTTCATAATCAGCAAAGAAGAACAGACGATTTTTGATGATGGGACCGCCGACGGTGGCTCCGAATTGGTTGTAGCGTATCGCAGCCTTGGGAGTACCACTAAGATTATTGGACCAGGAATTGGCGTTGAACTTGTCGTTACGAAGAAACTCAAAGACGCTGCCGTGGTAGGAATTGGTGCCAGACTTGATGCTGATATTCACAATGCCGCCGAGAAAATTGCCGAATTCCGCCGACGGATTCTGGCTGATGATATTGAACTCCTGAATGGCGTCTGGGCTCGGCGAATACGCGACCTCGTTGTTGTCGTGCTGATTGTTATCGACACCATCTAAAATGTAATTGTTAACCTGCTCGCGATTTCCGTTAATGTATGGCCGGGCCACCTGGAAGGTGTTCTGCCCGCTGGTAAAGGCCCCGGGATTGGTGCTGACGACGCCCGCAGCCAATAAAGTGAGTTCGCCGTAGTTTCGCGTGATGAGCGGGATATTCTCGGTCACCACGTGATCGAGATGCGTGCCCAGTTCAGTGGTTTCTGTTTGCAGCAGAGGCGTAGCGCTGGTAATCTCCACTGTCTCGGAGACCGCACCGACCGCCAACTGCACATCAACACGCGCGACCTGATTTAGCACAAGCTCGAACTCCGGGCGCACGGCCGTGCGGAACCCTTTTGCTTCGATTTTGATTTCGTAGCGGCCGATCTGCAAACGCGTGAGATAGTAAACGCCGTCCGCGTTGGTCTCCGTCGGATAAGAAACGTCACGCGCTACATCGCGGGCCGTGACTGATGCGCCAGCAATGGCCGCGCCGCTGGGATCAGTGACCCTGCCAGTGATGGCGGCAGTTACCTCTTGTCCCCACGCAAGATGTGCGCCGCAGGTAAGCGCCAGCAAAATCATCACAACGAGTGCTATTCCCACAGACTTGCTGTTCTTCATTGCAAATCCTCCGATTCGCGAGCCGCGGATGCTCCACGGTCCCGCGATCTATTCTTTTCTCCCCGACAGCTGCCTGCACCCTGATCCGCTATATGGCCCTATGCCGTGTAGCTATATAGCGCTAAAATATCGTTGTCAATAGAAAAATTATGATTTATAAGAGTTCTACAGGTTGAGAGCTATAGCGGCTCACTTTGTCGCTCTATATCACCACAGGCAGTGGAACGGTGCGGGATGAGATGTTCGAGCGGCGGCCGCTGGCAACGAGACGGGGAAAATGCCTGCTGCGGAACTGCTAATGCGATTTTCTAAAGGGCTATTCGCCGTATTTTCATATTTCTTGTAGTAGGCTAGCCGCAACTGTCGGGGGGAAGAATGCAGCGTAAAAGCCGGAATGGATTGCCCGCGTATCAGCGGATTCAGAGCGCCATCCGTAAGCGCATCGACTCTGGCCACCTGCGGCCGGGCGATGTGGTGTCATCGGAGAGAGACCTCGCGAAGCTTCACGAAGTGAGTTTAATGACGGCGCGGCATGCGCTGGCCTCGCTGGAGCGCGAAGGAATCGTGGAGCGCCGTCGCGGCATCGGCACGTTTGTTGCCGCCCCCAAGATCCACTTCAATAAGCTGATGAGCTACACCGAGCAGATGGCTAGCCGCAGCCTCACGGCGAGCACCAAAATCCTCTTCGCCAAAGTCATCCACCACGAGCAGGAAGCCACGGCCCGCCTGTCTCTTCCTCCGACGAGCGCCATCATCAAGCTCGAACGTCTGCGCAGCGCAGTGGACGAGCCCTTTGCACTCGAAACTTGCTACCTCTCGCACGCACAATTCCCCGATTTACTCTCGGCCCCGCTGGCTCGCGAGTCCTTGTTCGCCACGCTCGAGCGCGATTACAAAGTAGAGCTGGGCTATGCCGACGAAGAAATTGATGCCACCGCCGCGGATCCGCGGATTGCCGACCTCCTTGCCGTCCCGCGGCGCGAGCCGCTGCTTCGCATTCGCCAAGTCATTTATTCCACTCAAGGGAAAGCCGTGATTTATGTGCTGGGCTTCTACCGCTCGGACCGTCACAACCTG
>DATMQI010000112.1:0-272653 GCA_035567135.1 Terriglobales bacterium
CCGAGTATCAGTTCCTGGTCGTCGAACATTCCATCGAAATCTATGGCGGGCTGATCGCCGCAACCTTTGCCGTTCTTGGCATCTGGCTTGGCCTCAAGCTGACAGCAAAACGCCAGACAATTGTTGTGAGGGAGGTCCCCGTCCCTGCCGAGGGACCGTTCATCCCTGACGATAGAAAACGTGAGGACCTCCATATCACCCGCCGTGAGCTTGAGATCCTTGAACTGATCGCCCTGGGCCTGAGCAACCGCGAAATCGCCGAGAAGCTTTTTGTGAGCGAGAGCACGGTGAAGACCCATTCCAGCCGTGTTTTCGACAAACTCGGGGCGAAACGAAGAACGCAAGCGGTGCAACTCGGCAAGGAATTCGGCCTTCTCCCCTGATTTACTGAGGCACGGCACGGTTCGCGCCAATAACCGCTCCCCCAAACGAATGATTTTTCTCTCCGCCGCCAAAATCAGCCAAAAGGATGACGACACCGACCCCGCCTTATGCGGTATGTTGAGTCGCTCAATACGAGCGACACGAAGTTATGAAAACATGAAGTTTATGAAAACATGAACTTCTTGAAAAAAGGAGCGAACATGAAGTCTCTGAATTCGATGAAGGTCTTTGTCGTGGGTACTCTGTCGATCGGGCTGTTTTCAAGCACTGCGCTCATTCCCGCAACCGCCCAGGAACTCCCCCGGGTCTACGACGCCTCCATGCCACGTGACCAGCAGATCACACTCGCTGAAAGCGCCGCCCCGGCCGAGGTATCCAGTAAAGCCACAGTTTATGTTCTCGGCCCCAAAGGCTACGAGAAAGCGCGCGAAGGCACCAACGGCTTCAGCTGTTTTGTTGGCCGGCATTTCGTAAAGCCCGCAGAAACAACCATTGAGCCGCAGTGCTTCGACCCCGAAGGCAGCCGCACTCTCTTGCTTGTCTACATGCACGGTGAAGAGCTGCGCACAAACGGCAAGGCCGAGGCCGAAATCAAGGCAGACGTCGCCAACGGATATAAGGAAGGCCGTTACCAGTATCCGAGCAAGCCGGGGTTCCTCTACATGATGTCCAGCCGGAACCGCTTGAGCGCGATCCCCGAGCACGGTACTGGCATTTTCCCTCCGCACTTGATGTTTTATGCGCCGAACATCACAACGAAAGACATCGGGTTCGACGCCGAACCGAACCTCGATTATCTTGGGATGACTCACCCCGGGGCAGGCGATAACCTGATCGTAGTTATCCCAGCGGCATCCAAGTCGCCAGCTGACGTGGCTGGTCGCTGAGCCCGTATGAGCACGGGGCCGGCAGCATACGTGGAAAGGTCAGGATCGGATAAAAGACATTACCAGGACATGAGAAAGATCATCGTCACCTTCGGGCTGATTTCCGTCGCTATCTCCTCGCTGATGATGATAGCGCTGGTGACCTTCGGCGGCAGGATTGGCTTCGACCGCGGCGCGATCATCGGCAACACCTCTATCGTGCTCTCGTTCTTGATGGTGTTTGTCGGCATCCGAACCTACCGGGACAACATCGGCGATGGCCAGATTACCTTTTTAAAGGCCTTTGCTGTCGGCCTCTGCATTACGCTGATATCCTGCATCATCTATGTCGTAACCTGGGAAGTGATCTACTACAACTTCCTGCCTGGTTTCTGGGACGCATATGGCGCTCATTTGGTTCAGAAGCTCACCGCCTCGGGGGCGAGCCCGGCAGCCGTCCAGGAAAAACTTCAGCAGGTCAGAAAATACAAAGAGCTGTACAAAAACCCATTCTTTAACGCAGTGCTCACGTTCATTCATCCCTTCCCGATTGGGCTCGTCATCACGCTGTTCTCCGCGTTGGTCCTGAGGCGAAAGCCGCAACCGCAACCCGAGCAATCACCCTTGCCGGAATCCTGATTCTCCCAAGCATGCCTTCGCCGGCACTTATCCGAGATTATGGATAGGATCCCTAAGGGACCGAAAGACGTGAAAGAATCAGTTAGGGTCGCAGATGGGCTCCCATGAACGCGGATGACCGACGGTGTTTTTTATTGGCGTTCATCCGCGTTCATTGGTGCACCCACTGGATTCGCCCTGGAAAGACTGCGAGATGCGAAAAGGGTTTACGAGAAAACCACAAAGGGACGAGCCCGCGCCGCCAGGCAAGAACTACATAACGCGGAGCGGGCTGCAGCGCCTGAAAGATGAGCACCGGTTTCTGCTTACGAGGGAACGCCCGGCCGTGACGGAGGTGGTGGCGTGGGCTGCCAGCAACGGCGATCGCAGTGAAAACGCCGACTATCAGTACGGCAAGCGTCGGCTGCGGCAGATCGATGGGCGGATTCGCTTTCTCACGAAGCGAATCGAAGCCGCGGAAGTGGTGGATCCGGAAGCTCCGAGAGCGGGGCAGGCGGCGACGAGGGCATTCTTTGGAGCGACCGTGCGCTATGCCACTGCCGCGGGAGCGGAGCGAGTGGTGAGCATCGTGGGCACAGACGAAATCGATCTTAACCGCAACCACATCAGTTGGGTGTCACCTCTGGGGCGCGCGTTGATGAAGTCGGCAGCGGGTGACAGCGTAGTCCTTCAATTGCCGGGCGGTACAGAAAACCTGACCGTGCTGGAAGTGTGTTACGAGCGCATTTCTGTGGAACCGTTCCATGAACCACCTGGATCCGAGGCCTCGGCAAAGAGACTTCCTCGACGACGCTAAATCACCTGACGAAAAAGAGGCGAAACTGGCAGACGCAGTGGACCTAAAATTCCGGGTCTAGAGAGACGTACCGGTTCGATTCCGGTCCCGTGCACCACGGAATTAGCAGCATTCAGATCCTTAGGCTGTGGTCCGCTCGAGCCGCACATCATGCTTCTAGACAGAAGCTTCCGCCTTGGCTGTAGTTCGTGCGAAACTTCGCTGCTGGCGCAGTTCGTTTCGGAAGGCTTCGGCCGTGAGATCGGTGTTTTGAAAGAGGTCCAGCAAGGGATCCTCGATCTCATCCACAACTCTGGGCTTTGAGCCGATTGGTTCGGCGTCGTTCATGCCTTCAGGCTCCACCACGAGTTCAGGTTGAGCTCCGTTGCTGTTCCTCAGCGCATGCATGAATTTCTCCAAATCCTTGCGCTGCTGGTTGGTCGTACACGTGAATTCCACGCCCATACCGATTTCAGGATGCATCACACGCACTACGCCTTCCGCTCGACTCTCGAGCTTTGCCAGCCGCATAATCAGGATGACTCGGGTATTCACGGGAAACGGCGAGGTCATCTCAACGTAGCAGCCGCCAGAACTGAGGTCGGTAAGCTTGCAGGGAGCCGGGGGATCTTCCGGTTCCATCTCGGGAGAGTGCAGGGCCAACCACGCCTTGAGCTGGTCACGCTTTTCCGGGGACAGATTCACAAAGCGGATGCCCGCCTGCGGGCCGCCTCCCTCCCACGCCACTTCTGCCGCACACTCGATATTGTTGTCGGTTCCGGGCAGCGTGAATTTAATTCGGATGGGGCCGGAGTCCTCGGCCCGTCGCGCAAGCCTAAGCGACATTCCGCCTTGACTAATGTCGGATGTGAGAGCTTTTCTCTGTCGCGCCCCGTTCTCGGTAACCAGGCCAACCGGAATCTGAACCGCGACGCGAGTATTACGGCGGCGTTCGCACTTCATTAGAGCCCGAGCGGCGCGAAAACTGGTTCGGGCACGTTCCGCCGAAATAGGTTTATAAAGCACAAAATGCGCGCCCAGCGCGAAAGCGCTACGGACGGCATTCTGCCCGTCAATCAACGCAACTGCGACGGAGCGTTTGTTGCAGGGAGCCGAGCGGACACTCTTGAGCACCGTGGCCGCCACCTCCTCATCATTGCAATCCACCACGACGGCTTCAAACCTTCTGCGGGTCAGCTTCCGGATAGCCGAGTCGGCGTCAAGGCAAATCTCGACGTCGATTTCCAGGTCGCTGAGGACTCGCCGCAGCACCCTTACGATTTTGTCGTCGGAACACAGAACCAGCAGTTGCAGACTCATCGCGGCCCAACTCCGTAAACTTGCTTAGCCGCCCAGGGCGGCTCCTTCCCCATGCGCGTCTTCCTCATTCAGTAAATGGGCTACGCTGCGAAGCTGTTCCGCGGCGGTCTGCAGGGCTTCGATCTGCTTCCCCAGTTGAGCCTGCTCGGCTTGCTTCTTTCGGAGTACTTCATAGATATCCTTCACAATACAGCCTCCTTAATGAAATGTAGGTGCCAAGCCTTTGCCGGTCAATGAGCCTGCCTTGGAACCGGGTTACCACAGTAATCTGCGCTCAGGCTCAAGGCCCCGATTACTGATATAAGTACGTGACTCAGCAGTGACCTTCCTCAAATTGGCAGTGATCCAGCCAGCCTAGGGTTCGATTTTCATTGACTTTTGTGCAAAACACTCATAGAATCAAAGCCTTCCGGTTTGCCAAGGAGCCTTTCTTCTAAAATTTGGCCGACGCAGGGTGTGAATCCTGCCGAGCGCGGAAAGAATCTAAGTTTTGGTAGTGTAAGTTCATCTCCTATACGAGGCGTTATACCTATGGCTAAGCGGCGCGGGAATCCTAATTGGGGTAAGCCGGAACCGATCGGACCGATTACTCCGACCATCACCGAATTCGAGCAGGTGGTCCGCGAATACAAGCTTTCTCCGGACCAGTACCTGCGATCTACCCGGCTGCGGGAATGGGCCCGGCGGAACAAGAATTCAAAGTACATTCCTGAGCC
Organism: Terriglobales bacterium; assembly: GCA_035567135.1. GTDB lineage: Bacteria > Acidobacteriota > Terriglobia > Terriglobales > Acidobacteriaceae > JABDBE01. The sequence continues at coordinate 4,701 of DATMQI010000112.1, forward strand.
TCTTTTGGAGGCTTGGGGGTTCGAAATCGAATCCACCCTTTAACGATAAGGATGGGGCCAACTTCAGGGTCGCCCGAGTGGCGACCCTTTGCTTTTGTGGCCGCAGAGTAGCAATTGAGGCCTGATTTGGCGTCTGCCCTGACCATCACGAGCATTCCAACGAGCGAGCTCGTGGCTTTACTGATCGCCACCAGCTTCGCCGCCGGACTCAACGTGTACGCCACTGTAGCCACGCTCGGATTACTGGCACACGCCGGCGTGCTGCCCCTGCCTCCCGCGCTGCAATTGCTATCAAACTGGTACGTCATCGCGGTCAGCGGCGTGATGTTCGTAATTGAGTTCTTCGCCGACAAAATCCCCGCCTTCGACCTGCTGTGGAACGCCCTGCATACCTTCATTCGTATCCCCATCGCGGCTCTGCTTGCCTATGGCGCCACTGCGACACTCTCTCCGTGGGAGCAACTCGTGGCCACGGTTGCCGGCGGCGCCATCGCTCTGGCATCCCATGGGGGCAAGACGGCAGTCCGTGCCGCCGTGACTCCTTCGCCCGAGCCATTTTCGAACATGGCCTTAAGTCTCGGAGAAGATGGACTCGCCATCTTCCTAACCTGGTTTGCGACTCAGCACCCGTATGCGGCGATAACCATCGTCTGCCTATTCCTCGTTGTCATTGCGGTGTTGACCCGGTGGGTCGTGCGGGCGCTGCGGGCCCTTTTTCGGGGAGCCGAGCAGGAGTTGGTTAAGTAGTGATCCAGGCATTGGTTCAGAGCGGAAATTGACAATTCTCTTACAATTTCCAGGAAGCGCCTTTGCTACAATCGCAGGTAATGATGCCGCAATCCGCATTCACGGATGTTCCCACCGCCATCGAGGAGATTCGCTCCGGCCGCATGATTGTGGTGGTGGATGACGAGGATCGCGAAAACGAAGGCGACCTGACCCTCGCCGCAGAGAAAGTCACTCCCGAATCGATCAATTTCATGGCCAAGTACGGTCGAGGCTTGGTCTGTCTGGCCATGACCGAGGAGCGGCTGGACCATTTGCACATCGGTCCCATGAGCGCCGAGAACACCTCGAACTACGGAACGGCGTTTTGTGAAGCCATCGATGCCCGCGACGGAGTGACGACCGGCATTTCAGCCTACGATCGTGCCCGCACCATCAAGGTTGCCATCGATCCCGGCACACGGCCTTCGGATCTGGCGCGTCCCGGACACGTTTTCCCGCTGCAGGCCCGCAAAGGTGGAGTGCTGGTTCGCGCCGGACAAACCGAGGCTTCGGTCGATCTCGCCCGCATGGCGGGACTGATTCCTGCAGGAGTGATCTGCGAGATCATGCGCGACGATGGAACCATGGCGCGGGTCCCCGACCTCATCGAATTCTGCAAGACTCACAACATGAAGATGTTGACGGTAGCCGAACTCATCCGCTACCGCATGCAGCACGAGCGCTACGTGCACCGGGTTGGCGAAGCGTTGATTGGCACCCATTACGGAGAGTTCCGCCTCATTGCCTACGAGAGCGAGGTAGACGGCGGCGAATCGCACGTTGCGTTAGTGAGGGGCGACATTGAAAGCGGTGAGCCGGTTCTCGTCCGCATGCACTCCCATTGCGTGATGGGCGACGTCTTCGGCTCGACCGCTTGCGATTGTCACGCCACGATTGAAGGCTCGATGCAGGCCATCGCTCGCGAAGGCCGCGGCGCTCTGATTTATCTTCATCAAACATCGAAAGGCTTTTCGGTCGAAAGCATCGCTGACCGAAAGATGCTGACTTTCCATCGCGACAAGCGTCTCCCGTCTCTACCGGAGAGCGAACGCAAGACCCAGCGCGAGATCGGCATCGGAGCGCAAATCCTCTCCGATTTGAATCTACGAAGGATTCGCCTGCTGACCAACCATCCCCGAAAGGTTCCAGCACTCGAAGGATTCGACATCGAAATCGTCGAGCAGGTGCCAGTGTTGCTCGACAAAGTAAAAGTTCATTCTTGAACTTGAAGCTCTCCCCGACTCTGTCATCTCGACCGGAACAGATCATCGCAAAGCGATGAGCTGTAGAGTGGAGAGACCTGGCGTTTAATGTTTGCACACCCTAATGAGGGAAGCTACGATGAAATGCAGTCTCATAAATCACCCAAGCGACGAGAACAATTGTACCGAGAAGAATAATCGCGAAAATAATTGCCAGAGGCCAGAAAACCCACGACCATGATTGGCTTTTTCTGATCTGTTGTATGGCATTGCGCAATGAGAAAGCTGTGGCGATTGAGCCAACTGGAATAAGAGCGAAAGCGGGCATAAAAGCATCCAGCTCAGGCCCCCTGCATCCGTGTTGGAGGCAGTAAACAGAAGGCAACACAATCGAAAGGATGTAAACGCTTGCAGTGAAATACGAAACTGCGACGCCCAGTTTGCGTAACATCCACCTAATCCTCAAACCTTTATTCTAGTTGGCGTACAGAGAGCCGCGTTGGAACGGCAGCCTTAGCACTTCTGCGAGGCCGCGATACTAGTGCGGGTGCCCCACCCGAACGTCGCCAAAATAGTCCGATCCCAATCTCACTCTGGCTTTGCGACGTTAGGGTGGGGATTTTGACCCTCCCCGTTTGGCTTGTGACCGTGGCTGGCCCACCCTTGCGGGTTTTGCAAAAGCGGCGACTAAACGCAGCCTGCATCCCGATTTTTCCACCCGTGACCGCCGACCTCATCGTTCCCACCTTGACAAGGAATGTAAAGTAGCCCAGCCCCACTGGGTGTACAATTGCTCTTGGAGAGGTCGTGAGGTCCCTTGGAGGGAAACACATGAGCAGGCAACCGAGTCAGGGACAACAACCGCAACGATCTAACCCCCAACCGCCCACCTCGCACCAGCCACCGCCGCCGCCGCCGCCGCCCAACGATACGGTCAGGAAGGGCGCTGGATAAGGCCGAATCCGAAAAGGGTCAACAGGTTAATCCCTAGCGACAACGTTGCGAAGATGTATGACCCGAGCAGTAAGTTGGACCTCATCTTATTTATCGCGTCGTTGGCGTAAATCCTTTCCGTAGCTCTTTCTACGATTCCTGCTGCAAGAACGGCAGAAACTTTCCCCGACGCATCCGGATCGTCCTCATAGAATTGTTCTAATTCCGCTTTCCATTGGGGGAGTTTTTCCGCCGCCTCCACTTCATACCCGCGCGGCCAGAGCTGGGCCCACACAAAGACTCCCGCGAGCGCCACGGACACAGCCGCCACGACCTGAGCACTTTTCCCGAAAGAAGTGAGGTTTCCTCTGGCGAGCAAGTCGGCGGACTCTCCAGCCAGAAACGTAACCACCACCAGGACAATGCTGCCCTTCACATCTAAAGTGTCACCACGCTGATACGTTAGCTCGTCTTTAGCATTCAATCTCTCAATGATGAGGTCAGATTCAACCTTAGCGTCAGGCATTTGACTCTCCCACCTCGGCCCGATCCATCAGTTCCCGAATTCACGGCTACAGCCACCAAGCAGACCATAGCACACCCGTCAAGGTGAATTCTGACGAGACGCTCCGGGCCGCGTGGCGGGCGCCCTCGCGCCGCGAGCGCATGGCCGTTGGGTTTCAAGCGCGTTTCCGATGTATACTCGTCCGCGACGGCTGGAGCCGTGAGCCCCAGAGCTGATTGTTCCGCGAAATTGGGAGAACATGAAGTCAAATAAGAAGCCCTGGCCACTCCGCTCAACCCATGGCATCCGCGACCGGATCAATACGAATCCAGATTTCCAGAGACCTGCGGTCTGGGGTCGCGCGCAAAAACAACTGCTTATCGACACTATCCTTCGTGATTACGACATTCCAAAGCTGTATTGGCGCAAAGTTTCGGCAAAGCCGGACAAGTACGACGTTGTAGACGGCCAGCAGCGTCTCAGAGCAGTCTGGGGATTCTTTGACGGAGAATTTCCCCTGCCGAAAGATGCCGAGCCCATCGATGGCGAGGTAGTAGCGAACCTTCGGTATGAACAGCTACCGGATGACCTCAGAATGCGATTCGACGTGTATGCCCTTGACATCGTAGTGCTAGAGGAAAGCGACGAAGACGAAGTGCGCGAGATGTTTCTCCGGCTTCAAAACGGCACGTCGCTGAAGGCGCAAGAAAAACGCAACGCGTATCCTGGGGAAATGCGCGCGTTCGTGCATCAGCTTGCGACCCATCCCCTCTTTCAGTCTGTTGGGTTTGCAAACGCACGCTTCACCCATGACCTAGTGGCTGCGCAACTTCTCTGCCTGGAACTTGCAGGAGAACCAACCAACATCAAGAACGCTGAACTGAATCGAATGTACCGCGACTACAGTAAGTTTGATTCAAAATCCGCTGAGGCAAAAGCTGTGCAGCGGATTCTCGGGATCCTCGCCGACATGTTTCCAGAAAAAACGCCTGAGCTAGAGAGATTTAATGTCGTATCGCTGTACTGCGTGGTGGCAGAATTACAAAAGCAATACGCATTCGATCAGGTCAAGCCCATTTTGCGAGATTGGTTTCTCGGATTCGAGGCTACGCGACGAGCACAAGAGGAAAAATCCGATGACGAAATCGATCCCGAGTGGGCAGGCTACAAGGAGAAAATCAGCCACAGCACCGATAGCGCTGACTCGGTGCGCTGGCGCATGGATTTCATGCTAAAGCACCTCTTGGAGCTTCATCCTACGATTCAACGGAAAGACAACCAGCGGGCGTTCACTCACATCCAGCGTCTTGCAGTCTTTCGGCGGGACAAGGGACATTGTCAACTAAGGCTCAAATGCGACGGAGCGAAACTTACCTGGGACGAGTGGCACTGCGACCACACGATGCCCTGGACAGCCGGGGGAAAAACAACCGTTGAAAATGCGCGTGCTGCATGCACAGCCTGCAACCTCTCAAAGGGGGCAGCAGTGGCCACCGCCTAAACGTGCAAAGCCACGAACCGAGCAAGAGGGAGAAAGATATTCTGTGAATGCGGATGCAATGAAGCAGCGGTTGCCGGCTCGTTCAAGCCAGGGCACGATCAGAAGCTCCGTACAGCTCTTGAGCGTCGAGTTGGTGGCCTGCTAGCGCTTCACCTGCTGGTGGAGGCTGCGGAGAGCCTTGCTGCTGGGCAGTCCCAGCCCGACGCGTTCGCACGTGGCTGGCCCCCTTTTACGCTTTTTGTAAAGGTGGGAATGGCGAACCCCAAGTGAACCGGCCACACTGCAAGAACGGCCAGAGCCTTCCCATTCCGGACAAAAACCGGGGACAGACGGGACTGACCCCAATTTCACGGCAGCAGAATTAGGTGAACGTCCCGTATGTGCCCATACTTCCCCAACAATTCTTCGTGCGACATAGTTTTCTCGGACGTGATCATCTAAGCCACTGAATCTTGATTTCTTTTTCGAGCGGCTTGAATTCCAGATCGCCGGTGACGAGTTCTGCTTTTCTTTCTTTTGCCAGCGCGGCGGCAAAGGCGTCGGCTAAACTCAATTTGAAGCGTGCCTTGAAATCGGCCGCGGTATCGGCGAGCGCGCGGGTCGTGGAATGAAAATCAATCGGCAGGCCCTGAAGGACCTTCGCGGCCTCCGCCCACGCCGCCGCGCCGTCTTTCTTCACAATGGAGTACTTCACCTCGGCGTAGTTCACATCGGTCATGAGGAGCGGGTTGTCCTTTTTACCGGCGGAGACGAGCAGATCTTCCATCGTCTCCGCGCCCGGCTCGTCGCGGAAGTAGGCGATAAGCGCGAAGCTGTCGAGCACCTTAACCGGCATGGCGCTCTTCGAGTGCCCGTTCCCGCTTCTTGTGCTCGGCCCAGTCCTCCGTCAGCGGCTTGCCTCCCGGCGTGCGCTTGAGGATGCCGCGCCCGCGCTTGATCAGCGCCGCAGTCATGGGCTTGAGAAGGATTCCCTCCGGTGTGGCTTGAACCACGGCCTTTGTCCCGTCCTCGATGTCGAATTGCTTGCGCAGCCGAAGCGGGATGACAACTTGCCCCTTCGTCGTGAACCATACGGTTTCGAGTTTCTCAGTCATACTAATGATTAAAAGTATTATTGATTATAGGTAGTCTGTCAAGATCTATAAAGTAGGAAATCGTGGCGCAGACGGAACTTTCCGGTTCTCTCCGCCTTTTGAGCCACAGCCCGGTGCCCCAGGTTCGCGCCCCTTCCTTGATATTCACGCTCGTAACACCCGTTCTTCGGGCGCTAACCTGAGATTCGCCATATTCCGCCCATCTTAGAGAAGAGACAGCCCCAGATGTCACAGCCATAGATCGTCTTGCGCCATCAGGCCCACACAGTTCGCGCACTTTAGGTTTCCCAATTTGGGAAACGCCTTCAGGGCGCATCCACTTTCCCCTTGATCTCCCTCCCTTGACCCTGATATTATAGAGCAACACAGGTTATCTATAAGATAACCGCGTTCTTCGACAACCTGAAAAAGGCGCAGCTCTTGGCCATTGCCAACGGCTGAGTCCGGCCTACCAGACGAAGGCGAAACCCTTCGTCCGGCGTTTTGCTCTTGTCCCAGCGCAGCAGCAACCGGCTCGAGCGACGCGCTAACTCCAATGTTTATAATATTTTGCCTGTAACTACCTTAAGAACCATAGATCTAGGAGGCAAGATTTTTCCCGGTCCTTTGCTTTCTAGATTTTGCGAGGAATCGAGCGTTTTTTTGGAGGGAAATTCTGCACCATAATGTGTGCAGTCTGCGAAATAAGCCATCGAAGAACGTGGATGCCCGGCGGGGAGAGCACAAGGAGCCGGCAGCCATCCTTATGTCGGCTGCGTCAGAACGGCTTTCGACTTACGACCTGGCTATCGTTGATGAAGAACTGCGCGGGACACTGATTCGATCCGCAGATTACGGGCAGCAGTCCGGCGAGTTGCTTGCGCGTGATCAGGCCCAGGGTGCCGCATTCGGGACAGGAGAGCACGGCCCAGTAGGGGTCATCTTTTTCTCCGACGCGGCCGGCATTCTCCAGCACGAAGATGGTGCCGGGCAGCATTTGTTCGGGGATCCATTGGCTTAGGACGTCGAGTTCTGCAACCATGTCGCCTCCTGGTTCAAATCAAACCGTGTCCATCAACCATGTTCGGCCAAGCAATGTGGGGCCACCATGTGGAACCGAACTTCCCTGCTCTATGAAGCCTGTCTTACTTTGCGCAATGAACCAGACATACCCGTGCTGCTCTTCTTGGCGCGTATTTCAGCGCGCACTTGTTTCACCGTGTCACTGAGACAGATCGTCAACATCGGTTGCCGCGCATTTTTCAGGATGTCGACAATCTGCCGGGGTGAAGTTTCGAGATACAGAGTTTTGCCGTCGGTCAGCAGGTGATATTCAGAGGCGCCGCTGACGGTCTCGGCCAGGCGTTTGCCGAACTCCCGTTGCAGGAAGCGCATAACCTTGCGCACCCGCTGCAAGGAAAATCCGCGGTGGCGCAACTGGCAAATCACGGCGAGCTCGGCGAGGTCTTCCATGGAATACAAACGGCGACGGCCTTCGCGAGCTGGCACCACGATGCGGCGCTCGTCCCACCACTGCAGTTGCCGGGGCGTTATACCGGTCAGCGATACGACGTCGCGGGATGTGAATGGTTGCTGCAATCCAATGCCCAAAATGTTTCAAACAATTTTGAAGCTAAATGTTTGCAATATTCTAGGCATGGATCGGCAGCTGTCAACTGTGGATTTCACCAAACAGGGGGTGACTAGACGAGTTCCCTCGTAGCGGCTTGGCGCCAACTTCTGCCGAGCGTTGCTCGGCTGCCCGGACGAGGCATCCGGGCCTACGTGTTCGTTCGCCGCCCGCCGCCTACAAAATGCACGATCTCGAGCCGGTCACCTTCCGCCAGCGCGGTTTTTGCCCATTGATCGCGAGCGACGATGCTGCGGTTCAGTTCGATGGCTACACGATCGGCCTTCATCTGCAACTGGTCCACAAGACCGGCGAGCGTGAGGGGAGGATTGAAAACCTGAGCTTCGCCATTGATTATCAGGTTCATCGCAATCGATTCTCGCTACGCTTCGACTTTGCGTAGCTGGAATTTACGGGTTGCGGTGCGGCCGGAATAGTTTGCTTGTACGAGCACGGCGGAATCTGGAAGCGAGGCTTCGTCGACATCGATCTTCAGCTCGGCATCGCCTTGAGCTCCCGTGACGACCTGCGTATAGAACGGCGCAGCGTCGGGACGGGCAAAGCGAACCGTCAAACGCGCTCCCTCGACTGCGGCACCTGCCTCGGTGACGCGCAGGCGCAGGGTCAGATTGCGATCCGCATGCACCGAGCCCGCGTTGAGCCAGTGCACATCGAGTTCCTTGATGGCCGCCAGCGACTCAGGCGTGAAATGCTTGTCGAGAACACCATCGAGCCGCCCGTCACGGATAGAATCGAGGACGAGACGATGCTGCTCGCGCAGGATCTGCTCCTTCTGCTGGTCGGTGAAACCGGACTCGGCAGCCTTATCCGCGTAGGAAGTCGCGCGCTTTCCGATACAGCGTCCGCGGACGAAGACTTGAGTCTGCAACAGCAGTTCGTTCTCGCGCGCTTCGCTCTGCACGTGGTAAACCGTGTCGTCGTGCTTGACGTCGGTATTAAAGCCAAAAATCATGGGGCCCCGTTAAACCTATCCTTAGTCATCGGCAGAATCCGCACGCATGTTAAAAGATCGTCATAAAGTGGCTCGGTCGCTTGACACTGCCATCCGCGAAATCTACTCTAGAATGTTTAGTTACTGCTTGGCTGCGAATTATATATAGCTCTTCTATGCCGGACAATTACTTCGCTCGCTACCTGCCTTTATTGATTCACCTCATCGTAGCAGGTGGGTTGGCTTCTGCCATTGTTTTGCTCTCATGGTTCATTGGCTACCGGCGGCCAACGCGGGCCAAACTGTCTCCCTATGAGTGCGGGATGGTGCCCGTCGGCGACGCGCGCGAGCGTTTTTCGGTGAAGTTTTACCTGGTGGCCATGCTCTTTATCCTGTTCGATGTAGAAGCCGTCTTTCTGTATCCCTGGGCCGTGATCCTGCGGCAGCTTAAGATGTTTGGCTTCTGGGAGATGCTGGTTTATATCGGCATCGTTCTGGTGGGCTTCTTTTATATCTGGAAGAAGGGCGTGCTGGACTGGGGTACTCCGTCGGCGAGAAGAGGCGAAGTCTAATGCCGCTGACTCCAGCCATTACGGATCTTGCGGCGCTCAAAGACCACCCTGCGGTTGCCAGGTTGCGGTCGTGGAACTCGGCTGCGGTCGAAGGAGCGAAGTTCGACCGCGATGAGATGACCATCTACATCGAGCGGTCCTGCATCCGCGAGGCTTGCGTAATTTTGCGGGATGATCCGGGTTGTCCCTTCAATTATCTCTCCGACGTTACTTGCGTGGATTGGTATCCTTCTCAGCCGCGCTTTGAGGTGGTGTATGCGCTCCTGTCGATTCCGAACAAAGAGCGAGTGCGGCTGAAGGTTCGCTTGGGAGCCGATAGCCCGGTTGTGGAGTCGGTGACTTCGGTTTGGCCTTCCGCGAATTATTTCGAGCGGGAAGTTTTCGATCTCTTCGGAATCCGGTTTACCGGTCATCCCTACTTGCGGCGCATCCAGATGCCGGAAAACTGGGAAGGCCATCCCCTGCGCAAAGATTACCCGGTGGAGGGCTATCGATAGATTTCGTTTATGGCCCACATGACTCCCACGCCCGTGCTCGAGCCCGGCCAGGACCGGACCATGATCCTGAATATGGGACCGCAGCACCCGTCTACGCACGGAGTGTTGCGGCTGATTCTCGAGATCGATGGCGAAACCGTGGTGCGGCTCATGCCCGACATCGGGTATCTGCACACCGGGATCGAAAAGACTTGCGAAGCGAAGTTCTATCAACAAGTTGTGCCGCTTACCGACCGCATCGACTACCTCTGCCCCATGACCAACAACCTTTGTTATACGCTGGCGGTCGAGAAACTTTTGGGGTTGGAGATTCCTCCGAAGGCGCAATGGCTGCGGGTGTTGATGAATGAGTTGACGCGTATCAACTCGCACCTGGTGTGGCTCGGGACGCACGCGATGGACATCGGCGCGCTTACTGTGTTTCTTTACTGCTTCCGCGAGCGTGAAGATGTTTTGCGTTTGTTCGAAGCGGTTAGCGGCCAGCGCATGATGACTTCGTATTTCCGCATCGGCGGCGTGGCACTGGAGCCGCCGCTGGGATTCTTTGACCGGGTGCGGGACTTCGCCAATCGCTTCCCTGCCAAGGTGGATGAGTACGAAAACCTTTTGACGGGGAATCCGATCTGGGTGATGCGAACCAAAGGCGTGGCGCGGATTACAGCGGAAGATGCCATCGCACTGGGCGCGAGCGGGCCCACGCTGCGCGGAAGTGGCGTCGATTTCGACTTGCGCCGGGATATGCCGTACTCGGGCTACGAGAACTTCAAATTCAAAGTTCCGGTGTCGCAAGAAGGCGATGTGTTTGCTCGATACATTTGCCGGGTTCAGGAGTTGCGGCAATCCATCGCAATCGTGCAGCAGGCGCTCGACGGAATGCCGGAAGGCGCGATCAAGGCGGACGCGCCGAAGGTTGTCTTGCCCGACCGGGAAAAGATGAAGACGCAGATGGAAGCGATGATCTACCACTTCAAGATCATTACCGAGGGCTTTGCGGTTCCTGCGGGCGAAGTTTACCAGGCGGTGGAATCGCCGCGCGGCGAGATGGGGTACTACGTCGTAAGCGACGGAACGGCTAAGCCTTATCGTGTTCACATGCGGGCGGCATGTTTGGCAAATCTGCAATTGCTGCCGAAGATGTGCGAAGGTCGCTTGCTGGCAGACGTAGTGGCGGCGATTGGATCGATTGATATTGTTCTCGGAGAAATTGACCGGTAGGTGGCTACGTTCTGATCGCGGATTACAAAAGGCGTTAACCACAAACGACACGAAGGTACACAAAGGAGACTTTAAGTTTGGCATTGCGAGTAAAGCAAGGGATCTAGGTTCTTGCCGGCACAAGCCCAAACCCAGATTCCTCGCTTCGCTCGAAATGACAATCGATATTATTCGTAAGCAATGAGATTCTCTGATCAATTCGAATCGCGATTCGCAGAAATGCTAACGCATTACCCGACGAAGCGTTCTGTCCTGGTGCCTACGCTGCTTTATGCCCAGGACGAAGTGGGATATCTCAACGACGACGTTATTCACGAGATTGCGCAGCGGTTGGATTTGACCGAGCTTGAGGTGAGCAACGTGATCAGCTACTACTCCATGCTCACTACCAAGCCTCGCGGCAAATTCAATGTACAGGTTTGCACCAACATTGCGTGCATGTTGCGCGGAGGCGAGGAAATTCTCGATCACTGTGAGAAGAAATTGGGAATCGGGCACAAAGGCACAACGCCGGACGGAATGTTCTCGCTTGAGGAAGTGGAGTGCATCGGGGCTTGCAGTTGGGCTCCGGTAGTGCAAGTGAATTATGACTTTCACGAGAACTTGACGACGGAGAAGATGGACAAGGTGCTCGACGGGTATAAAAAGAATTGAGAATTGAGTGATCGGGGAATTTTGCAATTACCCGATCACTCAATTACCCCAATTACAAAATGGCCGATTTGGTTTCCCATCCCGACGAAGTAAAAGTCGTCTCCAAACGCTTCGGCAAGGGTGCGACTGATATCGATCGCTACCTGGAGCTCGACGGTTACAAAGCCGTCCAAAAAGCGCTCGGGATGCAGCCGGATGCAATCGTCAATCTAGTGAAGGATTCTGGTTTACGAGGGCGCGGCGGAGCCGGATTCAATACCGGGATGAAGTGGTCATTCGTGCCCAAGCAATCACCCAAGCCCAAATACATTTTGTGTAACGGCGATGAGAGCGAGCCGGGTACTTGCAAGGATCGCCTGATTTTCGAGCACGATCCGCATTCGGTGATCGAAGGAGTCGTGATCGCGGGGATCGCTACAGGCTCGCATGCTGGATACGTCTACATCCGCGGCGAGTACCGCTACCTCTTGGAAATCATGCAGAAAGCGATCAAGGACGCTTATGCGCGGGGCTTCCTGGGCAAGAACATTTTCGGCAGCGGCTACGACTTCGAGGTTTATTGGCATGGTGGCGCCGGGGCGTATGAAGTAGGCGAAGAATCGGCGCTGATGGAATCGCTCGAGGGGAAGCGCGGCATTCCGCGAATTCGGCCCCCGTTCCCGGCAGTGGTCGGGCTGTGGGGCGGACCGACGGTCATCAATAACGCAGAGACGCTGGCGAGTGTGCCGCATATTCTTCTCGGCGGCGCCGAATGGTTTGCCAAGCTAGGACCGCCGAAGAATGGCGGCACGCGACTTTTCTGTTTGAGCGGACACTTGAATCGTCCCGGAGTATATGAGCTGCCCATGGGGTACAACCTCAAAAAAATGATCTATGAGGTCGGCGGCGGAATTACCAACGGACGCTCATTGAAGGCCGTTGTTCCCGGCGGTTCGAGTTGTCCGGTTTTGACAGCTACCGAAATCGATGTCTCCATGGATTTCGACTCGATGATGAAAGCGGGATCGATGCTGGGTTCCGGTGGCGTGGTGGTCGTCGATGACACGACCTGCATGGTGAAATTTGCTTTGCGGATCATGAAGTTTTATCAACATGAAAGCTGTGGCTGGTGCATTCCTTGCCGCGAAGGTACAGACTGGCTAAAGAAAACGCTGACTCGATTTCATGCTCGGGGTGGGGTTGAGAAGGATATCGATAATATCCGGTACCTCTCCGAAAACATGTTAGGACGAACGTTCTGTCCGCTGGGTGACGCCGCCGCGATGCCAATGATTTCTATTGTGAAGAAATTTCGGAAAGAATTTGAAGATCATTTAGATGGCAGGCCATGTCCGTTTGAAAAAGCTGACGTGGCGGATATGGTCGTAGCTTAGATCTCTGTCGTAGGCGGGTGCACTTGCTAACGACGAACGACCAATGACGAACGACGATTTTTATGGCTGACGTAAACATTACTGTAGACGGTAAGAAAGTCACGGCTCCGGCCGGGACTTTGCTGATTGAAGCCTGCAAAAGCGTGGGGATCGAGGTCCCATCATTTTGCTACTACCCAAATCTGTCGTTGCAGGGCGCTTGCCGCATGTGTCTGGTCAAAGTGGAGAAGATGCCCAAGCTGCAAACCGCGTGCACCACGGTGATCAGCGAGGGCATGGCTGTCACTACCGAGAGTGATGAGATTCGACAGGCGCGGAAAAGCATGGTGGAGTTGCTGCTGGGCAATCATCCGCTCGACTGTCCGGTGTGCGATGCAGGCGGCGAATGCGAACTGCAGGACATGACTTTCTCGTACGGCGCTGCCGAATCGAAATACATCGATGCCAAGAATCACAAAGAAGAGCAGCAGTGGTCGCCGGTCGTCTTTTTCGATCGTCCGCGCTGCATCCTGTGCTACCGCTGCGTGCGTGTGTGTGGCGAAGGCATGGATGTTTGGGCTCTGGGCGTACAGAACCGCGGCGTGAGTTCGATCATTGCTCCCAATCAAGGCGACCATCTCGAATGCGAAGAGTGTGGTATGTGCATCGACATCTGCCCGGTGGGCGCGCTGACCTCCGGCACGTATCGCTATAAGACGCGTCCCTGGGAGATGAAACACGTCGGCACGACTTGCACGCACTGTGCCGACGGTTGCAAAACGACGCTGGGCGTACGTCGATCCGACACCGGCATGGAGATCGTGCGCGGAGACAATCGCGACAAGAGCGGCATCAACGGGGATTTCCTTTGTATCAAGGGACGCTACGCTTTCGATTTCGCGCATCACGAAGACCGGCTGACGCAGCCGTTGATTCGCAAGAACGGGCGATTGACCCCGTCCACATGGGAAGAAGCTTTTGACCTGATCGGAAAGCGTTTCAGGGAAGTTTGCGACCAGGTCGGTGGACAGGCAGTTGGCGTCGTCGGTTCCACTCGCACCACCAATGAAGAGAATTACCTGCTGCAGAAGTTCACCCGCGTGGTGCTCGGAAGCAACAACATCGACCATCACCGTACCGCGGACTTTCCTGCTTTTGCGGCGGCGCTTGCCGGAAAACCGGAAGCCACAGCCAGCATGCGCGACGTGTTCAATGCGCCTGCAATCTTGCTGATCGGCAACGATCCCACGGAGCAGCATCCGCTTCTGGCATGGCAGATTCGGAACAATGTTCGGCTGCATCGGGCGCGGTTGTACATAGTCAATTCGCAGCCGATTAAATTGCGACGGCAAACAGCCAGCTTCGTTCAAATCCCAGGGGGCTCGGAAGGAAAAGTGGCTGAGTTTCTAGCGGGCGATGACGCGGCCTTCGACGCAATTGCCATGGACGCAACCGCCCGCGATGCTTGGGTCGCGTTGCGTGCCAAGTTGCAGAGCGAACCCAACCTCGTCATTATTTTTGGCTCTGAGATCCGCGGCAAGGACATCGCTTCGTTGGTGAAATTCAGCTCCGCCATACAGGGCGCAAAGCTACTTTTACTGAGCGATTATGCCAACTCCCGCGGAGCCGCCGACATGGGACTCTATCCTGACCTGCTTCCCGGCTACCAGCGGGTTTTGGATACGGGAAAGTTCCACGAAGAATGGGGGAATGTGCCGCAAGCGCGAGGACTCACCCTGCCCGAGATGGTGGAAAGCGCAAACGCCGGTACCCTGAAGGCGTTTTATGTAGTGGGTGCGAACCCGGTCGAGCAATTCGGTATTGATCCTCATGTGTTCTCAAACAGCTTCGTGGTCGTGCAGGACATGTTCCTGACTGAGACCGCCGTGATTGCAGATGTGGTGTTACCGGCTGCGAATGCGTACGAGAAGTCAGGAACGTTCACCAATACGTGTGGGGATCTGCAACTAGTGAAAAAGGCGGGCGAAGTAACGGGCACGAAGTCAGATTTTGAAATGATTGTGCGGATCGCCGGAGCGATGGATTTCGATGTTCGCCGGTTGGTACCGTTTGGTCGAGGAGCCGGCGCGGACATGGGACAGTCGCGCGGCGCTCAATCCGGTGAAGCGGACCGCCACGCGGTGTGGCTCGAGGCCAACGGACTTGAACTTAAGATGAGTCCGTTCGATCCCATGGCGATTCTGGATGAGATCCAACGGTTGGTGCCCTGCTACGATGTCTCCCGAATGAATATTGTGTCAGGCAATGATCAGCACACGACTCTGTCGGGAAGCGGACCCGGGGCTTTGCACGATCCGGCGTTGATCGTACCCACTCAGGACAATCTTTTCAGTTCGGGTACGTTGGGCCGTTATTCCCGCACGTTGAATTCGGTAATCGAGAACCGTCACAAACAGCCGGTGGAGACAGAAGTCGCCGCCGACTAGACCCTGTTGAAGCATTCTCTTAGTAATTGGTGCGCGGGCGACACCCCCCGCGCCACCCGGCGGGACGCCGGCGCTACAGTGTCAGAAAGCTATCTCGTTGAGCCTTGGCGAATTCATTCTCGTTTCCATCATTAAGATCGTGATCGCGCTCGGCGTGTTGCTCACGGCTGTGGCGTATACGGTGTGGCTGGAGCGCAAGGTTGTCGGCCACATCCAGAACCGCTGGGGACCCACGCGGGTCGGCCCTTTTGGGCTGCTGCAGCCTCTGGCGGACGGAGTGAAGTTCATCTTCAAAGAGGATTTGCTGCCGCCGCACGTGTTCAAACCGCTCTACATCGCGGCGCCCATGATCGCGTTGATTTTTGCGCTGACCTCAATTTCGGTCATTCCCGTCGGGAACTGGATCACGGTCTTCGGAATCCACACCCCGCTCGAGATCACCGATGTCAACATCGGGCTGCTGATCGTGCTGGGCGTTACTTCGCTTGGGGTATACGGCGTTGCGCTTGCGGGATGGTCTTCGAACAGCAAGTATTCACTGCTGGGTGGGTTGCGCGCCAGCGCCCAAATGGTGAGCTATGAAATCTCGCTGGGCCTTTCGCTCGTGGGCGTGCTGATTCTGGCGGGCAGCTTTAGTTTGCGCGACATCGTCGATGCACAAAGCGGAACGTTTTGGGGATTCATCCCGCGCTGGAATATTTTTCAGGGACAGATCATAGCGTTTTTTATCTATCTGATGGCGGCTTATGCGGAAACCAATCGCGTTCCCTTTGATTTGCCGGAGGCTGAGACTGAACTGGTGGCCGGCTATCACACAGAGTACAGCGCCATGAAGTTCGCCATGTTCTTCATGGCGGAATATGCAAATATGATCACGGTGGCGTGCCTGGCAACTTTGTTGTTTCTGGGCGGCTGGCATGGACCACATCGCTTCGGACCGCCCTTTCTGCAAGCAATTCTGCCGGTGTTCTGGTTCGTGGCTAAGATATTCGCGTTTTTGTTCCTCTATATATGGGTTCGCGGCACGTTGCCGCGTTTTCGCTACGACCAATTGATGGCGTTTGGATGGAAATTTCTGCTGCCGCTGGCCATTGCCAACTTGGTCATCACGGCTTTGATTGTGGCGTTGCGAGCGTAGCACAACAAGATGCTTCATCTGATCGTATTTTCGGTGTTCGGGCTGGTGTGCGTGGCTGGTGCGGTAAACCTGCTGGTGCAGCGGCATCCGATCAACAGCGCGCTGTCGCTGGTCGTTGTGATGGGCTCGCTCGCGGTTGAGTATCTACTTTTGGGCGCAGAGTTTGTGGCAGCGGTGCAGGTGATCGTCTATGCCGGAGCGATTATGGTGCTGTTCGTCTTCGTCATCATGCTCTTGAACGCCGGCGAAGAAGACCGCACCAAGGGCAGCCGGGTGGCGATGCTGTTTGGAATCCCGGGAGTCCTGATTGGCAGTGTGTTGGTGGCGTGGGTTTTGCTGGAACACTCCGGCACGGGAAACGTCGCGGTGGGTGCGCTCCCTGGGCCTCCGAAAGTTATTGGCTGGTTGCTCTTCCATGATTTCCTGCTGCCGTTTGAGGTGACATCCATACTGGTATTGATCGCGATTATGGGAGCCGTAGTCCTCGCCAGCCATCCGGGGTCGGTGCAAGAGCCGACCCAACCAGATAAGAGGGAGGGCTGATGGTACCGCTTTCGTATTACCTCGTCCTCAGTGGCATTTTGTTTGCTTGCGGCGTAACCGGGTTTCTGATTAAGCGCAACATCATTACGATCTTTATGTCGATTGAGCTGATGCTCAATGGAGTGAATTTGTCATTCGTCGCATTCGCTGCGCAGTGGCATGCGCTCAGCGGACAAGTTTTCGTATTTTTCGTGATGGTGGTGGCTGCGGCAGAATCGGCGGTGGGCTTGGCAATCATCATTGCGGTTTACCGCACGCGCGAGACTCTGAACGTAGATCGAGTGAACCTGCTCAAACTATGACGCCGAATGCGCATCTCTGGCTGATTCCACTGCTGCCGCTGGTCGGCGCTGCCATCAATGGTCTATTCGGGAAGCGCTTTTCCCGGCAGACTGTATCGGCGATCGCCCTTGGGTTTTGCGGCGCGGCGTTCGTGATGGCGCTTTGGATCGCGGCCCAGTTTCATTCTTCTCTGCCTCTTTTAGAGAACCTGGCGCCTTGGATTCGCGCCGGCGACTTCCAGGTCGACTTCGCGTTCTACCTCGATCAGCTCTCACTGGTGATGCTACTGGTCGTCACTGGTGTCGGGTTCCTGATTCACATCTATTCCGTCGGCTATATGTGGGCAGAGGGTGGGTTCTACCGATTCTTCGCATACCTCAACCTGTTCATGTTTTTCATGCTCACGCTGGTTCTGGCAAGCAATTACTTGCTGATGTTTATCGGCTGGGAAGGTGTGGGCCTAGCGTCTTATCTGCTGATCGGATTCTGGTTCACCAAGGACTCTGCAGCGTCGGCCGGCAAGAAAGCGTTCATCGTTAATCGTATTGGCGACTTCGGTTTCTTGATCGCGCTTTTCTTGATGATCAAACATTTCGGATCGCTGAACTTTGTGCAGGTATTTCGAATCGTATCCGGGATGCCAGCGGAAGTCGCTGGTGCAGGTTTGCTAACCGCAATCGGTCTGTTGCTGATGGTGGGGGCTGCCGGAAAATCGGCCCAGATTCCACTTTATGTTTGGTTGCCGGACGCGATGGAAGGTCCGACTCCGGTTTCCGCATTGATCCACGCGGCGACCATGGTGACCGCTGGTGTATATATGGTGGCGCGGTCACATGTGGTCTTCGACCGGGCACCGCAAGCCTTGATGGTGGTTGCAATTATCGGCACGCTGACCGCTTTGTTCGCCGCGACCATAGGTGTCTGCCAAACGGACATCAAGAAGGTCCTAGCCTACTCCACGATTTCGCAGCTGGGCTACATGTTTATGGCTTGTGGCGTGGCCGCATATTCGGCCGGGATTTTCCACCTGATGACGCATGCGTTTTTCAAAGGGCTGTTATTTCTCGCGGCGGGCTCGGTGATTCACGCGGGGGGCGGCGAACAGGACATGCGCCGCATGGGCGGGTTGCGACACCATATTCCGTGGACGTTTTGGACGATGACTGCGGCGACTTTTGCGATCGCCGGATTTCCTCCCTTTGCCGGCTTCTTCAGCAAGGACGCGATTTTGTGGAAGGCGTACTCGAGTCCTTATGGAAGCTGGGTCTATTGGGCGATCGGCGTGTTCACGGCTTTCTTAACTTCGTTCTACATGTTCAGACTTTGGTTCCTGACATTTTTTGGAGAATACCGCGGTGAAGCGGCAGCAAGCCACGGTGACAATCATATGCGGGTTGTCGGCGGTTCAGGAGCGGAGGCGCCCGCGCCACACATTCACGAGAGTCCGAAGGTCATGCTGGTTCCGCTTGTGATCCTGGCAGTGCTTTCGATTTGCGGAGGGTGGGTGGGAAGTGAGCGATTCGACAAGTTCCTTTCGCCCGCTCTTCACGCTGGCCTAACTGCATATTCGACGGAGGAAGCACCCGCGACTCCCGCGCCGGAACCTAAAGATCAAGGTGGCTCCGAGGAGCTTCTTACGGGCATTTCAGTTCTCGCCGCAGTCGCAGGATTGTTTCTCGCGTGGCTGTTGTACCAGCGTCGGCCGCAGTTGCCGCAGGAGATTGCGCACGCTTTGGGCGGTTTTTACGAAGCCGTCGTGCACAAATATTACGTGGATGAAATCTACGCGGCGGTCTTCGTGAAGCCTCTCATCGATGGCTCAACTCGCATTCTGTGGCACGGCATTGATCGTGACGTGATCGACGCGACACTGGATAACAGCGCTGAGGGCGCTCGCGAGGTCTCCGACGTCATGCGCCACATGCAGTCCGGGAATCTTCGCTCCTACGCCGGATGGATCGCAGCGGGGGCGGCCGTGGTGATCGCTTACATGATCTGGATGGGAATGCGATGAGCACAGGTTTGGACAACTCGATGCTCACACTGGTCACGTTCATTCCTTTGGTGGGCGCGATCTTGCTGCTGGTGTTTCCACGGCGCGATCGCGATATTCGTCTGTTTGCCCTGGTGGTCTCGCTGCTCGACTTTGTTCTCTCTCTCCACTTGCCAGTGCACTTTCAGAGGGGTCAGACTGCGTTCCAGTATCAAGTAAATAATCAGTGGATTTCGAATCCAAATATCCATTACCACATGGGCGTCGACGGTGTCTCCATGTGGCTGGTAGTCCTCACTACGTTTCTGACTCCGCTGTGCGTGCTAATTTCGTGGAAATCGATTCATGAGCGGGTAAAGGAATTTTTTATCCTGCTGTTAGTCCTGCAGACCGCGCTGATCGGGGTTTTCGTTGCGCTTGATCTGTTCCTTTTTTATTTCTTCTGGGAAGCCACGTTGATCCCGATGGCCTTGCTGATCGGCATTTACGGTCACGAACGACGGGTGTATGCCGCGGTGAAATTCTTTTTGTACACCATGGTCGCGTCCATGTTTATGCTGGCGGCAATCCTGTGGCTTTACGCGAAGACTGGAACGTTTGATTTTGTCAGCATTCAGACCGCGATCGACAATGGCCAAGTTTCGAATTTTGCGGGCGCCGCGCCCTGGCTTTTTCTTGGTTTTTTTATCGCGTTCGCGGTGAAGGTTCCGGTCTTCCCTTTCCACACCTGGCTGCCTGACGCGCACGTGGAAGCGCCTACGGCGGGTTCAGTCTTACTGGCCGGAGTTCTGCTGAAAATGGGGACGTATGGCATGTTTCGCTTCAATCTCGGCCTGTTCCCGGAGCAGTCGCGGAGCAACGCCTCGTGGATCATGGTGTTGGCGCTGATCGGCATCGTGTATGGCGCGCTGGTCGCGATGGTACAGCCGAATCTGAAGAAACTGATCGCGTATTCCTCGATCAGTCACTTGGGTTTCGTGGTCTTGGGGATTTTCAGCTTCACGCAGGCGGGCCTGGATGGCGCAACATTCGTCATGCTGGCGCATGGAGTTTCTACGGGCGCTCTGTTCATGCTGGCCGGAATTCTTTACGAGCGGCGGCATACTTATGAAATCGCCGAATTCGGCGGGCTCGCCGCGCCGATGCCGGTATATGCGACTTTCTTTCTGTTCATCGTGCTTGCATCCCTGGGATTGCCGCTCCTCAATGGCTTTATTGGCGAGTTCCTCGTGCTGAGTGGTGCTTTCCGCGATCGCGCGGTTTACGGCGTCCTGGGAGCCACGGGCGTGATCTGGAGCGCCTGCTACTTGCTTTGGATGTATCAGCGCGTCTTTTTTGGCAAAGTCACACACCAGGTCAATCTGTCGTTGCCGGATCTGAGTGGACGCGAACGCGCGGCACTGTGGCCGACTGCTGTCGTCGCTCTGGTGATGGGCGTAGCGCCCCTGCTGTGGCTGAACGCGATTGATCCCGCGGTGCAAAATGCGTTGGCGCCGTTCACGCAGCTTGCCAGCAAGATGGTGGGCCGGTGAACATTCCTGGCGATTTGACGCAAGTAATCCCTCATGCGGCTGACTACGTCCGCATCTTGCCGGAAATAGTGTTGGCGATTTTCGGCATGATCGTAATGGTGCTCGATCCGTTGATGGACGAGCGTCGGAGTCAAAAGACGCTTGGAGCGCTGGCACTGGTTGGATCGCTAGCGGCATTGGTCGCAACCTTATTCCAATCACAATATCCCGGGCTGGGATTCTGGGACATGGTGCGGGTCGATAGCTTCAGCGTGTTCTTCCATTTCCTGGTCGCGGCGGTAACCGCGGTTGTAATACTCACTTCTTACGAGTACATGGCTGTTCAAAAGATTCGCGCCGGCGAATACTACGCGCTGGTCTTGTTTGGCGCTCTCGGCATGAGCTTGATGTCCTCGGCGGTGGAGCTGGTCCTGATCTTCATCGCGCTGGAAATCTCGTCGATCTCCACGTACATTCTGGCGGGTTTTCGCCGGCGCGCAGCGATCAGCAGCGAGTCTTCCGTCAAGTACTTCCTGCTGGGCTCGTTTGCGACGGCTTTTTTTCTTTATGGCGTCGCGCTGATGTTCGGCGCTACCGGCTCGACGAGCATTACCGTAATCAGCCATGGGCTTCATTCGGCCGCAATCCCAATGCTGGCCTACGTCGGAGTCGCACTCATGTTTGTCGGCTTGGGTTTCAAAGTCGCGGCGGCTCCGTTCCACGTGTGGACACCCGACGTATATGAAGGCGCGCCCGCTCCGGTTGTTGGATTTATGTCTACGGCTCCAAAAGCGGCGGTGTTCGCCGTGCTACTGCGGATCATGTTTGAGGTGGACGCTCCCGGGCGCGTTTGGTTGATTTGGGTGGTGGCTGCGCTTTCAATGACCATCGGCAACCTTGGGGCCTTGGTGCAGGACAACGTAAAGAGGTTGCTGGCGTACTCGTCCATCGCTCACGCCGGATACTTGCTTGTTGCCTATGCCGCTCTGCCAAACAATGGCGTTCCGGCGGCGATGTTCTACACAGCCTCGTACGCGGCGATGAACGTCGGGGCTTTTGCTGTGATCAGCCACATCAGCGGCGAGGGCGAACGTTATGTCACGCTTGAAGACTACGAGGGCCTGGGAAGACGCAGTCCGCTGCTGGCAGCGACGCTAACAATTTTTCTTTTATCCTTGATCGGCATTCCGATTACCGGTGGGTTCTTTGCCAAGTTCTACGTGTTCAGCGCGGCGCTGCAGGCCAATCTGGTTGGGCTGGTAATTATCGGTGTGCTTAACAGCGCGGTGGCTTCGTACTACTATCTGCGGCTGATCGTTGTGATGTACATGCGTGAAGCGCGCGAAGACGTGCCCGTGTTACCGGTTCCATTCGGCCTCGGCGCCGCGTTAGCAATCAGTTTGGCGGCAACCATTTACCTCGGCATTCTTCCCGGACGAGTGCTCGACTATGCCGCCCGTACCGCCGCTGAATGGGCGCGATAGCCAGCTCAGCAACTCACTCCACCGCGACCGCAATATCCACATACGCAAAGATGCGGGCAGCTAGCAGCCAGAAAGCCAGCGTCTCCATTGCCGCCAATATGACGGGAAGCCATGATACGGTTCCCGGAGAGCCGAAAGAAGAATTGAGCACGGTAGCTCCGAGCTCCCAGACCGGAATCACATAGCCCCATTGTGGCCCCAGTATGTGACCGACTAGAACTGGGAGGCCTAAAACGATTGCGGTCGCGCCGGCGGCGAAGAAGGGGTTGAGAAACGTGGAAAACATCAGCGCTACGGTACCGGCCAACATGCACGCGCTCACCAGACAAAGCATAAGGAACCAGACGCGCGAAATAGGAAACTGCGGCCCACCCAATGTCCAACTTCCGGTCATGCCAAGGGCGAAGCAATAGATCGCGCACGCAATGGTCACGCCGAGCACGAGTCCCGAAAGATACTGCTGCCGTCCCACGGCCTTGGAAAGTACGCCTAGAATTCGGCGCGACCTGCGTTCGTTGTAGGTGGCGGAGCCCCCGAAGAAGACGCTGAACGCGAGCACGTATATGGCGTCCTGTTTGAAGACGAAGAGCAGGTCCTCCCGCTGGCGGTTAATATCGGTTACCAGCCCGAGAAATGCGAGCAGCAGGACCCACAGCAGCAGAGTGAGAATAGGCCAGCGCTGCTCGCGCGCAAAATTAATTGCGATCAGCAGGACCGGTCTCACTGATTACCTTCTGAAGAACGGGATTGTGGTTCGGCGGTCACTTCCAGAAAAATCTCCTCCAGCGACCGCCGTCGCGGATTGACACTTACCACCTCGCCTCCGAGGATCCAGACCCTTTCCAATGCCGCACGTTGAGTATGGGCGGGCACGGAGAAGCTTACAATTCCGTCGCGGGCCATGGCGCCCTCAAAGTCCTCTACGGCGATGGCGCGAGCTACAATTTCGGTTCGATCTCCGGCTTGAAGCAGATCTGCAGTTCTTCCCATTCGAGCCAACCGGCCACGATGAAGCACGGCCACCCGATCACACACCAATTCCACTTCGGAAAGCAAATGAGAACTCAAGAAGATGGTTTTGCCGGCGTTGCGCGCACTGAGCAGGAGCTCGCGAACCATGACTCGGGCTAATGGATCCAGTGCAGAAGTGGGTTCGTCCAGAATCAGCAATTCCGGATCGTTGACGAGAGCTTGGGCCAAGCCAACACGTTGCAGCATGCCACGGGAAAACTTGCCGGCATTACGGTTGGCGTGATCCTGCAGCCCTACAGTTTCGAGGACTTGGCGCGCCCGGCTCTCAAGATGAGTCCCCGCCATCCCGTTGAGCGCCCCGTAAAAGCGGACCAGGCGCTCTGCACGGCGGTGGTAGAGAGCGACGCTTTCGGCGAGAAAGCCTACTCGGCGCCGTGTGCCTGGATGTCCAAACGGCTCTCCGAGCATACGACCGGCGCCGCCCGTAGGCCGCATGAATCCCATAGCCAAGTGGATAGCGGTGCTTTTGCCTGCGCCGTTCGGCCCCAGGAAGCCGAAAATTTCTCCAGCCTCGACGGCGAGGCTAAAGCCATCGAGAGCGCGGAGTCGGCGTTTACTGGCGAAGCTACGATACTCTTTCGAAACACTGTCGAATTCGAGCACTACGCGCATCGCAGTTTATTCTAACTGGCTTGGCCAACGAAAGCTGGGCTGCTGTTCTTTGAATGCACGCGCGCAGACGTCCTCCCAACATCGCGATTCTTTTCGGTTCGCGGGTACAATAGATTCGACGAGGAAACGCTTATGTCAGTTACCCGCACGGTTCGCCCGGAGGGGGCCAGAGCGCCCATCGCTTCGACGAAGATTCCGCCTGTTCCATTGACGATCGAGGGTTACAGCGTGCTGCATCAGATGATGCGGTTTCGCTGGCCGGCTTGGCGTGCGCTCGGGGCCGCGCAGAAGGCGGAGATCATTGATGAGGCGAGCGTGCTGCTCGCAAAAATGGAGGTAAATTCATCTGGCCAGTCAGGACTTTTCTCGTTGATTGGTCATAAAGGCGATCTGATGTTTGTCCACTTCCGACAATCGTTTGAGGAATTGAATCAGGCGGAATTGCAGATGGCTGGCTTGCGGCTTAGCGACTATCTTGAACCGACGACCTCGTATCTTTCGGTGATTGAGCTTGGCCTTTATGAATCTACGATCAAGGTCTACGGCGAGCTGGTGGAACGCGGCGTGGAGGCGCACTCGGAGGAATGGAATCGGGTGATCAAGGAGACGCTGGCGCGGCAGAAGGAGGCGATGCGGCCTCGGTTGTTTCCGGAGTTGCCGAAGCATCGGTATCTTTGTTTTTATCCCATGGACCGGCGGCGGGGAGAGGATAAGAACTGGTATACGGTTCCGATTGAAGAGCGGGCGCGGCAGATGAATGAACATGGGTTGGTGGGGCGGCGGTATGCGGGCGAGGTGAAGCAGATTATTACCGGATCGATTGGATTTGACGATTGGGAGTGGGGTGTCGATTTGTTTGCGGATGATCCGTTGGTTTTCAAGAAATTGATTTATGAGATGCGGTTCGATGAAGTCAGCGCGGTTTATGCGTTGTTTGGGACGTTCTATGTGGGGTTGCGGTGCGCTGCGAGTGAGTTGGGTAGATTGTTAAGCGGGGAGTTGCCTAAGAGCTAGTTGAAGAATATTGCCTTAGGGGCTAAAGCCCGATTTGTTCGCGGGCTTGATTGGCACGACTGAGGCGGTGCCCTCCCAAGAATGCATTCATATAACTCAGGAGACGAAATGGCTGCGCTTGGACTAATTGAATATCGGGACGCGAGCCCGGAGGTGCGGGCAGTCTACGATGACATTATGGCGGTGCGAAAGACGGACTGGATCAATAATTTCTGGAAGGCGATCGCCCACGATCCCGTAACTCTCAAACGTACCTGGGAAGACATCAAACAGATTATGGCGCCGGGTGCGCTGGACCCGTTGATCAAGGAGCTGATTTATGTCGCGGTCAGCGTCAGCAATCAGTGCGATTATTGCATTGCGTCTCACACCGTGTCGGCGAGAAAAAAAGGGATGACGGATGAGATGTTTAAGGAGTTAATGGCTGTCGTCGGCATGGCTAATGAGACCAATCGTTTGAGCGCGGGGTATCAGGTGGAGATCGACGAGCAGTTTAAGAGTGGTCGTTAGTCCTTGGTCGTTGGCTCGAAGATAGCCGACTGGCTCTCTTCTTCTTCATTCGTTTGGGTTCATTTCGATTTTTCGCCCGTGGAAACTTGAACTCGTGTTTCTTCATATCCACGCGTCGTCCTCGAAAGGTCACTCCTTCGGATTCGAGGCGAAACCGTTGTTCGATGGCCGAATCCCCGCGTAGCTTTATTTCGCCGCCGGCGCCCAGAACCCTTTGCCAAGGCAAGTCGAAAGCACGGTGTAGCGCTCCAACTACCTGCCTGGCGGCTCCGGGATATCCTGCAGCGCGGGCGATTGCGCCGTAAGTTGACACTTTGCCCCGGGGGATTTTGCGGATTGCCGCCAGGATGCGGGCATGCATCGTTTCGATCACAGCGCCTTGTGCGGGTAGACGGACGCGGACAGGAGTGTCCGCGTCACACGAAACCACATCACGCCGCGGCGCCCTTGCGGAATGACTCGATGGCCTTCTCCTCGCTGTCATAAACGTCGAAGATGGTCACCAGTTTGGTCACCTGCAAAAGGTCTCCAACGCGTGGCGTCAGGTTGGCTAGTTTAATGGCGCCGCCATTGTTGCGGGCACTGGTGTAGAGAGCGACCAGCGTCCCCAGGCCGCCGCTATCGATGTAGGTAACACCTGATAAGTTGAGGATGATGCGCTTGCTCTGGGTGATCACCATTTTGACGGTGTCGCGCAGGTCGGCGGACTCTTCGCCAAAAACAATGCGGCCGGCGCAGTCGACTACGACGATGTCATCGGTTGTCCGGACAGTTAATTTTAGTTGCATGAAGCCCCCTCGGGCAGAAAGTCAAGTAAGAAGCCTACTCTGGAGAGTGTCTTTTCTGCAAGGGCTTCGTGAAGGCAGAGGTGCCTTCGCCCGGCCGCCCCGGACGAGGCGTCCGGGGCTACGTGGGCATCACCGAGCCTCTTGCATCACGTATAATCAAGCTTCCACCATCATGAGCTATCAGGTTTTGGCGCGCAAATACCGTCCGCAGAAATTCTCCGATGTTATAGGGCAGGAGCATGTTACGCGGACCTTGAAGAATGCGATTGAGCAGCAACGAACGGCGCACGGGTATATTTTCAGTGGCCACCGGGGTATCGGCAAAACCACCGTGGCGCGCATTTTGGCCATGGCGTTGAACTGCCGCTCATCGGATAAGCCGGTCACGGAACCGTGCGGCGTTTGTGAGTCTTGTACCGAGGTTCGGGCAGGAAATTCGGTCGATGTAATCGAGATCGATGCGGCCACCAACCGCGGGATCGATGAGATTCGAGAGTTGCGCGAAGCTGCGCGCTATCGTCCGGCGCGTGACCGGTTCAAGATTTACATCCTCGATGAAGCTCACCAGATTACCGATGCGGCCTTCAATGCTTTGCTCAAGACTCTAGAGGAGCCTCCCAGCCACGTGGTTTTCATGCTGGCAACGACTCAGCCGGAGGATATTCCGCAGACCATCCGCTCGCGCTGCCAGCATTTCAGTTTTCGGGCGGTTCGCTTTGAGGAGATTCTGGGACAGCTGAAGGACCTGGCAGGCAGAGAGAAGATCGAAGCCGATGAGGATGCCCTGGCACTGTTGGCCGAGGCTGGCGACGGATCGATCCGCGACGCGCTGTCTATTCTGGATCAGGCCATTGCCTGTTGCGATGGACGACTTACGGCCGAAACCATACGGCAGTTAGCTGGCGCCACGCCTTCTACCGTGCTGGAAGAAGTAATGCAAGCGGTGTCACGGAGTTCCAGCGAAGAAGTTTTGCGGCTGGTTGACCGGCTGATCAGCGAAGGGCATAGTCCGACTCATTTCGCGCGGCAGATGGTTCGATTTTTGCGCAATACCGTTGTGGCTAAGATCGCGGGTGCAGAGTCTTCCCTGTTGCAGATTTCTGGTGACGAGCGGGCGCGTGTGGCAAGAGTGGCCGAACTGTTCAGCGAAGAAGACTTGGCGCGGCATTTGCAGATCATGTTGCGCACTCACGGGGAGCTGGGGTATCGGCAGGAACAACGGTTTCATCTGGAGCTGGGTTTGCTGAAGATGTCTCATGCGCAACGCCTGCTTCCGATCGAAGAGTTGTTGAGCGCTGTGGACGCGGCTGGTCCGAAAGGGAGTGGCAGGCCTACAGTTGTTCCCGACGCGAGGAAGGCGGAATCGCCGGTGACGACTCGCGCGAATCAGGTTTCACCATTCGCGGCGGATTCGGCGCGAAAGAGCGGCTCCAAGCCCCAGCTT
Organism: Terriglobales bacterium; assembly: GCA_035567135.1. Lineage (GTDB taxonomy): Bacteria > Acidobacteriota > Terriglobia > Terriglobales > Acidobacteriaceae > JABDBE01. The sequence continues at coordinate 32,353 of DATMQI010000112.1, forward strand.
TTAGCTGAGGAGAGTCCCGCAGCAAGCGTACCGGCGTTCGCTATGGGTAAGGCGGCCACCGTCGTCATGGGGGCGGCCGCTCTGGCGGTCGCAGAGGCAACGCCAGAGATATCTTCCAGACCAGAGAGCGTCCCTGAAAGTCTGCCGGCGCGTTCTAATGACCTCCGCCATGAAGCTTTGCGTGAGCCTGTGCTGAATGCGTTGGCGGCCGGCGGCCATCAAATGCTGGTTTCGATGCTGGAAAGCGGCGAATGGCGGATTGAAGGAAACGAGCTGGTTATCAAGGTCGCTTCGTCGGCGACTGTCATCGATATGACGTTGGGAGCGGATGCGAGGCGGTTAGCGATGGCGACCGCAAGCGGGGTTGCGGGGCGGGCGCTTAAGCTCAAGGTGATCCCTGGAAACGGAATGCCAAGCATCACGACGACGCGACCCTCCTCGAATGGCGGGGGACGCAGCCGGGCGGAACAGGATCCGATTGTTCGCAGGATGAAGGAAAAATTTGGCGCGGAGATTCGGACGATTATCGATTACAAGGAACGACGGTGAGGCGGTGGCCTAGGCGTTAGGCTTCAGGCGTTGGGCTTCAGGAATGTCGATTCTAAGTTTTTGCTGGGAAGGATGAAATGGGCGGATTCAACTTGCAGGAATTAATGTCTCAGGCCAAGCGGCAATATGAAGTGCTGCAGAAGAAGATGGAAGAGACTGTGGTCGAGGGCTCGTCCGGCGGAGGCAGTGTAGTGGTTAAAATGGACGGCCGCAAACAGGTGTTGAGCATGAAGATTGATCCCGAAGCGGTAAAGAGCGGGGACGTGGAAATGCTGCAGGATTTGGTGACGGCGGCGATCAATGGAGCCAGCCGGAAAGTCGACGAGGCCATGCAGTCCAGTATGAGCGGGATGCTGGGCGGAATGGGCATTCCGGGAATGTGAGATTTGGTAATTGAGTAATCGGGTTATTGTTTTCACTGTTCAATTACCCGATTACTCAATCACCCGATTACTCAATTCTTTATGTCTAAGTTTGCGGAGCCGATGGCGCGGCTGATCGACGAACTCAAGAAGCTGCCGGGAATTGGCAGCAAGACCGCGCAGCGGCTCGGGTTTCATATCCTGCGCTCGAATGATGAGGATGCTGAGGCTTTGGCCGCGGCGGTACGCGACGTCAAGGCTAAGCTGCGTCTTTGTTCCATTTGCAACAACATTACAGATGTTGATCCTTGCGTTTACTGCAGCAGTGCCACGCGCAACCAACGGATGGTTTGCGTGGTGGAAGAACCAACAAACATCGGCGCTATCGAAAAGACCAAACACTTCAACGGGGTTTATCACGTGCTTCATGGATCAATTTCCCCGCTGCATGGAGTGGGGCCAGAACAGTTACGCATCTCCAACCTCATGCGACGCGTCGACGACGGCGAAGTGGATGAGGTCATTATCGCTACTAATCCGACGGTGGAGGGCGAAGCCACTGCAACCTATCTCTCCGGCAAATTGCGGCGCGGGGGACTCAAGGTGACGCGAATTGCCATGGGTATTCCGGTGGGCAGCGATATCGAATATGCCGACGAGATTACGATGTTGAAGTCAATGGAGGGTCGCCGGGAGTTGTAAGGAGCTCAACCATGTGCAAAAGTTTGCACTTCGAATAGAACGCTCAACTTTTTACCGAAACATAACAGGTTATTTTTCATTAATTTACCGATGTCATTCTCATGCACAACTTAGGCTCGATTGGTACGCGAGTTGCACTTCCCAAGGCAAGTGTTTCCTTCAACTCCGAATTTGCAGTAGCAATTTTGGGCTGATTCGAAAACGGTGCAAAGCAATTCGTCCGATAACAAACAGACCGGACGCACCTTGACCTCAGCCGCGCCGCGCTGTGATGTAACCGCATCTCAACTCGACGTTAAGAGAAACCGGGCCAACCAGCCCGGCTTTTCTTTGTCCACTCTAGAATGAAGATTCAGTTTCCAGAAAATAATTTGGTTCTTCTTCGGCGGGCACGATTCCTTCTGGTAAAACTCCCTGGTTGTAGTCGGCCATGCGATTCTTCCACTTCAGGAACTCGGTCAGATTACGGGGTTCGATACGGATTTCCACGCGACGAAGGCTGGCGAGCAGGAGATTCATTTCGTAGCGAAAGCCGGTCACAGTGCGGAGGTTTCTCGCCCCGGGCTGAAGCAATTTTATTTTTCGGTTATGGCATTCGAGCAGTCCCCATCCAGCCGGTAGTTCTTCGCAACGAAGCATGGCCGCAGGTGTGAGGTAGAACCGTTCGCAGCCCAGCCCTAGTTCCTGTTTCCTGCGGAAAGGCTTGTCGCGATCGGCGAGAAAGTCAGCTCGCGAGATCTTGCATTCGACCAGCACCGAGTGGCAGGCTCGCTTCCATCCGATAGCATCCGGCATTTCGCCGCTGAGACAGGCCTGTTCAGAAAGAATCACGCCACAACGATATGAGCGCAGCCATGCGACGGCTTTCTGAACCAGCTGGGAGTGAGTCATACGATGCTTTTGGTTTTACTCGATGGCGTACGAAGACGTAAGTGACTCGAAAGCTTCCAGCAGAGAGCAGTCAGCATTCAGAACTCAGATTCTAAGTCTAGTCGGTTTTGCTGATCGCTGAGTGCTGAGTGCTGAGTGCTTAATTCACCCTGTTGGCTTTTAGCGTTTTCACTATCACCGGTCGTCGATAGACGGTTTCTAGCAAGTGGCGCGCAGCGGCTATCCCTTCAGCTGCGCGGTCGCGTGGGGAGTAGCCTCGGGCCGCGATCTCAAGGAAGCCGTTCCGCTCGCTAACTTCGAGACGCTGTATTTGGCCGTTTCGATTGGCGTCAAAGGCGTTCGCCAAGCGTAGAATTCCCGCCAACTTCTGGACGCTGCGCCGTTGACCTGCGGTCAAGCCTGCAAGCATCTTTTGTCCGCCTCCTGGCAACGCGCCGCGATGATAACGCGCGACGATGCCTACCCAGCGCATCTGCTCTGCATTCCAACTCAAGGGCGGGGTTAACCGCTGGATCAGGTTGTACGTAACTTTGTGATGTCCTTTTTCCTTCTTGGAGCGACCAACGTCATGCAACAAAGCTGCCACCTGCAGGATGGCGCGTTGATCGGAGGGTTCTGAAGCAGCGGGTGTTTGCCTGACTGGCAGTCCGTCATAGAGTTGAAGAGCCAAATGGGAGACGTGGCTCGAATGCTTGAAATCGGGATCGAGAAACGACGCCCACAACTTCAGGCGGCTAAGCGCAGCAGATTCGATCTGCTTTCCGACCGGCAATTGGGCTCGCCAGACATGCCATAGCGAAGCTTTCCCCAGCATCTTGCTACGGTATTTTTCGATCCTGCGAGTCCGCTCTTCGATGATTCGCGCATGCCATTTCGACCGGGACTCGACGTCCGGAAAAGCGATCACTTGCAGTGCGGTCGCCCAAAGCACATCGAGGTCGTGAACCTCGCCTAGCAGGTCCTGAAGGTCCTTAAGGTCGGCGCTCCAGGCTTCATGCTGTTCGGGCAAAAAGTTTTCCACGACGTAGCGGAAGCGCTTCAACCCAATGCGCAGCGAGTGAAATGCGACTTGCGAGCGGTTGCGCAACGCTCGCCGGTGTAGTTCGTAGGCCTCGGTCCAGCGCTCAAGTGCGAGATGCTTGAACACCGCGCTTTCGGCCCGCATTCTGGCCGCTCGGCGAGGCAGGGATGCGATCCATCGCCTCCACTGCTTGCGATCGAACTCCTGCAAACCAAGGGCGGCTTGCTGTTTGAGCTGCACTTCACGACTGGCAAGAAACTGAAGCAGCGCATTGGTCACCGGGTCATCGGGATTGCCCAAACGACGTACCCATTCCTCCATGACCTGCGCATCTCGTAGTTCTCCCAACTCACGGAAGAGTTGCCTCCCCGCTTTCTTCATTGTTTTCCATGCGGGATCGGGATCGATCATCCGAAGACCGTCGGCAATAGAACGGCAACGGCGAAGAGCGACTCTCAGGTCGTGGACAGGATCAGCGCTGAAATCCAGGCTGGCGCGTTCGCACTCCTCGATCACGCGTTCCATCCACAGGGCGAGGCCGGTTTTCTTGCGCGTGTTTTTCGCCGCAGCAACGGCTACATTGAGAGGCATGCGAGTTTCTGTGGTTGCGAGATCAAGAAATCATTTTCGCCGCTACAGCGAATTAATTCCAGTACTGAGATTGGCCTTTCCGTGTACGCTCGCATTGTATGCGGCCAATCAACTAGGGATTTGTCACAGACAAACAGACACTTTTTGCGGTCTGAGGACTATTACCTCCGTAACATGCATCCCCTTACCTTGTGGATTAACCTTGTAGCGGAGTTGCAGGGAGCCACGTATTTCCACCGCCGCCACAACTAAGAGAGAAGATAGGAACGCGTCCGCACGCGCTTTCATTCACAGCCTCAATATCCTGGTGAAGTACGTGCGGCTTTATGGATTTCAGCATAAGCGCACAGAAGGACAATTCGAAGTTACGTGGAACGAAATGCAGCACGGCTTGCCAGATAGTGGGTTCCTGCTGGGAGTTTCCGACAACCGGCTTCTTCTGGATGGCGTAGCCCTTGAAACGGGACAGGCCGAACGCAGCTTCGCCCAACTCTTGACGGCGGCCGGGTTGGCTAGCATTCACTTTTCAAAAGGAGTCACGGTCGAAGATTTTGCCCGTCTGATCAAAGCCTTTGCTGTGGGCGGTTCCAAAGCTCAGGACGTAGTCCAGCAGATCAAGGACATCTTCGGAGACAACAAGAGCTCCACGATTCGGATCAATGAAGTCAAGTTTGTGGCGGCTGATCCGGGAACGGCCGATGTAAGCATTGCGGCACAGATTGCCGCTCAGACTCTCGGGCCCGAATTCAAAGAATGGCTGAACGATCCGCAAAAACTGCTGCAACTGATTGCCGCGGCCGAAGGCTCACGGGCCGGTGGCGTCGCAGGTGGCGCACCTATCGGCAGTGTGCCCAATGTCCCCTCTGGCAGTGTACCGAATGTGGTATCCGGTGAACCCGGCAGTGGCAGCGGCCCTGCGGCGGGCGGTGGTGCCTGGACAGGTGGAGTTGTGCCGCTTCAGGAAGAAGAGGTCATTCAGGCAATCCGGCTGCTCACCAAGTTCGGAGAGGTTGGTGCCGACCCCGGCGCCAAAACCGAATTGCTCCAGAGCGAACTGACCCAGACAGATCCCAATACCAAACTCAACCTGCAGCAACTGCTGGAAAGCCTGGCGGCGAAAGCTCCCACGGAAAAAACCGACACTCCGCTTTTGATGAAAGCAGCCGAGCACATGGCGATCCGCTTCGCCATGGAACGATTCCAAAAGGGAGACATCAAAGTCAACGCCGTGCATCAGATGCTGGAGCACATGAGCCGGCAAATGGAAACCCTGCGGCAGATCCTGCGCGTGCACGAAGACAAAATGAGCAAGGCTGGGCTTCTGGTAGAGTCCCATGCCGACATTTTGGACCGGATGTTCTGGGCGGAAGTACCGGAGGCGGGAAAGAAAAGCGTGCTCATGTCCAACGAAGCACCCTGCGTGCCGCCTCGCAATATTCGCCAGTTCATCGAGATTTTGCTGGAACGCGGAGACCGGGAAACCGTCGCTGCCATCTTGCACAACTACTCGAATTGTCTTACGGCCAAGGATGCGGAACCGCGCCGCAAAGCGTCAATCGGCCTCAGCCAGTTGGCTGACCTGTTTGCTGCTCCCGGCATCGATTTGATTGGAGCCATTGTTCACAAGATTGGTGATGCCCTGGTGCGGGATCCCGATCCAGAGGTGCAAAGTCTGTTAAGCGCTGCTTTTGTGCGGCTGAGTTCGGAAGCCGGAAACCGGAAGCAGTACGCCGCTTTAACCGAGGTTTGCGGCGCAATCGAAGGTGTAGCCAAGCAGCGTCCCGCTTTAGCCAATGAGTTGCGCCCTCGCATTGGAGTGGAAAATCGCCTCCCCGAGTTCATCGAAGAGGCATTGCGGCTGCCACAGATTCCAAGGGATCTGATTCTCGTGCTGCGCCGCACTTCGCAAGCTGCCATAGAACATCTCGCCGATCGATTCTTCCGCTGCATGCGCCGGGAAGAATGCGACCGGATGGTCGACATCGTGAAGGAACTGGGCCCCGACGTATTGCAACAGGCGAGAGAGATGTTGCGCATGGGTCCGGTGCGGCAGGCATCCTCCGTGGTCGGTATCTTGAGCCGCCTGGACGTACCGACGTTGTTGGAGTTGTTGCCCGTCCGACTGAAGGAATGGAACCGGTTCTACCACGACATTGTTGTTCGCCAAATTGCATATGGTGCCGCTTCGGACCGTGGACGTACGTTGCTCGAAATCCTGGAGCACCTGGACGCAATGGTTCTCCCCCAGGCCATCGATGAGATTGGTATGAGCGGCGACCGGACCACGGTGCCACCCTTGATGGTGATGGCAGAGGCCGGCGAAGCCCAAGGCCGCTCCGCCATTATCCAGATTAAAGCTGTCGAGTCCTTAGGCCGGCTGCGTGAACCTGAATCGATTGCAGTGCTGCGCAATTTGCTCGAGACCAAGAAGATGTGGAAGTGGGCGAGTCATCGTGAGTTGCGGATCGCGGCTGCACAAGCGCTGGCCAAGATTGATCCGCGTTATGCAGCCCAAGTAATGTCGGATAGCGGCTTGGTGCCGGGCGAACTGGCGATTGCCCCGCTGGATGCGGCTCCGGCCTGCCCATGGGTGCGGCAGCGGCGTTACGAACGCATCGTCTTACGAAAAACGCTCTCGGCCGTCATCAGCAGCTCTTGGGGAAGATCGAGCATCACGCTTCGCGAGCTGAGTTTAGGGGGCGGGATGGGCACGAAGGAGGACAACCTCCGCGTGGGATCCGAAGCGAACATCGACATCTCAACTGGCGTCCGTCATATTCGCGGGCAGGTGCTGCTGCGGCGTGCCCGGGTGAACGAAGTCGGATTTGAAATTGTGAACACCGATATGGAAAGCCGCCTTCGTCTGCGCGGAATCCTGATGGAGGCCGTGGAGCGCGCTCCGGAAATACGAGGCACGGAGTGGCAGGGCGAGCGCAAGGTCTAACCTCTCTTCTTGGCCCTTTTCACAGCTGCTGTCTCCCATTACAAATTCTCATCCCGAGCGAAGCGAGGGATCACAATTGTTTATTCGGAACCAAAACAAAAGCCCCGCTCGAAATCGAGCTGGGGCTTTTGCCTTTCCAGAAAATGTTCTATTTTACCTTGGCAAAGATGATGACCAGCGTATACAGCGCCAGCGACTCGATCAGAGCCAGTCCAAGAATCAGGGCCAACTGAATACCAGGCCGGGCTGCAGGATTGCGAGCCAAGCCCTCAGCCGCCGCGGCCGTTGCTTTGCCCTGTGCCAGAGCGCAAATGCCGGAAGCGAACGCCATGGAAAATCCGGCGGCAATCGCGACCCAGTTGACTCCCCCAGCCGCTTCCCCGCCCTGCGCGAACACAGGAACGGCAAAGCACAACAATGACAGCACCATAAACAGATTACTCAACTTACGCATCGTGTTGCTCCTCTTGACTATGAATTACCGACAGTGGGTGGTTGACGCCGTACCGTGCAGACGCCCTCACGCTGTCGGAAACCAGCTGGTAGCTGGTAGTTAGGAGCTAGGTCAAGCCTAGCCGCTAGCTACAAACTACATCGGCCTGTGGAGACGTAGCTCGCTACGTCTCTACAGCGAGTACTCTCTAGTGTTCTTCGGCTACTGCTCCGGCCAGATATACGGTCGTCAGCAGAACGAAAATATAGGTCTGCAACAAGGACACGCCGATGTGCAATCCAAGAAACAGGATCGGAACTCCGATCGGAACCAGCGAAAAGAAGACCAGGGTGACCATATCGCCGGCAAACATGTTGGCGTAAAGACGGATGGTCAGCGAAAGTACCCGGGCGAGATGGCTAATCAGTTCAATAGGAACCATCAGCGGTGCAAGCGCCGGCATAGGCCCGGCAAAGTGCTTAAGGTAGGCGATCCCCGCGTGTTTGAATCCCTGAGCTTGGTAATAGACAAAGGCACAAATCGCGCACCCCAGAGGAACCACCGGTACGGCTGTGGGAGATTCAAACCCAGGAATCACGCCGATCAGGTTGCACATCAGAATGAAGAAACCGAGCGCCATCAGAAAAGGTGTAAAGCCCTCGCTGTGATGACCGATGATTTCGTGGCTCTGTCCTTCAACGAATCCGTGAGCGCCCTCGAAGATGTGTTGCAATGCTCCTGGTTTATCGACGGAGAGCCGCGACCGCACCAGCGCGAAAACCACAACCAGAAATATAAATACCAGAACCTCCATCGCCACTGAATTAGGGATGGGTGCGTCCGGAAACTTCGGTTCAAGGTGGAGCGCGCGCAGCAGCCCAGTGATTGGGCCGGCGAAAAGGTGATTCAGGAACGCTGTAAACCAGAGTTGCTCGTGCATAGTACAGTTGCTAGTTCTTAGCTTGTCCGGGCTTCAGAATCCGCGTGCCAGAGCCATATACAACTCGTATGCCGCTTCGCACGCGATACCCCCCACGGGCAGAAACAAGCCCGCAAACAGCCCATAGAGACTCGCGGGAGAAACACTGAATATAGCATAGGCGGCAGCGGCCATCAAAAAGTAGCGCACCAGAAATCGAAACACAATTCCGCCACTCGATTGTTTGTAAGCGCTCTGGGTAGCGCGGTCAGCCAGGGCGCTTACAACCCGCCCCAACCAATGAAAGTTAAGGTAGGCGATGGCACAGCCACAGGCGAACCCCAGGGCGATGCGCCAGCCAAAGCGCAACCATGCTCCAACGCTGAACAAAACGCCCAGCGCGACCATGAAGCGCGGGATACGCGTCAGGGCACCGGAGTAGAACGAGTCGACGCGGCTCTCCCCGCCTTCGCTCATAAATTCTTTGAGTCGGAAGAAGTGACGGTCCGGATCAACTCAATGAAGCCGGCAATAATGCCGAGAATCAGACCAGCTAAGTAAAGCCACGTCGTATGCAGCCAATGATCCAGCGCCAGGCCGATCAGCCATCCTGCGACAGTGGCAGCCGGGAAGATGAATGCCAGTTGGCTATAGTTCGCCAGTTGCACCAGCATGCTCTTCTTTTCAGGCGGATCATTATCAGGAGGAGCCATATGGCAGCAACTGTAGAGACGTTGCGTGCAACGTCTCTAACCCAAGCCCATTGACCAAGTCACGACTCGGATGAACCGTTCGGGAAAGATGCCGATGACGACCGTCGCAAACGCAGTCACGCCCAACGCCACCCGCATCGCAACGCTGATCGGAAGCCGGGTCTTATCCAGCGCCTCGCTCATGAACATGGCGTTCGCAATCCGCATGTAATAGTAGAGCCCGAAAACCGCATAGAGCACGGCCAAGGACGCCAGAACATAATGGCCGCTCTCCATCAGGCTGAGGAAAATGAAATACTTTCCGTAGAAGCCCGCCAGCGGTGGAATCCCAGCCAGCGACAAGAGAAAAATCAGCATCAGGACGGCTTCGGTCGGGGCGCGTGTGAAGAGTCCGGCAATGTCGTCGATCTCATCACCGATCACGTTCCGCTGCCTCAATGACGTAACCACGGCGAAAGCGCCGAGGTTCATGAAAGTGTAGACCAGCAGATACAGCAAAATGCCTTTGAATCCGTCAAAGAACGCGGGCGCGGGATAATCGACCGAAGCCAGCGCAATCAATCCCAGCAACATGTACCCGACGTGCGCGATCGAAGAGTAAGCCAGCAACCGCTTGAGGTTGTTCTGTGTGAGTGCCGCCAAATTCGCGCCGGTCATGGTGAGGATCGAAACAAAGATCAGTAGCGGCACATACACGGTTCGCAACGGATACAAACCCCAGAGGAAGATACGCAATAACATGGCCCACGCCGCCGCTTTTACTGCGACCGACATGAATCCCGTAACGCTTGTAGGCGCACCCTCGTAGGCATCAGGCAACCACTGATGGAAAGGGATGGCAGCTATCTTGAAAAACAACCCAGTCGCCGTGGTCAGCAAAGCGATAACCGCAACCGGACTTACATGATTCGAGTTCTGTGCTACCTGTTGCGTAAGCGCCTGCCGGATTCCCCCTAGGTCGGTAGTGCCGGTGAGACCATACAAAAGAGACAGGCCATACGCAAAGATTCCCGAGGAGAATGCTCCCAGCAGCAAATACTTCAGCGCCGCCTCATTGGAGCGGCGATCTGTGCGCAGGAATCCGACCAGCACGTAGGTGGAGATTGCCATCAACTCAAGGCCAATGAAGGTAAGCACGATGTCGAAGCTTGAAGCCATGCACATCATGCCGATCACCGAAAACAGGATCAGTGCATAGAACTCGCCGTGGTTTTCATGTTCGATCTCAAGATAACGAACAGACATCAGGATGGAGAGTCCTGCTCCGGCGAGAAACAGGTAATAAAAATAAATAGAGAAGTGATCGAGCACCATGGAGTGCACGAAAGCCACTTCAAGCGTGCGTCCGACCTTGGCAGCTTCGAACTGAGCGTACTGAATCTTCAACACTCCAGCAGCGGAAAAGAGCACGCCAATAAATGCAGTCACCGCGTTCGTCCACTTCCACTCGGCCGGAATCATCAGGTCGATGAGCAGAATTCCCAGCGCGAAGACAGTGAGCATGACGATGGGGAGGGACAGAAGGTAGTCCGTGCCGGTGAAGTATTGTTGTGGCATGCCAGGCACTTTATTTAGTCCCCTTTACAACGCCGGAGGCCAGCGGAACCGCGACTGCCGCGGTAGCCGGTGCGACCGACTGTAAAGACGTTCCTTGCAATGCCTCTACCCCGCGTGGAACAGATGCATTCACCGCCCCGTTAATTCCCGGATAATCGGGTCGGACAGTGAGCACAAGTTGGTTCACCGGTTGCTGCAGGATCTGGAAAAACGGTTTTGGATACAGTCCAATCCAGAATGCCATGACAAGCAGAGGCGCGAACGTCAGCACCTCGCGCGGAGTCAGGTCATGCAGTTTCTCGTTCTTGGGATTGGTCACGGTTCCAAAGAATACTCGCTGATACAGCCAGAGCAAGTAAGCCGCGGCCAGAATCACTCCTGGGGTGGCCCACGCCGCCCATTTCCAGTTCTCCATAAACGTGCCCTGCAGGATAGTGAACTCGCCGACAAAGCCGTTCAGCAGCGGCAATCCCATGGACGAAAGAAACATGATCATCGTGATCGTGGCATACAGCGGCATTACGTTCGAGATGCCTCCGTACTCGGAAATCTCGCGGGTGTGCCGCCGTTCGTACAGGATGCCGACGATCAAGAACAGTGCGCCGGTTGAAATACCGTGATTGATCTGCTGCAGCACCGACCCGCTCAGTCCCGCGGGGTTCAGAGCAAAGATTCCCAGCGTGCAAAAACCCAAGTGGCTGACCGAGGAGTAGGCCACGAGCTTCTTCATATCCTTCTGCATCAGCGAAACTAACGCGCCATAGACGATTCCGATAATGGAAAGAAAAATCATCCAAAATCGCACCTTGGGATGCATGACTACATCTGGGAAAAACGGCAAGGCGAATCGGATAAAACCGTACGTCCCCATCTTCAGCAGAACGCCAGCCAGGATCACAGAACCCGCAGTGGGCGCCTCGACGTGAGCGTCCGGCAGCCAAGTATGAAACGGGAACATCGGCACCTTGATGGCAAAGGCCACGAAGAATGCCAGGAATAACAAAATAGCAAACGACGAACCATACGCCGGGTCGTGAAAAATATGCGGCGCGGTCTTATAAAGCGCCTGGATGCTGAAGGTGTACTGACCGGTCTGGCGGAAGTTGTAGAAATACAGAAACAGGACGGACAACAGCATCAGCACCGATCCGAGCAACGTGTACAAGAAGAATTTGATCGCGGCATAAAGCTTGCGCGGACCGCCCCAGATGCCGATCAGCAAATACATCGGGACGAGCATCGCTTCCCAGAAAACAAAGAACAAGAAAAAGTCGAGCGCCATGAAGACACCGAGCATCCCCGTCTGCAACACCAGAAACCAGATGTAATATTCCTTGACCCGGTTCTCGATCGCACTCCACGACGAGAGGATGGAGATCCATCCCAGCAGCGTGGTGAGCATGATCAGCAGAAAAGAAATGCCGTCGATGCCGAGCACGTATCCCGCGCCGATGGAGGGAATCCAATTGTTGGGCGTGCCCTCCATAAACTTGAATCCAGGCTCGAAGCGCTGCGCCCAGAACCACGGCACCAGCGGGATCGAGACTATGAGGCCGGCCAGGGCGAAAATATTCGCGATCCAGCGAATGGCATCCTTTTGCTCTTTGGGAATAAACATGAGCAAAAGAGCGCCGGCAAGCGGCGTGAATAAGATGATCGAGAGAATATGGCTTTGCATTTTTGTCCATTACGCGGACGAAGGCGCCCGCGACACACAATCAGTCATCGCCAAGCGTAATACGCGACAAACCCCACCAGCCCTACCACCATTACCAACGCATACCACTGCGCCAGGCCCCACTGCAGCAACCGCATGGGGTAAGACACCATCCGTGACAAGATCGCGGGGCCATTGACCAGTACACCGTCGATAATCCACTTATCAAACCAACTCGAAACAGTACCGCTCAGCCGAGTGATCCATCCACCGCCGTTCACCACCCCATCAATTATGTGCGAGTCGAACCAAGACGATGCTTCGCCCAATCCCATCACGCCCAGACGCACCTCTCCGACCTTGCGACGACCGGTGAAGGCGTAGTCGTAGGCTTCGTCAACGTAATACTTGTTGTAGAGCATGTCATATACTGGCGGCGCCGCAGCCGCAATGGGCTCGGCGTAACTCTTATCGGCCTCGCGATACGCGCGCCACGCCATGCCCCAGCCAATCACCGCCGCGCCGACCGAAAGAAACATCAGTCCATATTCGATTGGGGTTGTATGTTCTTCTTCCTTCTCCCCGGCCGCAAGTTGAGCGGTCTTACCTTCTACTTGAAAAACTCTGGCTTCCCGAGCGAACACCGGCTCCAAAAACTTCGCGAAACGATCAGACCCGCCCAGACTGTGCGGCCACCCCAGCCATCCCGCGCTGATGGCACAGACTGCCAAAATTATTAATGGCACCGTCATCGACTTCGGGGACTCATGGATATGGTGCTCCACGTCGTGACTCATTCTTGGCCGGCCGTGGAAAGTCAGGAACATGAGCCGGAACATGTAGAAAGCCGTCATCAATGCGGTGATGAACCCAATGAGCCAGAGCAGGCGATACGCGCCGCCTTCGGAAGACCATGCCTGCCACAGAATTTCATCTTTCGAAAAGAATCCCGCGAACGGTGGGATGCCCGCAATTGCGAATGTCGCAATGAACATCGTCCAATGCGTGATAGGGATACGTTTGTGCAAGTCGCCCATGTTGCGCATGTCTTGCTCGCCGCTCATGGCGTGGATGACCGAGCCTGAGCCGAGGAAGAGCAGCGCCTTGAAAAACGCGTGGGTAAAAACGTGGAAGACTCCGGCGGCGAATGCGCCCACGCCGAGAGCAAGGAACATGTATCCCAACTGCGAAACCGTGGAATACGCCAACACGCGTTTGATGTCGTTCTGCACCAACCCGATGGAAGCGGCGAAGATCGCGGTAATCGCGCCGACGATTGCGACCGTCTTCATCGAAGTGGGAGCAAGCACGAACAGTGCGTTCGAGCGTGCGACCATGTACACCCCGGCGGTCACCATGGTTGCGGCGTGGATCAGCGCGGAAACCGGGGTCGGACCTTCCATGGCATCGGGCAGCCAAACGTACAGAGGAATTTGTGCTGATTTTCCGCAGGCGCCAACGAACAAGAGAAGAGTGGCAGCCGTGATGATGGGATCGCCAATTCCGAAATGCCCGCTGCGGGCCAGGTGTGTGACTTCCGTAAATCGAAGCGATCCGAAGTACCAGGCGATGGTGAACATTCCGAGCAGAAAACCCGCGTCACCAATCCGGTTCACAATAAACGCTTTGTTTGCCGCAGTGCTGGCACTGTGGCGATGGAAATAGAATCCGATCAGCAGATACGAGCACAGGCCGACACCCTCCCATCCCACGAACATCAACACGTAATTGTTCGCAAGAATGAGCGTGAGCATGGAGAACATAAACAGGTTGAGGTATCCGAAGAAACGGTAATAACCGCCCTCGTGCGCCATGTATCCGGTCGAGTAAATGTGGATGAGAGCTCCGACCCCAGTCACGAACAACAGCCAAATACTGGACAGCGGATCGAGCAGAAATCCCGCATCCGCCTGAAATGGAGCCGGCTTTCCGTCGCGCGTGACATAGTTCATTTGGCCGGTGTCCGTTCCCAGCCAGGTGTAAACGATGGTTTGATAAGGCTTGCCAGGATTGTCGTGAGCGTAGTCCGTGTATTGCCAAACTGCGCCACAAGAGAACAGGAACGCCAGGACCACGACGCCGACACACACTGCGTTGATCGTCGTTCTCTGCAGCTTGCGGCCAAAGAACAGCATCATCGCCGCACCGAGGGCCGGCAGCAAAGGAATCAGCCAGATATGATCGAGAAAGAACATGAGTTAGAAAATCAGCACTTAGCAGTCAGCATTTAGCACCTAGCCATCTAGACCCATCGCAAAGACTGAATGCCGAATGCTTATTGCTAAATGCTCCCTACCATTTCAACAAATCTACTTCGTCCACATTCACCGTTTCTTTGTTACGGAAGAAAGCAATCAAAATTCCCAAGCCCACTGCCGCTTCCGCTGCTGCGTCGGTGATTACGAAGATCGCAAAGACCTGCCCATGCAATCCCCACAACCGCGAGAACGCTACCAGGTTCAGGTTTACCGCGTTCAGGATCAACTCGATCGACATCAGAATGATGACCACGTTGCGGCGGGTCAGCACGCCGATGACGCCCAATATGAACAGGGCCGCGGCCACCACGAGATAATGAAGAATGCCGATTGTAGGCATATTCATGCACTGTAGAAACGCAGCTAGCTATGTTTCTACGGAACGATTAAATCCTCTTCTTTGCCATCACAACTGCGCCGATGATCGCTACCAACAGCAGCAGCGACGCAATCTCGAATGCGAACATGTATTGCCCGTACAGCATGACGCCGATCTGCTGGGTGTTGCTGTTTTCGATCGGCTGCGCGATTCGGTACGGAAATAAGCTTCTGCCCTTCACGTACACCAGTATGAACAGCCCACCCAGCGCGATGGCGGCGAGAACTCCGACCAGCCATTGCTTGTTGAACTGCTCCTCTTTTTGCGAGCGCTCGATATTCACCAGCATGATCACAAACAGGAACAAGACCATGATGCCACCCGCATAAAGAATGATCTGGACGCCGGCGACGAATGGCGCATATAGCATCAGGTACAGCCCAGCTTGTGCCAACAGGCCGAAAATCAGCGCGAGGGCGGAATGCACTGGGTTCTTGCGCGTGATGACCAGCACCCCGCTCAGCAAGGTAAGCCCGGACAAAAGGTAAAAGAAAAAGGTTGTGGCGACGGGCTGCATGCCGGGTTGGACGATAGGCTCCATCCTAAAGCAATACCCCTAAGATAGCCGTCAGGATAAGTACGCCAATTCCGATCGGCAACAGCACTTTCCATCCTACTTTCATCAGTTGATCGAAACGATAACGCGGGAAGGTAGCACGGTACCAAATATACAGATACATAAAGCCTGCTACTTTTGCCACGAACCAGAAGATGTCCTGAATGCGGTCGCGCACGGGAGGCGCGAATAGTATCAGGCCGATCAGAGCCAGCACCGCGCCGAATCCGGCCAAGCCAATGGTCTGCACTCGGAAATAAGGATGCTTCGGCATGCGTGCAACGCCCACGAAAGCAATAAAGGCAAGAGCCAAGAAAGTCAGTCCGGGAAACAACGAAAACACCAGGTCCCAGGTCTCGCCGGTTAAGGTGTTGGGAAACGGCCGGTACCATCCGCCCAGCCACAAAGTCACCGCGATCGACGACACGGCGATCATCGCCGCGTACTCTCCCAGCATGAAGAGGGACCAGCGCAATCCGCTATATTCGGTGTGAAAACCGGCGGTCAGCTCTGATTCCGCTTCCGGCAGATCAAATGGCGCGCGATTGGTTTCCGCGACCATAGCAATGGCGAAGATCCCGAATGCAATAAATCCCAGCGGAAAAAACTTGAACAGGAACCAGACATGCTGCTCCTGCTGCGCCTGGACAATGCCAATCATGCTTAGCGTGCCTGTTCCCGAAGTGCCCACACCAACTCCATAAGGCCCGAGACCATGCAAACTGGTCATTAGCACAGCGGAGACCACAGCCATTCCCATGGCGACTTCGTAAGAAACCATCTGGGCGCTGGAACGGAGCGCGCCAATCAGCGGGTAATGCGAGTTCGAGGCCCAGCCCGCCATCACGACCCCCAACACGCTCAACGAAGAAACGCCGAGCATGAAGAGGATCCCGATATTCAAATCCGTGATCGCATGAGTGGGACCAAAGGGAACGACAATATAGACCGCGAACGAGGCGCACAAAATGATCAGCGGCGCGATCCAGAAGACGAACTTGTCAGCTTCAGCTGGGACGATGTCTTCTTTTGTCATCAGCTTGATGGCGTCGGCGATAGGCTGGAGCAAGCCATGGGGGCCAACGCGCATGGGACCGAGGCGAATCTGAAAATGTGCCAGAGCTTTGCGCTCCAGCCAGTTCATCGCCATTACTGCAACCGAGATTCCCCCGAAGACCACCATGATGTAGACGAGGGCCCAAAATACGTTGCCTGCCTGTCCTGGGGTCGTGTTGCTGCTGAGATAGGAGGTGATGTAATTGAGCATCAGCGGTCGACCTCGCCCAGCACGATATCCAGCGTGCCGATTACCGCGATAACGTCGGCGACCAGCGCTCCGCGCACCATAATGTCCAGGGCCTGCAGGTTCACAAATGAAGGCGGTCTAACGCGCACCCGATAAGGTTGCGTCGATCCGTCGCTCACGATAAAGTACCCCAGCTCGCCCTTGGGCGCCTCGATCGAATGGTAGACTTCGCCGACCGGCGGCTTCATCACTTTTGGGACCTTTGCCATGATTGGACCTTCGGGTATCCGCTCGACCGCTTGCCGGATGATGCGTAGCGACTGCCTCATCTCCTCCATGCGCACGGTGTACCGGTCGTAGGTGTCTCCATTTGCTCCTATGGGAATTTCGAAGTCGAAGTCGGAATAGGCGGCGTAGGGCTGCGCTTTTCGCAGGTCCCACTTGACGCCGCTGGCTCTCAGCACTGGGCCGGTGACGCCGAGCGCGATGGCGTCTGCTTTTGAAATCACGCCGACGTTTTTCGTCCGCTCCAGCCAGATGCGGTTGGTCGTCAACAGTTCTTCGTATTCATCAATTTTGGGTGGAACGAAGTCGAGGAACTTAATAACATCACGCTCAAAGCCTTCGTAAGTCTCGTACTGACAGCCGCCGATGCGGAAGGCGTGCGTGGTCAGCCGTGCACCGCAATACTTTTCAAAAATCTTGAGAATTTCTTCCCGGTCGCGGAAGGTGTAGAAGAGTGGCGTCATGGCGCCGATGTCGAGTGCATGTGTGCCCAGCCACAGCTGATGGCTAGCCAACCGGTTTAGTTCGGTGAGAATTACCCTGATGTACTTGGCGCGTGGCGGCGCTTCAATGTTCAGAAGTTTTTCGACCGCTTCGCAGTAGCCCAGCCCGTTGGAGACTGCCGCCACATAATCCATGCGGTCGACATAGGGGTTGAACATCGTGTAAGTGCGGTTCTCCGCAATCTTCTCGACCCCGCGATGCAGGTAGCCGATCACGCATTCCGTGCCTAGAACCTGTTCCCCGTCCAGTTTGAGGATTACGCGCAGCACTCCATGGGTCGCCGGGTGCTGCGGGCCCATGTTGATGACAAGCTCATTGCTATCGAGAAAAGTTTTGTCGGGCTGATCAAGTTCCAGGTGTGAAAGGAAACGCGTAGGGTCGGCCGTCTTCGCTTCAGTCGCTTTCGGGTCAGTGATCGTCCGGTCGGTCATGTTTTATTGGCCGCTCTCGATCCCCAGGTTGGCCTTCACCCATTCCTGATCCTGTTGAATAATGCCGTAGTCTTTGCGCAGCGGATGTCCCTTCCAACCATCGGGCAACAAGATGCGCTTCAAATCCGGATGCCCGTCGAAGCGAATACCGAACATGTCGAAAACTTCGCGCTCCAACCAGTTTGCGGTTGCCCAGAGTGATACCGCGCTGGGGACGTTTTCGCCGTCCGCGATCATTATTTTTACGCGAATGCGCTCGTTCCGGGCGAATGAATACAGAATCCAGATCAGGTCGAATTGTTTTTCCCGCTCCGGATAGTGCACTGCGGTGATATCCACGCAGTAGTCGAATTGCTCGCGGTCGCGCAGAATCTGCAGCAACTCGGCAACGATCGAAGGTTCGACGACCATGTAGTTCTGGCCAAGGTAAGTGTTTGCTTCACGAATGCCCGAGCCGTATTGGCCCTTGAGCTTGCTAACCATTGCGGATTCCCAGGGAATAGGAACGGGACCGGCTGGTTTAGCCGGCGCAGCGTGACCAGCCGCCGGGGCGGCTGCTTTTGGCTCACCGCCCGGCGGCGGAGTAGGCGACTTGGTTTCCTCGGGCATCGCTACGAAGGTACAAACCTCCGGCCCTGCAACAGGTTTGGGAGAACGTTAACTTTTAACAGCTTGCTGATACCGTGTCAACGATGGGCATTAAATCGGGCAAAGGATCAGGTTCGTCGACCTGCGGCCTGGTACGTCTCGACCAGGTCGCGAATGCGCTGCGCGTCCGCCTTGCGATGGCCGTGGCTCGTGATCGGGTCCGTACCGCCTGTCGACTCGATCCGTATCTCGGACCAAATAATCCCAGTCGAAATGCGTACAGACGCAACCTGCGCCATGGCAATGCTTTCTTCGTTGCTGCCAAAAAAGCGCGGCTTCACCCTGCTTACGTGCAACGCGTTCACCACGATACGAGTCGGAAAAAGGAAGTTCCCTTTCGTCCAGCGGCTGGCAACAAAGGTCTCGCCATCGGAGGTTGCATTAGTCATAAAGCGAACAGTTAGTTGAAACGAAGTGCGGCCCCGCATTACTGGGCTGAATGCTAAGTGCTAACCGCTAATTGCTGGTTCCTACACCCATTCCAGCGCTCCTTTGCCCCATATCCAGATGTAGCCGACGATCAGGATGCCCAGGAAGACCAGCATCTCCATGAGCCCGAAGGTGCCCAGCGCCTTGAACTTCACCGCCCAGGGAAACAGAAAAATGGTCTCCACGTCGAAGACCACGAACAGGATGGCGATAATGTAATAGCGAACGGTGTAACGCCCCCGGGCGCTGTCAATCGGATCAATGCCGCATTCGTAGGGCATTAATTTCGTTCGGCTGGGATTCTCTGGCCGAATCAGTTTGGCTGCCAGCAGCGTGATAGGGATCAGTACCCCCACCACCGCGATGAATATAAACAGCGGGACGTAGTTTTGCGGCATCGGTCTCAACTTCCCTGTTCGATTGAAAACTTCAAAGCAGTTTATAGTACCGCCCATTGCCACTGGCTTCAAGGACTCTCGTCACCAGCTTGTTTATAATCGATCTTCAACTTTTGCGATCAAAGGAACCCATTGGCACTCGACGAAAACATTTACAAACTGCGGTGCGAGAAGCTGAAGCAGATCGAAGCGCTGGGACAGCGGACGTATCCAACGAAATACGAATTTACTCACACCATTCCCGCAATTCTGGCTGTCTACTCGCAAAAACCGGCTGAGGAATTGGAGAACCCGCGAGTCAATGTGCACATTGCCGGACGAATCATGGCGATCCGGTTGATGGGCAAAGCGGGCTTTGCGCATCTACAGCAAGGCGGGCAGAAGCTGCAGATCTACGTGAAGAAAGATGCGGTCGGCGAAAAAGGATTTGAACTTTACCGGTTGCTCGACCTCGGAGACCACGTCGGAGTCAGCGGATATTTATTCCGCACCCGCACCGGCGAACTCAGCATTCACGTCGAAGAGATTACGTTCCTATCCAAGGATCTGTTGCCGCTACCCGAGAAGTGGCATGGCTTGACCGACGTTGAATTGCGATACAGGCAACGCTACGTCGATCTGGTCATGAACCCGGAAGTGCGCGCAGTATTTCTGAAGCGCAGCAAGCTGGTGCAGTCCATGCGGCGGTTCCTCGACGCGCATGACTTCATCGAGGTCGAGACCCCGATGATGCAGCAGATTGCCGGCGGCGCGGTTGCCAAGCCGTTTGTCACGCATCACAACACCCTCGACATGGATCTTTATTTGCGTATCGCTCCGGAGCTTTACCTCAAGCGCCTGACCGTCGGCGGGTTCGACCGCGTCTACGAAATCAACCGCAACTTCCGCAACGAGGGTCTCGGATGGCGATGGAATCCCGAGTTCACCATGCTCGAGTTTTACCAGGCTTATACCGACTATCGCGGGGTGATGGATCTCACGCAGCAGTTGATTGAGCAGGCAGCCATTGACGTGAATGGTGGAACGAAATCGAAGTGGGGCGAAGACGAGATCGACTGGTCGGGATCGAATTGGCGTCGCATGACCATGCGGGAAGCCATCATTCACTATTGGCCGGAGGCGGCAGGGGCGAAGCCGGAGATGGCGGACTTCAGTTCTCATGATTCGGTAGAAGCGCTGGTGACGCGCTTCAATACAGCCCACGCGCATCTCGCTTACGACCCGAATGAGCCGGTCGGCAAGACGATCGCAAACCTGTTTGATGCTGCTGCTGAAGAGCACTTGATTCAGCCGACGATCATTTACGAGTTTCCCACCGCGGTCTCGCCACTCTCGAAGCAGAAGGCAGACGAGCCCGACTGGACTGAGCGTTGGGAGATCTTCGCCGGGAAGATGGAGATTGCCAACGGGTTCAGCGAACTCAACGATCCTGAAGACCAGCGCCGTCGTTTCGAACAGCAATTGAAAGAACGCGAGCGCGGCGACGAAGAGGCTCACCAAATGGATGAAGACTACATCCGCGCACTCTCGTACGGCATGCCGCCGGCCGGAGGTGTCGGCGTCGGCGTGGATCGACTGGCGATGCTTTTGACCGATTCCCACACAATCCGCGACGTGATTCTGTTCCCACTGCTGAGGCCAGAAAAAGCATCGAACACGGAAGATACAAAGGAATAGGGTTGATCGCACGGGCAAAACACTTGGTCGCGCCGACAAATTACATGATTCTTGGCTTCGCTCAGAATGACAGCAGTAGTTAGCTTGATCCCGCATAGCTGAGAATCGCCTAAAATAAGGCGTTGACGACAAAGATCTGTCTAATCCTCACTCTCTCGGCAGTCTCGCTTTGCGCGCAAAGCAATAGCGGAGAATTACGGCTCAAGGTCACCGATCCGGCCGGACTCGGCGTGAAGAGCTCGGTGCAATTGATCAGCGAAGTGAACCAGGTGCGGAAAACACTGGTCACCGACGAAGCCGGAAATCTGACCGCTAAGCTGCTTCCTTTCGGACTGTACCGCCTCGAAGTGCGGCGTGAAGGTTTCGCTCCATTTTCGAATTCAATCGAAATCCGGTCCGCCGTTCCGGCCGATTATCACGTTACTCTCAGAATCGCTCCGCTGAGCACCTCGCTGACCGTCAACGATCGGGAGACTCTGATCGATCCCCATCGCTCGGGCACCATTAATCGAATTGGTAAGGAGACAATTGAGGACAGAGTGACTTCGCTGCCCGGCCGCTCGCTGCAGGACCTGGTCAACTCCCAGCCTGGCTGGGTGTATGAAGGCAACGCCGTCCTGCACCCGCGCGGATCCGAATATCAAACCCAGATTGTGATTGACGGAATTCCGCTCACCGACAACCGCTCGCCGAGTTACGGACCTGAGATCGAAGCGGAGGACGTCCAGTCGATGAGTATCTACACTGCGGGCATTCCAGCGGAATATGGAAGAAAAATGGGCGGTGTCGTCGAGATGGTCACGGCCAAAGATTCGAGGCCGGGATTGCATGGCGAAGCTGAATTGGCGGGCGGCAGCTTCGCCGCCGCCGATGGCTACCTGCTGACGCAGTATGGATGGGGCAAGAACACGCTTGCGGTAAGCGCTCAGGGCGCAAGCACCGACCGGTATTTAAATCCGCCGGTGCTTCAGAACTTTACCAACAACGGTAGCAGCGGAGATTTCGGAGCCAGCTATGAGCGGGATTTTTCCAATCACGACCGCCTGGGTTTCTCCGTTCGCCACGAATTCACCCGTTTTCTGGTGCCCAACGAGCAGGTTCAAGAGGCGGCGGGACAGCGGCAGGACAGAAACAATTTTGAAACCATGGGAATCGCCTCTTATCAGCATTTGTTCTCTCCCAGCATTGTGGGAGACTTTCACGGAATGGTGAGGGATGATTCGCAGGGGCTTTCGTTAAACCCGCTTTCCACGCCGCTTATCGCCTTCCAGGAGAATGGCTTTCGCGAGGGGTATTTCAAGGGGACGATTTCCATCCATCACGGCAATCAGGAGTGGAAAGCTGGCATCGAATCGGACTCTACGTTTCTTCGCGAGCATTTCAGCGATATGATCACGGACTTCACCCAGTTCGATCCCGCCACGCCAGCCACATTCAATTTCGCGGAAAATCGTCGGAGTCTCGAGCAGTCTGCATTTCTCCAGGATCTTATCCGTTTTGGCAAATGGACAGTTAGTGCAGGATTGCGGTGGGATCACTATCAGTTGCTGGTGAACCAGAATGCCGTGAGCCCACGCCTGGGAGTTTCACGCTATTTCCATTTGGCTGATTTGGTGTTGCATGCGTCTTATGATCGGGTTTTTCAAACTCCCGACTTCGAGAACATCCTGCTCTCCAGTTCTCCCGAGGTCATTTCCTTGAATCCGCAAGTTTTGCGCTTGCCGGTAGAGCCTTCGCACGGCAACTATTATGAGGTCGGATTCACTAAGGGTCTTTTCCAGAAAGTCAGGTTAGACATCAATGGCTTCGACCGAAGCGTGAACAACTTTGCCGACGATGACCAATTCCTCGACACAGCGGTCAGCTTTCCAATTGCTTTCAGAAAAGCAAATATTTACGGTGCCGAAGGGAAACTCGACATTCCGCATTGGGGGCGTTTGTCCGGGTTCGTCAGTTATTCCTACATGGTCGGCGCTGCATATCTTCCGGTCACCGGCGGACTGTTTCTCGGCGAAGAGGCCAGCAACGCACTCAGCCAGGCGCGCGGACGTTTCTGGGTCACTCAGGACCAGCGCAATACGGTCCGGACTCGCTTTCGCTATCAACTTGTGGAGCGTGTGTGGGCCGCGCTGGGAGCGGAATATGGGAGCGGTCTCCCGGTGGAATTCGATGGCACCGAACAACAAGCAGTAGCCCAGTTCGGCCAAGCCGTCGTGAATCGCGTGAACTTAGCTGTTGGCCGCGTGCGGCCTTCGCTCTCCATTGACGCTTCTGCTGGCGCTGATCTGTGGAAGAAAGACAAGCGGAACGTGCGCTTACAAGCCGATGTTCAGAACCTCAACAACCGGCTGAACTTGATCAACTTCGCTGGACTGTTTTCTGGAAACAGCATTGCTCCTCCGCGCAGCTACGCTCTCCGTCTCACTACTGCCTTCTAAGCCTGGGAGTTGCTACTTACGATCGTTGCGCAGCGGCTTGACAGCGGGAGGACGGTTCTCCTCTGGTGGAGAGACCTTGGCGGCAGCATTGGACGTGGTCGACGACTGCATGAGCTTAAAAACGTACAGCACCACCTCCACGCGGCTCGATACTCCGAGCTTGTCGAAAACCCGGAACAGGTAGTTCTTCACGGTGTGTTCCGTGAGTTTCAAACGATGGGCGATCTCGCGGTTGGAAAGCCCATCGGCCACGCAGAGGACGACGTCCTGCTCGCGCTTGGAAAGCGCAGGCAAGCTGCTTCCGTCTGGCGGCCGCATCGAAATCGCCTCGGAAATAGCGTCGAGGAGATACTGCTGCTCCTGGCTATTTGCCCAAACCTGGCCGTTGTGAGCGCAATGAATGCATTTGGCAAGCGTCTGCAGGGATTCAGTGCGGCTGAATACGCCACGGGCACCGGCGCGAAATGCCTCCACGACCGAATTGCGCTCCGAAGCATCCAGCAACATGATGATGTGGGTCTCAGGATGGAGCGCACGTAGTTGGCGGGCCACTCGCAGCCCCGAAGAGGGATCATTTTCCAGGATCGCGCTCAGCAGTACCACATCAGGTTTTTCCCTGACCACGGCGGCCAGGATCGCATCCTCTGTGGGGTCAGATTCAATGACCAGAAAGCCGTTCTCGCGCCCTAGAGTGTTCCCCAGCAACTGAGTGTTCATGCGAGTCTTGTCGGCAGCCAGGACTCGGATCGGGGATGAGACGGAAGAAAGAGTTTGTTCTGCCATTGGCGTTCTGCCTGCGGTTCTTGGACAGTGCGCCAAGAGCTTTTGACCGGCTCGTATATGCCTTGGCACTTGTCAGCTTGTAATCTAGTCTCCTAGAACTTCGGCGCATACAGTACTTTGGTACCTCCGGGCTATGTTGCTGGCCGCAAACGACAATCTTCGTTTCTTAAATCAAACGCTTATGGCGCAAAAAAAGCCCGCAGAAGCGGGCTGTTTATGCGGCAAGTCGTGATGTAGATTTAAGCTTAAAAACAAACCCTGCGAATCACGAACGCAGTTTTTTCTTCAGAGCCTGCAGCATCACTGGTAACACGAACATGTGGAAATCGGCGTAATGCCGCTTCTTCCAGAAGAGAGTGGGATCCTGGCCAATTCGGTACCAGAATTCTAGGCCTCGGTGCTGCATCCAGCGCGGAGCACGCTTCCGCATTCCGATGTGATAATCAAATGCGCCGCCTACGGCTCCTACAAAGCGCGCCTGGATCCGATCCCGGTTTTTCCAAACCCAGCGTTCCTGAAGCGGAGCTCCCAGACCGACCCAAAGAATGTCAGGTTGGGTGCGCGCAATTTCGCCGAGGATGTATTCGTTCAATTCGCCCTCGATGGGCCCCATTGGAGGCGTCCAAGAGCCTACGATCTTGAGGTTGGGATGAGCCTCCTGGAATGCCGCAGCAGTACGCTCGGCCTTGCGGTCGCCTCCGCACATGACAAATACCGTGTACCCCTTCTCAGCCGCGCGGGCATTCATGTGCACCAAAAAGTCTGGACCACAACAGCGGCCGGCTACCGGTTGACCCAGGACACGGCTTGCCCAGACCAGGGGAATGCCGTCGGCCATGGGGAAGTCGGCCTCATTGAGCGCTTGCCGGTATTCTGCTCCCTTGCGAGCTTCAATCACGTTGTAGACGTTGATGAAGACCGCATAGCGGCGCTCGCCGCGTTGAATGCAGCCTTCGACAAGATCGAGGGTTTGAGCAAGGCTCGTGCGTCGCACGCGAACGCCCAAAATATCCGTCCGGTCTTCGCTACCGCTGGCGGCTGGGGACACGGTTTCCAACGAGGGCATGGTTTCTACGAACCCTCGCTCTCGCTCGGCATGTCTTCCCGAATCATTACAAAACTGTGCAGCATTGCTTTTCCAAATTGGGATGGAGTTTACTGTTTGGTACTCAGTCCCCCCGCCCCCTAATCTGTGCAAAATCTAGAAACCAAACGATTTAGTTTTCGACCCTGTGCTAGATCTTTAAGTTTTCAAGAGTTACACGCAAAATCCAGAGAACATGGGAGTTATAAGCCGTACTTGTCCTGGCGCGGTCCGTTTTTGGGACTGGCACACACACATGGTACGTGTCGAATCTCAAAAAAACGTGCATTATCCAATAGATAATGTCTTCTGTTCTAGGTTATCTAATTCGAATCCTTGAGTCAACGAGAAAGCGCGTAGCGGATCAGTTTGACGTCGGTTCACGCGAGATTCCTCGCCCCGCTGGTAAAAGCGCGGGGCTTCGGAGTGACGCCCTTCAAAATAAGTTAGGGAGGTTGACGCTCTCAGGCGCGTACCGTATTCTGAGTGTCTCCAGTCGGAGATTTGGTTTGCGTGAATGCCACTCTGCTCCGATCAAATCCCTGTCAACGGCCGGGTCGGCTGATTAAAGAATGTTTGATTCCAACCGCAGAGTGAGGACGATGAGGAGGAATGCCTAGTGAAAGTTCTGGTGGTCGGAGGGGCGGGATACATTGGAAGCCACACCGCGCACGTGCTAAAAAGAGCCGGCCTCGAGGTGGCGATCTACGATAATTTGTCCACCGGTTTTGAGTTCCTGGCGAACGGTTTCCCACTGGTGGTGGGCGATATCCACGACGGGAAGAAGCTGTTGGAGCAGGTCAAGCAGTGCGACGCGGTTATGTATTTCGCCGCCAACCATTATGTTGGCGAATCGGTCGTGAATCCGCGGAAGTACTATCGCAACAATGTTGAGGGTGGGCTGTCGCTTTTGAACGCGGTTCTGGATGCTGGGAAAAAGAGCCTTGTGATCTTTTCCTCTACCTGTTCGGTCTACGGCGCGCCGGAGAAAACGCCGATCAGCGAGGACCAGCCGCTGGCTCCAATTAATCCCTACGGTGTTTCCAAGGTTTTCTTTGAGCAGGCGCTGCAGTCTTATGACACGGCTTATGGCATCCGCTATGCAAGCTTGCGCTACTTTAACGCTGCGGGCGCGGACGAAAACGGCGAGATTGGCGAATGCCACGATCCCGAACCTCACCTCATCCCATTAGCTCTGCAGGCGGCGGCTGGATTGGGTCCTGAGCTTCAGGTCTTTGGAACGGACTATCCCACGCCCGATGGCACCTGTCTTCGCGATTACACCAACGTGGTAGATCTGGCGGAGGCGCACGTTAAGGCGCTGCAACATCTGCAGGCGGGAAATCCATCGATTTGTGTCAATCTGGGAACGGGTGAGGGCTCTTCGGTGATGGAAGTCATCTCGACCGTGGAAGAAGTGACTGGGAAGAAAGTTCCGAGAAAAATTGTGCCGCGACGCCCGGGGGATCCTCCGGCTCTGGTTGCTGACCCGCGTAAGGCGCAGCAAATTCTACAGTGGAAGACGAAACGTTCGTTGCGCGACAGCGTTTCTACGGCTTGGAAGTGGATGCAGAAGCGGGGGAAGTAGGATCGGTCGTAGTCATCGGACGAGCAGTTAGTTGTTCTCGATTGTGACGCCTAGCGATTCCTTGCGCCGTGTCGGGACGCCGTGGGCACCGAGGGCCAGCACGCCGAGCGTAGCCGGTTTCACGGTCGGAGCGGTCAGAATTTCATCCGGACTTTCCACGATATCGTCCGATCCCTTGGTCTGGCCTGCGACAATTGCTTTACCGGGGATGGTCTCGTAGGCGTAGCCGGTCAAAGTGGCGGCGAAATCATGTGGACTCGTCGTGACGGTGAGGCGCGCCCAGCCAAAGTGAAACCGACCCTTGATCTTGAACTTTAATCCGAGATACCGATCCTTGACGCCCTTCCCTCCATTGACCCACGGGCCTTTCCAGAAATTGGTGGAGTTATAGCAGCAGACTTCTCCCAGAACCTCGCGGCCGGATGTGATGAAACGGTCGCCGTGTTGAATTTTCGCTCCGAACCGCAGCGCTGCGTCGAACTCACTGCCCATTGAAACAATTGCTCTAATAACGTTCGAACTATGCGTGTTTCTATTCGTGTTAAAACAAAAAGCACCGTGGTAGCTCTTCGGGAGCTGACAAGCCGCAAAATAATGTGCGCCGCCGAAGTGACTAAAGGAATGTAGGAAGTAGAAATCGACTATCCCATCATGATTGAGGTCCAGCGGAAATGGTCGCTGGCCAGCACGTAAGTGGACGTGTGCCGGCGTGTAAACGATCTTGGCCTCAGCGGGCTGTGCCAGTGCCACTGCGCTGACTCCAGCCGCAGTCGCCGCGACGGCGTACATGTTCAGTTGTTCATGGATTGACTCGGAAAGGCTGGCTGCCGTCTTGGACGGTCGGAAGGTGCGGTTCATAATTCCTCCGGACAGGCCCAAATATTTTCCTCTTCTGCGTGCGCGGTCAAGGTCAGCGAAAGCTCGCGCCCTGATGCGCCACAACGTGGTTACCGCCGACTTCCCTGAAGGGAAGTCAAATCATCGGGCGAGAAATCACTCACCTTTGAGTCCCGATTCCCTGCGCCGCCACAGGACGCCCTGAACACCGAGAGCAAGGATGCCAAGCAATGCAGGCTGCGGAGTGTTTGGAATTGGATTAGTCAGAGAAGAACCGGGGCCGGTAGGCGTGTAATGTTTGGCCCAGCGAGCAGAAATGCATAGATCCTTCGCTTTGCTCAGGATGACAGCTTTCGTTGTGCTGCAAATTTTGAGATTCGTTCTTCTGAATTGGACTTTCCAGTGATCATTCGAGAGGTAATCAGAAGTCCGCTAGGTTCGGGCTAGCTCTGGTTCCTGAAGGGCATTCGACAGCGCATATCCTAAATTCTGCATAACGTCGCCCCAGGCCGCTTCGATCAGCGCAACCGATTTCGGGGAAAGGTCCGCATGCCATCCCCCAGTCTTGGCGCTTCGGATGAAGGGTTTGTCCTGGCGGGTTCTTTTGAGCTGCACATGCTGCGACGCTTGCTGCTTCTCGAGGGCACGCATGCGTTCGGGCGTGCTTAGTTCTACCGCCTGCGCCAGCTTCTCGGGAGAAGTCTCGACTCGGGCGAATCCGGCTTGCTGCAGGAATCGAGCAACCTTAAGCAGCTCGCGTGGCGTGTTCTCTTTCATATCCTCGTAGCGCAACAGTAGGAAGTTGCTTCCGCCTTGCCGCATGTTCAGCCAGCTCATTACGTTGTCGACCCAGGAGCCGCGGGCGGAGTCAAATTCGGCGGCAATGAAGCGTGGGATAAATTCGCCTATCGGATAATTGTCGGGAATAAGCCCGGCTTTGATGTTGTGGTGATAGAAGGAGACGGCAACATCTCTCGGATCGCGGACAATGTGAATGATTCGCGGATATCTGGGATCAAAGACTTCGTGACTCTTAAGAAGACGAGGACGGGGAAGATTCCGCAGGACCCGGTCAGGATTGAAATAAATCTCAGGAACCCGGGATTCGACGTTAGCAAAAGTAACGGGGTCGTCCGGGTTCAGCAAATTTCCCAGCAGAAAACGCGTCCAGGTATTGCCTGAGCGAGGATAGGAAGTGAGGTAGACGTCGTCGGGAAAGACGGTTACTCCCCGGCCTGCCGCTGTCTTTCCGGTCAGCAGACGAACTGCGGCGACCGCCGCGCGGACTGCGTCCTTCGCGCCTGAACTCTTGACGTACCGGTTTAGAGTCGCTCCCATTTACCGCTGCCTCTTATGTGGTTGGATCAGGTACCGCTGGACTTATTTTCTCTTGGCGCAGGTTGAAACCTTGTAGCTCCCGATTCTGGTGTCCCAGTTAATCGGCTTCCCAGTCTCGTTTTGAGCGAAGTATTCGGTGACATACCAGAAGGTGCAATCGTCGACCGGATCGACGGTCATACTCGAGTAATCCCCCCAACTCTTGGAATCTTCCTCGTCTCCGCTTCCCCTGAAGATGACGACTTCTGTGGGTGTGGGGTTTTTTGTATTCCACCATGACGATCGGATGCCGGGGTGAGCTCCGCCGTTGGACACGTTGTAACCCACGGCGGCGTTTCCCGCGTGGTCCTGAGCGATGCTAGGCATGAAACGAAAACGGACCTGGTCCAGATTGACTGTGCCACTCTGATAAATTGCCGGTGTTCCACTGCCCCGGAGCTCATACCAGCCGATGGCAGTCTGAAGATTTTGTGTGTTGGCGCGGACGGTATGGCTAACCAGAAACGATTCGTAAGTACCAAAGTTGCGATAAGCAAAGCGTGGCATAAACCGGTCGCCTACCGAGTCGACCCGGTTACCGTTGATTTTGGTTGTCGATTCAGGAATGCAGAAGGTGTTGAATGGGGCCTTCGGGTTGTAGCAGCCGGGAACGTAGGTCGGAACCGTCGGAGACGAGTGCGCAAATGTCGAATTAATTGGATTGACCCAATCGACATGAAAGTCCCAAAGGTTAATCGAGTTTGAGGTCGTGCTGTGTCCGTCGTTCGGGGGATTCTGGATGCTCACCAGGAACTCGTCTCGACCCGTGGGAGGCGCAGTTGTGCCGTCAACGTCAGCCGGGATAAGGCTATGCTTAAGATAGAGAGTGCCGTTGAGTGGGATCGGATCAGGATCGCTGAAGCATTGCATCGGATTCGGAGTCGATCCGGTCAGCATATTAGTGCGGTCCAAGGCGCAAACCACAACACCGATCTGCAGATACTGGTTGTTAATGTCATTCAGATCGAAAGATACATAGTAAGCATCTGCCCAGGTACCAAACTTAGGCCAGTCCGGCCAGTAAGTGGTTCCATGGGAATTGGCGCCAAGCACATTGTTCAAGGGGAACTGGTAGGTGTACCAACTAAGATTGCTGGAGGTCAGATCGTCAGTATTGGAAATCGCAACGCAATAGTAGTAAGTGTTTGCGGCAGAGGTCGAGCGGACTGCAATCACCCAGCGCAGCGCCAGATGATCAAAGGTAATAAGGCCGTCACCGCCAACATTGAGGCAGTTGGGCAAGTTGTTTGTCTGGAATGGCTTGGTGCCCGGGATAGGTGACGACCAAACCGGAGCGTGGGTTACTTTGTCATAGGCCTGAAAAAAGACGTTGACCCATTCCATGTACTGCTTAGTGCCGACGGCGCCATTGGGATCAACGTCGTGCTGGCGACGGCCCAGTTGGCTGGCATCGATGCCCTCAAAGGACTGAACCGACTGGGCCTGCGCTAACCACGAACCCAGGAAAAGCACGAAGACTAATTTGCCGCTCACTATCGCTCCTTATCAATCTTCTTTAATTGGCGCTTGGCTGTAAGAGGGGACAATAACCAGGGGCGCGCCGTCACCACGAACGGAAATGTTGACAGGCTCGGCGACAAAGTGGCCCCATTTTCTTGATAGCAAAAGCCGTTGTCAAGATTAATCAGGAAGTTACGGCGCAGAGACTCGATACAGTAAGAGATCGCCGCAGCGTCGGCTACTGTTGCGTGTAAACGTAATCGCCGGTGTCCTCCTGGAGGACAAGATCCAGCAGGCCATCTGAGTTGAAGTCTCCCGGAACGACTCCAGTCGAACTACCAGGTCCCGCTAACACCGATGTCAGGCGTTGAAATGTACCGTTGCCATTGCCCAAGAAAACGCTCAACTTGTGGCCGTTCTCGACCGAGATCGCAAGATCCGTCTTGCCGTCGGAATTGAAATCACCGGCAGTGAATGACATCGCGTTACCTCCGCCATTGGTCTTGTGGTAAACCGCGGCGTGGAACGTACCATCGCCATTCCCCAGAAGCACGGCGATTTTGTCATCCTGCAAGATTGCGAGATCGGATTTTCCATCGTTGTTAAAGTCATTCACCAGCACCGTCACTCCAAAGCTGTTAAAACCCACATATGCGCCGAGAGTAATTGTGTTCGGCGCAGCAAATGTGCCATCGCCGTTCCCGAGGAAAATTGAAACCGCTCCCTGATTCGTGTTACTGAGTACGGCTAAGTCGAGAATGCCATCGCCGTTGAAGTCAGCGGTGGCGATGTCAAACGGATATTCCAGGGATGTGTAGTCCGTCTGCGCTCCGAAGGTGCCATCGCCGTTGCCCAGCAGAATAGAAACCTTGCCCCCGGAATCCGCAACAGCTAAATCGAGCTTTCCATCGCGATTAAAGTCGCCGACCACGACCCGGTGAACGAACGTGAAATTACCGAAGGACCCAACTGTGCGGAAACCGCCTTTTCCATTGCCCTTTAAAACGGCCACACTGCCATCCCGGGTGAAAGCCAGATCGAGCAAGCCATCGTTATTGAAGTCGCCGAAGACCATCCCAAGTGGTGGCGGAGTTAGACCCTTGTCCACCAGTGCGCCAAAGCGGAACGTGCCATTCCCGTTGCCGACCAGGCTCAACAGCCCCGCACTGCCTGCCACAAGGTCGAGGATGCCGTCGCCGTTAAAGTCCGCGGTCACGGTTGACCAGACAGGCGTCTTGACGTCGTAAGCTTTCGGACGGTTTACAACAACCCCTGCGGTTGGCAAATGCACTTCCACCAAGCCGTAACTGGAACTGGATTTTCCGCCTCCTGGAACAGGGTTGGTAACCGTGATGTACCCGGCCGTGGGAGTTGCTACATCCGAAGCCAGAATCTGGGCCTGCAACTCCCTCGCAGAAACGAATGTAGTAGTTCGAGCCTTGCCATTCCAGTTCACGACCGCTCCAGAGACGAAACCCGCGCCGTAAACGTGAAGCACAAAGGCCTGGCTGCCGGGCGCCACGGCTTGCGGAATCACGGGTCCGACCACGGATGGCACCGGATTGTTGGCTGCAGCAGCGGCCAGCGATGCGCAACTTAGTAACATTCCCGCGAGGAAAAGCGGAGCAGAACGCTGAAGGTCGAACGGGGGTTTCATGCTGATAGACTCCTAGGGAATTCTGGGCGCGGCCAATGAGGCGAGGGCCGCGAAGAACGAGGAACTAGGAAACGGCGACAGGAGTTGGAGAGGATACTTTCTTCGATCTTTCCTCGAGATATCTAGGCAACGCGTCCTTCCAGGAAGGAATAGACACGCCTGCCGAACGAAGCTTTGCCTTCGAAAGCACCGAATTCGCCGGACGCCGGACGGGACTCGCAAATTCAGAGGACTTGACGGGCGACAATTTTGCATCAAGCCCAGCCCGCTCGAAAATGTAGCGGGTAAAGTCGTACCACGAGCATTCTCCCTCGGAGCTGACGTGATAGAGCCCATAGCGTTCCGTCAGGATCAAGTCGCGTGTGGCCTGCGCGAGATCGGCGGTATACGTCGGAGTGAGAATCTGGTCATCAACCACGCGAACGGCATCTCCGGCCTTGGCTTTCTTCAGCATGGTCTCGACAAAGTTTCCGCCCTTGCCGCTGCTGCCGGCAACACCGTACAGACCACAAGTTCGGATTGCGAAGTAGCGGTCGGCATAGGCTGCAATCAAGTTTTCTCCCACGACCTTCGAGGTACCGTAAACATTCACCGGCGCCGGCAAGTCGGTCTCCTCGTATGGGGAACCTTTTTCATATCCCCCAAAGACGTAGTCCGTGCTGTAGTGCACAAGGGTTGCGCCGGCAGCCTTGGCGGCTTGCGCTAGATACATCACTGCGGTGCCATTCACCTGAAAGGCGAGCCCGGACTTATGCTCGCACTCGTCCACTCTGTGGTAAGCCGCCGTGTTCAACACGACGTCCGGCTTGGCTTCCGCCATGGCTTCGGAAATTTGCGCTTCCGAGCAAACATCGAGCTGAGAGTGGGTGCGGGGCACTACGGTATCGCCAGCAGCTCGAAATACCTTTAGAAGATCGGTGCCTAACTGCCCGTTGGCGCCGATGAGCAGCACCTTCATCGGGACACCTCAGCGAGTGCGCGCAAACCGTTGTTTGCCGACAGCAGCTTCAAAGTTTCAATGTTGTAGTACTGGGGATTGTCCCAGTCCTTGAATTCGTCCATGTGCTCGATGAGATTTTTCACGATGGCTTTGACATTGTGGTTGGGATGGAAGCTGAGAACATTCTCCGCTTTCTCGATGCTGACTTTGTAATTGCGGAAATCGGTTTTGTGATTGATGGCCAGATGAACCCGAATGCCGAGTTCCTCTTCGATCGCCATTTTGACCAGATCGCCGACTTCACCGACCGTGTAGTTTCCCGAAGCGATATTGAAAATGCCTGAGATCTTCTGACTGGCTTCGATGGCACGAACGTAGGCGTTGGTGGCGTCTTCGATACTCATGATGGGACGCCAGATCGAAGGGTTGTTCACCGTAATTTCGCGGTTGCGCACGCCATTCTTGAACATGGTGTTGATAATCAAGTCCAAGCGCATGCGCGGGCTGTAGCCGGAAATGGTTCCCTTGCGGAGAGAGATCACGGAGAACTCGTCGTCCATAAGATTCATGGCCGCCTGTTCGCCCTGCAGCTTGGAGATTCCGTACGGATAAAAGGAGGAAACCGGACGGGTCTCGTCGAACAATTCATTGACGGTGTAGCCGTACACCGAGCAAGAGCTGGCATACACGTAGCGTTTCACTTTGGCTTTTTTCGCGACATACGCCAAATATGCCGGTGCGGCGGCGTTGAAGATGAAATTCTCGCTAGGTGAGTACTCGGCCATGGGATCGTTCGACAAACCCGCCAAGAATACTACCTGCTGGTACTGCTCGAGATCTGGCACGGTGATATCAAAAATGTCTTTGTGAATGATTCCGGTTTCGGAGGGTAGATGGTTGCCGAACCAGAAAAGGTCCAGCACATCGACCTCGTAGCCGCGATCAAGCAGTTTTGGAACCAACACCGAACCGACATAGCCTGCGCCACCTGCGATTAGAATCTTCATTCGCTGTTATCTCCCCACCATGGTTCGATCTTCGGAATACTGGAACTGCTCGGACTCTGGCCGCGCCAGCCATTCTTTCAAAGTCTGCGCCTTGCGATCCTTGTCGGAAAGCTGAACATCACGCAGCGGCCACTGGATGCCAATCTCAGGATCGTCCCAGCGGATGCCGGATTCGCCCTTGTTATTGTAAATGCCGGTGCACTTGTACTGAATCTCGGCATAATCGGAGAGCACGCAGAATCCGCGGGCAAAACCCGCAGGCGCCCAAATCTGTTTGCGGCTCTCGGCGGAAATCTCCGCCCCAAACCACTTGCCGAGCGTCGGCGACCCTTTGCGGATGTCTACGGCTATAAGGAAGGCCGTGCCTCGCGTTACCCGCATCAACTTTCCCATGGGAGGCTCCCACTGAAAATGCAGGCCGCGCAGCACACCGCGCACTGAGCCGGAATGGTTGTCTTGCAAGAATTCATAGGGCAGACCCAGGGCTTTAAACTGGTCAGCGCGAAAAACTTCCGTGAAAAATCCGCGCTCGTCCTGGAACACCTGTGGCGCCAGAACACAAACGCCCTCCAACGGCGTAGATTCAATTCGCAGTTCCATTCTTCCTCTTTCTATAAATAGTCGTCGTGCTGGGAGAGAAATTAATCGTCATCATCGTCAATTTGATTTTCATTCCCTGGGTCGATGTGAGTCGGCAATTCTTTAGTGGGAGCTACCGCAGTCTCCTCGGCCGCTGTGGTGACACCACTACCGACCAATCGAGCCACGTGTGGAGTGCCCGCATCGCTGTCAGCGATCGTGATTTGCCCCCAACGTGGGCCGTCAACCTGAGGCGTGAAGGTCACCGTAAACTGACAACTGGCCTTCGGTGCCAGTTGTCCAACGCAGTTGCTGGTCTGTTGATAGTCTGATCCAAAAAGAACAATTGAGCTTATTGTGACCGCGGTGGTCCCGTTATTGGTCACATTAAAGTTGGCCTTTGCGCTATGACCTATCTGGGTATTTCTAAACAACAGCATTCCGAGTTGTCCGAACACCGAATCGACTTTAAGCTGCGGGCCGGAAAGTGCCGATCCTATTCCAGACAGAGCAATTTTTTGTGGGCTATCTGGAAAATTGTCGGTCAGGGTAAGCGTGGCACTCTCCGGACCTAGCTGGGTCGGCAGGTACTTGACCTTGATTCCGCAAGAATTGCCGGGTTGGATGAAGCCTCTGCACCCAGAAACCGTAAAATCCGAACTGCCGCTTATGACTGCGGACTTGATTTTAACGGCGGTGGTTCCCGAATTAAAGAGCGGCACGCTATTGGTAATTGCGGTTCCGGTGAGTTGTTCGCCGAAGGTGGTCGCCTGAACGGTAAAGGGGCATTGGCGTTGAGGGAGCACCAGGGGCGGCAACGGAGTCTGCGAAAAATCAAACGCATCGAACATGTTGTTTGCTTCTGCATCGCGATTCGTCAGCGACGGCAGGTTAAAAGTGTCTTCAATAAAGCGCAAGACACTGGAGAATTCGTACTGGGTGTGATCCACCGTCTTCCCCTTCGCGTAAGGAGAAATAATGATAAACGGCACCCGTGGCCCTAAACCGAAACGGTCCAGCTTGGGAGGTTGAACGTGGTCGTAGAACCCACCGAAATCATCCCAGGTCAGGAAAATTGCGGTTGAACTCCAGTCCGGTCCGTTCATGATTGCGTTAATCTTCTGCACGGTCCAATTTTCCCCGTTGCACTCACTGCTGGGGGGATGCTCGGTTTGTCCGTTACGGGCTACCAGCCACGACACTGGTGGCAGCTTTCCATTCAAGGCATCGTTCTCGAAGTTGGTTTCGTCTTCAATGTGAGTAGCCCAATCCGGACCGTAGCGGATATGAGGAACGTTATTGTAGACGTTCCATTGATAACCCGGGATCCCCGCGGGCACGGCGTAGTACTTCCAATCGATACCGGCGGCGTCGAGGATATCCCCCAAGGTTTCCATGTCAACACAGGGAGGGCCCAAGGTGATCGTCCCGTCACTTTGCAGAAATTGCACTTGCAGATTCTTAGTGTTGTCGCAGCCCCATGAGTTACTTTGTTTGTGCCCCTGAGGAGTGCTGATGATGTTACCCGCCTGCGCTGCGATGGCGTATAGGTGACTGGGCAAACTGGGTCCATCGGTAGAAGAAAATACCTTGTCCGCCAACTCAAAACTCTGCGCGTATGCCCAGTAGTTGGGAATGTCTTTTTGACTGAACTGAGAATATGCCAAGTAGTCGCCTTGAACATTCCCCTGGTAATTGAGGTCAAACAAATCCATTTTGCCGTCGGAGTCGACTTCGAGGGCCGACCACCAGTCGTGTCCGAGATCATGAACCGTCTGATCGGAGAGAGGTGCGAGGGGAATGATGTTTCCATTTGAAACCATCCCTTTGGTCGCGCCATCCGCGCCGGGGAACTGGCCAAAGTAGGAGTCGAAGCTGCGATTCTCCTTAACAATGTAGACAATGTGCTTAATGGGATTGGCTTGAGCAACACAGCTTGCGGTCAACAACAGGAAAGTTAGCAACCTCTTGATCATTGACGTTCACTCCAGTCTGGCCTCCCGTCGAGCACGGGTCCAACAGCAGAACAATGAATCGCCCGCTGCGGGACGGCCCTTTGTCGCGGAGGGATAAGACTCTGTCTAGTTTCTAGAACTGAGTACTAACACCTTGGACCTAAGATCCAAAACTCACGCTTGCGGAACCATCTCTGCGGACCGGGCCGCACTTAACGTCTTATTCGAGGGTTTCCGCAGCACCATCGTGAAGTCGGTGATGTCTGGATCAATGTATCCAAAACTCGCAAGCTTGAGCAGCGGTCCCAGGACGGTGTATGCAAAATTGAAGATCCAGTGCTTCTTTTTAACTCGGACCTGCACCTTTTCTTCGTACAGTTCGAGGTATTCCAGCGTCAATTGGTTTTGTTGTGCAAAACGCTCCAGCGAACGGGGGGACATGGAATACTTCAAAAATGTGGGAAACGGAACATGCCCGGGCTTGCCCGCATTCTTGTTGCCCAGGATGCGACGATACACCAACACATGAAACCAATGAGGCGTATATTTCGTGACCATGCCCTTGATGGAGTTGACCACGGGGGCGCCCACGACGATGATGCCGCCCTCGCGGATCGCACGCAAGAAATTCTCCATCGCTCGGTCAGGATGCTCGAGATGTTCCAGAACGTCCCAGCAAAAAATAATGTCAAAAGAAGAGGGTTGTAAAGGGAAAGTCTGAATGTCGCCCAGGATCTTTTCGTGCAGGTCCGGATTATTGTCGAGCTGTTCCTGGCAGATGTCGATGCCGACGAGTTGGGTATTGGGACCGAGTCGAATATGACTTCGCGATCCCGCGCCAGCTTCAAGCACGCGCACGGTTCGGCCTTCCCTCAGCATCTGGTCGACTAGGCACTGTACCGGGTCATCGCCAGCCATAACAGTGTTTCTCCTCTGCAGGACGAAATAAGAGTCTGAGTTCGAGCATTAATTATGATGGTGGAAACCTTCAATCGGAAAAAACCCCATCGGCCTTGGTAAACTGGGTATCCTGCTTGCCAATTTGGGTACGTTGCCGTATAAGAGTGGCAATTTTCTCGATGCAGCGGAAGTTTTCGATCTCGAAGTCTTGTATATCGATATGGGTGTCAAAGTTTTGCTCGATGAATAAAAGCAACTCCACAAATCTCTGCGAATCCAGAATTCCCGTATTAAACAGATCGGTATCTACCGAGGGAACCTCTACGTGCAGAACCTCCGAAAACAGGATTGACAGCCGAGTTTGAATCCTCTTCTGATCGGGGTCTCTCATGTCAGTAACTCCTCTACCTCCTAGCAAACTTCTACTTCGACGAGCCGATCCCCCGGCTTCAGCAGGCCTTGGGCTGGAACACATCTGTCACTGAGTCGCAATTTCGTCGCCAAAATCCACTGGTCCCCGCAAGCCACTGCAGCACCGGAATCTGTTACCTCCCCGACCGTTCCGGGTGAGACATGGCAGTCAATGCCAGTCTTAAGCGCCTTCACTACCGCAACTTCTTGCACACCTAACCGGGTCCGAGGATGCCCCCAAGGCGAGTCGAAGGGCAGGTAATCACAGGCACGAACGAAATTGATTACCTTGGATGCGGGCCATTCCCAGCACATGCGACCCCGTTCCGGCACCTCTCGACCAAAGTATTGCCGGCTTGCCAGATCCTGGTTTACCGACGGGATGCTCTCGCCAGCCGCGGCCACTTCAAGTAAACGCAGCAGGAGCGGAATACCTTCTCGAACGCACTTGAAGCTCAGGGAAAGCGCGGTATCCACGTCCTCGATGGGAAAGGAGGATCGATAGACAATCGGGCCAGCGTCGATCTTAGGCACGATGCGATGGACCGTGACGCCGTGGTTTTGCTCACCCCGGAAAATCGCCCAACTCACAACATTCAACCCCGCGTAGCGCGGCAAAGGTCCAGGGTGAAGGTTGAAGGCACCCAGCTTCGGTGCAGCCAACACGTCATCGTGAATGACGTAGAGGGAATGAACATTCAGGAAAATGTCCACCGCCTCGGATCGCAACCGCTCGGACAAACTGGAATTTCTTACCAGGTTTGCAGGTAAAGTTTCAAAGCCAAGAGCCTGCGCAGAGTTCCACAAGTTGACTCGGCTTGTGCCCGGCTTCGGAGGCTCTGTAAGGACCGCAACAACCTGATGCTCACTCTGTGCCAGCGCGCGCAACATTTGCGCGCCGGCAGATTCTTCAGCTGCGAGAACTACTCTCATTACTCTTGGGCGCTGACAGTCCAAGCGAGCCAAGGTTGTTTACAGGCTACTGCATCCGAGTCAGCCTCGCTGTTGTTGACAAACAACGCGGGCCCGCGCTTGACGCTCCACTTGATTTTATCTCCTGGCGCAAACGCTCTTACGATTTCGGGACGATCAATTTTTCCGCTCGCGTTTTTAGGCAGTTGCATACATCGCAGCCAACGCGAGGGCAACATATAGGAAGGCAGCAGTTTGCCCAGCCTGTTCCCTATCTCCAACTCGCTCATTTGGCAGTGCTCCTGCAGAACGTAGGCGCAGGCGATAAGGTTGCCCTCGAAACTTTCGGTTGGAATGGCCACTGCGGCACATTCTTTGAGCTCTTTGAAGGTATTCAGGGCAGCTTCAATTTCACCTAGCTCGATGCGATAGCCACGGCTCTTAATCTGTGTATCAGCGCGGCCCACGAAATAAACCAGGCCATCCTCCCCGATGCGCGCGCGATCACCGGTGCGATAGATCCGGTCGTTAGACCCGTAAGAAAGAAAAGCTGCACTCGTCTTTTCGACATCACGCCAATAGCCAGGACTTAGACCTACACCTCGAATATAAAGATCGCCGACTTCACCCTGCGGAACCGGGCGCAGCTCGGCGTCCAGCACAAGCAACTCTTCTCCGTCGCAACCAATTCCAATAGGAATCGGCTGACGGCTGTCGGTTGGACATCCCGGAACCGTGTGATAACTGCTGGCAATGGTGGTTTCCGTGGGCCCGTAGAGATTGGTAAAACTAACTCGTGGAAGACGCTGCATCCAGTACATCAAAGCCGGAGTGGGCAGTACCTCACCGCACCAGAGCAGACGTTTCAGCGCGGGAAAATCATTGAACTCCACCACATCGAACCTTGCCATGTAGTTCAGCACGGAGGGAACAGAGAACCACTGGGTCAGCTTCGAATCGCGTATGAAGTCGGCCAGCTTATTGGGCAGCAAACTCAATTCCGGAGGAACCAGATGGAGCTGGGCACCAACGGCGAAGGCACCGAAAATGTCAAAGGTCGACAGATCAAAGTGCAGAGGGGGATGACCTGAAATGCGATCATCTGACCCCATTCCGAAGTAACGAGTGGCCCACCGCACGAAGTGGTTTACGTTGGCATGCGTGATGACAACGCCCTTTGGTTCGCCGGTCGATCCTGAAGTGAATAAAAGATGAGCAGCATCGTGCGAGCCATTCTCGTAAGGTAGCGGCTCACTTGAAAAGTTGCTGATATCTTTCCCGACAAACCGCGGCACAAAATTTCGGCAGTCCGGCGACGCTTCCATCCAGCCCACACCAATCGAATTCCGGAATTCATCCTGGGAGAATAAATCTTCCAGCAAATTGACCGAGGCTCCTGCGCCCAGGATGTAACGAGGCTCGCTCGATCTGATCACCTTGGCAACGCGAGGAGCCGGGCTTGCAGTATCGATCGGGACGTGAATGCAATCGGCCTTCAAGATGCCGAGGATCGCGATAATGGCCTCGGGACTCTTGGGGAGCGCAAAGCATACGCGATCACCTTTGCGGCAACCGGCCGCCTTGAGAAGGCGTGCGAGCCGGTTGGTTATTTCGTCCAATTGCCCATAGGTCAGGGTGCGTCCCTGCATCACGAGAGCTACCGCGTCGGGGCGGCGCTGAGCCTGGATCGAAACCGAATTCTGCAACAGGTCTGTCATTTCGCTGCTAACTGCGAAGCTTGAGAGAAGACGACGCCGATGTGTTCCAGCTCTTCTCGGGTCGGAGGGATATCGAGAATAAAGGTCAGAAACCCGCGTTCGATGTATTTCGCCAGCTCTGACGCAACGCGGTCGTAGCTTCCAACCAGGTAAGGACAGAAAGTTTTGTAGTTTTCAAATGGCCACAACCAGTACGCGCTGTTGTTGGTCTTGGTTTCGACAGCCATCTGAGAAAGTTGTTTGTGCCATGCCGAGTCTGAGGTTTTCATGGCTAGCTGGTGGGTCAGTTGCCCTTTGCGATCGGCCGGAAACCGTGCTTCGGCGACAGTCCATGCTTGCTCTTCTGATTCGCGAGCGATAACGCCGACCCGCATGCCTGATTTCATCCCGGACTGACGATTATCCGGTTCACAGGCCGCCGGTTGGGGATATTTGACCGCAAGAGCGCCGAGGGCAGCCGCGGCCGTCAAACCTGCCTCGGAAGAACCTGAAACGAAGACTCCCGGCATCAATTCAGGATCCAGGGGAGGAGTCAACCGAAGTTTGTCTACCACATAGAATTCGCCGTGGTAGCTCACCTGCGCATCACCTTTTAGCAATTCCTGAATAATGGTTGTATATTCGACGACACGGGCGTAGCGCTTGTCGTGTGGGGTGTTGTCATTGAGCGCAGCCAGGTCGTTCTTGAATCCGCCGGCTACCATGTTCAGATATACGCGGCGGCCGTAGAGGTGGCCCAGAGAGCTCACCATCTTGGCTACCGCGTACGGATGCAGGTAGGCCGGTTGTACCGCAACCAATGGGCACAATCTCTGCGTGTTCTGAATGATGATTTGCGCTACTAGCCAGGGATCGACCAGCGAGTTGTCGGTGTAGATGAGAATTCCTTCGCATCCCGCTTCCTCGCTCCAGCGAGCTACATCGACGATATTTTGCAAGTAGGACTTGCGTTCCACAGCGCTCGATTGGGGCGCGGTAGCAAAAACACGCAGGTGGGTAAGGTGATGAGTACTACGGTTCATCATCGCTGGTCAAATTTGCGGAGGACTCGCTTCGATCGTCGCGAGCTGCTACTTACCGGCGGTTTCCAGCATGATCGGTTTATTGCCGATGGTCACTGAGGCAGTTTTCGCAGCCAGCGGAGTGGAGGCTCCGGAGATATCCCGATAACTTTTGAAGCCGGTCGCGTCAAAGCTCGAGGTTTTTTCGTACTCGTCGTCCCAAACGATTTTGCCGTTGTAAACCGGCCCTTCAATTTTGCACGTCCAGATGTGATTTTTCGCTGCGCACCCGGAGACGGTGTGCCCGAGCAGCCATTTGTGGACTTCTCGATAAGCGGCTCCTGCCGGCAATTCACCAGTCGACTCATGCCACATGGAACCGCAGCAGGTTCGTGGATTTCCGTCATACATGTACCAATAAACCCGCCCTACGCCGGCTGAGGCCTGGAGCA
Organism: Terriglobales bacterium; assembly: GCA_035567135.1. Taxonomy (GTDB): domain Bacteria; phylum Acidobacteriota; class Terriglobia; order Terriglobales; family Acidobacteriaceae; genus JABDBE01. Next base: position 74,603 of record DATMQI010000112.1, read on the forward strand.
CATAGTAACGAACCACGAAGGCGGCCGCCTGATCAAAGCCCTGCCAATTCGCGTAATCGGTTCTGGACCAACTGCCCTCGGTGTTCCAGATAGGCTTGGACGCGAGCGCTGGATAACGGGCGACCTTCTCTTTAATTTTGTCGAAACTCTCGAGAACCGCGCCCTCGGGAATGGGATGTCCGCCGGGGAGAACAGCAGGAGAGTAACCATGCCATGCAATGATGTCAGCATACTGCCCGCCGCCGGCTGCGAAGTAATGGTCGAAATAGGGACCGGCTCCAGCTTCCGGGGTCAGCACCAGAGCGCTGGGATCTACCTCTTTAATGACTGCGGCGGCATCTTTCTCCATGCGCACCATCTGCGCATCTTTGCCATTCCAGAAATTAAAGCCACCGGGCTCGTTCCAAACGCCCCAATATTTAATCTTGGCATAGCCGGAACCCAGATGCAGGTTGTGGGTCACGATGGATCGGACAAAGGCCTTCCATAGTTCGTCGGAGCCGCCACCATCCGCGGATAGGTCGCGCGGGGGACTGCATTCGCAGTCCGCGTGAGGTCCCGAGGAAGCCCATACTGGCGTCTTGCCAAAGGTGTAAACCACATCGTCAATTCCGTTCCGCTTGGCGGTCGCGAGCCAGTCATCCAAACGCTTCCAATTGCAATTCGGGCCGGTCGGGCACAAATGCGCCCAACCCGTCGCCGTCCCCCACAAACGAATACTGCCGACCGGTACATTCGAGTTAATCGAGGCCATGCGGTTGAAGTGCATGCCGAAGAATGTGGGTGTTATTGGACCTTGGGAGAGGCAAGGGATTGCGAGCGCGAGAATCAAAACGAACCTGAGCAAAGGTCTCATCGTTTGCATTCGTCTTTCAGCAGTCGGGGGATCAGGAGCGGGCATAAGCAATGAGATTGAGCCCGAAAGGTCCAGCCGCCTCGACGTGAGCCCCGGGCAACATTTGTTGCAGTTCGCGAGCAGATACTAGCCGGAGTGGCTCCCAACTCCGCATGTGTCCGAAAGAAAGATGAATTGCGATTTCCTGCATCCGCTTCGGCAGTAGATGGTAGAACGGCAAATAGGTGTGGGGGTCGAGAAAGAAATGCTTGTTCGGTGTGGACAGAAAGTAGCCGACACGCGCGACACGCTGCATTTCCTTGGCGAATTGCTGCTGCTTCGCGAGGTCGCCAACATGCTCCAGCACCGCATTGGAGAAGACCCAGTCAAAGCTGCGATCCGGATATGGCAAGGAACATCCGTCTGCGACTTCCACAGTGACGTTGGCTGCAGGTTTCTCGCGAGTGTTACAGTCGGGATCGCAATTCACCACCACGACGGTGTGAAACCGCTCGCGAAGGCGATTCCATTCGCCCGCAATTCCGGGTGAGCCGCCAACATCGAGCAGTGACATCGAACTGTCCGGCTGCATGATCTCAACCGCCGTCTGAGAACGGCTGGCGCGCAACCGAGCGTGGACTGGGCTGGTGAGCCTAAGGAGCAGAGGCGTGGACATTCGGTGGACCTGACCTTCCTTCGTGAGTCGGAGTGTGTTCCGCAATTATTTCAGCGGAACTCGAACCTATAGGTGAACGATTGTTAACAACGTTAGCGATGCAGCGACGACTCGGCCGGCGAGGTCTTCTTTTTTTGCCACGAGAACGATCGGTTGGTAAGCCTGCGATAACTTTCCCACACCGGAAGCGGGACAAATGAGTACGTAAGTGGAATGATGAAGTACCACACGCTGAGAATACGATACTTGATCCCGTCCCAGGCTCGCTCTGGTATCGAAGGCGTTTCTACGCTTCCTTCGAGCGATACCGGATACACTGGCCAGCCTCCATTCTCCTGTTCGCGCCACAGAGAAATGTAGCGTGCAATCTTAGCCTTCATTACTGGCGAGAGGCTCTCCGAATTTCGTCGGAACCCGTGAATCTCTTTGCTCTTTACTAATGAATGGTGACCCGCTTCGTCGATCGCACTTCGATCGGCCCCATCGAGTATCGTCATCCTCGAATCAAAAGGAATCCGCAAGAAGTCGCAAACGCCTTTCATGACCGCGGTTGGTTCGCTAACGAGCTCTTCGTAGTGAACTTGGTGAACTGGAAATCGGTGTCGCAGCAGCCAGTCGCACTCACGTTTCAACTTCCGATATCCCAGCAGGGCGCGAAGAGTGATTCCCTTGCGGCTGAAAAACGTCCGTTCCTCGCCGGCCTTCGCGATACTTTGACAGATGCTGGTTAAGTCTCGCCAAATGATGATGAATCTTGCGTTCGGAAAAGTACCGGCGAGATGAGACAGCAGATCGAAGTAGGTGGGAGATTTGCCGCCCCAGATGGTCGCGCCTTTTTTTTGCTCGCAGTATTCCCGCTGCACTGCTTCTAACGCGCCCTTCAGGTCGTGGATATTTTCAGGGATGTGGCTGCTATCGATTTTGTGGCGTGTAATTGCGCCATTAAAAAAGTCCCACTTGGTAAGCCAGTTGGATGTCTTACGCCGCACCCAAAACAAAGGGCGCAAGAAAACAAGGTCGTCTTCGTACGTTAAGGCAATTTGTGGATGCTGATTCAACAAAGCGTATAACAATGATGTTCCAGATCGCCAGATTCCCACCACGAACAACGGCCCATCGGCAATTATCGCTGGCTCCTCGGCGTTTAGCCGAGCGGTTTCCACAGATGGCATCACGAGTTCGGGCATTTGTGCCTCAAGTTTTTTTTGAGATTGCAACTCTATCTAAAATGTTGCCTGCGTCCTGCCCGGACTTACAGGCTGGAGTCGCCGTCGAAGAAACTCGGATCCCAGGGCTCAGGTCTCTCTAGACGAGCCGCCAAGCGCTGGTTATTTGTCCGATAAAAATATCGCCAGGAGGCAAGTTCCCGATGATGCGGATTCATACTTTCAATGATCCGCTGTTTCTCAGAGCTGAAGCCGACGGCTTCGAGAATATAGATGCCCTCGTCGTGGCACCTGCGCAATGCCTGGTACAGAATGGGTCTGAGCAATTCGCTCTTGCCCGGCTCTGCCTGCAGATCGACAAGGCGCATGCGCTTCAGCCCCAGCCCGGGATTGTCCTGCCGGCATACGATTCCGTATGCGGCAAGGTCATCCCCGTTATTCACGCTCAGCACCCACGCATTGTTTTTCTTGAGAGCATTTCCAAAGTGCCACTCCAGCACCTCGCGCGAGCGGCAAGCCCGCAAACCGGACGAACTCTTTCGAACGCGGCTCCAGAATTGCTCAAAGCTCTCGTCAAAGTGCTTGGAGAAACGAACCTCGACTCCGTTTCGTCTGGAATGCAGGGCCCGTCCGGTGAGAGCGTCTCGAAGGAACAGTCCGGCGGAGAGCGGGTAACTCAAGCCCGGCGCACCTGGGAACTCCCTCTTGTGAAGAAAACTCATGGTGAAAGCGCGATAGTTGGTAATCCAGAATGAGGACCGGTCCCAGGCGCCTGCCGGAACTCGCAAGCATTGGAACATCTCTTGCAGCTTCGACGCTTTGGCGTTGACCGTAGTATTCAGAAACAGGTCAACATTCGGCTGGTTGAAAAACTCGCCGAGCAGAGCGAAAGAGTAAGGACGATAACGGGAATCGACGACCAGAGAGCGGCTGGTGGCGACCAGCAGCGGTTCATCGTCGAACTCGTATAGCAGGGGAATGTTCGCAATTGATCCGACGATTTCCTGGTCGGCATTCTCGCATACCCAACCGATCGGCCATCGCGATGTTCGTTGATAAGCCGGGTTGCGGTTCCACAAATCGACCCATTCTTCATATTTCTTGGGCTGGAGCCCGTAACGGGATTCCAGGGCTGCAATTTGGGGATAGTCCTCGAATGTGAGTTCGCGCAGCTGCGGTGCAGCGGACTTAGAACCTCTTTTTGCCGATCGGGACAACTCCTTGTCCATTTCGGCGTCTTTCAAACAGACTCGCAGCTTGTCGGCCAGCAAGTCGACATTCTCCTCATGGAACATGGACTCGTGTCCGCCCCGAATTTTATGAAGTTCCAAATCTCCGCCAATCATTCCATTCCAGCTGGCATGAAAATCCCAATAGCGGCCTTTGGGCCAGTCAGTGGATTGGAAGAACACCACGCGTCCCGGATACGGCTTCGGGCGATAGACAAATGAAGCCGGATGCACGATGTGCTCCAGATCTTCGAGTCGCTCGATGCTTACACGGCGGTGGAAGGCATGCAAAGCGCGCCAGTAGCGCACACTGAGACGACGGCGAACGCCAATGACTCGATCGGTGAGGAAATCGGCAAGTCCCGGCAAGCCGCTGCGGCGAAGATTGGAAAACTGGAATCCGACCCTTCTGCGCAACAACTCGCTCCGGCTTTCCTGCGAGAAGTCCTCGTAATAAGCGGGATTTTGCGCGTCGAAGACCACCAGGAGCGCAATTTCTTCTCCTTGCTCGATCAGTTGTCTGGCAATCTCGTAGGCGATGACCCCATTTACGCACAAGCCGGCGATAAAGTAGGGCCCTTTGGGTTGCACTTCCCGCATGCAGCGGAGCAGGGCTCCGGCAATGTCTTCGAGCTTATACGGAACCTGCAAACGCGCAGCCTCAGATGCCGGGAGATGGAGTCCCAAGAGCGGACGATCCGTGCCCAAGCGGTGAGCCAATGGAAGGAAGAGTGGCCCACCCCGAACCCAAAACAGCGGCGGCTTGGAACCTTCCGGCTGAATTGGAACCACCGCGGGATGATGAAGGGGTATTTCCTGTCCGCCTACTAGCCCCGCCAATTGCCGAATCGTAGGCGCTTGGAATATGTTGGCCAGCGTGAGTGCCTTCCCCAATCGTTGCTCAATCCGGAGCAAGAGCTTGGCGACCAACAGCGAGTTGCCACCCAAATCGAAGAAATTGTCGGTGATGCCGATCTCTTGCTTGCCAAGAACCGCCTTCCAAACTTCCACCAGTTCGGACTGCAGGGCATTCTCTGGGGGAACAAATGTTGTTGCGGAGACCGTCTGTTCCGCTGTGAGAGCCTGGCGATCCAGTTTGCCGTTCGGCATCAAGGGCAAGGTTTCCATGGTTACAAATGCCGACGGCACCATGGGCTCCGGGAGCCTCTTGCTTAAAAAGCTGCGTAGCTTGTCCGAATCAAATTGCGTCGCATTGAGTGGCACAACGAAAGCAACCAGGCCGGGTTCACCTTCCTTGCCTTCACGCAGCGCCACCGCCACTTGCCGCACTTCCGGATAGTCAGAAATTACCGCTTCAATTTCCTCCAGTTCGATTCGAAAGCCGCGAATCTTTACCTGATGATCGAGCCTTCCAAGGAGTTCCAGAGTGCCATCCGGCAGCCAGCGGACCAAGTCTCCAGTCTTATAAAGCCGAGCACCAGGAGTTCGCTGAAATGGATCGGCTATGAATCTTTCCGCGGTTTCCGCAGGGCGGTTCAGATATCCACGTGCGACGCCAGGTCCACCGACGTAAAGCTCGCCCGGCACACCGACTGGCAAAAGGTTCAAGTGAACGTCGAGCACATACACTTGAGCGTTTGGAATCGGACGACCGATCGGAACCAGCCTCGACGGCTGACCCGCTTCGCACCTGTGCACCGTACTCCACACGCTGGCTTCCGTGGGACCGTATTCGTTGTACAGGGTGGCGGCAGGTAGCAGCCGATGATGACGCGCGACGAGCTCGGCAGGACAGCTTTCTCCGGCAACAATTGTCACCTTTAAGGACGCCAATTCTTCCGGCTTTGCCTGATCCAATAGCAGGCTGTACAGGGACGGAACGCACAAAAGATGCGAAACGCGGTGCTGCGCAATCAGCGGCGCAAGTCGCGTCAAATTCCCCTGAAGCGGCCCTGGAGTTAGGACCAGAGATCCGCCGCGGCACAAAGTGCCAAAAATACCTACGAGCGAACTGTCAAAGGCAAATGACGAGAGTAAAAGGAAGCGTCCGGCATCCGGCCCGTAGTAAATTGAGCGGGCGTAGGTGGAGTGAACCAGATTACGATGCGTAATCTGGACTCCTTTCGGTTTGCCGGTTGAGCCCGAGGTGTAGATCACATAGGCTAAGTTCTCGGGTCCAGCTTGACTGGACACCGGTGTCGTGCTTTCCCCTTCCACACGCGCCCATTCCGAGTCCAAACACAGAACTTCGACGTCGTCCGCAACGGGCAACTCTGCTTTCAGATGTTGCTGGGTCAGGAGCACATGAAGCTGAGTGTCGGCAAAGACATGTTGCAGCCGTTCGGCGGGATACGTGGGATCCAACGGTACGCATGCCCCGCCGGATTTCAGCACCGCCAGAATCCCGACAATCATTTCGGATGAGGGCTCGACGAACAGCCCAACCGGGATCTCAGGACCAACGCCGTGCTGTTGAAGGTACGCCGCCAATTGATTGCTTCTGCGGTCGAGCTCAGCATAGGTCAACTGTCCGCGGCCATCGACGACAGCCTCGGCATCAGGAGCCCGTTTGACCTGATCTACGGACAAGTCGTGCAGGCGAAGATGTGCTGGAAATGTGGCGCTAGTGGCATTCCAGTCTACGCAGAGCTGCTGGCGCTCCTGCGCCGAAAGGATTGGCAGAGCGGAGACATGCTGGTCCGGATTCGCGCAGGCACTCTCCATGAGCAACGTAATATGCTCCGCCATGCGAGCGACCGTTTCAGGTTCAAATAGATCAGTGCTGTACTTGAAGCGCCCCACGATGCCGGAGGGACGGTCATCCAGTTCGAGGCACAAATCAAACTTGGAAATTCCGGTGTCAACCTCCGACTGGGTGAGAGCCACACTCCAACCATCGTGCGACTGAGGCATCGGTGGTTCCAGGGTCAATAACACCTGGAACAGTGGATTGAAGCTCAAGCTACGATTCGGGCGTACGGCGTTCACCACCTGGGTAAACGGAGCATCGTCATTCGATAAAGCATCCAGGGTCACGTTGCGCGTGCGGCGCAGCAATTCGCGGAAGGTGGGATCACCCGCCAAGTCGTTTTGCAGAACGACCGGATTCATAAAGTATCCCAAAAGGCCTTCCAACTCGGAGCGCTTGCGTCCGGAGCTCACCGTTCCAATGGCCACGTCATCGCGCGCAGAATAGCGATGCAGGAGCGCGGCAAAGCCAGTCAGCAGCGTCATAAACAAGGATGCGCCTTCTTGCCGACTCAATACCTTCAAGGCGTCAGCCAGGTTTTTGGACAGGGAGACGGGGTGAATTGCACCGCGGAAACTCTGGATTGCGGGACGGAGATGGTCGTAGGGCAGCTGCAGAGCAGAAGGATTCGCACTAAGCCGCTCCCGCCAGTATGCCAATTGGGAAGATAGCCGTCCGCCGCGAGGAAGCCATTCCCGCTCCCAGATGGCGTAGTCCGAATACTGGATTGGCAACTCGGGCAGAGGTGACGCTTCTCCTCTAGAAAAGGCCGTGTACAGAGCAGCCAACTCGGGCAGAAGTACCCGGTAAATCGAGTAGCCGTCGAAAATAATGTGATGAAGGGTTAAGAACAGACGATGTTCAACGTCGCTGAGCCGGACCAATAAAACGCGGAACAGCGGCCACCGGGACAAATCAAAGGGACGCATCGCGTCTTCGACCGCCAAGCGATGTGCTTCTGATTCTCGTTCCGCGGCTGGGAGTTGACTCAGGTCGACAAAAGGTACGGCCACCGGAGCCGGTGGGCCGATCAACTGGACGGGTTCGGCTTCGGCCAGAGTAACGGTAGTCCGCCAGGCCTGGTGCCGCCGTACGATTTCGGTCAGGGCGAGTTCCAGGGCATGTACATCCAACGTCCCCTGACGATGGATGGTCACCGGTTCGTTGTAAACCGGGATGCCGGGAACCATCTGCGTGTGCAGCCAAATCTGTTGCTGCGCGAACGACAGGGGTGCCGTATCGCCGTTGGCTCGACGCGTGACCGCGTTCGTAACCGCCAGTTTGGCAGTCGACGCCGTGGTAGGTTCCTTAACTTGTGCTATGTTGCCCATCTTGGGGGAGTCGCCGTGAGTCAGTTCCAACCCACTCGCGCTACTTCGGGGCACTGCTGAGTCGAGTACAAAATCTTCACTGGATTTTAGAGGCTTGCGTCACCGTCGAAACATGAGGGATCCCAAACTTCTGGATTTTTCAGGATCTCGGCCAACTCGGGGTTCGCGGTCTTGTAAAAATAGCGCCAAGATGAAAGAACGCGCTTGTGCGGCAAAAGACTATCGATGACACGCTGCTTCTCCGGGGCAAAGCCCATGGCTTCCAACATATGAATGCCCTCCCTCCGGCAGCGTTCGAAGGCATGACAAAGTAACGGTCTGAGAAGTTCCGTCTGCCCGTTGAGTGCCTGAAAATCCACCAGGCGTACTCGCTTCAGCGAAAACAACGGGTTGTCCTGGCGAAGGAAAACCGCGTAGGCAGATAATTTCGAGCCCTCGCTGAGGGTCATCACCCAGGCCCGGCCGTCTGCCAAAGCGTGCTTGAAATGCCAATCCAGCATCGGCTGGGAGCGATTGGCCAGAAGGCGGTCCGGAGAACTCTTACGCAACGTTTGCCAGAAGTCTTCAAAACGTTCGTCAAGTTTGGTGCAGAAACTGGGTTCCAAACCATTGCGGCGTATTCTCAGCGTCCGGCCTTCGAGAGTGTCGCGAAGAAAGAGGCCCGCCGACAAAGGATAATGGAGCAGCCCTTTCGCTTCTCGCATTTCCTTTCTTGCCAGCAGACTCGCACTGAAGCCTTTGTAGTTTGTGATCCAAAAGAAAGCTTGATCCCATATTCCCGCGGGCACGCGCCGGGCACGAAAGATTTCGTGGGCCTTCAATGCACCGGGTCCGACAGTAGTATCGAGAAATAGATCGACTTGTTTCTGGTTGAAGAACAAACTTAAGAGCGGTACAGAGTAGCTTCGATAACGTTCATCGACTACCAAGCCACGAGTGGATGTAACAATCACATTGCGGCTGCCCAACTGGTAGCAACGCGGAAGATTCCCAATATAGCCGACCACGCGGTTATCTTCGTTTTCCAGCAACCAGCCGATGGGCCAATTCGGAAGACTCTGGCACGCAGGATTGTCCGCCCACAGATGGATCCACGCTTCGCTCGTCTCCGTCTCCATGCCGTAGCGAGCCTGCAGTTCGGAAATCTGCCGATAGTCGTCAAACCTGACCTGACGGAACCGGACGCTGGATTTGGGGACGGGGTCAGTTGGCACACCATCCGCCGGAACCTTCATCGCCTCGAGTCCGCCCACCGCGTTCGCACTCGCTTCTTTTGAAAACATCTGCGGTTCAGTCACTAGCCTTTACTCCCAAGGAAGGACACCGGCAAGGCGGTGAGGCCGCGCAATCCCAGATTCTCGCGCCAGGTGATTGGCCCCGGTTTCAACTGCAAGTTGTGAAGCCGTCGCAAAATCGTTGAAAACGCGATCTGTCCTTCAATGCGCGCCAGCGGCGCTCCAAAACAGAAATGAGCTCCGAATCCAAACGCCACATGACGATTCTCTTTGCGGCGGATGTCCAAACGATCAGGATCCGGAAAGCGTTCGGGGTCACGATTCGCAGCGCCCATGACGGCGATTACTGCCTGGCGCTTCTGGATTTTCTTTCCCCCAAGCTCGATATCTTCCGTGGCCAGCCGCGCCGTGTGCTGACTGGGACTCTCGTAGCGCAGCAATTCCTCCACCGCCGTGGTAATCAAGGAGAGGTCGTTGCGGAGTTCCTCCATCACATCCGGATTCCGCAACAGGCTCAAGATGCCGTTGGCGATCAGGTTGGTCGTGGTTTCCTGCCCGCCCACCATGGTGACGATCAGGCTTGCGACGATTTCTTCTTCACTGAGCCGGTCACCATCGATTTCAGCGGTGAGGAGCGAAGACACCAGCCCCTCGACGGGATGAACGCGCTGCTCGCGAATCGCCTCCCGGAAATAGGTAGTCATTTCGTCCAAGCTGCTCCGCACTCGCTTGGTGCGGTTTGGGTTGTGCTGAAAGTTACCCAGCATCTCGGCGAAATCCGCGGACCATCGCTTAAGTTGGACGTGATGGGCAATAGGAACTCCCAACAGCTCTGCGGTGACGATGGCGGGCAGAGGCGCGGCGAAATCGGAAATTACGTCCATTTCACCCAGAGGAAGTACGGAATCCAACAACTGGTTGGCGATGTCCTGAATGTGTTGCCGAAGTGCATCCACGCGGCGCGGCGTAAATGCCTGTGAACACAAGCCGCGCAGCCTGGTATGTGCGGGAGGATCCATGAACAGCATCTGCTTAACCATGACGCTCGCAATTGGACTCAAGTCCGCCAAGCCCATTTGCGAGAGCTGTTCTGGAGTGGGAGTGCGAAGAGCAGAAAAGTCCAGCAGTACTTGGGTCACATCGCAATACCGAGTGACTACCCAGGCGTGCAGAAAAGGATCCCAGAGCACGGGATCCTCGGTTCGTAAGCGGCGATAAAGAGGGTATGGATCGGCCAAGACCTCCGGCCTGAGCAGGTGGTACAGGCTCAAGGGAGCTTCCGGTTTGGCGATGACTGCCATGTTTTGCGAATTCGATTTCGACGATGCTGCGGGACGAGCAGCCTTTCAGTCCGCGGAAATTTCGGTGGTTAAGATGCGTTCGATTTCGAACGACAGTTCCGCTGCTGTCGGCGAATCGAAGACCATCCGCAGCGGAAGCTCGATGCCGAAAATATTTCGGACTCGCGCAATCAACTGCGTGCCCAACAAGGAATGTCCACCCAGAAAGAAGAAATTGTCATTTACGCCCACCTTCTCCAACCCAAGCAGTTCAGCCAGAATGGAAGAGATTTGTTGCTCCACAGGCGTGCGCGGAGAGAGATAAACTTCGTCCCCGATCGTATCCACCGGGGTCGGTGCTGGAAGCGCTGCGTAGTCAACCTTGCCGCTGGATTTCAAGGGCAAGGAATCGAGTCGCACAAAAACCGGCGGCACCATGTAGTCGGGCAGTTGGGCACGCAGGTGTTCCTGAAGCGCGCCCCGGGTGAGCTGAGGATCGGAGCTGACCAGGTAAGCCACCAGCCGTTTGTCGGCGCCATTGTCTGCTCGCGCCACAACCACGCTGGTTTGCACTCCGGGATATTGGTTCAAGAGACTCACGATTTCGTTAGGCTCAATGCGATATCCGCGGATTTTGATTTGCTCATCCTTTCGTCCGAGGAAAGCAATCTGCCCATCCGGCAGGTAACGCGTTAAGTCGCCGGTACGATACAGACGGTCGTTGGGCAAGCTGCTGAATGGATTGAGAACAAAAGCCTCCGCGTCTTGCTCCGGACGATTCAAATATCCCCGCGCCAGACCAGCGCCTCCAATGCATAACTCCCCGACGGCGCCAACTGGGACCTGCTGCAGATCATCATCCAAAATGTAAGTCTGCACGTTGTCGATAGGACGTCCGATTGTCGGCTGACGATCCGGGCGCTTATCTGACGAGACCTGACCGGAGGTTGCAACAACAGTGCATTCGGTCGGACCGTAGTTGTTAATCAGGGAAAATGGCAAGTTCCCCGCAGGATACCGATGCAGCGTGTCAGCCCCAGTCAGCAGCACGCGAAGTGATGTCTGGGCCGGCCAGTCTAACCCCAGAAGACTTTCCGCCATCGGGGTAGGAACGAATCCGATGGTGATTCCTTGAGCCAGCAGCCAGTCGCGTAGGTTTCTGGCGACTCCGCGCGTCGCATCATCCGCAAAGATGACAGCGGCACCGGCAGTCAGGTAGGGCCAGATTTCCCAAACGGCTGCATCGAAACCGAAGCTTGCGACCTGACTCGCTCGGTCGGCTCCAGTAACCGAGAAAGCCCGGCGATGCCAGTAGATCAAATTAAGCAGTCCGGCGTGGGTGATCTGAACAGCTTTAGGCTGACCCGACGATCCCGACGTATAAATCACATACGCAAGGTTCTGGGCGTTGACAGACACAGCCGGTGCGCTCCGCGGCGGAGTGGCCACGTCCGCATCTCCCTCGTCCATGATCAAGACTTGCCAATCACCGGCAGGCAAAGTCCGCGCGACCTGCGCGTCTGTGATGAGGACGCGAAGTTGTGTGTCGCGCAGCATGAATTCCAAACGGCGCACCGGGTAATCGGAATCCATAGGCACGTAGGCTCCGCCCGCCTTCATTACGGCCAGCGCGGCGACTACCATTCCCGGCGAGCGCGGCAGGCAAATTCCTACCAGCGCTTCCGGACCTACTCCGAGAGACTGTAGATTCTGGGCAAGTTGATTCGCCCGGCACTCGAGTTGATGGTAGGTCAGGGTCCGGCTATCCGATTTAAGGGCAAGTGCGTCCGGTGTTGCTCTTGCCTGTTCGCTAACCAAATCCGACACAAGCGACTCGCGAGGATAGTCACGAAAGGTATTGTTCCAGGCATGGGATGGCATCTCGGTCGGATGCACCGATGCCATTCCGTCAGTAGGGGAGTTCGAAGTGGTTATTTGCGGCTTCAAGGTCTGTCTCCAAATCAGTCAGAAAGGGGGAAGAAAAGCAACTAAGTTTCTAACCCTGTGGCGACTATGCGCGAATTGAAGGGCAACCGTGCCAGTTGCAGGGGTCTAAAGCTGTTCGATAAGGCCAGAGTTAATCGGTAAATACCGGAAGGGATGCGTCCTGACCGGTACGCAACATTCCGGTGGGAGAGTGCTGCGAAGCTGCTCCTTTATGGTGTGGATGGTGAATCTTAATGCCATCCGGAAATGGGTAAGGCTCGCTGAGAAACCAGGTAAATCGGTTTGCGGTTTCGTCGAACAAGAAGCCTGAGGACATCCAGAACTTTAAACAAGGCTTGTTCTTGGAGGTTGGAAGATATTGGGCCCGCAACTCCTTCAGGCCTGCGCCTGCGCAGCATTGGACTGCGAACGCAACAATCGCCTTCTCCACATTTCGGCCCATGACGCGGCAGCTCAGTACAAAGTCCGAGATATACGCCACGTCAGAATCCAGATCCAAGCTGAGGATGCCGGTCAGTCCGGAGTCACCAAACTTATCCTTGACCCTGAAAGCCCACAGCTTCCGGTTGCCGGCTTGCAACCACGCCTGCAGTTCCTGTTCCGACACTCTTCGTGTCGATAGATTCATCTGGTTGGTTTTATTCATCAACTGGACCACGCGGACGCGATCCGCATCGCCCAACTCCTCGACTGTAACTTCGGTATCGAGAGAGCGCAGCCACTCCTCGGCGGAACTGACTTCTTTACCCGACAACTGCCGGCGCTTCTCTGCGGCGTACATTTCATTGCGGGAGATGTCTTCGGACGTCGCATACGCGGAATCGAAGCAGTCCAATTCCAGAAGCTGGCTGGCAAACAAAGTCTTGTCATCGGGCCACTCAGGTACCAGGACTTCGGGAAGGGCCTCCCGGACCCGGGCGCGCTCCACCGGATTGTCATCAATGAACACTGCCGAATCCAGCCCTAAATTCAATTCCGCGGCGAGCTCGGCGATATTCGCTGCTTTATCGTTCCAGTTGATCCGGTAGGCCGCGAAGTCATGCAATCGCAAAACCATTTCCGGATGTTTGGCCAGTGCCTCCAACGCGACACTTTCCTCATTCTTGCTGACAATGGCCAGCAGAATTCCTCGATTGCGAAGGCCTTTAAGAGCTCTCTGGAAATCGAGATACGCCTCGCCCAAATAATCGTGCCCGCCCAGACGGAGATTCTGCCATCCCAGATCGCCAACAACTCCGCCCCACAATGTGTTGTCTAGATCAACGATGACGACCTTTTTGGACGCCCCCAAGACCGCGGAAATTGCGGACTTCACATCTGCCGCAGCTCGTCGGAATACCTCAGCATGAAACGGCGTTTTCGTCAGATACCACAACTTCGCGCTATAGGAATTTTTGCCCACCATTTCCATCCAGCGCTGACCGTCGAGCAGGTAAATGCTGCCGCAACTCTCCAGCTCTTCGGCAAGTTTCAAATTCATTTTAAGCAACAGCTTGCGCAACCCCTGTCCCTTCAGGCTCAGGATTCCGTTTCCACGCAGGTGAAGGGGAATCGTCCAGGACACGACGAACACTGCGCGAAAATGCTTCTGCGCCTCGCGCAAGCAATCCGCGAACTGCCGGATCTCAGCAAAGATGCGATCCTCAGAAACTGCCACGCCATTGAGCGCGTCAGGAAAAGTGGGAACGATCTTCTCCGCTGATGTCCACACCAGGGCAAAATCGGTAGCTTGAGCATGGGCCGGCTGGAGCAACGCCGGAAAGACTTGCCCAAAGGGCGCAACCGAAACGGAGAGCTGAGGTGATGCGCCACCGTTCGCGAGATAATGACCGAGCGTTTCGAGATTGAAATCGGAAATAAGGTGCAACTTCAAACGGGTGCTCTCCGTGTCGGCAGGGTTCATGCGGCCGCTATAGGGCTCCGCCCTGCCTCTTGGCGGTCAATTCCAGAATGTAGGTCGCCAGTGAGTGTATGTTTCTAAAATGGCCGGTGGTGGGCGAAAATGGATCGTCTTCTGTAAGATCGATTCGAAAGCCGTAGCGCTCTTCCAATTTTTGTTCGGTGATCACGATAAAATTGGCAAGGCCCAGGGAATCCAGCTTCCCGCCTCCGCCGAAGAGTATTGTGGATAAAGACTTGACGATTTGTTGTTGCGCCGGCAACTGCATATTCAGATCAGAAACCGATTCGTAGATGACCTGTAGCACACCATCTAGATCGCTTGCGCGGCTGGTCGACGGTTCTTTGATCAACGACTCCAAGGACTTAGTTCCTTCCATAGTCATTTCTCATCCTCCAGAGTTGAAAAAGCGTTCCGTTCGTCACTTTTGAAATATTTTGATGCTGGGAGATCATCTGGAAGACAGTTTCTAACTGCTGCCACTGTCCAAGTTCCTCGATTTCCCAGCTGTGCAAATACAAGTGGGCAATGCCACCGTGCTGCTCCACATGGTTGAGGCCGCACAGAAAGTGTTGTTGCCAATCGGTGCTGCCGTTATAAGTGCGTACGAAATTCAGAATCCCGGCAAAATTGCCTTCCAGAACCGCGTGCCGTAGTTGCATGACCTTGCTATGCGAATAAGCGTGAGTGCTGACTCCCCACAAAAAAGGATTGCGCGGGAATGCATGCAGATTAAAAAGACAGGTGCGTCCGCCGAGGAATCCGGCCTTCTTCACCAGCGCCGGAGTTGAGGCATTGAACTTGCCTCGGGGATAGCAGAACGAAATCACGCTCTTTCCAATTGTATCTTCCAGCCACTGCTTGCCCTCTGAGATTTCGGTCCATGCCTGGGAATCGGGCAGAGACTTCAGGGGTGCGTGATTCAAGGTATGAGCGCCGACTTCGAAACTGGCGGACAGCCCCCGCACTTGGTTGGCGGGCATCACCGGACGTTCAGGATTTCGCGCCGGGATGTAGAAGGTCGCCTGCAATCCATATTTGTTCAGCAGTTCCGCGGTCCGTAGATCGGTAACATCGCCGTCGTCGATACTGATCGTTACAAAGCTGTGTGCGCTGGCATCCGTTTGCGGCTTCCCCAATTGGTTATTATTGCCGTTATTGCGCGCCTTTGTATTCACGCTGGCGGTACCTCTTCTGGTACCTGAACCGGCAAAGCGGTACCGAATAGGTCCGGCGAGGACACTCGCCCCGCGACAACGTCACGGTAAATTCGCAGCAACTGCAGATAGTTTGCGGTCGCTGTGTATTTCCTTTCGTACTCCTTGCGCGCCTGCTCCCCGAGCAAGCGCATGTACTCTGGACGATCCCACGCATTTGCTGCCGCGCGCGCAAGCTGTGCCGCATCTCCCGGTGGGAAAAACATGCCGGTACGGCCTTCTTCGATGATTTCCTGCATAGCGCCTAGATGAGAAGCCAGTACCGGCACACCGCAGGCGAACGCTTCGATAATGGTGAGCGGAAGGTTTTCATATAGCTCGCTGGGGAAGACCACAAAGCGTGCGCCCTTCATGGCCTCGATCACCTTGTCGCGAGGTTGCATGCCCAAGAAAGAAACATTCGAAAGGCCATGAGCAGCCGCTTCGCGCTCCAATTCTAATCGGGCCGGGCCATCTCCAATTACTCGTAAGGCACAGGTTCGCGGCAGCTGCTTCCAGGCTCTCAGCAGCGTCGGAGTTCCCTTTTCCTGCGATACTCGCCCCACGCAAAGCGCATAGGACCCTTCCCCGGTTCGTACACCCGGATCCGGATCCACGCAGTTTCCTTTTACTGTGATCTTTTCTGCCGGTAAGCCAGCCTTCACGAATCGGCTGCGCGCAAATTCCGTCAGCACAATGTAGCGATCGACCATGCGGTGCCAGGTCTTGCGGGCATGGTGCAGCGATAGCATCAGCGCAACCGGGGCCGTTTCCATTCGCGAGTCGCGATAGCATCCGTGTTGCACTCCGTGCCAGAAACTGCCCCCGATACAGTCCTCGCAAGTCTTGCCTGCGCGGAAGAAATTCGCGCCCGGACAAAACAAACGATAGTTGTGCAATGTCTGCACGACGGGAACGCGCTGGTTCCGGCATGCCCAATAGACGGACGGTGAAATCAGCGGGAACGTATTGTGAATGTGGACGATCTCAGGCTGGATTTGCCGAAGAAGAGCGCCAAATTCACGGTAGGTGTCGTCGGCCCAAACCGTT
Organism: Terriglobales bacterium; assembly: GCA_035567135.1. Taxonomy (GTDB): domain Bacteria; phylum Acidobacteriota; class Terriglobia; order Terriglobales; family Acidobacteriaceae; genus JABDBE01. The sequence continues at coordinate 91,158 of DATMQI010000112.1, forward strand.
CGGGCCAGAAGGCTGACGCGCCTCGTCGTCGAGTACGACTTAATTTCACTGTTGTGGCGCTGATATTCCAAAACTTCGTGACCAGCCGCCTTCAGCAAACCCTTTTCTTGTTCAAAGACGACGTCTTCGCCACCCCGATACTGGTACGTATTGTGAACGAGTAGAATCTTCATCTTGCCAGTATCTGCGACCGATGCCGCTCGCAGCTTCGCCCCCTGAGTCACAGTGCAAACCCGAAAAGCGAAAACCCCGGAACGACGAATTCTACTCGCGACGCTCTTTAACCTTGAATAGAGAAACGTGTTTTTTAAGGGGAAGGGCGTTTGTTACAAGTCGTTCAGGTTCGCGTTAGCCGGCCATACCGGACCTAAGCTCTAGTGGCTGCAGGATATACATCCCGGCAAGCCCTTGCAAGAGTCAAAAGCTTAGAGTCCAGAGTCTCTAGTCGTCATGCCGCTCATCCCCGGGCCGGTGCGAGAGTAACTCACGCCCCTACTAACACATGGCCCATGATCACTGTCCAGTTCCCGTAAGGGCGACTTCCTGGGGTGTGAACACACCGGAGTGAGTAAAGCTTGCGACGCCGGGGATCGCCCCAGTTGCCGAAGGGCTGAAGGTCACGCTCACAGTACACTGTCCAAACGCAGGAAGGCTAGTTCCGCACGAATTACTGCCGCCCGGCTGGATCACGTAATCTCCGCTGGCCGTAAAGGTGAGGCTTAGCACACTATTCTGATTACTCGTCACCGTCACGATCTGCGGAGGGCTGGTGGTTCCCACATTCTGGGCGGAGAAGATAAGGCTGGCCGGAGAAAGAGTGATCGGGAGCACTCCCGTCCCGGTGACGTCGAGTACTTGAGGGCTAATACCCGAATCGTCCACCACCATGACTCCACTCTTCACCGCGCCTGAAATGGTGGGACTGAAGTTCACCGAGAAAGTGCATGACTTTCCGGCGCCCAACGAACCGCCACAAGGAGAGGCGCCGCTGGCAAAGGCAGAAAAATTCCCTCCCGCCTGCACGGCAGAAATGTTAACTGATGTGCTTCCGTTGTTGGTGACCGTCACGACGCGATTGGGGCTGGTAATTCCTACCACGCCGTTGCCAAAGCTCCATGACTTTGGGGAAAAGACTAACGGCGCTGTCGACCCGCCCGAACCCGCGCCTGTGAAAGAAACAACTTGGGGACTCAAGGCGCCACCATACGAAATGGCGAGCGAGCCATTGCTCGCTCCATTCGTGCTAGGACGAAAAGTGACGGCAATCGTACATTTCGCCCGAGGCGCGAGAGTAGCTTGACAGGGCTTGGTTCCACTGCCAGTCGCACTGTAGTCGCCGCTCGCGGAAAAAGTAAAATTGACCGGCGAGGCGCCATTGTTGGCCAAGGTCGCTGTTTGCGGCAGGCTGGTACTACCCACGGTTATAGTTCCAAACGCCATGTTCGCCGGGGCAATCGCCAAAAGCTTCACCCCTGACCCGGACAGACCCACGACTTGAGGAGAGCCACTGGCATTATCGCTAACCGTGAGCGCCCCCGGAATGGAACCCAACAACGCGGGAGCGAATACCACGGACACAACGCAGGTCTGAGAAGGCTGGAAAGTGTTGCCGCTGCAGTTGTCTGTCTCTGTGTAGTTTCCACTGGCCGAAACCGCGGCAATGGTTACCGGCAATGCGCTGCTGTTGCGGACCACGACTGCGAGTGGCGCGCTCGATATTCCCACCGCCTGGTTAGGAAAAGTCAGATGCCCGGGCGACAAGGTCACCGCAGTTAAGACCCCGCTACCAGTCACATTCACCAATTGCGGACTGTTATTTGCGTCGTCGGTTACGTTGAGGGCGGCATTGCGGGTTCCCGTCGCTGACGGCGTGAAGATTACATTGATGGTGCAGTTGGTCCCGGGCTGCAGGCTGGATCCGCAGTTATTGGTCTGACCAAAGTCTGCGCTGTTTGGGCCGGTGAAACCAATGTTGCTGATATTTACCGTCGTCGCTTGATTGTTCGCGAGCGTTACCGCCTGCGAGGGACTGGTGCTGCCGACAAGTTGGCTGGCAAAGGAAAGATTATCCGGTGAAGTGGTGACTCCGGGACAAGCCGAAAATTTGAACGACGCTATGCGGGTATGCCAATTGCCCTTGCCGCTAATAGGGAAGTATTGGTTGGTATACCAGAATGTGCAGTCGTCAATGGGATCGATACTCATGCCGCTATAGTCACCCCAGCGATAAGTTCCCTGCTCGACTCCGGCGCCAGCCATCATCAAAGCCTCATCCTCCATTGTTCCGAGGGGGTCGGTGGCCAGGCGTCCGGTGTAGTAGATTCCTGGATTGGTGGTGGAACTTGATTCGCTATAGCCCAGCGCCATGTCGCCCATCTGATCCATGGCGATACTCGCCATCCAACGAAAATTAGAATCGGGAGCAAATGTGCCTTGCTGGTTCACGGTCGGAGTTCCGCCCGGATTGCGGATCTCGTACCAGCGCACTCCTACATTTCCAGAACTCGTAGCTACAGAATGCGTCGCAACCAAGGTTTCGTGATCGCCAAAATTCCGGTAAGCCAGGCGCCACATCAGCCGGTCGCCGAGAGAGTCCACCACCTGCGTCGTCCCCGGCTGAGGAATGCACACAGCAAACGTCCCTCCGCCACATGCCGGACTGTAGGGCGTAACGGGAATATTGACCGGACCGGTAAAAGTTGAATTGTTGGGGTTGGTGAAATCTACGTGGAACTGCCAAAGATCAACCGAGTTCTTGTTCAGGCTCAGGAAATAATCAGGAGAACCTGCGGGAGGTGGAGTGTGCCCGTCGAGGTCTGCGGGAAGCAGACTCGAGTAGGCGGACGAGCTCAAGGCGAAGCAAACGGTGTTCGCGGCGGAACCGTTCAGCATTGCGTGACGATTCAATGCACACACCACCGCGTGGATAAAAGAGCCGCCGTTTGGGTTCTCGTCGTTGACACTCAGATAATACGCATCTGGCCACACCGACAGCTTGGGATAATCCGGGAAATTGTTCGAAGGCAGTTGGAACGCGTACCGGTAGTAACTCCCTGTGGCATCCGAGGTGCTCGAAACCGCGACGCACTGGAAGTCTGGTCCGCCGCGCTGCGACACACGATGCGTCATGACCCAGCGGCCGGCGGCCTTATCGTACTCGGCAATGATGTCGCCTTCCGCGTCGGTCGAACAAAGTCCACTGAATCCGGACCACAGCGCGGTCTCCAGGACCGGGCCATATAGAATGTTACCGCTCGATTTGTCATACACAGCAAATCGATTGTTCACGTATTGCACATACTGAGTTGCGCCAACGGAGCCGTTCGTGTCCGGCGCCAACCAACCGTTGGAGGGGATACCGTCGAAGTTGAGTCCGGGAAGCGCCTGCAGCCGGTTTCCCGGCAATTGTTGAAAGAGCCGGCGGGACGTCTCAGCAGGTTTCGAGGGCAGCTTTGCGACAATGGACTGATTACCGCCGTGACCCATTTCCTCAAGTTCCTGTTTCTGCCGTTCTTCCTCTTTTGCTTCCGCTTCTTTCAGGGCTGAAGTTGTGGTTCGCGCCTTAATGTCTCTTAGAGGAGCCGAGATGTCGTGGTGCGTCGTCGGGTAAACTCGGGGCTTTCCCAAAACCGACTGAGCCGAACCGTAGGTTGCAGTCAACGCCAGGACGCCGCTAAACAGCCATAAGGACGCCGCTGTTCGTCCTGAGTTGCCCCGTTGTATCGCTTTAGCTGTTTCGTACCGCCGATCGGAGCTATTCATCATGTGTCGATTCCCAGCCTCGGCCCAAGAGCCAAACTCTGCAAGTGTCATGGGCTGATCTCCTCCTCTAACCTCAAAATATTGGAACGTAGCCACAGATGTGACTCAGGTGTTACGAGGGGAGGAATGACTGAGAATAAAGTTGCCGTTGAAAACACTGTGCGGCGGCGACCTCCCGAGGGAAGTCGCCGCCGATTATTTTACGTTCCCGTACCTGTCAGCTTCACAGTCTGAGGACTCAGAGGCGCGTTGTCCTGCACTTTGAGGGTTCCGTTGCGTACGCCTTTTTGTGTCGGCGTAAACGTAACTGCGATGGTACAGGTTTGCCATGGGGCGAGCACGGCGGGGCATTGATTGGTCTGAGAGAAATCGCCCGTAGTGGTGATGCTGGTGATGGACATGTCATCCGATCCCGTGTTCTTGAACGTCACGTTCATCGGTTGGCTCTGCTGACCCACTGTCACGTTCCCGAAGTTGAGCGATTTAACACTCAGTCCGGCAACCGGAACCATGTTGGCAACCTCGCGGATGCGGTTGTTGCCGGCATCGGCGATGAAGAGGCTTTCATGGCTATCGATCGCTAAACCTGCGTTGTCGATCTGGGCGTTGGTAGCGAAACCGCCGTCTCCGCGGAATCCGTAGAACCACCACGCCTTATCGTCGCCGGCGACTGTGACAATAGTGCCCGTGGCGAGGTCGATGCGCTGGACCAGTTCGTCATTCCCGCCGCCAATAAAGAGGTTGCCACGGGAATCCAGCGCAACCTGAGTTGGATTCCAGCGTTGGGCGTCGATGGCGGGTCCGCCATCTCCCTTAAACGACTCCGCGCCGTTGTATGCGTAGTCAACAATGGTGCCCACCCCATACTTGTGCTGGGCATCTCCACAACCGCCCACCGCCCCTATTACACAGCGGACCCGGTTGTTTCCGGAATCGGCGATGTAAATATTTTCGGAACTATCTACAGTCACGCCAGTGGGACGGCTAAGATCCGCCGACGTCGCCGGACCGCCATTGCCCGAGTACCCCGAGGTACCTGTTCCAGCGACGGTGCTGATGATTCCGTTGATGACTTCTCGTATCTTCTGAGCGGACGAATCAGCGATGAAGATGTTCCCAGAAGCGTCCACTGCGATTGCGGTAGGTGTCGACAGCTGCGCACTGGTCGCGGCGCCTCCGTCTCCGCAGCTTCCGGTTGAGGGCGAACAGGCTGAGCCATCGCCCGCGAACGTCTTGATGTTTCCAGCACTCACTTCGCGAACCACATGATTACTGGTGTCCGCGATGTAGACGTTACTCGAACTGTCGAGCGCCACTCCAATCGGCCCATTCAGTTCCGCGCTGGTTGCGGACCCGCCATCGCCACTGTACCCACTCAGTCCATTTCCGGCTATGTTGGTGATGGTGCCGCCGCTGACTTCACGAACCGTATTGTTCGTGGTATCCGCGATGTAGTAATTGTCAGCTGAATCCACAGCCACGCCGTTTGGATTGGCAAACTGGGCTGCGGTCGGGGCCCCGCCGTCTCCCCCATTCCCTCCGCCCAGGATTGTGTTGATTACACCCGAGGGCGCAACTTCGCGGACACGCTGATTGCCGGTGTCGGAAATGAATACATTGCCTGCGCTGCCGACATAGACACCGTTCGGATTGGACAACTCCGCATCCACCGCCTGGCCAGTGTCGCCGGCGAAGCCATGATGGCCGGTCCCGGCAAATGTATTAATTGTCCCCGTGGCGGAGACGATCCGAATGCGCTGATCGCGAGTGTCGGCGATGTACAGATTCAGCGACTTGTCCATGGACAGACCTTGGGGATTGCCCAAGTTCGCGGAGAGAGCAGAGCCGCCATCGCCGCAGGTATTCCACGAGGGGAAGCATGAAGTTCCCGTGCCCGCAAATGCATTGATAATGTGAGTTTTCAAACTTACGACGCGGACACGGTTATCGCCTGAATCGGCGATGTAGACGTTGCCCTTGTTATCGAGCGCAAGGCCCTCGGGAGCACTCAAACTGGCTTTTACCGCAAGGCCGCCATCGCCACAGGATTGGGTGCCACCGCTGCACGAAGTGGCGAAGTTCCCAGCGAAGGGATAAATGTTTCCATTCGGTTTTACCACCCGAACCCGGTTGTCGCCGGTATCAGCGATATAGATGTTGCCTTTGCCGTCCAAGAGAACTCCCTGAGGAGCATTCAACCTTGCCTTCGTGGCCAATCCGCCATCACCACAGCGCCCGGCGTAACAAGGCTTGCTGACGCCTGCGACGACAGTAATATTTCCGCTGGTGTCCACCTTCTGGATGATGTTGTCGTTGGTATCCGCGATGTAAACGTTCCCCTGGGCATCGACGGCCACATCGAATGGATTCCACATCGGCAACGCGTTAGCCTTCCCATTGCCTTGAAAACCGATGACGCCAATGCCTGAGAACTGGCTTACGGCGCCGCCCGCGCTCAATTCGAAAACGTATTGGGAATGGGGCGCGGCGATGTAGAGATTTCCCTTCGCATCTTCGACCACGGATGTGGGGCCCGGAATATCCGCTTGCAATGGGTTGCTGTTGACGGTCCCCCCGCCCGCAGTCGTCTTAATGATGTTGACCTTCTGCGCGCTTGCTGGAAGAACCAGAAACGACAGACTCAATAGAATAGTCAGGGCTGCATTCTTCCCCAAGGAATTCGCGCCACGACGACCAGCAAACTGCAGTTTGGAAAGGATACTCATAGTGAACTCCATTGGACTTCTCGCATATTGAACGGCAAAAACGAGAGTCGAGATTGGTGCTGCATTTTTGGTTTATGTCTGAATCCTCTCGCAATGAAAGCTGCTGGCATCGCGAAAGAACCCGCCTGCTTGAACTCAACCACAACTGATTTTTCGGAATCGACGGCTCCGCACTTGCGCTTTCTGATCCGTCACTCCGTTAGTTGTTGATACATCCGCGATCGAAAACCTTGTTGTGAAAATTTCCGCCAAAGCTTGTCCCCACGCTCGCGCACTTAGGCATGACTAAAGTGCAGAGAAAACTCGCCGCGACGGTTGGTCCGAGGCACCACAGCGCTCTCACTTAGGTAATCTTCACATTAAAACCGATTAATGACACTCTTCGACTTAGCAGCGTCTCTTCGCGAATAAGAACTCCCGAGGGGGCGCCGGAAAGACAGCCCAGCGCTTAGTTTCCTCCTCCAGTTGGGGTCTGGTTCTGCGCGCTTCGCTTTTGAAAATCTCGGGAGGTCGATCATGAAGAAACGGTTTTTCACGGCACTTATTATTGCCGCACTGCTTGTACTCACCCCTGCCGCAACGCCGCTCGGCGTTGCGCAAACCGATTCATCGCAGCGTTCCACTAAGCACCAAAGGCCCGTGGAGCCTTGGCTCTTTGGCATGTCCACACACTGGTTCGAGCCCTGGCCAATGCTCAACTTTGCCGGATTGAGATTGTGGGGCACCGGCACACTCTGGGCGGAAATGAACCCGAGCCAAGGTGTATACGATTGGACGACACTGGATAAATGGATAGCCGCATCGCAAAACAGCGGAAGTCACGGCATCATCTTGACCCTGGCTATGACCCCGACTTGGGCGTCGTCAAATCCCACCGACCAGCAATGCCACTATGGTCCCGGCGAGTGCGACGCACCGAACGATGTGAACCCCGATGGCACTGGTACCGACCAACACTGGAAAGACTTCGTTACCGCAGTCGCCACTCATGCCAACGGACAGATTCGCTTCTGGGAATTATGGAACGAGCCAGTTAACTATTACTACTGGAACGGAACCTTTCCCCAAATGGTGCGCATGGCCAAGGATGCTTACACGATTGTTCACCGGATCAATCCCAACTCCTTAATGCTGAGTCCGCCCAACGGCGCCAATCTTCCATACGGCCAGCACTGGTGGGAGAAGTATGCCGCCCAGGGAGGTTTACAGTACGCCGACGTCATCGCGTTCCACGGTTACAGTTTTCCGCCTCCGTACACATGCGGAGTCTATCCGCAGGCCTCTGCCATCATCGGCCATGTGGCCAACCTCAGAACAATCCTGGCGCAGTACAACGCGCTTGATAAGCCCCTCTGGGACACCGAAGCGAGCTGGGGTGGAGTCACCCATGATTGCTTCACCGATCAAGATTTGCAGGCTGCCTTCCTGGTTGAGTTCTACATGTTCCATCGCAGTTTGGACATCCGCCATTTTTACTGGTTTGCCTACGACGATGGTGACGACGGCAAGCTGTGGGATCAGGGATCCGGGAAGCTCAGAAAAGCTGGCGCGGCTTTCAACGAAGTTCAAAAATGGATGATCGGTAACGCCATGACCGAAAACTGCTCATCCGGCGACAAGACAATCTGGACCTGCGGATTCAAGGGACCTAAGGGCTATGTAGCACAGGCCATCTGGGATACCGCCGAAACCTGTAAAAACGGCAGCTGCCAGACTATTCAATACCCGGTCGACCCGAAGTACACCGCGTACCGTACTTTGGATGGCGACACCATTTCGATAACCAACGGCAAGGTTCCGATCGGAGCAAAGCCCATCATGCTTGAGAACTTCATACCCTAGCCGCACGGGAAGAGAGCTCAACCGACGCCCGAGTAACTCCTTACGCCCACGGGTCTTAAGCCGGCCCGTGGGACTCTAACCCTCCTGCGACGGAGCAGTTCAGCGTAGCCCACAAGAACGAAGAGCAGCAAGGGTACATGCCAAACCAGTTCAACATTGAAGAACGAATGGACCGTAATCACTGCCAGCACCCCGACTGCTTCGTATGCCATCTGCCGACCGTGTGGACTCAGAGCTCGGTCCCTGACGCCACGGATTAAGTACCACCAGGTCCCTCCCAATGCCGCCACGAACGGGATGAGACCCGCAAGCCCCACACCCACCAAGAGCTCGATCCAGTCGCTGTGCAGCGTCGCCGTGTCGGTCCCGAGTTTCGTCATAATGAAGAATCTGCCCGCCGCGTACGCTCCCATCCCCAGAAGGGGATGCGCCGCAAACTGCTGCAAGGCGAAGGTCCAAACCTCAGCCCGTCCGGTAAGGCTCTTCATTGCTTCCGCGTTCTGCTCGCGCTGAAGGTAAGCGATCACGATACCGCCCAAAGGAGTAAAGAGAAGAGTAAGCGCGCCGACAACGCTGCCGGTTATCACGGTGAGAATCCGTCCGGAAAGAATCAGCACTAGCACGACGGCGAAAAGAAAGGCGCCAACTGCATTTCGTGTTTGCGATATCAGAAGAGAAAGAAAACTAAAGACGAAAAGCAATATATACAACGAAGTATTGGTTCGGCGGCGACTCAGCGGCAGTAGCCGGCACAGTGCAATCACGGCGAAGAACGCTCCGGATTGCCCCACCGCGTTCGAGCCTGTTGCCGGAATAAGTCCCCTGATCCGCGAGTCTGCGAATGAATCGCTGGGCCACAGGGGAACCTGCAACCAAACCCAGGCTAACTCGACTCCGAATATAAGCCACGTCCAGTCAAACAGAACCTCGTAATCTTCCAACGTCCAAATGTTGGCGAGCGCAACGCCCAAAACCGAAACGTCGAGGAGGTACTCCAAAGACTTGTAAAGAGTCCAGGCCGAATAAACCGACCATAAGGTAGAGGCACAGCAGACCAAGGCAAAAATTGTCAACGCCCCCGGAATTCCTCCAAACATGCATCGAATCCAGGCTACAGCCTCCTTCCGGCGGTAAAGACGAGCCATCAGCCAGAGCCCCACGATCATTTCCGGAATGATCCGCAGCAAAGTCCAGGCATCCAACGGCTGCGCTTGCGTTGCCTCTTGATCCCGAATTCGGAAGACCAGGGTACTGATATATAAGAGAACCCACAGAGCATGCCACCAGCGCAGTTTTGGCCACAGGGCCGACGTTTTGCGCGCAAGCCGAGGGACGGCCATTACTCCCGAGATCAGCGCCAGCGGTACAATCACAACGATTGCTACCGGCGCCGCCATCCCGAATCGCGGGTAGTTCAGCGCTACCCAGAACAGACCGGAGATCAGCATGAAGCCCAGCGCTGCAATCAGGAGCACCCAAACAACCGTGGACTTGCTCGAAAGCGCGCCCTGCCGCCACCAAGCGCGGCGACCGTAATCTAGTGGGATTTGAAGTTGTTCGGTTTGCATTAAATACCGCGATTCGAACTACTCATCGCGAAGTCTTTCTTTTTTCTTATGCCCTACGCCTGGAACTACGAAATACTGCTGGTGCTCTGAAGCACCGGGTTGAGATCAGCGGCTGATTCTGAAATCCCACTGGCCAGCTGGTATCCCAAGCGCAGCAGTAAGCTGCCGGCATGCTGTTCGATGAACTGCACCTGCGCAGGGCTAAGTTTCGAGCGCCACGCCTGCACCGAACCAGTGCGCACGAAACGATCCTTCACCGACGCCCGCTGTGGCTCCGCTTGCTCCTTCTCCTTCATCTTCTCCAGCAGATTATTGGCCACGGCCCGCCGAATCCGCTCTTGATCCACGCGCACACCCAGGAAGTCTGCCATGCGGCTGAAGCCTTCATCGGGATTCTGGCGCAAGTCTTCGAAGCGCATTACCAGCATATTGTCAGTGCCGGCAATGGGAGAATTCAGCCAGGAAGTAATATGGCGCGGCCAAGGGCCGAAGCCGCTGATCTTTCCGCACAAAAACACGTTTAAGAATTCGTCCAGATCACCACGAAAAAACTCCAACGCCCGCGTATAAGCAAATTCAGACAGAATCACATCGCGTACATCGCGTACCAGATAGATCGCTTTCTTGTAGTCAGTCCGATACTGCTCGTGGGTGGCAATCAACCTCCCGTTTGCCGGTAGAAGGTGTGCTCCAAATTTGTGTCTGCCAACTCCCCGCACCGCAGCGTTAACCGCGTGAAAACTAGCCTCCTGACCCGTAAGAATTTCAAAGAGAGTAAACCGCGACCAGGTCGTACCCGACCTCGGATAGGAAGCGAAGAAGACGTCCGTCGGAGTAATGCCGCGATGGCGCAGCCAGATGTGAGGGACGCGCAGCTTCGTCTTGGAAATGTGCCGACGAAACTTTCGCCAAGCGGAGGTGGGCTTCTTGCGCCCCGTTTCTGTGCCCGGTTTTGAACTTGGCTGCGGATTGTGAGACTGCTCACTCATCGATCGCTCCTCTCTGTAACTGGTAACTGCGTTTTCATCGTTTGATTTTGAACAGCGGCCCAGTTCCTACTCTGCGGGCAACTCCTCGGCTAGGGCTTGCACGGCGGGGCGCTTCCACCCAAGCCATCGCTCGATGCCGCTGACCCTGCCCGCGACTTTACTGCGCAACACGGTTAAGACGATCACCCAGGAGAGAACGTCGGCCAAGTTCGTACCCCAAACCGCTCCTCCGACTCCGAATGCCCAAGTCGCGGGTATCCCGATTAATAAAGAGAGGCCAGTTGCCAGTGCATAGGCGGCGAAGACGGACGCAGGAGATTCCATGGCGCGCAGGGCCGTGGCCGGTCCAAAACAGGCCGTCCACACCAGAGATCCGAAGGCTACTGCAGGCAGTAAATGTGCCACTTCGGAATATCGACCGGAGTATAAGAAACGAAATATAGGATGCTGGAAAATCAAAATCACACCCCAGTACGCGCCCGCCATCGCGACCATGCCGAGCGTCAGTCTGGTGCTTAACGAACCGACACCGGCGCGCCCGCTTTGCGCACGAACTCGAGCCGCGTAGGGAAGAAACAGCAAGGCCAGTGCTGCTTTAATCTGCTCCACCGGCAAAGTGAAATTCATCAGAGCGCGCAATTGGCCGGAGTGGGCCATGCTGGAAAACGAACTAAGTAGAGGATAGTAAATGTAAGCGGGGATCCAGTTGGCCACGCAACCGGCTAAGGCCCAGCGGCCATATCCCCAATGTCGCCGCCAGCTCTCGCCGACGCTTGGTGCCAAGCCGCCCGGACGTAACTGCGAACGCAGGCGCGACAGATTGTAGAACGCTGTTCCCAACGCCGCGAACGCCATTAATACAAACGCAGTGAATGGCGAAAGCAGCCCACGATGATAAAGCAAGAATAGTCCGCTTACGCTGAGCGCCGAGTAAACAAATGCGCCCAAGGCTGCCTGCGAGGCGGCTAACTCCAGGTAAAAGGTGCGGCGAGCCAACCAGAACAGCAAGACACAAGGAGACGTGATGGTCACCCCGGCCAGCGCACCTGCCAACACATTGGAATGCGAGAACTCTCTGGCCCCAAGTGCGGAAACGCTAAAAACGACTATCATGCCCACAGACAGGGCGAGGTGGATCCAAAGCAGCGATCCTAAATATCCGCGTAGACAGTTGCGGTACGAGGACCCGCCGAAAACCGCCATCGGTTCCAGCACGAGTGACTGGTACACCAACGAAATCAAAACGAAAAAACCGAACGCTACCGCGTAGGCGCCATACTGTTCAGGCACCAGCCAGCGCGCAAGCAGAATGCCGGCTAAAAAATTCGAGCCCGAAATCAATCCCTGGTCGAGTATGGCGAATCCGCCTCTTTGCACCCACGGAACAGCCTTGGCCAGCGCTGTGTCTGGCCGGATACCGAGTAACCTGCCGGCGAGCAAGTTTCGACGCCGCTGCGGCGTTTCCGCTGATTCTTCGGTAGATTCTTGAAGCTCAGGTTCCAGCAAAGGAGTTTCTTTCGCTATCCGATCTGCTAAGCGCCCAGGCGCCTTGGCAAACGCCGAGTTGCTGCGAAGTCATCTGGCCTGCAAAGCGCGTCCACGGTGCTCGGATTCCATGCCAGCCTGGTCGATGCAATTTTTAAGGCATTCGGCCAGGGTGTTTACTTGCGGTTCAACCAACATGTCGTAATGGTCGCCGGGGATTTCGTGAATATCCAAACTGGAGATTAAACCATTCCAAGCGGCGAGAGGATCTTCGGAGCTTCGCAAAGATTTTTCCGCAGCTCGTATGAGAGCAGCCTTGCCCGCGTACGGCTTTAGCTCATAGCGGTCGGCGGCCGTCGCGTTTGAGTCGCGTACGTCGCGCAACACTTGCGGCACCCGCCAGTTTTTCAGGCTACGGCGTATTCTCTTCCCGGCTATCCTGGGCAGGTCATGAACCCAATGCTGCCAAGTGGGGTGGAGCAGTAGACCGATCAAGGAGGTGCCCACGGCCTTCAAGTTTCCGGGATAGGTGTCGAAGAGCACCAGCAGGCCGACCTCTTGGCCGCTCGCGCGAAGCTGCTGCGCCATTTCGTAGGCGACCAACCCGCCGAAAGAAAATCCGCCCAGGAAGTAGGAACCTTCGGGCTGCAGGCTACGAATCTCATTGATATAGTGTGCCGCCATCTCTTGAATGCTGGTATGGCAAGGATGCTTGCCGTCCAGACCTTGCGACTGCAATCCGTAAAAGGGATGGTCGGGACCCATGCGACGCCCCAGTTCATGAAAGCCGATCGCATTGCCCCCCACTCCGTGGATGCAGAAAAAGGGTGGCTCGGATCCGCTCGGCTGAATCGGCACCAGCGAAGACCAATGATGCGACCATCCGTCCTGACGCAGAGCCGCGGCCAGTTGTTCAACGGTTGGGGATTCAACCAGCATCGCCAAAGGTAAATTCTTGCCGAGCACCTGGCCCGCCCGGTACATGAGTTTGGCAGCGAGCAGCGAGTGACCGCCAAGCTCGAAAAAATTATCTCGAGTCCCAATCCGCTTTTTACCGAGCACCTCTTGCCAAATCTTAATCAACTGTGATTCCAGAGCATCAGTTGCAGCGTTAGTCTCTCCCGAAACTTCAGCTTCAGGCGCCGGCAATCCACGCCGGTCGATTTTGCCATTCGGCGTCAAAGGCATCGCAGACAGAATCACGAAATCCGATGGCACCATGTGCTCAGGCAAATCGTTCCGCAAATAGCGGCGGAGATCTTGAACCGTGATCTTAGTTTGGTGCGCAGGCACGACGTACGCCACCAAACGCTTATCACCGCCTTCATCTTCTCTGGCGACGACGGCAACTTCGCGAAGCGCCGGATGCTTGGCCAATGCGACTTCAATTTCTCCCAGCTCAATTCGAAATCCACGAATCTTGACCTGGTCATCGGTTCGTCCCACAAACTCAATTTCACCGGATGGAAGATACCGGGCAAGATCGCCGGTCTTATAGATGCGCGCGTCCGGGTCAGTCGAAAAGGGATCGGAAATGAACTTCTCTGCAGTCAACTCCGGACGATTCAGATAGCCTCGCGCCACACCGACGCCGCCAATATGAAGCTCTCCAGCCACGCCAATCGGAACCGGATTCAGTTCAGCATCGAGCAGGTAGATTCGCACATTCGCCACCGGACGGCCGATGGGAATGTTCTCCGGAATCCGATCAAAATCAGATTTCGGCTCGTACACTGTCGCCGCGATACTGCCCTCAGTGGGCCCATAAGTGTTGACCCAACGTGCGCGACGCCCCGCAGAGCCAACCCACGCGGCGTATGCCTTTGCTGATACCTTTTCGCCACCGACGATCACCAGCCGTAGACCTTCGGGCGCCGGCTTTCTCAACTCCGAAATCTGGTGCATCCACTCATGCCAATATGCAGTCGGCAGATCGAGAACGGTTATGCCGTTCCGCTCAACCCAAGCAAGGAACTCTGGAACCGCGAGTGGCATCTCCTCCGACTTCATCACCAGAGTGGCCCCGCTGAGCCAGGTGATGAACATCTCTTCAACGGCAATGTCAAAGCTGACCGAACAGAACTGGAGCACGCGGTCGGCAGGGCTCATTGAATATGCCCGCGCCATATTGAGGTTGTAGTTCACCAATCCGGCATGCGGCAGCAGAACCCCGCGCGGCTTTCCCGTGGATCCTGAAGTGTAAATAACGTACGCAATGTCGCTCGGCGCTACGCTGATGTTTGGATTGCTCCGAGGCGAGCTGTCGAGAGCTTCCGATTTCTCCGCCAGCACAAGCACTTCGCAGCCTGCCGATGTGTTCCCTGACAAAATGCCCCGCTCCGTAATAAGGAGTCGCGCGCCCACGTCGTGAAGCATGTAGGCAAGTCGTTCCTGGGGATACTTAGGATCGAGCGGAACACAAGCCCCACCCGACTTCAAGACTGCCAACACTGCTACTGCGAAATCGAGCGAGGGGTTCAGACAGATCGCAACTCTCTCATTCGGTCCGACTCCTCGCTCACCCAAATAATGAGCCAACTGGTTGGCGCGCGAGTTGAATTCGCAGTATGAGAGCTGCTGGTCCTTCCAGATAACGGCTGCCCTTTCAGGCACGAGTTGCGCCTGGGCTGCCACCAGTTCGTGTAGGCATTTTTCGCGTGGGTACTCGCATGCCGTCTGGTTCCATTCAGTCAAGATTCTTCGCCGCTCCTCTTCCGTGAGCATACACAAATCCTGTTCCGGACCGCGCTCCGCGATCGGCATTTGCTCAGATGCAGGAGCGTGCGCCTTCGGCGGCAAAGATGTCCCGATGGGTATGTTCTCTGTTTGCATGGAGGGGCGAGGAACTAAAAAGACTAAGGGCCGTGTGAACCGTGAGGGAGCCTGCAGCACGACCGTCGCCGAATCAACTCAGGCAGCGCCGGAGCCGCGAAGCACTGCGGGGATTGTTCTAGCGAGAATTTGAAGATCAAGCCACAAAGACCAGTTGCGAACATACTGAAGGTCCAGCTCCATCCACTGGTGGAAAGGCAGCGAACTTCGGCCGTTCACCTGCCACAGACAGGTAATTCCTGGGCGCACACTGAAACGGCAACGTTGCCAGTCCTCGCCGACTTCGGTAAACAATTCGTAATCCCGCAACTGCAGGGGCCGAGGGCCGACTAGACTCATATCGCCGCTCAGAACATTGAAGAGTTGGGGCAATTCGTCAATGCTCGTCTTGCGCAGAAACCTTCCAACCGGCGTGAGCCGGGGATCGTTCTTGATCTTGAATACTGGACCAGAGACCTCATTGAGGTGTTCGATCTCACGCAGCTTGTCTTCCGCGTTCATCACCATGGTGCGGAACTTGAAGATGGTGAAGGTGCGTTTGTTGAGCCCCACCCGCTCTTGCGCGAAGAACACCGGTCCGGGGGTAGTGAGTTTTACCAGAACGGCGACCACCAAAAGTACCGGCGCCAGCGCAATCAGCAGCAGCAGAGAAAGTGTGAAGTCCAGGGTACGTTTGATCACCGTAGGCCAGCCTTCTTCCATGCCGCTATAGTGGGTGATCAACGGAGATCCTTCGAACTCCGCCATCGAATTTATATTCCTGAGATTGAAAAGGTCCGGCATGCCCCGGATGATAATTCCCTGCTGCTCGCACATGGCCGCAATATCGGACGCGTGATCATGAAACGAACGCATGGGTATCGCGATAACCACTTCGTCGACTACGCTACGCCGCAAGAATTTGCGCAGATCCGTCAGGTTGCAACGCACCGTCCAACCGTTTTTTTCGACCTCTTCGATTCCGGCCCACGGGTTGTCGGCAAAACCGATAATCCGGTAACCCAGTTCCGGCCGGGATCGGATCCTCTTCGCAAGTTCAATCGCCCGTTGATTGGCTCCGACGATCAACATGTTCCGCAGATCGCGTCCGTCCCCGCGGATGCGGCGTAGATACGTGCGGATCGCAATTCGGACGCACACCGCGGCGCAAGTACTGAATCCCCAAAAGATGAATAAAAATTCCAGGTTCACCATTCGGAAGTGGAGAATGAAAGAAAACATCCCCAATACCAGAGCTGACAGCGAGGTCGCTTTGATTGCGTCCAGGGCCTCAGCCCGGCGGCTCGAGAGTCGTTTGGAACCGTACAAACCGAGCGTCGTGAAAATGAGATGCCAGATCCACAACAGCGCAGTAAACATTACGAAATTCTGCAGCTTGATCCGCATCTCGAGGAACTGGGTGAAGAATACCGAAGCGCCCATCGCCAGGTGAGGCAGCGTGGCCACTCCAAACGAGAGCGCCAGGATCAACAAGTCGAATACCTTGCTGGCACTGGTCAATACTCGGCGTTTCATCGATCCCATTGGCATAGTCCTGTCAGATGCGGTTTCTGTTCGCTGGGTACGGGACGGGGGAGTAGGCTATTGAATTCTCCTGTACAGAAAGGGGGGGGACAGAGAAGAAAAACCTGGTTCATGCTTTTAAAGCAACCGGACTGGCGTCCGGCTTCGTGCGGAGCCGTACTCCGATTTGCTCGAAGTGCTGAACAATGTGCTGAACTACAGCCGTTTGTAAATGCTCTCGGGGATTGGGAAGGTCCGCTCGTTCAGGACGACTCCCAACACTCGCACATTCGATTCCCGGAGCTGTTGTACGGCCTCCCGCGCCGACTCCCGGCGGGTAGACGTCGCCTTGATCACCAAAACCACGCCGTCCAGCAGACTCCCGAAGGTCATCGTGTGATTACAAATATTCATGGGCGCAACATCCATGAGCACATAGTCGAACTCTGCGCGCAATTCCGAAATCCGCGAGCGTATTCTGCCGGATGCCACCAACTGCTGGGAATTTTCATTGACCGCGCCGCAACTCAGCAGCCAAAGATTCTGGCGCGATAGCTGGCGCGCATATTGACGAACTGGACCATCCCCGGCTAACGCGTCGGCCAGCCCAAAGTGATTCTCAACCCCGAATTGCTCATGCAGAGAAGGAGAGCTGAGATTTCCGTCCACGATACAAACCGAACCTCCGACCTGCGATGCCAGAATCTCGGCCGCATGGGCGCACATCCAAGTGCAACCGTTGCCCAATTCCGTACCTGTAAAAACTACGTGACGCGGCCCTTGCTCGCCCCCTACAAGGAACAGACGGTGTACCAGTTTGGTTACTTCTTCGCGCGCCATACCATGAATCTCTACAGTTGGAGTAGTAGGGGAAAGGTCCAGGGGAACGACCACTGTGGGTGCAGGCTCTGCGTCTGCACGAAGCATATCTCCGGCCTTGCCCACCTGGTATAGTAACTCGAAATTCTTACTCATGTTCGGTCCTCAGATTCCCTTTTCGTGACGGAGGTTAGTTTCGTCGGCTGCCCACTCTCTCATCAGAACTTGGAACGCGGTTCATGCGAATCAGGGAGTTGGGCAACTTTTGTTTCTGGTCGCAATGCAAGTATCAATCGCTCTGCGACCGGGCAATCGGGGAGATCGAAGAAGCGGGTTCCGGAGGTACAAATTCACGAATCCGGCCGTGCCCATTGCCATTACCGTTGCCGAGGTTCGACTGGAAGCTGTCTCCTTTACGGGGCACCGCAGCCAACAATGGAATGTCGAGTTCCGAGGCCACATCGGCAGGCGTGTGGAAGGCCGGATCCAGATGCTCCTGGATATAAACCGCTCCAGCCGCCACAGTACCAGCGACAAGCACGCCTAGCATCATTACAAGCAGAGGAGGATAAACCGGCAGCGTCGGCACCACGGGATTCTCCGCGACCGCGACGTTCACAATCCGAGTCGAATCCAAAGCTTCTGCCATGCGTGCTTCTTCACGCTTGCGAAGGTACAGCAGGTAGCTTTCTTCGTCAGCTTTGTAGTTCCTTTCAAGATTTTGTTCGACAAGCCCCTTCTGAGCCAAGTCGCGGGATTGCTGTTCATACCTGGTCACAATCATTTGCATGGCTGATTCCTGGGCCTTCAACCCGGCATAGTCAGCCTTCGCCTTTGCCAGTTCTTCATCGACCCAGGCATAGGTTGGATTGCGATCGGTGGTTTGCTGCTTGATGGGCTTGGCTTCCTCCGTCGCGATGGAAGCTTTAGTGTCGTTAATCTCCTTGTCGACTTCCTGCACCAGAGGGTATTCCGGCTGATACTTTGTAAGCAGTTCGGTGCGCTTGTTTTCCAGGGTCATCAAAGTGTTCTTCAATCCCTGCAGCACCGGCGCGTCATCTTCCTCTCTCAAGGCAGTCGTCATACGCTCTGGCGTTAATCCTGCCTGTTTTTGCAAGGTATGGATACGCATCTCGGTCGCAGCGAGTTGCGCCCGGGTGGTCTGCAGGTTCAGATGGAACTCCGCCAGTTTCTGTAGAAAAAGGTCCCTCGTCACCGTGGGAGCGACGCCATTCTCCTCATTGGAAAAACTCTTCAGCTGCGCTTCGGCATCGGCAAGGTTTTTGGCGTAATGTTCCGTCTCCTGCGCGAAGAACTGATACTGTCCCGGAGGTGTATGCAGTTCCTTATATTTCGCGATGTAGGCATCCGCCAAAGTCTGAAGCACACGGACCGTCAACTGAGGGTCGCCCGACGTGTAGCTGACGTCGATGAGGTTACTTTTCTTTTCCGGTTCGATCTTGAGGCTTCCCGCCAGACCGTTCACTGCCTTAGCGATCTTCTTCTCAGGCTTGGCCGGACCGAAAATATATTCGCCGAGGGACTTGTGATTGTACAATCCGCACGCAAGCACGACTTTGCGCAGAACGTCGGCGTCCTGCAGAAGTCCAACCTCCGAGTTCAACTCTTCTTCGGAAATCGTAGCGGCAACTGCGCCTGCCTTGTCCTTATCCGGGCTAACCGTCGCCTCTTCACGTTGGCGCTCCAACAAGAACTTGGTGGTGGCGCGATACTGGGTCGGCATCACGAAGGCAAACAGAAACGCACCCAGCAGAACTCCAGAGAAGCAGAGGGTCGCTATCCGTTTTCGGCGAAAGGCGATGGCCAGCAGGTCGCGCAGAGATACGCTTGAAGTTACTTTGTCGGTCGGCGGCGCAAAATCGTAGTTGTTCATAAGTCTGGCCTCGCTCAATTGATCGGCACAACTCCGCCGACACCATAGTTCGGGAAGAAACCTTTTACCTTCGAGATGCGGTTTTGAGGAACGTACAGCATGTCGCCGGGATGCAGAGTCGGATCTTCACGCAGGTTTTTGCTGTTTTGCATACTCTTCACGTTGAATACCTGAGAAGCGACCCATTGGTCCCCTGAGCGGCGGAACAAGACTACTTGCGAATGCTTGGCATCGTCAGTGAACCCGCCGGCGATCGCGATCGCTTCAGTCAGAGTTGTGTCTGCGCGCAGATCGTATTTACCGGGATGTCCGACTTTACCGTTCGCGATGAAGTATGGCTTATTGAAATCTTTGAGCGTGACCGAAATGATTGGATCGTGCAGAACCTTGCCATAAGCATTGCGGATCGTTTCCGTGAGTTCAGGCACGGTCTGACCCTGCACCTTGGCTTCGCCGACGCCATATAACGCGACGAACCCGTCGGGTTGTACCGTCACCGCAAGCTGGTTATATTCAGGACTCAACGGGAATGTGAGATCGAAGGAATCGCTGGGAGCCAGCCGGTAGCGTGGATCGCGTGTCCCAAATTGCGGCGCGGTGTTCGAGGTGGTGGAGGGTACCGCTGGAGTCGACGCGGCGGTTAGCGCATTCGAATTTTGTGTTCCAATCTGAGCAATCGATTGTCCAGCCACAAAAATCAGTGCACCGCAAACGAACAGAACGCAATTCTTTTTCATGACTTATCCCCGCAACATTTATACACTTTGTTGCTTACTTTCCCGGTTGAGTTGGTCGAAGGGGTTGAGGCTAGTCTCGCACCATACCTTGTACGCTGTGAGCTTGTCGTAGCTTCGCCCTCTGAGTCACAGTGAGTGACCCGAAGTTGCCATCGAATCATTTCTATACTTCTTACTTTCTTCACTTATCGTCGGTGGTTGAAACGATGCGCCCGGAGTGTCATCATGTGGGGAAGAACCAGGCTCCACGGATAGTAAAGCTTCAGCTGCAAAACCAAGCTCATTGCCACCGCGACCCTCGAGCCAAGTGAGGTCGAGGCTACATGACCTCGCAACTTCCTGCAAGTGGTAGAAAGCCCTGATGACTAAAGTCTCCATCCGCAATCCGGCCATTTTTTTCTGTAACTTGCAGAGTTTTGCAACATTTTTTCGCACCCTCGCGTTAGAACGGGAGCGATAAGCATGTTGCGTTCATTTACAAGCCCGGAAAAGCTACCGGGAAGCAACCGATCGTTCAGTCTCCTGCGACTGTTGCCGCGCCACTTGCTTGCGCCTTGACAAGGAATGCCTCAATCAGCTACGTTGACCGCCAATCGCTGGGTCGAAGGACATCTTCAGAAACCGAAGTCGCGCGGCAAATACGAATGAATATCCCAGCCCAAGCGAGGACTCGATCTCAATCCTTGAACGCGCGAGAAGCCGGCGGGCCCGGGGCACTGTCTACACAGCTTGACACAGTTGTTGATACGCTCGAACGATTCGCCGGCCTCGTCGAATCGGCGCTTATCCGCCAGCCGTGGGTAAGCATTTTGGTACTCTCGCTCGCGTTCCTGGTCAGCACTTCGATAAAGGCGCGACGAGGTCAGCTTTGGAATGACGAAATCCTGACCGTTTACGTTGCCGCTTTGCCGGGCTTCGACGCGATCTGGAAGGCTCTAGCCGCGCATGTCGAATCTAGTCCTCCGCTCTTCCACTTAGTCACCCGAGCATCTGGCCTTACGTTTGGCTGGTCCCCTGTTGGTCTGAGGTTCCCCGCGATCGTGGGTTACCTGACGATGATTCTATGTGTCTACTTCATCGTCAGACGCTATATTGGACCACTGTACGCAGCCATTGGCGCACTCGCCAGCTACTTAACCTATGCTCCGTACTATGCCACTCGGGCGCGGCCCTATGGTTTGCTGCTGGGCCTAACCTGCATTGCTCTTGTCTGTTGGCAACAGGCATCCCGACAGCGTCAGCGCTGGCTCGCGCTGATGGGACTGTGCCTCAGTCTGGCGCTTGCGCTCGGTGTGCATTATTATGCGGTGCTCTCATTCGCAGCCATCGCCTGCGGGGAACTGGTTCGAACCTGGCGAACGCGCCGGATAGACGGGTTGGTTTGGGCCGCGCTTGCAATTGCGACCACACCGCTATTGCTTTTTCTTCCGCTGATCCGGGCCAACCAAGTCCTGGCGCAAGGTTATTTTTCCCCGGCAACGCTGTCTCATTTCGTGGAAAGCACCGCCCTCTTCTACTTCCCTAAGAACGGGATTCTCGCGGCAGCGTTTGTAGTAGTCGCCAGCGCTTGGATCCTGATTCTTGCCCGAGAGCCCCAGCCCATCGGCACGCCTGAGGCTCCGCCGGCGCACGAAGTCGCAGCGTGGGTGGTACTTTTGCTGGCGCCGGTAGCGGCACTGATCGCGGGCAAACTGTTCACCGGAATATATCACCACCGTTACGCCATCGTTACCATCATCGGCTTCTCGATTGTTCTACCCTTCATCCTGCAGCGCTTATTTCGAAATTCACGCGCAGCCGCACTGACCGTATTGCTTGTTCTGGTGGTGTGTTTTGCCGGATGGTTTGCCGTCCGCGAGCAAGCGGAAGAAGAGACGAATGATGTCAGCACCGGCCTTGCCCATTGGCTACGAACTGCGAATGTGTTGCACTTGCCGATCGTCGTAGCCGATCCGGTCACATACCTGCCGCTTGCCCACAACGCTGCCCATGAACTCGGCGATACTTTGGTATACATTCCCGATACCAAGGAGGCATTGCATTACACCGGCAAGACCAGTGCGGATTACAATTTGGCAGGCCTGCGCGAAATTGCTCCACTGAATCTTCCAACCTATTCCGATTTTACCGACGCGCATCGGCGCTTTTTAGTGTTGTGGCAGGTCTCGGACCTTGATTGGATTGTTCCCAAACTGCGGGACGCGGGCGCGCAGCTTCGATTTTACGATGCCCACGGCTCCCGCCTGTTATTTCTGGTGGATCTTCCAGACACTCCCGCTCCGAATGCAAGTTCCGTAAAATAGAAATTTCATCCCGTTTCTAGGAGGTCGCTATGTTGCGAGGAAC
The DNA here is from genome assembly GCA_035567135.1 of Terriglobales bacterium. Taxonomy (GTDB): domain Bacteria; phylum Acidobacteriota; class Terriglobia; order Terriglobales; family Acidobacteriaceae; genus JABDBE01. The sequence continues at coordinate 113,661 of DATMQI010000112.1, forward strand.
AGTTTTCGGGGGTTTGGGGATCGCGGTCGGAGCATTTCTTCTGTTGCCGCTTGTGTTCGCGTTGGCGATGAAGCCGGCACCGCAATCCGCTTCTTCTCCGTCAACTCCGATCATCGTCGCAAGTTTTCTGCCCGCGCCAGGCTCGCGTTGGGCTGCGGACTTTCAGAAATACGTGGTGCCTCACATATCGGCGGTCATGGTCCGCGTGGACTGGAACAAGATAGAAAGCACGCACGGTGTCTATGACTTTGGACCACTTGATGAGAAGATCACTCCCTGGACGAAACAGGGCAAAAAAGTTGCCATCATCGTCGAACTGGTCAACGACGCGGTCGTGGGGCGCGGCCCCAACACATCCACGCCAGACTATGTCTTCACCTCAGCTTGGGCAGAGAAATGCTGCAAGTCCAAGCGGCTCGACACTGCCACCTGTCCCTTCAACTCCAACCCAATCCCCGTGGCTTATGAGAAGCCGTTCGTCGCTGCCGCCGAACCTTTTCTTGCGGCCGTCCTGCAGCACCTCTCCGGCAATCCCGCGATACTATACGTCCGCTCTGGGTTCGCCGAAGGTGGTGAGAATTCACCCGTGTGTCACAGAAAGTGGCCGGGTTGGTCGGATCGCAAATGGCTCGACTACTTCGCTGAGATGAGCAACTACATCGGCGGCTTACACAGCCCGGTGCGCTTCGTCAACAACGCCAGCGGCCTACTGGGGTCAGAAGTCGCTGACGCCGAGGCAGATCTGCTTCACGCCGCCGGCCTGGGTATCGGCATGCAATCTTTGCGGGATACCGACAAGACCAACTACGAGCAGGGCAAGCCATGCTCGGACGACTGGTGCGCCTGGACTACAAAATACTCTAACGACTTCCGCTACCTGCAGCCCGCAGGCAATCAGTCGACCCCATTGGGCTTGACGGTCTATGTGCCCTTCGCTCGTAAACTGGGGATAAATGCCCTGGAGATTTTCAACCGTGATCTCTTAACTGCTTACGATCCCAGTTACCCAGGCTACGCGGAGTACGGTGCCGCGTATCGTGCCGCTCTAGCGCTCCCCTGACCAGAATTGAAGCCAAACAGAAGGTTTTACTTTAATGCTTTTGCTTTTCGACTGGAACGTAGTATGATCCTTCGGCCTTCGGCAGGACCTTTAATATTTTGAGGCGAAACTGAAGGTTTTAAGACTGAAGGACAAACTGTGGCACTGTCAAACCGAGCTGTATATTTCTCGCTACTCGTCGCCTTGCTTAGCCTCATACCGGCATTCAATGCTCGCGCCCACGCCCAGTCAAACACCCCGGGCCAACCTCTAATCGCCACTTCCGGCAGCTCTACTACGGACGGGATTTTTTGGGATGCCAAACAATTCCCCGGCGCCGACATTTGCGCCCAGATCAATGCTGCTTGGGCGGCTGCCATGACGACCGGCGTTACCAGCGCGACCATTGATGCACGTGGCATTACGGGGCCCCAGAGGTGTGCCGCCAGTCCCTTCCCCAAGAAGGCAAGCGGAAAGCTGCTGTTGGGCAATACGGTAATTACGACCGCGGTAACCTGGCAAGTTCCCACATTAACCCATGTTGAAGGCATCGGCGTGAGTGGGTTGGTCGCCTCAACTACCGCCAACACGACCATACGGGCCGGATCCAGCTCAGCGGATCCGGTACTCCAGTTGGGATCCAGCAAGGTGCATTCGTTTAGTGTTCAAGTGAAGGATCTGACGGTAGACGCTGACGGACTCGCCACTACGGGCATCCTGAACAATAGCTCCTACGAAGGCACAACGCTGGAGGGTGTGAACATCTACAACGCCACGCTCTACGGTTTGCTGATTGGGCAATACGACGCCCAGCATAGTGGAGGTGGTAGCGGCCCGTATCGCAACATCAACATACAATACAACAATAAATGCTCGACTTGTGGCAAGAACTCGACCGGAATTTTGATTGAAACTGTCCTCAATCAAGCCGGCATGCCGATTCGTGGCCTTGACAACATTACAGTTACCGGACGCGGCGCGGCGGGGGAATCGATTGGAAGCTGCATCGCGATAGTCGGATGGCCCGTCCAAATCACCAACAGTCACGTGGAATTCTGCACCACCGGGATTCAGATAGGAGCGCCGGGAAAAATCAAAACCAGCGATGTCGTAATTCAAAACGTGTCCACCGATCCCTTCAACGGCTGGAACATCACGATCACCAATGCCACTGACGTTGTGCTCAGCGCCATTACCGGCTTCGGTGGCAGGCTGATCCAGGATAACGTCAGCAATAATCAAATCTTGGGGCACGGCGGGATAAACCCCATTGGTTTTTACCTGCTCGGAGATGGTCCTAATCCGGCGGTGATTTCGACGGCTGCCAAGACATCCACCGGACCGCTCAAGTGGGTAGCCCCAGGAGACCTGCAGGTGATTGGAAATCTCTCAAAGGCCACCGGTACGTTCAAAATTGATGATCCACGCGATCCGGCCAATAAGTATCTGTACCATTCATTTGTTGAATCGCCCGACATGATGGACGTCTACAACGGTTCGGTCACTACGGACAAACATGGCTGGGCGACAGTGACCTTGCCCGATTACTTCGAAGCCTTGAATGGGGATTTCCGTTACCAACTGACAGCGATCGGGACATTCGCGCAGGCTACGGTGGCCAAGGAAATTCAGAACAACCGCTTTACCATTCGCACCAGCAAGCCAGCCGTCAAGGTTTCATGGCAAGTCACCGGCATTCGCCACGATGCCTACGCGAAAGCGCACCCAATTCAGGTCGATGAAGAAAAACCGCCGAGTGAGCGCGGGCATTATTTGCATCCCGAACTTTTTGACAGCAGCGAAGAGCAGATAGCTGGAGAGCAGCCCGCGAGCAAATAAGCAGTCCATTCCCTCGAAGCACGCCGATAGCTTTAGGGAAATTCCAAGATGTGTACTTCCGAGTTTGGCGGAGCGCCAAAACTGTGGCAATATCCCATCGTTCATTCGACTAGAACTCTGGCTTCAGACCACAAAACAAAGCACGACTTGAGCCTTATTTTAGGCGATTAATTTTCTCTGCCCATCGGCAGACTCTGGGGAGGTGGGTCCGTGAAAAGGTTCTCCGTGTTTCTATGCGCAATCGTTTTTATGGCGTTGCAACTTCTCGTGATTTCCGACTCGCCTTTGCAGGCAACAGCCGGCTCCAAGCCGCAGCCGATCCCGCAGACTCTTTTTGGCCTAACCACTCACTGGTTCTCACCATGGCCGCTGCTCAAGGTAGCAGGACTCAGATTGTGGGGTACCGGCACGAACTGGACGGAACTCAATCCGAGCCAGGGTGTGTACGATTGGACGCTTCTCGATCAATGGCTGGACGCGGCCAAGCAGGGCGGAGCAACGGAAAGTATTCTCACCCTCGCCATGACCCCGCAATGGGCATCGTCGCATCCCAATGACACGAAATGTCACTATGGAGTTGGCGCGTGCGACGCGCCGGACGACATTAACCCCGACGGCACCGGTACCGACCAACATTGGAAAGATTTCGTCACTGCGGTCGCGAATCACGTTAACGGCCGGGTCCGCTACTTCGAATTATGGAACGAACCTGTCAACTACTATTATTGGAGCGGGACCTTCGCCCAGATGGTCCGCATGGCCAAAGACGCTCACACCATTGTTCACAACATCAATCCTAACAACTTGATGCTTAGCCCGCCCAATGGCGCCCATCTTCCCTACGGCCAGCACTGGTGGGAAGCTTACGCAGCCCTTGGAGGTTTGAACTATGCCGATGTGATCGCCTTCCATGGTTACATCACTCTGCCTCCTTACCGCTGCGGGAAATATCCTCGCGCTTCTGCACTCATCGGCCATGTCAACGACCTCCGAACGATTCTCGCCAAGTACAACCAACTTGATAAACCCATCTGGGATACCGAGAGCAGCTTTGGAGGAACCACGCACGACTGTTTCACCGATCCCGATCTGCAAGCTGCCTTTGTGGCCCAGTTTTATATGTTTCATTGGAGCCTGCATATTAAGCGCCACTACTGGTTTGCTTACGACGATAATGATGGGGCACTGTGGGACCCAAGAACCGGAAAGCTGAACGCCGCCGGCGCTGCTTACTCGGTCGTTGAGCAGTGGATGGTGGGGAACTCCATGACCAAAGATTGCTCAACCGGTGACAATGCAATCTGGACCTGCAGCTTGAGCGGACCTCACGGTTATGTGGCCGAAGCTGTATGGGACACGAATGAAACCTGTCATCGGGGAACCTGCGGAACCAAGAACTACGACGTAAACTCAACTTACACCCAGTACCGCACTCTCGATGGCCAAACGTTCGCCATTCGGAACGGACAGGTTCCGATTGGCGCTAGACCCATACTGCTTGAAAACCACAATCGGAAGTAACGATTTCGCAACCAGCGCCGAGCGTTCACCGGCGGCGCTGGACGCAGGCGTCAGACTGCGGAGCGGCGTAAGAATGCAACCCACGGCGCACGCCGTGGGTAATTCTGACGCAGACGGCTATGCTTGCGGCCCAACCGCGCTGCCGGGCGTGTAATAAGCGGCGTAGCCAGGACTCACTCGTCGGCCGCTAGAGCTGAAAATCCGGAAGTGCGCCAGGCCCAGTCTCTGCAATGCGAATTGCAGAGTGGTAGCCAACACACCCAAGCCGTAAGTCACGCTTCGCCGGAAGTTGATCGAGGATGCTTCGTCAAAATACTTGGTGGGGCAGGAAACTTCTCCAATGCGGAATCCAAAGTGGACACATTGCGCCAGCATCTGGTTGTCAAACACAAAGTCATCGGAGTTTTCGAGCAGCGGCAACGTGCTGAGAACCGCGCTGCTAAAGGCACGATACCCAGTGTGATATTCGGAGAGTTTGATCTTAAGAAAGAAATTCTCGAACGCGGTCAGAAATCGATTGGCGACGTATTTATAAAGCGGCATCCCGCCGCGCAGCGCTTGACCACCGATAATGCGTGAACCCAGCACCACATCATAAATGCCGTACGCCACCATGCTCGCCATAGCGGTCACCAGCAGAGGCGTGTACTGATAATCGGGGTGCAACATGATTATCACGTCGGCGCCCGCAGCCAGTGCCTCGCGGTAACAGGTCTGCTGGTTGCGCCCGTAGCCGTAATTCTTATCGTGCACGAAAACCTGCAAGCCTAATTCCTTGGCCTTTTCAATGGTGCGGTCGGAACTGCCATCGTCCACCAGGATGCGGATATCCGTTATCTCGGGCAACTCGTTCACCGTCGCCTCAAGCGTCTTTTCCGCATTGTACGCGGGCAGCACCACCGCTATCTTTTTGCCGTTAAGCATTTCTTCTTCCTCGTAGGACGCGCAACCTCAATCGCCTTGCCGAGGCCTTGCCCGGTTAAAGCAAGCTCAGGCGAGCACATCCTTTGGACACCGATTATACACCGCGACTAGCCCTGGTCCACCTTCTGAAAGCTTATTAAGCCGTTTATTAACAATGGCTTACAATGACTTATCATCGCGGTTCGCTGGTCTGCCGTCTACACAGTCCTGGGGGGAGCTAAAGTCTCCATCTCGCGAAATTTGGAATCTCTACCGCGATCGTCCGCGAGCGCCGACTTTTTCTCCAGCATAACGCACACGAACAATCCCGCCGAAAGCCAAATCATCCAATCAATCGGCACACGGTATCGATGAGCAAACGGCACCAGGTAACAGATCAAGGGATAGACAGCGAACACTGTGCACCACATGCGGAACTGGATCTCGCCTACTCTTTTTCGCATCAGTCCGAGGCCCAGGAAACCGAGTATCGTGTACGAACTTATAACAATGGTTTCGTACGCGTGGTTTAGTGGCCCCAACCAAAAATAGAAAAAGCGCTGCACCGACAACCAAACAAACTCTCCCGGATGATGGGATATCCAGTCAACCGCAAGGTGAAGCTCTCGCCGGTTGTAAGCGATCTCGCCCATTTCCCTTACCAGCATGGCCTCCTGAATGCTCTTCCCAGGGTCTGTGCTCAAAGCAGTCGAACCCTGCAAAGACATCACCATGCCCTCGGCAGATGGACGAGCCCCGTCATGGTTGCCGAACCGCAACTCCAGCCCCAGGTTGTCGCGCATCATGGTCCACCCATGCAGCTGTCGCTGATTTCGTATGATCCATGGCGAAATGACCGCGAAAACGACAATCATCGTGATGACGGCGTCCCGTAGCACCGGCACTGTGCGATGGGTCCACCAGTCCACAAATAACAAAGCAACCAGTACGGCTGCGATCGAAAAATTGATATATAAGGCAGCCCCCCAACACAGGCCAATCCAAACCGCGGTCATCGGTTCACGGCGACGGGATTCCTCCCGCTTAAGCATGAGAAACAAAAGAAAAGCCAGAGCCATAGCCGACCAAGTCTCTTCCCATCCGCGGAAAACCTCGGCTGACCTTCTCACTGGCACCAATGCTGACACAAAGCCGGCCAGTAGACCCGCTTGGTATGGAAACCCGAAGGCGGAAGCAAAGGTAGGATAGAGCGCAAAGAGGAGGGAGTAGCCAGATATGATTAGCAGGCCCCGGGCAAACTGTCCTGCAAAACCGGTCCCAAAAGTCTTGTAGATAGCCACCAGCAAAACTGGAAAGAATGGGGTGCTGTGTGCTGTCGGTCCAGTGGGAATCACATACGGATCAGCAAATTCACCTTTCGAGATCAGCGCGTACGCGATTTTCGGCTCCTCGCCGACCGTGTCAATATCCTCCCGGTGCTGCACCAGCAACACGAACCGGATGCTGAACGCCAGCAGAAAAATGAGCAGGAATGCAACGCCCTTGTGTGCCGTGAAATACTCAACTATGCGCCTGGTCCCACCCGCCTGCATCTGCCGAGCCTCCCGAGGTTGATTATGCCCGCAACCCCCGAGGATGTATAGGAGAATAAGGTGTATGGCATTTGGTCCTCAAAGATACTGCGACCGGCTTTTTTTGGTCCAACGGCTGGCGGTTTTCTTTCGCTATGGCCTTTCGTCTCCTTCACCTTTGTGATTGTGTTTAGAGCATGTTATAGCCGTTCGTCTCCTTGACAGCATAGGGTAAGCAAGCAACAATAAGTCGAGTCTAAACTTGGGGTGCGAGTGCGGTGAGGTCAGGCGCAGAATTGCCATATTTGGGGGATGTAGCTGTGGATCCCGCAGCTGCCGTGGGAGCTCCATCGCCCGGCCATCTTGAAATTTCCATTGTGATGCCCTGCCTGAACGAGGAACTCACGCTGGGTGCCTGCATCGAACAGGCCCGCGAGGCCTTGCGTACAAATGGAATCGCCGGAGAAATTGTCGTCGCGGATAACGGCAGCACCGATGGTTCGCGCGAACTGGCCGAGAGCATGGGTGCGCGTGTTGTTCCGGTTGAACGCAAAGGCTACGGCAGCGCGCTGATGGGTGGAATCGCATCCGCCCGCGGCAAGTACATCATCATGGCGGACGCTGATTGCAGCTACGATTTCACCCATATCCCACGTTTTGTGGAAAAACTGCGATCCGGGTACGAACTGGTAATGGGCAATCGTTTCCAGGGTGGCATTCGCCCTGGCGCCATGCCGCCTTTGCATAAGTACTTGGGCAATCCTGTGCTCACCGGAATCGGCCGCTTATTCTTTAAGAGTCCCTGTGGCGACTTTCATTGCGGATTACGAGGTTTCAGCAAGGCGGCTTATGAGCGCATGTCTTTGCGCACAACCGGCATGGAGTTTGCCAGCGAAATGGTGGTCAAAGCCACGCTTTTCAAGATGCCGATGTGCGATGTGCCTACGACCCTTTCTCCGGACAAGCGTGATCGGCCTCCTCACCTGCGCAGTTGGAGAGACGGATGGCGCCACCTGCGTTTTCTACTGCTTTACAGCCCGCGCTGGCTTTTTCTATATCCCGGCCTTTTTCTCATGCTGGTGGGTATGGTCGTTGGCTTGTGGCTTTTGCCGGGACCGCGGAAGGTCGGCAATATTATTCTCGACATCCATACTTTACTCTACGCAGCAGCGGCAGTTTTAACCGGTTTCCAAGCTGTGCTGTTCGCTCTTTTCACGAAAGTGTTCGCGATCACCGAGGGCTTGCTTCCCGAAGATGTCCGCCTGACTCGCGCTTTTCGCATCTTCACCTTGGAAAAGGGACTGTTCGCCGGCGCGCTCCTGTTGGCCACCGGGCTGGTAATGGCCAGTCATTCCCTGATTGCATGGGATCGCACCGGGTTCGGTCCCATGGATGCCGTGCATCTGATGCGCGAAGTGGCGGTCGCCATGGTCTCCCTCACCTTAGGAGTTGAGATGATCTTGTCGAGTTTCTTCCTGAGTATCCTCGGTCTCACACGAAAGTGAGCTTAGTCGACCGGGTCCACGGAGGGTACGTTTTCAAAAGACGTATTCGCCGCCTTAGCCAACTTTTCGCCGAACTAATTCCTCCGAACTGCACCGTGCTGGACGTCGGCTGCGGCGACGGAAAGCTTGCATCGTCCATTACGCAACAGCGACCCGACCTGCGGATCGAAGGGGTCGATGTCCTGGTCCGGGAACACACTTGGGTTCCCGTGCAAGCCTTCGATGGAATCAGCCTTCCTTATGACGACCACAGTTTTGAGGCAGTCATGTTTGTCGACGTACTTCATCACGCGCCCGATCCGGTGGTGCTGCTGCGTGAGGCAGTCCGTGTCACTCGACGATGGCTGATAATCAAGGAGCATCTGCTAAAGGGAATGGCTGCGGGTGCGCGACTGCGATTTATGGACTACGTTGGTAACTCGCGTTTCGGCGTGGCGCTCCCCTACAACTATTGGCCCGAGGAACGCTGGGAGGAGACCCGTCGCATGCTGGGCATGAAGACAAGTTCCGAGATCAAGAGCTTGGGACTCTATCCTTGGCCCGCAGAGCTCATCTTCGGCGCAAACCTTCATTTCGTATCGCGATTCGAAGTCTAGCCGGAAGTCTAGCCGGATATCGAACCACGATCAGCGGACGGGCAACACCGAGCACCAGCCTAACCGAGCAAACATTCTGAGCTTCTGCGCCCGTTTGTGAGACCGCGATCCAGAAGCCCAGGAGAAGTAACATGGCCCAGAGGGGCCGATGGACACCCAACGTAGTTTCCGCGTTCATGAGCTTCTCTCGTCACTATCGAGAATTCTCTACTCGACCCCACAAATGCAAAAAGCTCCATCCATTCCCTCAACTGAACCACCTACTTCTGTACAAAAACACTGACTACGCCTGGTTCTTTAAAAATGAAGTCGAGTAGTCCGTCGGAGTTGAAATCCGCCGATACAACGCCGTTCTCGGCGTTGTAGTTCAGCGCCCCTGGGAGGTTCACGACCTTCTTGTGCTGAAAAGTGCCGTTTCCATTGCCGAGGAACAGGTCGGTCTCGGTGTGGTCGTTCACGCCCGATAGGGAATAATTGGCAATCAAGTCGGTTTTGCCATCAGAATTGAAGTCCCCAGCGGCAAATGTGAACGCACCACCGTAGGCAGGGACGACGAGGGTTGCTGTCTTTTTGAAAGTTCCATCCCCGTTGTTGAGCGCTACCCAAATCTTCCCCTTGTTCTCCGAGAGGTCCCGCTCGCAGTACGCCAAGTCGGCTTTTCCATCGCCATTAAAATCGGTCACCACTACACCCAGTCCGAACCCGCAACCCAGGTGCCGATTCGGATCCACCAGCCGAGGCTCTTGAAACGTGCCATCTCCATTACCCAGCCGGATGAACAAACCGCCATCTCCCATACCCAGCAAGACCGCCAAATCCAATATCCCGTCTCCGTTAAAATCAGCGGCCAGCACTCCGGCGGGACCGCTTTCGTTGTAATCCGCCAGGTGTGTGAAGCTTCCATTTCCTTGCCCAAGAAAGACGGAAAGCGTGCAGCAAGATGAAATGGAAGCCAGGTCCAGGTTGCCATCGCGATTGAAGTCACCCACGGCGATTCCTAGTGAGTAGTTTTGAACATGCCAGAAGCGCGACCCTCTGCTGAATTTGCCGTCACCGTGGCCCAGAGCGACCTGCAGCTGCGTTGGAGGGCCATTCGGATCGGCTCCAAAAACCAGATCCTCGTTGCCGTCGTTGTTGAAGTCTCCTTTGGCGATGGCGGCCTCGTTGAAATAGTTATGAGTGGCGACAGATCCGTGCCCGAAGGTGCCATCCCCGTTCCCGAGGAGGACCTTTATCTCCTCATAGCCGCCGGTCGCGGCGAAATCGAGAATGCCGTCATTGTTGAAGTCTGACAGCACCAGGGACCACGGAGTGTTGTTTGGCAAATAGGAATGTGGCTTTCGAGCAACAATCGTGGCCGTCGGAGCGTGCACCTCCACTTGGGCGTAACTTGAACTAGAAACGCCTCCACCCGGTGCGGGATTGGTAACGGTAATGTGGCCCGCAGTCGCCGTGGCCACGTCCGAGGCGAGAATCTGCGCTTGCAATTCCCTGGCAGAAACGAACGTGGTCGAGCGCGGGCTGCGATCCCAGTTCACCACCGCACCTGAAACGAAGTTCGCGCCGTACACCGTGAGCGTAAAATCTCCGCTTCCGGGAACGACGGCCTGCGGTTTCGGCGGACCAACCACTTGTGGGATCGGATTCGCAGCAAACGCCGACGCCACCAACAGCAAACCTGGCAGAACAGCGGTCCCAGCAAACCATCGAAGAGACTTGAAAAAACAAGAATTCCGTTTCACGGGGCTACCTCCAAAACGATCGAGCCAAGTGAGACAGCTCCGGCATTCAAGGCCGATATGCAACCCGTGACTGGATCGCCCAGTCAGCTGAGTTGCCGTTTCTTGGCCTTAGCATGGTATCCCCGTGACCAGCCCTCGGACTACTGTCAAACGACTGGAGGCATTCCTCCTAGATGCGCCGCATTCCGCGATCAGGCAATCCTGTCCAAAGGTTCTAGCACTAAGGACACGTTCCGAAACCCTCAAGCAAACCAGATACTGGCCGAGATGTCTTCCCATCCCCCTGACCGTCCGGCCCTCGCAGTTATTTACCTGACCGCAGTATTTGCAATATCAGCGATACTTTTCACCGCAGGATGCAGCGGCCTTGCCAGCAGCGCAAAAAGTTCTGGACCGCCGCCCACAAACGGATATCCCACTCCGAACCCAGGAACATCGGGAATGTTCTTCGGCATGAACACCAATTCGCTCGGTGATGCCTGGCCGGGAACAATCATTCCGTTAACCAGCTGGCGCAGCCTGGGCTCGCAGGTCAAGTGGGCAGATATCGATACCCAGACCAACGGCCAACACGTATACGATTTCTCGAAGCTGGATCAATGGCTCAGCCAGGCGAAAGGCAGCAGCACCGACGTCCTGTTTACGGTGTACGCCACCCCTAGTTGGGCCTCCTCGCGCGGCAGTTCCTGCACCGGAATTCCGCTACCGAAAGGATGTTTAGGACAGCCGAACACGGGCTGCGCTTTTCAGCAGCAGGACGGACCCGGAATCTGCGATCCGCCCATCGACCTGGCCTGTGACGGCACCGGAAGCAACCAGACATTCATCGACTTTGTTACCGCCTTGATCCAACACGTCGGGCCAGGGACAGTGAAATATTGGGAAATCTGGAACGAACCCAATGTGCCTACGGAATGGCACGGCGACGCGGACTGTCCCAACACGCCTCATGCCGGCGATCTTATGCTGGCGAGAATGGCGCGTGATCTGAAATCCATAGTCTCAACCGCGGATGCCAAAGCGAAGTTCACCACGCCCCCGGTCGGCGGCGCAGGATTTTGGGTTGCCAATTACCTGAACAACACCGACGGCGGCAGTTCCGCCGACATCATCGCCTTTCACGGCTATATCAATAACGGCGGATGCCCGTCGAATTGTCCCGTTGCAGAGGCGGTCGGCGACGAAATCGATAACCTGATCAAAGCCTTGCCTCCAGCCGATCTGGGAAAACCCATATTTAATACCGAGGGCAGTTGGGGCAGCATGCGCGGCCCCAACAACAGCATCGTCGACTCCATCGCCGATCCCGACCAGCAGGCTTCTTTCCTGGCTCGCTACTATCTCATCCAGATGAGCAAGCAGATCGCGAAATTCTACTGGTGGAACTGGAATATTCCCGGGCAAAGCGAATTTTATGATTCGAACACGAAGTCGCTGAACGCAGCGGGCAAAGCCTACGTACAGTTAGTGCGATGGACAAACGGCGGGACGGCTTCGGTAGGCTGCAACGCAAATGGAACGGTGTGGACCTGCACTCTGAAGCCTCCCAGCGGCGCCGAGGCTGAGGCCATCTGGGATACGTCTCAGACCTGCAGCGCAGGCACCTGCAGCACCGTAAATCTCGGTGTTCCCCCGCAGTTCAATGCATATCTGGACTTGGCGGGAAACACCACGAATCTGTCAGGCGCATCCGCACCGGTAGGCGTAAAACCAATCTTGCTGATCAGCCAGTAACTGCACGACGGCGGGCAAGCTGGGTGAATACTTAGTGCTCCGCAGCTTGATAGGGAGCAGCATTATACGATATCCTCAAGCGGTTTAGCGCAGGGAAGCGGGCGCTCCCGCGCACGGAAACCCACGTGGAGCCAATGAGTTATCGATGCGCCGTTGCGGAAAAAAAATCAGCCTCCGCAACTATTCGCGAAGGCCAGTGTTTTTGACCTATATGGCCATACAAATCTTTACGAATTGAAAACTGATCGACGAAAAAGGAGAAACGATAACTATGACGAACCTGACAAAAATGACATTGCTAAGCGCGACTCTGGCGGCGTTCTTATTACCCGCGACTGCGCAGACTGCTGCACCTCCGGCCTCGGCCAACACTCCGGCCTCGACCAGTGCCCCCTCGAGCACCGCAGCTCCCGCGCCAGAGAGCGCTCAGCGGGTTGATCAGCGCGAAAACAATCAGCAGGAACGCATCGCGAACGGCGTAAAAGATGGCGAACTCACTCCCAGCGAGGCTAGTGCGTTGACGGCCAAAGAGTCGAAGATCAACACCGAAGAGCAGCAAATGAAGAATGCGAACCATGGCCAGCTTAGCGCGGCCGATCGCGCCAAGCTGCAGCAGCAACAGAATCAAGCCTCCCAGCAGATTTACAAGGATGCGCATAATGGCACGACGCAACACTATGGCTCAGGGAAAATCGGCCAGCGCGAGGAAAATCAGCAGGACCGCATCGCCCAAGGGATGCAAAGCGGCCAGTTGACCGGAGGCGAAGCCGGCAATCTGGAGAAGCAAGAAGCCGATATCAACCGGGAAGCGCAGAAAGATCGCGCCGCCAACGGTGGCAAGTTGACCGCCGCGGAAAAGGCCAAGATCCACAAACAGCAGAATCACCTGTCCTCCGAGATCTACAAGGACAAGCACAACAATAAAGTCCGTAAGTAGCTGCAAGGCTCGCATAAACAAAGAAACGCCCCCGGCGACGGGGGCGTTTCTGCGTGCGAATCTACTCTTCCAAGTTTATTTGGGTGTCGCGACAAATCCGGTATTCACCGGCGACGTCCCGTAGAAGCCCACCAGCTGACCCTTATCGTTGATTCCGTTGACCAACGTCGTGCCAACTCCGTTCGGGTCATCGATGATCTTGTAACCCTTTCCCTTCTGCCACAGGAATCCATGGGTCTGCCCCGCGCTGTCCATGAAATCGCCAACGATCTGGTCCTTATTGTTGATACCTAGCGCCTGTGTGAAAGTAGCATCTGGCACATCGAGTGTCATAAGCACTCCATCGTTCAGATACCACCCATGGTTGACGTTCGAGCTGTCGATATAGAATCCGACGACGTGTTCCAGGTTGTTGATGCCTGTGGCCTGTGCTCCATTAACCGCCAGCGGAAGCGTGATCAGTTCAAAGACCCCGCCGAATTCATCGTAAATGTACGGGAAGTCGGGCGTGGTGTTGTTTACGCTTTGGCTGTAGTAGCCAGCTGCCTGTCCGTGGTCGTTAATGCCGAGCAGTTGGTTGAAGGCGGTTCCGGGATAGTCAACCGTGAAGAAAGCGCCGTTGGAATCGATGAAGCCGTGCGTGACGCTGCTTTGGTCTATGTAGAAGCCATCCGTCTTCTTCTTGTTGTTGATGCCAATTACCTGGGTCTGCATCGACTTTGGAAAGTTCTCGTTGGTGAAATGATTCGGCAGAACCAGCGTAAAACCCTTGTTGGTGGAGACCCCATGATACCCAGCGATTTCGCTGGCATTGTTGATCCCGAGCAACTGGGTAAAGGTATCGTGCGGATACTTGACGGATTCGAAGTTGTAACTTGTGGCGTCCTCTGCGAATGCTGAAGTGCACAGCAGCAACGCCAAGGTGAAGATGAGAGCGAGTCGGTTCATTGTTTTTCTCCTGAAAATATGTAGTGTCTCGATTGCGAGCGGGTCAGCCGAACTGCCCGGCCGCTTAATTTCCCGTTCACTTAGTAAGGCGACATTTCCCGACGGATTCCCTCACTTCGCTGAATTTATTTTTGATTGATTTCTCTCGATGAGTGGCGGCAAAGAAAAAAGGCGGCCGGAGAACCGGCCGCCTGAGTCTTGCGCGATCGAAGCTAGTTCACAACCAACGTGATGAGGTTCAGCGGATGAGCAGCCGTATTGCCGCCATTAGTGCCCGCCGTACCCGTTGCCGTGACCTGAATCTGGTAGCTGCCTGCAGGCGTCCCGCCACCTCCACCGCCACCACCGCCACCGGCAGTGCTGCCACCGCCGCCGCAACCCACGAGAGCGAGAATCATCGCCAGCCCGAGAATCAGGAACATGACTCCCAGACGACGACGGTTGCGTTTCTTCCACTCTCCAGCCAGCACCATGCCGAGCATCCCTACGCCCGTGAGGCTCGCCCACAGGTTCGAGTCGCCGTGATGCCGGTTCATATCCGGGGCTTTCATCAGCGCGGCCGTCGGTGCCTGCGTGTTAATCATCAAGGTCGCTGGCGCGTATGGAGAAGCCATCGGGCTAGGCAACGTGCACGTGACTCCCGTCGGCAAGGTCGTCGGACAGCTGAGCGTAATCGTACCGTTGTAGCCGTTAGTCGGCGTCACCTTGATGGTGTAGCTGGCAGAACTGCCCGGATTAACGGTCACGCTGCTCGGCGTTGCCGCAATTGTGTAGTCCGGCTGCGCCGACTGCGCAACCACTTGTTGGACCGCCGCCGAGGTGCTTGGCACGTAGTTCGTGTCTCCGCTGTATTGAGCAGTGATGCTGTGCGTGCCGACAGCAAGTGTGCTGGTAGTGAATGCAGCCACGCCGGAAGCATTCAGTGCCACCGGAGCGCCTAACTGAGTCGAGCCGTCGAAGAACGTGGCGGTACCTGTCGGAATGGGCGGTACGCCACGCAGTTTAGCGCCATGAACCGTCGCCGTAAATGTGACCGCGGTACCCAGTGCACTGTTCGGAGCCGACGACTGCAGCGTAGTCGCGCCGCCTCTGTTGAGCAGCACCCCAACGCCAGAAAAGGATTGCTGGAATCCGCTCGCCACCACATCGAGATCACCGTCTCCATTCACATCGGCCAGGGCAAAGTCCCAAGCCCAGCGGTTGGCCGCGAAATCGATCGGGTCATAGAAGGTGCCATCGCCTTTGCCGTACAGTATTCCCACAGTTCCCTGAAGAGCATTGGTGTACACGAGATCCGGACGACCGTCCAGGTCCATGTCGGCAATTTTCACGTAGCCAGGAAGCGGCTGCGACGCGAACTGAGGGTTCTGCGGGCTGCTCTGCAGTAACGTTGGCGTCTGGAATGTCCCATCGCCATTGCCCAGCGCTACAGCGATCCCTTGGGTAGCGCCCGTCACATCTTGCATGGTTACGGCGAGGTCAACCTTGCCATCGCCATTAAGGTCACCCACTGCAGCGTCGTAGGGGTTAAGGTAAGTGGTCCCGTTGTTGACGAGGCTGAAATCGGACTCCGCTTGGAAGGTGCCATCGCCGTTGCCCAGAAGTATAGCGACAGCACTGCCAGGCGGGGTGCAAACATTGGAAGCGCACACCCCGTATAGCGGCACAACTAGGTCGAGTTTCTTGTCCCCATTCACATCCGCGGCAGTCAATTCCGTTGCCACCGTGGAGAGCAGCGGCGTGTTGACAACGGTGTTGAAGTTGCCGCTTCTACTGTTAGTTCCGTTATTGATCAAAACTCCAACGTCAGCGCTGGTAGGGGCGAAGATCGTGGAACCAAAGTTGTTGACGAAGGCAAGGTCGGGCTTCCCGTCGCCGTTGATGTCCGCAGCTACGATCCCCACTGTATGAGGGTTAGCAGCAGAATCCGCGGCATAAGGTACCGGGGTTCCGAATGTGCCATCTCCGTTGCCGTAGAATATCTCAACCTTTCCGTTTAGAGTGTCGCTGGCCGCAATATCCAGTTTTCCATCTCCATCAAAGTCGGCGACGGCGACAAATTGCAGAACATACGTCCCTCCCGGGGAAATGTTCACACCCGGTTTCAGGCTTCCGTCCGCATTGGAAATGAAAACGGTGATTGGCGCGTGTTTGCACGTGAGACAATCAGAGTTGCCGATGACAAAGTCGGGAATGCCGTCGCCATTGAAGTCCCCTGACGCAAGGCCCACGCCCTCAGGCTCAAACCCGCCACCGGCAGGCGACGCGTAGTAGTTGATCCCGGAACGGAAGGTTCCATCACCATATCCTTGGAGGTATACAAAGTTCGCTTGGTTGTCGGGCACAACAACACCAAGCGGATTGCTAGCGCCGCTGAAATGGGCAATCAGTGCAGGCATTAGCGGAGCGCCTCCGGTGACGTAGCCAGTCGTGGCAGCGCCCACCGCGCCGCTCCCGTTGCCCGGAAGAACCTTAATCGCCGCGGAATTAAGATCAGTTACGACAACGTCGCCATTGCCGTCTCCGGTAACGTCAGCCACCGAGACTGCAGATGGCCTGGCACCGGCGGGGTAGTAGGTACCCGTTCCGAAGGTGCCGCTGCCATTATTTACATACACTGTGACGTTGCCGTCCAGGCAGTTGGCACTGACCAAATCTTCCTGCGGAGCCGTTGCTGAGCCTAAGTTCCCAGCCCCGAGAAAGCAGGAATCATAAGAAGTGTTCGTGTTCGCTAGCAGGGTAGGTCCGGTATAGCCGCCCGCCCCATTATTCAAATAAACAACGATCTGGTTATTGGCAGCCGAGCCACCAGGCGCAGCGGCAGCAGCGAAGTCAAGCTTGCCATCCCCATTGAAGTCAGCGAAAACCATTGGGTTGCCCGGAACACTGGTTGTGTTCCCCAAACCAAAAGCAGAGAGTGCGCCGGTGAAGGCGACGGAGGTCGGGTTTTGGAATGTTCCGTCCCCGTTGCCCAGCATGGTCCAGATGCTGCCGTTTGGTGTGGCAGCGTCGGCGACAACAACGTCAAGAATTCCGTCTCCATTGACGTCGGTTACCGCAGCCCACACAAAGCCGGTGGTTGTGACCGAAACACCAGAGTTCTTTGCAGTGAATGTTCCATCGCTATTGCTGATCCAAGCTTGAATATAAGTATGGCCCGGGCTAACGGCGGGGTGAACGAGCAATATATCGTCCTTCCCGTCTTTATTTAAATCTCCAACGAAAAGCGGATCCTGCTGAATATTGTCCGCTACCGCAGTCGTTTGCACGGTCGTGAAGTTACCGCTACCGTCGTTCATTGCCGCGGAAATTTTGTACACATGGCTGCCTGGGGAAGTGTTCACCAACGTGGCGGCATCCTGGTTCCCATTGCCCGCAAAATCTCCCATGACTGCCGGGAAGATCCCGAAAATCGCGCCGTCCGACATGGCCCGCGGCGGACTCAAGAAGCCAATGGCAGTCGGCGGCGGAGCAGGCACGGAAACACTCGCACTGTTCCTCACGGCCGACGCGTTGACCCGAGCGCTGCGTTTGTTCGCAGCCGAAGTGTTCCGGCTGTCGATGCCAAAGCAGGACAGGAATGTAAATACCACGAGAACGAGGAGAGAGGCGGTTCGTTTGTTCATAGCTATTGGAGACTCCATTTTGAGGTCGTTGGTTTGTGCTCTAGTTCTGGATATCCTTCGCATTCCACTTCTATGGGTGGGTCAGCGGCAGGTGAACAGAGGAGAAACTCTGCCCAAATTCTGGCCGAGTTTACCCCGGAACCGCTTACCTTTGGAATAGCACTTTCGTTACCTTGCGGTAACCACAATTGCAACATCCAGTTTTCATACAATTTTCGAATCCGGCCACAGGGAGCGCTCGGCAGCGGAAAGTTCCGTGCAGGCCGGCCGAATCCGGCGGTTTTCAGTTACGGCACTGTATCATTAAACCGGTCGTCCGCGATACAAAATCTGCGGTGAAACCCTTAAATCTTTCCTCCAATGGAAGCCGCCGGATTTCCCTGTAAAATCATTCTTACCGGCTTTTTGCTGTTAACTTGTTGGAAATACACCGAGTGGAAACATCGGAAGTTGTGTTTAATATCGTACGGAGAGCTCATGACCAAAGCTGCCAGGAAATCCGGTACCCGGATTAAGATGTTGCTGTGCTGCGGTTCGCTCGTTGGTATGGCTGCATTCTTGGCTAGTCTGAACGGCTGCGGAGGGGGATCTGCCGGCAGCACCACTCCGCCGCCTCCAAAATCGAAAATTCAGCATGTGGTCATAATCTTCCAGGAAAATCGCACGCCCGATAACCTGTTTCAGGATCCGGTGCTCGTTCAGAGAGGCGCAGATATCCAGAGCTTCGGCATAAATTCAATGGGGCAGAAAATCACGCTCACCCCCACCTCGCTGCAAACCGACTACGACCTCAACCACTCGCACACCGCGTTCGTCAATATGTATGACAACGGAAAGATGGATGGCGCCGATAAAATCAATGGTGAGTGCAACGGCGGCGGCACCTCTTGTATTCCACCGAACGTCTGGTTCCAGTACATCGATCCCAAGGAAGCAGCACCTTATTACCAGATCGCTGAGACTTACACCTTTGGCGACCGCATGTTTCAGACCAATCAGGGTCCCAGCTTCCCTGCCCACCAATTCATTATTTCTGGTACCTCCGAGCCCAGCACCGGCAGCAACTTGTTCGCCTCCGAGAATCCCATCCGCAAAACCGGTGACACCTACAACCCTTTTAATTTTGCAGGCTGCATCGCTCCACCAGACGAAAGGGTATTGCTGATCGACCCCACCGGTTCGGAATCGCAACGCATTTATCCCTGCTTCGATCACGCCACCCTGACTGACGAACTCAACGCCAGCGCGATTTCGTGGCGATACTACGCGCCCTCCGCCGGAATTATTTGGAATGCTCCGAATGCGATCCAACACATGTGTGTGCCCAATGCGGCACCGCCGAACGGGACTGCATGCACCGGCCCGGACTGGGTGAACAACGTTGTGCTCAACTACAAGCGGGTTCTCTCCGACATTCAAAGCGGTCAACTGGCGACCGTCAGCTGGGTTATACCAAACGGACTCTCCTCCGATCATGCCGGAGGTAACGATGCCTCCGGTCCATCGTGGGTGGCGTCGGTGGTCAACCAGATCGGCAACAGTCCATACTGGGCGAACACCGCGATCTTCATCGCCTGGGATGATTGGGGAGGTTGGTACGACCACGTCGCCCCGCCAATCAAGAATTCTTACGAGTACGGTTTCCGCGTACCCTTAATGGTTGTCTCGCCATACGCGAAGGCTGCCTACGTGTCCCATACCGTTCATCATTTCGGAAGTATTCTGAAGTACATCGAAGAGAATTTCGGGATCAGTTCACTCGGCTTCTCCGATGCGGACGCTGACGATCTGTCCGATTGCTTCGACTACAACCAGACTCCTCTCACCTTTCAGACCATCAACGCTCCTTTGGACGCCAAACATTTTCTGGACGACACAAGTCCACCCACTGCTCCCGACAACGATTGAGAACAGCGAAAGGGAATTCAGAGGTTGTAGCCGTCTTGAATCACCATAATATGAGAATGGCGAAAAAAAGATCGATACGTCGTAGCGGCATGCTTCTTTCGTGCCTGCTGGTTTTTACCGCGGCGGTTCTGTTCACGCAAAACGGCTGCGGGGGAGGAGGGTCTTCCTCAAGCACACCTCCGCCTTCGCAGAAAATTCAACACGTGGTTGTGATCTTCCAGGAGAATCGCACTCCCGACAATCTTTTCCACGATCCCAACCTGATCGCCAAGGGCGCGGACATCGCCAGTAGCGGCTTGAATTCCAAAGGCCAGACGATTCCTCTCGCGCCTCTACCTATGGCGGTCAAGTATGGCCTCGATCACTCCCATACCGCGTTTGTGGAAATGTGCGACGTGGGCGCGGCCGGATGTGCCATGGATGGAGCCGACAAAATCGAGGTTCTGCTTTGCCATCAAACCATCTGTCCCCCACCCAATGCGCAATTCGGTTATGTCCGGGCCAGCGACGTCGCCCCGTATTTCACCATGGCCGAAACCTACACTTTCGCCGACCGGATGTTTCAAACCAATCAAGGCCCCAGTTTCCCCGCCCACCAATTCATCATCTCGGGCACCTCAGCTCCAACGCCTACCAGTAATCTGTTTGCCGCGGAAAATCCCGCCGGGGTGGGAAATGCGACTTCAGACACCGGATGCACCGCGCCCGCTGGCGAAACCGTCGCCATGATCGATCCCACCGGCGATGAATCAACATTGCAGTATCCCTGTTTTGATCATCCCGCGCTCACCGACATGCTGGATGCCAAGTCCCTGAGCTGGCGCTATTACGCGCCCTCGGCGGGAAGCATTTGGACGGGCCCGAACGCCATCCAGCACATACGATCGGGACCGGATTGGACCAACAACGTCATCCTGCAACAAACCCAGGTGCTGACCGACATCGCGAACAACCAGCTCGCGACCGTCAGCTGGGTGATTCCCAACGGACAGGCCTCCGATCATTCCAATGAAACCGATGGCTCCGGACCCTCGTGGGTAGCGTCGATCGTGAACGCCATCGGCAACAGCCAGTATTGGTCGAACACCGCCATCTTCATCGCATGGGACGACTGGGGAGGCTGGTACGACCACGTCGCCCCGACCCTCAAGAACTCTTATGAATTTGGATTCCGCGTGCCCATGATTGTCGTGTCACCCTACGCCAAAGCGGGCTACATCTCCCACGTGCCTCACGATTTCGGAAGCATCCTCAAATACATCGAAGAAAATTTCGGACTAACATCGTTAGGCTACGCGGACGCCGACGCCGACGATCTGTCCGACTGTTTCGACTACAACCAAACCCCGCTAGCGTTCCACACCATCATCGCTCCGTTGGACGCAAGCCATTTCCTGCACGACAAGCGCCCCCCAACCGATCCCGACGATGACTGATGGGATCAACACAAGTACGATCTGAAAGTGATGCGCGCCGGGTGAGGCTAAGCTCGTGTGGGCTAAGCTCGTGTGGGGACGGGCGCCACGCCCGTCCATGCGGAGCAAGGCTCCGCAGGCCCTTGATGGCGGCAGGCACACAGTGTCTCCAAGTACAGAACGCTCCAGCCTGCTCCTCCCGAGCGAGGAAAAGGTTGGACCAGACGGCCTTCCATCTGGATTCGACACGTTAAGCTCACCTGGCCACTTTTATTGTTGACAATCTTTCCTATTCGGGACAGCATGAGCGCAAGCTGTTAGGGTCGCTTTATTTTCCCCCGAGTTTCAATCGCGGCCTTCGAATTAGTGGCGATCCTTCCCTACTGGCAGTTGCTGTCTATCGCATCATCAGGACCTAGCCCTGGGAGTAACCATCATGAAATTGCATGCAGCAATTTACGCTCTATTGCTCGTTGTGGTAGTCGCGGTGGCGGGTTTCATTCCTGGCCGCGCGCAAGAAGCGGGCATGCCGGGACAGCCGCCATCTAACGGCGCGCCGCCTGCGAACCCGCTGAAAGTGGCGCTGTTGCACTGGTACCGGGCCAACACAACCACCAGTTTCAAGGTTGGTCAGCAGCCGTATGGCGTTGCATTCGACGGGACCAACATCTGGACGGCAAACTTCGGCGAAGGTACCGTCACCAAGCTGCGAGCCAACGATGGCGAAGTGCTGGGTACCTTCAAAGCGGGCGCTGAACCGTATGGCGTGACCTTCGACGGAGCCAATATCTGGGTGTCGAACGTTGGTGACGGAACGGTGGACAAGGTGCGGGCCAGCGACGGAAAGAACTTGGGAACATTCACTATCGGCGCTCCCCCTGGGTGGATGGCATTTGACGGTGCCCACATCTGGGTGACGGCTGGCAACAATACTGTCGCCAAGCTACGAGTAAGCGACGGCAAGAATTTGGGGAACTTCGCCGTTGCGGGCCCACCGATCGCAATCGCTTTTGACGGCGCTAATGTCTGGGTGACGAATGGGAAAAACACGGTTAGCAAATTGCGAGCAAGTGACGGTAAGAGCTTGGGGAACTTTGCTGTAGGCGGGAGCCCTCTTGGCATCGCCTTTGATGGCGCTAACATCTGGGTGGCCAACCGAGGGGACGTCACGGTCAGCAAGCTGCGGGCGAGCGATGGGAAGCTCCTCGGCACCTTCACTGTTCCCTTGAGTCCGTACGGCATTGCCTTTGACGCCGCAAACATTTGGGTCACAACCGATTTCGCAGTCATGGAACTGCGCGTGAGCGACGGAACCGTGTTGGGTTCTTTTGATACTAGGAACCCTACGACCGGAGTTGCTTTCGACGGCGCAAACGTCTGGGTGACGGAATTCGGTATCAACGCTGTTCACAAGTTTTAAGGCTATCGCGCGTAAGGATCGTCGCGGCCCCTGTGGAAGCGCTGTATTGACTCATTAACCGACCTAACCCCTGGGAGTAACCAATCATGAAATTGCATGCAATTTACGCTTTAATGCTCGTTGTGGTAGTTGCGGTGGTGGCTTTCATTCCTGGCCGCGCACAGGTAGCCAACACGCTACTGGAGGAAGCCGCTAGCAATAATGGCCAGCCAGGAACCAAAAACTGGCCCGCTGGCAACCCGCTGAAGATCGCGCAGCTGAAGTGGTATGCGGCGAATCTGACCACGAGCTTCAAAGTTGGACAGCAGCCTTACGGCTTGGCCTTCGATGGGGCCAATATGTGGGTGAGCAACAACGGCGACAGCAGGGTGAGCAAGCTACGGACCAGCGACGGAGCGAACCTGGGCATGTTCAACGTAGGCTACGGTCCGGTGGGCCTGGCATTCGATGGCGCCAACATCTGGGCGGCCAACAGTTTCGACAACACTGTGACTAAACTGCGGGCTAACGATGGTAAAAACCTGGGAACATTCCCAGTGGGAAAGGTGCCGTACTACTTGGTTTTCGACGGGGAGGCGGTGTGGGTCACGAATACTCAGGGCACCTCTGTCACGAAGCTGCGGGCCAGCGACGGCAAGAACCTGGGCACCTTTGCGGACAACGGAGCGCCTGCTGGCATAGCGTTCGACGGAACCTACATCTGGGCGTGCAACCTCGACAGCACAGTTACTCGTTTCAATCTCGAAGGCAGCCAGGCGGGGCACGTTCAAGGTTGCGCCGACCCCCGTTCTCTTTAGCGTTCGATGGAGCGGACATCTTCGTAGCGAGCAATGGGGGCGCGGTGACCAAGCTACGGGCCAGCGACGGAAAACTGCTCGGAACGTTCAATTGTGGCACTGACGGAACTGGCATCGCGTTCGACGGACAGAATCTGTGGCTCACCGCTGGACCCTACATCGTGGAAATCAGGCGCAGCGACGGGACTTCCCTGCTGGTGAAGCGCCTGGAGGGCGGCCTAGCCGGTATTGGTTTTGATGGGGCTAATGTTTGGGTTGCGGGCTATGCACGCGACAAGGTTTTTAAGTTGTAGAAGATGTTACTGAGCAGAAACCATGGGGAGACTTCGCCGTACTGAGTTTCATACTCTTCTTGCGATACTGTGGCTTGGGTCTGCAGGGGTGCTTGCCCAGACAGTGAATGTTACGACGTGGCACAACGACATTGCGCGCAAAGGACAGAACACAAATGACCCGTTGACCTATTCCACCATTACCAAGACCGTTTTCGGCAAGATTTGCTCCGCTGCTCGGGAAGGCAAGCAAATCTATGCTCAGCCCCTGATTGTGACCAACGTGAACTTCAACAACCAAGGCTACGGCACGACTGTTGCCTACGTGGCGACTGAGTGGGTAAAAAGCGTTAAGTGAAGTAGCCCTGAAAGGGCGAAAGAATGGTTGTGACAAAGCCCTTGGTTTCCGCCCAGCGTCGGTTATCATAAGGCGATGAGCTTTAGCGGGAGAGGTTCCACTATGTCAAAAGTCCTACCAATGCGGGTTGCTGTCGCTGCGGCTTTGTTGATGATTCTGCCGGTCGTAGCTGTCGCGCGAAAACAGAAAATCAAAAAAGAAGGGGAAGATACCATCTACGGAACCGTCACCTGCACAGTCCCTCCTCCTCCTTATGCGCCGGGCACCCCCGTGCCTCCTCCCGACTCGGTGAAGCAGTGTCTGGACCGAAAGGGCTTGGTCGTAATCGCGCCCGACGGAAACAAAAATGGAGTCACAATCGACAATCCCGACGTTGTCAGAGGATACGAAGGCCACCACGTTTCAGTAAGTGGCTACAGCAAGGGCGAGACCTTTTATATCGTGAGCGTGAGAGTCCTCTGAGTACATGGCGTGCCCGCGACAAAAAGAGATTCTCCCCCACTACCCCTTCAACGCCGTCTCCCGGCAGCCAGGCTCCGGACAAACATACCGCAGGACATTCCGCTGCCGGTCTAAACTTGAAATAAACATGGGCCGTCCGTGTTTGTCACAACATAATTGATCAGGAGAAACAACCGGCGGCTCGCCCCTTTTCGGGGTCACGTAGCCCAGGGACTCGCTGAAACAACGCTGGCAAAACTTATCGGTGCATCGGAAAAACTCCACCGAATAATTGACGCTGAATGGAGCCAGCAGAAACTCCATGGTTCGATAATGCTTATCGCACAGCGGCAGGATGTCGCTCCTCATGGAGCGAGTCTAGCATCGCCCACAAACAAGTGTGGGGACGGGCGACTCGCCCGTCCCCATCGCAATCCCCAAGCTGCCCTAGTTACTGTCGTCCCGCCGCTTCAAAGTAGGCTTATCATCGTCGCCGCTGGTCGACCCGTCTTTCCCCGTATTGCTGGTAGACGAAGTCCGCCGCAAACTCGGCTTGCTGCTGTCCTTGTTATCGATCACCTTCCGCCGGTTTTCCAGCGAAGCCAACCGCGACTTCACATCGTCGAATTCCGACGTAGTCACGGTGTACTCCGCACGCGCCGGCAGGATTTTTTCAATCTCGTTCTGGGATGAAGCAATGCGATCCGGTGTCTGCGGGTGCGAAGCGAAAGTCTTCGCCAGCGTTCCCGGCTTCTTCTTTTCCATGGCCTGAAGCTTCTCGAAGAAAGCAACAAACGACTGCGGGTCATATCCCGCCTTATACATGTATTGCAATCCCAGGTAGTCCGCCTCCGCCTCAAACCCCCGCTGGAAGCTCAGAAAGGTAATCGGCAAAGCCAAACCAGCCGCCTGATAAGCCGCGTAGCCAATCCCTCCGCCCACGAAAATCAGCGGGATGGTCGCGAAGTTCGCATACTGCGCCCGAGTCATTTGCCGGGTGGCGTGCCGGGCGCAAACGTGCGCAATTTCGTGCGCCATCACCCCAGCCAGTTCAGCCTCCCCATCCGCCGCCAGAATTGTCGCCGAGTCCACATAAACGAACCCGCCCGGAAGCGACATCGCATTGACTACATCCGAATCAATGATCTTAAAAACAAAAGGAACCTGCGCATCCGAATTCCGCACCAGGTTCTGTCCCAACCGGTTCACATACTCCGTAACCACCGGATCAGAAACGAACTTAGAACTAGAATCCACCATCATCGCATATTGTTTTCCCATCTTGATGTCGCTCTCGATGGAATACCAGTTTCCGAGGCCGCGTCCGCCCATTTTGCGGTTGCCGATGGCATCGACGTCACTCTTGCCGCCGTCGTGTTTTACTTTGTCGGGGTCGGCGGGCTGGATCGGAGCGGATTGTGTGCCCTGGTTGGCGGAGTCTCCCTGCGGAGGCGCGCTTCCCGAAACGCCAGGGTCGCCGCTGGGAACTGTGCCCGGAGTTGGCTGGCCGCCGGGAACACCAGTCTGCGCGAAAATCGATGAAGTCAGAGTGCTGAAAGTGAATAACGCAGCAGTTAATAGGAAGAGCCGGAACTTCATAGCCAAACTCCGTTTTCCACCCGAGTGGGTCTTTATCGATTATACCCCTGGACACAATGCAAGTTGCGTGAAAGTCCCTAAGAAGTTCGACGCGCAATCGGCTCAGAAGGTTATCCGAGGATGAACACATTGCCCAAACCATAATCACGTTAGCCCGGACGCCTCGTCCGGGGAAGGGTCGAATCGGACATTACCCCCGGAGGCGTCCGGGACTACGTGTTACTTGCCATGGGCCATCACCACGGCGACCAGGGAATCTGCGCATCCGTAATAGAGGAACCACTGGTCGTGGAAATAAACCAATCCCTCGGCAAAAGTCGTCCCCGCGGCATACTGCCCGGTCTTCTCATACGGCATAACTGGCTTCAGCACAGGACGTTGCGACTGCTCCACCAGACGCGCCGGATCGCTCCGGTCGAAAAGCGCTTCCCCAGCCGCATAGGCATTGGGACCTAAATCGGGATCGCCATCCTTCACCGCATTCTTGCCGTTGTAAAGCACCACAATCCCTGCCGAGGTCAGAACCGGCGGCGGCCCGGTTTCTGGAAACGTACTGTCAAAATGACCGGGACGCGGGCGCAACACCTCTACAGGCGAACCCTTCGCATCTTCCACCGGACTCCAGTGGATCAGGTCGCTCGACGTGGCCAGATGGATAGCGCCTTCGCCCCAATACATCCAGTAATGTCCGTTGATTTTCGCCGCCAGCAGACGCCCATTCCTGACCTGGGTTACGATCCCCGCCGACTTGTACTTGAGTTCCGCATACTTGCCCCCAGCCGCCGTTGCAAAGGCTGGCCCACCCTTTGTCCAATGGGTCAGATCTTGCGACGTCGCAATACCGACCGAGTAGGTGTTGCGATTCCACTGCGTATAGGTGAGAACGTAGGTTC
Source organism: Terriglobales bacterium (assembly GCA_035567135.1). GTDB lineage: Bacteria > Acidobacteriota > Terriglobia > Terriglobales > Acidobacteriaceae > JABDBE01. The sequence continues at coordinate 140,686 of DATMQI010000112.1, forward strand.
CATCTTCCGCTTCGACAATGCGCGGATCTTCAACTCCACCCGGCCACTCCCGCGACCGCTGCGCATCTTCCGCCGGATACAACACCGGATCAGCACGCCGCACGAAAGAAATACCATCCGTGCTCTCAGCCAACCCCAGCCGCGAAGTATGTCCTCCGATTTCCATAGCCCCGGAGTCATCCTCCGCGCGATAAAGCACATACACCTTGCCATCCCGCACGATCGCTGCAGGATTAAAGGTGTGCAGCACTTCCCAGTGCACCGGCTTCTTTATGATTGGATCAACGAACATGGACTCAGGCCGTGGAGCGATCACCGGATTGCCGCTGGCCGGCCGCACGAACGGACCGATCTCCCACTTCGCCACGTCTTGCGCCTGCAAGGCGGCAGCACAGAGCAGTACCGCAGCCAGCCAAAGCTTTCTTTCTACTTTCATGCGCACAGTATATTCGCAAGCCAACCGCAGCCCTTTTTCCCGATTCGGGAAAAACCTTGTCAAGCCCCCTGAGCGACCGATTTCTTCCCAACTCCCTCATTGCAAACCAAATATAAAGTTTGAAAAATGGCATATTTACCCCCTGCGATTTGATAGTCTGGATATGTAGAGAAAAAGAGGCGCAAGCATCAAGCTTGCGCCTTTTGTGTTTTGTGGCGCGGACACTCCTGTCCGCGCAATCTTCCCGGCAATCCAACTCGAATTCCAATCAAAGGGAGAACTGTGCGCGGCGCCGGCGGCTGCGCGTCACTCGTCATGAGAAAAAACCTGGGCATTTCGACGAAACCGTACCTGGTCACCCGCCAGTCCATCGGAAGGCCGAACTGGTACTCCAAACGCAAGGGTGAAATGGCGGAGCTGATTTTTGTGATCAAAGCTGCCAGCTTGGGATTTGCGGTGAGCAAACCCTATGGCGACAGCGAGGCTTACGACCTGGTGATCGAAGAGGACGGGCGCTTGCTGCGCATTCAGGTGAAATCGGCTTTCACCACGGTGCGCTGGGGATACAGCGTGGCCGTGGCTCGGAACCGCCTACGCCGCAATGCGGTTCGCTATTCGGCGAAGGAAATCGATTTCGTCGCCGCTTACATCGCTCCTCACGATGCCTGGTACATCGTGCCGGTCGGCGAAATTGTGAGTCGCGCACATATCCGGCTCTATCCCGAGGGCACGAAGAAGCGCGACGGCGGACTCTTCGAGAAGTACCGGGAAGCGTGGGACCTGCTGCGCGTGGGCGCGCAAACTCCCGCCGAGTAAAAGAAGCTCGGGGTTTTCAGAGGCGGGTTAGGCGCAAATCGGCAAAAGCTTCTTGCCAATCCTGAGCTATCCTCAACCACAAATTGTCTGAATGATGACGGAGTGTGCCAGCCTTCGCAATGGCGGATTGCCCTCCCAGGTTAGCGTCCAAAGAACGGACACGAACCTGGGACACCCGGCGCTGTGGAACTGATGGTCCGCTGGGTGCGCCTGCGATGCGCTTGTGGAGCTTCCTATCGAAACCGATATGGTTCCTCCCGTTTTGGCTACAGCGTTCTCGCCTCCCACCCTTCCGCACAGAACGCGGAAGAATGGGGCACCCCCCTTTTATATGTGATTTAGAGTTGCACTTGGAATAGGTGGGCCACCCGTCCTAATCAGCGTAAGTATTGGTTCCTACTGTGCAAGCTCAAACACAGAGCCGCAACCTCCCTGGCAACTCTGTCCCGTGCCGCCGTTCTGGGTCGTGCTGTAAAGATGACCCGCCTTATCGGGGAATAATTGAGCGGCGGGAAATTGAGCATCTGGTGGCCCTTTGAAGCTGTACAGCAGACCGAAATCCCACTTCTCTCCGTGTGTCCCAGGCACCCCCAGTCGAAACACCGTGCCGCCGAAGTACACGCCCTCTGCGTTGGTCGTTCCGAGGAGATTACCCTTTCCATCGATGATTAGGCCGCCCATCGGGGATGCTCCCCCGTCACCGCCAAGACTGAAGGCATGGATCACAGTCTCGATCCAGCTACCTCCGTTCTCACCGGGCGGAACAAGTTGGAAGACAACTCCGCCTTCCTGTTTTCCGCCCCCTATCGCCGTGCCGTACACATCACCCTTAGTTCCGAGGGTCACGCCCGCCAAGGGATGTACTCCGTCGTCAGGGCGCCCCTTGATGCGGTAGAGCACCTGCTCGCTCCACGCGCCCTCTCCGGCTGTCGATTGCAGCCTGAATACCGTGCCGCACCCAGCAAACCCAGTGAACACACAGTTTGTGGTGCTACCGCCGGAATACGTTGTTCCATACAGCGCTCCCGCCTGGTCGAAGATCAGGCCCCCGTTTGGATTCGCTCCATCCTTGCCGTTCTTGAAGCTGTACAGTACTTTCTCTTTCCACTTGCCTCCCTTGGTCTGCGGTGGACTCAGCTTGAAGATCGTCCCGCAGTGCTGATAGAAGGGTGCGTCGCAGCTTCCGTATCCCCCGCCAAACTGCGTGGCACCGTAAAGATTGCCCGATTTGTCAAAGACAAGATCGCCCCAGGGAAACTGGCCGTCCTTATTGCCTAGAAAGTTGTACAGCACTTTCTCCGTCCAAGCTCCGTTCTTCGTCTTGGGAGGCACCATCTCGTACACCACGCCACAGCCAACAGTGGAACCGAAAAGCGTGCACGGCCCGCTGCCACCGTACGCGGTTGTGCCGTACACATTCCCCGCCGCGTCCAGAATCACGCCGCCCTCGGGAATGGAGCCGTCCTGGCCTTGAAAATTGTGCAGGATGTTCTTGCTCCAGTTACTACCCTTATTCACAGGCGGAACAAGCTGGAAAACCGTCCCGCAGCTTCCGGAGGTGCAGCCCGAACCTCCGTCAGATGTCGCGCCAAACAGATTGCCTTGCTTGTCAAAGACCACTCCGCCCGCTGGTACCGCTCCGTCATTGCCACCTTGAAAGTTGTACAGCACTTTCTCTTTCCATTCCGCTACCGAGACGCCACTTGCAACCATGACAACAATCACAAGGAGTGCGAGCTTCCGGCTTGCGGAAAAAAACCAGTTCTTTGGGCTCATACTGTAGCCAACTCCGAACTTGACACTAGCGCGACCAGCGGGGAGACACAGACTTCACAGGAGCCATATCATACTTCAACAGGTTCCCCAGGTTCGCGTCCGTTTTGTGGACGGTCACCTGGGTCGAGAAACACTCGCGCGGGGCGCTTCTGTTTTTGTTTCCCGATCCGTTGCTGTGCGCGCAGGAAGCAGCAGGTCCCTCCACTCCGCTTCTCATCCCCTTCGGGTCAGGCCCGAGCACGTGCATCTGCTGGCGCTGCCCCACTCAAGCCAAAGGACGGCTTGAATGGGCCACCGGGGGATTCAAAATGATGAGGCTAAACGGATGGCTGGAGGAGGGCTGACCCAGCTTTTCACTTTCATCACACACACAAGCGGGTGCCCTGCCCTTCTCGCGTTCTTGGTGCGAGAGAGCGGGGCTTTTAGCGGCTTTTCGCGGCCGCAAGACTCGTTGACTTTGTGTTTCGGGCTGGTATGTTTGTTCGTCACAGCGGAGGTTCGAACAAGAAAGTAATCTCGTGCCATGCCTTGGGGACTCAAGAGATACCAGAAAACCGGCAACATTCATTTCATTACGTTCAGCTGTTATCACCGCGCGCCACTACTGGGAAGCGCGGAGGCGCGCGACACATTTGTTATCGCTCTGGAAAGAGTACGCCTCTGGTACGGGTTCTACCTGACTGGATTTGTCGTCATGCCTGAGCACGTGCATCTGCTACTAAGCGAACCGGAGCGAAGCAACTTGACCGTTGTGTTGCAAATGCTCAAGCAAAATGTTTCGCACAAGCTGAATGAAGACGCCATGAACCCGTTCTGGCAACCCCGGTACTATGACTTCAACGTTCATCGTGGAAAGAAACTGGTCGAAAAGTTGGATTACATGCACCGCAACCCGGTGGAACGCGGGCTGGTTACGTGTCCTGAGGATTGGACGTGGAGCAGCGCCCGGCACTATGCGACGGGAGAAGAAGGCGCGGTCGAGATTGAATCTCATTGGACAGCCTGTCGTCGTGAGGAGCTTGGAATGTATCCAGTCGTTCGCCGCCGCGATATCAGCTAAAAGCCCCGCCCTCTCGCAAAGAACGCGAGAAGGACGGGGCACCCAGCTTTTATACGTTCTTTGCCAGATTATCAACTGCGCTCAGTTGACTCCCTTTACCGCGAATGCGAGTCCGGGCGTGCTTTGAAAAGCGTTCCAACTGTGGTTATTTCCGGGGAAGGTCGCGATGGTTGCGGCATCCACCTGATTGGTGTCAATGACATTCCAGGCATCCACGGTGTCCGACTCTTTGTTGTTGGTGCTCAGAACGACCCAATACTGGGTTCCGGCGCTGACCGGGATGCCGGAGTCGTCGGACTTCACCACCAGTCCGCAGCAGGTGCCGAAGCGAGGCAGGCCCGAGGCATTCCACGTCTTTAACGCATTGCCGGGAACGCCATTGTTATCGCGGTTGAGGCTGACGACCACTCCATTCGTCTTGCCTTGCGAAAAGCCGACGGCAACCTGGATTCTGGTTACCGTGTGATTGGCGCTGGGGATGAAAGCCGCCGCCATCCATTGCTCGCCCTGAGCTGGGCCCATGACGTTATACCCGCTACAGCACCAGTACTCGCCCTTGGGATATACAGCCGCGAGATTGCTGAAGATTGTGACCAGGGCGGAATCGTTCAGGTTGGTTGTGGTGAAGGATGGAGGCGGATCGGTCACGATCGTCATTCTCGCGTGTTGGCCCCAAATGGTTGTTCCGTTGGCGCGCGGGACATTATTCTGGGCGGCTAGAATAGCCATTGCGCCGGCGAACAGTAGCGCGGTAGAAATCAGCAATTTCTTTGAGAACATTTGTCTCTCCTTGGAAGCAATGGGCTGGGTTTCCATGGGTCTGGTCGGAATTCGGATAGACCGGCGGGTGAGCCCAAGTACGGCGTTCATTCTACCCTAGAGTTCTGCAGGGTGGGTCGTCGTTAGTTTGGAGTGGATCCGGTGGTTTGCCGCCGCGATGTCAGCTAAAAGCGCCGCCCTCTCACAAAGAACGCGAGAAGGGTGGGGCACCCACATTTGTGTGTCGTGAAAATATCCGATCGGGAAGAGAAACCGCTCCCCGGTTAGAGTCCACAGAACGGACGTTCAAGCGCGCGTCTCGTGGCAGCGATGCCCGGCTTGTGGCAATGCAGTGTCTTGAACTAGATTTTCAGCTTCAGGGCGCCGCGTAAGCGCGACCCGTTGAAAGGTGGAGCCTAAGACATCAAAAAACTTGACGTATGGTGGCCCGTCCAAGAGCTTTTCCAGAAGCTTCAACACCTGCGGATAACCGCACGCGTTGTAGGCCTGCGCATTCGATTGATGATCCCAGAAGCTGATGGTTGCGACTTCCAGGCCGTCGGACGTAGCCAGCGTGATCAAATCCAGGAAACCTTCTTGCATTCGCAGCCAGGGCAGAATCTCGCATTCGATCAGATTGGTAAATTCCGTGATCGAGTTCGGTTTCAGCCGAGCCGCGACCTTGCGGGCAAACATCTTAACCTCCTCGGGGTGTCGAGCGAGTCCCAATCATGGGATGGAGCCAATTCGCCGGACACCGCTTACTTGGTAGTGTATTTCGGCATCGCAGCGTTACAGGGAAGAGATATATTCCTGCCGTAGCCGGGCTTTAATGGGGCGTTCACGAAGCTCCGGAGACTCACCGCATTGCCGGTGTCCCAGGTTCGCATTGCGCGCACGGGCGAGGACGCCCGCGCTTACGTTTGGTGTCCTGCGCTGGTCTCAACCTGTGCAGTGGTTTTCAGGAATCTTCGATGACTTTCGAGGACGATGGTGCGTGCCGCCGCTGCGTCCTGCCATCCCAGCATCTGGGTGCGTTTGCCTTCCAGGTCTTTGTAGATTCCGAAAAAATGTGAGATTTCCCGCATGACGTGAGGATAGATCTGCGTGTAGTTGTGAACTTCTTTATATCGGGGATTATGGAGCGCGACGGTCAGGATTTTTTCGTCCTTGATTCCCTGGTCGAGCATTTCCAGAACTCCGATGGGACGAACCTCCATCAAACAGCCGGGAAAACTCGGGGTCTCGACCAGTACGAGCATATCCAGCGGATCACCGTCGGCCGCGAGGGTTTGCGGGAAGAATCCATAGTCGCCGGGATAATGCACGGGGGAAAACAGGGTACGGTCTAAGCGGAAAACGTGCAGCTTTTTGTCGTACTCATATTTATTCACATCGCCGAGCGGAATCTCCACGACCGCGTTCAGCACCTCTGGCACCGAATCCCCCAGCGGCAGTTCAAGATAATTCATCCGCGATTTTCCTTTTAACTTCAGTCAAACATTATCAATATTATACGTCGGCAGGTGCTCCAGGTTCGCGTCCGTTGTGTGGACGCTGACCTGGGTTCTGGGCGGAGAGGCTAGGAGTTTCTGAAAGTGGCTTTGGGAGGCGCGCAGATCGATTCGAACCAGCGGCTGATGTAGACCTGGGCGTGGGCTTCTCCGCAGAAATGGCGGGCACTGGGGCTGTTCGCCGCAGTCAGATCCCACTTGATGACCGCGAGCTTCTGATCTCCGCACTCGATTACAAACCAACGGATCGGATTATTACTGACGATCCCGCAAATCTCGCATTGGAATTCCTTCACACTCGACATGTCCTTACTCCATGCTAGCGCTTAATCGTAATATTCGAGGCCCAGGTGGGTGATCAACTGTTCGCCGCGCAGATGCCGCAGCGTGTTCTTCAACTTCATCGACTGAATAAATAAATCGTGCTCGGGGTAAAGTCCCGGCGCCGTCATCGGAGACTTGAAATAAAAACTCAACCACTCCTGAATGCCAAGCCCCCGAAGTTCCGCGCTACGCTGCGCCAGATCCATAAATAAAACCAGATCAAGCACAATCGGCGCCGCCAAAATGGAATCCCGGCAAAGAAAATCCACCTTAATCTGCATAGGGTAACCAAGCCACCCAAAGATATCGATGTTGTCCCAGCCCTCTTTGTTGTCGCCCCTGGGCGGGTAATAGTTTATGCGGACCTTGTGAGTGAAGTTGCCGTAGAGCTCGGGGTAGAGTTCGGGTTGGAGAATGTGTTCGAGGACTGAGAGCTTGGATTCTTCCTTGGTTTTAAATGACCCGGGATCTTCGAGGACTTCGCCGTCGCGGTTGCCCAGGATGTTCGTGGAGAACCATCCGTTGAGGCCGATCATGCGGGCTTTGAAGCCGGGGGCCAAGATCGTTTTTATTAGCGTTTGTCCGGTTTTGAAATCTTTGCCGCAGATTGGGGCTTCATTTTTTCTTGAGAGCTCGTGCATTACCGGGAGGTCCACCGTCAGGTTGGGGGCGCCGTTAGCGAAGGGCACGCTCTCCATCAGTGAGGCATAGGCATAGATCATCGATGGGGCGATATTCTCGTCGTTCTGGGTCAGCGCCTTTTCGAATGCTTTCAGCGATTGATGGGCGGCGGTGGGCTCGATATAACTTTCCGTGGAACCGCACCAGATGGTGATCAGGCGCGTGGCTCCGGAGGTCTTTTTGAAATCGCGAATATCGGTACGCAACTGCTCGGCAAGATCCATTTTGTTCTTGCCCTTTTTGATGTTGGGGCCATCGATTTTCTTGACGTAGTTGTGATCGAAGACGGCTTTGCGTGGCTTGATGGAGCCCAAGAACGGTTTGACCTGCTCGAGCAGTTCGCGATCCAGCACGCCTGCCTTCTTGGCTGCGGTGTACATGTCATCTTCAAAAATATCCCAGCCGGTGAAGACCAGATCGTCGAGCCCGGCCAGGGGAACGAACTCTTTGATCTTGGGGGAGCGGGCGTCGGTGCGCTTGCCCAGGCGAATGGTTCCCATCTGGGTTAGGGAGCCGATGGGCTTGGCGATTCCCTTGCGTACGGCTTCGACGCCGGCTACGAATGTGGTCGCGACCGCGCCCATGCCGGGGATCATTACGCCGAGCTTGCCTTTGGGTGATTGGATCTGGCTGCCGTTTTGTTTTCTAGTTTCGGTTCTTGCGGACTTCTGCCGAGTCGCCATCTTGTGGGGGCTTCCTTATGGGAGCTCTTCCTTATGAGAGCTGGGAATGTAAGGCAATTGGGTATGTTCTCGTATCGAGATGGTATTTGCAACTATGTGCGGCTGAATGTGGAGGAGGATGATTTAACGGCGCGAGTCTGGCATCGGATGGCGCGAGTCCACTGAACGGTAGAGACGTAGCAAGAGAGACGTAGCAAGCTACGTCTCTACAGAGGTGGGGTTCGCTTGGCTAACGGCGATCGGCAGCCATGGCTATTTTCCCTGGACGGCGTAGCCCGGCAGTATTGCGTTGCCTGCAAACCATTTGTTGTTGTTGCTGCCACACTGGGTTGAGGTTCCGCTGCAGTAACTGGCTATCGGGTGCGACCTCATATCGGTGGTGTTGAGATCCCAGCCATCGAACACATCGCTGTTGGTGGAGTCGGTCTGGGCAACCACCCAGTACTGCTTTCCTTTGGTGAGGCTTATCCCGGCCTTGCTTTTTCCGGTGGCAAGTTGGCAGCACGTGCCAAAGTGGGTCAGATTCTTTACGTGCCAGGTATGAATGGCTTTGCCGGGCAAACCCTTGGCATCGTTGTAGAGACTCAATACAACTTCGTTTGTGCCTTCCGCCCACACGACGGAGGCATCGACCTCCATTGCCTTGACGTTATTTGAAGGGGTGAAAGGAACTGCCTGCCAGTATTCTGGAACGCCGATGGTGTTGTTCGGCCCCGTGACATAGTAGTTGTACAGAGAAAAGTACACGCCGAAGGGGAAATCGCTCAGATTGCCGGCAATGACGGTGAGCGCAGGATCATTTTTCCAGACGTTGGGTGTGACTACCTTAGACGGATGTTTGACCACTACACTTCTTCCAATAATGGTGAAATTGCTTTGATCGCTGGCCACGGCGCTCACAGCCAGAGTAAGAAGCACGATGCAAACCAGCGGGCGGGCAATTGCCTTCACTACTCTCATGATGATCTCCTTTAGGGTGGAATCCGCGCAGAACTTGCAGGGAGATGCGGGTTCGAGCGCAAGAAAAACGTGATGAATATTACATCGGTGCGGCGAGGTGTCAAGGAGAATCGGCGACTGGCAAGGGATTCGCCCCACTGGACACCTAACAAAGGATTGGAGGCGCTAAACACTGGTTGACATCGCCCGGTGCGGGAGCAGTGCGAGTTTACTTGCCTTCCAAGTCCACCGTCTTTACTGGCAAGTCCCAATGAGCCGAGAGAATTTCGAAACGCTGCTGCTCTTCGCGTTCGTAGGTTTCTTTGTCGGGGAATAATTGTTTCTTCAACGAATCCTCGTCGAATGGCTCGTTCGCGACAGTGGCGTTTTTGAAGACGATGGTCACGCGATAATCCCAGCGACCGTCTTCGGTGGTGTGGTAGCGGGGTTGGTCCATCCAGACTTTGAGCATGCGGCCCATTTCTACTTCTTTCTTTAAGAGCGGGTAGTGGTTCTTTTTGAACAGGCGGAGGAATTCGTCGGCGTGTCCCCATTTTGCTTTGTAGTAGTACTCGACGGTGAAGGGTTGGACGGTGGTGGGTGTGTTCTGGGAGAAAGTGAGGGTTGTGCTCAGGAATAATGCGACCAGGGCGATGGTCAAATGTTTCATGATAGGTCTCCGTCGTATTGAGAGCATACAGGCTTGTTGTGTAGGGGTGAAACCGTATTTCGCTCCGCTGGGGCTCGTCTGTTTTCGGCTTTCCCACGGCTTGCGCCGTGGGCTGCATTCTTGCGCCGCTATGCGGCTGACCGACAGCCGGCAGATGCCGGCGCTACGAATTTTACTCTGGGGCGGTGATTCGGTTTTGCCAGTGTGACCAGGCGAACCAGATTATTGCGGCTGCCAGGGCGACGCCGATTACTGCGTCGAACTGGTGGAAGTACTTGCCTAATCCGCGCCAGTTTTCCCCTAGCTTCATGCCTAGATAGGCCAGAACGAAGCACCACGGCCAGGATCCGAGAAAGGTGTAGAGATGGAATCGTCCACGGGGCATGCGGGCTACTCCTGCGGGCAGGGCGATGAAGGTGCGGATTACTGGCAAGAGCCTTCCTATGAAGACGGCGAGGTATCCCCAGCGGGCGAAAAAGCGGTCGGCCCAGTCGAGCTCGCGGCGGCCCATCAGGATCCAGCGACCATACTTTTCTACCAGCGGGCGGCCGCCGTAGGATCCGATCTCGTAGGCGACGAGCGATCCCAGATTGCAGCCGATGGCTCCGGCAGTGGCTACCCAGAACAACTTCATTTTGCCCTCGAAGACCAGGTATCCGGCGAAGGGCATGATTAGTTCGGACGGCAGCGGGATGCAGGCGGATTCGATCGCCATCAGGAGCGCAAGGCCTGCGTAGCCAGTTTTGTCGATTACGGAATTGATGAAGAGGAAAAGAATTGCGAGGATTTTTTCAGTCATGACAAAGGTTAATTTTATAGAACGTAGCTTAATACCTGTGTAGTTGCCGACAAACGCCAGATCCAAATTGACAGCGGCTAAAGCCGAATTGATTCAGGTGCGTTTTGCGATATGGCTAAAGCCATATCCTGATACGAACCATGGTTTGTGAAGACCTGAGACTTCCGCCTGAGACTTCTACCTGAGACATCCCGCGTCTCCGATCAGTGAGACGTTGCAAGCAACGTCTGTACAGAATCCTAGAATGATCCTTCTTGGGTGAATGTGAAACCTGGTAGAGATGCGCCCTGCGCGCCTTTGGCTACTTTCACACGTATTGTGGGAGCGTCAGGGGCGCTGACCTCGGCTGGCCGCAGGACGGCGTACTGCGAGAACACCTCGCTGTAGACCTTGGTGACCAGGTAATCCTGTCTGTCGTCGTCCTTGCGCCAGACTTGCCCGAGTTGGATGGACTTCACGGCCACAGTAGTTTTCCTGGATCACTTCCAGACTACCTAGTGGGCGGATTGTCGTCAATTAGACGGCTGGCTCCTGAGCATTACGAAAGGACGGTTTTAGAGCTGACTGCCGGACCCGTGTCTCCGTTCCGAATTTGCTTCTGCTAACATTTAGTCTTCATTCTTAGTTCGAAGGAAGAAACATGGTACGTGGCATGGTTCCTCGGCAACCTGCGAAGACGGGGCGTCACGAGGGTGCGCGGATGGCGGGCTCGCCTCAGAAGACTGGCGGGTTGCGCCCGGACCGGCCAGGACAGAGACCCGGCCCCACACAGGCTAAGAAGAAAAGACCGGCCGAGGGAGGCGGCAAGCGTTACGATCCTTTGGCGACCGAGCGGATTGCGGAGATTCTGCGGCGACTTGACTTGCTTTATGCTGACGTTACTTGCGCGCTGACTCATAAGGACGCCTGGGAGTTGTTGGTGGCGACAATTTTGTCGGCGCAGTCGACTGACGTGAATGTCAACCGGGTCACTCCGGAATTATTTCGGAAGTATCCTACCGTTGCGGACTTCGCGGCGCTTACGCCTGAGCAGTTGGAGCCGGACATCCGCTCGACCGGATTTTTCCGCAATAAATCGAAGGCGGTTGTGGGTGCGGCGAAGTTGTTGATAAGCGAGTTTGGTGGACAGGTTCCGGACGATGTGGGAAAGCTTCTTACTTTGCCGGGAGTGGCTCGGAAGACGGCGAATGTCGTGCTGGGCACGTGGTTTCGGAAGGCGGAAGGCATCGTGGTCGACACTCATGTCACCCGCATTGCGCGCAGGCTGGAGCTTACCAAGAATACGGATCCTCCGAAGATCGAACAGGATCTGATGAAAATAATTCCCCGCGAGAGGTGGATTCTGTTTGCGCATCAGCTCATCTGGCATGGACGCACGTTGTGTGTGGCGCGGCGGCCTAAATGTGTGGACTGCGCGCTGGAGAATGTCTGCCACGCCGGTGATAAGACGTGGAGCACGGTCGAGATTCATAAGAATGCGAAGTTGTAACGGCCGGGCGGTGTCAAGATCCTCAGCTTTCTCTTCCAAGACATATTCATGACAACGCTCTGCTAAACTTTTTGTTCCCCGTAGCACCGCATCTTGCCTCGGCTGTGCAGGCAGGATGCCTGCACGGCAGCCGCCGGGACGGGGGCGCTACAAAGGACTTTCATGCGCATTTTTATCTCGTTTGCTATTGTCTTCGTTATGAGTTCCTTTGCTTCCACCCAGACTTTGCCTGTGCCTCAAGCCATCACCGATCCTAAGCAGATTGCCAGCAAGCCTAATGCGCAGGTGGAACAGAATCAGCAGAGCCTGTCGGTTGAGAAGCTCTACATGACGCGACAGGTGGGGCGTTCCTCGTGGTCGCCCGACGGGAAGACGGTTGTGTTTGTCAGCAACATCAGCGGGCGGAATAATCTCTGGCTGGTGCCGGCGGAGGGTGGATGGCCGACACAGTTAACCGTTAGCGATCAGCGGCAGATGGCGCCGGCTTGGTCGCCGGACGGCAAATGGATCGCGTACATGTCTGACTACAACGGCGATGAGCAGTGGGACATCTTTATTGTTTCGCCGAAGACCGGGCAAGTGGTGAACTTGACTCACACTCGCGAGATTTCGGAAGAGCATCCGCGATGGTCGGCGGATGGGCGTTATCTGGCGTACACGGTGAAGCCGAAGACTTCATCGGTCTATGAAATCGATGTTTACGACATGCTGATGCGGGATGTGAAACACATCACCACTGGCACCGCTGCCGACAAGGTCAATCACAACGCGATCTGGTCGCACGACGGCAAGTGGATCGCGTACACGCAGGACCAGGCCAAAGGCACGGATTCGAATATTTTTCTAGCGGAGGTTGCTACCGGGCAGAGTTCTTTGCTGACTCCGCATGAAGGTGAACAGCTTTATCACGCGAGTGATTTCTCTCCGGATGGCAAGAGGATCTTAGTCACGTCCAATGCTGCGAACGGCTACGAGAATGTTGGGTTGCTGGATATTGCGACCAAGAAAATTTCGTGGCTCACCAAAGACAAGTGGGAAATCAACGCGGGCAACTTTTCGCCTGATGGCAAGCGTGTCAGCTGGACCGCGAATGTCGACGGGAATACAGACATATATTTGCATGATCTGGTTGCCGGCAAGACGGCGGCATTGCCGTTGCCTAAAGGCGTGAACGAACTTGCGGGCGAACATTCCGCTTTCAGCAAAGACGGATCAAGGTTGCTGTACAACCACAACGGGCCCACCGCCCCGGGAGATCTTTGGGTTTATCAACTGGCGACGGGGAAATCTCATCAGGTGACGCAGTCGCTGGTAGCGGGAGTGCACGCGGAGGATATGGTCGAGCCGTTTCTGGTGCACTATCGCAGTCGCGATGGCAAGTGGACCATTTCGGCGTTCGTTTATGTGCCGTTCAACATGGTGCGCAATGGGCAGAATGCGGCGATTGTTTATGTGCATGGAGGGCCGACCGCGCAATCGGTGAATTCGTTTAACCGGTTTATTCAGCACATGGTCAACCAGGGATACATGGTGATTGCGCCGAATTATCGCGGCTCAACTGGATATGGGAAGGAATTTCAGTCGGCGAATCTGTTCGACATGGGTGGCGGGGATTTGCAGGACGTGCTAGGGGCGGCGGATTTTATCAAGGAGACGGGTTTCCTCGATCCTAAGAAGATCGTGCTGATGGGCGGCAGCTACGGCGGCTATTTGACCATGATGGGGGTGACCAAAGCGCCTGAGGTTTGGGCGGCGGGGGTTCCGATTGTGCCGTTTGTTAACTGGTTTACGGAAATCGAGAATGAGGATCCGGTGTTGCAACAATCGGATATAGCGACCATGGGCGATCCGGAAAAGAACAAGGCGTTATTTCAGGATCGTTCGCCGATCTTTTTTGTGGATCAGATCAAGGCGCCATTGTTGTTGCTGGCTGGGGGGAATGATCCGCGTTGTCCCAAGGAAGAGACGCAGCAGGTGGTGGATGCGGTTAAGAAGCGCGGGGGAACGGTCGAGTACAAAGTCTATGAGAACGAGGGTCATGGTTTTGCGCGAGTAGAGAATCAGATTGAGGCTTATCAGCGGGTGTCGGGATTTTTGAAGGCGCATGTGCCGCCGGCGGACTGCAGTTGTTCGCTGACTGAGTAGGGTCGGGTCGAGACGGGTCTTGAACCCGTCTGTGCTGCGCTGTATGGCGGCCGCCCTGCGGGCGGTCACCGGTCAGACTTCCACACGAGAAGATAGGGCTTTGATCAGGCCTGGGATTGTGTATTCGGTTGCTTCGACGTCGACTGGGAGGCCTAGTTCCCGAAGCGTCGACGAGGTGACTGGGCCGATTGAAGCCATGCGTATGCCGTCGAGGCTCGGTTTCTTTCCTAGCAGTGCGACGAAGTTCCTTACAGTCGACGAACTCGTAAAGCTAATCGCGTGGGGACGACGCTTTGAGTCTTTCAGAATTGCTCGCAACCGCATGCGGGAGGATTGTGGGATTACGGTTTCATAGGCTTCCACAACATCTACCCTGGCGCCGAGGTTGCGCAATTCGCGGGGAATTACATCGCGGGCGATCCGGGCTCGAGCCAGCAATACGCGCTTCCCGGCTACTTGGTTGCGCAGACTTTCGACTACCGATTCGGCTACGTACTCTTCGGGAACGACATTCACTTTGATTCTGCGCTTCTGGATCGCCTTGCTGGTGGCGGGTCCGATGGCCGCTACTTTCAAGTGCTTCAGATTTTTGTTGGTCAGGCTTAGTTTGTTAAGTCGCTCCCAGAGCGCTTCAACTCCGTTCACGCTGGTTAGGATGAGCCAGTCGTAGTCGTCGAGATTCTTGAGGGCTGAATCTAGAGGCTGGTATGAGCGTGGCTTGCGGATTTCGATGAAGGGAATCTCGATTACGTCTGCTCCCAGTTCGCGCAGGCCCGAGGAAAGGGCGCTGGCTTGATGGCGGGCGCGACCCACCACGATACGGAGCCCGGCGAGCGGCAGCTCTTTTTTCGCGGTCATCGAGATTGGCTACCTAGTCCCTCTTGTTGCATGAGTTCCGCGACTCCTGAAATGTTCGAGTCTTTGCTTTGGTTCAGCGATTGAATGACTCGCGCTTGCTCGCGTTTGGTGCGATTTTGACTGAGCTTGAACTTTGCTTCCAGCCTTTTGACCTTTATCTCGAAACCTACAATGTGCTTCATCATTCGGCTTTGATATTCGCCGCTCAGCTCGGACCATTGGGTCATGTAGGCGGCTTCGAAGGTATCGATCATGCGGTGTAGCGTTTCTTTCAGGCCGTCCTCATCAAAGAATAAAGTAGGCTCGCCGTAAACATGAATGGCGGCGTAGTTCCAGGTGGGGACGCTTTCTCGAATCTCGTACAGGCTTGGCGAAATGTAGGCGTGAGGACCGTGAAAAATTACCAGCGATTCCTCGCCGCTCTTCATCGACTTCCAGTGCGCATTCGCCTTGGCCATGTGGCCGCGCACTACGACTTGACCTTCGGCTTCTTCTACCAGGAGCGGGAGGTGAGTGGCGAAGGGAATTCCGTCTGCATTGGATACCAGGATGGCAAATGGATTTGCCCGCATGAAGGCGAGGATTGCGGCGCGGTCTTCCTGGCGGTTAAATTCGGGTATGTACACTTTTCGGTCTCCAACGTTCGTGCGACGACGCGGCGCGTCAAAATCGCTTCATGTCCTCCTGAGCGTAGCACGTCCGGTTGCTGGGACGGACGTAGGTTGTCGTTAAGACATTTTGGGGAAAATTCCCCTGCACATTGCCGGTTGTACAGGCGCCAGCGGATCTTTCGACTCCGCTCAAGATGACAAACTTTGATTAGGTGTCAATTTCCGTTAGGGTTGTTGCGGCACCGCGATGCCCTGGCCGTAGACTGTTTCCAGGATCGCATCTCCGCCGCGCTGGAGCAAAGTGTCGCCTACGGATTCTCCGAGTTGCACAGGATCGGTGCCGTCACGGGACTCGCGCAGAACCTTGGAGCCGTCGGGGTCAGCGACGATGGCCTCAAGGTGCAATCGTCCGTTGCGAACTTCGGCGAATGCGCCAATAGGTACCTGGCAACCTCCGCCAAGTTTGTTAAGCAGGGCGCGCTCGCATGTAGTGGTGGCGCGGGCTGCGGCGTCGTCCAGGAAACTCAGGTGCTGTCGGGTGACCGCGTCGCCAGCGCGAATCTCGATTCCTAATGCGCCTTGTCCGGCTGCTGGGCACATGATCTCGGCGGAAATGACTTGTCTTACAAGCTGGGTTTTGCCCAACCGGTTCAGGCCCGCTGCCGCCAAAATGATCGCATCGTATTCGCCCGCTTCCAGCTTGCGCAGGCGGGTGTCCACGTTTCCGCGCAGCGGGTGGATGTCGAGGTCGGGACGCACCGCTTTCAATTGTGCCTGGCGGCGTAGGCTGCTGGTGCCAACTCGTGCCCCACGGGGTAAATCTTCAATGCTCTCGTATTTGAGAGAACAAAATACGTCGCGCGGATTTTCCCGCGTGGTAATCGCGGCGATCTCGAATCCCGGAGAAAGCTCGGTGGGAAGGTCTTTCAGGCTATGCACGGCAAGATCGATACTGCCCTCGGCCAAAGCTTCTTCGATTTCCTTGGTGAACATGCCCTTGGTTCCGACTTTGGCGAGGGCGACGTCGGTGATCTTGTCGCCAGTGGTTTTGATGATCTCGAGCTCGACTTCGTGACCGCGGTCGCGGAGCAGGGCGCTGATGTGATGGGCTTGCCAGAGCGCGAGTTGGGAGCCTCGGGAACCGATGCGGAGGTGAGCCATCAGGCGCGTCCTCCGGGTCCGCCGCCAGCTGCCTTTTTATCCCTTTCTTTTTCCTGAAGGTTAAACAAGCGGCGAACGATGTCGACGACCGTAGTGGCTTCGGACTCGCGGGCCGCTGTCTTTAATGTGCTGATCGGCGTGTGCATGATCTTGTTCACGATGCCGTGGGTGAGCGTGTCAATGGCAAGTTCTTGCTCGGGGGATAGCGGGCCGAGGCGTCCGCGCACTCGGTCGATTTCCGCTTGGCGGATGGTTTCCAGGTGGTCCTGCAAAGAAACGATGGTGGGCACAACGTCCAGGGTTTGCAGGCGAGCCTGAAAGCGTACGACTTCGCTTTCGATAATGTCGGCGGCGCGCTCGGCTTCCTTCTTGCGATCCGCCACGTGCGAAGAGACCGCCTGCTGCAGGTCGTCGATGTCGTAGACGAAGATTCCGTCCACCTTGTTCATCTCCGGGTCGACGTCGCGCGGCACGGCAATGTCGATGAAGAACATGGGACGATTCTTGCGGCGGCTCATGAACAGTTCGCCGTGCTCGCGGCGGAAGATGGCGTGCGGAGCTCCGGTCGAGGTAATGACGATGTCACCTTTGTCGCAGGTATCGTACAGACGACTGAACTCGATGGCTTGGCCGTCGAACTTCTGCGCCAGGCGAATAGCGCGATCATACGTGCGATTGGCGACAAAGATGGAGGCCGCACCATGCGCGAGCAGATGACGAGCTGCCAACTCGCTCATCTTCCCTGCTCCCACCAGGTACACGTGTTTGCCGTTCAGCGAGCCGAAAATTTTCTTGGCGAGTTCGACCGCAACCGAGGCTACGGAGACCGCAGATGAGCCTACAGCGGTCTCCGTGCGCACACGTTTGGCCACGGCGAAAGCCCGAGTCAACAACAAATCCAATTGCGAATGGATTGCGCCCACGGCGCGCGCGGTCGCGTAGGCTTCTTTAACCTGTCCCAGGATTTGCGCTTCGCCGACTACCATCGAGTCCAAGCTTGATGTCACCCGGAACAAATGGCGGATTGCATCTTGCTCGCGATATTCGTAGAGGTGCGGGGCAAGGTCGGAGTGCTCAATTTGGAAATAGTTGCCGAGGAATTCGCGCAGGTCAGCACTGCCGTTGTTGGTTTGGGCCAACAGTTCCACTCGATTACAGGTGCTTAGAATCAATCCTTCGTCGACGCCGGGGTGCTGCGTGAAACACTTCAGGGCATCGGGCAATCGCGACTCCGGAATCGCCAGGCGTTCCCGGACTTCGACCGGAGCGCTGTTGTGATTGACGCCAATGAGCTGGAAGTTCATGACTGTGCGAACCTGTGAATCGCGCTGAAGTAATTGGCGGCCCAGGCGATGACGGCAAAAACAAACGCTCCGGCGGCGAGATAAGCGGCGCGCCGGCCTCGCCACCCCGCGGTCCAGCGGGTGTAGAGCAGGATCAGGTAGACGACCCACATCAAAATCGAAAGCAGGATTTTAGGGTCGAGAAGATCCACGCGCCCGTAAGTTGATTGGGCTACGACCGTACCTGCTATCAGACCCAGCGTCATGAAGGGAAAACCGAGCAGCAACGATCGGAATCCAATTTCGTCGATCACTTCAAGCGCAGGCAGACGCGAGAGAAGTCCGCCCGACTTTTTCGATTTCAACGAGCGCTCCTGGATCAGATACAGAAGGCTGGCGCCAAAACTCAAAATCAGCGCGGCATATCCCGTGAAGATCAGCGCGATGTGGGCAAAGAGCCAGCCGGTCCGTAAACCTGGAGAGGTGAACAGAAATGGCTGTTGTCCGGTTGCGGCAACGAAAGTCAGCAGAAAGACAAGAGGAAAAACGACAATGCCAGGAGACGTGGTCTTATAGATCAGGTACACGAGCATGAACGCGACCATGATCAGGAAGCCCAAAACCGATTCGGCATTGTGCACGGAAGCCAGCGTGATCTGGCCGGTGAGGAGAATGGAATCAGTCAGCGAGACGAAATGGAAGACCATGCCAAGATAGGCTGCATGCAAAGCGACCTTGTTCAACAGGTCGCTGGCGCGGGTTAGGGCAACCAGCGCATACAGTAAACCCACGGCATAACAACCCAGCGCAACTCGCAGCCAAAGTACGGGCATAACTTAGTTTCAGGCCCCCACACGGCCTCGGGCATCCTCTCCCAATCCGCTGGAGTTGATTATAGTCTGCCCCGCGGATGAGGCAGCAGTCGGCAGGATCACAGGTCGTTGTGATGCGGGTCACAGCGTGGCCCGAGGTTCAACGGCAGGCCGATGTTTATTAATCGACGCCCAGGGTGCTAAGAAGTTGCTCGAGGGTTTGAGGATTGACGACTAGCTGCCGGCCGTCCGCGATCATGTTTTCGATTTCATCGAAGGCCTGGAACAGGCGCATCTTGACTGCGCCGTATTGTTCGGCTTCCGTGAGAGTACGGCTGTGGCTTGCCGCCCATTGATTGGTGGCGTCTTCGGTCAGGAAGACGCTGACGGCAAAAGTGGTTTTGCGGTCGGAAGTGACATCGAAAACGTATTCGGTCGAGGCAGCCTCCGACGGATTACTCATCGCCGTGCGCTTTCCCACGAAGTAATACTGGTAAACGTATCCCTGGCCACCGGTATAGGTTTTCATGCGGCGGATGGTCATAAGTGGTTGGTCATTGGTCGTTTGTCGCTGGTGGTTCCTCGAATCGGTTGCGAACGACCAAGGACTAACGACTACGGCTCGATCCTCGCGTCCCGCAGGCGCTTTACCGCCGTTTCAGAGGACAACGGTGAATAGTAGACCTCTTTGAAGGTATAGGACTTCGCCTTGGCGGCCAGCACTGGCATGATTTCGATGTGCCAGTGATAATCTTCGTCGATCGTCTTCCAGTAACCTAAATTTCCTGAGCGGTGCAGGCTATTGGGGGAAGTATGCAGCACCAGGTGAAAATCTTCAGTGATGCTGCGTATGCGTTGTAGCGTGCGTCGCAGCAGGGCCCCTAGATCGCGCATGGTTGCCGGACGATTCAGGCCGAAGCGTTCGAATGCAGCTTCGTGGGTGCGCGGCATAATCCAACTCTCGTAAGGCACACGCGGCGCGTAGGGACAGACAGCAATGAAATCGCCACGAAGCTCGATCACGCGCAGATCTTGCTTTATTTCCTGGGAAATAATGTCGCAGAAAACGCAACGTTCCTTGGTCTCAAAGTATTCGCGGGCGGCACGCAGTTCATACAACACGCGGCGGGGCACAAAGGTGGTAGCAGTCAACTGGGAAGCGGGATGGTCGAACTCCTGCCCAGCACTGGTTCCGTGATCCTTGTAGATGCTCACGTACTTGAAGCGTCCGTCGCGCTTGAGATCCTGAATACGCTGTGCGGCCAGCAGCAGGAATTGTTCTATCTCGGAGTCGCTTGCATTCCATAGGTGCCGGTCGTGGGCGGCGTTTTCCACCAGGACTTCGTGCGCGCCGATGGGACGCATACGATCGTAGATGCCGTCTCCGCGCCGCGTTGCCTCACCCTCAATGTGATACAAGGCGGTGGGATGCACGACTGCACGCGCGGACCACGGCGCGCCGGAAATTCCGGACATATTGACGATGAGTTGCGGCGGTTCACGGGAGTCAGGACAGAGCCGGCAAAACGATTCCGCACGCTGCGGGTTATCGGGAATATCGTCGCCGGTAATAACCCACGAGCGGGTGATCGGATCCTTGCGTAGTTCCATGCACAAGGAAACCATCTCAACGAAGTTGCGTCAACTGTCTTCTGGCGCAGCGGTGTTTTGCACCGGGCGTTGAGGGATTGCGGTTTGTTATAATCCGCGCACGAAGCCGCCGGAGATGACCGAGCCGTCCACCCCGCTGATGCGGCAGTATGCCGCCATCAAGAAGGAACATCCTAGCGCCTTACTTTTCTTTCGCCTGGGTGATTTCTACGAGCTTTTTTTCGACGATGCCGTTCTGGCATCGCGCGAACTGCAGATCACGCTGACCTCACGCAATAAGGAAAAAGGTATTGCTGTTCCCATGTGCGGAGTTCCTTATCACGCGGCGGAAAGTTACATTTCCAAGCTCATTCGCAAAGGATTCAAGGTCGCGATTTGCGAGCAGACGGAGAACGCTGGCCTTGCCAAGAAGTTGGTGCGACGCGAGGTCACGCGCGTAGTTACGCCCGGGACGGCTGCGGATTCATCGCTGGGCTCTGAGGAGAACAACTTCCTTGCGGCGGTGGCGCAGATTGGAGATCGGGCAGGTTTCGCGGCTTTGGATCTTTCCACGGGCGAGTTTCGCGCCACCGAGTTTAGCGGTGAAGACGCGGGCAAACGGATAGAGGAAGAGCTGCAGCAGTTGCGACCGAAGGAACTTTTGTACGGTTCAGCAGCTCCATTATTTGACGAGCAAGGATCGCGTGGAGACGGGCGTACCCGCTCGTCCGGCCGTCCAACGGGCAGCAGTACCGGCTTCGCTGAGACTCCGCTCGATGATTGGGTCTTCGCGCCCGACCATGCCATCCCATTGCTGGAAAATCATTTCGGGGTACTGTCCCTCGAGGGTTTTGGACTGGCAGGAAAACCGGCGGCAGCCTCGGCGGCCGGAGCCATTCTTTATTACGTTCGCTCCACGCAGCGTGGAACTTTGGACCACGTGGACCGCGTGGGATTTTATGAGCGGCAAAACTATTTGGTTCTCGACGCGGTGACAGTGCGAAATCTGGAACTGATCGAACCCCTGTTTGCGGGGACCGACGCTGGAGTGACTCTGTTCCGCTCCATCGATGCGACGGTCACGCCCATGGGCAAGCGTCTGCTGCGCTCCTGGATGCTGCGGCCGTCGATCGAACTGTCGGAAATCAATGCTCGGCTGGACGCAGTTGAGGCCCAGGTGAACGAAACCGTGGCGCGCGAGGAGTTGCGGCGAGCGTTAGACGGCATTTTGGATTTGGAGCGTCTGCTGAGCCGGGTAACTCTGGAGACGGCGAATCCGCGGGATGTGCTTGCTCTAGCAGCATCGCTGAGAAAGATTCCGGGGTTGCGAGTTGCGCTGACAAAGTTTGCGACGGAGCGACTGAAGACGCTGCACGGGTCACTTGATGAGCTTGGCGATCTGCGGGAGCGGATCGACAAAACGATTGTGCCCGAGCCACCGATTTCGCTGGTCGACGGTGGCGCAATTCAGGCCGGAGTGGATAAGGAACTCGACGAACTACGCGACCTCAGCCGCAACAGCAAGCAATTTCTCGCGCAGATTGAGCAACGCGAGCGCCAGCGCACCGGGATCAATTCGCTGAAGATTAAGTTCAATTCTATTTTCGGGTATTATCTCGAGGTTTCCAAACCTAACTTGCATCTGGTCCCCGCGGACTATGAGCGCAAGCAGACCCTGGTCAATGCAGAGCGCTTCACCACTCCTGAGCTCAAGGAGTATGAGTCGAAAATCCTCGATGCCCAGGAAAAGATCGTAGAGATCGAACGACGGCTGTTCGCCGATTTGCGGTCAGCAATTGCAGGCGAAGCGCGACGCATCCGGCAAACGGCACTGGCATTGGCCGAAGTGGATGTGGTTTCGGCGATGGCGCATGTCGCGGCGCTACGCAATTATTGCCGGCCGAAGTTTGACGACTCTGCTGATATCGAAATCGTTGGCGGAAGGCATCCGGTGATCGAGCAGCAGGAAATGTCGGGTGGCAACGAGCGCTTTGTGCCCAACGACCTTTATCTTAATTCGACTACGCACACTGTGCTGGTTCTCACGGGTCCGAACATGGGCGGCAAGTCTACCTATTTGCGCCAGGCGGCGCTGATCGTAATTCTGGCGCAGATGGGATCGTTCGTTCCGGCCGCGTCGGCGCGGCTTGGCGTGGTGGATCGAGTGTTCACCCGCATCGGAGCTAGCGACAACTTGGCGCGTGGGCGTTCAACTTTCATGGTTGAAATGACCGAGACAGCCGCGATTCTGCACACGGCAACCTCGCGTTCGCTCATCCTGCTTGACGAAGTGGGGCGTGGCACGGCCACTTATGATGGGCTGGCCATTGCCTGGGCGGCGGTCGAATACATTCATGCGCGCATGCGGGCCAAGACTCTTTTTGCTACCCATTATTTCGAGCTTACTGAACTGGCCGAGCGGCTTTCAGGAGTCAAGAATTATCACGTGTCGGTGAAAGAGACCGCCGGCGGAATTGTGTTTCTAAAAAAAGTGGAGCCCGGAGCTGCGGATCGCAGCTATGGAATCGAAGTCGCGAAACTGGCCGGGCTGCCAAATGAAGTCATTGAGCGGGCACGGGAAGTGCTGGCAGAACACGAGAGCGCGGAACAACGCGTCACGGAACAACTGGCTAGTGACGAGTTGCGTCCTCCGCCGCCGGCTCAGCTCACGATCTTCACGCCGCTGTCGCAGCCAGTCTTAGAAAAGCTGCGCGAGTTGGATTTGAATCGCTTGACGCCGCTTGAAGCCCTGAATCTGTTGGCAGAGTTGAAGAAGCAGGTGGATTGAAGAAAGTGTCATCAATTTTCGGAGAGATCGGCCAACTGCTGATCATTGGCTTCGACGGCACCGAAATGTCACCGCAGCTCCATTCCTTGCTCACAGGAGTGCAACCGGCCGGCGTGATTCTTTTCGCACGCAATATCGCTGGGGGGGGACAGACTCACCGCCTACTCAACGACTGCCGGTCATACGTCTCCACACCTTTGTTTACGTGCGTGGACATGGAAGGCGGTCGAGTCGACCGTTTTCGCAACGTGACCGGTCCCGCACCGTCTGCGGCCGATGTCTTCGCCACTGGCAACCGTAAACTCTATCGCCAGCATGGAACGATCATCGGCGAATCTTGCCGGGCACTGAGTTTCAATACGGATTTTGCGCCGGTTGTAGATTTGGCGTTTGAAGCATCGCGCGCCGTCATGAGTTCACGTTCGGTTTCGGCCAATCCCAAAGAGGCCATCTTGTTCGCCCGCGAGTTTCTCGCGGGACTTCGCTCAGCCGGAGTGCTCGGAGCGATCAAACATTTTCCCGGGCTCGGTGAAGCCAATCTTGACACTCACCATGAACTGCCGAGTGTGGAAAAATCCTGGAAGAAACTCTGGGACGCGGATATCGCTCCATATCGCGCCTTGCGGCGCGAATCACCGCTAGTTCTGGTCAGCCACGCTGCATACCCTGCGGTGACCCGCGATCGCATGCCGGCATCTTTGTCCAGGAAATGGGTTACCGATATTTTGCGCAAGAAGATCGGCTACCGCGGGCTGGTCGTATCGGACGACCTTGAGATGGGCGGAGTATTGAAGGCCGCTCCCATTGAGCAAGCGGCCGTGGAGCATATTCGAGCCGGTGGCGATCTGTGCCTGATCTGTCATATCGAGGACAATATTGTTCGTTCCTACGAGGCGCTGGTGAAAGAGGCGGAGCGTGACGCGAAATTTGCGCGGCGTGTAAAGGATTCGATTACTCGTGTGCTGGCATTCAAGAAGAAATCCAAGGAACTGAAGCGTCGGGCGCCTGCTCCAACCGCTGCAAAGCTTCAGAAACTCTCACGCCAATTGTGGGAGTTCAGCGAGCAAGTGCGACTGGCGACGATAAAGCGGCGGGATCTGGCATGATCGTTGCCGGAGTGATGAGCGGAACGTCCGGGGATGGAATTAACGTCGCGCTGGTACGGGTGACCGCTTCATCGCCTCGCCGGGCGGGGGCGCCGAGGCTCCACTTTCTTGCGCATGCTGAGTATCCTTATCCGAAAGCGGTCCGCCGCGCCGTGTTGGCGGCGATGAACTCGACTAAGGCCAGCGTGGCTGACTTGGCCAGGTTGAATTTCTTGCTTGCCGAACTTTACGCTGACGCACTCCTCGCCACTCAGCGTCGTTTTCATCTCAAAGCCGAACTTATCGGCTGTCATGGTCAGACGCTCTATCATCAGGGCGAGGCTGCTCGGTTTCTCGGACGCGCGCTTGCGGTCACATGGCAAACTGGCGAGGGCGCGGTGGTGGCTGCGCGCTTAGGCGTTCCAGTGGTCTCGGATTTTCGGCCCGCAGATATGGCCGCTGGCGGTAAGGGAGCGCCGCTGGTTCCGTTCCTCGATTTTCTTTTGTATCGCGACAGTCGTGTGGGGCGAATTGTGCAGAACATCGGAGGGATCGCAAACTTCACCGCCATCCCGGCGGGCGCGTCTTCCGATCAAGTGCTGGCTTTCGACACTGGCCCAGGCAACATGCTGATCGATGCGGTCACCGAGCGGCTGTTTCGCAAACCCTACGACCGCGACGGGAGGATCGCCGGCTCCGGCGCGGTGCTCGACCGCGTGATCAGCGATATTTTGCGTGGGCCATTCTTTCGCCGCAACCCGCCCAAGACCGCAGGGAGAGAGGAATTCGGACGCGAGTTTACCCAGGAGTTTATCCGTAGGTGCGGACGCGCGGATAAACGCGATATTGTCGCCACTGCTACAGCATTGACGGCGAACTCCATTGCAGATGCGCTTCGACGATTCGTGGTGCGACGTGCCGGCACGTATCGAGATTTCATTGTGTCCGGGGGCGGAGCAAATAATCCGACACTTATGGCGATGCTGGCAAACGAATTGAAGGTTCTTGGCCTGCAGATTCGTTCGTCTGACGAATTCGGGCTGCCCTCGGAGGCGAAAGAAGCGGCGGCCTTCGCGTTGATGGCTTTCCAGACATGGAATCGGAAGCCGTCGAACCTTCCGGCGGCAACTGGAGCGAAGAGGCCTGCGATTTTGGGAAAGATTTCGTATGCGTGAATGGAAACCCCTTCGCCGCAAAGCGGCGAATGCACAGCCGAGGGCGGCTGTGTCCACGTGGTCTCTGGTGATTCTTACAATTCTTATTCCTCTGCTGTCTTGCTCTGGTAAACCCGATCCCAACACGCTGGTGATGGTCATCGAGAACAGCCCTACGAATTTGGATCCGAG
Organism: Terriglobales bacterium; assembly: GCA_035567135.1. GTDB lineage: Bacteria > Acidobacteriota > Terriglobia > Terriglobales > Acidobacteriaceae > JABDBE01. The sequence continues at coordinate 166,311 of DATMQI010000112.1, forward strand.
GGTTGGTTTAGATGCGCAGTCCGAGCGGATCGATGAACTGCTCTTCGATGGCTTGTGCACGCGGGATGAGCACTTAAACGTTCAGCCGGGATTAGCGGAGCGCTGGGAAATCCCGGATCCTCTCACCTATGTATTCCACTTGCACCGGGGCGTGAAGTTTTTCGATGGACGAACGCTCACCTCACGCGATGTAAAGTGGACCTTCGATTCCCTGCTGCAAGGCAAGATTCGCAGCACCAAGGCGGCCACCTATCGGCCCGTAGATCACATTGATGCGCCCGACGATTTCACAGTCGTCTTTCATCTCAAAGAGCCATTCGCGACTTTGTTGTGGAATGTTTCGGATGGCGCCATGGGAATCGTTCCCTTCGGAAGTGGTGACGAGATCAGCCGCCATCCAGTGGGTTCGGGGCCCTTCCATTTCATCAGTGCTGAACCAGACAAGGAAGTAATTATCGAACGCAACGATAGCTACTGGGGCGAGCGGGCGCGGCTGAAAAGGGTACGATTCGCGGTGATTCCCGACGCTACAACTCGCGCCCTCGAATTGCGCAAGGGCAGCGCTGACATTGCGGTCACTTCTCTAAGCGGGGACACTGTTCTCGCCCTCGAACGCGAGCCAAAGCTAGAAGTCATGCATGCTTCGGGCACGGTGCTGGCTTATCTGGCATTCAACACTCGGGATCCTGTTCTAAAAGATGTGCGCGTGCGGCAGGCTTTGGCGTATGCCATTGACCGGACGCCGATGATTCACTATCTGCTGCGCGATTTTGTGCGGCCCGCGTACAGCCTTCTCCCTCCTGAGAGTTGGGCGTACAACGGAGATGTGCCGCATTACGACTACAATCCTGATCGGGCGCGGCAATTGCTCGAGCAGGCCGGATATCCGGCGGTGAATGGCGTACGCTTTCACCTCACCATGAAAACCTCGACCGATGAAAACCCGCGGTTGATAGCTGCCGCCCTGCAGCAACAATTGCGCGATGTTGGCATCGCCCTGGACATTCGTACGTTCGAGTTCGCCACTTTCTTTTCCGACATCACTCGCGGCGCCTACCAGTTGCACTCTCTGCGTTGGGTCGGGGGAAACGAGGATCCGGACATTTTCGAGTATGTCTTTCATTCTGCCAAGTTTTCCCCGCACGGGGCCAATCGCACCTATTACGCCAATCCTCGCGTCGATGCGCTGATCGACCAGGCACGCGGCGAGCTCGACCAAAATGTCCGTAAGCAGATCTACGCGGAGATTCAGCGAATCCTCGCGGATGACTTGCCGTACATTAATTTGTGGTATTTCGAGAACGTGATGGTGCATACCAAACGAGTTCAGAACCTGACTCTGAATCCCCCGGGGAACTACGACTTTCTGAAAACAGCAGAACTGCTTCCATAACCGCGTGGATCTGTGATTGCGTGGCACCGGGTCTTCGACCCCGTTCAGCGTCGAACTGGACGCGGGAGTCGCCAGTGCAAAAGCCTTCGAGCTGCGCTCGACTGGACGGGTCGAAGACCCGTCCCCACACGCGCCTTCGCACACGAGCGCAAGTGGGCAGCCATAGACCACGTGTTACCATCAAACTCTCGGTAAAACTCACTTGCGCATTCTCTTTATTGGTGACATTTTCGGCAGGCCTGGGCGGATCATCGTCAAAGATCGGCTTCCCTCTCTGGTAAAAGAACATTCCATCGACCTCGTGCTCGCGAACGGAGAAAATTCTGCCGCCGGTTTCGGTATCACGCCGCCGCTGGCCGAAGACCTCTTCGAGATGGGCATTGACGTTCTCACCACCGGCAACCATGTCTGGGATAAGCGCGAGATCATCGATTTCTTCGAGGCTGCCAACGGGAACCCGCATAGCCCAGCGCGCCGCCTGTTGCGTCCCGCCAACTACTCGCCTGGAATGCCGGGATGGGGCTTCTACGAGGGTCACAAGGGCGATGTTCCCTACGCCGTCATTAATTTGCAGGGTCGCGTTTTTATGGCTTCGAACGACGACCCTTTCCGTGTCGCCGACAAAGTGCTAAAGGAAATCCAGGCCAAAGTTATCTTTGTGGATTTTCATGCGGAAGCCACGTCAGAAAAAATTTCATTGGGCTGGTACCTCGACGGACGAGCCACGGTCGTAGTCGGCACCCACACCCATATTCCTACAGCGGATGAGCGCGTGCTCCCGGGCGGAACCGCGTACATCACCGACGTCGGGATGACAGGACCATACGACAGCGTGATTGGAGTGAAGAAGGAATTGGTCGTGGGAAAGTTTCTCAGCAACATGCCGACGCGATTCGAGGCGGCGACCGGGGACGTCAGGCTATGCGCGGTCGTGGTGGACTGCGATGAGCGAACCGGCCGGGCGCGAGAGATCAAGCGCTTGATGGTGACCTAGAGCAACGGGCTTCAGGCTTTCGGCTTCAGGAACTGCAAGGCAATTCATGAACGAATTTCAACTTCAGACACGAGCAGTAAAAGTGAACGGCTTTCGCTGGATGGACGCGGACGCCTATCTTTTCGACATCGATGGCACACTGCTGGTCTCCCGCGACCGAGTCCATCGCAACGCCTTGCATCAGGCGATGCGCGAGGTTTACGGCGTCGATACCACCATCGACGGAATTGCCTATCACGGCAAGACTGACCTCGGAATCTTGCGGGCCGCCCTGGAGCGCGTTGGAATTTCAGGCGATGAATTCCAAGTCAACCTCCCGGCCGCGCTGGAAGTTGTCTGCCGCGAGGTATCCGCCAACGCCGACCTCGTCTCACCAACGGTCTGCTCCGCGATTCCCGAGGTGCTCGGTGAATTGCAGGCTGCCGGCAAGTTACTGGGGCTGGCATCAGGAAACCTTGAATCCGTCGGCTGGCTCAAGGTTGAAGCTGCCGGTCTGCGTGAAGTTTTTAGCTTTGGCTGCTTCAGCGACCGCCACGAAAGTCGGTCGGAGATTTTCAGCCAAGGCGTGACCGAGGTGCAACGTAGGCTGGGAGAATCGGCGCGAGTTTATTTCATCGGCGACACTCCCGAAGATATCAAGGCGGCTCGTTTCGCCAATTCCAAGATCGTCGCGGTATGCACCGGGATTTTTGGGGCCGATGAACTGACTTGCCTTGAACCCGATGTCTGCGTGGCTTCATGCGCGGAGCTGTTGAACAAAATGCCGCGAGAGTGAGCTTAGAGTTCGAGAGCTTTTTTCAATTTCGCGCGATTCCGCACCGGCAAATATTGAATCGCCGCCCGGCCCAATGCCAGATACACATCGAGTCCTGCTGGAATGGTTTTCAGAACCTTCAGATGCTTGCGTAAGATCTCCGCATCGCCGCGCACGATCGGCCCGCTGAAGGCACCCGCTGGACCAAGGGTTTCGTAGTTTGCAATGGTCTGCCTAATTATGGGCATCATCTTTTTGCGGGCTTCGACCGCGGAAAACCCTGCCTTCCGCGCCAACTGTTCGCCGGTCACTACCGTCGCCACCAGCAATGGTGAAGTGAATGCTCCCCATGCGTGGTAAGCGGCTTTGTGCTGCTTGCGAATGGGAAAGGCTTCCCCGCGCAAATCCCGCACAATGCGACGCGCTGCGGCGACCGCTGGCGCATCACCTTCCACCGCGAACGGCACTCCCTTGAGCGATGGAACTGATTCACTCACGAACGTCATCAAGGGATGAACCGAAGCCACAGCCGCTCCTCTCTCGCGAATCGGATTCAGTTCGTCGCTGAGCAACGCGCCGCTCGAGTGGAAGGCGATTTTCTTCTTCCAGTCAGCGACCGCAGCAAGCTGCTGTGAGGCCGCAGCTATTTCGCGATCAGGCACGCAGAACCAGACGACGTCGGCATCGAGTTGCGCGTTGTCGCGAGTAGAGGCCCGCGCTTTGACTTTCCGAGCTAACTCCGGGGCTTTTCGTTTTGATGGGGCACTCCTGCGGGAAACGATTTCGGAGATCGTGTATCCCGCTCGCTTCAGCTCTAATGTTAGTGCTCTGCCCAATCTTCCCGGGCCGACAATCGCAATTCTTGGCTTCGCCGCCATCGCGGGCAGCATATCAGGGCAGATCCTTCACCACAAAATCTCGGCCCATCCTCAGCCCAATGCGCCGCTTGTCGCTTATATTGTTTGATATGCCAAAATCAGCGCATCCCAAAACTAAAGCTCGCGTTCTTTCTTCCGTCGAGGCCTATCGTGGCCCCGCCTTTTGGGTCACCACGGACCAGGTTCTCGAGCCCACCGGCGTGCGGGGACGCCGCGACATCGTGCGCCACACCGGCTCAGTCGTGATTCTGGCAGTGGATGAAAGCCAATCCGAGCCCCGCATTCTGCTCGTCCGGCAATACCGTCATGCCGCTCAGCAGTATCTCTGGGAGCTGTGCGCGGGCCGAATTGATAAAGGCGAAAATGAGTTGCCCGCCGCCAAACGCGAACTGCTCGAAGAAACCGGCTTTACCGCTTCCCGCTGGAAGCGGATCTTGAACTTTTATGCGACCCCCGGCTTCGTTGCCGAAACCATGTCACTCTACCTCGCTCGGGGCTTGCGTCCCGGAACCGCGCAGCCGGAGGAGGATGAAGTCATCGAAATCAAATTCTTCCCTTTGAGCACCGCCGTCCGCATGGTAATGTCCGGACGAATTCACGATGGCAAGACCATTTCTGGCGTGCTCTGGCTCAGTCAGAAACTTTGCGGCCAGAACCGGCTAAAATAGTATTTTTTCTCACTCTCTTCCCTTGACAGCGTTTCCCCTGTAGCCGGAAAATGACAGAAAATCGGAGGCATGGATGCGAAGTTCCATGTCCCAGGGGGCGTAAGTGGAACGCTTGAAAGGTACGGTTAAGTGGTTCAACAATGCCAAAGGCTACGGTTTTATTGGTCGTGAAGACGGAGCCGATGTATTTGTGCATTACAGCGCAATTACGTCCGAAGGTTACAAGAGCCTGCAGGAGGGCGATCAGGTTGAGTTTGAAATAACTCAAGGACCTAAGGGTCCACAAGCTGCGAATGTTACAAAGCCTTCATAAGGCAAGACCTCAAATTGCGGCACCCATTAGATATTCCGCGCGGAGGTCAAGCTCCGCTCGTCAGATTCTATTTCCAGGTCATCGTCGCCTCTGCCTCGTCTCAGTACTCCCTGAGAGGCTCCCATCTTTCTCCGAGAAGCATTCCCAAGTAATTTGACGCGCCTTACCTTTGGGTGTATCTGTAGTGGCGCGCCACATGTCCCGACAAATCCTTTTGCTGCTGACCGTCTTCGCTGCCTTGGTAGCCGCGGCACGCGACAAGACGGAGAATTGGCTGGAGGTTCGCAGCCAGCACTTCATCGTGTTTACTGACTCCAACGAAAAGCAGGCCAGACGCATCACCGACCAATTCGAGCGAATGCGGTTAGTGTTTCACGTTGCCTTTCCGAAAGCGCGGGTGGATCCTGGGACCCCGATCGTAGTTTTAGCTGTCAAAGACAAAAAGGACTTCCAGGCACTTGAGCCCGAAGCCTACTTGGCGAAAGGACAGTTGGAACTTGCTGGGATTTTCCTGCGGGCGCCGGATAAGAATTATGTTCTATTACGGCTCGATGCCCAGGGCGAGCATCCCTACGCCACGGTTTATCACGAATATACGCATCTGCTGTCGAGCCGGGCGGAGGAATGGTTGCCACTCTGGCTCAATGAAGGCTTGGCCGAGTTTTACCAAAACACGGAAATAAGCGATAAGGAAGTACTGGTGGGAGAGCCCAGCCCGGGAAATATCCTTCTTCTGCGCCAAGAGCGCCTTCTTCCGCTTACGACTCTCTTCACCGTTGACCGCAACTCGCCGTACTACCACGAAGAGAACAAGGGCTCCATCTTTTATGCCGAGTCCTGGGCTCTCACTCATTATCTCCGGATAAGGGACGCCAAGGACAATACGCACCGCTTGACCGATTATGCGGAACTGGTTAGCCAGAACGTGGACCCCGTTACCGCGGGCACGCGTGCATTCGGCGACCTGAGGCAATTGCAGATAACGCTCGACAAGTACGTATCGCAGGGCATCTTTTATCAGTTCAAGGCGGCGATGTCCACGGAAGTGGACGACACAACTTTCAAGGTTCAAGCTATCAGCCTGACCCAGGCAGACGCGGTGCGCGCAGACTTTCTGGCCTATAACCAACGCGTAAAGGATGCTCGTACTTTGCTTGAGCGCGTGCTCCACGACGACCCGGCCAATGTCTCCGCGCATGAAACCATGGGATATCTCGAGTTCCGCCAAGGCAACCCTGGTGAAGCCCGCAAATGGTACGAGCAGGCGGTGAAGCTTGATTCGCAAAGTTTTCTAGCCAATTATTATTTTGCGGTCTTTACGATGAACAGCGGACAGCTCAATTCCGAAAACAAGTCGCAAGTCGAAAAAAGCCTGCGAGCTGCCATTCGGCTCAACCCTTCTTTTGCTCCTGCCTACGATGAGTTAGCGGTATTTTTCGGAACCCAGCGCCAGAATCTTGAGGAAGCTCACATGTTGGGGATCAATGCGGTGCAGTTGGATCCCGGCAATCTGCGTTATCGGCTGAACACAGCTAGCGTCCTGCTCGAAATGGAGCGGGGAAAGGATGCCATCACGGTTCTGCAAAAGGCAGCGAGCTTGGCCAAAACTCCTGAGGATATCAGTTCGGTTCAGAATCTGCTGGAATCAGCTGAGCAGTACCAGGTGGCAAGCGAAGCGGAGCAAGAACGTAAAGCCGCGCAGGCGATGCAATCCACCGTTCCCCAGGAGCAATCTCCCACTCAGCCGACGGTTGCGAATCCCAAACCACTGGGCTCAGATCCGCAGTTGCTTCGTCCTGCCAAGGAAGAGGCCCACGGTCCACGGCGCGGTGTGAAGGGCACCATTAAGAGTGTGCAGTGTTCTCAGCCGGCAATCATGGAACTGAAGGTCGAAGGCGACGGGAAAAGCCTCTCCCTGCACAGCAACAATTACTTCAAAATTCAGTTCACCGCTGTCAACTTCACACCAGCCGGCGAACTTCATCCCTGCACTGACTTGGAAGGGATGAAAGCGCATGTAGAATTTTTCGAAGCCTTGGGAAGGTCCGCTGAAGGTCAGATTTTTTCTATCGAATTGAGTAAGTAACAAGCGGTTTTTTTCTCAATTCCAAAGTGCGTGAGGGATTCAGTTTTCCCGCGGGAGCGCAAGCAAAACCCGGATTCCTCGTCGCTTCGCTTTTCGGAATGAGAGTGCCTTGTTAGGTTTCAGGACGCTTTGCCAAACACCAGCGCCTGCCGCATACCCCCAAAATGAATTTCAAGCAGAGTTCGCGATCCGTCTATGTTTCTTCTGTAGACATACGCATCGTTCGGGAACTTAACGTTGCGCTTCTCCCATCTTCCACCGGCGGTCGCAACCACGCTATTGTTGCGCATAAACTTCACATTCGCATCGCCGATGTAGGATTCCCAACTGATGGTGTAATCCCCCTCCGGCGTGCGCGCACCGTTCAAAGTCAGCGAAGAAAGGATTGTAAAATTTCGGGAACCTTTTTCGAAAGGTCGCGGTTTGAAACCGTTCGACACCAGATTCTCGTGGGTCAATTTGGCTTGCTCTTCATCGGGATACGGACCCACAAGAACGTGGAAAGAGTTCGTCCAAAGACGCCCTTTCGCTACCGCAGTTGCGGGAAAACCCAGTTGCGCCAGTTTGTCGGTTTGGTCATGAGCCTGAAATAGATCCTTGAACTTGCCAACTTCGAAGTAAAGTTGCCTGGTCGTATCAGAATTCCCTGCTCCGGAGCCTTCGGTGTGAATCCCGGGCTGGTTGGCGGGTTCGACCCTCGCAGCCACAGCGGGTTTAACCGAAAGGTTGGGACCGCTTGTTGCGGCAGTCATTGGCTGCGGAGTTGGCGCCGCGATCGGCAAAGGTAACGTCGGCGCTGGCGAAATCGCCGTCAACGCAGCGGCCTTCGGACTCGTAGGGACATGGCTTGCCCTATCTCCAGCGGTGGTGCCAACAATGGCTGACGTGGCGATTGGCGCCGCAGGCTCAACCTTCGCCGGCGAAGATTTAGCTGCATCCGCTAACGGCTGTGGCGCAAGTTTCTCAGGCTGGAGCAGAACCTTCTCGGGCTTCTCAACCGGACGCGGCGCGGGCTGCGGCGATACTATCGCCGCAACTGCGGACACCGGCCGCGTCGTCGCCGCCGTCATCCGAGGCGCAGGTGAGACCGCTGGAGGCGCCGGTGACACAGCTTGTGCCGCGGGCAAGACCGGCGTCGTCGCTGCCGACACCGTGAGAGTCTGCGCCTGGGGCTTTGCCGCGAATCGTTCTCCCATCCGGATAAGCGATTCCCCAAACTCACGCCGATAGTTATTAAATGCGAACACCGCCACCACAACGGCCGAAACCATAAGCCCAGTGGCCAAACCGCGAGAGAACCCACTCACCGGCGCGGTCACTTTCAAATCGGGCGAAACCATCGCAAACCCCGCTGCGCCAACCCTTGCGTCAGCCGGGCGGCCAGGAAGAGTGGGAACTGACCCCAGTTGCTGGACCGTTACTGCCTCCACCTGGGGAGTAGGAAGCAGGATTTTAGGGCGGCCCATCCAATCGTGGATTTTCTTCCGAGCTTCCTCGGGCAGGCTAGTGAATCGTAAGCCTCCATTTTGCTTCTCATCCGTCCACGCCAGCGTGCCGTCGGCTTCAATTCTCTGGTTCTGGTGCGTGAACCAGAAGCGGATCGTCCCGTTCCGCTGAACCGCGTCAAGGGAGTGAAAGCACAGTCCTCCCTCTGAAACATTCAATACGATGCCGCCATTATTCGGCTCGATATTGATATAGGCATGCCTCGCTATCGTCGTCCGTGGGGTTTGGCGGCGTTCCGGGCCAGTCATTGGCAGCACCAGTAATTAGATAGAATTTTGGAGGTTCGTTACACGCAGCAATCGAGTCCGTTCAATAAACGCCGAACTGACCTGCAGCAGGTGACCGCACGCCGGAATGTGTATTTTTGACTTTCCGACAGAGCGGTAATATACACCGGAGCGCGTCTCCACACAATAACTTTTGCACTCGTTTCGGTGCATGGCCAATCCCGACAGGTACTCAACTCTCACCAGAAGGTTGTAATCTTAATATTCCACATGGATAACAAAGCCATCGCTGGCATTCTCTACGAAACCGCCGACCTGCTCGAAATCGATGGCCAGGATTCCTTCCGCATCCGCTCCTATCGCAACGCCGCCGAGGCTATCGAAGCCTTCCCGCAGCAGATCGCAGACCTGATCGACGAGCCCAAGAAGGTTCTCGCCATTCCCGGCATCGGCAAGGGGATGCTGCTGAACCTGCAAGAAATGTTCAAAGAAGGGCGGCTCTCCCTGCATGCCGAGATGCTGAAGAAGTATCACCCCTCGATGCTCAACCTGCTCAAGATTCAGGGCCTGGGGCCGAAGACCATCGCGCTGATCTGGAGCGCCTATCAAGTCTGCGACCCGGAGGGCGTAGAGAAATTGGCCCAGGAAGGAAAGATTCGCATTCTCCCCCGCATGGGAGAAAAACACGAACAGAAGCTGCTCAAAGCAATCCAGGACTACCGCCGGATCGGCGGACGTTTCCTCCTCGACACCGCCGAAGCGCAAGCCACAAAAATTAGCGAGCACCTGCAAGCGTATCCCGGCATCGACAAAGTCACTCCTGCGGGATCCTTACGCCGCGGCCGCGAAACCGTAGGCGATCTCGACATCCTGGTAACTGGAAAGGTTTGTTGTGATGATGCCGAACGGCAAAGTCTGATCGACCACATCATCAAGCTACCCGGCTTGATGGAAATAATTGCTCGTGGTGAAAACAAAGTAAGCTTTCGCATGCGCGGCGGAATGCAGGTGGATGTCCGACTTCTCTCGCCAGATTCTTTCGGCGCCGCCATGCAGTACTTCACCGGCAGCAAGGCCCACAACGTAGCCCTGCGCCAGCGCGCGTTAAAGATGGGATATACCTTGAGCGAATACAGCTTAGCGACCTTGGAAGAGGAAAAAGCTGTCGCCGGAAAAAGCGAGGAAGAGATTTATGCCAAGCTGAAGCTGGAATACATTCCGCCAGAGCTGCGCGAGAACCTCGGCGAAATTGACGCCGCTGAAAAACACACCCTGCCTGCGCTCATCTCGCAAGCCGACCTGCAAGGCGATGTCCATATGCACACTGTCGAAACCGACGGCCGCAACACCATCGAAGAAATGGCCGAGGCCGCCCGCGCTCACGGCTACAAATATATGGCCATCACCGACCACTCCAAGAATCTGGCCTTCGCCAACGGCCTTGATGACAAGCGCGCCGTCGAGCACATCCAACGCATCCGCGCCGCCAATGAAAAACTTGAAGGCATCCGCATCTTCGCCGGAATCGAAGTCGACATCCTCGCCGATGGCACCCTCGATCTATCCGATTCCGTGCTCGAACAAATGGATCTAGTCATCGCTAGCGTCCACTCCCACTTCAATCAAAGCCCCCAAGAGATGACCGATCGCCTGCTTAAAGCGGTCGTAAACCCCAACACCTCCTTCCTCGGACATCCGACTGGACGTATGTTGCTCCGTCGCGACGCTTACCAATTCGACATCGACGCCGTCCTAAAAGCCGCCGCCCAACGAAAAGTTGCCATGGAACTAAACGCATACCCCGACCGTCTCGACCTGTGCGACCGACATCTTCGCCTGGCCAAACAATACGGCGTCAAGATCGTAATCAACACCGACTCCCATCACACCTCGCACCTCGATAAAATTCGCTACGGCATCCTGCAAGCCCGCCGCGCGTGGCTAACCAAAGAAGATGTGCTCAATACCCTCCCAGCCCAAGAATTCAGCAAAGCCATGAAGCACATGTAGGCGCGGGCGTCCCCGCCCGTGCAGCACTGCAACCAAAAGAAATCCTTTGTGTAACTTCTTGTCCTTTGTGGTTCTAGCATTTGTACTGATCAACCAGGAGGACGCGAGAGGCACCGGCAAATTGTTACAGCAAGGTTAAAAACCGCCTTGACACGGCGGTACATCACAGACGAAACCACTCTCGGCCAATTACAATTGCCGAGCAGTTGAAGCTTACATACGCCAATGGCGAAGAGAATTTCCCTACCCGATCCAAGAGTCACCCCGGCCAGGAACGCCAGGAAGAAACCTGATGACCGCCGTAACGGTGGTGATCGCGTCGCCAGAAGGCAAGTAGCCATCGCCGAGCCAGCCGCGCACCTCGACGATCCCAAGCTCTTCGTGAATCGTGAGCTCAGCCTTCTCGAGTTTCAGAAGAGGGTATTAGAAGAAGCGCAGGACGAAACTGTCCCACTGATGGAACGAGTCAAGTTCTTGTCCATCGTCGGCTCCAATCTGGACGAGTTCTTCATGGTGCGAGTCGCAGGGCTCAAAAGACAAGCCGAAGGAGGCGTTTTCGAGTGTGGTCCAGATAGTATGACGCCTTCCGCACAACTCACCGCCATACGTTCGCGCGTAACGAATCTGTTTGAAGAAGCACACGAGTGTTGGCAGCGGCAAATTCTGCCAGCCCTCGCCAAAGCTGGCATCGAGGTCGCTGATTATTCCCAGTTGAGCAGCAGGCAGCGATCGGCGTTGAACAAATATTTCCGCCAAACGCTTTTCCCGACATTGACTCCGTTGGCCTTCGATCCCGGCCGGCCGTTCCCTCACATCTCGAATCTGAGCCTGAATTTGGCAGTGCTGATCCGCGATAAAGAAGGCGTGGAACATTTTGCCCGGGTCAAGATCCCCAATTCGATTCCTCAACTGGTTGCAGTGGACCTTCCACGGGAAAAGGGCTTGGACCGCGAGCGCCCCGTCCGACAATGTTTTGTCTGGCTGGACCAGTTGATCGTGGCCAACTTGGGGATGCTGTTCCCAGGTATGAAGGTGCTGGAAGCCCATCCCTTTCATGTGACCAGGGATGCCGACGCTGCCATCCAGGAATTAGAGGCAGCCGACTTATTGGAATCGGTCGAAGAAGGCGTCTGGCAACGCCGTTTTGCTGATGTCATTCGTTTGGAAGTCAATCAAGCCATGCCCCCGTCGGTCCTTGAAATATTAATCGAGAATCTCGAAGTCAACCGCGACGACGTCTATCAGCTGACCGGACCGTTGGCTCTCGTCCGGCTGAAATACCTGCTGCCGGTGGATCGTCTCGAGCTCAAGGATCCGCCCTTTGTGCCCGCAACTCCCGCTGCGCTGCAACCGGAAGACGACCGGAAGGATATTTTCACCGCCATTCGCAGGCAGGATATTCTGCTCCACCATCCTTTCGATTCCTTTCAATCGGTCCTGTCTTTCTTGCAGCAAGCCGCGCGGGACCCCGCGGTGCTGGCAATCAAGATCACCCTTTATCGCGTGGGCCGGAACTCCCCGGTAGTCGAGGCTTTGCTCGAAGCGATTGAAAACGACAAGCAAGTGGCCGTCCTGTTGGAACTGAAAGCGCGCTTCGATGAAGAAAGCAACATTGAGTGGGCCAGAGCGCTGGAACGCGAAGGTGTGCATGTGGTTTACGGATTGCAAGGACTGAAGGTTCACTGTAAAACCGCGTTGGTCGTTCGACAGGAAGGAAACGTGATCCGCCGGTATGTACATCTCTCCACCGGCAACTACAACACGATTACCTCGCAGCTCTATACCGATTTCGGAATGTTCACCTGTAACGAAGAGATAGGCGCGGACTGCACCGACCTGTTTAACTATCTGACTGGTTACTCGGCCAAGGCCGAATATCGAAAACTGCTGGTTGCGCCCATTGGCTTGAGAGAACAGGTGGAGCGGCTGATCCAGCGCGAGATCGAGCATCAGCGCCAAGGCGAGCGTGGACACCTGATTTTCAAGATGAACGCATTGGTCGACAAGCGAGCCATCCGGTTGTTGTACGAAGCATCGCAGGCTGGCGTACAGGTGGACCTCTTGGTCCGCGGGATATGCTGCCTGCGTCCGGGCATCAAGGGCATAAGCGAAAACATCAAGGTGATCAGCATTGTGGGACGTTTCCTGGAGCATAGTCGAATCTACTATTTCAGGAACGCAGGCCAGGAAGAGGTTTACCTCGGGAGCGCCGACCTTATGCCGCGGAACTTGAACCGGAGAGTCGAGGTAGTGTTCCCCGTAGGTGATCCCAAATTGATTTGCCAACTCCGCGACGAAGTTCTCGCCACCTACTTAGCTGACGAAGTAAAGGCACGCCACATGCAACCGAACGGAACTTACTCGCGAAGCTCGAATCGTACGACCCAGGATTCGGTAAATAGCCAGCAATGGTTCATCGACCGCGCAGTGAAGCATTCGTCGCGGGCTCAAGCGCCTCCCTTAGAGGAAGCATCCCGGAGAATGTAGCAACCCGGCCATGAGAGGTTTAGAATCAATCCGCAGCTTCCTGACTATTTCTGGAATTAAATAACAAAATGCCTGACAACATTCCACCTCCGGCTCCTGCCCAACCCGGCACCCCATTTCAGATCGGCGAGGAATTCGGCACCGCAAAAAAAAATCTGCCTCCGGTGAGGATTGTGCTCATTGGAGTGGCCGTGATCGCACTTGTTGCACTCATCGCTAGCCTGGTACAACGGCCCCATTCAGCAACCACCGGAGCGATCGACGATCTGGTCTCAGTAGAAATTCCCGACCAGAACTCAATCATGGTCGCCATCAACGTTTCGTTCCAGAACAATGGCGTCAAGCCGTACTGGATTCACACCATCAAGGCCGACCTCGATACCACCAGCGGTAGCTTTACCGACGACGCCGCGTCCCCAGCCGATTTTGACCGTTACTTCCAAGCGTTTCCCACCCTTAAGCAGCACGCGCTCGCTCCTCTGGAACGCGAGGCCAAAATCAATCCCGGCGGCCGAACCTCGGGCACAATCATCGTTGCCTTTCCAGTAACGCCCGACGCATTCACCAACCGCAAATCGCTGAAGGTCACAATCCAACCCTACGACCAACCAGCACCCCTGGTTCTGACCAAGTAGAGACGTAGCTCCGTCTTCGCATGCCGGCGATCCCGTGATTTCGTATCAGGATATGGCTTCAGCCATATCGCAAGCGTCCCCCAATTGATTACGGCTTCAGCCGCTGCCTCCCAATCAGATGTGTGGAAATAAGCAGGCTTCACTGATGCTTCTGCAGAATTTTCCGCCGCTGCGCGAGATGGTTGTTGGCATTGGGGTTGATGTCGTCGTACTTCAAACAACTGATCGAGCCATCCACCTCCAGCACGGCTAGCGCAACGTCGTGACAGGTGGCGATTCCATGCTCACGCAGTGCGCGCTGCAATTCGTCCATGCTGACGTGTTCTTTTGCCATGTGCGATTCGATGACCGTGCCATCGTGCACCAGCAAGCTGGGCTGGCCCTGAACAAACTTTCGGAAGCGGCGGTTGCCGCCGGAAACCTCGGCAACAAAATAGTTCAATATCAGCAGCGTAGCCGCCGCCACCACGCCTCCCAAGAGCGATGTGTCCGGCCCAGTCATGGCATTCTGCACCGCGTTGCTGAGCAGCAGTAGGAGGGTTAGGTCGAAGGGCGTCATCTGTCCCACTTCTCGCTTGCCGCTGAGGCGCACGCCGGCCAGGACGACGCAGTAGATCACCGCCGTGCGCAGAAAAATTTCGAGCAGTGCGTGGGCCGTGGGAACCATCACGGAGCTATTGGCCCGTCGTCACCGGTACGGGCGCGTTCTTAGGCGTGCTCAAGTATCCCGCCGCTTGCTTCTTATCCACCGTCCAGATCACCATTTCATACAGCATGTGATCGCGTCCGGAGTAGAACTGGATGGGCTCGCTGACGTTGCGGTCTTTCTTTTCGATGGTTCTGTCGTCAGCGGTCACGTTCACTGTGAACTTGCCTCTTTTGGGATCGGTCTTCTTCAACTGCAGGCTGACTGTCGAAACCGGCTGCGGCTTGGCGCCCTTGACGAGGGTGAACTCGTAATAGTTGCGATCGCCTTTGTGCTTGAGAACCTCGAGGTCGCTGCGAGTGTTAGCGATCAAGCCGCTTTGCACTCCCAAGTCGCCGACTGCGCTCTGCAGTTTGGCTTCCGCGGCTGCGAGTTCGGCCTTGGTGGCGGCAACGTCGGTTTTGACTCCGCCCACGTCGGTTTTAACGTTGGCGAATTCGCCGCTCACCTGGCTCATCTGCTGCTTCTGTTCTTCGGCGAGACGTTGTTGTGACGCGCGCTGCGCCGCTTGCTCGCGCTGCAGCTCGCCGGAACGCGAAGCGAGTTCCTTCTTCGTCATGCCCAGTTGCTTGGCCAGGGTTTCGGAGTCGGCTTCGGCAGACTGCATGCGTTTGCTCAGCTCGGCGATTTGCGCGTTGCTGGCGTTTTGGCTCTTGCCCAGCTGGTCGATACGCTCGCGCAGGTTGAACAGAAAGTAAAGCGAGCCCGCGACGTAGAGCACGGCAAGTAACACCAGTACCCACTTTACAGCGTTTCCCCCGGAGCCGGGATGGACCTCGGCTAGGTATTCGCCTTCGTCGGCCATAACTTTTCTCCAGTAGTTGTGAATGGTAGTTGCTTCTATTGTTGTGCAGGGCGGCGATAGTGTCAATTGGCTCGGCAAGGTGGGAAAAGTGAACAGCAAAATCGAGTCAGGCGGCACCGCAGGTCAATCACGGCGGAGGTGCTTACCCTGGTGGCCCTACAATGCAGTCACCGCAGAGCAATGCGACTCTATGTCGCGCTGGCACTCAGTTCCAGGGCGCACTGGTTACCCCGACGGATCTCTGGCAAACGCGCTGGTTGCGCACCTGCCGGTAAGTGGCTGGGTTCTGTCTTCTGAAGATAAGTGAATTTAGGTCATCGCAATGCCAAATGGCATGGTAAAATGCCATTATGGTTACCACGCTTACGATCGATAAGGCGGGGCGGATTGTCCTGCCAAAGCCAGTTCGGGACGAGCTGCAGTTGAGTCCCGGTGATTCTTTGGAGGTGGAAAGTTCCGAAGAGCGCGTCGTTTTGCGTCCCGTCCGCGGCCATGGACGCGTGTACAAAAAGCAAGGAGTATGGGTTTTTGATTCTGGCGAGCCGCTTGAGTCCGACGTGGTTAACAAGACCATCCGGCGCGTGCGGGAGGAAAGAGATCGCCGCAATCTGGGGAAATTGCGGTGAGGTTCTTTTTGGACACTTCGGTTTTGATCGCCGCAGTGTCCGTGCAGCATGTCCACCACGAACCCAGCCTTGCGGTTTATCTCGCAGCGAACAAGAACCAAGCGGGTTGCGCGGCTCATAGCTTGGCCGAAGTGTACGCCACCCTGACCAGGCTGCCGGGAAAGCAACGAATGAGTTGCGAACAAACCTTGGTTTTTCTCGATGAAATCAGAAATCGATTGAAGACCGTGGTTTTGGATGGCGAAGAGTATTGTTCCGCCATCGCTGATACCGCGGCAGAGGGTGTGCTGGGCGGGATGGTTTACGACGCCCTTATCGCGCGATGCGCACTCAAAGGACAAGCGCAAACCATCTTCACCTGGAACGTTGATCATTTTCGGCGCCTGGGGCCGGAAGTCGCGAAGCGGGTGCGGACGCCGTAGCACACTCGGAGAAATATTCCCTTCACTTTTGCGATTGATTCCTGCCGTGCTTCGTGTGGCTCCCGCACGAGGACGTCCGGCGCTACGTGTTCGTCGATAGAGATGCCGCCGAGTTTCTCTTGCGACCGGCAGCGCGGACGGGGGTGTCCGCGCCACGCAATTCAGTCCACACTATCCCCGCTACTTCGGCTGGGGGACGATTCGCAGGTATGGCTTGAGGGTCTTCCAGCCTCCCGGATATTTCTGTTGGGCTTCTTCGTTCGAGACTGCTGGGACAATAATTACGTCGCCTCCTTGTTGCCAGTTAACGGGAGTGGCGACTTTGTGTTTGGCTGTGAGTTGGATGGAATCGAGAACCCGCAGCACTTCGTCGAAGTTGCGCCCGGTGGTCATGGGATAGACCAGCATCAGCTTGATTTTCTTGTCTGGTCCGATGACGAAGACCGTGCGCACGGTGGCGTTATCCGCGGCAGTACGGCCCTCGGAGGTGTGGCCGCTTTCAGCCGGTAACATGCCGTAGAGTTTGGCGATTTTGAGCTCGGTGTCGCCAATCATGGGGTAGTTGACCTTGTGGCCTTGCGTCTCTTCGATGTCCGCCGCCCACTTGCTGTGATTGCTTACCGGGTCCACGCTCAGTCCGATAATCTTCGTGTTGCGTTTTGCGAATTCAGGTTGCAGCCCCGCCATGTAGCCAAGTTCGGTAGTGCAGACCGGCGTAAAGTCTTTGGGATGGGAAAACAGGACGGCCCATCCGTCGCCGATCCATTCGTGAAAATTGATCGTGCCTTGCGTGGTTTCGGCAGTAAAGTTGGGGGCAGTGTCGTTAATCCGAAGAGCTTTGGTTGCGGTTTCAGTTAGAGTGTCGGTGGTCATAATTTCTCCTCTCTAGAATTTTTCGCCCCGGCTTATTGGGTGGCGTTCCGGATAGAAAAACGAAACCCACCCTCAGTTCGCCGGGTGGGTGTGAAGAAAACCTATCGCACTACCCACGCACCGGGGCCCGCATACAACCATCCATGGGGCGTGCCGTGGAGTAAACGCGCATATATTCAGTTAGGATACGCAGCTGATTAAATCGAGTCAAACGGCGGCCGTGTTCTATCGACCCCTGTTGACGCGCAGGAGCATTCCACTGCCGCTGCGCACTTCAACGTCGCCTCTGGTTGAGCCTAGAGTAACTTGGCCAACCGGGCTGCTGCGGCCTGCGTGAACGATCGTCAAGTCGGGGAAACCGTAGGCTCCGCAGGCATCCGCAGAAAATATCCAAAGCGCTTGCGGTCGATCGTTGCCGTCGGCCTCGCCACGACAGTTCCCTGCTGAATTGGCGCGGACGCGGCATAGAACACCGTCGGCGGTCGGCGTCCCGACCACTTCCAATCCGTGCGCGACCGGCCCGCCACCGCGGTACACGACATCACCGCCGATCTGAATCGTCGTCCATGAGTTTTGCGAAGTTCCGCGGTCCGGACCGCTTTGCGGAAGCTGCGCCTCATGCACTTCCATCATGGACCCCAGTGCCCGCAGGTTCGTGGCTATTGTTACTCTTTGCTTCGAAATTACTATTGTGTCGAAGCGCAGCGAGATTTGGGCTCCACTGCCTGCGGTTGACGGGCTCACATCGAGAATATGGCCGAGCACTTTGGCACCTGCGTGAATAGTCGATCGAGGTGCCAATGGAACGTCTTGCATGATGGTTGCAGTGATGGCTTGCCCGGATTTGCTTTTCCTGGAATTCAGCGATGAGTTCAATCGGAGCGGCAGAATGGTTCCGGCGGGGATGTTTTGCCCGAGAACCGCTACTGAGCAGAGGAAGTGAACAAGCAGGAATATATTTCTCACAGACTTTCTACCTTATCTATTGAGAACATTCTACGCTGCGAGTCAGGGTTGAGCGGAATTGCCGGAGTCTCGTCTCTCTCTAACTAGGCGCTTATAACGCCTTTGACACTTTTCCACAGCCTTGTTCCGAAAACGGAACAGAAATCGTTTTGTTTTGTCGTGGGCGTGTGGGTGGTGTAAATAGAGGGCTCTGCAATGCGGGGCCCTGCATTTCAGCTCTCCCCCATCCAGTGTGTACGGGCCCCGCAGCTGTTGACTCCGGTTTTGCTCCTGTGGTTTTGCCCATGTGGAAGCGGTAATTTGGCGGTATAATTTCGCTTATCGGAGGAACCTTGTATGCGAAACTTCGGCCTCCTGCTTATTTTGCTGTGCGGGTTGGTTTCAGTTTGTGGGGCTAGCGACTCGGTGCGGCAGAGTGCGTCGCCAGCTGCGGCGACGAATCCCTTCAGCTCGGATTGGGACGATGCTTCCGGAATCGTACGTCCGGCTTTTTCCACGGCTAATGATCGCTCGGATCCGGACCGCCACTTCGATCGCGATGGGGAGCTGACTTGCTATACGATCCACACCTATCTGGTGAAACGGCAAAGTGGCGATTCCGATGTGATTGAGCCGGTGGGGCATTCCACCTGCCAGCGGGCTTCGAGGTATGGCGTGAAGAAGGTCGAAGAACCTCGCAGCGCTCCTTCGCGTTGATTCTTCTCCCGGCCGCAGAGGCGTGGACGCCCGCGCCTACATTGCTTTTATCCCGTCTTTGAATTATTCTGCGTGACCTTTTCCACTAGCCGTCGTTTTTATCATTAGAGGCGCGATGGTGGTTCGAGCACCGGCATCGAGGCGGTCCCCGGAGCAGGCGGAGGAACGCCTGCTGGTCGAGGCTGCGCAGAAGGATCCCTCCCGGTTTGCCGAACTCTACGAAATCAATTTCGAGCGGGTGTACGCGTTCGTCGCGCGGCGCGTGGGCGATCGCGATGCGGCTGAGGATTTAACGTCCGAGGTATTTCACAAGGGGCTGGCCAATCTTCGACAGTTCGAGTGGCGCGGCGCACCGTTTGCGGCTTGGTTGTTCAGGATCGCTGCAAATGTGATTACGGATCGCGCGCAGCGGGCGGGGAGAGAATTGGCTGTCGACGATCCTCCGGAGTTGAGTGCGGAGGCGAACGTCCTCACCGATCTCGAGGAAGGAGAGCATCGGGCGCAGTTGTTTCGCTTGGTGGACGCACTTCCGGCGGACCAGCGGCGCGTAATCGCTATGCGCTTTGCGGAGGAGAAGAGCATCCGCGAAATCGCAGAGGCGCTCGGGCGCACGGAAGGTGCGGTGAAGCAGTTGCAATTCCGGGGATTACAGAGTCTGCGGGCACAGATTGAAGACCCGAAATCGCAGAGGACGCGAAGTAACACGAAGCCGGGTGGTAAAGATGCCTAGGCGCAGTTTGATCGAACAACTCGATGACGCAGTGCAAAGGCTGATTAGTAGTCCCGGTGCGCCTTTGCCATCGGGGGACGCTGGCGTGAATCCACTGGTGCGCCTGGCCGCCGAATTGCGCGATCTGCCACGGGAAGATTTCAAAATCCGTTTGAAGAATGAATTGGAGAGGAGTATTTCAATGGCGACGACAACAGCACCGATGACTGCAACTCGCACCCTCGCGGCCCCCAGGTTGACCTTCAACGATGTGGCGAAAGCGATCGAATTCTATAAGCAGGCTTTTGCAGCCAACGAGACCATGCGTTTCGATACCGGAGCGGGTATCGCGCACGCCGAAATCATGATTGGAGATTCGGTCATCATGTTGTCCGAGGAATGGCCGGAAGGCGGACGCTACAGCGCTGAGACGACGGGCAGTTCGCCGGTCAGCATGCGGATCAAGGTTCCCGACGTGGACGCCTTCGTGGACCGCTCCGTGGCCGCTGGGGCAAAGGTGGAACGCCCGATCGCGGATCAGTTCTATGGATACCGCGAGGGAACTTTGCTCGATCCCTTTGGATACTCGTGGAGTGTGGCCACGGTGCAGGAGGAGATGTCGGTCGAAGAAATGCACCGCCGCTTCCGGGCAATGATGAAAGAGGAAGAAACGAAAAAGCCTGCGGTGAATCCGATCCCCAAAGGCTTCCGCACGGTCACGCCTTACATGGTTGCAGAAGACGGTCCGGCGCTGCTGGAGTTTGCCAAGCAGGCGTTCGGCGCCGAAGAGACATTTCGTACCGTGGGACTAGCGGGCGGGCTGCATGGCGAAGTGCGCATCGGCGATTCCATGATCATGATGGGTGGCGGCATCCCGGGGCGTGAGTTCCGTTCTACGACGAACACCCACGCGATCCATCTCTACGTTCCTGATTGCGACGCGGTTTACGAACGGGCACTGCAGGCGGGTGCGACGTCCCTCGATGCGCCCAGAGACCAGGAGTATGGCGAGCGCTCGGGCAGCGTGAAAGATCTGGCGGGGAATTTCTGGTACATCGCCACGCACCAGGGCGAGAGCTACATCCCCAAAGGACTGAACAGCGTCAACGTCTACCTGCATCCGCTGCGGGCTGAGCCCGTGATCAGCTTCCTCAAGCGGGCCTTCGGGGCACGAGAGCTTGGGAAATATGCATCGCCCGACGGGGTTGTTCACCATGCGGAGATACGCGTTGGCGATTCGGTGGTGGAAATGGGCGAAGCCCACGGGAAGTATCCACCCATGCCGACAATGTTCTATCTGTACGTGCCGGATTGCGATGCAGTCTACCAGCGTGCGCTGCAGGCGGGCGCGACGTCCATTGCGGAGCCCGCCGACCAGCCCTACGGCGACCGCAGCGGCGGAGTCAAGGACGCTTTTGGCAATCAGTGGTATATCGCGACGCACATCAAGGACGTGACTTCGTAAGAGCCACGGCAGCGTCTGTAGAGACGTAGCTTGCTACGTCTCTACCCAGCCCGGCCTGCTAGCCTCCCATCAACTCCCAAGCCTCCCGATAACTCTCCCACCGCGCGCACCTGCACGCAATATCCGGATAAAACCGCAAATTCTTCGCCAGCGCCAAAGCCTCCACTGGAATCAAATACCAAACATCGCAAGGCCGGATGTGCACCGCCAGCACATCGATCTCATCGGCCGTATACCCAGCCTTCCCCCGCCCCCGCGCCCCGCGATAAACGCTATAAAGCGGCTGCACTTCATACCCTCGCGTATGCACCACCGAAGTACTCTTAAGCTGCACCCGCCACAATCGCTCCCCAGAATTCACAATAAAGTCATACCGTTCACTGTCACCCCAAGGCTTGGCCACCCGAAGCCCCATGCTGGTAGCCTTCAAAAGAAAAGCCGCCTCCGAAAGCTCCCCCGCACGCTTAGGATTCCTCCGCCGCCCCACCCCAGACAAATCCTCAACCACCCCAGTCAACTCAGCCAAAACAATCGATTCCGCCATGATGTCCATATACAGCTATTATAAATTAAATAATCATTCACTACCAGTTATAATTGATGGATTGAATTGAATAGAGGACGGGCGTCTCGGGCCTGTTGCCCAGCCCTTCCTGAATGAACAACCAACAATGAGGGTGCCCCACTCTTTGCGTTCTGTGCAAAGGGTGGGAGACGTGAATCCCGGCGGGTGGCCGCGCAACACTTACTCCCTGCCCAACTCCCAAAACAGAAACGAATAAACATCCGTCAATTCCCCGGCCCACCCAAGATTGTCATCCTGAGAAGGCGGAGTCGCGCGCGCGAGCGACTCCCAACGAAGGATCTCTGCACTCTTGGTGGCAATCAGGCTCAAGCATGGGATCCACATGGGCCAACCGGTACGCGCCATCACCTCCAAAGCCGAAGACCTAACCCCAGCCCCGGAGGGGCGAAATAGCGCAGCCCAGGGCGTAAGCCCTGGGTAAGCCCAAAACCAGATTCAGGCCCCGCAGGGAACAGCGATCTGGTCCCCCGCGCCAAAGGCCCGCGGCTTCCCATAAACCCAAAACCGTTGTCATCCTGAGAAAGTGGAGTCGCTCGCGCGCGAGCGACTCCCAACGAAGGATCTCTGCACTTCATTGGCAATCAGGTTCAAGCGTGGGATGAAACGAATGGACCAACCGGTATGCGCCATCGCCTCCAAAGCCGAAGACATAACACCAGCCCCGGAGGGGCGAAATAACGGCAGCCCAGGGCGTAAGCCCTGGGTAAGCGCAAAACCAGATTCAGGCCCCGCAGGGAACAGCGATCTAACCCTGCGCGCCCAAGCCCTCCAGTAAGATTTCCAGAAAATCCGAGTCGGGATCAGTCTAGACGGGTGCAGAATCGGCATCACTGTCGTCGACGGGGTTAGAGAGAGGAAGCGAGTTAGTTCCCCGCCTCCTACTCAAAAAAAGGTGGTATCGTGCCTTCCTGTTGGCGCGGCCAGATCGGGATGGGGTTGTTGCCGGACGGTGTACAACCGTTAATGAGCGCTATCGCATTTAGCCGCGCTGGTCCATGATGAGTGGCCTATAATACGAGCCTCGATCAGGCCTTCCTGAGCTAGTGAATGCCTTTTCTGGCAATGATCCGTCGAAACAGGAGTTTATGAAGCGAAATACGACTTTGGGAAGGCTGAGTGCAGTTCTGTTGGTCGCCTCAATACTATCTCTGGCGTTATCACCGCGCGCATGGGCACAAACCAAGTTCAAGACGCTGTACGAGTTTTCCGGCAGTAAGGACGGACAGTATCCCGTCGCCGGCCTGATCTTCGATCAGGCAGGAAATCTCTACGGGACGAACGGTGGTGCTGACACTGCCGGCACCGTTTTCAAGCTAAGCCCAAATTCGGACGGAAGTTGGACAGAGAGTGTGCTCTATAGCTTTTGCACCCTCACGAACTGCGCCGACGGAGCTAGTTCCTATGCCGGACTGATCTTCGACGCGGCCGGAAATCTGTACGGCACAACAGCGTACGGCGGTGCATCTGGAGGCGGTATCGTCTTCAAGCTAACCCTGAACCCGGATGGGCGTTGGACAGAGAGTGTGCTCTATACCTTCTGCACCCTCACGAACTGCGTCGACGGAGGTTTTCCCGCGGCTAGCCTGATCTTCGACCGGGCAGGAAGTCTCTACGGCACGACCGTGGTGGGCGGCGCTCATGACTTTGGCACTGTCTTCCAGTTGACCCCAACCGCGGACGGCAGATGGAAAGAGAAGGTGCTCCACCATTTCACCGATGGCAAGGACGGAGCTAGCCCCTATGCCACTCTGATCTTCGACGCGGCCGGAAATCTGTACGGCACGACGATGTTCGGTGGCACTTCTAGCAACGGCAACGTCTTCAAGCTGACCCCGCGCGCGGACGGAAGCTGGAAGTTAAGCGTTCTTTATAGCTTTTGTTCTGTCACGAACTGCGGCGATGGAGGCGAACCCTTTGCTGGCCTGATCTTCGACCAAGGGGGGAATCTCTACGGCACGACCTGGGTTGGGGGCAGCCGCGGTAGCTGTGCCGATAGCGGCAGCGGTTGTGGCGTGGTCTTCGAGCTGACGCCAAACTCGGAAGGACGATGGAACGAGAGAGTAATCCACCGTTTCACGGGTGGCGCGCAAGGAGGCGAACCCCGTGCCGGGCTGACCTTCGACCGGGCAGGAAATCTCTACGGAACGACGGAGCTCGGAGGCGCTCTTGGTCTCTGCAAGTTTGCCGGCCGTGCCGGCTGCGGCGTTGTCTTCAAGCTAGCGCCAAACTCGAAGGGCGCCTGGACCGAGACCGTGCTACATCATTTCGTCGACCATCCGGGAGCCCGTCCCGTTGCTGTCCCGATCTTCGACGCAGTGGGGAATCTCTATGGGACGACTCTCGGCGACGGCACCGCGACCCACGGGTCGGTGTTTGAGATCACGCCGTAAGTTTGCTGTTGCAAAATCGCCATCCACTCATTGACTCCTGCGGAGGTGGCTCTTGAGTGACGGGCAGAAAACCGCGGAACAGGATATTTTCCAGGGAATATCCACACCACTACTCCCGAACCCCCAACTGCCAAAACAGAAACGAATAAACATCCGTCAATTCCTCAATCTGCTTGGTAATTGGCTTCCCCACACCATGCCCAGCCTTCGGCTCGATCCGCAATAGAATCGGACGCTCCCGGCTCTGCCCATTCGCCGCCTCTGCCTGCATCAGCGCCGCCATTTTCTTTGCATGCATGGGATCGACGCGGGTATCGCTGTCCGCCGTCATAAAAAGGACTGCGGGATATTCCGTCCCTGCCTTCACGTGATGATAGGGCGAGTAAGCGTAAAGCCAATCGAACTGCTTGGGATCCTCCGCCGAGCCGTACTCGGGAATCCACAGCTTGGCAATTTGAAAGTGCTGATAGCGCAGCATATCGAGTAGCGGAACTGCGCAGACGACCGCGCGAAAAAGATCCGGACGCTGCGTAAGCGCCACTCCCACCAGCAATCCGCCATTCGATCCGCCACGAATTGCCAGATGCTCTTTGTCCGTATACTTCTGCGCAATCAGGTACTCGGCTGCCGCGATGAAGTCGTCAAAAACATTTTGTTTTTTCTCCAGCATGCCGGCTCGATGCCAGTCTTCTCCAAACTCAGATCCGCCGCGCAGATTGGCCACGGCGAAAACTCCGCCATGCTCGAGCCAAAGATAACGATCACCAGCAAAGCTTGGAGTGAGGCTGATATTGAATCCGCCGTAGCCGGTGAGCACAGTCGGATTCTTGCCATTCAAAACCAGACCTTTTTTGTGGAAGACGAACATCGGAATCTTGGTTCCATCTTTTGATGGGAACCATACCTGATTGACTTCGTAAGCCGAAGGATCGATCGCAGGCGCATCCACGCGGGCCCATAGCTCAGGAGCGCTGCTCGCCTTGAAGTTGATGGCCCCGAAGTCGAGCCTATAGATGCTGGGCGGGACCGTGAACGACTGGAAGCCAAAGAACGCTTCATTGCTATCCCACTTGCCGCCGATGGCGGTGATCGAACCCAGTCCCGGCAGTTTCACATCGGAAAGAAACCGTCCGTCATCGCTGAAAATCTTCAGCATGGAACTGACGTTCTTCTCGTAAAGACCAAAAAGATTGCCGTGCACCATCAGCACGTTTCTCAGGACAGCGTCAGATTCTGGAATAATTTCGCGCCAGCCCTCGCGTTGCGGCTTCTGGGCATCAACCCGAAAGACGCGATAGTGCGGCGCGTCTTCATTGGTGAAAATGTAAAGCTGATGGTGCAGAATCTCGCCGCTATAGCTGAAATCTTTGCCGCTGGTGACTTCGACGGGGGGCGTGCCCGCCTTCAGGTCCTGCAGAAACATTTCCGTTTTCGTGTAGCCTTCCATTACGGTGATCAGCAACCAGCGATCGTCATCGTCGGCGAGTTGCGCCACCGGGATATCTTGCGCGCTGGTTCGACCTGTAGAAGATCGATCACCAAAAATCAGCGGATCTTTTTCCGGATCGCTCCCCACAGCGTGATAGAAAATCTTGACGTGATAAACCTCTTCACCCGCGGGCACGTCGCCTTTCTTCGGAGTTCGTCCGTAATAAAAACCAGAGTTGTCCTTCTTCCAGGTCAGGTTGGCATGCCGCGTTCGATCGATAGTGTCAGGCAACAGCTTGCCGCTTGCAGTCTCAACAATGCGCAGCGTGCTCTCCTCCGAGCCGCCGGGCGAGGTTCCATAGGCGACATACTTACCATCATCCGAAGGCGCCCACCAATCCAGCGCGACGGTGCCATCCGCCGACATCAGATTCACATCCACCAGTGCCCGGTCTTTTCCGAGCACGCCCTCCCGTACCAAAAGCACCGCCTGATTCTGCTTTCCGTCGCGCCGAACATAGAAGTAATATTTCCCGCCGACTTGCGGCGTCCCAATATTTCCAATCGAAAGCAGTTCGGTGAGCTCCTGATGAATCTGACTGCGTCCCGGCAGCGGATCCAGAATGCCGCGAGTGTAAGCCAACTCCTGACGAACATATTCCTGCGTAGCCGGACTCTCCGCGTCCTCCAACCATCGGTATGAATCGGGAATCTTGTGTCCCGGGAAAGTTTCTTCGACAACCTCCACTTTAGCGTTCGGAGGCGCCCCAGGCGCAGCCACGGCAGCGGAAGAACCGCCCTCAGCCCAAACCGCACCCACCAACAAAAAGAAGCAAAACCAAACCAGAGTCCAGACCAAACCACGACCTCCCCATCCCCACTATCTTAAGCACAAACAAAAAAAATGGCGAAGCCCCACGCAACTTTGCAATCCCCACAACCCTCGCCGATGATATTATGAATACCGACAACAGGGCCCCGCCCTTCGGGCGGCGCCCTGCACACTCCTCAGTAGCTCAATGGCAGAGCATCCGGCTGTTAACCGGAGGGTTGTAGGTTCGAGTCCTACCTGAGGAGCCATTCTTTTCATGGCTTAGAACTGCTGGAATTACTTTTCAAAGCCAATTCAGCTATTTTCGATCCGGGCTGGTATCGATGTGTCGATTCACGATCTCATGCGACTGAAGACGGCGACCGTGAGTTGCGTCTGCCCTAGTTTTCATTGCCTGCGCCGTGTTTCTGGTTGCAAAGCTTGCACTCGGCCACCGGTTCGGAGTTGTCGACGCGATGCTTCACCGCCTTCGTTGTACGAAGGAAGGCAAAGATCGCCTTGAGATCTTCGTCGGTCAGATTCTGGTAAACCATCACGGGCATGATCGGGCTGAGCTTGCGCGCTCTGACCTGTCCGGTGCGCATGACGTTCAAGAAAAGAGCTTCGTCGTAGTAAGGGATGCCGGACGGATCAGGCGTGATGTTCGCGCTAGCGACGTTGCCCCACGGGCCCGTGAAGGAGAATCCTCCGGCAAAATCCATCCCGGGCACGTTTTCTCCTCGCACTTGTGGGGTGTGGCAATCAATACAACCTGCCTGATCGGCGAGGTGGGTTCCGTATTTGAGTTGATCGGCCGAGCTGACGTCGGGGACCGGCGCGGTAACCGGTTGGGGAGCGGTGCGGATCAGATACTTCACGGGGAAAATGATTTGCGTTGCCGGAAGCGGGTTGTGGACCGGAGGCAGTGACCGGAGATAGACCACAACGGACGCCAGATCTTCGTCCGACATGTTGTGGTAGTGCATGTATGGCATGATGGGAAAAAGCGCACGGCCGTCATGGCTAACGCCTTCGCGAATAGCGCGAGCCAGCTGATCATCGGTCCAGCGGCCGGCACCGGTTTCCGGATCCGGCGTAAGGTTAGGGGCCACGATGCGTCCCGGGAGATCAGCGTAGGGGAGCACCTCTCCGCCGCCCTCCATACCGGCGACCATGGGTGTGCCTGGGGCAGCCCAGTCATGCAAGGTGTGACAATACAAACAACCGGTCTGAGCGGTCGCAATGTAGCGGCCCCGCTCGAGGCGCCGCGGCGTAGGCTCGAATGTACGGTTGGTCAGAGCACGCGTCCTTGGGCCAAGAAACGGAGTCCACCCAATGGTGAAAGTAATCGCAATTGCCAAAAGAACTGCGACTGAAATAACACCAATCAATAGCCATCTGCCCAGTCGTCTCATGATGTACCTCGCAGTGTACGATACGAAGGCGATATCCGCGGCGGTTGGGTGAAACTAAGTCACCCTTTCACCATGGAAACGGGAGGGCGGCTTTCGCTCTCCCGAGTGTATTTTCAGTTCGGATCAAGGTCCTTACTTCGTGACCGTGAAAATTCCCGAACTGTTTGCAGTGCCTCCCGCCGTGGTAATTCCGATCTTGCCAGTCTTGGCGCCGGCCGGAACTGTCGCGACTACCTCTGTGTCCGAATTCACAGTGAACGTGGTCGCCTTCACTCCACCGAAGGTAACGGCCTTGGTTTGAGTTAGCTGTTCCCCTTGATGGTCACAGATGTTCCGACCTTACCGCTGGTCGGACTGAAGCTGAGGATTACAGGAGTTACGCGGAATAGCTTGTTGCTGGTCAGCGTGCCGCCTGGCGTTTTCACGGTCACGGCGCCCGTCGTCGCCCCAGGCGGAACGACCGCGGTCATGTAGGTGTCAGAAACGACAGTGAACTTCGCTGCGGTTCCATTGAACGAAACAGCGGTTGTTCCCTTGAATCCTTGACCGAGAATCTCGATGGTGTTTCCGACCTTGCCAGAAGTCGTCACCAGACTTACAAAGGGTCCCATGCCCGCGCTAAAGCTGTAGAACACACCGCAACCGCTGTTTCCGCATGCCGGAACGCTGGTGCCGCCTTCGTAGGTATCTCCATACAAAATCCCATTGGTGTGTTGCAGGAGATTCGCTTCCGGATGGAGTCCAGTCGTGATGTCGAAATCGTGCAAGTCAGAGACTTTGCCTTTCGCACTCATACTGAAAAGAGTACCGTCGCCCATGGTTCCACCCTGGTAGGTAGTTCCGTAGAACAAGCCGTTTGTCGCCCCAAGCAATCCGGCGTAGGGCACGGCTGGGCCGGAGCTAAAGCTAAAATTGTGAAGCACGGTAAGCTTACCGCTCGAAGTGATTTTGAAAGCAATCCCAGCGCCAGCAGAACCTCCGCTGATTGTGGTTCCGTAAAAGTCACCGTCACTGCCCTGGATGAGTGGCGAGAACGATGTGGTTCCGTGCGTGGAGTCGAAGTTGTAAAGGACAGTCAGCTTGCCCGAAGGAGTGATTTTAAAGATCATCCCTTGATTGTTCTTACCTCCTAAAGCGGTAGTTCCGTAGAAATTACCGTCGGTTCCCTGAACCAAAGGAGTTCTCGGTTGGTCGCTGCCCTGTGTGCCGACGAATGTGTACAGGACTGTGAGTTTGCCCGAGGGCGTAAGTTTGTACAGCGTGCCGTAGCTGCTGAAATCTCCTTGCGTAGTTCCGTACCAATTCCCGTCGGTTCCCTGGATCGGCGGGGCCGAGGGATACAGTCCGTCTTTTCCGCCGGTGAAATTGTAGAGTGCGGTCAGGGTTCCAGTTGGCGTGATCTTGAAAATGGTGCCGAAGCCGGCTGTGCCGCCAAGAAAGGCAGCACCGTAAAAATTGCCGTCTGTGCCCAAAGTAAGACCGCTGCTTAGGTCGTAGCCGTGGGTTTCATCACAGTTATAAATAACGGTAACGTTTCCCGCGGGTGTGATTTTGAAAACTGAGCCCAAACCATTGGTACCCCCGGTGACCGTGGTGCTGTACATGTTGCCATCCCGCCCCTGCGCGATAATTCCTGGATTGGAAGGATTCTCTGGATCGCCGCTATGGGTTCCGAAATTGTAAAGCACATTGAACTGGGCATTTGCGATGGGTACGGCAGCCAAGGCAAGCACCGCGATGGCAAGCATCGTTATGCGGAATATGCGAGTGGTGTCAGAAGGTTTCGAAGTTGAAGCATTTGTGTTGTGGTTGATTCTGCCGGTCATCGTGGAGCTGCGTGTAGTGGGCGCCGTGCAGAGGTTGCGCGAGTGAAACGATGAGAAATTCATTTGAATCTCCTACAATTGTGTTTTGGAATGCGAACTCGGCAGCCTACGAGAAACTGTCAACCAGAACGGCGTTTCCAACTTTGTTTTCTACTCGTACTTGCTGCTTAATGACTAACGCGCACTTTCGCAGAAAATCTGATCATCGCCACGATTTTTTTATCGGCGGTTCTTCGGGGCACCCAGCAGGCTCAGCAGAACAACTCACCCTCTAGCATTCAAGAATTGAGTTCACAACGATTTCAAGAAAAAGGGGAGAGCATCTTCGCTCTCCCTCTGTTGAACCAAAGCTTACGGTTGGACGGTGAAGATTCCGGAACTGGTCGCAGTGCCTGCCGGAGTGGTGATTCCGATCTTTCCTGTAACCGCGCCATTGGGCACGGTCGCGGTCACCTGGGTGTCGGAATCTCCCTTAAAGTTGGTCGATGCCACTCCTCCAAAAGTAACTTTGGTGGCCCCCGTGAAAGTGGTTCCGGTAATCACCACGGGGGTGCCGACCTTGCCGCTGGTTGGGTTGAATGACTTGATGTGCGGGATGACAATAAAGATGTGGTTGCTGGTTACCGTTCCAGTGGATGTCTTCACGGTGACCGAGCCTTTGGAGGCGCCACTCGGGACAGTGGCATTCAGGTAGGTATCGGATACGACCTTGAAACTGGCTGCTTTTCCGTTGAATGAGACGTCGGTTGTCCCATTGAAACCTTGACCCAAGATTTCAATGGAATCACCAACCTTGCCGGAAGTAGACACTAAGCTCACGAAGGGCGGCAGCTTGTCGTCCAAACTGTAGAACGTGCCAGCGCCACCACTGCCACCTTTAAAGGTTTCTCCATACAGCATTCCACTCGTGCTCTGGAACAGAGTGACTTCTGGCGTCGCGCCGGTGGCGTTATCGAAATCATAGATACGAGTGAACGCGCCCGACAGACTTACTTTGTACAGTGTCCCGAAACCCTTGCTTCCTCCCGCTGTGGTTGCGCCGTAAAAGGCCACCGTGTTGCCTTTGCCGTCCGTCACCTGCACTAAGCCAGCAGAGGGTTGTTTGCCATCGACGCTCCCGTCTAGAGCGTGCAGAACTGTGAGTTTACCCAGTGGGGTTATTTTGAATATAACTCCATCGCCATTGGCGTCACCGCCTGCCGATGTTGTGCCATAGAAATTACCGTCGCTTCCTTGAACTAAAGGACCCAACGGCCCTGCTCCGTGGGTCTGGTCAAACTTATAAAGGAACGTGACCCTCCCGCCAGGCGTAATTTTGAATACCGTACCGCAGGTTGGACTATCAGCCCAGCAGGCGGGTTGAATAGTCTTGCCACCCTTGGCGGTGGTTCCATAGAAGTTGCCATCGGTCCCCAGGATCAAGGGATCGTTAGGGTTGCCGCCGGAAGTACCGTCAAAGGGATAGATCGTTGCGAACTTGCCTGCGGGCGTAACTTTGTAGATTACGCCATTGTCCGTTCCATCGATGGTATGCGGCGTCGTTCCATAAAAATTCCCGTCTCTGCCTTCGACGGGAGGCGCTTTGGGGTATACCCCTTCTTTGCATGGGTATTTGCAAGTGCCAAAGTCATACAGTTTGGCCAGATTTCCGCTCGCGCTGATTTTGAATACCGTCCCGCCGTTGAAGTTGCCACCGGCGGCGGTTGTTCCATAGAAGTTGCCATCGGTCCCAAGCGTCAGGCCACTGTAAGGCGTATAGCCTGCTCCGTTTGGGTAATTGAAGTCGAAGACGTGGGTGAGCGCGCCCGAGGGTGTGATCTTGAACACCACGCCGCAGAAACTGCAAAGAGTGCCGCCATCTGGTGTTGTGCTGTACAGGTTGCCGTCGTGGCCCTGCGCGATAATGCCCGAAGATTGAGGGCTGGAGGGGTCTCCGCTTTTTGTCCCTGGGCTGAAGTTGTAAAGCACGGTATAGGTTTGGGTGTGAGCGACGGGCATGGCGGTCAACGCCAAAACTAGAGCTGCGATTGCGAGGCTCATCATGCGGAGTAGTTGAGTTGGCTGTAGGACGGTCAGAGGCAAGGCGTTTGCGCGGTACATGATATTCCCGATTCTTAAGAAGCGTAGGTTCTGTGTCGTGCCACGTCTGCCCGAGCGAAGCGATTTGGAGTTCATTTGGTCTCCTTATTTAGTTGGTGGTTTGGAAGTTGATACTTCGCAGCCCACGAGAAGACATTGATCCAGATCGTTGCGGCTTTGTTCCACTGCTCGTATTCGCTGCTCACTGATTAACGCGCAGTCTCGAGAGATATCTGATCATCTGCAAGGAACTATTTGTTTTAAAGTCAGAGTTGCCCGCTAAGCCATTGATTTCGTTAGCTATCAGATTCTGCACAAAAGGAATTGCGTTCTAGCTCCGGGCTGCACATGTGCAAGCAAGCCCCAGAAAAGCCCAAACTTTGATACAGATATGGCTTCTGGCTCCTGCCTTCGCGGATTAAGATGGAGGGCGCTGACCTGCCGACCCGACCGGACGGTCTGCTCAAAGGGCGTGCATTTTGACCGAAGTACCCACCCAACAGGTCACCCAACTCCTCGCCGATTGGTGTCGCGGTGACGAACGCGCAGCGGAGTTGCTCTCGCCTTTGCTATATCAGGAGCTTCGGCGGCTCGCTCGGAGCTACATGAAACGTGAGCGGCCGGGTCACACGTTGCAGAGTACGGCGCTTGTCCATGAGGCTTACCTGCGCCTTGTCGACCAACGAGTGGAGTGGAAAAGCCGAGCACACTTTTTCGGCATCGCGGCGCAAATCATGCGGCGAATTCTTGTAGACCATGCCAAGAAGAACTCCGCGAAAAAACGAGGCGCCGGAGCGCAAGTGCTTTCGCTCGACGAGCCGTTAGCCATTTCAAAGGAGCCGGGAAAGGATCTAATCGCATTAGACGAGGCTCTGGGCCGACTTGCGAAGTCTGATCCTCAGCGGGGACGGATTGTAGAATTAAGATTTTTTGCAGGTCTTTCAAACGAGGAGAGCGCACGAGTGCTCGACATCTCGCCTGCGACAGTTCAGCGGCAGTGGGCCGGGGCTCGGGCTTGGCTGTATCACGAAATGAGTCATCAGGGCGCAGACTAATGGCCGTTACTTGGAATCAGGTTCGTGACGTAATTGATGAAGTTCTGCAACTGCCGCCGGAAAGACGATCGGAATACCTCAAAGTCGCGTGCACCAAACCAGAGCTTCGTCGTTACGTCGAATCGGTAATTCTTTCGTGCGAAAGGGCTGATGGAGTTCTGGATGCCCCTGCCCTGATTAATTCCCTCGACTTCGCTGAAGAACAAGACTCATCCCCATCGATGATCGGACAGCGCTTAGGGTCCTTTGAAATTATCAAGGAAATCGGAGCGGGCGGTATGGGAGTGGTTTACCAAGCGTCGCGGGCCGATGAGAATTTCGAGCAACACGTCGCCATCAAACTACTGCGGAGTGGGTTCCATTCCGATTTCACCCTGGCGCGTTTCCGCTCGGAGCGGCAGATCCTTGCGAAACTCCAGCATCCTAATATCGCGCGTTTGCTGGACGGCGCCGCCACTGCGGAAGGCCAGCCCTACTTTGTGATGGAGCTCATCGAGGGAGAGCCCATCGATCAATATTGCGATGCGCACAAATTATCCACCGTCGAGCGGCTGCGCCTTTTTCGCGTGGTTTGCAGTGCGGTGCAATACGCGCATCGGAATCTATTTATCCATCGCGATATTAAACCGGGGAACATCCTGGTGACAGCAGAAGGGGTTCCGAAGTTGCTAGATTTCGGCATCGCGAAAATTCTGGATCCGGTAAGCTTGCCGGGGGAAGCCGAGGCAACCGTCAGCTGGGCACGAATGTTGACGCCCGAGTATGCCAGTCCCGAACAGGCCCGTGGGGATCCCATCACCACCGCGAGCGACGTCTATTCCCTGGGAGTGCTCCTTTATCGTCTGTTGACTGGACATCCACCTTACTGCGTTGGAGGTCGTGCGGCACAGGAGGTGCTGCTGGCGATTACCGAGACACAACCGGTGAGGCCCAGTCTCGCTATCGATCGAATCGAAACCGACACTGGTGCAAATGGACAAGCGATCACCCTGACTCCCGAGTTGGTGAGCCGCTCACGAGACGGAGAACCGGAACTTCTGCGCCGACGGTTGAGTGGTGACCTCGACAACATCGTATTGAAGGCGTTGCGCAAAGAACCGGACCGGCGCTATCCCTCGGTCGACCAGTTTTCCGAAGACATCCGTCGTCATCTCGAAAATTTGCCGGTCCTCGCCCGCCAGGACACTCTCAGTTATCGCACTGGAAAGTTCGTGTTGAGGCACAAAGCCGGCGTTCTGGCCGCCGCCCTCGTGTTGCTCACGCTGGTGGTTGGAGTCGTTGGTACGGCTTGGGAAGCTCACATCGCCCGCCAGCAACGCGCCCGGGCGGAGCAGAGGTTTAACGATGTTCGAAAGTTAGCCAATTCCTTGATCTTCGAGGTTTACAACTCGATCAAAGATCTCCCCGGAGCGACCCCAGCGAGAAAACTATTGGTGAGCCGCGCCCTGGAGTATTTGAACAGCTTGTCCCATGAAGCCGCCGGCGATCCGTCTTTACAAAGCGAATTGGCGACCGCTTACGAGAGAGTCGGCGACGTTCAAGGCAATCCCAGCCACGCAAACCTGGGCGACATTCCTGGAGCCCTCGACAGCTACCGCAAGTCGTTAGGCATCTTGGAGTCTCTGCGAACCGCTGATCCAAACAATATAAATGTGAAGCGCCAGCTATCAACAGAGTATTACGACGTCGGCTTGTGCCTGGATGCGATGGGGGACTATCAAGGCGCCTTGCAGAACTCTCGCAAGGCTCTGGCAGTTGATGAGACGCTGTCGAGTAGCGCGGACCCGAGCGACGTCGACAATCTGGCGGGCGACTATAACGACATCGCCAACAAACTCGAGCACATCGGTGATCTGCCAGGATCGTTGGAGAACTACCGTCGAGCCGCGGACGTAAGAGAAAGGATCCATGTGGACGATCCCAAGCAGAACGCCAACATTCGAACGCACCTTGCCTCTGACTATCAAGGACTGGGCAGAGTAATGACCATCGAGAAGAATTTCGCCGAAGCTATTCCTGTCGAACAGCGCATGGTCGCATTGATGAAGGAGTTGTCGGAGCAAAATCAGGACAGCGCTACGCTTCGGTTTTCGTTGGGGCAAGCCTACGAGAGTCTTGGCCAGACGTTAGAAAAAAACGGTGCCTTGGCCGCGGCCTTGCAAACGCAGCGTCAGGCCTTCGCCATCTTCCAAAACGTGTCCGCCAGCGATCCGACAAACGAACTCAGCCAGCGCTTCCTCGGTTTCAGCTATGCAGAAGTAGGGAGGCTGCTGGTCAAGAGAGGCGATGTAACCGGCGGTCTCGAGAACCTTGGGAATGCGCTCACGATTTTCAAAACGCTACCCTCGGAGGAACAGAACAACAATTTTGCTCTCTCGGGATTGGGCGAAGCCTACTCGGGCATGGCACTGGCGCATGCTGCGCTGGCGGCGGCAAAAGGTGTGAGTGTTGAACAACAGTTAGAACAGTGGCGCGAGGCGCGATCGTGGTATCAAAAAAGCCTCGACATCTGGGTTGAAATGCGGAGTCGCGGTGCGTTAGCTCGCGTGGACGCTGATAAACCGCAAGAGATGGCCGGCGGAATCGCTCAATGTGACACGGCCATCGCGAGGGTGCTCGGCTCGCACGCCTCCCGATCAAACTTGATACCCTCGCCCCATTCACCTTTGCGTTGCTACGCTGGTGGCGCAGTATCAACTTACCAACCTGGTTTCCAAGCGAATAGGTAATGCCTTTGATCGGAGCGTGGTGTCGGAAACCGTAGCATTTCAAGTTAACCGCCAAGATCTCAAGACGAAGTGGCTGCAATGACCTGATCGAGGCCAACCCTGCACTGATTGAGATTGCCAAGCGAGGAGGTTGAGTACCCATGATCCGCCGCTGTGACGACCGCGACTTCGAGCTGATTTGGACCATCATTAACGATGGCGCGCAGGCATACAAAGGAACGATCCCCGCAGATCGCTGGTCGGAGCCGTACATGTCCAGGGAGAAACTGCAGCATGAAATCGATCAGGGCGTTGTGTTCTGGGGCTACCAAGAGGCGGCGGAATTGATAGGCGTTATGGGTATCCAACAGGTCCAGGACGTGACTCTGGTCCGACACGCCTATGTTCTTACCGGCAACCAGAAGCGAGGAATCGGGGGGCAGTTGCTATCGCATTTACGGCGACTGGCAAGCGGACCGATGCTGATCGGCACATGGGCGACCGCGGTGTGGGCGATTCGCTTCTATGAAAGACATGGCTTTCAGATGGTCGGTCCCCAAGACAAAGATCGGCTCCTCAAAAGGTATTGGGCTATTCCCGAACGCCAGATCGAAACGTCCGTAGTTTTGGCGGACCCAAAGTGGTGGCAACTCAGGGTTGAAGCATGATGCTTTCTTGAGTGGTAAGTTGTTGACTATGCCAGACGATCTACAAGTGCCATGCACGTCTGTCACTTTGGTCAAGACTCTATAGTTCGCTAGGATGAGGAATGGCCTTAGATTGCTTGGTCGTGACCTGCGATCCCACCCTGTTAGGCCAGATCAAGGCAAATTTCAGCGCGCACGGTGCTTCGGTGGATCTTCGGCAGGATTCTGCCAGCGCGGTCGAACTCGCCTCCCGCCGCCACTGGGATGGACTGATCATCGACTGTGATGATGTTGCTGGAGGCGCGGAAGCACTTGTCAATATGCGGAGTAGCCGCTCGAATCAGCAAACTCTGATTGTCGCGGTTTTAAACGGTTCGACCAGCGTAGAAAAGGCGCTTGACCTGGGGGCTAACTTCGTACTCTGTAAACCGATTGAAGAGAGTCGATTGCGCGGAGTCCTGGATATCGCCATTCCCAAGATGGAGCGCGAGCATCGGCGGTATTTCCGTTACGAGATAGATTTGCCGGTCCGCGTCCAGAATCACCTTGATCAAAGCTTCAACAGCAGGATGAAGAATGTGAGCGAGGGCGGGATGGCGGTCAAGTTGGTTGATCCAGTGCATCTCAAAGGAGTTGTTCCGGTGGCGTTTGACATTCCCAGCATCGAGCCACAACCGTTTCGGGCAAAAGCGGATATTGTGTGGAGCGATTCTTTTGCAATGGGCTTGCGCTTTTTGCACATCGAAAAAGACTGCGAAGCAGCTCTTCAGTCCTGGCTGCGCTCGTTAGAGGCGCAATCGCAGTTCCGTGACGCAACCGAACGCATCAGACAATAAGCCTCATTTGCTCGAGCACAGGATTGGGATTCGCGTCACCAGCGTGAAGAGCAATCCCGATCCGATCGTAACCCACCAGTTATTGCAGTTTCGCGTACTCGGCCTTGGCTTGCTTCAGAATGGGGATGTCGGGGTCGGCGTCTTTCCAAAGATTGAAGAAGTCTTGATACGCGATACGCGCCTTGGCAGCATCACCGGTGAGCGCGGACGCCCTCCCGAGGCCGAGTTTCGCCAGCGCGATGTACGGCGTCGCGCCGAGCGCATCCCGGTGATCCAGTACCTTCTGGAATTCGGCCGCCGCCTCCGTCCCTTGTTTGTTCTGCAAATATGCCAGACCACGCAAATATGCAGGAATACCAGACTCGACGAAACCAAGCTCGTATGCCTCGGCGACGTGAAGATCCTCGATCGCCTTAGCTGGATTCGCACGCTGCAAATCTGCTCGCGCGCGAATTTGAGGAATCTCCGACTTTTGCAAGAAACTGTTGAGCGGATATTCCTTGTTCAATTTCGCGATATTCATCGCGGCCTTTTGCTCCTGTCCGCAACTGGCAAATGTCATGCCGGTAACCGTAGTCGCGGTTCGAGTCGAACTGGATGCCAACTTGCCCGCGTTCTGTAGCGCCCGGTCACAGATCCCGAAGTCTGCCTGCACGATGGCCAGCCATCCCAGGTCGCCTTCCGCGGTTTCGTTCAGGCCTTGATTTTTTTCCATGTCCAGCAGCCGCTTCGCGGTTTCCTCGGACAACCGCAGCTTGCCCTCCTCCTGCATGGCAAGCTCCTGCTTGAGCAGAAAACGGAATTCAGTCTGCTTTCCTTTCGACCACGCCAATTCCCGGTCTGCTTCGGCCGACTTTCCTAACGTCAATGCCATGAAATAGGAAAACCAATGCAACACCTCTCCCTCCGGCATCCGCGTTAACGATTGCTGCATCGTCTGCTGAGCCTCGTCGGGCCGATTCGACCCAAGATACGCGTAAGCCAGATTGGCCCACGCCCCTGCTGAATTTGGATCGATCCGGACTGCGTCACGTCCGGTTTCTATCGCCTTTGTAAAATCACCTGACATCTCATATCCCACTGCGAGGTTATTCGGAGGAGTCTCGTCGTTCGGATAAGTCCGTCGGTAAAGCTCCAAGGTTTCCATTTCCTTGTCGTGGTCGCCCGTTACGGTCTGGTAATAATGTTCGGTGATATAGAGCTTTTCTCTTTCACTCACGCGGTCTCTCAGTTCGTAGGCTCTCCGGGTGGCCTCGATCGCCTTGTCGTTCTCCCCCGCATTGCTGTAGATGACGCCCATGCGGGCATGTACCCACGCGAAGTTTGGATCGAGTTCGACTGCCCGCCGGTAAAACTTCAGGGAATCCAACTCCTTGCTCTGTTCGAACTCGGCGTTCCCCATGGCAAATGCCTTCAATGCTTCGAGCGATGAGGTGGTAACCTGATCGATAGGTGTGTCGAACTTTTGGATTGAGGCCAGCGACTCGCCGAGCCGGCCACGTAATTTCGTAGCTGCTCCGCCTACCGCGGTGAGCACCTGCTCTTTACTGCCAGCTTGCGCCTGCTCCTGCGCCAGCGAATCCCCGGTCTGGCAGTTGATTGCGTTCAAGGTCACGACGTACTGGCTGCCAAGGCTGGCAATCGACCCCGAAAGCATGGCTTTGCTTCCTACACGCTGACACAAATCGCGAGCCACGTCCGCTGTGAGCCGGTCGGTCGGCTGCCGTCCCATAAAAGCCAGGGTCTGCTGCACTCGTGCCGGTGGAATTACCTGCAGGAACGGTGACTGTTCGAGGTCGACTGCCAGTGCCTGTTTCAAAGTCCCGTCGAATACGGAATCGCCTGTGGTGTTCGCGAAGTCGGCCAGTACCACCGTGTCTTTCTCCGTGAGCGCGTGGGCCTGTTTTGCACGAAAGTAAAAAGTCCCTGCAACCCCGAGGGCAACCAGCAGTGCTGCAGCCGCCACAATGGGCATCCATGATTTCCTGTGTGCCGGGAGCGCCGTCGCTGGTGGCGCAGATAGTTCCGACGATAAAACCGATTGCGCCGAAGGAGAAGGAACGGCCGGTGCGGCGGCCACCGCCGAGCTAGATACAGGTCCAGCTGCAACGCTGGATTCCGATGCCGCTGGCCTCGGCGTGCTGTGCCGAGAGTCGGAGTCGTGCACGACGACGGCGGCGCCAGAACCGGCCCCGGCAACACGGCCCGTATCCGTGTCCCGCTTCAATCGCTGCAAGTCGGTTCGAATATCCGCTGCATTCTGGTAGCGCAGGTTGCGGTCCTTCTCTAGCGCCTTGAAGATGATGTCTTCGAACTTCGCCGGCAGATCGCGATTGAAACGAATCGGTGGGGCCGGAACCGAGTCAAGAATCGATTTGAAGATGACTCCAGAACTCTCGCCATGGAACGGCAAGACGCCGGTTGCCATTTCATAGAGCACCGCGCCGAACGAAAACAGGTCTGTGCGCGAATCCAACTCCTTCGCCCGGACCTGCTCCGGCGACATAAAGGCTACTGTCCCGACCATTGTGCCGGGGCTGGTCAAATGTTCTTCTCCGACCCAACCGGTCTGCGTGTTAAGTGCCGCAATTTGGCTTGATGAGCTGCCCGCAAGGCTGACCTTTGCCAGACCGAAGTCGAGAATCTTGGCGTGTCCGCGCTTGGTGACGAAGATGTTCGCGGGCTTGATGTCGCGGTGAACGATGCCTTCTGCGTGCGCAGCGTCAAGCGCATCCGCGACCTCGATGGCCAGCGGGAGCAGCACTTCCAGATCCAGTGGCCTGCCGCCGATGCGATGTTTCAGCGTCAAGCCGTCGAGGAATTCCATGGCGATGAAAGCTTCGCCGTGCTGGTCGTCAATCTCGTAGATAGTGCAGATGTTCGGGTGGTTCAGGGCGGATGCCGCCTTGGCTTCGCGCTGAAAGCGGTTCAGGGCTTGAGGATCTTTGGCTACATCGTCGGGCAGGAACTTGAGGGCGACAAAGCGGCCGAGCTTCACGTCCTCCGCCTTGTAGACGACGCCCATGCCGCCACCACCGAGCTTCTCGACGATCCGGTAGTGAGAAATAGTCTGGCCGATCATGGCGTCGCGCCATATTAGGCGGGTTAACGGGGCAAGTCAATGTAGCTCAAGGGTCGGCGGGTCCCGCGTGACTACTACCCATAGTTTCGCAGTTTCAACCGGTTCCGCTAATCAGGTGATCACGGGTGGGACTGGCGCATCCTTGATGACATTCTTGTACCAGCAACGCAAACAGCTCCTCCATGTGCTTCTGGCGCGTGCGGAAGTTCACGGGGTTAATACGAAACCATGTCTTGCCCTTTAACTCTGTGGTCGAAATCCAGAAGCGCCCGCTCTGCTCGATTCGTTGCGCAACCTCAGCATGAAATTTCTTCGATTGCACGTCATTCAGAGCTGGGTCTTTGAAACGTATACAGATGGCGGACATGGGTGGATCGCTCGCCGGCTCAAATTCAGGATGCGCTTGAGCTAAGGCATGCAAATGCCGTGCCTGGCGTACGTTGTTATCGATCCAGTCGCCGATCTGTCGAGCCCCATATCGCTTGAAACTCATCCAGACTTTCAGGCTCCGAAATCGACGAGACTGCTCGAAACCATGTACATAATACTGATAGCGCTCGTCGGATTGGTCGAGTTCGTCGGTGAGGTAGGAGGGCTTTATACCAAATGATGCAGTCAGCCAGCTCTGGTCTTTGACCAGTACGGCTCCGGCATCAAGCGGAGCATAGAACCACTTGTGAGGATCGATGGTGATCGAATCAGCCAGTTCGAGGCCGCGATCGCGCATTGGCCACTTGTTCGCGAGCAGCATGCCGCCACCATACGCGGCGTCCACATGAAGCCACATACGCTCACGGTCGGCAATGCGCCGCAGTTCGCGGATATCGTCGACAGCGCCGGTGTTCGTGGTGCCAAAGATACCAACGACACACATCGGGCGGATACCATTCGTCTTGTCCTTTGAGATTGCTTCTTCCAGTGCGTCCAGCCGGACTTGGAATTCAGCGTTGGTCGGCAACGGGCGCAGCGCATTTCGACCCAGGCCAATAGCATCGACCGACTTGTCGATGGAGACGTGCCGCTCCTCCGAAACGTAAACAGCCCAGCGCTCACGGATTCCGTCATGTTGCGCTCGCTGGCCGCTGACAACGTCGCGCCCCACTTTCAGACCGATGAAATTGGCCGTCATCCCGCCGCTGGTGAGGTTGCCCCCGGCATTGTGGTCGTAACCGCAAAGATCGGTAAGCCAACGCACGACGCGGCGTTCCATGGCAACTGCCGCCGGGCCAATGGAATAAGCGCCGACGTTCTGGTTAATCGCCGAGCAGATGAAATCCGCAATAATACCCATGGGATTAGGCGATGGAGTGATAAGGCCCATATAACCGGGATGGCCAACATTCGTGCAGTAAGGAAGCAACTTGTGTTCAAGCTCTTCCAACACGCTATCGGGGGAGCACGGTTCCTGAGGCAAAGCCTCAGAAAACAGCTGGTTCAAAGTGCGCGGTTCCACTTCGGGGAACACGCGTTTTTCTTCGATGTGGTCCAGGTACTCGGCCAGTAGGTCAACGACCCGGTGTGCGACGTCTCGAAATTCTTTGGCATCCATTAGAAGTTTCCGCCAAATTCTTGATAAGCGTTTTAGTGGCCGCGATTCAGTCTATTCGCAGCCGCTGCTGCGATTCTAACAATCAACTCTCGGACCTTGCTTGCCGAAACGGGGCGATGACTCCCCCGAGTTCCACCCGCGAATGCAATTGGTTCAGCAGCACTTTTCTGGCCGGAGTCAGGGGCGACCCGCCAATCGCTATAATAAAGAAGCGTACTTCGCCGCTGAAATGTGGCGGAGCATGAATAAAGGAAGATATGACGAAAGCGCACCAGCATCCTCTTGAAAAGATCCTCGAGAGTCGCATTGCCATCATCGACGGAGCGATGGGCACGACGATCCGCACCTACGGCATGACGGAAGCGGACATCCGCGGGGAGCGGTTCAAGGATTCAAAGAAGGGCCTTCTGAATAACGGGGACCTCTTCTCATTGACTCAACCGGAAATGATCGGCGACATCCATCGCCGGTTTCTGGAGGCCGGGGCGGACATCATCGAGACGAACACCTTCGGCGCAACCAGCATCACGCAGAGCGAATTTTTTGTGGACGATCCTCGGGAACGGGGTGGGCGGAAGGATCCTGCGTTTTACCAAAAGGTCATCGAGGATCCGTTCCTCGGCGGTCTGGCTTGGGATATCAACGAGCAATCGGCGAAGCAATGCCGTGAGTGGGCCGATCGCGTTAGCAGCGCAACCTCGCGTCAACGGTTCGTCGCGGGGGCGATTGGGCCGCTGACCGTGTCTCTTTCGAACTCGCCCGATGCCGATGATCCCGGCTTCCGCGTAGTCACATTCGATCAAGTTAAAACAGCCTATGCTCAGCAAGTGCGAGCACTCATCGCCGGGGGCGTAGACCTGCTCCTGGTTGAGACAATCTTCGACTCCCTGAACGCCAAGGCGGCGCTTGTCGCCATCCGTGAAGTGTTCGATGAAGACGGCAAGAAATTGCCGGTAATGATCTCGGCGGCGGTGGGGCGTGGCGGCGAGACGATGATCTCCGCACAAACCACTGAGGCGTTCTGGAACGCGGTGCAGCACGTAAAACCGCTGTCGGTGGGGCTCAACTGCTCTCTCGGTCCCGATCTCATGTATCCGTTCCTGGAGGAGTTGTCGGAGAAGGCGGACGTGGCGATCTCGTGCTACCCGAATGCCGGTCTGCCGAATCCTCTCTCGC
Organism: Terriglobales bacterium; assembly: GCA_035567135.1. GTDB lineage: Bacteria > Acidobacteriota > Terriglobia > Terriglobales > Acidobacteriaceae > JABDBE01. Next base: position 209,118 of record DATMQI010000112.1, read on the forward strand.
AAACCGGGTTCGACCTGGGACCTCAGGACATGGCGCGTTATCTGGGCGACTTTGCCCGGGCCGGGCTGATCAATATTGCCGGCGGCTGTTGCGGCAACACACCCGAGCACATTGCGGCTATCGCCAAAGCGCTCGAAGGCCAGCCTCCGCGAAAGTTTGGAACCCCGCTTACTGAGGAATCCTTCGCCCAGCAGATTGAGAGTCGAGCGTGAGCGTGTCTGATGACGCGGCCCAGCCCATAAAGACGAAGCCACTTCGTCTCTCGGGATCGCAGCCCTTCACCCAACAGTCCGGCGTCTTCATCATGATCGGTGAGCGGACCAATGTAGCCGGTTCGCCCAAGTTCGCGAAGCTGATCAAGCAAGGCAAGTATGAAGAAGCGGTCAGCGTAGCCCGGCAGCAAGTTGAGAACGGAGCCAATGTCCTCGACATCTGCATGGACGAAGGCATGATCGACGGCGTCACCGCAATGACGCGCTTCCTGCAATTACTGGGGAGCGAGCCCGAAGTTGCCAAGGTGCCCTTTATGGTGGACTCCTCAAAATGGGAGGTCATCGAGGCTGGGCTGAAGTGCCTGCAGGGCAAGGGCATCGTTAATTCGATTTCGCTGAAAGAGGGCGAAGAAAAGTTTCGCAAGAATGCCGCCACCGTCCTGAAATATGGCGCGGCGGTGGTTGTGATGGCTTTTGACGAACAGGGTCAGGCCGCGACTTACGAGGACAAGATCCGCGTCTGCGAACGCGCCTACCGGATCCTGGTCGACGAGGTTGGTTTTCCGCCCGAAGACATCATTTTCGATCCCAATATCCTCACCGTTGCCACTGGGATGGAGGAGCACAACAACTACGCGGTTGACTTCATCAATGCCACGCGCTGGGTCAAAGCCAATCTCCCGCACGCAAAGGTCAGCGGCGGCGTCTCGAACATCTCGTTCTGCTTCCGAGGCAATAATAAGGTCCGCGAGGCCATGCACTCTGCATTTCTTTATCACGCCATCACGGCGGGACTGGACATGGGCATCGTGAATGCCGGGATGCTCGAGGTGTACGAGGAGATTGAGCCCGAACTGAAGGTGCTGGTCGAGGACGTGCTGCTAAACCGCCGCCCCGACGCAACCGAGCGCTTGGTGGAGCACGGCGAGTCGCTCAAGGGTGAGAGTGCGATAGCGAGTGAGAAGAAGGCCGAAGAATGGCGCAATGGCACAGTCGAGGAGCGTCTCTCACACGCACTGGTCAAGGGCATCGACACATACATCGAAGTCGATGCCGAGGAAGCTCGTGTCAAACTGGGCCGTCCTTTATTGGTCATAGAAGGCCCACTGATGGCGGGCATGAGTGTGGTCGGTGATCTATTCGGGGCTGGCAAAATGTTTTTGCCCCAGGTGGTCAAGTCTGCCCGCGTGATGAAGAAGGCCGTGGCCCACCTGACGCCGTTCATGGAAGCTGAGAAGGAAGCGAGGGCTGCGGCTGGCGAAACGGTCAAGGCGCAGGGAAAAATTGTACTCGCGACGGTCAAAGGGGACGTTCACGATATTGGCAAGAATATCGTTGGTGTCGTCCTCGCTTGCAATAACTACGAGGTGATCGACATGGGCGTAATGGTCCCCTGCGAAAAAATCCTCGAACGCGCCAAGACGGAGAAGGCGGACATGATCGGACTCAGCGGCTTGATCACTCCGTCATTGGACGAAATGGTGCACGTGGCTCGCGAGATGGAGCGCCAGAGCTTTAAGTTGCCGCTGCTGATCGGGGGCGCAACCACGAGCCGGGCGCACACCGCGGTTAAGATTGCGCCGCATTACAGCGAACCCGTGGTGCACGTGCTGGATGCCAGCCGGGCGGTGCCCGTGACGACCAGTCTTCTGAGCGACGATGGCAAGTCAGCGTTCGTGGCGCAGCATCGCGCCGATTATGAGGCGCTCCGCAAGGCCCACTCCGCACCACGCCTGACGGTTGTCTCGCTTGAGACCGCACGAAAAAGACGGACTCCCATCGAGTGGCGCGCCGAAGACCTGCCTACACCCGCGTTTACCGGTGTGCGCGTGCTGGACAACTTTCCGCTGGCGACGCTGCGCGACTTCATCGACTGGACTCCGTTCTTCCACACATGGGGATTGAAGGGCGTTTATCCCCGCATTCTTGAGCACGATGGACAAGGTGCACAGGCGCGTCAGATATTTACTGAAGCCAACGCGCTTCTCGATGTCATCATTGAGAAGAAATTGATCACGGCGCGGGGCGTATACGGCTTCTTTCCCGCAAATGCCGTAGGCGACGATGTCGAACTGTACACGAACGATACACGCCGAGACGTACTCGAACGATTCCACTTCCTTCGTCAGCAATCAAATAAGGAAGGCAATGAGCCGTGCCGATCGCTCGCCGACTTCGTCGCGCCGAAGGAAGCAGGACTGCCCGATCATATCGGTGCATTCGCGGTAACCAGCGGGATCTGCCTGAAGGAACTGTGCGACGGTTTCCGGGCCAAGCACGACGACTACAACGCGATCATGGCGGAGGCCATCGCCGACCGCCTGGCTGAAGCTTTCGCCGAATGCCTGCACAAGCGAGTGCGGTGTGAATGGGGCTACGGTCGTGAGGAAGGCCTGAGCAACGCTGATCTCATCCAAGAAAAGTATCGAGGCATCAGGCCAGCGGCGGGTTACCCCGCGTGCCCGGATCACACGGAAAAAGGCACGCTTTGGCGCCTGCTCGATGTGCAGGCGAATACCGAAATGCTCATCACTGAGTCATTTGCCATGTGGCCGGGATCGAGCGTAAGTGGTCTCTACTTTGCCCACCCGGAATCGCGGTATTTCAGCCTTGGCAAGATCGACCGCGACCAAGTCGCCGACTATAGCGAGCGCAAGAAAATGAGTGTGGCGGAAGTCGAGCGATGGCTCGGACAAAATCTCAACTACGACCCTGCGGAATAGCATCTGGACATAAACCTTTGGCCGAACGCCCGACGCCTCTGATCGCTTACTGTTGTTGCTACTCTCTGCGCGCCATGATTGCAACTCGTGTCATGGCTGACCGGCTCGCAATCGTTCGATCGAAGTCCGCGCCGCAACGAGATCGGGCCGGGCGCGCAGCACGGCTTCATATTCGGCGATAGCCTGCTGGCGCTGCCCCGGAACTTTCGCTAGCGCATCTGCGAGGCTCAAGTGCGCATCCAGGTCATCCGGTTGAATGCGCAGTGCGACCCGGTACTCGTCAATCGCCTCTGGCAACCGGCCCGGTATTTGCGACAACGCGTCTCCCAGCAGCTCATGGTTTCGCGCGTCATTCGGTTCACTCTGCAACGCGGCCTGGAATTCGGCGATCGCGTCCGGCACCCGGCCTGGCATTTGCGACAAAAGAATGCCTTCATTGGTGTGTGCCTGCGCCTTGTTGGGTTCAATGCGCAGCGCGGCTTGGTACTCGGCAACTGCGTCCGCTTGCCGGCCGGGCATTTGTGCTAGGGCATTTGCCAGGTTCATGTGCGCGTTCGCATAACGCGGTCTAATCCGCAGTGCGGACTGGAACTCCACGATCGCTTCCGGCACCCGACCCGGTATTTGAGCCAGAGCAATTCCCAGGTTGTTGTGCGCCAGCGCGTAGCCCGGATCACTCCGCAGCGCCGCCTGATATTCGGCAATTGCATCGGACAACCGGTCTGGCTGTTTCGCCAGGAGATACCCGAGACTGTTGTGGGCCAAGGCGTAGTCCGGTCGAATTCGCAATGCGGTCCGGAATTCTTCAATCGCCTCCGGTTCGCGGCCGGGGACTTGTGCCAGCGTGCCTCCCAGGTTGTAGTGGGTTAGCCAACTGGCGGGATTGCGTGCAAGCGTGGCCCGGTAGAGCGTCTCTGCATCCCGGTAGATGCGAGTCTGCCGCCAAGTCAATATGCTGAGGACTGCGAGCAACACGACGAGAACTGCTGTATGGGCCGATTTCTCCGGGAAGATCCGCGCAGTCACATAGGTGAGCGCGTACGCCACGGGCACAATGATTCCCAGACTGGCCAGGTACTGGAAATGGTCGGCGACGTAGGAGAACTGGAAGGGGAAAACATGGAGAAATCCGAGTACCGGGAAAAGCGTTCCAACGAAAATCAGAAAACCCGCCAACGGACCGCGGCGGCGAGGCAGCCACCACAGGCAGATGGCCACAGCGACGGCCACTCCGAGAGGATAAAGATATTGCCACCACACCGTGGGATCCACTTGCCAGCGCGGGTAGGAAAACATCAGATCGGAGGGCCACACCAGCTTGCCGGCGTAAAAACAGATAATGCGGCCTGCCAGAAGAATGTGTTGAACCGGGCTTAGATTGTAAGTTGCGCCTTCGGCGCCGATGACCGTCCGCTCGACCCACGCTGTGAAAATGCCGCAAGTTGCCCCCAGCAAGAACCACGGCAGCAATGGCCGCACGTCGCGCCGCCATTCGAGGCTGCCCCGCTTCCACCAAAAGACTACCAACAACGCGGCTGGAAGCGTCGCAGTCACGGTCTTGCTAAGCAGGGCCAGGACGAACAGGCCGAGCGCCCAAAAATAAAGTGATCTGCGCCGAGTTTTGTCGAAGTGCAGATAAGTCAGCGCCGAAGCCAGATAGAAGACTCCGGAAAGCGTGCTCTTCTGCTCGGAGATCCAGGCCACCGATTCCACGCATACCGGATGCAAGGCAAAAATCAAACCCGCCAACCAGGCGCCGGGCAGATTAAGACGGCGGACGATCAACACCACAAGCAACGCCCCTGCCGTGTGCAGCGAGAGGTTGAGCAGGTGGTAGCCCAGCACTGAGTCACCCCATAGGCGGTGCTCAAGCCAGAAAGCGCTGTGGAGTAGCGGATAATATTGCGCAGTAGCACCAAGACGGAACCAGATGTCCCAAAGACCGTGGAGCGACTGCAGTCCTGGACGAGTAACGTGGTCTGTATCATCCCAAATCAGCCCACCACGAAGCGCCGGAAAATACGCAAGCAGAGTGGCGATGAAAATGGACGCCCAGATTGCCAGGTCCCGAATGGAAATGATCGCGAACACGGGCGATCCGGCGAATCGAGTCCGATTCACAGTTGGGCGCACCTTACTCTTACGCCCTTTACGCTGACCCAATCGGGATCTCCTCCTGGAGCCGAAAATGTTGGCCTTATACGCCGATCTCCGCTGCCAACACACCCGGTGCGCAGACCTTTAGCCACAGACCAGTAGACCAGTACTGGGACGATCAGAGAGTCTTCCGCTTCTAAGTGCTAAGTCCCAATCATCTGGGAACAGCGGATGGGCAACCCATGGCGGACATCTTTCGGTCCGGCCTTGGCGGAATGGTGAAATGTACACCTAGGCCCGGTCAATACTCAAGTGCCGTTTGAAAGGCGACTCTTCATTTGCGGAGCTAATTCGATTTTGCCTTCCCCGACTCCACCGACGCTTCCTCAACGATAGGGGGGCTAGACCTTGCTTTGACATTACGGGGACCAGCAGAATTTGTGAAGGACGCTTGGACTCTCGGAGGTAAATCATATCGAGATATGTTGTCAATAATTCCGCGCCAGCCCGCACTGGTTTCAGCTATTATTGCGGAGCCGAGGTCATGGAAAAAAACCCCAGATTCGGCCAGCAGTCAGACTTACCCGGAAAAGATGTCGCTGGCATCCGTACTCCGTCCGAGGGAGGCAGTTCTTCGTCTGATGCGACCCTTCCTTCCGATTCTCCAACCTTAGTGGATTTGCCGCAAGATTTCACCAGATTGATGGACACCTCCCGGCAGACTCCGGCCACGCCGGCGAAGGAGAACGCAGAGCAACGACCCAGAATCGTCGTGGTTTCAAACCAGCCCGAACTGGAGCCAGGCATGCTTCTGGCACAGAGATATCAGATCGTGCAGATTCTCGGGCAAGGCGGCATGGGTGCGGTGTACAAAGCGACTGACCTCGAATTGAACCGCACCGCGGCCGTGAAGGTAATACGCCGCGACCTGGCTCGCGACAAAGCTATCGTGGATCGCTTCAAGCAGGAATTGCTGTTGTCCCACCAGGTAACGCACCGCAACGTGGTCCGCATTTATGACCTCAGTGAAGCTGATGGGATGAAGTTCATCACCATGGAGTACGTCGAGGGAGAAAACCTGCTGACTCTCCTTCATGAGAAGAAGAAGTTTTCGCCGTCAGAAGCAGTGGAAATCATGCTGCAGGTATGCCGGGCATTAGAAGCCGCACACAGTGTGGGCGTGATCCACCGCGACCTGAAACCGCAGAACATTATGCGTGATAAGACCGGGCGAATCCTGGTGATGGATTTTGGCCTGGCCCGCACCCTGGAAGGCGATGGCATGACCCAGAGCGGAGCTCTGGTGGGAACAATGGAGTACATGTCGCCGGAGCAGGCGCTGGGTAAGCCGCTGGATCAGCGTTCGGACATTTTTGCGTTGGGACTAATCTTTTACGAAATGCTCACTGGGCAGATGCCCTTCAAGGCGGACAGCACAATCGCGAGCCTGATTCGGCGCACCCAAGAGCGGGTTGCGCCGGTTTCGGATCACGACAACACTATCCCGCCGTCGGTAAGCAACATCGTCACTAAGTGCCTCGAGCGCGATTTAGAACTGCGGTACAAAACCGCTGCGGAGCTTTTGGCGGACCTGGAGACCTGGCAAGGCAAGCGTGCCGGCGCTACGCTGAGCTTCGAGCCGAAGATCGGTCCGTGGGGCCGCACAATTCCCTGGCCGATAATTACTGCGGGCTTGATTGCGGTCATCCTCGCAATTGGGGGATACCGTTTCCGCGACAGCCTGTTTCAGGCGTCCGGGCAAAGCCGGGTGCCTCCTGCTGTTTCGCTGGCAATTCTCCCTTTTAGAAACGCGTCAGGAGACCCGAGCTTCGACTGGTTGGGGCCCAGTTTGGCGGACATGCTCAACACCGACGTCGGCCAGTCCGCGCGGTTGCGAACGGTTTCCCCTGACCGATTGCACCAGGTCCTTCAGGACCTGCACATCGCGCCAAATACTTCGTTCGATCCGACTGTACTTCGCCGTATCGCTGAATTCAGCAGCGCCGATGTGGTGGTATTCGGCCAGTACGCGCGCTTCGGTAGCCAGATTCGCATCGATGCGACTTTGCAGGATCTGAAAAACAACCGCATCACTTCGATGAAAGCGGATGCTGCGAGCGAAAAGGATATTCCCGCCGCATTCGACAAGCTCGCCGATTCCGTCCGACAAAACCTGGCTTTGTCCCCGGATGTGTTGAAGGAGTTGAAGGCCAGTTCCTATCAGCCGACCTCAACCTCGATTGAAGCGTTGCGCGACTACAACGAAGGGATCGGCCTGCTGCGCGAAGGTAAGAATCTCGAGGCGCAGAAGCACTTCGACGCTGCTACGAAGAAGGACGTTTTCTTCGCTTTGGCTTATTCCAAGCTGGCGCAAGCCTACAGCAATTTAGGTTACGACGCCGAGGCTGAGCGCGCAGCGCAAAAGGCCGTGAATTTGAGCCAGAACCTGCCGCAGGCGGAGAAATATTTGCTGCTTGCGATTCAGGCCCAGATCACTAAGAACTTCCCCGGCGCCATCAAAGCGTATGAGACCATCGCAAAGGCCTCGCCCGATAACGCAGACGTGCAATCGGCATTGGCGGCTCTCTACGAGCAGGCGGGAGACTTCGCCAAGGCTGGTGAATACAACCAGCAAATCCTGAAAGCGAATCCCAAAGACATCAACGCAACCCTGGCAATGGGACGCCTGGGCATTAAAAGCGATAATGCGCAAGGTGCACTTGAATCCTTGAGCCGGGCGCTGAGCCTCGCCATTCAACTGGATAATCAGGAGCAGAAGGCTGCCACACTGCACGCGATGGCAGTGGCTTACCGGATGTTAAATCGTCCGCTTGACAGTTTGCGCGATGGCGAAGATGCCTTGACTATCTGGCGAAGCATCGGGCAGAAGCGCGGAATCGGCTCCAGCCTGAACGAAATTGCGAGAACTGAAGTTTTGTTGGGCAAAAATAAGGAGGCGCTGCAGAATTTTCAGGAAGCGTTGCAGATTCGACGGGACATCGGGGATAAGCGCGGTCTGGGCGACACTTTGATCGACTTGGGTAATTTCTACGATGATCGCGGCAACCATGAGCAGGCCCTGACCATGTATAAGGAGTCGCTGCAGATCGAGCGCGATATCGGCAATGAACGTTTGCAGGCGGCTTGTCTGAACAATATCGCGGGTGTGTATTTTGCAAAGGGACAGTATGAAGACGCCCGCACCTATTACCTGCAGGCACTGCAATTGCGCGAAAAATCCAAGGCGCCTGAAGACATCGTCGAGGCCGTCCACAACCTGGCTGAGACATCTGTAAGGATGGGCGACTACGACCAGGCCTTTTCCCAATACATGCGGGCATTGGATCTGCGCCGCAGTATGAACGACACTCGCGGCGCGGCAATTGAGTCCTACACTCTGGGGATGGTCTTGGACTATCAGGGACGATACGGGGCCGCTATCACTTCGAAACAGGCAGCACTGAAAACCTTCCAGGATCTGAAAGACAAAACCTACTGGATGGCAGAGATCCTTGGCGGTTATGCTCAGGCGCTCATCCTCGCCGGTCGAGGCGACGAAGCGAAGAGCTACCTGGACGACGCACTCAATCTTTCACGGGAATTGAAGAACGATGGAATGGTATCGCAGACTCTTTCTTTCCAGGGCGACGCAGCATACTATCGCGGTGACGCAAAGGCCGCCGGGGCATTGTATGAACAGGCTCTGCAGGCGGCCAACCATAGTAAGGAGCCAGAAAAGATCTTGACTGCCAAGATCAGTCTGGCAAAAGTTGCGATCCAGGAGGGACGCGCGCAGCAGGCTATCGCGACATTGCGACCGCTACTGCAGCAAACCGAGAATCTCGGATTGAAGTATGCGCAAGTGGAATGCTCAGTTTCCATGGCGGAAGCCATGATAAAGATCAAAGACAGCTCCCACGCCCAACAGGAACTCGAGCGGGCGCTTCTGCAAGCTGACAAACTCGGCTTGAAACCATTGAGCGCTAAAGCGCACTACCTGCTGGCCGGCATCTTTCGAGCGTCGGACGACCAGGCCGAAGCTCTGCAGCACTATCAAGAGGCTCTTCAGTTAATCAACGCCATGCACGATGATCCGGGCGCGGATAAAATCCTGGAACGCTCTGACTTCAAGACCATGGACGAGGAAGCCACGCGCTGGCTGCAAGCGATCAAGAGTTAGTCGATCCTATTTCTCTTCTGCAATAAGCTCAATTTTGAATCAGTTACTACTTCTAGCGCGCGCCCGAAGAAAAAACGGGGTGCAGTCCGTGGCCTGCACCCCATCGAAAAGCGACATCAGCGTCATTTGTATTGGAAAGTTGCAGGGAACACCACCAAGCCGCTATCAAATGTCGCCACCACGATGACGCAGCCGGTTGAACCCTTCACCGTTTTCCAGTTGAATTGGTAGAGTCCGTTTCCGAGGTTCTGCAGGCCTGAGTTGCCTGAGGCCCCGATGGTCGTTTCGTTGTCAGAGTCACCCGAACAGGCAGATGGAATCGTCCCGAGGTTTACCCACGGAGCGGTGCAAGTTCCGGGCGCCGGGTTCGGGCTGGAACAGAATGTGAGATTTGTTTCGGGAACGTTCGGGGCGAGGAACTGTTGCCAGATCAAGGGCACCGCGCTTCCCGCCTTAATGACGTTTATCTGATTATCGGACACCGGCGTTTGAAATCCCACGAAGCTGGTGAAACTGGTAACGATCTGATCGCCGGGGGTAAATGCCGCAACGAAGCATGACAGCCCGCCGCCACCCCCCGAGTGCGTCGTGTCCTGGGTGTAGAAGCGGAAGATGTTCTTGTCAAAGAGACTGGTTGGACAGCTTTGCCCGCTGGCTTTCAAAAACCCGGGACCGCCAATCCCCGGAAAGCCTTGGGGGAAGCTGTAATGGGTGGTCGCCGTGTACAGGAATTGCTCGCAATCTGACGCGCCCGCGCAAGTCAATTGGAACTCGGTACACTCTGGGTTTCCAACTTCGCTAAAATCGCCATACGGGGCGCAGCTAAACGTGGAGAACAATGTGCCCGGATTGAATGTGTTGAATGCATTGGACCCAGGATTGGACAAGGACTGCAACACGGGAATCGGAAGGAGGGTAATCTGCTCGCCCCCCGCATTATCGAGGGCCGCCAGTTCGTAGTCGTCAGTGCCGACCGGGAATATTGCGGTCGCGCCGGCCGCCAGGGTTTGGGTCTGCGGAGCATTGTATCCTCCGCAGTTGCTGCTATCCGGGGATAATGCCAAGGTGACCGAGGCACCTGGTGCCAGGCCTGCGGTCCAAGTATCAAGAGCCATTCCTCCTGGCGCACAGTACGGCGCTCCCCCCATTGGAGACTTGCCAGATAGAGTAATCGTACCGCTGAAACTCGATGTGCCGTTGTTTGTGACCGTAAGAAATCCGCTATCCGGGTTGGCGCAAATCGTACCGCTCGTATTGCAGCCGCCGGTTTGATAGAAAGTCTTTACGTCAAACTTATATCCGGTGCCAGCGAACTCGAACGCGCCAGGCGTTTGGTTGGTCTCGTAGGCATCGCCGGGATCGCATCCCGTTGGCGATCCTCCCTGCAGCACATAGGCATCGGTTACAACGCCGTTGTCGCACGGGCTGCTGGATACGCCAAGGCCTGAGTGAACCTGGCTGTCGTAAACGGCGAGTCGCAAAGACCCATCCGCACTTTGGATCGAGAGCAGTGCGCCGCTTTCAAGACTCTGCGCAAAAACCATGGTTGGAGCGAACACACTGAGGGCTACCACCGCCAACAGAATAGGGATTTTCATAACCAATTTGTCCTTTTGCAAGTTCGCATGGATGGACCGAACTGCTGAGATTGCCGCCCGAGGGCGGTACTGAGATTAAGGGGGAGAGATCGCCTGTGACGCGCATCCGAGAGCCGACCACCACCGGTTGCCGCGCTGCACAGCCGCTCCATATAGTGTCGCCTGGGACGCAACATGTCAACACAATTCATAGTCCGTGTCGCTACGATTCTCCGCTGATCCGGCGCCGGGCCCGGGCTGGCGCCAGCCGCTACGGCTGCTCAGGCGCTGATAAATTTTGCGGGAGACCAATCAGGAGGGTATAAACACCAACTGCCTTAAACTGGGGACGGACGGCGCCGTACTCTCCAGTACACGAGCGACATCGCCAGAAGGAAAGGCAAGAATGCAGGGAGGGCATACTGCAAGCCATCTACAAAAAAAGTACTCGCTGTGATGCCCAGCAGGGCGGCGATGCCGATCCAATTGGAATACGGTGACCAGGCTAATTTGATGGGTAAGCGGGAGCGAACCTCGGGGTTAAGCGACTTTCGGAAGTAAATGTGGCTGAGAAGAATGACAATCCACACAAAGAACATCCCGGCAACCGCTACCCCGTAGAGCATCAGAAAGGCGCGTGAAGGCGCATAAACAGCAAGCAATATCGCCGCGATCATGCCCGCCGTCGAAACACCAAGCGCGCGATGGGGGACTCCGTTGCTGCTCAACCGGGAGAGCCACGCGGGCGCGTAGCCGCTTCGCGAGAGCGAGAAGATCATCCGGGTGGTCAGATAAAGATCGGCGTTGCAACTGGAAAGCGCCGCGGTGATTACCACTAGATTCATGATGCTGGCAGCGTATGGAATTCCGACACCGGCAAAGGCGCTCACGAACGGACTACCGCTAATTCCGGTTTCGCTTCCCACTCGGTTCCAGGGAGTCATAGCCAACATCGCGGAAATGGCGAGCACGTAGAAGAAAATCAGTCTGTAAACAATGGTGCGCATCGCGCGTGGAATCGAGCGTTCGGGATCGCGCGCCTCGCCGGCTGTCACGGCGATAACTTCCACGCCCATATAACTGGTCAGGGCGAGCGTAAGCGCCAACCAGACGCCCTTCGGGCCGAACGGCAGAAATCCGCCATTCGCAACTAGATTCGAGAGTCCGAGCGCCGGCCTTGAACCGACTCCAAATATCAGCATCGCGCCAATGGCGATAAAAGCGATGATGGCAGACACTTTGATCAAAGCAAACCAATATTCAAATTCGCCAAAGCGTCCGACCTGCAGAGCGTTGATCGCGACCAGCGTGAGCGAGGCGCCCGCAACCCAAACCCACTGCGGCACATGTGGAAACCAAAATCCGCAGTAAATTCCCACTGCGGTCACCTCAGCCCCGATCGCGATGATCTGCGCCAGCCCATAGGTTGCACGCACCGCGAACCCTGACCATGCACTGAGATAAGTCTCAGCGTAGACACCAAAAGCACCCGCCACCGGATGAATGACAGCCATCTCTGCCAGCGAATAAGCAACGATCATCGCAATGACTGCCCCGAGAAGGTACGACAAAATCACTCCCGGTCCAGCAAGCCGGATCGTTATGCTGCTGCCCAGGAATAGGCCAACGCCAATCGCTCCGCCCAGGGCGAGCATGGTGAGTTGGCGTTGAGTGAGCCGCCGTTGGAGGTTCTCCGGCGGCGGCGAAGCATTAGTACTTGGGACCGAGCTTTCGAGAAGATGGGCTGGCGGTGGCGCCTCAGGCATAGCGGCTCATTGGCAGGATTACGTCGCGGAAGCGATGGATTTCTTCTACGGTGTTGTAATGCACGAGAGACACGCGGACCGCCCCAGTCTCTGGATCCAGACCCAGCCTCCGCATGAGGCGTGGGGCATACATGTGCCCATCGCGAATCCCGATGCCGGCATCCGCCAGTGTCTCCGTGACGCGTGCCGGATGCCTTTTCTGAAGATTGAAACAGAAGGTGGGGACGCGTTCGCGCAGCCGCTCTTCATCGCGGATGCCATAGATTGTGGCGTCGGCCTCTTTCAAGACGCGCAACAATTCCAATGAGAGCGATGCTTCGTAAGCCCGCACTATGTTCATGGCAATGACGAGGTTGCTGCGCCTGGAATTTTCGGAGTCGCGGTTCAAATTTCCGCCGAGACTGGCCCCAAGCGTTTCTAAATAAGTTATGGCTGCATCCAGGCCGGCCACGTTTTCATAAATGAATGTACCGGCTTCAATCTTTCCGGGCGGTTCGTCAGGGATGAAATCTTCGCGGAAGGTAGGCAGACTTTTCAACAACTCCCGCCGACCCCAGAGAAATCCCATGTGCGGCGAGAATATCTTGTAACCCGAACAAACGAGGTAATCGCAGTCGAAGGCCTGTACATCGATGGTTCCGTGCGGGCCGTAGTGGACACAATCGAGAAACATTTCCGCGCCCGCGTGATGAGCGACCTTGGCTGCTTTCGCCACATCGACGATCGAACCAAGCGCGTTCGAAGTAACGGTGCATGCTACCAGCCGCGTTCGTGAAGACAGAAGTCTCTGCAAATCTTCTACGTGCAAATTTCCGTCTTCCCGTATTTTCCACCAGGTGAACTTGGCATTGGGGAGGGCGAGCCAGGTGGCGATGTTCGCCTCGTGGTCCATATCGCTAACAATGATCTCATTGCGTTCAGCCAGCGTTTGACCAATCGCCAGACTTATCAGCCGGATGAACGAAGTTGCATTCATTCCAAATGCGATCTCACTGGGATGCCGCGCATTGACGAGCACAGCAACACTCTCGCGAGCGCGCGCGATCACTGCATCAACTTCCTTGCTTTTGGCGTATCGTCCACCCCGCTGGACGTTATTTTCGAGCAGGTGCTTGTTAACCGCATCGAAGACGACCTGCGGCACCTGTGCTCCGGCTGCGTTGTCGAAGAATATGAAATTCTCACCGCGATTCAGAGAGGGAAACGCGCGGCGAGCGGCCTCAACCGGGAATTGTCTGGCGGTATCGCCAGTTTCTGCCAAAAGAATAGATTTGTTCATTCATCCTCCACCGCTCACTCCAGGCAGGCATTCATGAGCGGCTAGAGGCGGCTAGAATATCACAGACATACAAAGTGTATACGGTTTGCTGCAACTGATTTGCGTGATGTCGCCCCTCCTAAACCTTGGAGACATATGGTATTCGTTGACATAGCAGCGACTCTCGGGAACAATTAGTTGTTTTGTGAGTGGAGGAATTCTTGCCAAAGACCGCGACCCGGAGCAAAGGATATCGTATCCTGGCGCACACTCTTTCTTCTTTATCGCAACCGCATCTGATTGGTACGGTTCCCGCGACCCTGAGCGAGAGAGTATATTCGGCATTCAAACGCGACGTCATACAGGGCATTTTCCAGCCGGGCGAGGCCCTGAGCGAGAAAGATCTCGCGCGCCGCTATAAGGCAAGCCGCACGCCAGTGCGTGAGGCCGCGGTCCGGCTTCAAAATGACAGACTGCTGCGTATTGTTCCGAACCGCGGGTATTTCGTAGCTCAGATCACGTTGCAAGTTCTGAATGACATTTACGAATTCCGCAGCGCGGTCGAATGCGCCGCGGCTGAACTTGCCGCCGCCAAGGGGGGTACCGGCGAGGCCCTGAAGGAGTTGACCAATCTCGCCAAGGCATCGTGCAGCCCGGATAACCGCGCGAGTTGCGCGCGCTTTATCGAGGCCGATACCGCCTTTCACGTCGGTATTGCGCTGTTAGCACGCAATCAAATGCTGGTGAAGGCGGTCAGCGAAGCCCGCAGCCAGATGGAACGAATCATGTTGGCCGCCATTGACATTCACTATTTTGGCGAAGTCCCCGGCCGCGAGCATCTTGCGATTCTCAACGCGATCCGCGAACGGGATTCTGAGCGCGCGCGCCAGCTTATGCACGACCACATTATGCAATCGAAAGACAAGGTCATGGGAGTGGCTTCGGTTCTGCCCGTTCGCTCGACAATGCGATAGGCCGCAGATCTTATCCCCCGTTTCTCAAGATCTGTCGCGCAAATCGATACTAATTTACCGGCTCGGTAACTCATGAACCATGGCGTGCAGGATGTTTTCAAGAAACTCAGCCCGCATTTCAAAGGAACTCTGCTTCGGCCCTGCGACGCCGGCTACGGCAACGTCGCGCCTGTGTGGAATGGGATTTTCAATGGCAGGCCAGCCTTGGTCGCCCGCTGCTCTGACATGGATGATGTCCAAATGTGCGTGCGGGCTGCTGCAGCTTCGGAGGTCGTCACGGCCGTTCGCTGCGGGGGGCACAGTCTGGCAGGTTTCGGCACATGCGATGACGGATTAGTCATCGATCTTTCTCCTCTGCGTGAGGTTCATGTAGATGCTCATTCCCGGAGAGCGCGGTTCGCGGGAGGATGTCTGTTGGGTACTGTGGATTCCGCGACGCAAGCGACAGGTCTCGCGTTTCCGTCCGGAGTTGTGTCACATACGGGGGCGGGCGGGCTTGTCTTGGGAGGAGGTACAGGATGGCTGAATCGACTGTATGGCTTATCTTGCGACAACGTCGAAGCTTTCACGCTGGTCGCGGCCGACGGATTAGTGCACCAGGCGAATGCTAAAGAAAATTCGGATCTTTTCTGGGCGCTTCGGGGTGGTGGCGGTAATTTCGGCATTGTGACGCAATTTGAAGTCCGGCTTCATCCCGTGACTCATGTCTTGCTGGGGACCGGGCTCTGTGTCGGTGAGAACATTGCCGGCCTGCTCCAGCATTGGCGGGAATTTATGCCTGAAGTTCCAGACAATCTGCGCTGGGGCTTTTCCTTGCGCATTGCGGGCGACGGGCATTGTGTTCCGCAGGAGGTTCGGGGAGCGCCGGTTGCGAATGCCTCGGTGCTTTGGATTGGCGATCATGACCAAGGAATTCGTTATATCGATCATGCGCTGACCGCTGTGGAACACAAAGCGATAAAGGTCGAGGAGATGTCATTCCTTAGTTTGCAGACGATGGCGGATTCCGATTTCCCGCACGGGCGCCGCTACTATACGAAGTCCGGCTACTTTCAAATCTTGGGCGATGACGTAATTCGTCTTCTAATCGACGCCCTAACAACAATTCCATCTCGCTCCAGCGAAATTGAATTGACTTACCTGGGCGGCGCAGCCGGACGGGTGCCTCCGGAGGAAACGGCTTTCGGCAATCGTGGAGCGCCATTTGTTCTAAACATTCTGAGCAACTGGACGGAACCTTCCGAGGATGCTGCGAACATCGCCTGGAGTCGGAATCTGTTCTCGCGCTTGCGTCCGTTTATGGTTCAAGGCGTCTATGTAAATTTCATGAGCGGCGATGAAGAAGAACGCGTTCCCGAGGCTTACCCGGGACGATGGGAGCGCCTGCGGAGTATCAAAACCAAGTATGACCCTCGGAATGTCTTTCGTCTGAACCAGAATATTCCACCTCACCGTCCTCCCGCTCGCAACTAGTTGGCCGTCAGCCAGCAAGTTCAACTTCACGTCGGCCTGACGCAAGACTCTAGACAAAACAACCGCGAACTTTCAGCGGATCCTTTTGACATACGACCTGAATACCATTGACATACTTGTAGCTTACGCGATAGCATGCGCCGATTAACGGCTGAGGGGGGAAATAACGTGAGGAACTTTCACGCGATTCGCTTCATAACGTCGAGCATCGCTTTTCTCGCTCTTTGCGGTTCGTTTGCCGCGGCCCAGCTTTTTCCGGGTCGAATCACCGGAACGGTACGGGATGCTCAGGGTGCTGCGGTGCCCGGCACAACCATCAAACTCTCAAACCCCGCCACCGGCCAGGAGCGGACGCTCGCCAGCGATCAAAACGGCGAATTCAATTTCCCGGACCTGCCGCTCGGCACGTTCCGGTTGACGGTGAGTAAAGAGGGCTTTCGCACCACGGTGATCAACGACATCGTGACTTCGCAAGGGCAGGTAAACAATGTCAACCCCGTGCTGGCGGTCGGAACCGTTACTTCACAAATTGAGGTGACCGCAGCGCCGGCGCTGCTGCAGACAGAAACGAACGAGGTCGGCGGTCAATTGAGCGAGGTGCAAGTCGAGGCTCTTCCAATCGGCAACAGTGATTACACGAGGCTTGCTCTTGTCTTGCCGGGAGTCACTCAAAATAGCAACTTCGCGTTCGCGCAATACACCATCAACGGCTCACGTGCGCGCTCGAACGGCTTCAATATCGACGGCGTTTCCGATACAGACCCTTCGACCTATCTTCCCTCCATCAATGAAGGCGGAAATTCGGCGACAGCGGCGACACGCCTTCCTCTGGACGCAATTCAGGAGGTCATCGTCAGCGCGAACGCCGGTGCCGATAGCGGGCAAAATTCCGGCAGCGTAATGAATGTCATCATTCGCAGCGGCACGAATCAAATTCACGGCTCGGTGTACGAATTGCATCGCGATGCTGCTCTGGATGCGGCCAACTTTTTTGAAAATCTCCATGGAGTACCAAAAGCGCCATTCGTTTGGAATGAGTTCGGCGGAACCATCGGCGGAACGATCTCCATTCCTCACGTGTACGATGGCCGGAACCGGACCTTCTTTTTTGCAGGCTATGACGGAAGCCGTCTCAGGCTCGGCACCACACTCAACGGAGTTGCGCCAACTTCCGCACAGATCGCGACAGCCACAGCTTTGGTGCAGGGGCAGGGCATCACACCGAATCAGCTAGGGCTCAATATTCTGGGACTTTATTCGAATCTGGGTCTATCGGGTCCCTTCGCTATCGACAATCGAGGTCGGCAAACACCCAACAGCGGCGTTTTGAAAATCGATCACAGCATCTCGACCTCCGATTCGCTTTCAGCCCGCTACCTTCATGGTAGCGGCGAAGATGAGTTTCCTGGCGGCGGACCCGGCCCGGGCGGCGGATCTCAGCTAGGCCCGTGGTTTGGAGTGACCCCCACTGTAGCCGACAACTTCGCGATTAGCGAGGTTCACATCTTCAACCCGGCTTTGATCCATACCATCCGACTCGGCTGGAACCGCTTCAGCCAATTCCAAAAAGGCCGCGACTCGGACGTGAACCCCTCCACGGTTGGCTTTAACACAGGGGTAACTCCGGTCAGTTACGGCATCCCGGAGGTTGACACATATGGTTTCGCAAACCTCGGACTGCAGTATGGCGCTGGCGGTCGGGTTGCGACCAGTTATCAAATCGCTGACGAAGTCAGTTGGACTCGTGGTGCACATGCCTGGAAGTTCGGGTTTAACTTCCTTCACAATTATTCCAATTACACCCTAGCCGGGGGACGCGGCATCTTTTCCTTTACCGGTTCACAGCTTGGAAATCAGCTAAATCAGAGCGGGGGGATGTCGTCTCTGGTCGACTTGATTGCCGGTCTTCCTACGCCCGGCAACGGCCTCACGCAAATCACACGGGTGGGCAGCCCCCGAGCCAATATTGACCAGAACATCATCAGCGGCTTCGCTATCGACACGTTCAAAGTTAGTCCCCGC
This sequence comes from Terriglobales bacterium, assembly GCA_035567135.1. GTDB lineage: Bacteria > Acidobacteriota > Terriglobia > Terriglobales > Acidobacteriaceae > JABDBE01. The sequence goes on from DATMQI010000112.1 coordinate 227,400, forward strand.
CTTACGTTGATTGCAGGGTTGCGCTACGACTTCTTTACGACTGTGAACGAAGCGCGCGGGCGTTTCTCCGCATTTGACCCCAATCTGGGACTTGTCCCAGCCTCGCAATTGCCGGGGGGAGACATTTACAACACCCCCAAGGGCAACTTCGGCCCTCGCGTGTCGCTTGCCTGGGCGCCTCAATCCCACCTTATCTCGGGACGCCAGACAGTTGTCCGCGCCGGATTCGGAATTTATTACGATACGATTCCACTCAATAACTTCGAAGAAGGGCTCGCGCAGAATCCCATCGGGCCGACGGCCGGCTTCACGATTGTGCCAAGCCCTCCCATCCCCTTCGGCGTTGGAGTGCCAATCTTCGGCACGGGCGCACCCCAGCCGCCTTTCAATATTGCAAGCATCCAGCACAATCTGAAGACGCCGAACACGCAAGAATGGAATTTCAATATCCAGCAGGAGCTCAGCGATAAGGTCGTCTTTCAGATTGGGTATGTCGGGAACCATAGTGTCCATCAACTTCAATTGCTGGACATTAACCAGCCGCCACTGGGCGCCGGCTACGCGGCCGGATGTGCGCCCCCGTTACCCAATTTGACGTGTGAACAGGACGCGCGCCCGTTTAACGCGAAGTTCCCCACCTTGTCGCAGATCAATACAATTTCGACGCCGGGTTTTGCAACTTACCACTCTTTGCAGGTTTCGCTGAAATCGAATGACTTTCATGGCTTGACCAGTCAGGTCGCTTTCACCTGGTCTCACAATCTCGACACTGCGTCCGAGGTGGAAGATTTCTTCGGCACCAGCGGCTATGTGCCACAGGACTCGACGAATCTGAAGGGCAGTTACGGCAATTCAGAATTCGATCAGCGCCGTGCGCTAATCATCACTTACGTGTATGCCATCCCCTCCCCCAAAACTGGCAACGCGTTCGCCTACGTGGCAAAAGATTGGCAAGTCTCCGGGACCACAACTTTTCGTGACGGCTTCGCTGCACCCCTGTTGACCTTTGGTGACGAGAGCGGCGTGGGCAATAATCACACGCGGTACAATTGCGTTGCGCCGATTCACTATCAGTTAAGCAACTTTTTGCTGCCGTACGCGTCGCCCAGTTCGTTTCAGGAGCCCGCGCCGGGAACGTTCGGCAACTGCCCGCGCGATCCGTTGGTTGCGCCAGGTCTGAACGCGTGGGACATATCGCTGCAGAGAACGTTCAGGCTCGGCGAACGGTTTGCGTTCCAATTCCGGACCAGCTTCTTCAACGCATTCAATCACCCCAACTTTGCCGAGCCCTCCCCCGGTCCAGCAAATGCCACGTTCATCACAGCTACTGCAGATGATGGCAGCTTCGATTCGCACTTTGGCGTCGGCGGACCACGCAACATCCAGTTCATGGGCAAGATCACGTGGTGAGTATTCGCTGGTTTCACAAGAACATGATGGCAAGTCTCCCTGCCGAGTTTGGCGGACAGGTGTTCACAATTCCAAACGCTCGGCCTTGCGAAGCGGATGAAAGGATCGCTGCCGCGTAAAGGATCACACGATGAGTTATGGCAGGAAGTTCGCGAGCCTGTTTTGTCTGGCAATCGCGCTGGTTGGGGCGCTGTGTGTACCGGCGAGTGCGGCTAGAGCTCCTGCGGGCGCGATTGCAATATCCGTCGATGCGACCCAGGTCTCGCAGCGGATCCTGCACGCGAAACTCGTATTTCCAGTCCATTCCGGGCTGCTCACGCTCTACTATCCGAAGTGGATGCCCGGAGACCACTCGCCGGACGGCCCTGTCTGGAACTTGGTGGGACTCAAGTTTTTTTCCGGCACGCAGGAGATTCCATGGCAACAGGACGACGTGGACATGTATGCCTTCAATCTCAATGTGCCCGCCGGAACAACCTCGATCGACGCTTCACTGGATTTTCTGATTTCGGCTCCCGGCCCGACGATTGATTTCAGTGCCTCCGGAGCTGCCAATCTTTTCATTCTGATGTGGAACCAGGTTCTTCTTTATCCAAAGGGCTGGCCCGCCGCTGATCTCATCTTTCATCCGACTCTAACGCTGCCTGGCCAATGGAAATTCACCACCTCGCTACCGGTTAGCAACCAATCCGGCGGCACGATCTCATTCTCGCCTGTCCCACTCGATCTGCTGGTCGATTCGCCCGTGCAGTCGGGTGAGTTCATGCGGACTTTCCCTCTCAATGCAAGCGGCAGCCCTCCCCAGGAATTAGATGTGCTCTCCGATGATGCATGGGCGCTCGATGTTCCATCCGGATTGATCGAACGCTACAAACAACTGGTAGCGGAAGCAGGCGCTCTTTATAAGTCGCATCATTTTCGCGATTACCATTTTCTGCTGACGCTGAGTGACAACGTAATGGAACTGGGGCAGGAGCATCACGAAAGCAGCGACGATCGCGTAAAACAGCACACGCTGGTTGATCCGAATGCGCGGCTGCTGATGGCGGGACTTTTTCCCCATGAGTTTTCACACTCGTGGAATGGGCAATACCGCCGGCCAGAGGGTTTGGCGACGCCGGATTTCCAGCAGCCTATGAAGGGCGAGCTTTTGTGGGTCTACGAGGGTCTGACCGAATATTTGGGCACAGTGCTCACCGCTCGCAGCGGACTCATGACGGCAACTCAGTCGCGCGACCAGATCGCACTGGTCGCTGCGACATTGGAGCACCGGGCTGGCCGCCGCTGGCGTTCACTGCAGAATACGGCGAACGCCGCGCAGATTTTGTATTTCAGCGTCCACGAGTGGTCGTCGTATCGCCGTGGAACAGATTTCTATCCTGAAGCGGTTCTGATCTGGCTCGAGGTGGACACAACCCTTCGCAAGCTTACCGGCGATCGGAAGTCCATGGACGATTTCTGCCACGCCTTCTATGCCGGACATGAGGGTCAACCTGTTATCGAGACCTACACCTTTGCGGATCTCGTATCGACCCTGAATGGCATCGCTCCCTATGACTGGGCATCGTTTTTCCGCTCGCGTCTGGATTCTACCGCCGCCAATGCCCCGCTGGGCGGGATCTCCGGCGGAGGTTGGCGGCTCTTCTACAACGATGATCCAAACGAAATTCAATCGGCTGAGGATGACATATCGGGAAGCATCGACCTCACATCTTCGATTGGACTCCGCGTAAAGCGCGACGGTGCAATCGTTGACGCTATCCCCGGCATGCCCGCATTTGAGAGCGGGCTTAGTCCATACTCGAAAATTATTGGTATCAACGGGCTCGCGTTTTCAGTGGAAGAAATGAAGCGGGCGATTCGGGATTCCAAATCAAAGTCCTCTGCGATCGAGCTCCAAATCGAGAAAGCAGGAAAATTAGAAACACACACAATTCAGTATCATGGCGGCAATCAGTTTCCCCACCTGGAGCGGGTAATGGACACTCCGGATTATCTGGACGAGATCCTCAAACCACTGACAGCGCCGGCTGTAAATTAACGCAGGGACTGTGGTGTTCCAGGTGAGGTAGGTCTGTGTTGGGACAGAGCTAGGTGTGGGCGACCGGCGTTTCCTGATTCAGAATGGCAACCCAGCGAGCGCCTCGCTTGATCCAGGTTGTGCTCTCAATCACTGCCCCTTCGGGGAACGATTTGCCGGCTTCTTCGCCCAGGCGCAGAGCCTCATAGTAGACGATTACGGTTTTTGAGTTTGGCATAAAGCCGCGAAAACGGCGTAGTTCATAGCGCGAGATCGTTCGTTCATTCATTGTTGCTAAATACTCGGGTTGAGGCACGACTCCCGATTGGAAGATCATGATGGCATCCGCGGGCACGAGTTGTCGGAATCTATCAGCGTCTCGCTTCTGTGCAGTCTTCCATACGAGCTTTTCAAGGCGGATGACCTTTTTCACGATCGCGGATTCCGAGTTCGTTTTGTTTTTTCGCTTCGACTTAGACTGGCGGCGTTTCATTCGAATCCCTCGTGCTATAGATAGCCATTAAGCGCTTGTGTTCCCATGTTAGTCATATTTGATGAAAACTCCGAGGTGGGCTGAATAACTGCAGTTTTGCGTTAGTTTCTTATCTTGATTAGAGGTCAAATATTTGTCTACCGAGATTGAATCCGCCCGTGCACACTTTCCCATCTTCAAGAACAAAATCTACTTGAATTCCTGTTCACAGGGGGCCTTGAGTGATGCGGTGGAAGCGTCAATGCAAGCACATATCCGCTCCTGGCACGAATACGGGTCCCCATGGGACCGCTGGGTCGAAGAGTACGAAGCGGCGCGGACTGCATTCGCCCGCTTCATCGGCGCCGCTCCCGAGGAAGTCGCGGTCATACCAAGCGCCTCCGCCGGGATCAATTCCATCGCGAGCGCTCTCGATTTTGGCAAGCGCCGAAAAGTCGTCATGGGTGAATTCGAATTTCCCACGATGGGGCAAATCTGGCTCGCTCAGAAACGTCGGGGCGCTGAGATCGAATTCCTCGCGGCCCAGAATGGCAAAATATGCGCGGAGTGTTACTCGCGCGCGATTGATGACCAGACACTCATCGTGCCGCTGACCCACGTCTGCTTCATGAACGGCTTTCGGTCGGAGGTGGTCCCCATCGTCAAGCATGCCCACGAGCGTGGGGCTCTGGTCATGCTCGACGACTATCAGGATTGCGGAACCCGGCCGATTGATGTCAAGGCGCTTGATGTGGATTTCTATGTTAGTGGAGCGCTCAAATATCTTCTTTGCCCGTCCGGGATCGCGTTCTTGTACGTGCGTCCCGAATTGATCTCCTCACTGACTCCGACAATCACTGGCTGGTTTGCCCAGCAGAATCCGTTTGCCTTTGACGTCAAACATTTCGATCCGGCCACCACGGCCCGCCGTTTTGAAACCGGCTCTCCTTCGCTACCGCACGCCTACACCGCAACGGCCGCCCTCAAATTGCTCGACGATTTTGGGCGCGAAAAGACCGCGCAGCATATCAAGTCCCTGACCCGCGCGCTGACGGACGGCGCTCGCGACCTGAAGATAAAGGTGAAGACACCGGCCGAAAGCGTGGGCCCCTTGGTTGTCCTGCAAATGAAAGATGCTGAAGCGATGGTAAAGAAGATGGCGGCTGAAAATATCGTCGTATCCAATCGGATGGATGGCTTGCGCGTGTCGTTTCATCTGTACAACACGTTGGACGATGTGCACGCTGTTCTTGGTCGGCTGGAGAAAAATCGAACTCTCGCAGTTCTCGAATGACGCAGAAGCACGGCCGCGCCGCCCCGCTGTTGCCGAGGCACTTTGATGGGTTTCTTGGAATCACGTAGGGCAATAACGTGCACTGGTTTCGAGTTGCCTCAGAAGAACTTGCTCCTGAATGCTTCGTGTCGCTGCCGGGCCACGTTCAACAGCGCGGCAAATTCAGGATCATTTCGCAACCCGTCGAACAGCGGATCAGTTGTGAAATACGGATAGCAGAAGAATCCGCCTTCAATGCTCCGACGCAATGCCCGGAGTGCGGACGTTTTGTCTCCCAATACCGAGTAAGCTTGTGAAATCTTGTACATGCCTTCAGGATCACCGACTCCGCGTTCCCCGATCTTGTTCTCCAAAGCGCGCAGGATTTGCAGCCCGTCCGCGTCCCGATGGGCAATCGAATCACTAAGAGCCTTTCCGATTTGTGCATACAGGGAGGGATCGAGCTCGTAGGCATGATCGAAATCCTTGGCGGCCTGCTGCCAGTTCTTCTGGTGAAACTCTCCAAAACCACGATAGAACACGACGAGCGGATCGTCTAGATCAGGCAAGCTACGAAGAAACTTGTCGTATTCCGCGAGATAGAGGTAGGTGTTGAAGACCGAGCCGTTGGCTTTGACCAGAGGATCGAGTTGGAGTGCGCGCTCACCTTCCGCGACCGACTCGTTCAGCATGCCCGCAAAGCGGTACGCATATCCCAGTTCCCAATGTACCGCTGCCTGGTTCGGATAAGTTTTGAGCGCATCCCGCATCAAGGGCACAGCTTGCTCAACCTTGCCAGTGTCAACGAGTAAGTTTGCCAGAAAAATATGAGCGTCCAGTTGTGAAGGTTGTATCGCGAGCGCGTGTTCGTACGCAGATCGGGCGCGGCGGTACTGCTCGCGGCCACCAAACTCGAAAGCAGCATCGGAGGTATAAGATGCTCCAAGATACGCCCAGGCAGGAGCATAGTTCGGATCGATCTCTGTTGACTTCTCAAGCATTTTGATCGCCAAGGGAAAATTGTGTTTGCTGTGGAGATCAACTCCGCGCAGATAGTATTCGTAAGCAAGGGGATTAATGGGCGCGTCAGGCTTGATGCTGTTGGCCTCGGATGGTGACAGATTCAACTGCAGCGCTTGAATGATCTGCTGGGCTACACTATCCTGGACCCGCAAGAGCTTGTCATACTTCAGATCAATCGTACCCCTGCCTACAATTTTCTCGGCCTTCGCATCAATCAACTGATAGGTAATTCGCAGATCATCGCCATCTCGAATGAAGCTCCCGGTCAGCAGGGTGTCAACGCTCAGGTCGGCTGCGACCTTTTGAATATCGATGACCTGGTTTCGATATTTCTCAACCGCGGTGGAAGGCCTGACGGTCAACGAACTCACGTAGTCAAGCTTGGTAATGACGGCGTCTGCCAGCGAGAATCCCAGGAAATCATTATCGGGATCTTGTTTGAGGTTCTGGAGTGGAAGAATCGCCAAATTCCTATGCGCGGTTACAACCTGGCTTGTCTCGGGTTTCGTCGGACGCAGGGATTTTGTGATCGCTAATATCAGGACGCATAAAAGCGCAAATGCGGCAATCGATAGAACCGTTCTTCGTATCGTCTTGCCGTCTCTCAATTTGAGCGGTACCGGAATCCGTTCCGCGTTTTCCATCCCCGTCAGGTCCGCACCGGCCGGCTGCACAACCTTTTGCCCGTTCCGGCTTGCGGCTTCGCTGACCAAAGGCGGAGCAGAAACAATTACGCCAAGATGTTCTTTTTCCTCCTCCCAGCTCCTGACCTCGGCACTGAAGCGATAACCTCGTCCGGGGACGGTCACGATAAAATGCGGATCTCCGGGGGAATCACCCAGGGCTCTGCGGATCATCGAAACTTGTTGGGTCAGGTTCGATTCCTCCACGAAACTGTCTGGCCACAGCGACTTCATCAGTTCTTCTTTGGAGAGCATTCGTCCGCTGTTTTGAACCAGCAGCAGCAGCATGTCATAAGTTTTTGGGCTGAGGGCTACCGGTCTGCCGGCCTTCAGCAACACGTGTTGAATCGTGTCCAGAAGAAAGGGGTGGAATTCGTACAACTGAGCCTTGGTCCCTCGCAAACTTGGCTCGAAGTGGTTGGCTGTACTCATTGACCGGCTCTTGGCAGACAATCCCTAAACCGCTCGCCCACCGATGCGGTGGACCCTATCTATTAGAAGGGTCCGTTTTCTTTGAGGTTCCTACGAGGAGGCTCAGATCAGATTCTCCGCTTTCCGCACATCCTTTCCAGATGGTGACGCGGAGCGAAGAATCGAATCTCAAACGGCGCCTTATTCTACAACAGGAGTATAAGGATGCGGAACGCTGAAGAGGAGCCCCCACCCGCCGCCCCTCCTCGAGGTCAGCAATCGCGTGTTTCGCGAATCTCGTTTGTGGTTCCTTTCTTTCCAGATAGATACGGCTTTCCTAGATTTTTTTGATCGTTTTTAGAGATCTTTTAGGACCTCCTCAGGACAGTTCTGCCGGTTCCGAGCGAGAGTGTCCCGTCGACGCGAATATGCGGCGACGGTCGAACTGCCCAGTCTCGGCTCGGCAGCGGCCAAACTAACCAAAACATTTAGGAGATCGATCTCATGACTTACTCAGGGAATACAACTCGAGCCAGCAAGTGCCTCATGTTGCTGGCGCTTGCCATGACCATCCTCACTGCTACGGTAGAGCCGCAGGCAGCAGAGGTCCACAAGACAACCTTCAAGCTCTACCCAAACCCGCCCTTCGCAAGCTGCTTTGGGTCTAACGCCACCGCTGACGTTGCGGTAGTGCGGGGCAATCTCGCCGACACCCTACATATCACTGGGCAGAACTTCCAGCCCAACCTTGCGTTCGACCTGTTCACGATCCAGCGAACCCAGTTGTTGCCGGATGGTCAGGTCAATCCTAACTTCACCAACTTCGGACTGGCTTGGTATCAAACCGATCTGGAATCAGACCAGTACGGCAACATCAATGCGACCATCCACACCATCCTGCTCGATCAGATCTTCGGCTTTGATCCAGATGTCACTCTTGCCCCGACTAACACCTTCCACGTTGGCTTCTGGTTCAACAACCCGAAAGATGCCGTCCCTTGCGGTTTCAATGCGGACAACCCGACCCCATTCAACGGTCAGCACGTAGCCGGTCCGAACGCCATGATCAGCGTACCGAATGCAAAGACCAACCTGGGGCCGTTGTGCACTGCCCCGGTCAAGCAGGGCAACACCTACGTCTGCAACATCAACCAGTAGATTTCTTCCGCACCGTGCCTCGGAGGATGGCCAAGAAAAATAGCTGCCCTCTGAAGCACGGTTGAGGATACATCCCAAAAAGGAGAATTAACATGAAAACACAAGACCCTCGCACTTTTCGATTCGCTTTGATTGTCTCAACACTGCTGCTCGCCCTGAGTTCCTTGGGGCTCACGCAGAATACCGCTACCAGTACCGCCATCAGCGTGCCCCACCTGATCAAGTTCAGCGGCGTTCTGAAAGATGACGCGGGCGCGCCGAAGACCGGCGTCGTCGGCATAACCTTCGCTTTTTACAAGGACCAGCAGGGCGGCGCACCGCTGTGGCTGGAGACGCAAAATGTGCAGGCAGATGCGAACGGCCGCTACACCGTGATGCTGGGAGCCAGCAAGCCGGACGGCTTGCCAATGGAATTTTTTAGCTCTAACGAAGCCCGATGGGTCGGGGTTCAGCCGCAAGGACAGAACGAACAGCCGCGCGCACTGCTGGTCAGCGCACCTTACGCGCTGAAGGCGGCAGATGCGGAAACCCTGGGCGGAAAACCGCTTTCAGCGTTTCAACTGCTGGCACCTTCGTCTAAATCTAGCAGTGGTGCAACGCAGCAACCGCAACCACCGGCTGAGCAGCCAAATGAAATCACTTGTGCCAGTAAGACGGGCTGCAAGGCCGCGTTCGTCCCCCTATTCACCAGCAACGGCGGAAGCGCTAAAGTCAGCGACTCCATCATCACCCAGAGTGGGAGCACGGTTAACGTCGGCGGCGAGGTCGTGGGACAGACGGGGTTCTTCCGAAGCAGCAACAATGGAGCCATTTTTCAAGCAACTCAGACCAACAACGGAGCCGGCGTCGCACTCGGAGGCGTCGCTGAGGGCAGCACCGGGATTGGGGTTGAGGGTAGCGGCGTGACCGGCGTCTCGGGAATTGGGTTGAGCAATGGCACGGGCGTTGCCGGTCAGGGCGGCACCGGTGTTTTCGGATTTTCATCTCCAACCAGTGGGTTTGCCCGCGCTACCGTCGGCATACTCAACACGACTTCAGCCGGGTCCGCTGCCGTGTATGGACTTGCCCAGAATACGAGCGGCCAAACATTTGGGGTGCAGGGATACAACTTCGCTAATACTGATTTTTCCGCAGGTGTCTCTGGTGTCGCCGATGGCGACCAGAACAAGACCTTCGGGGTGACCGGTCAGAGCTTCAGTCCAGCCGGCACCGGTGTGTGGGGCTTGGGACAGGGGCAAAGCGCAACCGGTGGCCTAGTGGGCTGCTGTTCGGTCGGCGTTTGGGGAGACACGTCGTCGAACGCGGGCGGCGCTGCCGGTTTAGTGGGTACGGCAGACGACGCTCAAGCGCTGTTTCTCGGCAACAACAGCACTAATTTTTTGACCGCTGCCATCAACAACTTCGAAAATTCCCAGCACAACGTCGCGATGCTACTCGTTCAAGATGTTAATTTCGGCCAATTCTGCAATATCAATACCGACGGGGTTCTGTTTTGCTCAGGCGGGCACGCGCTCGTGGTCCCGGTCGACGACAGTCGACGTCAGGTAGCTCTCCACGCTGTCGAATCGCCGCAGAACTGGTTCGAGGATTTTGGCAGCGGGCGCCTGGAAAGCGGCGTTGGCACGATTGGCCTGGAACCCACCTTCGCGCAGACCGTGAATACAGGGTCGGACTACCATGTGTTTCTCACGCCGGAAGGAGAATGCCGCGGCCTGTACGTCAGCAACAAGTCGGGTAGCGGGTTTGAGGTGCATGAACTTGGCGGCGGACGGTCGAACGTAGCGTTCGCCTACCGCATTGTGGCTTTGCGCCGCGGATACGAAAACCTGCGCCTGGAAGATCAGACCGCGATGGTGGCGAAGACGAAAGACAGCGCGCGCCTGCCGTCTGCGAAGCCAGCTCAGCACTGGACACCGCCCGTGCGTCCGAAGCCATTCACGGCGCCGGCTATCCCGGTGAACCACGCGGATGTAATGCCCACCAAGTTTATGTCGGGCCCATCTCCACATTGATCACTCAACAAACCGCGCGAGGGGTTGGCGCTCCTCGCGCGATGTCATGGCCGGAGCTTGTCCTTCGGCGAAGGAAAATACGCCTTCAGCTGGCGGACAGCTTCACGAGCTAACCAGAGCGAGTGCGGATAGAAAAATACGTATTGCATTGAGGCTTACGAGTACTGCGCGATTCTCCTTAAGCCAACGATACGCAAAACCGTAGCGGAACACTATTTAACAACGAGGTGTTGAGTGAAAAGCTCTGCAGTTACCCGGTCCGCAAGGACCTTCAGCGTGAATACCCATCTGTGGGGAGCGATAGCAGCATTGGTGCTCTTTGTTCCCGCGGCACAGAGCCAGCAGGAAGTCGATCCCACGTGGTACGACCCGGTACCAAATAGAGTTGTGGCGCAACCTTCGCAGCCGAAACCATTACATCGTAACGTGAAGAGGACAATGAGTAATCCGGACACTGCTCACGTCCTGCTGACACCGGACAAAATCAAGTGGCAACCTTTGCCGCGGGAATGGGCAGATGGTCCGCCACCGGCAGCTCAGGCCGACGCCGTGTCGCACGCGACCGAAGTGGCGATCATGCAAGGTGACCCGACCAAAGTGGGGGCACCATTCGTCCTTCGCTTGCGGTCTGCGCCGGGCGCACGGATCCCGCCTCACTGGTATCCGGCCGATGAGAACCTGACGGTTCTCTCCGGCGTCTTCTGTGTGGGAACCGGCGACAACGTTGATGAGAATACATGCCGCGATATGCCCGCCGGTTCATACATGGTGCTGCCCAAAGGCATGCACCATTTTGCTATCGCTAAGGGCGACGTCATTCAAATCCACGGCGTCGGCCCCTTCAAAATCTATTGGGTTAGATGAAGAGCAAAGTCGATGGTGAGCCGGTTGACCTCATTCGCGCCAACCGTTTCTGAAAGGAAGTGCCTTGAGCTTGGCAAACGTTCAATCCACGCCAGATCAATCAGTCATCGTTTCAACAGATGACGTCCGTCTCAGCCAAACTCAATGGCTGGTGTGTGCTGTTGCTTGGGTTTCGCATTCGATCTGTACGAAACTCCAATGATGCCTTTGATCGTGCGACAAGTGCGGAACGACGGCTGCGTAAACAAGCCGCAAGCCTCGGGTTTCAGTTGACGCGTATACCCCAATCAGAACCGTAGTCGTATTGTTTTTCAGGAGTCGGCTAATGAGGAGTGATCGCGATTGCGTCTTGCCGTTCAGTTCGCGCGTTTTGCGGATGATTCTTGCCGTTGGGCTCCAGGCCACGACGTTCCCTCAAGAGGCGGCGTCACTGTAGCCCAGCGCTCGGCGATCTTGTCACCCTCAAAACGCCAGAGCACGAAGCCGTGAAACTGCATGTTCTTGCCTGATGCTGTGTCGGTCCAACGCCAGATGTTGCGGCAAACTACCTTGTCGCCCTCGGCAACCATGTCCTCAATCGTCAAATGCAGGTCTGGCATGGTCTTATACATTGCAAGCATCATCTGCTCGTCGCCATCCACCCCCGTAGGCTTGCCGCCTGGCCCATCGTGGTCATAGAAGTCCGGCGCCATGTTTTTGCGGATTACGCTGGCATTCCGCTTGTTGACGAAATCTTCGAAATGGTCCCTCACGAATTGTTTCATTTCCGCCGGTGTCAGCTTGGTTGGCATGTCTTCCTCCTTCTCCTCCTCTCGGATTGAATGAGTCCTTCTCTGAGCTGGATCTAACATTTCTCAACTTACAGCTCGCCCCCGCACCTCAAAAGCGTACTTGTGGTCCCGGGAGAACTGGGCAAAGCTGATTGGTTTGCGTCCGAGAATCTGTTCTACATCCCGAGTTACGGTTGCTGCCTTACCTTCGCGATACAGCCTTTGTAGGTCGAGCACAGCGTCCGCATTCCACTCTGGCACGCCGGCAGCCAGCAGGGCCTGCTTCAACTCCGCGGGTGGAAGGTTCACAAACCGAATCTCACGGCCAAGATCGTCGGAAAGGATCTGAGCGATCTCCATGTTCGTGAGCGCCTCCGGACCAGTCAAGGTGTAGGCTTTGCCAAGGTGGCCATCTTCCGTCAGAGCTTTTACCGCGACTGCGGCCACATCCCGAAGATCGATCTGGCTGACTCGCCCTTCATCCTCGCTTCCATAAAAGGCGTTCTGCGTATTGATCGTTGCCGCATTGTAATTGACCATGTTCTGCATGAATCCGTTTGGTCGCAGAAATGTAAAGGGTACGCCCGAAGACTGGATGTAATCTTCGGATTGGACATGCTGCCGGGTAAATATTGCTTCACGTCCGCCCATTGCCGAGAGTTTCACCACCTGATGAACACCCGACTGTTTGATGACATCAATCGCCTTGCGCTCAAGCGCCGGAAGTTGCGCGGTTGGGGGGCCGACCAGGAAAACTCGGTCCACGCCCTTCAGGGCCGCTCGCAGAGTCTCCGGTTGGTTGTAGTCTACGGTGACGGGTTCGACTCCTGAAGGTGCCACTGCCGCCTTGCTTACTGACTGGAAGGCCGCTCGCACCTGGACACCTGTTTGGACGATCTGTTTGAGAACTTCTTTCCCGACGTTTCCGCTCGCGCCTGTGATCAGAATCATGACAGCCTCCGTACGTCACATTTTCAGCCGATGCTCCACAAAAGAAGGATCATCTCCAGAGCCGGATTCAACTGTGGACTTCATATTTTAATGGATGCGGGCACCAACGACAGTGGATTCCAGCTAGCGAACCGCTGCAAGTCTCCGACGCTAGCAGCCCGTCAACCAAGCTCGACTCTTACCGCAGGAATCGGGAGTCGCCGAAAAGGCGGCCACTTGCTCGACGGAATAGAAGTGTTCACTTGCGAACAGCGATGATCCATTTCGGACAACCGTCAATGCCAGAAATATTTACCTAGCTGACATATCTCCCGGTAGATAAAAGATTTGGACACGAAAGGCGGTTGGCACAGCAAGTGCACCCACAACAGAGGTGCCACGGGTGTCTCTAAAGGCTTCCATACATACGTTGCAGGACCTACGGTTCAGCTTTCGCACCTTGCGCAAGTCACCGGGATTTGCGCTCACTGCCCTGTTGACGCTGGGCTTGGGAATCGGGTCAGTCACTGCGGTGTTCAGTGTCGTGAATTCAATACTTCTGAAGCCATTCGCCTTCCACGACCCTGGTCGTCTGATCGTGGTGCGGGAAGTGAACCGCCAGCGGAACGAACCTCCGGGTCCCGATAATTACAAACACTACCTGAATTGGAAAACCAACTCGAAGGCCTTGACCGATGCAGCGATCTTTCGCAACCGGGGTTACAGCGTCTCCGCAGACACCGATCACCCGAACATCGTGGAGGGGCTGGAAATCTCTCCCAATTTCTTTTCCGTGCTCGGCGTTCAGCCTGTTCTGGGACGCAGTTTTCTGCCCGCAGAAACTATCGAGGGGCGCGATCAGGAGGTCATTCTCTCCTGGATCGCATGGCAGAAATATTTTCGTGGCGACCCTGACGCGATCGGGCGTACGCTGCGCATCGCCGGCATTCCACAGACCGTCGTCGGAATTGCGCCCGAGGGTTTTAGCTTCCCGCACATGAGTGAAATGTCCACTGCGGTTCTGCAGCGAGCTATCCGCCCCTATGAAGTCTTTAAACCGCTGTTGCCGGACATGTCGGACAGTGGCAACTACAATTACCTGGTCGTCGGTCGCCTCCAGGCTGGAGTTGCTCAGGCACAAGCACAGAGCGAACTAGACGGTGTGCAACAAGCTTATGCGCGAACCGTGCCTCAGATATCGGCGGATACCCACGTTCTTGTGGAGCCGCTGACGCAGGAGGTGGCAGGCCGAGTGAGTACGGCGTTATGGCTTTTGCTGGCCGCTGTAGGAGCGGTGCTGGTGATAGGCTGTGTGAACCTCGCAAACCTGCAACTGGCGCGCGCCGTTACGCGTGAACGCGAAATCGCGGTGCGAGCGGCACTGGGCGCAGGAACTGGCCGACTGGTATGGTCCGCCTTGATGGACAGCTTAGTGCTGGCCCTGTTTGGGGGCGCCCTCGGCATCTTGTTGTCGTTCACCGGTGTGCGTCTGTTTGTGGCCGCGGCTCCGGCAAACATGCCGCGTCTGAACGAAGTGCATGTAAGCTGGTCGGCGCTGCTCGCTGCGGCAGGCCTGTCGATCATGACAGCGCTGCTGTTTGGCCTACTGCCAGCGCTGAGGTCGATCCGCGTCGATCCGCAGCGGGCTATGCAAGCCAATCCCACCCGCATCGCCAACACGCGCGATGGGCAGCGCACACGCCAGTTGCTAGTGGGCGGAGAAGTTGCCTGCACAGTAGTTCTGCTTGTCGTCACCGGATTACTTGTTCGTAGTCTTTCGCAGCTGTTGTTGCAGCAACGTGACTTCGACGCCGGCCATATCACCCTGACGGGCGTTAGCCTCGCTACTCCCCAGTACGGCAATTCACCAGAGGAGGCGGGCGCAGTTAGGGCGAGTTTCATCGATCATGCGCTGACCGACCTGCGCCAGCTTCCCGGAGTCGAATCGGTCGCCATGACCAGTGAGATGCCCATCGCCGGCGAAACCTGGGTCAGCAACATCATCCGCTCGGACCATCCCTTACCTCCGGGACAGGAACCGGAGGCCAACATACGCTGGGTGAGTCCGTCCTACGCCAGCACGCTGAAGATTCCGCTTCTTGCCGGCCGTGATCTTCAGCCTGCGGACCAGAATCATCCGACCAACGTTCTTATTTCTGAGCAGACGGCGCGCGCAGCGTGGCCCGGCCAAGACCCTGTAGGAAGAACCTTCGAGGTTGGCGGAGAAACGAATTACACCGTAGTTGGCGTGATCGGCGACGCCCGCATTAACGATCTGAAGCGGACTGCCAACATGGTCTACGTGCCGTACTGGCAGAATCCGTGGTGGAGGGCGTTCTTCTTTATCCGCAGCCCGCAGCCGACGCCTGCGTTGGCGGATTCGATTCGCCGGACCATTTGGAACATCGATCCCCAGGTTGCGATTCCGACGCTGAAATCCCTGGACGATCAAGTGAACGACTCCGTAGCGACGGAGCGTTTCCAGGCGATGCTGCTGTCAAGCTTTGGTATCGCAGCTTTGTTGCTGGCGGTGCTTGGTGTCTACGGAGTTCTGGCGTACTCCGTGTCGCTGCGGCAGCAGGAGTTTGGCATCCGGGTTGCGTTAGGCTCGGATAAAACTGCCTTGATGCAATTGGTCATGCGACAGGCAGCAATTCCAGTCGTGGGAGGCATCGTGGCTGGCTTGGCCTTGGCATCCGGAGCAACGCGGTGGATCGGTAGCCTGCTCTACGACACTAGGGCCGGCGATCCCGCCGTCATGATTGCAAGTATCACAGTGCTCTTGGTAGCCGCATTTTTCGCTGCCCTGCTGCCTGCTCGACGTGCGGCCTCGGTTGATCCCATGCGAGCCCTAAGAACCGAATAATGATTGCACCCTCCGATTATTTCTATCACGAGATCCGACACTCTTTTCCATGGGCTGTAAGTTCCGCTGCATCCGATCCACTCCAACCGAAATGCCGTCGATAAGTTAAAACGACTTTGAGTGTTTGGCCAGCACCGGGTGTGAACGCGGTTGAGACAATGTTTCCAGGTACCGGTTCTGTAAAAATTAGATTTCCGAGCAGTCGACTTCTGGGGCTGCTCAAGGCAGCCGCTCCTCCCATTACTTAGTGCAGCTTTTCTCGCTTCTTTTCTGGAGTAAGATCAATCGAATATATTTGTGCGCAGGCAAAAGGTTGGACTAGAAAAGGAGGTCCGCATGGTGTACTCCGACACTGCATTCCGTGGGTCGTCGGCTGTCCTCATTCTGATCGCATGCCTCGCGTGGTCAAGTACACGTTCCCTCGCCCAGGAAACTAGTCAAAAAGCTTCCTCAACAACGCGTGAAGCTGGTCTCGCCGCCTGGCAGCAGGTCTATTCCGTGCTGACAACTCCTCGCTGTATCAATTGCCACACTGCCACGAACTATCCGGAGCAGGGTGACGACCGGCACCGTCATTTGTTCAACGTCGTGCGCGGGCCGGGAGGCAAGGGCGTGCCGGGCCTGAACTGCGCTACTTGTCATCAGTCCGCCAACGCGGATAGCACCGGTGTTCCTGGGGCTTACAACTGGCACCTGGCGCCTCTTTCCATGAAGTGGCAGGACACCAACGACAACATCCTGTCGAGCACAGCGGTTTGCGGGTCTCTTACCGATCGCTCCAAGAATGCTAGCGTGGACGGCCCCGGCATCTTGCGGCACCATGAGCAGGAGCCTTTGGTGCTCTGGGCATTCCAGCCAGGACGCCGCCGCGACGGTACCGCACGATCTCTGCCGCCACTCACCCACGAACAATTTGTTGCCGCCACGCGGACGTGGGTCGATGCTGGAATGCCTTGTCCACAGAACCCTTGACTTCGGAGGCTCTTATGCAAACTTTCAAGCTGACGGTAAACGGACAAACCAGAGAGGTCACCGCTGACCCCGGTACTCCGCTGCTTTGGGTGCTGCGTGAAGACTTGAAGATGACCGGCACGAAATACGGTTGCGGCATCTCGGCATGCGGTGCGTGCACCGTGCACCTGGCCGGAGTCGCGACTCGCTCGTGCGTGGTTCCCGTTTCGCTGGTCGGCGACCGGCCGATCGTGACCATCGAGGGCATGGGAGAAGATCGCGTGGGCCGCGCGGTTCAAGACGCCTGGGTGGCCGAGGACGTCGTGCAGTGCGGCTACTGCCAAAGCGGTCAGATCATGAGCGCTGTGGCGTTGCTCAAGAGCCGCCGGAAACCCACTGACGAGGACATCGAGGAATCGATGGGCGGAAACATTTGCCGCTGCGGCACGTATGTGCGCATCCGCAAAGCGATCAAGACGGCTGCACAACAGCTGGCGTAAAAGGAGAACATAATGTCCGCGACCACCATGTTGAATTCGGAATCAGGTCTCAGCCGCCGCAGTTTCCTGCGCATCTCGGCGACGGCCGCCGGCGGGTTGATCGTCGTTCTCTATCTCGATTTCCCAGTACAGGCTCAGGCTCCACAAGCGAAGACGTATCCTCCGGATGCCTTCGTTCACATTCAGCGAGATGGCAAGATTGTGATTCAGGTGAATCGCCTCGAGTTTGGTCAGGGAGTTCAGACCTCGCTGCCGATGTTGCTGGCCGATGAGATGAACGCCGACTGGGCGCATGTTGTAGCCGAACTCGCCCCCGCAGCCGATGTCTATAAGGATCCCTTGTTTGGAATCCAGATGGTTGGCGGCTCGGGTTCGATCGCGCATTCTTTTCAGCAGTACCGCGAATTGGGAGCAAAAGTCCGCGCCATGCTGGTCGCCGCTGCCGCGCAAAAATGGAAGGTGCCGGATGCTCAATGCCGGACTGAGGCCAGTGTTGTGTACGGTCCCGGCGGGCGATCTGCCACTTATGGCGAACTCGCCGATGCCGCTGCCCACATACCGGTGCCGGAGAATGTGCCGCTCAAAAAAGCATCCGAATTCAAGCTCATTGGCAAGGACACGCGACGGCTCGACAGCCGTCCGAAGTGCGACGGCTCCATGAAGTTCGGC
The DNA here is from genome assembly GCA_035567135.1 of Terriglobales bacterium. Lineage (GTDB taxonomy): Bacteria > Acidobacteriota > Terriglobia > Terriglobales > Acidobacteriaceae > JABDBE01. Next base: position 245,412 of record DATMQI010000112.1, read on the forward strand.
CTCGACCTCGACCTACCGGGAATGAAGGTTGCAGTTGTGGCGCACCCTCCTATCTTCGGTGGAACACCCAAATCAATCGATGACAAGGCGGCGCGGAGTATTCCCGGCGTGATAGATGTGTTTGAAATCCCTACCAGCAGCAAGGGAACCGCAGTGGTCGTTGTGGCGGATAAGTTCTGGACCGCCAAGCAGGCACGCGATCGACTTTCCATCGATTGGGATTTCTCTCGAGTCGAACCGGCAGACAGCGAGCAGTTGCGGGCGAAGTACAAAGAACTGGCTGCGAATCCGGGCAATATTGCCGTGACTCGCGGCGACCTCAAGGTGCTGGATGGCATCACTGCCGCCAACCGGATCGACGCGGAATATGAATTCCCCTACCTCGCTCACACTCCCATGGAGCCACTGAACACTACCATCCGGTTTGATGGCGATCGCGCTGAAGTTTGGGCTGGTTCTCAATTTCAAACCGTCGATCAAATGGCTATCGCCGAAACCCTCGGTCTGAAGCCGGAACAGGTTACGTTTCACACCGAAATGGCCGGCGGCGGCTTCGGAAGAAGAGCGACGCCTGATTCTCATGTGCAGCGCGAGGCGGCTACCATCGCCAAGCGTTGTAAAGGCATTCCCGTAAAACTCATCTGGACCCGCGAAGACGACGTGCAAGGCGGCTACTATCGTCCCATGTTCGCGCACCGAATCGAGATTGGGATCGGAACGGACGGTATGCCTTTGGCATGGAGACATGTGATCGTAGGACAATCGATCGTGGCAGGCACACCGTTTGCTTCCATGCTCATAAAGAATGGAGTCGATGAAACTGCGGTCGAGGGCGCCGCCGATAATCCGTACGAAATCCCGAACTTCACGGTCACGGCGCATCACCCTACGCCGAACGTGCCGGTACTGTGGTGGCGTTCTGTCGGGCACACCCACACTGCCTTCGTGATGGAAACGCTGGTCGATGATCTCGCGAGTCGTGCGGGAGCGGACCCGATCGCCTATCGCCGGAAGCTGCTGAAACCGGAGGAAAAAAGAATTCGAGGAGTGCTCGATCTGATGGACGAGAAAAGCGCCTCGTGGCGGAATCACCTGCCGGAGGGCCACGCCGCCGGAGTTGCATGTCATGAATGCTTCGGGACCAATGTTGCTTGCGCCGTGGATGTTTCGATCGAGAACAAGCGGCCGAAGATTCATCGTGTAACAGTTGCGCTCGACTGCGGCATGGCCGTGAATCCCTTGACGATCGAGAGCCAGTTTCAGGCTGGTGTGAGCTTCGGCGTATCGCAGTTGATGGCGAAAGGAGCGATAACTTTCAAGAGCGGCCATGCGGAGCAGAACAACTTCGACAGCTACACCCCACCGTACATAATCGACACACCGGTTGCCGTCGACGTCCACATCGTGCCGAGCACGGAAAACCCCTCAGGATGCGGCGAACCGCCTGTTCCGGTGATTTCCCCCGCCGTGGTGAATGCATTGTTTCGCTTGACCGGCAAGCGGTACCGTGCCCTACCGTTGCGGAGTCTCTAACCTGGCTTTTGGGAAACCAGTCGTGCGGGGGAAGCGCAACTTTCTAGGCAACCCCGCGAGTTGAACTGCAAAAATTCCATGATGCAACTCACGAACGAACCAGGACGTTTTGCACGATCCGGCTGATGGCGCCGTTGGGGCTGGGAACATCGGGTTTGAGGTTCCAGCGCATCGAAAAAAACAGACCCAGCAATTGTCCAAAGATCACATCCAGCGGCGGCCTGTAGTCATCCGGGAGTGATCCTGAAGTCTTGAGCGCAAGCACTCCTTCTGCCCGCGTGGCAAGGTCGAGACTCGGACTCTGGCATACCACGACTCTCGTTTTCACCAGCCGCTTCCTGCCGATTTCTTCCAGCAAAAGGATTTCATATTTCTGCACCATCTGCGCTCCGGACAGGAAAGACACGAATAAGGTCTCTTCGTCCAACGCTGCCATCGGGCCGTGACGTAGTCCGAGCGCCGACTCGGACATGGTTTGGGTCTTACCCGAGGTTAGCTCCAGAAGCTTCAAGGCCGATTCTTTGGCGACGGCTTTGAGCGGCCCGGAGCCAACGAAGCACGCTTTCTTGAAAGGCCCACCCGCCAGTTCCGCCGCACTTTCTGCGGCCGTCCCCAGGAAACTTTTTCCCGACTCCACCAACTGCTCGAGGATGCTTTGAAAAGCACTCGGATTCTCAATGTTCGCCAGACATTGGCCAAAAACCACCATGTTGGAAAAAGAACTAGTCATGGCCAATCCGCGATCTTGGACCGCGTCCGGCAGCGGAACCCCGAGCACCTGCTTGCGGCCGGCGGTCTCACAAAGCATGCGGCCCTGAGCGTTACAGCACACGATCAGATGATGAATATCAGGATGAGCTTCCAAGGCTCGTTGCAATACCGCAACGCCTTCGGGACTCTCACCCGACCTGGAAAACGAAATCCACAAATAGCGGCGACCGGGCACCAGCCAGTCTCGCAGGTTAGTGAGCAAGTCCGTGCTGGGAACCGCCAGCACCTCGCACTGCCAAAGACGCCGCAACAGTTGGGTCAGCGACCTTCCAATGTAGTCGGACGTGCCTGCGCCCACTAAGAACACGGTAGGTCGCGAGTTTGTTTCTTGCGCGAGACCAGCGGCACGAAGGAAGTCCTTGATCTCGGCCCGGCGCTCCTGGAAGCACTCAAAAGTCGAAGGCCAGGTCGCCGGTTGTTGCGCAATCTCTGCGGGCGTGTGCACGAGTCCGCGTGCGAACTTTTCGTCCTCCGGCAGCGCCAAAAGCTGGGACAAGGGATTCATGAAGTTCTCACGGCTTCTCCTGGTAGCGCTGATAAAGCTCGGGGCGGAAAATAGTGTCGACCGTTCCCGTAACTGTAACCGGGTAATCCTTTTCAAAGGGTACGCCCTCGATCCCTTCTACCTTCAGGTGTACGGTGTAGTTTGCAGCGTGCGTGAAAGCGTGCGTGACCGCGGTTCCTTGGGCGCTGGTGCCGTCCCCAAAATCCCAGTGATAGAAGAGTGCAGGCACGTGATCCGAGGAGCTTTGAGCCGAGAGTGTCAAGGGCTTGCCAGCTTCGATCTCCTGCGGAATGGCAACATTTACCAGCGGAGCTCCCGCGGGGATTGATGTGTCGAGGATTTTCACGATTTGCACAGACTGCGGGGCCAGGCTCAGCGAAAGCACCTTGACATTTTCCCCAAGGAGCAAGCCCGGAGTGAAAACGTCGAGCACCTCATTATGTGCGGCGCCCAGGCCGAGATCGGAAAGCGAGAACTCGTGTTTCCGCTCTTTCTTCGTCCAATTGAATACTGCCAGAATCGACTGCCGATTGCTCTCCCGCAGCAGGAAGATACTTGGCATTTCGTCCTCGGGCGCGTAGCTCATCAGGTCCAGGGGCGTGGCGGCATGGGCATAACGGGCCATGTTGAGGAGGTCGCGATTCTTGACCAACGCCATTCGGTCGGCGTCCGAAAACAGAGTAGGGAGGTCGTCACCAATCTCATACAGCCCTCCGGACACCGCCGATAGTGCAATCGAAACCTTTGCTTCCTCGAGTGTCAGAGGCCGCAGCTTTCCGTGATTCTGGCTCTCAGCAACGATCTGCCGCGAAACCGTGAACGCGTCGGGATCGCTGAGAAAGAAGTTCCGGTTCATGTAGTACCGGGCGGCGATGCCTGGAGCCGCGGTGCGGCTGGCTTCGAACGAATGCCCGGTATCGCACGAAATCCGGCCGGCATCGACGATTCCTACCGGATTCAGCATCGGGCTACCATCCTTGTCCAACAGCACTTCATCTCCAACTGCTTCCCGAATAATCTGCAATCCGATGCGTTGCGCTTCGAGCGCGGTAGTGTTCGGACGGTAGTAATATCCTTCAATGGCGCTGTCGTCCATGAAGTCCAGCTTGATGTACCGAACTCCCCAATCGCTGGTTAGTGTTTTGTACGTTTCACGCAAATATTGCTGCGCGTTGGGATTTGTGGTGTCGAGCACGTAGAGCGGATCAAGATTAGTTTTAGTATCGGGAGCCTCGGTGACAAAGCCGGCGTGAATGGGCTGTCCTTTAGCGTTGTGCACCAGCCAATCTTTGTGGTTGGCGAATACAGATGAACGCTCGGAAACCTCGAAGGGCGCAGTCCAGATTCCCGGAGTCAATCGCAGTCCGCGCACCTGATCTTCCAGCTTCTTGATGCCATGGGGAAATTTGTAGGCGACCGGTGAAGTGTAGTCACCACGCGCGTATTGGTAGCCTTCGTCGATATGAAAGAAGTTGTAGCCGGAATCTCTGAGCTGCTCGGCCAGGAACGCCGCGTTGGTTAGGGCGCTACCTTCGGTGATGCCGAAGTAGTATGCCGTCCAACTCCACCAGCCGACGGGCGTGGGCGCGCTGACTCTCGCGTGGTGAAGCTTGCGGATGGCTTCGCCGTAGGTTTCCAGTTGAGCGTGATAATCAGACGACAGACTGGCCATGACGCGCTCAGAAGCGAGACTCTGGTCCGGCGCTAGAGGCAGACTGAGCTCGACTTGGTCCTCCTTCGGCGAGTTTTTGATCGAATTTTGCATCGCGAGCTCAGTGGTCCCGGTGGAATCCACTTCGTAGCCCGTGATCCGCGCCTGCTTCTCATCCACATGGAGATGCAACACGGTGAGCCATCGCTCTGAAGTCAGAGCTCCAAGAAACCAGCTCTCGCGGTTCTGACGGTTATAGATGAGCTGGCTGCCCACCGCCAGATGCAGCCCGCCCTTGGCCGGTGCTAGATCGTGAATCTGCATCTCCGGGCGGTCTTCGCTGAAGCTGTCCGACAGTATGCGATCGGAAGCTGGCGGACCGTCAAGGTCGACGAACGGTTCCACAGCATCGACGAGGCGAATGCTCTGTACTGTCACAGGTACCCCAGTTGTATTCTTGACCTGTACTTCGATCTCCGCGAACGCAGGTTCTGGGCGGAGCCGAATGAGGCAGACAAGATCTGGCTCGCCCAACCTGCCACTATGCGTCACGGTAAGCTGCCGCCCTTCGCCTGTGCCGTCAGTGGCGGAAGATTCTCTTACCGTGTGACGGGGATAGCTGCTGGACGACAGCCAGCGATGGTTGACCTGAGCCGCCACTCCGGCCGTGAACTTGACGCGTCGGTTTTCCATGGACCGGATAGTGTAGGCTCCGCTTTGCTCGTCTGCCTCCACAGCAAGTTGCGCATTCTCGATTTTCGCTGTGTCTGGAGCGCCTGCGCGCAAGGTCTGGACTGTACCAGGCAGAAGGAGTGTCGCAACGATAAGCCCGAGAGGCAGACTGGCGGCAGTCGACATGGCTGGCCTTTCCGGCTGACGCAGCCCTGGTCGGGGAGCCCGTGCTGAAACGAAAGGAAACATAATCTTTCGTAATATACCGCGAAAGCCCTTACTGTCAAAAATTGGGGTCGTTTTCACGGAAGGATGATATAGGCCAGTTCAGTATGGCAACGGGAGATCGATTTCTAGGGCTTTTTCCAAGGTGCTAATTTTTGTATTGACTTTGCGCTCAGATCGCAACTAATAATATCAAATCGTAATAATACGAAAGCCCGGAACCATAATTTTGTTGGATCAGGGAATCTGAGATGAATCAATTCTTGTACTGTTCTTGTTCACGACGGTCAGGACACTTCATCCATCTTCAATCATGGCTGGGGATACTCGGGGTCGTGATCCTGTCTTGTGTTGTCGCGATCGCGCAGAAAGACACCGGCGGCCTCGCCGGCGTCGTTAAAGACCCAAGTGGAGCAGTCATCGCCGGCGCAAAGGTTGGGATCGCCGACACCGAACGCGGAGCAGAACTCGCCACCACGACCAACGCGCAAGGCGAATTCGTATTCAGCCCGCTTAAGATTGGTAGCTATCAAATCACCGCGGAAAAAGCGGGATTCAAAAAGACGGTCGCCGGCCCGATCGTAGTGAACGTCGATGAGCGGCCGGCGGTAAATCTGGTCCTTTCGGTTGGCAGTATTCACGAAGTTGTGAACGTCACGACCCAGGCTTCCCTACTGCAAACGGAAACTTCCGATCTGGGTCAACTGGTGGACAGCCGCCAAGCAGAGACGCTTCCTCTCAACGGACGAAACTACGCGCAGTTGGCACTTCTCGGTGCCGGAATTGCTCCCAGCGAACCGGGTTCTCGCGTCGAGACTAGTTACGGTTTCAGCTCGAACGGCGCGCGCTCTCTGCAAAACAACTACCTTCTCGACGGCGTTGATAACAACTCCAATCTGGGGGACGTCCTCACTGGGCAGGCATACGTCATTCAGCCTTCGGTCGACGCCATTCAGGAATTCAAGGTCCAAACCAACGCCTACAGCGCAGAATTCGGCCGCGGCAATGGCGCTATCCTCAATGCGGTGCTCAAGTCCGGCACCAACAGTTTCCACGGGGACCTCTACGAATTTTTCCGCAATGACGTTCTGGACGCGCGCAATGCCTTCGACACGTTCGGCAGGCAGCCCTACCATCAGAATCAATTCGGTGCGACTTTCGGCGGTCCCATCCTCAAGGACCGGACCTTCTTTTTCGTGGATTACGAGGGCTTCCGCGTAGTGCAGTCTCTTCCACAGCTTTCAGCCATCCCAACGCCGGCTGAGATTGGAGGGGATTTCTCTTCTTTTCTCACCACTACGGTGGCGCCACAAGTCGATATGAACGGAAACGTTCTGTCGGGGACGACGGCCCTTGACTGCAGCGGTCACCCAGCGTATCTCAGCGAGATTTTCAATTCACGGTTAACTCAAGCGTCCAATTTGAACCCGAACGGGTATTGCGGCGTGCCCATTGGTATCGATGGAACGGGAAATCCCACGAATATCTTTCCTAAAGGTCTCATTGATCCGCTGGCGGCTCGTCTCTCCGCCCTGTTTCCCTCGCCGAACGTGAACATTAGTGGTTCCAACTATCTAGCGGAGCCCAAGAAAACTTATAGCCGGAACAACGCAGACGTTCGTATCGACCAGAAGATATCCGATCGCGACAACCTGTTCGGAACCTTCAGCTATGAGGATCAGCCCAGCTTCACGCCGTCACCGTTTCAGAACGCGCTCGACGGCGGCGCATTCTCCGATGGCACTGAACACGATTCCTTCCGTAGCGTCGCGTTGAGCGAGACCCATGTCTTCTCACCCAACCTCGTCAACGAGTTTCGGTTGGGCTACAACCGCATCAATACCCATCGTTTCCAGCTGAATTACAACACCAATGTTTCCGCGCAGCTTGGATTCCCTGGAGTTCCGTTCGGACCGAATATTGGTGGGCTTCCGCAGATCAGCATCAACGATGGCACGGCGACTCTGGGTAGCGCCGGCTTCCTTCCTGCGATTGAAAAGCAGAACAGCTACATCCTGACCGATAACTTCACCTTGGTCCATGGTCGCCATTCGGCTAAGTTTGGCGCGGAAATCCGCCGTGAAGAGTTTACGTTGTTCGAACCTGCCGCGCCCCGCGGGACACTCGGCTTTGGAAGCGATTTCACCGACAATCCTGCGTCTCCGACCACGGGTGGTGAGGCTTTTGCAACATTCATGTTAGGAATTCCCGATACCGGTCAAATCACCAGCCTTCACACCGTTGATTATCGCCGCCCAGTCTATGGCGTCTATGCAGAGGACGATATCCGTGCAACACCGCGGCTGACGTTGAATCTGGGGTTGCGCTATGACTTATTCACGACCGTGAAGGCAAGGAACAATGAGCAGGCTAACTTTGATTTTTCTTCCGCTTCGCTTATCGTCCCTGCGGGGCAGACGGCCAACCTCACTCCATTTCTCGCAGCGAATATTCCGATTCAGAGAAATGCGTCGAGCGGTCTGATTGCGCCGGACCGGAACAATTTCGGGCCGCGCCTCGGCGTAGCTTACCAGATCACCAATAAGCTGGTGATGCGTGCCGGGTACGGCATTTTCTACGGGGGTGACGAAAATGGACCGTACTCAAATCCTAGCCCCGGCTTCAATCCCCCGTTCTTTGTAACCCAGTCCTACTCGGTCCCATGTTTTTTGTCGTCGGCGAATCCGGCTCTGGGTCCGAATGATTGTTCGATTCCTGGCCTTAACACGCTCTCGCAAGGCTTCCCCACGAACGCTCTGACTGATCCCAACACTCCGTTGCTGTTTGCCGTCAGTCCGAATTTGCGGACGCCATACACGCAGCAGTGGCATTTCGGCTTTCAGTATCAATTGCCCGCGCAAAGTGTGCTGGAGGTTTCCTACGCTGGGTCCCACGGAAACGATCTGTATAACTATTACAACGGCAATCAAGCTGTGCCGGATTCTGTATTTTGCACCACTCCGCCAAACACCCCGGGCAATTGCCCGACCGCTCCGCGCCGCCCCGCCAAGCTTTGCGACAACTCAGTGTTTCCGCCAAACTGCAACGGAGTGCTCGACACTGCCATCAACCAACTACGCTCTGACGGATATTCCAACTACAGCTCATTGCAAGTGCGCTGGGAGAAAAACTTTTCCCACGGCTTGCAGTTTCAAGCTTCTTATACTTACGCGCACGCTGAAGATGATGCTTCCAGTGCGAACTTGGGATCACTTAACAATGGCGATTTCCGCGATCAGAGATATCCCTATCTCGAATATGGCAACTCCGACTTCGACGTACGGCATCGCTTCGTCTTGAGCTACATTTACCAGCTTCCCTTTGGCAACGGCAAAACCTTCGGCGGAGGCGCAACCGGCGTTCTCAATCAGGTTATCGGAAACTGGCAAGTCGCTGGCATCGTGAGCGCGCAGACCGGCAATTGGTTCACCGTCACCGATGCCGTGACCAACGTCTCTACCAGCGACAGCGGAGGGGGCGTGGGATTTTTTGACGTGCGGCCGAACCTCGTCGGCAATCCCAATGGGAAACCCTGTGTATCGGGAACGCTGTTTAACACCTGCGCTTTCGTGGACAACACCATTCCATTTACCTTCGGCAATGCATCACGGAACATTGTTCGCGGTCCCGGACTGCAAAACTGGGATTTGTCCATCTTTAAAATGTTCCCGCTCAACGAACGGATGCGTTTTGAGTTTCGCTCAGAATTCTTCAACATCTGGAACCACGTAAATCCAGTATTCGAGCCAGTGGGCCTGATTGGAGCAGAACCGCAGCCAGTTGAATTTGGAACTCCGCAATTTGGCTTCGCGCAAGGCGCGCGTGATCCGCGCTTCATACAATTCGCGCTTAAGTTTTATTTCTGAACCAGCTTTCGATTCGAGTGATCATTGAGGCATTCGCTTCACTCCACACGCCGCGGCGTAGACGCGCAGAACACTTCGGATATGCTCCTGAATTACGTCTTCGAAGTTGGCCGGGCGGCCTCCGGCTCGGATCGCTGCGTATTCCAATGGCAGGTATTGACTCACCAATGTCAGGGGAGGGGGAGAAGCGCGAAGGTTGGCGTGAAGCTGCTCCAGTTCTTGCTGAACCGCGGCATCGTTCCAGTAATACCGGCAACGGTCGCTGTAACTATACATGCGGGCTAGACGCATCTCGACCTCACTGCCGCGGTAATAGGAACGCCAGTAAGATGGATTCCGCAGCATGGCCGCGTCCAGTGTTTCCCTGACTTGCGAGAGGCGAACTCCGCCGCGATGCGCCAGCCATTCCCGCTCGATCGCACTCAACGCGAAGACGGCCTCGCGAAATGCAAATGTCAGCCACGGCCCCACTTTCAAAATTGCGAAATGATCCTCCACCATTTCTGCAAGAGCCACCGGCTTCTGGTAGTCCGTGGAGTGAGCTTCGTAAACCAGAGCTGGATGTTCCGGTAAGGCGGATGAGAGCGCCATCGCCTTCTCACGGTCATAGTCAAAGATTAAGTTGTCGCCGAACTCCACTCCCGGCTGCACCACCATGCCAATCACGCGATCCCATGCGGAAGTCACATTTTGCTCGTCGAAAGCAGTGTGGAAAAGATCCAAGGTGTGGTGAATCTGGTCGGCTGGGGAGACGGCAGGAGGCGCTCCCGAAAGCGATTCACCTCCTGGAGCGGGAACCTCGGTGCCGATTACGTACAGGAGCGGCCAAGAGTCTGGCGGCAAGTCTTCAAATGTTGTCTCCGCGGCATGACAGAGAATGGCCGCTCGCTGCGCCACGGTATGTTCGTCCGGGCCACCGGCGCTGTCATCGGCACATGCCATACTTGCGTCGAGATGAATCTTTTTGTATCCGGCAAGTACGCACGCGCGAACCAGTTCACAAGCATTCTGCATCGCCACTTTTGAAGGCTGATCTCGCCACGGGTACGGTCCGAGATGGTCCCCACCTAACAAAACACGGTCTCGGGAGAGTCCTGCCTTTTGTGCTGCGGCATGAACAAACTCAGCGAACTGAATGGGAGTTTGACCGGTGTAACCGCCCCACTGATTCACTTGGCTCGAGGTGGATTCGACGTGCAAAACTGACTCATCTTCGACCGCCTGCTGAACTGCTGCCGCGATCACGCTAGGGTTAGCGGAACAGACGGCGTACACACCCACCTTCTCGCCACGCCGATTGCGCCGGACAAGTTCCTGTAGCCGCTCACTGGCACTCACTGGAACTGATTCTCCATTCTTCTGCTGGCTCCCTGGAATAAATTGGCCAAACGCAGCCATTGCGATATATTGCGATCAATTACTTTTACTTTCGTTCGTTTGGCATTGTCAAGAACACTGCCGGCGTATGGAGGCTGGGAGGCCAATGTCGATCAAAGTGCGTGTGAGTTGTTTCTTATTGGCGAGCGCTGCGGCATGGCTCGCTGCGCAAAGCGCTCCCCCACCGCAGGATCAGTCCCAAGGACAGATTGGTTACAGCTCCGCCGCCGGTGCCGATCAAAAAAAGACACTCTTGCTGAAGGATTTTCACCCTGTTCCCATGTTGCACGCTCCGGTCCACAACGTGGACCGTGCCAAGTACTACGTGATCGACGTTCACAATCACGTCAACGACGCCATGCGAATCGACGAGCGCATGCCGCCCGAACGGGTGATCGCCATCATGAACAACACCAACGTGAAGACGGTTGTCATTCTAACCGGCATGTGGGGAGACAAATTGCAGCAGGTAATCGACGAAATGGTCAAGCCTTACCCCGGTCGCTTTATGGTTTTCGCACAGATTGACTGGAGCAAAATTGACGATCCGAACTTCAGCCAGGAGATGGTGGCGCAACTCGACGATGCGGTCGCGCGAGGCGCCCGAGGCCTGAAACAGTTGAAAGACCTCGGACTAAGCGTCCGCGACAAGTCGGGGAAACTGGTCGCAGTTGACGATCCGCGACTCGATCCCATCTGGGACGAATGTGGACGCCTCGGTATTCCCGTTTCCATTCACGTTACCGATCCCGAAGCTTTTTTTCATCCGGTAGACAACACTAACGAGAGGTATGAAGAATTGATCGAACACCCCGACTGGAGTTTTTATGGCCCACAGTTTCCCAGTAAGGAGTCGATCCTAGCCGCGCGCGATCGGATGTTCGCCAAGCATCCTCACACAACCTTTGTTGCCCTCCACATGGCGAACTGGCCCGAAAATCTCGACTATGTTTCTCATCTCCTGGACAGCCTACCGAACGTGATGGTTGAATTCGGAGCGCGCGAAGCTGAACTGGGCCGCCAACCTCGGCGTGCCCGAGAGTTTTTTCTCAAATATCAGGACCGCATCATGTTTGGCACTGACAATGGTATGGACGAAGCCCTGTATCGCAACCATTTTCGCTGGCTCGAAACTGCGGACGAATACTTCGATTACTGGGGATATCCCGCGCAAGGCCGCTGGAAGATCTACGGCCTGGAACTTCCGGACATTGTCCTGGAAAAGATCTATCACAAAAATGCGGAACGCGTATTCGGACAGTTCCGTGGAGTCGAATCCGTAAAAATCAAATAAATGTTCGGCATCGGCTAGACAAGCGTCACGTGCATTCCAGTTTTCCTTAGTGTCGCAAGGTCTGGCTTTGGAATTCCTCGGTCGGTAATTAAGTGGTGCAAGGCTGACGGGGGCGCAATCGAAGACAAACTACGTCGCCCGAACTTGCTGGAGTCACACACCGCGACCGCAATCCGGGCAACCTCCATCATGGCCCGGTTCACTTTAGCCTCAAGCAGGTTCGGTGTGCTCAACCCGTAGCGCACATCGAAACCATCCACTCCCAGGAAAAGAATGTCTGCGTTCAAGCGCCGAAGCGTCTCCTCCGCGATCGGTCCCACCAGCGAAAAGGAATTCTTTCTGAGGGTGCCTCCAGTCAGAATAACCTCGAGGGAAGAGCTAGAAAGTTCCGCCGCAATATTCACCGCGTTGGTAATGATGGTGAGGTTCTCGAATTCCCGCAGGGCCCGCGCGATCGCCGTAGTCGTAGTTCCCGAATCAAGAATTACCACCTGACCTTCTCTCACCATGCGGGCAGCCGCCGCTGCGATTTGTAGCTTCTCCTTGCGGTGCAGCTTTTCTTTTTCCCGCAGAGTGGGATCCTCCAGCACACTCTGGCGCGACGGCAAGGCGCCCCCATGAGTGCGGTGAATACGCCCCCGTGACTGGAGAATGTCGAGATCCTTTCGGATGGTGACCTGGGAGGTGCGGAAACGTTTGGCCAATGCTCCAACCAGCACACGTCCGTCGTGATTCAATACTTCCAGAATCGATCTGCGACGTTCCTCGTTCAGCACAGGCGCACTCAAAATACTATCCCGGTCAGATCGTATTTTACGCTTGACACTCAAGCAAGACGAAAGTAACAGTTATTAAACGAAAGGATACGAAAGCCACGCTAATCGATTGACTAGGCCCAAACGGAGGCATCAGCCGCGTAGTACAGTATATCGGCATTCATTCGTGACTCTAGCCTAACCACGTTGCTGAACTTTATGAGAGGAAGCTGCAAATGATTGAAGTCTGCGTCGTGGGTGAGCTCAACCTGGATCTCATCCTCTACGGATTACCCGAGAAACTGGTGCTGGACCGGGAGCACCTGGCCAGCAACATGGCATTCACGCTGGGGAGTTCGTCAGGAATTTTCGCGCACAACTTATGCGTCTTGGGCACGCGGGTAGGGTTCATATCGAAAATCGGGAGTGATCCTCTCGGGAAGATGGCCGCGGAACGGCTGTCCGCGGCGGGCGTCGATATCAGCCGTATGAAGCAAGCCGCGGGAAATACGTCCACCGGACTCACCGTGGTGCTGCCTCATCCCCGGCACCGATACATGCTCACCTATCCCGGAACTATGTTTGAAATGCAGTATTCCGACATCGATCTGGATTACCTTCGCACTGCCCGGCATTTTCATCTTTCCTCTTTCTATTTGCACCGTGCTCTCCGCCCGCAAATCCTTAACTTGTTTCAGCAAGCCAAGCAAGCCGGACTCACGACATCACTCGACACCAACGATGATCCGGAAAATCAGTGGGCTCCAGATCTGCTCGATGTCTTGAAGTATGTTGATGTCTTTCTGCCTAATGAGCGCGAGGCGAAAAACATCGCGCGCACCGACGATCTTTCACAAGCGCTCAATGTGTTGGCGGGACTCTCGAGCATTGTAATTGTGAAACGTGGCTCCCAAGCCGCCATATGTCGCAGCGCCGATCAGCAGTGGAGCCTGGCCCCACCGCCAGTTCAGATGGTTGACGACATCGGCGCCGGAGACACGTTTGATGCCGGTTTCATTCACTCGTATTTGCTGGGCGCGCCCCTGCCAGACTGCCTGGCCTTCGCCAACCTTGCAGCCGCGTACTCGGTGATCAAGGCCGGAGGGACAGAAGCTTTTCGCGATCCCGTTGGGCTGTTCAGCTTTATTCGCCAGCAATGGAATTCAATTGCAAGCGGCCCCTTGCCGACAATCTCGGATCACGTGGTCTGAGGTGCGATCATCGATAATTACTATCTGACCTGCTTTAAGCCAACGCGTAGAGATACTCGACGAAGGACCGCACAGCCCCGTCAATCCCCTCAACCTTTGCATTGGTGGAATCGATCAGATAGTACTCATTCGGAGCATGTGCCCCGTTCCCGTGCCCCACTCCAAAATGTCCGGCGGGAAGATTGAGAGGCTCGGAAGTGAAAATGTATCCCGGCCAGGAGCCGGCGGATCGAGGCCACAGCACGGGATCTAGACCCAGCTTGCGGTAAGTTGCAATTTGCGCCTGGATAAGCTTCGAATCCTGCGAGGTCTGTGTCGGATCATAGCCGCCACTCATGTTGACCTCGATATCGCCGAAGCCGTGTTTCGCAAGGTGCTCCTTCAGAAGCGCCAGTGTACCGGCAGCCGTCATGTCCGGCACCAGCCGCATATCAATCTTCGCGACAGCGCGATGCGGCAGAACGGTCTTGCCACCGGGCCCCGTGTACCCACCGACCAAGCCCTCGATATTGATCGTGGGCTTGGATTCGAGCAGCACGAGCGAGTCAAGCCAGTTTGTGTCATGCACCCAATGCTCAACGCCTAGCTGCTTCTTGACCGTGGCCTCACTGCGGCGAGGGGCGGCAGCCTGAATCATCTTCATTTGTTCGGGAGTGAGCGGCTTGACCTTGTCAAAGAAACCCGCCACAGCAGGCGTGTGTCCATCGGACTCGATGAGTGTGTTGAGTGCTTGCACCAGATGCCACGCGGGGCTGTCCACCTGTGCCTCAAGGCTGGAGTGAACATCGTGTTTGGGTCCTCGTCCCCATCGCTCTCCACTGGAAACCAGTTCAAGCTCAACGACGCCCTTGCCGCCTAGCGATATCTGTATGCCTCCATCCGCGTCTTGGCCCGCTTCTGGTACGAACACACCCATGCATTTCTTCAACGCAGCGGTGACCTTGGGTTCGTGGACAACCTCCGGAAAGTGGGTCGAACCAATCTCTTCTTCGCCTTCACAAACGAGCACGAGATTTACCGGCAGCTTTTTCCCCGCTGCCCTGAAGGCATGAAGGGCGCCGAGGAAGGCCGTTTCCGGACCCTTCTGGTTCACAGCGCCGCGACCCACGCAAATCCTGCCCAACCCTTCCTTGTCCACGATCCGCCCTTCGAGCGGTGGCGAAGACCACTCCGAAGGTTCAAACTGCTTCACGTCGTACATAAAATAAATCCCGACGGTGGTTGCCGCACCTGCATCCAGAGTGCCGAAGACCCCAGGCTTGCCTGACGTTGGCACGATCTCGACGTTGGCGAATCCAGCATCGCGAGCAAGTTGTGTCATATAGTCGGGGCCTTGCGGATAGTTCCGATTCTCAGCCGCAATCGAGGGCAACGCGATCCAGTCCTGCAACCGCTTCACGTTCTGATCATGCATTTTCGGTATTTGACTCAGCACCGATTGCAGATCGGGATTGTCGAAAGAGAAAGCAGAGGTCGGCCATGCTGCGAAGGCGGCTCCAACAAGCGCGCGGTGGATGAACTCACGACGATTAAACGCGTTATAGCTCGAGTCAGTCAATGTGTCCCCTCAGATTCAATCCTGGAAGTGAACGCTCTGCTTTTTATCGAAGGTCATCATAACAGTTGGTTCGCTACGGACCAGCGATCTTTTCTAAGGAGGAGGCAAGACAACTCATTATGTCGCCTACTCAGAAACTCTGGAAATGACCGTGTCCGAAAACCGCGAACTCGGGCGTGAAGTACATGAGAGAATCCGTTTATGGAATTGCCGGATCGTGAGATTTGCTATCGCGCATTGCAAAGCCGTGATTCCCGTTTCGATGGGCTGCTCTTTGTCGGCGCGACGTCGACCGGCATCTACTGCCGGCCAGTTTGTCCCGCGCGCACGCCGAAATTTGAGAACTGCCGATTCTTCGCATCGGCGGCGGCGGCGCAGGAAGCAGGCTTTCGACCTTGTCTGCGTTGCCGCCCGGAGACCGCGCCGGACCTGGCCTCGTGGCGTGGCACATCGAACACCGTTTCACGCGCCCTGGCTCTGATTACCGACGGCACTTTGGATGAGAACGGTGGCAGCGTTGCGCAGTTGGCTGAGCGGCTTGGCCTGGGCGAGCGCCAGCTTCGGCGGCTATTCTATCGGCATCTGGGTGCTTCGCCAATCGCAGTGGCTCAAACCCGGCGTGTGCTTTTTGCCAAGCAACTGATCCATGAAACGCGCATGTCTATGACGGACGTAGCGCTGGCATCGGGATTCGGCAGCGTCCGCCGCTTCAATGAAATCTTCCACAAGCTGTTCAACCGTCCCCCGCGCTCTTTGCGGCGGAAAAGTCCGGCAAGTCCGGTCAGTACCGACGCTGGAGTCACACTCCGTTTACGCTACCGGCCGCCGTACGACTGGGAGTCCATTCTCAGCCATCTATCGGCTCGCGCAATTCCTGGCATTGAGGTTATCGAGGATGGAAAGTATCAACGCACGGTAGAAGTCGAGAACAGTGCCGGCTATATCGAAGTAGCACACTTGCCTCACCGTGAAAGCCTCGGGGTGACCATCCACATATCCAAGGTTCAATCTCTGCCCGCGACCGTGGCCCGTGTGCGTCGTTTGTTCGATACCGGGGCGGACATCGAAACGATCAATGCACATCTCTCATCCGATCCGCGGCTGGCGCGTTTGGTGGCGCGGCGTCCTGGGCTACGCGCTGCAGGCGGGTGGGACGGTTTTGAATTAGGAGTGCGTGCGATCCTGGGCCAGCAAATCAGTGTCGCGGCGGCAAGCCGGCTCGCGGGTCAGCTCGTTGCGATCCATGGCAAGCCTATGCCAAAAGATTCCGTCCGCCACCCGAAGTTAACGCACCTGTTTCCGCGACCTGAACACCTCATCCGGGCGCAGACTCTCGCGCTCGGTATGCCGGCGGCGCGCCAATTCTCGCTGAGGGCCTTGGCAGAAGCAGCTGCGACAGACCCCAATCTGTTTCGCCCATTTGGAACCATCGAGGAGGCAATCCGACGCTTGCGATCGATTCGAGGAGTGGGCGACTGGACCGCACACTACATCGCCTTGCGGGCCCTGCGCGAGACGGATGCTTTTCCCGCGTCCGATTTGGGCTTACTGCGCGGGGCTGCCGTGATGGACGGAATCCGGCCAAGCCCCGTCACTCTTCTCGACCGTGCGGAGGTGTGGCGTCCGTGGCGCGCCTATGCTGCCCAGCACTTGTGGGCCGCACAAGCGGCCGAGGTTTCGGATTTTAGGAGTGCGTCGGACTGACGTCTTGCAGTTCCGGGTCTCTTCCCAATCTTGTCTGTTCTCCATATTGGTCGATGCTCGCTTACGTTCGTAACTTGTCTGACTGAGATCTCTTTGCCAACATGAAGTGAACTTAACCCATTGGACTCAGGGGGTGTCCGAGCCGCGCCCTGTGAGCAATGCATCGCTGTCTGTCGTCCGACTCTCCCTACAGTCAGGCGTGCTTAATGTACTCGCAGTTACGAGCCTGTACCCGGAGGCAACATGCACAGGACGCGCAGGATCACGAACGTTGAACAGCTTGCCATTGAGTGCGTTGCCACCCGTCGCGTAGTTCGGCATTTTTGTTCCAAGGGCGCTCACCGCAAAAGCGGGAACCTGGACTGTGCCTACGCTCGTGGCTCCGCTCACCTCACCGAGCCATTCCCGGCATTTGGCGGGTTCTGAATGCACAATGGCGGGTTTTGCATATCTGAGTACGCGGCGAACATCTATATTGAGTACATGCGAAACACAAGAGCTTACTCTGTTGCTAGCGCGACATCGCCGCTAGCCTCCACCACGATCCCGCGGCGTGACCCAACCGAACACGACGTACAGATCGAAATCCTGTTCTGCGGCATTTGCCACTCTGATCTTCACTCGGTACGTAATGAGTGGAGCGAGTTCATGCCTACGGTTTACCCGATTGTTCCGGGCCATGAGATCGTAGGCCGCGTAACCAAGGTCGGCTCCGCGGTTACGAAATTCAAGCTGGGCGACCTCGTCGCGGTTGGCTGCCTGGTCGATTCGGACGCCACGTGTCCGGAGTGCCGAGCGGGGTTTGAGCAGTTCTGCCCCAACCTGGTACTGACTTTCAATTCCCCGGACAAGTACCTCGGAGGCGTCACCTATGGGGGCTACTCCGATAGCATTGTTGTCGATCAGAGGTTTGTCCTCCGCGTCCCCTCAAATCTGAACCTCGCCGGAGCCGCACCTCTCCTCTGTGCTGGAATCACAACTTACTCGCCGATGCGCCACTGGGGCGTCACCAAGGGCAAGAAAGTTGGCGTGGTCGGCCTCGGGGGACTGGGCCACATGGCCGTGAAATTTGCGCATGCGCTCGAAGCCCATGTCGTTGTTTTCACGACTTCACCGAAAAAAAGGGAAGATGCACGCCGGCTCGGGGCCGATGACGTCGTTGTCTCCCGTAATGCCGACGAGATGCAAAAGCACGCGGAGAGTTTCGACTTCATTCTCGATGCCGTCTCCGCCGATCATGACATCAACGCCTATATCAACTTGCTCCGCCGCGATGGCAACCTGACGATTGTCGGAGCGCCGGCGAAGCCTCTCGCCGTCACTGCCTTTAGCTTGATCATGCGGCGCCGCAGTTTTTCAGGCTCGAATATCGGCGGCATCGCCCAAACCCAGGAGATGCTCGATTTCTGCGGGAAGCACAATATCACCGCCGACGTTGAAGTCATCCCGATCCAGAAGGTCAATGAAGCTTACGAGAGACTGCTTAAGTCCGATGTGAAGTATCGCTTCTCCATCGATATGGATTCTCTCAAGTCTGAGTAAACTCATGAATAAGCACTTTCGCGTGTCTGGCAGCACATTCCAGAAGCTGGAAGAATTGGGAGTCAGCGCAGCTACGGTCCTCCGGAGGGCGGGACTCCCACTGGGGTATAGCAAAGAACCGCGCGTGCTTTTGAAGACTGAGGAACTTTTCGCCTTATGGCGCGCCATCGGGGAAATCAGCACCAATCCAGCGATTGGTCTCCTCCTCGGCACAGAAAATAGGGTCGAACGGTTCCATCCCATCGGTGTCGCCGCTCTCTCATCAGAGAACCTCGGCTCAGCCATAGACCAGGTGGCTCGCTATAAGCAGCTCACGTGCCCGGAAGAGATCCAGCAGGAAAAAGACGACGAAGAGTGGAGCATCCAGTTCCACTGGCTTCTCGCTGACGAAGTCGAGCCTCCGGTGCTGAACGACTGCTGCTTCGCCTGGGTGCTCTCGGTCGCTCGCCACGGCACGGGCACGCGCCTGTCGCCATTACGCGTGGAGTTCGTTCAGCCTCGGCCGCACGTAAGAGCCATTGAGCGCCACTTTGGCTGCCCCGTATTCTGCGGAGGTTCACGCAATGGGATCGTGTTTCGCGCCGTCGATTCGCAGAGACCGTTCGTCACGCGGAATGCCGAGCTTCTGGGAATGCTTGCACCGCAGTTTGAGGAAGAACTGAAGCAGGAGACCAGCGACGACAACTTTGTCGAGCGCGTCCGCATAGCGATACAACAGAAACTCACTGGCCGGCGTCCCAACGTCGAGGACATCGCCGATGCGCTACATATCAGTTCCCGTACTCTGCAGCGTCGTTTGCAAGACCAAGGGTCCAGCTTTCAGCGCGTTTTAGAGGAAGCTCGTCACCAGCTTGCTCGCCACTACCTCAATAACTCCGTCCTCGAGTTGAATGAGGCTGCCTACCTTCTCGGATACGAGGACGGAAACTCATTCGTTCGCGCTTTCCGCCATTGGGAAGGAGTTCCCCCGTCTCGTTGGCGCGAACAACAGCGTGCAAGAGCAGCATCGTAAACTGGGCCCATTTGTGAGGAAAACTAATTAGTAAGGAGAGAAGACAATGCAAAAACGCAAGCTTGGAAAAAGCAATCTGGAGGTATCAGCCATGGGGCTGGGCTGCATGGGACTGAGTTTCGGCTTAGGGCCCGCCGTGGACAAGAAAGAAGGAATCTCGCTGATTCGAGCGGCTGTCGAACGCGGCGTCACATTTTTCGATACCGCCGAAGTCTACGGTCCATTCACGAACGAAGAGCTCGTGGGCGAAGCTCTTGTTCCATTCCGCGGTCAGTTGGTGATCGCAACGAAGTTCGGCTGGGCGCCCAATCCGGAGGACGGAGGCAAGTGGACTGCCCTGGATAGTCGGCCGGAGCACATCAAGGAAGCGGCCGAGGGCTCGCTCAAACGGCTCAAGACTGACGTCATCGATCTGTACTACCAGCACCGAGTTGACCCGAACGTTCCCATCGAAGACGTCGCCGGAGCGGTGAAGGAACTCATTCAGCAAGGTAAGGTGAAGCACTTCGGCCTTTCTGAAGCAGGCGCGCAAACGATCCGCCGCGCAAACGCAGTCCATCCAGTCACGGCACTCCAGAGTGAATATTCACTCTGGTGGAGAGAGCCCGAAGCCGAAATATTACCGGTACTCGAGGAACTCGGGATCGGATTCGTTCCATTTAGCCCCTTAGGAAAAGGATTCCTCACGGGCAAGATCAACGAGGAAACGAAGTTCGATAAAACCGATTTTCGTAATATCGTCCCTCGCTTCACGCCGGAGAACCGCAGAGCGAATCAGGCCCTGGTAGATTTGCTCAGCAAGATCGCCGAACGGAAGAAGGCGACACTCGCGCAGATCGCGCTCACCTGGATTCTCGCCAAGAAACCTTGGATGGTTCCCATCCCCGGCACAACGAAGGTGCACCGGCTGGAAGAAAACATCGGCGCCGTTGCCATTCAACTAACACTCGACGATCTCCGCCAAATCGATAGCGCTACTGCGAAGATTCCTGTGCAGGGAGCTCGGTACCCGGAGAACCTGCAGAAACTGGTCAATCGCTAGTTCGATCGGGCAAGGACAACTGAGTGGTTTGGGCTCCGACATGGCGTTGGTGCATCTGTTTCTTCGCGACCGCTTTGAACCTGGGAAGCCCCTGTGGATCACCGAAACAGCCGATGCAGCATGTGGAGGCAACCGTGGGCTTCAACGTCCCTCGATGCGTTTCGTTATCTCATCGATTTAGAAACCCTTACTGCCTTCACCTCTTCGTTCATTGGCTCCTTCAGAGACCTGCCGACCTCTAGCCGTAGCAGAAAACGCGTTGTTAACCTTCGCAAATCGAGTTTCCAACATCACAAACGATGAGAAAGAGAAAGAAAACCGCGCTGCACACCAATTCTTCAGCAGCCTGCTAGATCCATGGTGTCACAATAGCCTTCACCGTTACCTCGAAATCAGAAGCGTTGCGCGTGACGAGAGTCAGGCCGTGGACCTCCGCGGTAGCAGCAATAAACGCGTCTCGAGGTTCTATCGGCCGGCCCACCAATTCACTCCGGGCCACAAGGCTGCCGCAGGCATCGGCTATCCCAAGGTCAACCGGCAGAATTCTTCCCTTAAACCGCGAGCCCAGATCCTTCCGTAGCCATTTATCGAGATGGTCACGACGCCTGCCGATAGCGAGTCGTTCAATGCCATAGCGTAATTCTGTGATAGTCACGACACTAAGAAAAACGCTGTCTTCGTCCACTTCGGCGAGCCATATGAGCACCCCCGCATTTGGCCGTGCTCTCATCGGTTCAGTTATGACGTTCGTGTCTAAAAGAAACTTCATAGCTCAACTCTGCGCAGGCGCACTGGGAGGCGCTTGAGCTTCAGCCCGGAACGCCGCAGTGGGGATGCGGCTAGGAACTCCGCGAGATTGCCTTTCCGCTCGGCCTTGCGTTCCCATTCCTCAGCCCCAACGACCACCGCTGTGGTGCGACCGTGCTTCGTGATCTTTTGGGGCCCCTCCGATTTTGACTTGTCTATCAATTCGCTGAACTCAGCCTTCGCCTCTGCCACCGTCCATGTCTGCGTGCTCATTGGCCGCCTCCGCCGAATCGGCGTTATGGTCATAATAGTCATTTTGTATTGTAAAAGCGCAAGAAGGTCTATTACTCTTGAGATCGCCAACGCAGATTGCTTTTACCGAGAATGCTGGCGCCAGACCTAGATCCTTGCGGCCGGAAGAGGAACGTCGCCGATATCTCAACCGAAAATCGGAAGCTCGGACGATACGCCTAAGCAATGTTGTCCCTTGTGCCACAGTGATGCGCTTCCCTCGCTCTGCGGCCACCAATGCATTACCAAGCTCAAAAGGCCATATCGCGGCGTGAGCACTTCGGTTCCCCTCTACATCGTGGTGCATGATGCCATCGCAAGAAAACCTTCACAACCTGCACATCCTACATAAGCTCTTCAGATAGTGTGCCTTGCAGTTCATGACAGTGCCCACAAGCAGGCTCTGGTGGGAGTACCTCATAAGCATGGCCCAGTCTGTGTGCGTGAGATCGTATAGACTTGTCAAGCACCAGTCCTCTTCCCGCACTACCTAATCGACGGCTATAGAGACCGAGTGATCTTAATATGTGCCCCGCAGTCTCACTGCTCATTTTCAGTGATTCTCCCTCTTCGACATAGATCCGGTTCGCCGCAGAGGCGATATCACGGACGTACGCTTGCTGCAAATCAGGCTCATGGCAGAGCGAGAGAACCGCTCTGACAACAATCCCGTTGCGACCGCTGGCTCGATCGACTCCTGACTGCTCGTCACGTTCTCTCAGCAAGTCTATGATGTCGTGCTGTAGTAGAAGATCGTCCACGATTATCGCCCCCAGCGACTCGGCGATAGCACAGACTTCCGGGCGAAACCCATGTACGCGAAACTTAGAAGCTGCAACGTTTTCGCGACCCAGAAACCGGTAAAGGAGCAATTTATTCTGGAAGGTCTCTATGACTTCTGAGGTCGGCGATGGGTAGGCCAATCTTCTTGACTTACTGCTGACGTGAATTTGTATGCTGCTCGGAATCAGGGACCGATCCACGGGGTCTCCCAAATAAATACACTTTGGGCAATAGAATGGCTGCATGTCTTTGCCGGTAGCCATTAGATAGCCGGGCCGAGTGGAGGCATCAAGCAACGTCCCCATTCGCTTGTTCAGCTGTGGCGCACGAATCAGTAAAGTGGGCATCAACTTTCCCAACCAAGGTGCACGCAGCACCCCAGGGTCGATGCCAGCGAGTAATACTGGTCTTCGGCAAATCGCCGCCAAAGCCCGAAATACCGGTTCTGCAACAGCGGCTGTTCCTGTAATCACCGCCGAGGGGAGAAACGATAAAAAATCTGGGAACCACGTAGCTATCGACCAGTAAGTAAGAATTCTTGCTTCGTCATCCGAAAGCAGGGTGTGGTTCTTCAGGAAGACGAGAATATCATCGAACAGCTGGCGACAGGATCCGAACCTGTGCCAACCGGTTGGCAAAGTTAGTGATCGGTAGAGCGCGGGTGGCATGTCGGGCACTGGGTGACATCGCCTTTCGGGATCGTCCAAATCCAGCCAGCGGAACCTGTCTTCGTCCGCTACAATGACATCGATTTGTATGTGAGCGGGATGCGGGCGCGTCAGCTCTACCATCGGCGCAGGCGTCAACGGCGGCCGGTAGGAGGTTCTATCAACATAGTCGTAGTTAGATTCGTCTTCGAAGAATTCAGAACCGGAGAGAGAATAGTGCTTTTTAGATTCGTCTCCTGGCGATTCAGAATCGGATCCCGGGTAATTAGTTGAAGCATAGTCAACGGGTGCCTGTGCATCATATGAGCCATGTTGATCGTTCGGGCTAGTCTCACCGCTCGACTCATCGCTACCCTGCATCTCTACGTCAGGTAGCTTTTTCGGGACTTGTTCTCCATTCGACCGACTCGCGGTCTCAGCAGCATTATCCGGGCCTTTTGTTTCCGGCGCTTGACTTTGCGCTTCATTCCCGCCGCTGGAATCGTCGGGCGAAGCGTCAGGTGGCTCTGGCATAGTCCTCTCAAGGTAACCTTTGTTAATCAAAACGCCACTCGTCGACGACTGCAAGACTCTTCGTCGAATTTGAGTTACAGGAGTAACTCGACCTCATTCTGGTTAGTAACAATCGGGGGCTTAGTGTGGCGAGAAAACTTTTACTTTAATTTCGGACTTTCTTTGATCCTGTCTTCGATCGCTTCGCGGGTTGCAGGTTCTTGCGAAACTTAGGGTATTCGTCCCTGATGCCCTGGCCCCAAAGACTTAACATCGATGCTCGTCCTTTGGCTCGGGCGATACCCCCGATTGGCATCGACCGATCTTTAATAACTAGGCAAACCCGGCTGTCGGTGTCGTTTGAGTCTTACTCACGGTGGCCGAAGTTCTCAGGAGACTAACACCTCCGCCGGCAACCAGAACACTCCAAGGGAAATCACGGAGTTGCGCGCTTCGATGCGTTGGGAAGTAGTCTGTTGCCGGCTGGACGACCTGCCAGAAGACAAGGATATGCAAGCGACGATCGAGTCTATCTGGCGCTAAATTAGTGGACGGCTTACGACGGCTTGATGCCCTTCACAAGTAATTGATTTTGCAGCTCAAAAAGTCTGCCTGTTGATACCTAAAATTCAGACCGAGAAGGTAGAATATGAGTCCCCACACCCAAAGAGCGGAGGCTCAGCATGGCTTTGAAGACACGCTTCGTCCGTGATTCTGGGGATCGGATCTGCGGCACCGTAACCAGCGGTTATCCGGACGGCTCGGAAGCCGTTCGCAATCGCAATGGGCAACTCATCGGACATGTCTTCAACACTCAGAAAATCACCAAGGACATATACAACTGCATCATCGCGCACAATGCCGAGTCGACCTCTCGGAGGAGTAGTTGATAGCAGCCAGCTGCGCAATTCCGGATAACAGGGCACTCGGTTCAGGGTGCTCACCGTTTACAGGGACCGTATTTCTATGCAGAAGATCGGCACACCCGGGTACGTGTTTTCCAGCCGCACCATCTCAGTTTGAGCATTTTGAAAACTATGGCTACTCAGTCGTCGAAGAAGAATGATTCCGTAGGAAAGGTGTACCTCTACATGAGCCCGAACGAAAGGCGTTGTTTGATCTGCCTTCAAGTGTTCTCACGCCTGGGCTCGCTGCAACATTCCTATGAACGCTGTGAGCCTGTCACGTGCTCGGAACACGTTCCAGCATATTCCGGTGGCTCAGTATCACCCGACCCTTTGCCAAATGCGTAGACGTCTGCCCTGCGTTGAGCGGACGAGTATTGGGGCCGTCACTGTCGGGCCGCCCCCTTCCAGTTCCATCTGAGTTCTTTCAAAGTCGCGAACTCCCGCCCCAGTCCCGCAATACGACCCGGCGTACCGTCGAGTTCGAAGTGCCGCGGGCCGGAGTTCCTAGCGAAGGCCGGCTTCCTTGCACCCCTCTTCGATTAAGTTGCGCAAAGCCCACACAGCTTTTTTGATCCTCTGCTCCCCTTCCCTCCGAGTGAGCCAGCACTGATCGCTCGCCAAGTATCGTAAGGAAAAATCGTTGATTTCTTCGCTGACAACGACAAGGGGGCTCGGTTCTGACATCCTAGTTCTTCCATTTGTGCCACGTGTGGCACCTCGCCCGGCCGGCGCGGCGACACTGCACATCCGTTCATGAGTTCTTCTAATGTGGGGGCTTTCTTGAACCGTCCATCCATTCTCCTTCCGCTTGGCTAACAATCGTGGGCACCTATAACAGGAGTTCTGTAGCGGCGAAGCGTCATTCCGTGTGAAGAAATAATTTACGTAAGCCGATTTTTGCCTGTCTTTGTGAGATTTTAGCGAATTCGCCGGTTGACTTGAGTTACGCAAAAGCTGGGTGGTGTGTCGGGTGCCTTCCTGTCAAAGCGAGCGTCGGCCGTGGAAATCGGTCTATTCTGGGAGCATGCTACGCCGCTCCCCCGGTGGCGGCTCTGGTGTCGGCTTTTAGGTGCGCTTCGCGTTGTCGGATCCGCCAATTGGCAAGATTTGCTGACAATACTCAGCGGAGCTTACTTTTGGCTCGGACGACGGTCGAGATTTCCCAGAAAAAAATTAGTCGCGAACCCCCAAAACGGGGCTGGCTGTCGGTATTAGTAAATAGAGGATAAAAGTCCCTCGATCTGATCTACAAAGGAAGGAGCTAGAATAATGTTTGATCTTGTCAGCAAAAGCGATCCTGTCAAGGATCTATATTGCATTGGAGTTGTCGTCGATGGAGCGGCCTACATATACGGGTGTGACTGTTTCAACCATTGGGAAGCTTTAGAAATGGCTCTTATACACTATCGTGCGGCAGGGATTTCAATTTCGGCAGTGACCGACTGCTACGTGTACGGTCCCTGTCACGGTCCTGGTTGTGACTGCGGAAAGGATCGGGTGATAAAGTACAAACTGACGACAGGCGAACATTCCAGTACGTCCGATGCGCGCAACCGCGACTTCGATGCCTAACCCACAGCGGACCCGGTCGGGTTCTTTTCTTGCTTCTCTTCCTCTTCGGGATGGATTGTGAAGAAATGCCCTTGTCCAGCATTTGTACAAATGGAGAACACATTACGGGTCGGAGTGAAGAGCTTTACACACACTTTTGCACGCAAACCAACTGAGTGGCCTGCGTGCCCGCTTAGTTATGCACGCAATGCCGGCCTTTCCCTTTGTCCTGGGTGGGCGTGGCGGACACGTCCGTGAATGGTTCGCTTGCGAGGGTGGCCCCTTGCGCCGAGCTCAGAGCCGCCCTCAAAGTGCGTCAGCGTGCCGAGGGAAGTGTAGGGACGGTGCAGAAATCGGGTGTCAGGAACCGAGTTAGCCACGTCGACATCGAGAAACGGAGTCAAGCGATCAAAGCCGTGAGCGAAATGATTGTCCCAGTCAAACGTCACGCGGCCAGTGCTGAGACGCTTGGCAGAGCTCGCTATGAGAAACGCTCCATACAGACCCGTGCGGAAAGCAAATAAAGGCCCTTTTCCAGAAATATCGGACAACCAACGATGGGTTCCCCATGCCAGACGCAGAAGATTAAGGGAGATTCGCTGTTTAGGAGGCAATCCACAGCAGCCTCACCCGTTGAACGGAACGTCCGCTCGTGCTTCACCGCCTGATTATTCTAAGGGGTTAACTTGAAGACCACGCCGCAACCGGCGCCCTGGCCGCATGACAAATCGCCGCCCACAGGGGCGGTATTATGAAGATTCCCGACTTGTCCAGAATCAGTCCCCCGAAAGGTATTCTCCCGTCACTCCCTCCCGTGAAGCCATGGAGCACAGTCTCATGGCCGCTCGCATCCACCTTGAAGACTGAACCGCAGCCGATGCCATAGCAATTCGTGGAGCCACCAGCGGCGTAGGTAACACCATAGAGATCGCCTGCTCCGTCGCCTGTCAGCCCAAGTTCGGGATAGGCACCGTCAGGGTTTCCCGTGAAGCTGTGTCGGACGGACTCATGGCCCCTCTTGTCGAGCTTGAATACAACTCCACAGAAACAGGACCCTCCACCGTCCTGGGTTGCGCCATAGAGA
>DATMQI010000113.1:0-11397 GCA_035567135.1 Terriglobales bacterium
TTGACGGCAACTCCGGCGCCACGAGCCGTGCTCAACAGGAGTAGGTTCGTTCCCATATTGTTAAACACGGCGTAGCCAGCCGACTTTTGGATAGCCGCCTGAGCTGTGGGTTGCAGCTTGTACAGTTCTTGGAGAGTTTTACCTGCCATCTTGCGAGTCTTTTCCCGTTTTTTGTCGGGTGAGTCTCCAGCACTGGCCAAACCACTAGCCAACAAGATCACTGCAAGGCTTGAAGCGATTATTCTGAACCTCATTGGGATGCCCTCCCGCCAAGTGAAACAGAACATGGGAGGGTTTTTCGACTAGGAGAAGTGCCAGTTGTCTCCGTACAGCTTGTGCAGTGCTCAGGTCAGGGCGTGCGTTGGGTTAACTGTAGAGTGAAACTTCCAACCTGTTGAAATCAGGCGTGGCTGTTGAAAAAGGAACAAGAGTAGTAATTCGCTGAATTTCAGCATCTTCGGCGAACGAACTTTCAATAACTTACAAAGGAGATTCCTAGCAGAAACACCCTCGAAGGAGTTCCTCGATTCTACTTTGCAGGTTCGACGTTGATGTCGGCTTTCAGGCGCTGCAGGGCACGCTGATCCAGCCGGATCAGACCGCGGCCAGGAGTGTCGAGATCAGCGATCAGGGCGACGACAATCGCGACGGTGATAGGGACAAGAATCAGCGTCAACCAAAAGCGAGACGCAAGTGTAGAACCGCGCGTGAATACCGCAATCAGGGAAGTGAAAATAATGAGAAGCCAAACCGGTCTTGGAACGCGGTTCTCAAAAGCTGC
This sequence comes from Terriglobales bacterium, assembly GCA_035567135.1. Lineage (GTDB taxonomy): Bacteria > Acidobacteriota > Terriglobia > Terriglobales > Acidobacteriaceae > JABDBE01. The sequence goes on from DATMQI010000113.1 coordinate 782, forward strand.
AACTCGCTTCTCGTGAAGGTCGATGGTTTCGTTGAGGGAATTGACGTAAACGGCGGTGATGGCTGTTCGATCATTTTGTGCAACCGCGGCAGCATCGAGCCACAGTTCTTCCTGAAGCTGCTTGGATCGGCTCAAGGCCTGACCGAAGCGGTTCGCGTCAACACCCACGTTATCCAATTCGAGGCGGGCATCCACGTATTCACGGAGCAGTTGCCTGGAGTGATCACGATACGGTTGGGGAAGTGTGGCGGCACGGAGCTGGCACTCGACGACCAGGTCAACTCACGCCTGGTTGAGCTTGCAAATTATTCCTCATGGTACCCCCAGTTTTTTGTGATGGGGCACCCCCTCGAGATCAAACTGCAGGTTTCTCTTCCTGAGGGTTGGGTTGCAATTTGCTCCGGGAAGAAACTTGAGCAGCGAGTCGAATATGGGAGATCGATCACGCGATGGTCTTCTCCGAGAGACACTGACATCTTGATTGCGGCCTCTCCAAACTACAAAGAGAAATCAACTCGCCTGTCTGATGTGGCCATTGAGATTTACTACACGCAGATGCCCGACACTTTCGTTGAAAGTGAAATGCGCCAGATCGCGGATGTGATGAAGCTCTTCGCGGATCGTCTGGGCGAGACGACGATTCCCGCCGGGACCATCAAACACGTGTATTCGCCGAAACGAAAAGGCCAGGGGCGGGCAGGAATCGCCAGGCCGGGCATGATCGTTACTTCAGAAGGTCTCACTCTAAAGGAGCTCGCGAATGATCCGAAATTCTCCCTCTTTCAGGACATCGCTCATGAGATCGCGCATTTTTGGTGGAATTTCGGCGCCGGACAAGGAGACTGGATCAACGAAGCATTTGCGGAATACTTTTCAGTGATAGCCGTACAAAAGATCGTGTCGGAACAGCAATCTGACAGTGTGCTCGAAACATACCGGAAAAGAGTTCGTGAGCTACCGGCCAACGCACCCTCTTTGTCCACCGTGCCTTTCGACGGCTCCGGCTTCGTGATCCGGTATTACAAGGGGTCATTGATGCTCGACTACTTGCGGCACGCCCTGGGTGACGGTAAATTCTTTCAAGACTCACGGGATTTCTTCCAAGCCTACAACGGAAAGTCCATCGGGACCGCGGAGTTTCGCGGCTTCTGGAAAGCAAGATTAGGGGACCAGAAAGACGCTCTGGATGTGTGGCTCGACTCCACGGGCGGTTTGCCCCAGTTGCAGAAGGCGACCGCAGAGTACTAGGAAGGAATGATCGCTACCGCCAGCAAGTCTCCCGGCCTGTGATAACAGTCACTGACACACCCCCGGCCACGCAGGTACCGAGCGGCAACGAGGATCCCCATGAAGGGTTTTCAACTGGGCCAGGACGCGTTCGTCCATCGCCTTCTCTACGAAGCCGCCGCCTGATCTGGGAACTGAACGTCACCAGGGGAAGACCCGCGTCACGTCGCGATGTGATCTGCATCCTTGCGCCATTTTGGATTCGGGTCTGAAGTGGATTGGTCAGTCATCAGACCAACCCCCGTGCCAGTCACTGAAGCACCCGCGAAGTTCGAGGTACTCCCCAGAAATAGAAATAAGGTCTATCAGGAGGTTGCCAAGCACTTGGACCGGCTCATTGCGGAAGAACTGAAGCCGGGCGATCTTCTGCCTCCCGAACGGGAATTGGTTCGGATGCTGGGAGTGAGCCGCAGCTCCGTCCGGGATGCCATTCGCTCCCTGGAACTGATGGGCCTGCTCGAGCCACGCCAGGGCATCGGCACAGTGGTTTGTAACCCTGCCGCGGCCCCAGCCAATCCGCTCGCTTCCGCGCTGCTTGAGAAACGAAAAATGGTCGCCGACTTGGTCGACGTGCGCAGGATGATCGAACCGGCCTTGACTCGCCGAGCCGCTCTACAAGCTTCTTGCAAAGCGATTGCGGATATGGAGGCCATTCTTCAACGACAGGAGGCGAAGGTGCGCGCGGGAGAGCTCGGAATCGAAGAAGACTCCGAGTTTCACTACGCCATCGCCTTGGCGTCCGAAAACAGCGCGGTCTTGAAAGTAGTGGATGTGCTGATGGATTTGTTGCGGGATACGCGGGAGCAGTCGTTGCAAGTGGAAGGGCGACAGGAAAAGTCGCTGGCGGGGCACCGCCGAATTCTAGCTGCCCTAAAGCGGGGCGACGCCTCCGGCGCCGAGGCGGCCATGCGCCGGCACTTGCAGGAAATCGAAAACATCGTACTGAAAAAGCTTTAAGAGAATGGAGGTTGCCAAATGGGTCAACTATTCGCGGTCGAAGTCATTTATCGAGGAGTCTTCCAAAAGACTCTCGCGAAGAACATCACGCGCGGCATTGTCCTGGCTGCGCACAACGAAGGCAAACTGGGTATTTCGTTCGGCCGTTATGGAGATTCTCCGGAACGCAATGGCATTCCAGCGAAGAGTTTTGCCATCGTCGCCTACGACGAGCAGACACTCGAAGCCGGAATGGCGCAATACGAGCCGAAGCAGGTGGACCTGACGGTCGTTCTCGATGACACGCTCTGCAAGGGCGCTGAGTCGTGGGCATGGTACGGACTGCAGCCGGCGCATCGCGCTCTGAAACCCGGGCACACTCTCCTGGTCGTTTCTTTGGAAGACGCGCCCTCTCTGCTCAAGAATATCCACCGCCGGGAAGAGCCTTACAAGCTGGGAATTCTGAAGGGCGTGACCAGCTTCTCCGGGATGTGGGTTTATAAAGACGACCACACCGATGTGCGCGTCCTGGGCGCGATCGCCAAGGCGGTGCCCGAGCTGTTTAGCCTGGCGTCGGTGGAGAAATTCATCCTCGAAAAGCTGAAGAACTCCCTGAAGGTGACTTCAGCTCACACCGCCTTTGCGCGCTTCGCCACCGTTGAGGTGAAAGCGGGCGAGGGCAATCCTGAAAAGTTATTTTCATTCGGCAAGCCCCGCTGGGAGGACATGCGCGGTGGCGTATCCATCAAGGGCCAGCCACAGGGCGGTCCGTATGCGGATCCTGTGAGCGGAAAGATCGGCGGTTTCCGGCCGGCCCGGAACGAGTTGTTCAAGAAGTACTCCACGCGGACCATGCGCCCGGTCGTCAACTTCTCTACCTGCACCAAATGCACACTGTGCTGGCTGAATTGTCCGGATGCGTCTTTCGATGTCACTCCAGACGGAACCTACGATGCGAACCTCCAGGCGTGCTGCGGTTGCGGCATTTGCGAGGAAGTTTGCCCGGTGAAGAACTGCATTTCCATGGTGAACGAGTCCGCGTTCCACGACAACGACAGCCAGTGGGCAAAGTTCAGGGAAGACAAAGATGCCTATCTGAAATGGTTGGAAACCACGATTGCGAAGGCCGAGCCGATCGAGAAGCGGTCGCACGGATTCCGTTATCGCGGACAGTATCAGGAACAGGCTCCCGAGGCCCTCGAAATCGCAAAGAAAGGTTAGCGGCCCGGCGGGCAGCCGGAAGACAAGGAGATTGAAATGGCGACAGTAACATTACCGGTTGAGGAAACGAAGAAAAGCAACGAGCAGGAAGCTTTGATCACGGGCGCCGAAGCCATTGCCATTGCCTGCAAACTGGCCAACGTGGATGTGGTCACCGCTTATCCAATCCGGCCCTACGACACGGTGATGCAGTACATCAGCCAGTTGGTAGCGGATGGTGAAATGGACTGCGAATACATTGTGGCGGAGGGCGAACATTCACAATTCGAAATCGTGAAGCACGCGTCCGTCTGCGGAGCGCGTGTGTTCTGCGGTTCAAGCGGCGTCGGCTGGATGTACGCGATGGAAGCGCTGACCGTCACCCCGGCTCTGCGCGTCCCCCTGGTTTGCATGGTGGGAAACCGTGCGCTCGACGACCCGGGTGCATTCGGTGTGGAGCACAACGACGCGCTGGCAGTTCGCGATCTAGGCTGGATGCTGACCTGGGTGGATAGCGCGCAGGAAGCGCTGGACACGGCCCTGATTGCCTATCGTGTAGCAGAAGACCGCCGCATGTTCGTGCCCCTGGCCATCAGCTGCGACGGCGCATTTCTCACACACTCGCAAGCCCTAGTAAAAATCCCGGCGGCGGAGCAGGTCAAGAAATTTTTGCCTCGCTATGACCGCGGTGATCTTCTGCTTCATCCCGACAACGTCATCTCAGTGGCCCCACAGGTCAATGAGGACTGGGTGATGGAGATTCGACGGCAGAACTACGCGGTCACCGAGATCGCATGCGACGTGATTCGCGAAGTCTATGCCGAATTCGAGCGCACCTTCGGACGCAAGTACGGCAATCCGTTTTTCGAAGAGTACATGACGGAAGACGCGGAAGTCGTGCTGCTGGGCATGGGCACACTCTCGACGCCAGTCAAGGTCGCGATTCGTAAACTGCGCGCGGAAGGGAAGAAAGTCGGGTTCGTTCGCCTGCGCTGGTTCCGGCCATTTGCCGGTCCGGAGCTTGCCAAGTGCCTCGAGCGCTTCAAGGCCGTCGGCGTCATCGATCGCGATTTCTCGTTTGGTTCGCCGAATCTGAGTGGCGTGATGGCGACGGAGGTTCGGTCGGCCATGTACACCGGGAGCAGCACCCGACCGCCAGTAATCGGATTCATTGGCGGACTGGGCGGCCGCGAGGTCACGGTACCCGACGTGGAAGCGATGACCGATGTGGTGTTCCAGGCAGCAAAAGGGAAAGCGCAACCCCTGACCCAGTGGATCGGGCTGCGGGGATAACGCGTTTCGACGCGTTTCCAGAGCCGGAAAGGATAATGACCATGAGCACTTTTGTAGACGAAAAACCGACGCAAAACCTGGAAGCCTTCAAGGGAGTGAAGAAGGTTCCACACGAGGAGTACTACACGTCCGGCCACCGCACCTGCCAAGGCTGCGAGTCTGCGCAAATCATGAAACTGATGGCGAAGGCCGCGGGACCGAGAACCGTCATTCTGGGCAGCACCGGGTGCATGTACGTAGCGAACACCTCTTATTACGCCACCCCGTGGGGCCTTCCCTGGATGCATACGCAACTTGGAAGCTCCGGCTCCAGCGCACTGGGAGCAGCCGCGGCATTCCGTGTCCAGATGCGCAAGGGCGTGATGAAGGACGAACCCATCAACGTCATTGCCTTCTGCGGAGATGGCGGCGGGGCGGACATGGGTTTGGGCGCGATTTCGGCCACCATGTGCCATCCCGATTACAACCTGCTCATCCTGATGTACGACAACGAGTCGTACGCCAATACTGATATCCAGATCTCCGGGACCTCGCCCTATGGCGTCAACACCTCGTTCAGCACGCCCGGAAAAATAAAACGCATCATGAATCACCGCTGGAAGAAGAACGTCGCGCCTCTGATGCTGGTGGGCCATCCCACGGTCAAGTATGTGGGGACGATCTCCACGTCTTATCCACTGCAGGCGATGAACAATGTTCGCAAGGCATTGTCGATCGGCGGTCCCACCTTCATTCACTGCCTCAATCCCTGTCCGAAAGGCTGGGACTTCGATCCCGTACTTTCGTTCGAACTGGGTGAACTGGCAGTCAACACAGGCATCTGGCCGCTGTACGAGGTCGAAAACGGCAAGCTGAAGCTCTATGGCAAGACCGAGCAGATTGCTAGCGGCCGCTTCAAACGTCTGCCTGTCCGCGACTACTTGCTGAAGCAGGGAAGGTTCGCACATTTCATCGATGATGACATCGATTACTTCCAGAGCAAGATCGATGAAATGTGGAATAAGTGGCTGGTACCGGGAATTATTCCCCTCCAGAAGGAAATCGAAGCTGAATAACCCGCCCGCCCCAAAAAGGGGCGGCGGTTTTTTCATTTACCCGGATTCTTTCCGGCTTGGAGTGTGTAGCGAGCATAGAAGACCAATTCTTACAATTTTATTGGAGTGTGCCCATGGCCACGAACGCGATCCCCTCTGTTCGTAACGAACCCAAGATTGTGAACCGCTGGGTTCAAATGTGTGCCGGCATTGTCGCGATGATGGCGATCGCGAACCTGCAATATGCCTGGACGCTATTCACCAAACCCTTAACCTCAAGCCTGCACACCACCTTGGCGGCGGTGCAAATCGCATTTGCCGCATTCATCTTCTGTGAAACCTGGCTGGTGCCGTTCGAAGGATATCTGATTGATCGCCTCGGGCCGCGGCTGGTCATCGGCATCGGCGGCCTGCTGGTGGGCGCGGGCTGGATCGGTTCGGGGTACTCCTACACGACGACCGGACTTTATACCTGGTATGCCATTGGTGGAATCGGAGCCGGCGCCGTTTACGGCGGCTGTACTGGCAACGTCCTGAAGTGGTTTCCTGATCACCGCGGACTTTGCGCCGGCATTGTGTCGGGGGCTTATGGTATCGGTACCGCGGTGACCGTCGCTCCGATCGAAAAAATGATCAAGGCTTCCGGCTATCAGCATGCTTTTATTTTTTGGGGCGTCGTGCAGGGCATCGTTGTGACCATTGCGGCCATGTTCATCGTGGCGCCACCGAAAGGATGGCTGCCCAAAGCCTGGAAGCCCGTTGCCAGAGTTCATCAATCCAGCATTGACATGACGTGGTTGCAGATGCTGAAGCAACCTTCTTTTTACGTGATCTACGCGATGATGACCTTGGTGGCGTTCGGCGGTCTGGTGGTCACTTCACAGTTGAAGGAGATTGCAGGTTTTTACAAAGTAGACAAAGTCATCATTGCCTGGGGCCTGTCGGCGGCAATTCTTGCCATCCAGTTGAACCGTATCGTCAATGGTTTGACCCGTCCTCTGTGGGGTTGGATCTCCGATCACATTGGCCGAGAGAACGCCATGTTCACCGCTTTTATGATCGAAGGTATCGCGATATGGGCATGGCTGCAAACCATTCACCGGCCTGTCATGTTCGTGCTGTTATCCAGCCTCGTGTTTTTCGCCTGGGGCGAGATCTTCTCGCTATTCCCCTCGATTACGGCAGATCTTTATGGCAGGACCTGGGCGACGACGAATTATGGCATCGTTTACACCGCGAAGGGCACAGCCGCCATTTTCTCCGCTCCGGTCGCCGCCTACGTGATGCTGCGAACGGGTTCCTGGGTCCCGGTGTTTTACGTCATGATCGCCTGCGACATCATCGCCGCTTTCATGGCACTGCTGTGGTTGAAGCCGGTGGCGGCTCGCACGATTGCCAAGGCTGAGGGTATGGCGCTGTCTGCGGCACTGGCAGCGAATGGCTCCACGGTTAACGCAACGGAGGAGGAGAAACATCTGGCGGGCGCTGGACGATAGCAACAGATTCGTGGTCTCAATCAGAGTCACAACCACGACATGAAAGAGACCTTCAAGGGAGCCGTGGCCGACATTCTGCTGCGTCGGTGACGAAAGTCCTCGTTTGACTGTCACGTGGTATCCAGTATCAGGATGTGAGCCCCGCCACCGGAATTTATGTGCCATGGCTAAGCCCAGAATAGCGCTGAATCCGAAACACTCTGAGCGTCTTTGCTGGGGGGTGCGAGAAGTTGTTCGCAGCTATTCCTTTCGCGAATTGAAGGGAACCTTCTATATCCGGCATCGTATCGAACTTCAACGATTCAAAAATATGCAGAGAAAATCTTTTGACCGAGATGCAGCACGGCGGCGAGTCATCCTCGATGCTGCCCGCGACTGCATCCTTAAATTTGGCTATGCGAAGAGCTCGCTCGAAGATATCGCCAAACAGGCAGCCGTATCGCGACCGCTGATCTACCGGAAATTCAAGAGCAAGGAAGAGATTTTTGGCGCCGTTCTGGAGGACCTTTTCGAAACACAGTATCGGGCCGCGGAACACGCTCTCGCAAAGCCGGGAAGCAGACGGGAAAAGCTTATGTCGGTCTATGAAGCTCTGCTGTTTGACCCGTGGAGGGAGCTAATCGTGGATGCTCCGATGGGCACGGAATTCTATGGGGCATGCAGACGAGTCACGCCGGAGATTTACGAAAGGCGCAGAAAGATTCAACTTAAGTACACGCAGGTTGTCCTTGGTACTAAAGAGGTCTCGGAGGTCTTCATGCTGGCTGTAGACGGGCTCACTCACGATCTACCAGCGACAAAAGTTCTCCGCATGAGACTTGAAGTGCTGATTGATCGATTCGTTCGCGACTAAAGCCACAGTGGATCCAGGTCGGGTGGCTACCCATCCGCATTCTGGCCTGTTGGTCGGCAAACCGGACATAATCTGATAGCCCGGAGTCGTTGCGAGAACAGCTTTGCGAGTTGAATGGCGGGAGCGACGGGACTCGAACCCGCGGCCCCCCTGCGTGACAGGCAGGCGTTCTAACCAGCTGAACTACGCCCCCGCTTTGAAAAACTACTTCCCTTCGATTACCGCGTATTCCTCTGGCTGCCCGTCCGTTTCGCAAACTTCCTGAAAGTGCCGTGACAGGGCAGAGGTCTGATACCCGCTTCCGGCATTGCCAGGGAGTAATTATGTGTACAGCGCCAAGCTGCTGCTATTGGCGTGCTCCTGAGCTTCCTCAGACTCGGCGTCCTTGCCTTTAAAGTAGGCGAGCGTCACGTCCAGTGATTCGTGACCGAGGACAACTCGGGAGTAATTGGGGCAGCGGTTCCCATGCCATATGGGAATGCTTAAGTCCTGAGGATGGCTCGGGCCGGAAAAACAACAATCTATACAAAACAATCTATTATGTCCATGCGCAGCGCAATCCGAATTTGCGCCGAACCCCGAACTCTTACTTGCGGAGGAATCATGATTCGACGTTTTCTCACTGTCTCTATTCTTGCTATCGGCGCGACGTTCATGCACGCGCAACCGTCTCTGCCATCCAGTTTTCAGGCAAAGACCATTCACAGCCCGGAAGCAGCGGATATCTTCGTGCGTTGGGGAGGAAAGGGGCCCGTGGTTGTGCTCATTCACGGATATGCGGAGAACAGCGATTCCTGGGCTCCTCTGGCCGCGGATCTCATGAAAGATCACACCGTTGTGGCGCCGGACCTTCGTGGAATTGGGAAGTCATCGAAGCCTGAGGCTGGGTACGACAAGAAGACGCAGGCCAAAGACATTCGCGCCGTCGTGACGGCGCTGGGATATGACAAGACGTTTGTGGTCGCACACGACATCGGCAATATGGTGGCTTACGCCTACGCGGCAATGTATCCGGACAAAGTTGAGCGGCTAGTTGTAATGGATGCACCGATTCCAGGCATCGAGCCGTGGAAGGAGATTCTGCTGAACCCCGGCGTTTGGCATTTCAACTTTCATGGTCCGGATGCCGAACGGCTCGTGGCTGGCCGCGAGCGCATCTACTTCGATCGAATTTGGAATGACTTCACTGGCAATTTGTCCAAGCCTGACGAGGCGACCAGAAATTTCTTTGCCGCCACTTATGCACAACCAGGCGGAATGCGGGCTGGGTTCGCCCAGTTCACGGCGTTTTCCCAGGACGCAAAGGATAATGAAGTTTTCGAGCGGGTGAAGCTGACGATGCCCGTACTGGCTGTCGGTGGAGAGAAGTCGTTTGGTCCGCTACAAGCGGTGATCATGCGACACGTTGCGACCAATGTTCAAGAGGCGGTCGTCGCGGGCTCCGGGCATTGGCTGATGGAAGAGCGTCCTGCCTACACGGTGACACTCATTCGCAACTTCCTCGACTCCCCACAAGTTGCGGCCACAAGCGCCGCGGCCACCACGTCGAACGACCTTGGCGAAAAGCGTCTCACTCCCGCCGAGTATGAGTTCCCGCAGCATGGTAATCCTGGGACCGGCAGTTCTGGGGTTGGGGGGATTCAGACTGTGGTGCTCAAAGGTAATCCGAACACAGCGGGCGTTTACACAATCATGCTACGCGTGCCGGCACATACGAAGATTGCGGCGCACTCCCATCGCGATGATAGGGTTGCGACCGTAGTCTCGGGAACCTGGCACATTGGCTACGGGGAAGAGTTCGATGAGGCAAAACTTAAGGCCCTTCCTCCAGGGAGTTTTTACACCGAACCACTGAGTGAGGCACATTTCGCAGAAACCGGCGACGAAGCGGTTGTAGTTCAAATCAGTGGCTTCGGCCCCTCTTCAACAGACTATGTTGACCCGACGCAAGACCCTCGCAGGCGCAAATCAGAATAGCTGCTGGATGGACGTGCAGTTTCTGAATGACGGGCAATTCGCAACTCATCGCACTAAAGATGAGAATGGGAGATCCCGTCGTTGTAGGCAAGAGATCTCCGCTGTGGGCTTTTTGATTTGGGCAGTTTTACGCATACAGCGCCAAATTGCTGCTGTTCGTATGTTCCTGCGCCTCTTCCGACTCAGCATCCTTGCCTGTAGGCAACCACTGTTGTCGTGCTTTGAGTGTCTTGGCGATGTGTGGTTTCATTCCTAGCTTTTATGGACGACTTCGAACGAATACCCGTCCGGGTCAAATACATCGGCGGCGTAGTAGCCCGGATAGTATTCCACTCGTGCCCGCGGTGAAATATTGTCCCTGGCACCAGCGGATATTGCCGCGTTGTAGAATTCGTCGACCTTGCCATTGTTTTCGGCCATGAACCCCCAGTGAATGGACGCTGGATCAGGCTTTCCTTGCTTGATCCAGAAGAACGCCCTCTTGCCATCACCAAATCCCCACAGATCAGGATGATCGCCTTCGCCCTTGTAGGGTAGGAA
>DATMQI010000114.1:0-3564 GCA_035567135.1 Terriglobales bacterium
ATGACCATTCGGATCGACGCTCAAAATATTCTAGCGGTGAGCTACCAGGCATCATCCTCATCTTGTTGTAGTTACGCGGCTTTTTTAAGCGCCGGCTACGGGGCTTTGGGGACATCATTATCGGTGTGAATAAATCAGAGAAACCAGCGCGCGCATCCCTGCCAAGCTGGGAACAAATTCCAGCCATACAGAAAGACTTCTCGCGAGCGCGCCCGGGCCTCAGATTAGGTAAGGGTAGCCGACCATCCACCCCAAACGATCCTGGACGGGCTGCTGGCGCGATATCAGAGAGGTAGATTACGTAACAGTTTCGAACCCGTGCGGCTGGCGACGATGCGAGCGCCACTTTTCATGACGACCTCGACGTGGGTTGCGTCGTAAGGCTCAATAGAGGTGACATATTCAAGGTTGATGAGATGCGATCGATGGACTCGCAAGAAATTCGCGGGCGCTAGAGACGTTTCGAGATCGGACAATCGGATGCTGACGAGGTATTGTTTCGGCGAGGTGAAAATCGTCGCGTAGTCATCCGCCCCTTGTATGCGTTCAATGCTGGCCAGTGCGATCGGGACGATTCGGTTGCCGTCGCGCACGAATACCCTGGAGAGCGGTCTTGTCGGTTGGAGGGCTTCTTTTGCGCGCGACAGAAGAGACACCGACCGTCCTTCTAATGCTGCTTGCGCTCGCTGCAACACGCGCTCAAGCCGGTCTCGTCCAAAAGGTTTGAGCAGATAATCAAGAGCGCCAAGTTCGAATGCGGTGACGGCGTACTGATCATGCGCGGTCGTGAAGATCACCTTGGGTTCATAATCGAGCTGCTCAAGAACCTCCAAGCCAGTCGCACCGGGCATCACGATGTCGAGAAAAATCAGTTCAGGCCGCTTCTTGTTGGCGAGCGCAATGGCAGTCTTTCCGTCGGGGGCCTCGTGAATCTCGCCGCCGCAGCCGAGATCGCGTAGGTGTTCTCGCAGAATCCGTCGAGCCAGCGGCTCATCGTCGGCGATCAAAATGGTTCCTTTCATCGGACCTCACCCACGCCCTGTCATTTAAGGCGATTTCGCGCAAGAAGGAATGATAAAGCCCGCTTCGAAGCCGCCCACGCCGCCATGGACGCGCAGCTCGGCTGAGGGTCCGTATGCTGCCTGGAGACGCTCGCGCAGCGAGCGCAGACCGAATTGGTGGGAGGCTCCGGGATCCGAGCCGTGGCCAGGACCGTCATCTCGAACGGTGACTTGAAGCCGTCCGTCACTACAGGAGCATTTGATCCATATCGACCCGCCTTCAGGGCGAATGGCGATGGCATGTTGCACCGCGTTTTCTGCCAGCGTCTGGATCGAGAACGGAGGAAGGTCAAAGTTGAAAGATTCCGGGTCGATCTGCAGGTCCACTTTGAGCCGGTCCTCATAGCGAAGGTGTTCGAACGCAAGATATTGACGTGTGAAGTCGTACTCCTCGGAAAATTCCACCAGCTCGCGGCCATCTCCTTTCAGCGTGTAGCGCAGCATGTCTCCGAGCCGCTCAATCGCGCCTTCCGCCATGTTTGGACGAAATTTCACTAATGCGGCCAGCGTGTGCAGAGCGTTGAACAGGAAGTGTGGATTCAGGCGGGCGCGAATTGCATCCAAGCGCGCCGCTGCGGCCAGCGCTTCTGCGCGCGCAGCAAGGGTCTCTTTTTCGTGCAACCGATTGCGCGTCTGCACGGCATGGGAAATGCCCGCGAATACTGCATAAAACCAGACTCCCATCAACGTCTGCCGGCCCAAAGCGGCCCATGACCAGAAACCCTGCAAAGTGTTTCGAGCGCGCAGGTATTCGACACCGTAGATAGACGCGGTCCAAGCGATTCCATATACCACTGCAAAAAAGAGTTGAAGTAAATAGAAGTTCAGTTTGAATCCAAGAGGCCAAGGCCAACGCTGGCAAACGTACCAGACAGCAATGCCGAGCAAGCCTGCGCTCCCCATCGAGATCAAGCTTCCGATCAGAACCGTGGAAAATCGGTCGCGCGCGAACGACATGGCAACCAAAAGCCATATCGCGAAGAACGGCAGCCATGCGGCCAAAGCGATGACGCAGCGCTTGATCAGCTTGCGGACCATTTCGCCCAGAATATCTCAAGTCCTCCTTCCCAGTTGGCCATTCACCGAGAGAATTAGCCGGTTCACCGAAAGTGTCTGGCCCGAGTGTGCTTGGCGGTCCAATCTTGGAAAAAGAGGAAGAGGATGAAGGCCACGATGATGAACGGCCAACGATTATTACTCCCTACTTCAAAGATCCTGTTGCTCCTGGCGTGCGTTATTGTCGTGCCTGTCGGCGTGACGGCACAGGTGTGGACTGTTCTCGCGGTTGACCCCAAAGGCGATGGCCGCGACGCATCGTTGCCCGACGCCGCGCAGCTTTCCTACCGCTATGACAAACAACACGACTTGTTGTGGTTTCGGGTGAGCCTTTATGGCAAGCCTCATGAAGAGTCCTTTGGTGTGAACATCGTAGTGGATACCGGCGCTGAAGACACAGCCAAGATGAACTGGTGGGGTGCAAACAAGGATTTCAAATTCGACAAGCTGCTAACCGCCTGGGTGACGCGAGGTAATGGCGGTTATCAGGGCACCATGGGTGTCGGGGACATAACCGGAGCAAAAGCGCAAAACTTTAACAACTTGCTGCAAAATAACCTGCAAATCCGTGCGGAGGGCGATTCCATCGTGATCGGCGTGAAGCGCACAGATCTGACTGACAAGATGAAAATGAATTTGATTGCGGCCGTGGGTTCCAATCAGCGGTGGAATGATGATATTCCGAATACGCGGTCGGTCGCTCTTGATCTTGCTGCGCCTCGTCCAGCAAGGGGCCTCCGCGAAATAGATTTGAGCCGCAACAATTTCCGCTTCCCTTTGGATTATGAGACTTTGGAAGACAATCGGCCGCCGCTGACCATGAAGAAGGGACACGGTCGGGCGACACTGATTCTGATTCCGGGTGTCTATTCCGGCAAAGAGACTTTTGATGCATTCATCGCCCGAAACCAATCACTATACAAGTTTTACGTCGTTACTCCCCCTGGTCTGAATGGGACTCCTGCGCGCCCTCTACCCCCTGAACCGACCAGCTATGGCGAATTCACGTGGACGAGAAGGCTGGGGCGCGACGTTCTTGAACTAATCAGCAGAGAAAAACTCAGCAAACCTGTGATCGTTGCGCACGGCTTTCCTGGTTCCTTGGTCGCTGAGGAACTAGCCTTCCAGCACCCTGAAGTACTCGGCGGAGTAATTGAGATTGCCAGTATGCCTATCCAGTTCTTTCCATCGCCCAAGGACCCGAGCTGGAAGACACCGGCGACTCCCGAGGAACGTGTCGAAATCGTGAATGAGGGTTGGGCGGAGAAGTGGTTTAAGTACGTCACGCCTGAAACTTGGGAGAGCAATAACTATCCAGCCGAGATGTTTGCGAACGATCTTGATCGGGCAGAGCAGGTACGACAGCAAGTCGAAGCCGCTCCGCTGCCGGTGAAGGTCCGTTACCTTTCCGAGTTCATGGCTTCAGATCACAGTGCTGAATTGGCCA
>DATMQI010000115.1:0-7620 GCA_035567135.1 Terriglobales bacterium
CCGATGAGCATCACTAGGCCAATCTGCGCGTAGACATCGTTCTCGAGTTGAACCATGTACACAGGTACGAAGTAACTGAGAACCACGCGACGCAGCCAGAGCGCGGCTAGGGCGCCGAAGACCGCGACCGGCGTGCTTAAAAGCACGCTAAAAGGCACGGTCCAGCTTTCATAGAGAGCTGCCAGAATTAGGAAAACGAATAGCAGCGAGACTCCGAAAATAACCGATGCTGGCACTCCTTCTTCGGCTTTCACCTCCTGGTAAGACATTCCCATCCAGTCGTATCCCATTTCGGAAGGCATGGTTTGCTTGAAGACATCCACGAGGGCCGCTCTTGCCTGATCGGCGCTATAGCCCGGTGCCGCGGCGGCATTGATCTGCGCGGAACGATATTCGTTGAAGCGCATTGTGAACTCGGGACCAGAACGGCTCTCGAATTTTGCGAGCGCGGAGAGGGGCACGGTCTGCCCCTGGCTGTTGCGGACATAGAATTGGCCGAGATCGTTGGTTGTCGCACGGTAAGGAGCTTCGGCCTCGACATATACCTGCCAGGTGCGGCCGAAATCGTTGTAGTAGTTGACGAACAAACCACCCATGTACGCCTGAATCGTGTTGTAGACGTCCGTCAAATTAACACCTTGCTTCAACACCTTTTCCTTATCCACATTGATGAATTCTTGAGGCACATTCGGAATAAACGTGGTGCTGACCATGCCGAGCTCAGGCCGCTTGCGAACGGCCGCCATAAACTTGTTCAGGTTATCCGTAAGAAAGTTGATGTCCTTGCCAGCGCGGTCCTCAAGAACAAACGAGACACCCCCAGAAGTGCCAACGCCCGGAATCGCCGGCGGCGAGAACGCGAAAACGGTCCCTTCCGGCATCCGCTTGAGTTCCTGATTTAAACGCGTCTTGATGGCTTGATACTGTTCGGCCTGGCTTTTGCGGTCTTCCCAGGGCTTCAAGCTGACAAAGAAGTTGGCGTTGTAGCTAGTCCGGACGTAACTGAGCAAGCTAAAACCAACCACACTGGTCGTGTACTGGACGCCCGGCGTGTCCGCGAGAACCTTCTCGACTTGTCTCGCAGCCGCGCTTGTGCGCTCCAGGGATGCCGAGTTGGGAAGCTGCATGTTGATGAAGAGGTATCCCTGGTCTTCATCGGGGAGAAAGCTTGTGGGCAAATGGGCACTGAAGAGCCACGCTGCACCGCCCGCAGCGACAAGCAGCACCATCACCACCGCGGCTTTGCGAATCAGGGTGCCCGACGAACGTACAAAGCCGTTTGTGGAGCGCTCGAAATAGCGGTTGAAATAGCCAAAGAACTTTCCGAGTGGTCCGCGGATTTCTTTCTTTGGTCTGAGCAGCAGCGCCGAAAGCGCCGGGCTGAGCGTGAGAGCGTTGAATGCGGAAAGCATCACGGAGATGGCGATGGTGAGGGCAAACTGCTGGTACAGCCTGCCAGTGATGCCCGGTATGAAAGCTGTTGGCACAAACACCGACGCTAATACCAGGGCAATACCAACGACTGGGCCGGAAAGTTCTCCCATCGCCTTTATGGAGGCATCCCTTGGGCTCAGTCCTTCCTCAATGTGGTGCTGCACGCCTTCAACAACCACGATGGCATCATCGACCACCAGACCGATAGCCAGCACCAGTCCGAAGAGCGAAAGCGTGTTGATGGAAAAGCCGAAGAGCGGGAACAGCACGAACGTGCCCACTAGCGACACAGGCACAGCCAGCATGGGGATCAGGGTGGCTCGCCAGTCTTGCAGGAAGAGATAAACCACAAAAATTACCAGCACAATCGCAATCACGAGGGTCCAAATGATCTCTTTCATTCCCTCCGTGACCGAAAGGGTCTGGTCGAGCGAAACGGTGTAATCGATGTCTTGCGGGAAGCGTTGCTTCATCTGAGCCATGAATTTCCGGATACCCTGCACGGTTTGAACGGCATTGGTTCCGGGTAACTGATAGACAGAGATGACGGCGCTGGGCTTGCCATTCAGTCGAGCGATCATGCTGTAGTCCTGCGTGCCTAGCTCGACTCGGGCCACGTCTCTGACGCGAACGGTCCCGCCGTTTGGCTCTTCGCGCACGATCACGTCGCCGAATTGCTCTGGCGTCGTCAGACGGCCTTGAGCTAGCACGGCATAGGTGAATTGCTGGTTGCTCTGAGCTGGCTCGCCCCCGACTTGGCCGGCGGGATTCACAGTGTTCTGTGCTTTTATCGCATTAACAATATCCGTAACCGTGATACCGAGTTTCGCCAATTGGTCAGGCTTGACCCATAGCCTCATGGCATACTGCCCGGAGCCGAAGACCTGGGTCTGGCCGACGCCATACAAGCGCGCGACTGGATCGTTGAGGTTGATGTAGGCATAGTTGGCCAGATAGTTCGAATCGCGCGTGCCATGCGGCGAGTACAAGGCCATCAGCATCAGCGGCGCCGTGGTCGACTTTTTGAGAGTGATTCCGTAATTGTTCACGTCCGGCGGTAACTGACCGTTAGCCAATTGCTGGCGCGATTGCGTAAGCATCAGGTCCATGTTGGGATCGGTCTTGAGATCGAAATCGACGAACATCGTCGTTTGCTGGTTCGCCGTGGCGTTTAACGAATACATGTAGGTCATGTTGTCCACGCCGCTGACTTGCTGCTCGATGGGCACGGCAACAGCTTGCTCAAGAGTCTGCGCGTCCGCACCGGGGTAGTTGGCTTGCAACCGGATCTCAGGTGGAGCGATGTTTGGGAACTGCGCTACCGGCAAGTTTACGATCGCAATCACGCCGACGATGACCGTTAGGATCGCAATCACGATCGCGACGATGGGCCGTCGAATGAAAAAGTTCGCCATGGCTTAACGCTCCTCCGTTTCTTTGTAGGGCGTGGGATTCACCGGTTGGCCTTCTTTTGTCTTCTCCGCGCCAATCGCGACGACGCGTTCCCCCGGCTTCAGCCCGGATGTGATCACCCAGAGCGTGCCCACTTTCGGCCCGACCACCACGGTGCGGAGCCGCGCGCGGTTGTCGGCGCCGATAACCGTTACTTGATAGGTTCCTTGCTGCTGGTTCACCGCCGCCTGAGGCACCAGCAGCGCTCCCTCGATCTCTCCGCTTTGTGCCTGAATGCGTGCGTACTGGCCGGGTCGCAACAGATTTTTGGAATTGGGGAACTCGCCCACGATCTGAATCGTTCCGGTCTGGGTGTTTACTTGGCGATCCGCAAAGATGATTCTGCCCGGATGTGGGTAAGCACTTCCGTCGGCTAGGGTCAGTTGCAACGGGATTCGTGAAGCGTGCGTGATAAAGTCCAAGCTCCCTGGACCGCCGCCGTCCGCCATGTGCAGGTATTCCTGTTCGCTGATGGGGAAATAAACTTTGATCGGGCTCACCTGCGAGACGGCGGTTAGGACCGTGGACGGCCCCACCAGGTTGCCCACCTGCACAGTGTTGATGCCGGCGATTCCGTCGATCAGAGAAACAACTTTTGTATAACCAAGGTTTATGCTGGCTTGCTCGACTGCCGCTTGGTCTGCCTCGACGGAGGCCTTCAACGCGCGCAGCGCCTGCGTGTCGGTGTCCAACTGGCTCTGAGGGATGGCATGGGCTTCCGCTTCGGGAATGTCACGCTTCACGTTGAGCTCGGCGTTCGCCATCTGCGCCTCAGCTTGAGCAAGCTGTCCTTTCGCCTGGTCAAGCACCGCTTGAAACGGGCGCGGATCGACTTCGAAAAGAAGCTGGCCCTTTCGGACGAAGGCTCCTTCCTTATAGTCCTGGCGAATCAGGTAGCCGCTCACTTGAGGCGAGATCTGCGCGTTGACGTAGCCTTCGAGCGTCCCCACCCACTCCCCCTCAATCGGCACGTTTTTCTGGATGACTGGCGCTACTTCGACCACGGGGGGAGGAGGGGCTGGCGCGGAAGCTACAGAGCGTTCGCATCCGGCGCCCAGCGACGTCACGAACACAAGTGCGATCAAACAGCCGAGCAGATTCGAACTGCAGCGTTTCCTTCGGACGTTCAGCTGCCCAAGAATGTGCTTGATGTAGATCCCGGTGGCGATGAATTGCGCCCCATCTTTGGCCAGCTTGCGTAACAGCCGCTCCCCACTCTTGTCGATGAACGTGACTCCATTGAGGTCAACGATACAAGCGCGTCGCGCATCCGCGCGGTGGTTTTTTTCCCAGCACGTCCTGAGCTCTTGTACCCACGGGTGGATAAGCCGGCCATGCAGAATCCATCTCTCTTCCGTAGGTGTTTCACTGAATGTGATTTTCAACATGCTGTTTTCCTCAGGGCGTGTCAGTAAAAAACGTGTTTGCGATAGCAAGCACGATTGTGTTGATGTGTATGTCATTTCTTTTTCGTCTCCCCATCGTTATTCTTGGTGTATTTTTCCTGAAGCTCGCGTTCCGCCTGCAGCCAATCGTCCAGCTCGCAACCGTGAACTCCGCCACGTTTGAGGTGAATCTCAAAGGCTCGCTCACGAATTTCTGCCGAGGTTGGACCGTTCTGGCCTTTTTCTTCTGCGACCTCCGACAGAAAAATGATTCTTGGAGTGTTCTGAGTATTCGTTTTCAGGTCTTGCGATCTCACAATCTTTTCTCCTTCCAACGGATTTTGTTCGGCCACGACGAGCCGCCCTTTAGGCCACGGAGCTGACGGGGAAGTCAGGACCCGTCGCCACTTGGTGGTGTCGGCGTTTAGAACCGAACGACGATGCTGGCGGAGGGCGGAGCTGAGCGCGTTGTCGCACCGGGATACAGCGTTGCTGATCCTCCAAAGTCAGCTCGGGGATGTACGAAGCTGACCTCAACTCCCGCCCTCCACAAAAACCTCTTTCGCTTGCGCGCTTACACCCATAACGCAACCTCCGAAATTGCCGGTAGCGGGCGCGTTCTCGTGGACGTGCTCGAGGGCCGCACCGATAACTGCCCCAAGCTCGGCGATCAGCAAGACCAGAAGCAGCGCCAAAAGGAACGCCACGATGCCGGTCATGAGATAGCGAAACGCAGCCAACGAGTACGTCACTACCGAAAACCCTCCGTAGGCTCGCAGCTTAATCACGCCCGCCTGCTCTCTCATTGCGAGCTAGCCTCTTGCACATGTGAATCTCGGTGCCTCGCTGTTGGAAAGAGACCTCGTCCATCACAGACTTCATGAGCCAAATGCCACGACCGTGCCCCGCTTCGAGGTTTTCAGGGGCCACGGAATCGGGAACGTTGTGCGCATCAAACTCTTGGCCCTGATGTGAGACGATCAGCGAAATTTCCTTTCCGACCTTGCAGCGGCATCGGACGTGAACTAATTTGTGAGCGTCCAGCCGATTGCCATGAACGACTGCGTTGCTTAGAGCCTCCCGAAGCGCCAGTTCGACGGCGTGTTCCTCGCCCGTGATGCAGTGTGAACCTTCGATAAGCCGCATCAAGCGGTCCACCAACGGCGAAATGGCTTTAATTTCACTCGGAATCCAAGCGTCGACTTGCAGCAAACTTCCGGTGCCGCGTGCGCTGGCGAAATTCGCTCGCAAATCCGTGCGTCCGCTCGGGGCTTCCATTCGTGACATGATGAATCCTCGTCGTTAGCTGCGAGCCAGCCAAAAGCCAAAACGAACAGAGTCATAGGGCGCAAATCCCTTGCAGTAGCGCAGGACCCGATACCACTGTTTCCATTTGCCGATGAAACTAAGATTCGAGAACATGCCACTCCCTCCTCTCGTCTGCGTTCCTTTCAGACGATCTGCTTACGTTTTCCGATCCCTCGCTCGATTGGACCTAGCTTCAAACCCCGGCCCGCTCAGCGATCAACAGAAATGTGACCATTCGCGCCTCTTCGAAGCAGTGCTAATTCCAGACGCGGACCAGGCGATGTTGCGAGATGTGCCCGGCGTCTTTGGCAACGATTGAAATGCCGTTGGTCGACAGCTGCCGTCGTCTCATGTGGTGCCTCAATGCTTTGCGTAGCCTCCTTCTCGCATGGAACACGCGAGCTTTAACGGCGCCGATCGAGACACCCAAGTGCTCGGCGGTGTCTCGGTTCGATAGCTCTCCGAGTTCCCGTAGCTCAATAGCTCTGCGCATTCCTGGTCTCAACTCCCGCACAGCTGTTGATAAGATTTGCGTTCTCTCCCTCTGCAAGAAGCTGGCTTCAGGATCGAGATTTGCATCAGCTAGCTCCAGGGCGGCTGTTGCTTCTTCGTCGCCGCTCAAATTACCGATCAGCACCTCGCGGAGCCCTCGTCGCGACCGTAACAACATCAGCGCTTGGTTGATGGCGATCCGCGTCAACCAAGTGGATATCGACGACTTCCCTTCGAACTTCTGCAAATGGACGAATGCTTTTTGGAAAGTTTGCTGAACGATGTCTTCGGCGTCTTCCCGCACCCGTGTGTAGCGGAACGCAAGCACAAAAATCCTTCGCTGGTGGCGGTTGAAGAGGGTTTCAAACGCGCTTTCATCTCCACGTTTGGCAGCAGCGACGAGTTCTTGCTCCGCAGCGGAACCACGCGAAGGGACATCGGTGGCGTCCGGTTTGCCGACGTTGTTCAGAACTCGATCCAGCATGGTGCTTCACCTTTCGTGTGGGCCTGAGTCATTCAACATTGCTTCGTGCCCACGCGTGGACCATAGGCAAGCACTCAGCCAAATCTGCGGAGCTGTAAGTCGCTGAATTTTCGGGTCGAATATTGGTTGGGAAGTGTCAGAAGTTAAGCGAGTCAAAAAAGTCAAAAAAGCCAAACCAACTACCGATGCGAAGTGGCAGTCCAGGTCAGGAAGTCTGGCGCTCAGCAATCGCAGGGTAGGAATAGCCGAGAGCGGGGCGCCTTGTTCTTGTCGGAGTCGTTTGTGAACAGAGGAAAACCGATTTCGATCTCGACGTGGTCGACGCGAAGAAGATTAAAAATAGGCTTTCTGCAAATTTGAAGAGAGAGCTGCAAGACCTTGCCAGACGCGAGGGGAGAACCCTTTCACAATTTGTGAAATGTTCGTTCGCCAGCGGCCTAGAATTGTACAAGAAAAGAGGGCGTGAAGTACTTCCAGCGCCTACTCACCCGCCAAAAGAAGGATTCCTCCGAATAGCTTAGTTTCCATGGATCCCCTGATATGCGCTGCTCGACGGGTGCGGAGAAGCCTCTTTCGACCATATGGGATTTTCGGGGGCCGCGCAGGATCTTCTTGACTCTCACAGGTGTTGCGATATGATAGCGAAGAAAAGGCGAATGTAAAGGTAAAGAGAAGCGCCTCGTGCACCCAGGGTGCACAGGCTCTTACACAGCACGATAGATGAACGACTGACATCGCAAAAGGCAAATTTTTAAGTGGGTGCGGATTTGTCGTCCTGTACGCTCCGCATCGCATTGTTAATGCCAGCAAAGGGCATATGCCACGGAAAGGATGGGTAAAACATGGCTCAACAAGTTCTATCTATCGAGTATCGGCCGTTAGCTTCTCTTAGTCTTGATCCGCAAAATCCGAGGGTACACAGCAATAGACAGATCAGGCAAATCGCCCGCAGTGTCGAGACCTTTGGTTTCAATGTTCCAGTCTTGATTGATGGCAAGGGACAACTGATCGCCGGCCATGGCCGGGCGCTGGCTGCTCAACTCTTAGGCGTGACTGACGTCCCAG
>DATMQI010000116.1:0-2503 GCA_035567135.1 Terriglobales bacterium
CTTACCCTTGCGCGGGTGGTACCAACCATCTCCGCGAGGGTTCCTTGGCTCACCTTCAGGGGGCTCTCCGGTTTTGATTCCTTGGTTATTTGCCCAAACAACAACAGAACCCGTGCCAGTCGCTTTTCGCTGAAATTGAAGAATTGATCTGCCAGGTCTTCCTCGACTCGAATAACTCGGGAAAGCAGATATGCATTAAGCAACGCCGCAAACGACGGGTCGCGCTTGAGCGTGCGAAGCGCGCTCTCCTTCTGCAACCGTGTGACATTGGAGGGCCCAATCGATCTCGCCGTGTACATCCGCAGAGATTGCCCTCCCAGACAGCCTTCGCCAAAAAAGCTATTCCGCAGCAGGACGGCGATTATCGCTTTTTTGCGACGCGTCGCGGCGATCGTGAGCTTCACCGTGCCGCTCTGGATGTAGAAAACAGCATCGGCTTTGTCCCCTTGCGCAAAAATGATCTCGTTGTCTCGGTAGTTCCGCACACTCATTCCATCACGGAATTTTTTGCGGAAAACTGTTGCACTGAAACCGACAGTTTGTTTCGCCATCGATCTTCTTGGCACGATCAATTCACCTGGGAGTACCGCCCTCCAGAAAAATAAATCATATGGCTCGGGAAACTGGTTTGGCTGGTCAATAAAGCTCATGCACAATTGCACACAGGTACCTACGTGGTAATCTCAGGCAAAACTGCTCTAAACGTCGCGCGAGTTACCGAGGTTCGGCGTACCACACGTCCGTGCGGTAGCTGATCTGAATGGAGGCCGGGCAGAGTAAGGGCGAGGGGCATTTAACATCGTATGGATGACAGCAGTCGCGGTAGGTTGTTTCGTTCGGGAACGGATGCCTCGCCTTTGCGCCTCTCAGCTTGCGCAAGAATTCAAGACTATGGCGCTGTTCCATGTCGCCATCGCAGGCTCCATTCATATCGGCACAACGGTGGCATCCCGACTACTGCTGTTCTTGTTTGGAGAGAATGCTGGTTTGTGTGTTGTGGTTCTCGCTGTTCCTGGCTGGTGTTGGCAGCAGGTTGGTTCGAGGCCCCAGGCTGAATTTGGAAGCCACGACCAAGTAGTGAAGATTTCGGCGGAGATAGTTGGCGAGCATCTGCAGCCAAATGTCTCCCTCTTCCTTGGTAAGAGGCTTGGACTGAAGAACGACGCGGCCCAATCGCGGCAGTTTACCGTTCGAGACTATGTCGTCGATCTCCATAGTGCTAACGCGAACGTGCTGATTCGCCCCGGCCTCCTAAATACAGGTGCCTAGGTCTTTGCTCAATCGTCTTTCACGATTTAGGGGGAGACGCTTCTACTCAGGCATGTTTGCGTTTAATCAACGGCTCGATTTCGTGATTAATCTCAAACGTCACCGGTGCGCTGCATGACTGGCAAATCGTTTGGTGAATTCCGCCGTTCAAACTCATCGCTTCCAGTTTGTTGGGACGCAGGCACTTGGGGCAGGTGATTATCAGATATCCCGCATGGTCTCTCGGCACGAAGAGTGGGGCAATGTCACTTTTCTCTCTTTCCGACCTGATAGGAGAAGCGGCTAACAGCTTCGCGACTTCTTCGAAAAGCTCCTTGACCGTGTAGCGTCCTTTTTGCAGGAAAGCGTCCGCCAAGATCCCACTTGGATTTTCGCCTGTGATGTATTCTCCGCTCATGGCTATTGTTGCGATGCGCGGAAATCGTTTGCGTACTATCGCCAGGAATTCAAATCCCGACATCCGGGGCATATTCAGATCGGAAATGATGACATCAGGAAGAGAACTGCTAAGAGCGCGTAAGCCATCCAGCCCGTCCGCTACTGTGAGAACCTCATAACCCTGGCTTTCCAAAATGGCCCCTGCGGCTTCGCGTATGGACGGTTCGTCATCCACGACCAGGACGCGGTAGGGGAATTGACGTACCTTAGCTTCTGCGACGACTGTACCTTCATGCGGAGACGCGGGCTGTTCTGCCGCCGTAGTCCATTCCGGCATTTTCTGAATGTCTAATTCTAACGAAACGGTCTTATCCCAATTTTCTCCTTGGCTAGCAGGCATGGGACACCCCCCATTTCTGAAGAAATTTTCAGGAAGGGGAATCATATCCGGCACGAAGTCGGCAAATCTGGTCAATATTGCACATTGGCGAAACTGATCAGTACATTGGGAGCGATCGAATAGCGCACTAGGTACCGGAATCCCGGTTCTTCTTTGTCGGCTTCATGCCACGAATCTAGCTTTCAAAAGATAGCTATTGCAAAATGCCCATCTGAGTCATAACCGAATGGTTCCGAGTTTGCTATGGGCCTGCGGCCCATCCATAGGAATGAATGAGCATTGCTAAGCTTCATTGATTCCAAACGGGTGCCCTCGACTCTCGACGGAGTGTAGACGCCCGTTCTCGACAGTCAAATGAGACAGTGCACCCCGGGTTACGAGAGTGGTTTTCGAAAGAGAGGCGGCCTCCTTAGAAGGGCCGCCCTCTTGCACTGCCCCGCAACGTTATGCAAAGTC
>DATMQI010000117.1:0-3593 GCA_035567135.1 Terriglobales bacterium
GCGGGCGATCGGTTCGTCATCGACGATGAGGACTCGCGTCTTCATGCGAACTCCGCAGTGGAATGGTGATGATGGCCTCACAGCCTCGACCGTCGCCCCCGGTAAGTTCCAGCGACGATTCGTCCCCGTAGAGCTGTTTCAAGCGTGACTGGACATTGGTGAGTCCGACGCCGAATCGCAGGCGCGATACCGGTGCCGGACCCGGGCCATCATCGCGGACGCAGAGCCAAACTCTGCCGTTGTGGCGTTGCGCAGCGATCTCCAGCCGACCAGCGGCGGAATCTACGCTGATGCCGTGCTTGATGGCATTCTCAACCAGTGGCTGAAGCGCCAGGCTCGGTACAGAGACTCCGAGAAGGTCAGATGGCACGTTCATGTGAACTTTCAAGCGATCATGAAAGCGTGTCTGTTCGATCTCCAGATACTTGCCGACGAACTCGAGCTCGCTCTGCAAGGTGATCTCGTTCTCCCGCCGTTCGAGGGCCATGCGCAGCAAGTCGCCGAGGCTGGCCAGCAGATGGCTTGCAGCATCGACGTCTTCCTGCATCAGGATTCCAATGGTGTGAAGACTGTTGAACAAAAAGTGCGGATGTAACTGGCTCTTAAGGTTCTCAAGTTCGGCATGGGAGAGCTGCATTTCTAGTTGCGCCGCTCTGGTCTGGCGCTCCATCGCGGCCTGGTAAAAGTGGATCGACTGATACAGTCCTACAACTAACCAGTACGTAAGCACGCCAGTGAGGCTCATCGATACAACACTGCCTGTAAACGTCGGAAGAAGGCGCGGCG
Source organism: Terriglobales bacterium (assembly GCA_035567135.1). GTDB lineage: Bacteria > Acidobacteriota > Terriglobia > Terriglobales > Acidobacteriaceae > JABDBE01. Next base: position 787 of record DATMQI010000117.1, read on the forward strand.
CACCAGAATCGGTTATGCGAAAAAGTAACCGCAGAAGTCCACTGCTCAGAAGGTATTCGGTGATAGATGCCAGGGGAGCCATCATGAGCGACGCGACTATGTGGATCGCTATATGAGATACAAACCTCGGCCCCGTCAACCGGAACCGTTTGGCTAGACCAATCACAAGCGGTGTGTACGCCGCCCATACGTTCCAGTAGACGAGTTCGATCGTGCCTACGAAAACCCAGTTGACGTGCCCGCCGCGAACCTTCTCCACCGCGATCTCCTGCACGGTGAACAACAGTCCTACAATCGTCCACGCACACGGGATCAAAATCCATCTCGTGCGTCCGGTATCTGGTGTGGCCTGTAGCAATGGGTGTGTCGATCTCTCCGGGACGGATTATAGCTGAGCCTTCGAAGAAGACATCACTGAGGACAGACCGCTTGTCTTATTTCGGGCGCCGCATGTCACTTTTCCTGCAAACATCGGTTTTTTGCGGCATATGTTCCATACCAGCTAACCTAGTCGCCATACGAGTGCCATGAACAAGACCGCAATTACTTCGCCGGAACTCACGCCGCCGGTCGGTCCGTTTTTCCAGGCGATCGAAGTCGGTGGTTTCCTCCATTTCAGCGGACAGGTCGCCCAAGACCCGGCCACTGGCAAGGTGGTCGAGGGGGGAATTGTGGCAGAGAAGGAGCGCATCCTCCAGAACCTCTCGGCGGTTCTCAAGGCGGCTGGCAAGAGTTTCGACGATGTCGTGCGCGCCGGTGTGTTTCTCACGAGCATGAGTGACTTCGCCGCGATGAATAGCATCTACGCAAAGTATTTCAGTCCGCCCTTTCCCGCCCGCACGACGATCGGGGCCGCCGCGCTAGCGCTTGGGGCCTGCGTCGAGATCGACCTCGTCGTCAAGGCTTGAGGCGGCGCATGGAGGGCCTCATTGCGGGCATCTTGAAAGCTTCAAAATGCAAATACTGATAGTGTGGGCATTGGCGCGTTGGGCGGAACAATTGCGGCGCGTGCCATCCGCACAGGACTGCCCGTCCGGCTTGCGGCTCGCAATACCGATTCCGCGGAGGCATTGCGCAGATCGGGCCTGCGAGTGTCTGGCATCGGAGGAGAGGTGAGGGCAGACGCTATCAACGTTGCCGCAATTGAGGACTACGGAAAACGAGACCAATTTGACCTGATCCTGCTGGCCACCAAAGCGCAGGACACGCTGGAAGTCGCGCCCCGCGTGTTGCGCCTACTCGCGCCCGGCGGGTTTATGTTGCCTATACAGAACGGCGGGGTTGCGCGGGTGCTTGCGGATCGTCTGGGCGAAGATAAAATCCTTGGCGGATTCTCAAATCTTGGCGCCACGATGGTTGAACCCGGTGTCTACGAGCAGAAGAATGCCGGGCATCTGGTGATAGGCGAACTTGCCGGTGGCGTCAGTGAGCGCATCGATCGGGTTGCGCGCACGTTGGGTCGAGCGATTGAGGTCAAGGCATCTTCAAACATCACCGGTGCCATCTGGTCGAAGCTGCTGATCAACTGCTCCGTTACAACCCTTGGCGCGCTTTGTTCTCAGACCATGCGCCAGTACATGGAAACAGAGGCAGGAAAGAAGGTCTTCCGACGGACGTACGAGGAGGCGTTGTCGGTGGCACTTGCAACCGGCACTCGGCCGGAACGCCTGGCCGTGGACCCAATTCCGCCCGGCTTGGCGAGCAATGTCGCGGTAGAGGAACGCTATGAGTCGTGGGTTGAGGAAATAATTGCCTTCTACGGAGATGTCAAACCTTCGATGCTCCAGGACTTCGAGCGTGGCCGGAAGACTGAGGTCGATTTCATCAACGGCTATGTGGTGACGTCAGGCCACGCGTCCGGAGTGCCGGTACATATGAACGCCACAATTACAGACCTTGTACACCAGATCGAAAGTGGAGTTCTCCAGCCGACACGAGACCGGATGAACGACCTGGCTGCTCAAACTGCGGACTAAGGCGGGAGAAGATTTTCGACAGAAAAGGTTTCGTACCGGAAACAGTCTATGAAAATCCGCCTTTTTGCTTCACCTATCGTTGCTGCATTCTTTGTGTTGAACTGCTGGGCTCAAAGCGCGCCCGCGAGCGCTCCGCCACCTAACTCCTTTCTGGACCGTTTAACCAGCCTTGCCGATTCAGACTCGAGTCCATGGACGGCAGAACAGTTTGCAACCATGGGGCGCATCCGCGATGCGGCAATGACGGACCCGAGTGCATACAACATGCTTGCGCACCTCACGGACAATATAGGTCCGAGGCTCAGTGGTTCGCTGCAGGCTCAGGCCGCTGTCGAATGGGTCGCTGCCAAGATGCGGGAGATGGGGACGAGCGTCACGCTGGAAAAAACGACTGTTCCTCATTGGGTACGAGGAAAAGAAGACGCAGTCTTAACCTGGTGGCCAGGAATGACGCCGGGGACAACGCAGAAGATCGTTGTCACAGCATTGGGAAACTCTGTGCCAACGTCGGAGGATGGTCTTACTGCAAATGTGATGGTCGTAGGCTCCTTTGCAGAATTGAGGAGCTTGCCTGTTGGTGAAGTCAAGGGAAAGATCGTCCTGTTCAACAAGCCTTTCGATAAGGAATTAACTGCGCAAGGGTTTGGTCTTGATGCGTATGGGCAAAATCTAGCTTATCGTGGCGTCGGACCATCGTTTGGCGGGTCGCTTGGAGCCGCAGCTGTGCTGGTTCGCTCTCTGGGCGGCGGAGACTTTCGACTTCCGCACACAGGTCTGACTTTGTACGGCGAGGGAGTCGACAAGGTTCCCGCAGCTGCAATTACCGCAGAG
>DATMQI010000118.1:0-220281 GCA_035567135.1 Terriglobales bacterium
CTTCGCCAGTCTGCCGGCTGATAAAGCCGTAGCCCTTGGCGTCGTTAAACCACTTTACTGTTCCTTGTTCTGCCATTTTGTTGCTTGTATCCTTTTCAGATTATTTACGTTGGTGCGAGTCGGAGGTACTGAAGGCAGGACTAGCTGGTTTGCAAGCTGCTCAACAACCGATTTCGTTCAAACGCAACTACAGTATAGCAGATGAGTCAACTTTAGCTGCCAGCAGAGTAGTATCCAAGGTAACGCGATGTTCTAAGGATGCTCAGCGTGAAGCGCTGAAAGAGTCGTCTGCAAAAATCCCTCTCAAGCGCAAAATCATATTTTTACTTGCAGTTACGAGCAAGCGGGTATAATCAGTCCGGACCTCAGCCGCAAGAATCACCGTTCAAGTAATTTGCCTGCAGCTTCGCGACTGGGGGAACAACTTTGCTCAATTGAGCTACGAGGAAAATACTGAACCGCGTGTCCTGCATTCCAACGCGACTCACTTAACCGAACCCGCCGACGAAAATCTGACGTCTTGCGTTGGCTTACAGGAAAAGGAAATCCATGAAGAAGCTATTTGTTGGGAACCTCCCTCACAGCACCACCGAAGCGGAACTGCGGACATTGTTTGAGCCTCATGGCAAAGTCGATCAAGTCAGCCTGGTCACCGATCGTGACACTGGACGCTCTCGCGGATTTGCGTTTGTAGAAATGTCCGATGCCGGCGAAGCCGAGAAAGCTATAGCGGCGTTGAACGGAAAAGAACTCGGCGGACGAGCGCTGAACATCAACGAAGCCCGTCCCAAGACTGATCGCGGCGGTCCCGGCGGACCACGCGGCGGCGGGCGCCCCGGTGGCGGTGGACGTTCCGGCGGTGGCGGAGGTGGACGCGATGACTATCAGGGCCATGCCCGGCAGCCTCGCGAACCGCGCTGGTAGTGGCGTCGACACCTGATTTTCCGAGAACGCAACTTGAGCGATAAGAGTGGAGCCCTATCCTATCGCCAAGGATCAGCACTTTGATCGCTCAGAGTACGCCGATCGCTCGCCGGATTCCACCCGCGGCCTGATCAGTTGACAGAAATCGGCCGCCCGTCGTACCGACGAACCAAGACAATTTCACCGGGACGGAGCGTTCTTGGACCTCGGACCGTTCAACTCCGTCTGTTCGTCATTCTCCGCCAGGACTTCAAAAAGCTTTTGCGTCAGATAGCTGATCTTTTCGGGGTCTTCTTCCTGAATAAGGGCTTGAGCGAAAAACTGCCATACTTTCCTCGGGTCTCGGGGCATGGATAGTTCCTTCTTATCTGTCAGCGGAGCAGCCGCTGTTCAGGAAGGGGCTGGTCTCCCCCAAGAAGCCCCAGCTCCGTCGCTGATGCGGCTGCCCCTAGGCTCCGCGTACCGTTTGCGGAGCAAACTTATAGACGGTTCAATTTTTGAAAGGGACTAACTGCGAGACCAGACAGCTAACAAAGGAGAATACAAAGCAGCGAGAGCAAACCTTGCGGTTTCAGAGGGATGGCACGCCGGACGGGCTCGTTGCGCTTCTCGCGGAGCGGTTGCGGCAGACGAGAGTGCCCGGGAGTGGTGATGCTTGACAGCACGGGCGGAGAACATACCTTCGCCTTGGCAACGACTGGTGCGGTACCGCCGTGGAAAGTGAAATCGGGAAGGTCCACTTGTGGCAAGACGAGGATCAGCGCGAACAGGAACAGCTCGAAGACGAGCAATGTCCAACGCCACAACTTCATACCGGAGGAAACTTACGCCATCGCGCCCGGTGTGTCAACACAATCCGGCAACGAACGCGTTTTAGTGTCAGGTACCGATTCTCCCGGTAGTAGCGACTGAAAACCGGAGCAACCATCAGCAACGCGACCTGTTAAAACACTGGCTTCGGGACCGACTGTACCAGCGGTGAGCCAGCGTGGCCCACTCAACGCGGAACCGAACCACACTGTGGTACGCCGACATGCCACTGTCGGGAACTCCAAACAGTAAACTGGCCCAAAGGGAAACGCTCAGAGTTTCGGCGCGCTTCCACTACAACAGATAGAATTCCCCTAAACGGAGAACTCATGCCTCTTACCTCTACGGATTGGATTGTCATCGTCGGTTATTTGCTGGTCAACCTGCTGATTGGTCTTTACTACCGGCGCCGCGCTAGTGGGAATACGGAGGAGTTTTTTATCTCGGGGCGCGACGTTTCGTGGTGGTTGGCGGGCACCTCGATGGTGGCTACGACTTTTGCGGCCGACACGCCCCTACTGGTTTGCGGGCTGGTTGCGCGGCAGGGTATCGCGGGCAACTGGATCTGGTGGGGATCGTGCGTCGGCGGGATGATGACGGTTTTCTTTTTCGCGCGCTATTGGCGGCGGGCTGAGGTGTTGACGGATGTCCAGTTGGTCGAGCTTCGGTATGGAGGGAAGCCGGCGGCGTTTTTGCGTGGGTTCAAGGCTGTCTATCTTGGTCTTTTTATGAACTGCTTCATTCTGGGATGGGTGACGCAGGCCATGGTCAGCATCATCACGGTATTGCTCGGTCCGGTGATTGCTCAAGGGCGCGTGCTACAAGTCTCGATCAGCGGGCACGTTTTTCAGCACACGCTGGGCGATCCGCGCTACACCTCGGTATTGATCTGCATCTTCATTCTGATTCCATTCACCGGGCTCTACACCTTTATCGGCGGACTTTGGGGCGTGTTGGTCACCGACCTGTTTCAGTTCGCCTTGAAGATGACGATGATTATTGTGCTGGCGTGGGTTGCAGTGACGAAGATTGGTGGGATGCAGGCTTTGCAGATGCATTTGCGGGTGATCGAGAACAATGTTCGCGCGACCGGGGTGCGGACCGCTGATCCAGTGGCATTTTTTCCGGACTTTCATCTTGGGCTGACTACGGATGCGCTTTGGACTCTGCCGGTATTGACTTTCATCGTGTATCTGGGGATGCAGTGGTGGTTGGCTTGGTATCCCGGCGCGGAACCGGGCGGCGGCGGATACGTGGCGCAACGAATGTTCAGCGCCAAGGATGAGAAGAACTCGCTGGGCGCGACGCTGTGGTTCAACATTGCGCATTACGCGTTGCGGCCCTGGCCTTGGGTGATTACCGGGTTGGTGGCAATTGTGGTGTATTCGCCGAATGGAGGACTTCATCCCAGCGCTGCTTTTGTGCAGAATCCGGAGCAAGGTTACGTCATGGTATTGCGTGACTATCTTCCCCCTGCCTTGCGTGGACTGATGGTCGCGGCGTTCCTCGCTGCGTTTATGTCGACGATCGGAACGCAATTGAATTGGGGAAGTTCGTATCTGGTGAATGATCTCTATAAGCGCTTCTTCGTGCGGGGCGCGGATGAGAAACACTACGTGATGATCAGCAAGATCTTTACCGTTCTGCTGGTGCTTGGCAGTGGCTACACAGCGATGCAGTTGACCTCGATTAATCAGGGCTGGCAGCTGGTTTTGAATATCGGCTTTGGAACCGGCGCGGTGTACATCTTGCGGTGGTATTGGTGGCGGATTAATGCTTGGAGCGAGATTTCCGCGATGGCCGTGGCGGCTGCGGTGACCATTGCGCTGAGCCGTATTGCCCTCAGCGGCAACAATGCGGTGGTATACGCCAAGACTGCATTGATCACTGGATTCATCACCACCATTGCCTGGTTGATCGCAACCTTTGTCACCAAGCCCGAGTCGCAGCAAACTTTGGTCGGGTTCTACAAGCGGGTCCATCCGACGGTGTACGGCTGGAAACATATTGCCCGGCTTGTGCCCGAGTTGCCCGAAGTGCGGGACTTGGCCGGCAACACATTCAACTGGGTCATGGGAGTCGTGCTGGTCTATGGATGCTTGTTTGGGATCGGGAAACTTGTATTCCAGCAATGGTTTTGGGGCGTCTCGCTGTTGCTGATCGCTGCGGTTGCCGGCTATCTCATCTTCTGGGATCTTTCTCGCCGGGGGTGGGCCACGCTTTCTGGAGCATCGGTTCCGGTCACAGTGCCACGCGCCGCGAATGCCGATTAGGAGCAATTACAAGGTCTGCGTGCGCACGGCCAGCCTGCTATTGCGCCGCGGTTACGCTCACGACCAAATCCCGCTCCCTGGGACCATCCAGTTCGATCAGTACGATCCGCTGCCAGGTGCCTAGCAGGATCTGTCCATGCTCGATCGGCGCAGCGATCGATGTCCCAATAAGCGACGAGAGGATGTGATCGGGCACATGCGCTGGATTGTGAGGATGGCGGTAGCGCAGCTTGGGCATCATGGCTTCGAAGGCATCGAGCATATCGAGGTCGGTACCGGGATCGAGATCGGCCGTGGTCAGCGCGGCCGTGGTGTGAAGTATGAATAGATTGAGGATCCCCGTTCCCTGCGAGTGATGCTCGTGAAGCAGAGCTCCCACGGTGTCAGTGATGTCCAGAATTTCACGTTTCTTGCGGGTTTTGATTGTGATTTTTTGCATGGCGCTCTCGTGTTGAGGAAGAAGGATACTCCGCGCTGGATCTCGCCCGCTGGACAAGCGGACCTTCTCGATGACCCATTTTAGAGATTAGCGCAACTCAGCCAATGCCCATGATCGGGTCTTATTGAGCATACCGCGATGCATGGTGTATAAGACAAGGCCTATGAAACTTGTCGGGCTCGTTGCCTTGGTCTTCGCCGTCACTTTCATGCGCGCACAGACTCCCGCGCAGACACACACCGACGCTGTCACGTTCGCTTCACGCACTGCCGGACTGCACAAGCATGACGGATTCCTTCCTTACTACTGGGATGAAAAAAAAGGCGCTATCCTTTTCGAGCTCTCGCCGGCGGCGCTGGATCGCGAGTTTCTGTATTTCACGGGTATGGGCACAGGGGTTGGATCGACGCAGGTATTCGCGGATCACAGTTCATTTGGGAACGCCGGGCTATGCCGCTTTCGCCGCATTGGCATGCGGGTGCTGGTGATCCAGGAGAACACCGACTTCCGCGCCGTGAATGGCACTGCAGAACTCAAGCACTCGGTAGAGTCGAGCTTCCCTACTTCTATATTGTCTGTACTTCCCGTCGAAGCCGAGCAAGATGGTACCGTGCTGGTGGATGCCAGCGCGCTTATGCTCAGAGATGCTTCCGATTTGCTGTCACAGTTGCGACGACCAACCCGCGTCGTGGGAGGCGTGCCCATGCGGGACGACAAGTCCGCTGCGACAGATTGGCGACTGGACAAAGAACGCAGCCTGGTGGACCCGGAGCACAGTGGCAGTTTTCCTCTGAATACGGAAGTCGAAGTTTTGCTGACTTTCGCTACGGATGCGGAGAGCAGGTTGAACCAGCCCGATGCGCATACTCTGAGCGTGCGCGAGCATCACTCGTTTGTGGCTTTGCCAGAGCCGGGATATGAGCCACGGGAGCAGGATCCGCGGGTCGGATTTTTCGGCGCCAGCTTTCAGGATTTTTCCCAGCCCTATGACCGCCCGCTTACGCGATTTTTGATCAGCCGCTGGCGCTTGCAAAAAAAAGATCCGAGCGCTGCAGTGAGTGAGCCGGTCAAGCCCATCGTCTTCTATTTGGATCGCGCGATTCCTGAGCCTGTACGCTCGGCTGCGCGCCGCGGAGCGTTGTGGTGGAACGCGGCATTCGAGCAGGCGGGATTCAAAGACGCATTGCGTATCGAAGACCTCCCCGAGGGCGCGGAACCGCTTGACATTCGCTACCCCACCATTCAATGGACGAATCGCTCGGGTCGGGGCTGGTCGGTGGGCATGTCCCACGTGGATCCGCGTACTGGCGAAATTATTCACGGCGTGGTTCAACTCGATTCGCATCGCATGCGGACAGTCAATAACTACTGGGAGTCGATAATTTCTTCTGGCCGAAGAGCCGAGGAGCCTGCGCTGGACACCTTCGCGGCGCTCGACAACCTTGATCCCCAAACCAGTGAAGAACAGGTCATGGCGAATCGCCTGGCTTTGCTCGCTTGCCACGAGGTGGGACACGTGCTGGGATTAGATCACAACTTTGTGGCGAGCACTTTTGAACGAGGCTCGGTGATGGATTACTTTGCGCCGCGCGTACACACTCGCCCAAACGGAACCGCCGATCTCTCCGATGCCTACATGCAGGGCGTGGGCAGCTATGACCGCTTTGCGATCGAGTGGGGATACAGTGAAGGCGTGCCGGGGACCTCGGCCAATGACGAGCAGGTCCGGTTGGACGCGATCGTCAAGAGAGCGATCGCGAAGGGCATCGTGTGGGGAAATTACGAAGATCCGCGTTGGAATGCCTACGACGATGGACCCGATCCAGTGACGTGGCTGAAGCAAGTTTTTCCTGTGCGCGACGCGTTGCTGGCGCACTACGGCCCGGCGATGCTGCGGCCGGGCGAGCCGGCTTCGATGTTGGCGTCACGGTTTCCGCTGGTTTACCTGTTCCACCGCTATGCCCTGGCCGCTGCGATCAATGTTGTGGGCAGCGCGAAAGTCCCGCTTTCACTAGCCGGCGATGGACAGCTGCCGATTAGTGTGTGGCCCGCGGATAGCCAGAAAGAGGCGCTGCGGCTGGTTCTGCGGGCAATGGATCCATCGGAGCTGACGATTCCGGGGGAACTGTGGAGCGCACTGGCGCCAGTCGAGAACCGCGATCTGGATACTGAACGGTTCGCGTCATCGGCAGGATATCTTTTTAGTCCCCAGGACGGCGCACGCGCAATCGCGGAAATTGTTGTGGGCGGATTGCTTGATCCGCAGCGGGTCGAGAGACTGGTGGTCATTTCACGACAAGACAGCAATGCGCTCTCCCCGCAATTTGTAATTTCCAGCTTGGTAAGTGCCGGATTTGGCGAGCAGGCAAAGTCTGCGGCTGAAAGAGACTTGGCAGCGGTAGTGCAAAGCCAAATTGCCGAGCGCTTGATGATACTCGCCGCTAATCCCGACGCGACGCCGGAGGTGAAAGCCATGGCTTTGGCCGGGGTTCGTGAGGTTCAGAATGGGGTGAAGAAGAGTACGACAAAGAATCCGACGTTCGATCAGATTGATCAGGAGATTACGTTGTTTCTGCGGAACCCCAGCCAGAATACGCCGAAACTCAAATCGTCGGGGGCTCCCGCCGGGCCGCCGGTGTAGAGACATAGCTACGTCTCTACTTCTTTCGTTGCACGGCCTCCAAGCATCTTCCGTAAAGTTCGAGCAGATGATTGGCGTAGTCTTCTGGCTTCGAAGCCGCGCCTGAGCCCTGAAAGCCGACACCAGAAGAACTGGTGCGCCCGTAGCCCGTAGTCATGGCGACGAATTTCATCAAGTCGAGTGCGATGTCTTCATTACGACGTGATCCGTGTGTGCCGGGTGCTTCATCCATGAATGCCTCCGAGGGAATGCGAATGCTGGGTATTTCGTCGTCCATACTTCACGAAATAAATGCGGCACAAAAATGATAGCAGAACTGTGGAACGATCGGGCCGCAAGCTGGATAAGGAGCTTCGGCCCAGGAAAGCGAAGAATCAACGAGGACGCAAGTACGAAAAACTTCTGCTACAAACCAAGGGTAGTTCAGCCGTTGCTAGGTTTCGATTCCCACGTAGCACACCCGGCCAACCAAATAATCGCTCGGCTTTTTGTCGCCTTCCAAGGGCATCACTTCGACGGGATAGGCCTGGTTGTGTGGACGCAACACCAAGTTGTTACCGGCTAATTCCACATACTTGATCGTAGATGCGCCGTCTTTGTTCACCGCGTACATATTGGTTTCGCCCTTGCGATACGGTTTGAGCGAGTTGTAATGGCGGTCGATGAGGACAGTGGCTCCGGGCAACAGGCGCGGGTACATGCTCATGCCATCGCGGCCATCGACCTGAATTACAACGAAGCGCTCCCAGTCGTCGCGGCGTCCCTCGGTCTCGGCACGAAGGCCGCGCAGGAAAGTCTTCTTGAACTTGAGAATCTCCTTGACGTTCATGCTCATGACCAGAGGTTCGGTGGCGGCGACCGTGCCCTCGACCTGCAGAACGTTTTCGAATTCATCCTCGCTGGGCGGCAGGATGCTGGCACGTTTGTTGACTTCGTCCGGATCGAGCAGATCGAGCACGGAAAGATGTTGCACTCGCAAGACCTTATCCATGCCTTCAAGACTCAATCCGCGTTTGCGGTTGAGGAAATTCGAGATATGAGCTTGTTTGAATCCGGTCTGTTCGGCCAGACGCAGACCCGTCAGCCCTTCTTCTTCAATGCGGTGCCACAAGGTTTTGCGAAGGTTTTCCTGCAGGACTTTGAATTTCATAACCCACACTATATCACATTAATAGCAGATCGCTATTAACAATATCAGTTCAACATCTCAAAGGAAACAAAGACCGTCGTCTGTCCTGGTCGCGAACCCGGGGTTTTCCACAGCCGGAAACCGTCCGCGCGCAATAGCATTCTGCTATTGTGATCGCTGTCACAAACATCTGGCGAGAAAAATAGTTCTTGACTTCCCGCAAACCTCAAGTTATATCATAACTAGTCTGTTATAACTACTCTGATACCGGGAATAAATCAATGAACTGCAACACACAACCCGAAAATGAGGCAGGGGGCTTTGTGGAGTTCCGCCGCAAGGTCCGCTCCGCCGAAGTACTGTCTGCCGCGATGGAACAACTGCTGCGGATGCTGCAGTTTACCGGCAAGGTAAGTGTGGTCGTCCAGAACGGCCGCGTGTTGAAATCCGGGTACGAGGAGGGCTATTTCCGCAAGCCGCCGCTGACCTGAGCATCAGCTAACCGCGGCGAATGGTTGGTTTTGCCGCTATACCCATAGCTAAATAAAATCAACAGGTTCTCCGTAACAGAAACGGGCCCTGTGACCGAGCAATCGGGCACAGGGCTTTTTCATTTTGGGCGGCAAGCTTCGGACTAAGCCCAGAGTTAATCACGAATTCATCGCCACGGAGGCAGTCATGCAAATGGAAGGATTGGAGATCGTCCGGTTGGAATTGAAGTATTGCGAAAGATGCGGCGGGTTGTGGATGCGCACTTGGGGAACAGACGACGTGTACTGTCCCTCGTGTGCGGCCCAGATGTCGGATCTTCCCGCGGTTCGAAGAAAGAGAAAGCCACTTTTGCTGGTGAGCGATCGAGTCGAGATCAAGAGCCAGTGCGATGAGTTGTCACTATTTTGCAGCGAAGGAGGGAACGCATGAGCGGCGCCGTGATCGACTTTCTGAATGCATGTGCGGAAACGCCGGGAATGCCTCCGGGCATCCACTTCCAGCAGGCTTTGGCGGAGGCGGAGGAAGGCTCCGCCGCAGAAACTGAACCCGAGGCAAGCGGGCGAGAGTCTGCTCAGGATGGTCATGACCAGGCGGTGGATCAGATTTCCGCGGAACCTTCCGCCCCGAACAGCGATCCCGATCTCTGGTTGTACCGGGATCGAACGGTGGCGATGCTACGTCGCTACATGCGGCTTTCGATTGAAGTCGGGCGCCTGCCGTCACTGCTGGGCCGGGAGTTTTTTCGGACGCGGGTTACGTCTTATGGTTCCTCTACCTTTGAAGACTCAGTGATTTTTGTGCACGACGTGGAACGAAGTCTGGAAAAGCTGGGCGACTTCGACAAGAAGTGGATTGCAAGGACTGTGCTGCAGGAGTATTCCCAGGAAGAGGCTGCGCGGCTGATTGGCTGCGTACGTCGCCACGCGGTACGGTGCTATGCAGAGGCTTTGGATCGGGTGACCGAAATATTCCTGAAAAGGGGGTTGCTCAGCCGCCTGCCGTCCAAAGAACTCGAGTCCAAAAAAACTTGTCAAGGGGGTCCAAGCGACGAATTTCCCGTAAGTGATTCAGAACAAGCCAAAAATAAATATTGAAATCATGTCACAGTTACCCTATCGAACCTGATACTCTGGATACAGATCGAAAAAATCTCGAAGGGCGCGCTGAGAGCAGCGCGCCCTTAAATTTTTTGGACGCTGGAAAGAATCGGTCATAGGAAACCTGGAAAGAATCGGTCATAGGAAACAATGAAGAAACCCAATACAGGCAAGAGGCGCGGAAGATCGAGGAAAGGCTCACGAGCGCCAAAGCAAGGGCTGAAAACGGTTGATCTCGGTATCGTTCGTGAGCAGATCACGAATCTTGTGGGGAACCGCGCGGTGGAAATGGTGGAGACCACGATGGACGAAGTCGACAAGGGTCACTACCTGGCAATGAAATATTTGTTCGAGATGATTGGGCTGTGTCCGGCGACAACTCCCGAAGAAGCGCCGGAGGAAGATTCATTGGCAAGAACCTTGTTGCGCCGGCTGAGGCTTCCGGAAGAAACAAATCCGGGTACCGAAGTTACGAAGGTTTGCATCGACGAACCGGTGGCGCACGAGAGTGATGCCGTAAAATGAAAGTCAGTGAGTGGTCAAAGGTTGCTCAGGGTTGGTCGTTGGCCGCAGGACGATGGTCGGCGGCTTTGGGAAACCGGGGCGAGTTGCGGGGTTGGTCCGCAACATCCCACAAAACCCGGCCACACGGGACTTTCATGATGGATATGACATGGGTGACGGGGCGAATTGCGGTCGGGGGCGGCATCTGGTCGGCGGAGAACATGGCACAGTTGGCGCGCACCGGAGTAACCCACATCATCGATATGCAAATTGAATTCGACGATACGCCATTGGCTGAGCCGCATGGGATCACAGTGCTTTGGAATCCGATTGACGATGACTTTCAGCCGAAGTCTCCCGATGTGTTCCAGTGTGGGGTCGATTTTGCGCTTGAGGCTTTGGATGAAGAAGGAACCAAGCTTTTCGTCCATTGCGCCGCAGGAGTGCATCGGGCTCCGATGATGACATTAGCAATCTTGTGCTCCCTGGGTTGGGAACTGGCGGACGCGTTGCAGTTGATCGAAGTCAGGCGTCCTGTGGTGGATTTCGCGGACGTGTATGTGAATAGTGTGAAGGGGTACTTGCAGCAACAGGTAAAGGCTGGGAAGTAGGAGAGGCTTCGGGCTTCGGGCTTCGGGCTTTAGTTGTTCACGCGCAATTCGACAATCGCGGTTACTTCTACACAACTTAGCAGATTCGGCCTTGCAGTATTGCGAGGTGGACGCTGAGGTGTTTGTTGTTACGGAAATCCTGACCTCGTACTAAGCAACGGAGGAGTCATGTTCTACGCGCGCCGCCCTTTGGGGTGGCTTTTTCTTTTGCTGTTGATATTGATGGCATCGGCAGTGTCGGCGCAAACGCTTCCCACCACGACAATCAGCGAAGTTCACTATCGAAGCCTCGGCCACGCCATTGCTCGGGTGACAAATCCAGCCAGCATCGCGGCCCAACAGCGCGGAATCGATAACGGTTTACATGGAGCAGTACGCCATCCGAAGGAACCGCCGGCGCGTACCGCTGCCGATTGTGAAATGGCAGCTCTGGCTCTGCTGGACGACACCACGGGTCCGGCCTGGACAGGCGAGTACGACGTCTGGAGTGACTTTTTGCCCGGAGGCGCAAATGACATTTTCCCCGGAGACGCTTTGAACATAGCCGTTCCTTCCCGAGGAGCGACCTTTCCTGCCATCGTGCGCGAGGTGGAGATCGCGGCGAAGAACATGGAAGGTGAGCACCTCAGTTACAAGATCAAATTTGGGAACGATGCTGCAAAAGCTTTGGCTTTTGAATTTGCTGCGACAAAGGCCACAACGTCTCTGTTTGTGAATCAGCTAACCAACACAGAGGTCGGTTCGACGTACTTGGCGGATTTGACAGCCGCACAAATTACGCAGGTCACCTCAACTGCAGTCACTGTCGACGCCGGCACGTCGCCGGTTAGTGGCGGCGGGATTGAGGCCAGGTGGAGCGATGCAGGATGGGGTGCGGGCAATGACCGCAACTTAATCGGAAGATTCACGACGCAGGCCTTCTCGATACCGCGTCTGTCAAAAGTTCAGAATTGCTACTTGCGGCAATTTGATGCGTCAATACCGCCAAAATATTCCAGATACACTGCGGCTCTGCACCTCGGCAACTATCCGCTATGAGTGAGCTCCGACAAGAAGTCCAAATCAAGTACGAAGCAATAGTCCTGCATACGAGGTGTTTTGTGAATCTGAATGACCAACCCAATTCGGTGTCGCTAAAAGAGCACCTGCTCGCACTGCTCGCAAACGAGCGGGAGATGGCGAACCAACGGAAAGTTTTCGTCGATCTTCGTTTCGAACTCGCCGAAAGAGCTTTAGAGCTAGACCATGTTGAAATGCTTCGCCGCCTGGATCTGCTGAATCACGCGCACGAGGATGCGCGCCAGAAGGAAGCGAGTTTTGTCGGGCGCGAAGTTTACGACAGTCAAACCAAGGAAAACAATAAGTGGCGAGACGAAGTGAACGCCTCACTGTCCACTCGCCAGGGCAGATCCTCCGTGACGTCAGGACTCGCAGGCGCGGTCGGCGGGCTGGCTCTGAGTGCTTTATTCGCGATGATTATGTATCTGATCAAGGCCGTGTTGAGCGGCTTCTCGCCGAAATAAATTGACAATGCGCTTCAGTTCGTCAGTTGCTTAATCCACTCATTTCAAGGTTCTCTGAACAACCCAGGAGACATATTATGGACTTCTTACCCATACTCTTACAGACGATTGCGTTCGTACCTACACTGATCAATGCGGTTGAGGAATTATTCAGTCACCGGACCGGAGCTGAGAAGAAAGACGCTGCGCTGTCATTCCTGCAGGCCACCTTGTCCCAGAGCAGCGCGGTCGCCAATCAACAGATCGTGGATGAAGAGAAGTTCAAAGAGGGCATGGAGAAAGTTATCGCTGGCACAGTCGAGTGTTTGAAGGCCTCAGTCTGGGCGAAGGCGCAGTAGTCAGTCCTTAGTCGAAACCTCGCAGCGTTCACCCGACACTGGTTGCTATCCGACCTCTTCGCTCCAGTTCTCCAGCGTCTTTTTCAACAGCGCCATGAACTGATCCGCCACCGCGCCATCGATCAGACGGTGGTCGTAGCCCAGGGTCAAGTGAACGACGGAGCGAATAGCAATCGAGTCGTTGCCATCGTTGTCGGTAACTACCAGAGGACTCTTCGTAATCCCGCCGACACCCAGAATAGCGGAGTTCGGCTGGTTGATAATAGGCAAACCAAAGACAGCGCCAAACTGTCCGGGGTTGGTCACCGTGAAAGTTGAACCTTCAACCTCTTCAGGCTTCAGTTTCTTTGAGCGCGCACGCTCGCCCAGGTCGGAGATGCCGCGTTGCAGCCCAAGGAAATTCAGCTCGTCGGCATTCTTCAGCACGGGGACGATGAGTCCCCAATCCAGTGCGACAGCAATCCCCACATTGACGTGGCGGTGATAACGGATGTTTTCACCTTCGATTGACGCATTCACAATCGGGAACTGCTGCAGCGCGATAATCACGGCGCGAACGAAGAATGGCATGAACGTGAGCCGCGCCCCATGTCGTTGCTCGAAAGCGGACCTAGTCTTATTGCGCAGCTGCACGATCCGAGTAATGTCCACTTCAAACATGGCATGAACGTGGGCACTGGTACGGCGGGATTCGATCATGCGCTGCGCGATGATCTTGCGCATCTGCGTCATCGGCACGATATCTCCCGGGATGGTGGCCGGTGAAGCCGTGGCGGCTCTCGGTGAAGGTGCAGGAGATGAAGCCGCGGGCGCGCTCGCACGAGCGGAGACAGTGGGAGCCGAAGCGGTTTCTGGCTTTTCCAGAAACGCCATGATGTCCTGCTTGGTAATCCGGCCACCCATGCCCGTACCCGCCACCTGCGAGAGGTTCACGTTGTGTTCGCGGGCAATCTTGCGAACCAGCGGCGAGGACCGAGCATGGTCGTCCTCTTCTTCGCGGGCAGGCTCGGCTTCGCGCGCAGGCTCGGCGGCCGCATGAAGTTCGACTCTAGCCGGTGCGGGCGGCGCAGGCTGTTGCTTCGCCGGCGGAGCGGATACAGCTGACTTGGCAGAAGCCGCAGCCTCGCCATCACCAGCAATCGTTCCCACCACCGTGTTTACCTGCACAGTGTTCCCTTCGACCACTTTAATATCCTGCAGGATTCCCGAGGCGGGCGCGGGGATTTCGGCATCCACCTTGTCGGTAGAAATCTCGAACAGCGGCTCGTCGCGCTGTACCTTGTCGCCAGGCTTCTTCAGCCACTTGGTGATGGTCCCTTCAAAAATAGACTCGCCCATCTGAGGCATGACAATATCCGTAGGCATAAATTCCTTCCACCGGGTCCCCGTGTAAATCTGGGGCCTAACACAATCTTTGATTATATCGAAGGTCAGATGCCGGCACTGCGATCAGTGCTTATCTTCTCCCTTTTCCGAAGAGGCAGGCGGCGGTCCGACTCCGAATGATTTCTTCCAGTAATCCTGCACCCCCGGCGGCAGTTTTTGGATTCGGGAAAGAAATGCCGTGACTTTCCAAATGTCCTGGTCACTTAAAGCCTTGTTCCACGCCGGCATGCCGGTATAGCGAACTCCCGTGCGAACGGCGTAGTAGATGTGCCACTCGGGGTCATCCAGCGGATCAAGAATCACCTGGGGCACCGGCGGGTAGAATGACTTTTCAAGTGGGCTGGGCTTGTTGTCCAGGGTCCCGTGGCACTGGGCACAGTTCATAGTGAAGACCTTCATGCCCTCGATCAAATTCTCGTCCGTAGGCGGAATTGGATTGCTCACTCGCGGTGCGCGGCGTTCCATGGAAGCATCCATCGCGCTCATCGCAATACGGCGCTCGAGACCCGACGGAGTTGCATCGGCGCTGGTCGGAAACAAGCCTAAAGTCGCCACTGCCAAGACACCCAGGCAGAGCACCAGCAGAGTCACAGTAACTCCGAGAATGAAGTTGCGCATGTTCCTCCTTCTGCGAGCCAGCCACGTCCGTTACATGTTGCAACTACATCTTCTGGATAGACGGCAAACACAGCTTAATTAATACGCTTTTAGCCGGCGAGTTTCTCGTACTACGTCACTGACTTGGGGCAGGAAATATTCCTCCTGAGGCGGGGAGAAGGGCACCGGAGAATCCTGCGCAGTAATGCGGACTATAGGACCGTCGAGATCATCGAAGGCCTCCTCGTTGATAATCGCCGTAACCTCGCCGGCAATGCCGCCCGTGCGCACGTCTTCATGCAAGAGGATCACCTTATTATTTTTGCGCACGGTCTGGGCAATTGCTTCCCGATCCAGCGGCGAAAGCGTGCGTAGGTCGACCACTTCAAGTTCTATACCCTCTTTGGCTAGAATCTCGGCAGCTTCAAGTGCAACGTGCACCATCGCCGCATAGGTAATTATGCTCAGGTCGCGGCCCTCCCTGGCAACTCGCGCCTTGCCCAGCGGCACGATGTAATCTTCGGCGGGAACATCTTCTTTAATACGCCGATAAAGATATTTGTGCTCGAAAAAGATCACCGGATTGTTGTCACGAATCGCGGCCTTGATAAGTCCTTTCGCATCGTAAGCACTCGCGGGACAAACCACTTTCAATCCCGGCGTGTGCACAAACCACATTTCCGGATTTTGTGAGTGAAAAGGACCACCATGAACATTGCCACCACTTGGCCCTCGAATCACCATTGGAGCAGGCGCCCCCCAGCGGTAGTGGGATTTGGCTACCATGTTGGCAATTTGGTTGAAAGCGCAGCCGATGAAATCCATAAACTGAAACTCAGCCACCGGCCGCATGCCGGTAAGCGAAGCTCCGTAGGCCGCGCCGACGATGGCCGACTCGGCAATAGGAGTATCAATCACACGCTCGGGCCCAAAACGATCGATGAACCCATCGGTCACTTTGAAAGCTCCGCCGTAGATGCCAATGTCCTCGCCAATGCAGAACACGGCGGGATCGCGTTCCATTTCCTCCCAGATTCCCTGGCGAATCGCTTCGAGATAGGTGAGTTGAGGCATAAGTTGAGAGGCTACTACTTTCCTTCCTTTCCACTTGGATGACAGACTGCGGACTGCGGTTTGTATAGCCCACCGGCGAGAGGTTATCGGCAAGCGCAATGTTCATTTAAAGTGTATTGCCGCGTTTGTTTCTTTCGGACCACCGGAACCTTTCGTCTTTGTCTTTGGTACTCCGTACTTCGGCCTGATCTCGTGACAGCTCGAATCGCAGTACACGCCTCCCGCCGCCGATTCCGGCTCCGGCATCGGCGAGGCCAATGCGAACTCGCGCTCGGCTTCGAGTTCACGCTCCACATCGGCAATCAGTTGCTCATTTTCCTGCGGCGACAACCACTTCTTACTTAATAGATACTTTTCGAAACGAGCGATAGGGTCGCGTTTGCGCCAGTACTCGAACAGCGGCTTCGGAACGTAGTCGGCGGCGTCGTGAATGGCGTGACCTTTCATGCGCATCATCTTGGCTTCGATCAGCGTTGGGCCCTCGCCACGTCGAGCACGTTCACAGGCCTCATGGGCCGCGTCATAAACTTGGCAGGCATCGGTGCCGTCGACAATCACACCCGGAATTCCGTATCCAATGGCACGCTCAGCAAGATCCTTGACGCGGAACTGCATTTCGGCCGGAGTGGAGTACGCCCAAAGATTGTTTTCGACGAAGAGCACAAGACCAAGATCCTGCACCGCAGCAAAATTCAGCCCTTCGTAGGTAACACCTGTCGACTGGCCGCCATCTCCAATGTAAGTCATGACCGCAATGTTGCGTCCCTGCAACCGTGCGCCCAGAGCCACGCCCGCGAGCACAGGAATCAGATCGCCAAGCATGGAGATCGGCGAAACCATATTTCGTTTTTCGATGTCACCGAAGTGCGATGTCCCGTCACGTCCCTTGGTGGGCGAACCGGATTTCGCCATGTATTGCATCATGATGTCGCGGGCGGGAAAGCCACGAACCAGCAACGATCCCTGATTGCGGATCATGGGGCCGAGCCAGTCGTCCTTATGAAGGGCGTATGCCGAAGCGCAGGAACACGCCTCCTGGCCCAGGCCGAAGTAAACACCTCCCACGACCTTTCCCTGCTTGTACAGATTTTCAAGTGCGGTTTCGGTTTTTCGATTCAGAAGCATCCAGCGATAAATCTCTAGAGATTGCTTCTTGTCGAGGTACTTGGATTCCCGAATGGGCGGCACTGGCGCGTTCAGGTCACCGCTTACTTCGTAGCAAACTTCGTCACCCTTGCGGATTTGACGAACGTTGAAGCTGGGCTTCTCCAGTCGATAGTCGGCAATGGTGTGCGTGCGAAGGCTTGATATCGGGGATTGAGGAGCATGCTGGCCGCGACCGTTCGAACTGTGGCCGGCAGTTTTCGAAACACCCTTATTCTTCTTGACCATGAGTTTATAACTGTTGCAATACGTCTCTAGAGAATCCTAACGCGGGCCGCGGGAATTGGCCAACTTCGGACCTTGCACAAAAGCTGATCGTCAAGCCCAGAACGTGTCTTCTTCATTACGCAATTGTTGTAACTCCGCGGGAGGCTTCATCGGCACGCCGACCGGATGACCGAGAAGAGAATCCAGAGTTTCCAGCCAAAGCATCTGACTTTGAAACACCACCCCGAAATTACGCGATACCGCATGCGCCAACTCTTGCAACGGCAACTGCTGACCCAACTCCTTTGCCATGGAAGTCACGGGCTTGGATGCAATTCCGCAGGGAACGATCAAGTTGAAATAATCGAGATCAATATTCACATTCAAAGCAAACCCATGCGAAGTCACACCTCGAGAAATATGAACCCCAATCGCGGCGATCTTGCTCTGGCCATAGCTAGTGTGGAACCGGGTCTGCGACCCGGTGGGCGCAACCTTCAGGCCTCTCTCCGGTGGAGACTCTAGCTCACCCCGTACGGGTCGAAGACCCGTCCCCACACGGTCTAGGGTCGTCCACACTCCCGTCAATCCCGCTACACGCTCAGCCGAAATGCGGAAGTCAGCGCAAGTGCGGATCAAAACCTCTTCCAGCCTCCGCACATACTCAACCGCCCCCAAAGTCTTCCGCTTGCCATCAGCTGAGGCAAGACCTCGCAGATCGAAGATGGGGTAACCGACAATTTGACCGGGACCATGAAAAGTTACGTCGCCGCCGCGATCGCACTGGAAAATTTCCACGCTACGTTCAGCGAGTTGCTCAGCGGAAGCAATCACGTTAGCGGCTTTCGCATTTCGCCCTAAAGTGATTACCGGGCTGTGTTCGAGCAATAAAAGGACATCACCGATGCGCCCGTCCTTGCGAAGTTGGACCAACTTTTGCTGCAGACGCAGCCCGGTGACGTAATCGAGGATCCCGAGTTGGAAAACGGAGATCAAGACAAATTCGCTGCCAATTTCCGCTGATCACTACGCAGAGAAATCACGGCCGCTATCAAAATTCCGGCCTCAATCGTCACGCGTTGATCGCCATTCCGTACACACTATTTGACGCATCCAGCATCGCCTCAGCCAGTGTCGGATGTGCGTGGATCGTCCACATCAGATCTTCCACGGTAGCCTCGAGTTCTATTGCTGCTACGGCTTCCGCGATTAGCTCCGTCGCTTGTGGTCCAATGATGTGTACCCCCAGAATCTCACCGTAATCTGCATCCGAGACGATCTTGATGAAGCCTTCGTGCTGCCCAACAATCGAGGCGCGCGAGTTCGCAGTAAATGGAAACTTACCGATTTTCACGTTGTAACCCGCTTCGTGTGCCTTCTCCTCGGTGAGGCCAACGCTGCCAATTTCAGGATGGCAATAGGTCGCGTTTGGGATGTGTTCCGGGTTAATCGGCTTCCCCGGCTTGCCTGCAATTTTAGTCACCGCC
Organism: Terriglobales bacterium; assembly: GCA_035567135.1. Lineage (GTDB taxonomy): Bacteria > Acidobacteriota > Terriglobia > Terriglobales > Acidobacteriaceae > JABDBE01. The sequence continues at coordinate 18,697 of DATMQI010000118.1, forward strand.
ACAATGCCTTCCATCGCTCCGACATGCGCCAATTGCGGCGTTCCCAGCACGATGTCTCCGATCGCATAAATCCCGGGCTCGCTGGTCTGCATCCAGCTGTCTGTCTTAATAAAGCCTCGGTCGGGCTTGATATGCGTCTTTTCCAGGCCAACATTCTCGGTGCGGGGTTTCCGGCCGACTGCAATCAGAATCTTCTCTGCTTCGATCTTCTCCTGTTTGCCACTCACGGTAAATGTCACCGCAATCCCAGATTTCGTCTTTTCGACCTTCTCAACTTTGGCGCTGGTATGAAAGTTGATCACGCGCTTCCGGTACACGCGCGCCAGTTCCTTGGAGACCTCTTCATCCTCCACCGGAACCAGCCGCGGCAGCATCTCGAGAATCGTGACTTCAGAATCAAAAGAGCGAAAAATCGATGCGAACTCTACGCCGACGGCACCTGCGCCCACAATGACCAGCGATTTCGGAATCTCTTTCAAATCCAGGATCTCAATGTTTGTCAATACGCGGGCGTCCGGCTCTAAGCCCGGAATCATGCGAGCTTCTGAGCCGGTGCACAGAATGACATTCTTCGTCTTGATGAGGTTACTCTTACCGTCGTGGGTCACTTCGAGCGTCAGCACTCCGTTCTGCGCAGGTCCAGTAAGCTTGCCGTAACCTCTGATCGTCTCGACTTTGTTCTTACGCATCAGGAATTCAAGGCCCTTGGCGTGCTTGTTCACGATCTTGGATTTGCGCTCCTGGATGGCGGCCCAATTCAGCTTGCGCGATTCGACGCCTTCAATGCCGAATTCCTTCGCGTCTTTTAAGTGATCCCAGATTTCAGCATTAAACAACAAGGCTTTAGTCGGAATGCAGCCCACATGCAGACAAGTGCCGCCGAGAAATCCATCTTTCTCGATTAGCGCAGTCTTCAGGCCGTACTGCCCGGATCGGATGGCAGCGGTATACCCCGCTGGACCGCTGCCGATGATAGCGATGTCATAAATGGTTTCAGGCAAAGCAGTGCTCCCCAAGAAGAATAATGACGAGTGTCCAAATAGGTGATTCTACGACAGGCCTTAAGGATTCGGAACCAGCGATCACAAAGATTCGTATCTAAAACCAGGGATCGACCGAGTGCTAAACTATTACAGCAGGAGGTAACTCTCATGCACCTCTTCGCCATCTTCCTTTTCCCGATCTTCGGCTTCGGGTTTCTCTTTTATTTTCTGCCGTCCATCATAGCCGCCGCACGGAGCAAGCGGGATTTAGTCTCGATATTGGTCCTGAACCTCCTCTTGGGCTGGACGGCAATTGGATGGGTCGTGGCTTTGGTCTGGGCGCTGAAGGCGGACGTCCCGCTGCCAGTCCGATGAAGCTCCTGGCCACCCCGAGAGACTTTCAGGCGCGGATCCGAGCTTACGCCAACAGTTTGGACGCGTCCTTGGCGTAGTAAGTAAGAATAATGCTGGCCCCGGCTCGCCGGATCGACAACAGCGACTCCATCATCACTCGCTCACGGTCGATCCAGTTATTGTGGGCGGCGGCTTCGATCATCGCGTACTCTCCTGACACCTGATAGGCGGCCAGAGGCAGGTCGAAACGTTCGCGAGCAGCGGCAATCACGTCCAGATAAGGCATCGCGGGCTTCACCATAATCATGTCCGCGCCTTCTTCGATGTCGAGTTCAATCTCCCGCATCGCCTCGCGCAAGTTTGCTCCATCCATTTGATAAGACCGGCGATCTCCGAACTGCGGGGTGGAGTCCGCCGCTTCGCGGAACGGCCCGTAAAACGCCGAAGCAAATTTCGCCGCATAAGAAAGAATCGGCGTATTGGCCAAGCCCGCATGGTCGAGTGCGTCGCGGATGGCCCCCACGCGCCCATCCATCATGTCGGAAGGCGCGATGACGTCCACACCTGCGCGGGCCAGTGAAACGCTGGTGCGGGCTAGCAATTCGAGCGTGGCATCGTTGACAATCTCGTAGTCCGCGGCAACCGCGGGAGGCGACGCAACGGCAGCGCCAAGGGACTGCGGATGCGCAGGACGCACAATTCCGCAATGGCCATGCGACATGTATTCGCACAGGCACACGTCCCCCATGATGACAAGCTTGGGAACTTCCCGCTTGATCGCTCGTGCCGCCTCCTGCACGATCCCGTTATCCGCCCACGCGCCCGTGGCCAGTTCGTCTTTCTTTTCCGGCAGCCCAAACAGGATGATCGCTGGCACTCCCAAGGAGTGCGTTTGCTGCGCCTCTTTCACGGCCTCATCCACCGAAAGGTTAAACACTCCCGGCATGGACCGTACTTCTTTGCGCACGCCTTCTCCAGGACAAACGAACATGGGGTAAACGAATGAGGTTGGGGAAAGCCGGGTTTCGCGCACCATCGATCGCAACTGTTCACTCTGGCGAAGGCGGCGAAGGCGTGTAATGGGAAAGGCCATGGCAGCAGACCGCGGACGGGAAACATACCCGTCACCCAATGATTCTAGCAGAGCCAGATAGCCACTTCTTGTAACATTGAATTCTGATGCCTTCCGAGTTGCTTTCCCATGCCAGCGCCCGAGTGCTGGAATTCGACACACTCCGCGACTTGCTGAGTGGGTATGCCTCTTCGCCCTTGGGCCAGAGCCTCATAGCTCGCATCACGCCATCCACCGATCGCGACTGGATCGAGAACCAACAGCAGCTTACCAGCGAGATTCGTGAATTCCGTCGCGTAGGCGGCGGTTTTGACTTTTCCGGCTTGCTCGATGTGGCCAAAGCCGTGGAGAAATCTCGAATCACAGGTGCCGCGCTTGAAACCACCGATATTCGTGACGTGGTGCTGGTAGTAGATCGAGCCGCCGAGTGGCGCGAAATCACGCTGAATCCGCCCGCCGCGATGAAGTTCGAATGGAAGACCGTGGCGCAGCTTTCGTCGGGGATCGCGGACTTCACCGAATTCCTGCGAGCCTTCCGTAACAAAATCCTGCCCGACGGCACGCTCGACGACAAAGCCTCGCCGGAACTCGCCCGCATTCGCCGCGAAATTGAGAAACAGCGACGCTCGATCCAGGACTCCCTGCGGGGCTACCTGCGCCGGCTTTCAGAGGGTGGCGCCGTGCAGGACGAACTGGTCACAATTCGCGGTGAGCGTTTCGTAATCCCGATCAAGGTGGAGCAGAAACGGCGAGTGCAAGGAGTGGTGCATGGTGCCAGTTCCAGCGGGCAAACGGTTTTCGTCGAACCGCTCGAAACCATCGAACAGAACAACGAACTGGTGCGATTGTTCGACGAAGAGCAAGCCGAAATACATCGCATCCTGGTCGAGATGACGCGGCGTATCGGCGAAAATGCGGGGCCGATTATAGCTGGGGTTGGCACGCTGGCAGAACTGGAACTGCAGTTTGCCAAGGCTCGATTCGCAGAGGAATACAACTGCGTCCAGGTAGCCTTGTCCGAGCAAGACTCACGTGGAGACGGAGGCCCTCGGCCGTCCATGTCGAGCAAAGCTCGACTCCTTTTGATTCAAGCCCGGCATCCGCTGCTCGAACGCAACTTGAAAGCAAAAGGCGGTCGCGTCATTCCGACCAGCATTGAACTGGAAAATGACGGGAAAGAACTTGTCATCACCGGCCCGAATACCGGAGGCAAGACTGTTGTCCTGAAAACGGTTGGCCTCCTGGCCCTGATGGCGCAATCCGGAATCCCCGTTCCCGCGGATCGCGCCGCGCTGCCGGTATTCGACGCTGTGCTCGCGGATATTGGCGACTACCAATCGATCGAACAGAACTTATCCACGTTTTCCGCCCACGTCACCAACATTGATTTCATCTCGCGCACCGCAACTCCAGAGTCGCTGGTTCTGCTCGACGAACTTGGTTCTGCCACCGATCCCGAAGAGGGCGCCGCTTTGGCTGTTGCCATTGCCGAGCACTTTCGCCGCATCGGTTGCATCACTGTTATCTCGACGCATCACACTTCGCTGAAGGTTTTCGGCGCAAATACAGCTGGAGTGATCAACGCTTCCGTAGGATTCGACGAAGCCACGCTGCAGCCCACCTACGAGTTAAAAATCGGAGTTCCAGGAGCGTCTGCCGGCATCAACATCGCGCAACGACTGGGCCTCAATCCGACGATTATCGATGCCGCCCGCGCCCGATTGGGTTCTCAGACGCGGGACGTAGGCCAGTTTCTCGACCGCCTGCACGCCGAATTGCGCGAGGCGGATGCTGAGCGCTTGCGGTTACGCTCTCGCGAAGAAGAAATCCAGCGAGAGAAGGATCATTTAGCCATCGAGGGCAAGAAAGAGCAACAGGCCAAAGTCCGAGAAATGGAAAAGAAGCTCGACAGCCTGCTGCGCGACTTCGAATATCACGCGAGAGAGATGGTCAACGCCGTCGAGGATCGAGCGGCAGCGCAAAAGGTGTCGAAAGACGCCGAGCGTCGGATCTCGAAACTGCGCCGAGAATTTCGCGAACAGTTTGATTCGACCGTTGTGGCCCACTCGACCGGTGCGGATCAAGATGATCCCCACGCCCAACCGCAAATCGTGAAGCATGTCTCCGAGGGCGATACGGTGAAGCTGAAATCTGTTGGCCGTCCTGCCGTAGTGGCCCGTCGAATCGACGACAACCACTTTGAAGTCGAGATTGGCGCCATGAAGATGAAAATCGCACGCGAGGACATCGCCGAAGTGCTGGTGCGCTCGTCGGATTCTCCAATCAAAGCTGCACGCGCCCGCGGGATTTCGGTTTCTCTCGAAAACGAAAACCAGAGCATGCCATCCGAGATCAACGTGATTGGCCGCACCGTGGACGACGCCACTCGCGAAGTCGAAAAGTTCGTAGACCGCGCTTTCTTGGCGGGACTGCCGCGCGTGCGTGTCGTTCACGGCAGCGGCATGGGCATTTTGCGAAAAGCACTGCGCCAATATTTGCAGAAACATCCCCACGTGGAATCCGTCATCGAGCCTCCGCAAAATGAAGGTGGCGGGGGGGCAACCGTCATCGAGTTACGCGTCTGAATTGACGGGGCGCTCTCGGCGATTACAAAGATTGTTCCAAAAGAAATCCACACCCATTTGATGTCTACACATCACATCAAGCCCTCGAAAGTAGGGATACGATGAAATCTTTTGGGTAATTTCGAGGACTTGCCTTTTGGCGGTGGTTGCCGTGCAACACGTGAGAAGAATGCGGGGCGGTGCACAAGGGCACATGATGCGCTGCTCCGATGGAAATTTCTATGTGGTGAAGTTCGTCAACAACCCCCAGCATTTGCGGGTGCTGGCGAATGAATTACTCGCCACGCGGCTTGCCGAGGCTGCAGGGTTGCCCGTTCCACCCACCGAGGTCGTCGAAGTTGGCGACTGGCTGGAGAACTCGTCGGAGCTTAATATTCAGCTTTCCGGCAACGTGATCCGGTGCCAGCCCGGACTACAGTTCGGCTCCCGGTACGTAGTCGACCCGCTGCAAGGACAAATATTCGATTACTTTCCCGCCACTATGCTCGAACGAGTGCGAAACCTTGGCACGTTTGCCGGAATGCTGGCGCTCGATAAGTGGACCGCAAATTCAAACGGCAGGCAGGCGACGTTCTGGCGAAAAATGCGAGAGAAGAAGTACACGGTCACTTTCATTGATCAGGGATACTGCTTCAACGCGGGCGAATGGACATTCCCCGATTATCCGATGCGAGGCGTGTATGCCCAGAATGAAGTGTATTTGAGCGTGCGCGGTTGGGAATCATTTCAGCCTTGGCTGTCGGCGATCGAGGACATGAACGAAAGCATTATCTGGAACTGTGCCACTGGAATTCCGCCGGAGTGGTATGCCAGTGACTGGGGTGCGCTCGAAGAACTGGTCCGCTGCTTGCTTGATCGAAGGGAAAGAGTACGCGAACTGATTATGGCTTTTCGGACGTGTTCGCGACAGCCATTTCCCAACTGGAAGGAAGATGCATGAGTTGCCCTGATCACGGATTGTCGATTGCTCAATGCTTTGTCATTCCGAGCGCCGCTCTTTGGCGTGAGGAATCCGCATTTTCGTGATGCCAAACAACTACAGATTCGTCGCTATGCTCGGAGTGGCAATCGACAATATCGACGCAACTCTCATTAGGTGCGAATGGCATGGCTGATCTCAAGCAGTTCGAGTTCTACGTATTGCGGTATGTCCCTTACGTAGCGAGAGAGGAGTTTATAAATATCGGCGTGTTGCTGTTCGAACTGCTTGACACCGGTTTCGGATTTGCCGATGTACGCATGACTAGCGATTGGCGCCGCGTGTACCGCCTCGATAGACAGGTAGATATCGAAGTCTTGCAAGAGCTCGGAGCGTATATTCGGATGCAGTTGCAGCATTCACAGGATATAGCCGTGCTGTTGCGCAAGTTCGAAGACTTATTCGCCAACATGATCCAAATGTCCGCCCGAAAAGTATGCCTGGCGGCGGACCCAGCGCAAGAGATGGCAAGATTATCATCAATCTATTTGGAAGACCCCCCAACTGAAGTCATTGCCCGCCGCTGCCCGCCCAAAGAGTGAGCACGCAATGATTCTCTCCGGAATCGAACATGCCTTAATCCGAGCGGGAATATGGGATTTGCGGATGGAGCGAACCCGGGCAGTGCAATACACGAACAAAAAGGGGGACGCGCTGGTTTTTGATTTTGGGTATGTGGTGGGCAACGAAGTCCGATTCTTTCAAGCGGTCCCTCTAAAAACAAACACGAACCAGGCGATCATTCTCGCCCACCGCTTCCCCAAAGTTGCGGACTGCATCCATGCCGGGAACGGTGCACACGCCCTCCTTACCGCTGTTGTCGCGGACGACCTTGATCGTTCAAATCCCGAGATCGAGTTTGCACTGGAGGCCTTCACGGACAATAACGTGAATGTGGTTGCGGTAGCTGATATGTCGTCGATTGCAGAAAGGACGAGGCAGGACCTGAACGCAGTGGGGCGATAGACAGAAAAAGTCCGGTTTTCCTCTCGCGTCAACCGTTAACTATCAAAATTCACAGCTTTTCCGCCAGCGGCAGGCTGCTGCTATATTCCTTTTAGCCCCTCTCTCCGTCAGAATTCCTCCGGGAGAATTGTCTTCGCTCATGACCGACGCCATCGACTTCAAGGAAATCGTTAAGCAGCAGGCTGACATCGTCCGGGTCGTCGGCGGGTACATCAAGTTGAAGAAAGCCGGCGCACAGAACTATTCGGGGCTTTGCCCGTTCCACGACGAAAAGACGCCATCGTTCTCGGTTCACGCCACCCGGCAGTTCTATCACTGCTTCGGATGCGGAGTCTCGGGCGATGTCTTCAGCTTCGTCCAGAAGATCGAGAACGTTACCTTCCCCGAAGCGGTGAGGGCCGTGGCGCAGAAACTTGGGATTGCGCTCCCAAAGTTCAGTTACAGCAGTCCGGCGGAGGCTGACGAAGCCAAATTGCGCACCGTCCTGCTCGAAGTTCACGAGCGCGCCGTGGCATTTTTTCAGGAGTGTCTGCGACGGCCCGAGGGCGCCCGGGCCCGCGAATATCTTTCTGGTCGCGGCTTGACCCAGGAAGTCATTCACGCCTTTCGCATCGGCTACGCACCGGATTCCGGTTTTTTGCTGAAAGACCGGCTCAAGGGAGAGTTCGACGAGGAGGTGTTGCGCGATAGCGGTCTCTTTTCTTGGAAGCAGGACGTTCCGCAGGCTCCAGGCTCTAGGCTTCAGAGTGGTAGCGATACGAAGGTGGAGACTTCATCGGGAGTCTCGGAATTGCCTGACGCCCAAAGCTTGAAGCCCGACGTTAAGGCCATTTATTCCAAGTTTCGCAACCGGGTCGTGTTTCCGATTACCAACGAAACCGGGCGAGTGATCGCCTTCACCGGGCGCACGCTTTCGACCGACGAAAAAGCAGGGCCGAAGTATCTCAACTCTCCCGAGACTGCGATCTATTCCAAATCACGCGTCCTCTTCAATCTCGACCAGGCCAAAGAAGCTATTCGCAAGCTGGATTACGCCGTCGTGGTCGAAGGGCAAATGGACTGCATTTCAGTCTACTCCGCGGGCTTTCACAATGTGATTGCCAGCTCGGGTACCGCATTCACCGAACTGCAAGCTAGGTTGCTGGGCCGCTTCAGCAAGAATGTGGTTGTGAACTTCGATCCCGATACCGCCGGCGCCAAGGCCACGGAGCGTACCCTGGGTCTGCTGGTCGAAGAAGAATTCCAGATCAAAGTGTTGACTCTCGAAGCCGGTTTTGACCCTGATCTGTTTATCCGGCGAAAAGGCAAAGATGCCTACGGCGAGGCGCTGAAGCATTCGCAACGTTATTTCGACTATCTGATCGAGCGCGCCCAGGGCCAGTTCCCGATTCGCAGCGCTGAAGGAAAAGTGAAGGCATTGAATTACCTGCTGCCCCATATTCAGCGAGTGCCAAGCCGGATCGTACGCGACGAACTAGCCCGCGAGATCGCGCAAAAACTCGGCATCGATTCTGCGGTTCTGCGGCAGGAACTCAAGCATGCGGCCGCCAACCGATCGACCGCCAGCGTGAAAGCGCCGATCGAGGCTCAAGTCACTGATGCGGAAAAGGTCATCATTCGGGCCTTGACCTCTACTCACGAAATGCAGTCGTCAGAGGAGCGCATCTCAGCTCGTGATGGCACCGAAGAAGAGTTCGATCCCGCCCGCCAGGCACATTTTGTCCTCAAGAACGAGCGCCTGCACGTCGGTTTGACCACTGAGTCTCTAATCGAAACCTTGCTCAACCCGAGCTCAGAATCCCTCGACGTCATGGAGTTGCCGTTGCCTGATGCCGAGCGCAATCTCCTGGCGGCCATCTTAATGAAAGAAGAGGAAGAACTTACTGCCGACCGGGTGGAGGGAGCGGTCCGAGCCCTGCGGCGCATTCAGTTCAGGCACCAAATGGATAAGGTTCAGCGGGAGTTACAGGCGGCTAAAAAGCACGAACCAGACAGGTTGCGCTTCTTGCTGCGGGAAAAAGACCGGCTGAAGAGAGCCTTGATGGATCCCAACCTGTCGGATCCAGCGCGTCCTCAAGAGTCCGGGTTAAATACCCTGGGACCTTGAAACTAAATGGATGGTTTTGCCATCTAAGTTATTAACGGCGGGCAACATAGGCGGCGGACATTCTCTTGGCTGGAAAGTTGTTAGACAGACAGGAGCGCGATCTGTGCTATACTTCGAAGGTTTGTGTCGGCGCTAACCCCGCCACTCCACGTTCCCACCGCTATTAACGACGTTTCGACGTCCTTCCATGGGACGATTTGAGGATAATCCGTTTTGGCTCTTGACGACAAGTACGACGACATTAAAAAGCTGATCGATACAGGCAAGGAAAAGGGATATCTCACCTACGACCAGGTGAACGATCTCATACCGCACGATGTGCACTCTCCTGAAGACCTCGACGATCTGCTCACGACCATTGGTACGCAAGGAATCGATGTGCTGGAGGGACCGAAACTTCCCTCCTCTGCGCTCGATAAAAAGTTCGACGAAGACGAAGTTGGCGAAGACGTCGAACTCGATCTCACCCCAGGCGCCCTGGAAAAAACTAACGATCCCGTCCGCATGTATTTACGCGAGATGGGAACAGTCCCACTGCTTACCCGCGAAGGCGAAGTCGAAATCGCCAAGCGCATCGAGCGCGGACAACTGCGCGTGCTGAAAGCTCTTTCCCGCTCTCCAATCGTCATCAACGAACTGCTGGCGATGGGGGAAGACCTCAAGAAGGGCGTACGCTCCATCAAGGAAGTGGTCACCTTCGATGAGGAAGAGATCACCGACGAAATTCTGCAGAACCGGTTGAAGGAATTCACCGGCAAGATCGACGACTTGGCCAAGGCCTACAAAAAGGCGAATCTGCTTCTGGAGAAGTTCGCAGCAGTCTCGCAAAAGAAGCGTCCGAAGGATTACCGCCGCTACCGCATCGCGTTGGCCCGCGCCATTGTTGATGTCTCTCTGTGCGTCCGCAAGTTGGGTTTCACCAACAATGAGCGCAAGCGCCTCATCGACCGGGCCAACAAAACCGTCGACATGATGCGCTCGCTCGACCGCCAGTCTTCGAACCTGGAAAAAAAAGCCGACGCGACTCGTAGCGAAGAGCAACGCAAAGAATACCGGCGCCAGTCGCGCGCCATCCGCACCGAACTGGAAAAGCTCGAAGTCGAAGCCGGGGTGTCGTTCCAGGAGCTCAAACGAACTCAGCGCGAGATCATCCAGGGCGACATGGATGCGGAGCAGGCCAAGCGGGAGTTGATCGAGGCCAACCTTCGCCTGGTAGTTTCGATTGCCAAAAAGTACACCAACCGCGGCCTGCAGTTTCTCGACCTGATTCAGGAAGGCAACATCGGCCTGATGAAGGCTGTGGACAAATTCGAATACCGGCGGGGCTATAAGTTCTCCACGTATGCCACGTGGTGGATTCGGCAGGCAATCACTCGTGCAATTGCTGATCAAGCTCGTACGATTCGCATCCCGGTGCACATGATCGAAACCATCAACAAACTGATCCGCACCTCGCGGCAACTGGTACAGGAACTGGGACGCGAGCCTACGTCGGAAGAGATTGCCAAGCGCATGGACATCCCGGTAGCCAAAGTGCGCAAGGTGCTGAAGATCGCACAGGAACCCATCTCCCTCGAAACGCCGATCGGCGAAGAGGAAGACTCGCATCTGGGCGACTTCATCGAAGACCGCGCCGTGGTATCGCCAGCCGAGGCCGTGATCAACGTCAACTTGAAAGACCAGACTTCGCAGGTGCTGCGTACGCTGACGCCGCGCGAGGAAAAGGTAATCAAGATGCGCTTCGGACTCGAAGACGGTAGCGAGCACACGCTCGAAGAAGTAGGCCAATCGTTCGCCGTAACTCGCGAACGCATCCGCCAGATCGAGGCCAAGGCGCTGCGCAAGCTCCGTCATCCATCGCGTTCGCGAAAGCTGCGCGCGTTCATGGATGGGGTGAGAGACTGAGAGCAACTCGTCACCGACTGCGCTGATCAGCACGAATTTGAAAGGCATAGCCTCAGCTATGCCTTTGTTTTGCTTCCGCGAATGGTCGCCTGCACGACCGTACAAGGCCTTGCGTTTACATTGACTTGTATTCGATATTTTGCAAGACTTACCCTATCGTTAAGATTAATTCAGACTTGCTTGGACCCGTTTTTGACTGAGTCGTCCGTCGCATAATGGAATTACTGCTCAACCTTCTTTGGCTGACCCTGGCGTTGCCCGCCCTGTGGCTGTGGCGACGGGAATCGGTCTTTGCCCACGGTCCGCGTCGTTTTGATCGGCTTCGCCCGTGCTTGATTCTGAGCTGCATCCTGATGCTCCTGTTCCCCGTGGTTTCGGCCACGGACGATCTGCACGCGATGCGTCAGGAAATAGAAGAATCCAGTCCGTCGAAGCGCGTGGTGAAGCAAGCGGGCGTAGAAAAATCCGTTACTGGCATTAACACTGCCGGCGCGCTGCCGGCTTTGATTTCTCCCGCATGGTTTTGTCCCAGCCACGACGCTTGCGGACAGGTTTTGGCAGTCTCGGTCCTGCTTCCCCAACGAGCGCATTTCAATGAGTGCGCCTCTCGTGCCCCGCCGTTAGTTCTCCTTGGCGAGGAAGTTCATTTCGCCGCCTAGTCTGCGACGAAATTTCCCGGTTCGAAGTGAGCCTTGTGTGTTGATGTCGATGTTTTGTCGGGGCCTATCTGTTGCCCGCATCGAATGATTATGAGTATCCGATGAACCAGACGCTTTGGCGTTATTCCGTGCTTTTTTTGCTGCTCGGCTGCGGCCTCGAGGCTGGCGCGCAGCAGGCCTTGACCTGGGAGCAGGTGCGCAACCGCTTTGAGACAAACAATCCCACCCTAGTGGCAGACAAAATTAATATCGACGAATCCAGAGCGGAGGAGATCACAGCTTTCTTGCGTCCGAACCCGACGTTCACGTTGTCGGCGGATGGAACCCAGATCGCTCCTGATCGAGGCGAGTGGAAACCATTCGCAGGAACTTTTGAGACTCCCAGCCTCAGTTATTTGCACGAGCGGCAGCACAAGCGCGAATTACGACTGGAGAGCGCGAAGATGGCGACTTTGATTGCCGAATCCAACCATGCCGACTTGGAGAGAACTCTGATCTTCAACCTGCGCAACGCGTTTGTATCCACGCTGCAGGCGAAAGCGGTGCTCCAGTTGGCAAAAGACAACCTTGCCTACTACGACCGCCTGCTCGATATCAGCAGAAACCGATTTCAAGCAGGCGACATAGCGCAAATCGATCTTGACCGATTGGAACTGCAGCGGGTGCAGTACGAATCGGACGTGCAAACTGCAGTGGTCAATCTTCGAACCTCGAAGATTCAATTGCTCACCTTGCTGAACGATCGAACTCCGATTGAACAGTTCGATGTCGCCGGCACATTCGATTTCAACGACCAACTGCTGTCGCAGGACGAAGTCCGAAAGATTGCGCTGGACACGCGGCCCGATTTAAAAGCGGCGGTTGAGGCCATCGATAAATCGCAGACCGATCACAGGCTGGCGATTGCGAATGGGTCGACGGATCCAACTTTCAGCGCGTGGTATACGCATAATTCATCCAACAATAATCCGTTTGGCATAAATACGATCGGCGTCAGTGTCAGCATTCCATTGCGTATTTTTGACCGCAACCAGGGGGAGAAACTGCGCACCCAGCTCGACATCACGCGCAATGAGAGATTGCGCGACGCCGCGGAAGTCGCCGTTCTCAGTGATGTCGACTCCGGCTACGCAACGCTTGAAAGCGATCTGACTCTGCTGCGGCCTTACAAGGCCAAGTACCTGGCGCAGTCGGTCCGAGTGCGGGACACGATTCTGTTTTCTTATCAGCACGGCGGCGCTGCATTGCTCGACTTCCTGAATGCCGAGGCGGAGTACCGCAGTGTGCAGTTGAACTATTTGAATTTAGTCGGCTCCTACTTGACGGCGGCAGCTCAATTGAATCAGGCCGTGGGCCGGGAGGTGATCCAATGAAAACCAAACGTGTGGGTCTGATCCCGGCTGCAATTCTTTGCCTGGCTTTGAGTCTGCTTCTCTCGAGCTGCAACGAAAAAAAGGGAGACCCGAAGACCGAAGCCCCGCCACCCGCCACCGTCGAGCCTGATCTGGATGCTAACAACTTTAAGGTTGACCACCCCGAGCACTTTCCGTTGGTAACGGCAATTGAGTATAAAGCGCCACCCGCTTTGAATGTGACCGGCGTGGTCCAGCCCGATATAGCTCGCGCTGTGCCCGTGATCTCACTAGCCGCGGGGCGGGTTGTGGAAGTTAAGGCCAAGCTGGGCGATGAAGTGAAGAAAGGGCAGTTATTGTTGAGAGTTCAGAGCAACGATGTTTCCGGCGCTTACCAGTTATATCGAAAAGCCGTGAACGATGAACTTTTGGCACGGCTGCAACTCCAGCGGGCACAGATTCTCTATGACAAAGGTGCTGTCGCCAAAAGCGCTCTTGAACAAGCGGAAGACGTCGCGCAAAATGCCAAGGCCGATCTGGATGCCGCGCTCGAACAGTTGCACCTTCTCGGCATAGACAAGGACCATCCTTCGGGCATCGTCGATGTTAAGGCCCCCATCGCGGGTGTAATCACGGATCAGCAGATTACCAACGCAGGCGGCGTCCAGGGCCTGTCGGGGCCCAATCCTTTCACTATTTCTGATCTCTCGTATGTCTGGATCATCTGCGACGTTTACGAAAATGATCTCGACGCGGTGCACGTCAACGAGTACGCGGATATCCGCCTTAACGCTTACCCCAATAAAGTCTTGAAAGGGCGGGTCGATAATATCCTGCCAATGCTCGATCCCAGCATCCGCACTGCCAAGGTTCGAATCGAAGTGCCCAACCCAGGGATGATTCGGGTTGGGATGTTCGTTACTGCGACCTTCTATGGGAAACAACCCGAGACGCGGGCTGCGGTTCCGGCCAGCGCAATTCTGCATTTACATGATCGCGACTGGGCTTACGTGCCGCTTGGCGGTGGACATTTCAAGCGTTTGGAAGTCGTCGCGGGGAAAATGCTTCCCAACAACGTGCAAGAAGTTATTTCAGGAATTAAACCGGGAGATCAAGTGGTTTCGAATGCTTTGGTTCTGCAAAATACCGTGGAGCAATAGATGATCCGGCGAGTCGTCGACTTTGCTCTTAGCAACCGTCTGCTCGTGCTTGGCTTCGCCGTGCTCCTTTTTGCTGGCGGCATTGTCGCTTTCCGTCATCTTCCCATTGAGGCATATCCCGACGTAGCCGATAACTACGTTGAAGTCATCACGCAATGGCCGGGAATTTCGGCGGAACAAATCGAGCAGCAGGTCACGATTCCGCTCGAAATTGTGATGAATGGCATCCCGCATGTTGTGCATCTGCGTTCGTTCTCGCTCTTCGGACTCTCAGACCTAAAGCTGATCTTCGATGACGAATCCGATAACGACTGGAACCGCGAGCGAGTTCTCGAGCGGCTTAGCCAGGTCACTCTGCCGCCGGGCGTCGTCCCGCAAATGGGCACGGACTGGAGTCCCGTCGGCCAGATCTATTTCTTCACATTGCGCAGTACCAATCCGGCATACGACCCGATGGAGCTGAAATCCATTGAAGATTGGGTCATTGAAAAGAGTTTCAAAGCTGTACCCGACATCGTCGATGTAGCCAGCTTCGGTGGTCCTACCCGTGAATACCAGGTTCGGGTTGACCCAAACAAACTCGTCGCCTATGGCCTGAGCCTGGCTCAAGTCGAGCAACAACTCACCAACAACAACCAGAACGCAGGAGGCAGTTTCATACAAGAGGGTTTGCAGCAGATCAACGTCCGCTCCGTGGGACTGGTCGACCGCTCCCAGGACATCGCCGAGACGGTCATCGTGACGAAAAATGGTACACCACTGCGGGTGAAGGATATAGCAGTGGTTTCGCAAGGTCCTAAGACGCGGCTGGGCCAGTTTGCGAAAGCCGTCCACCGCGAGAACGGAAAGATTATCGATAACGACGATGTCGTGGCAGGCATCGTGCTGCTTCGGAAGGGAGCCGCGGCCGACACAGCCTTGCAAGCGGTCCACCAAAAAGTGCAGGAATTGAACGAACATATTCTGCCGCCGGGCGTTAAGATCGTTCCATTCATCGATCGTAGCGACCTCGTTCACTTCACCAGTCACACGGTGCTGCACAATCTCACCGAAGGAATAATTCTGGTGTCGATCGTTCTGCTTCTATTCCTGGGGAACATTCGGGGTGCCCTCATCGTCGCCGTAACCATTCCGTTTGCCCTTCTCTTTGCCGCAATTTGCCTGGATCTGAGTCACATTCCCGCCAACTTGCTATCGCTTGGGGCACTGGACTTCGGGGTGGTCGTCGAAGGTGCAATTGTGTTGATCGAAAACATTGTGCGCCAGTTGAGTCATTCTGACGGGACCAAAAGCTCAAATGAGATCATCAGTTTTGCGTCGCATGAAGTACAGCGCCCGGTGTTCTATGCCATAGTCATCACCATTACTGCTTTCTTGCCGATTTTTACGCTGCAGCGCGTTGAAGGCAGGCTGTTTCATCCCATGGCTTGGACAGTGGCTTTCGCGCTGCTGGGGGCGTTACTTTTTTCAATCCTTGTCGCACCCGTCCTCGCAAGTTTTGCTTTCGCCAAGGGGGCCCACGAATGGCGCAACCCAGTGATGACCTATGTCAGTAACCGATATCGCGAGGCCCTGCGCTGGGCAATTCGCCGTCGCGCGGTCACAGTCGGAGTATGCGCGCTGCTGACGGCGATTGGCTGTTACCTCGCGTTCGGCGGTGTCATCGGTTCTGAATTTCTGCCCCACTTAGATGAAGGTGCGCTCTGGGTCCGTGGCACGCTCGCCCCCAGCACGGGTCCCGACGAAGGCATCCGGGTCGCCAACCAGGCGCGAATCATGCTTTGTTCCTTTCCCGAAGTCCCGAATTGCACTAGCCAAGTGGGTCGTCCAGATGACGGCACGGACAATACGGGCTTCTTTAATACTGAGTACTTTGTAGATTTGAAACTGAAAGAAGAATGGCGGCCGGTGTTTCATCAGAACAAAGACGAATTGATCGCCGCTATGAATCGCGAGCTCGACAAAATTCCTGGTGTCTTATGGGGATTTTCTCAGCCTATTGAAGACAACATGGAAGAGGCGGTCAGTGGAGTGAAGGGCGCTTTGGCTACGAAGATTTACGGTGATGATCTTAGACTATTGGAAGAGAAAGCCGATGAGATCGTCAGGATCATGCGCGGAATCAAAGGCGTCGAAGATCTCGGGGTCTTCCGCGTCCTGGGCCAACCCAATCTTAATATCGCTGTGGACCGCGAGCAGGCCGCTCGTTACCAGATCAATGTCTCCGATGTGCAGGATGCGGTCCAGACCGCGGTTGGAGGCAGTGCGCTTACCCAGGTGCTCAAGGGCGAGGCGCGATACGATTTGGCGATGCGTTATCTGCCGCAATACCGTAACACAAAGGAAGCAATCGAGAGGATTCGCCTGCTGTCGCCAACTGGAGAACGCGTATCGCTGGCGCAACTCTGTAAGATCAGCGTGACCGACGGCGCTTCAGAAGTCTATCGCGAAGGTAATCGGCGTTACGTGGCCATCAAATATAGCGTCCGCGGCCGCGATCTCGGCAGCACGGTAGAGGAGGCGATCAAAAAAGTCAACGAACAGGTCAAATTGCCCAACGGATACACTCTCGATTGGGAGGGCGAGTACGCCAGCCAGAAGAGAGCCAATGAACGGCTGCTCATCGTACTCCCGATTACCATCCTCATCATCTTTATCATCCTCTACACCATGTTCAAGTCCTTCAAATGGGCGCTGTTGATTATGGCCAATATCGCCATCGCACCAGTTGGCGGCCTGCTCGCCCTGCTGATTACGGGAACCAATTTCAGTGTTTCTTCCGGCGTAGGCTTTTTGGCGCTCTTCGGCGTGTCCGTGCAAACGGGCGTCATCATGCTGGAATACATCAACCAGCTTCGGGCACGCCGATTCTCCATCGAAGATGCCGCGGTTGAAGGGGCGGTGTTGAGGCTGCGCCCCATCATGATGACGATGTTGGTCGCAACTCTGGGACTGCTGCCAGCGGCTCTGTCACATGCGATTGGTTCTGATTCTCAACGGCCGTTCGCCATCGTTATCGTCGGAGGTCTGATCGCAGCTCTCCTCATAAGCGTCTTTCTGCTGCCAACGCTATATGTGTGGGTAGCTCGCGAACGCGACGTGCTGCCCATGGCCGAAGAAGGATTCGAGGTAGGCGAGCACGTGGATTAGGTGGATTGTTTTCCGTTTTTCCAGCGCTTTCCACAAAGAAGTCTCGTCCTCCACAGGATGTGCACACCTGTGCACGGATTTTCTATTGTGTCGGTCTTCGTCCTGGAGCAAAGTATCGCCAGTGCAAACGTGAGATGTCTTGAACGCTACCGGTTGCTGTAGAGCTGGCGTTTCCGTGCAGTTCTCGAGGGTGAACTGCTTGAGGGTATCCTGAAGATGCGTCATGGCGCGTTGGGGATACCTTGGCGTTGCGGCCTCCTGCTCGGAGAGTCCTCCTGGCTGGAGGACTAAGCCGTCAGCTTGAGCAATCAGTCGGAGTCTAGAAGGACGTCCACAAAGCAATGCGGCTCGGGTGGCTGGCCTGGGCCGCATTTTATTTTTTGCCAAAATCTTTAGCCACGGATTACACGGGTTAAAGCTTGAGGGTGAAAGATTCGAAGCCGCACGCACGGCGATTGATCTTCGCTTTTTTTTCACCTATACTCCGGCTGAATGAGGAGACGTTGGGCAGTCAATTCTTGTCACGCAACTGGGCAGCCGAGAAAATTAAGTTCGTCCTTAGTTTTCCGAAGAATTCACAACTCCTTAATGCGTAGTATCGCTCTCGCATATTACGCAGTTTCTCCTCGACAACTGAGAATTAACTTTGGCAACCACTGACTACAGTCTTGCGCACACCCTTCCGGCAAACGTTGAAGCCGAGCGCTCCATCCTCGGCGCGATCCTGCTCGATAATCTGGCCTACAACGAAGCCGCCGAGCATCTGAAGGCGGAGGACTTCTCGCTCGATTCTCATCGCCGTATCTTCACCCGCATGGTTGACCTGGCCGAATCCTCGCGGCCAATCGACATGATTACGCTGGTCGAAGAACTCGATCGCCGGAAGGAACTCGAGGCGATTGGTGACGTCGGTTATGTATCCGGATTGGTCGACGGCGTTCCCGATAGGCCGAGCATTGAGCACTACATCAAAATCGTTCGCGACAAGGCGCTGCTGCGCGGACTGATTCACGCCGCCAATGCAGCCATTTCGCGTGCCTCTGACCAAAGCGATCCTGCAGAAGAGATCTTGAATGACGCCGAATCCGCTATCTTCCAGCTCTCCGAAAACCGCATTGGCCGTGGCTTCATGGGCGTGCAGGAAATCGTCAAAGAATCCTTCGGCTCGGTCGACGCGCTGCTGCAACGCGGCCAGCGCATCACTGGACTCGCTACGCACTACACCGATCTGGACGAAATGACCAGCGGCTTCCAGCGCTCCGACCTGATCATCATCGCGGCCCGCCCTTCGATGGGAAAAACCGCTTTTGCCATGAACATCGCCGAGAACGCATCCATCGAGGACCAGAAAGTGGTCGGCATGTTCTCGCTCGAAATGTCGCGCGAGGCTTTGCTGTTGAGACTGTTATGTTCAAGGGCCCGGGTGGATTCGCACAAAATGCGTACCGGCTCGCTCTGGCGCGACGATATGACCAAAGTTGTCAACGCCATGGAGCAACTCGCCCACGCCCCGATTTTCATCGACGACACGCCCGGCATCTCGCTGAGCGAAATGCGAGCGAAGGCGCGGCGCTTGCAACAATCACAAGGCAAGCTTGACTTGTTGATCGTGGACTATCTCCAACTCATGTCAGGCGGAGGCCGCCGCTATGAAAACCGCACCCAGGAAGTTTCGGCTATTTCGCGCGGTCTGAAAGCTCTGGCCAAGGAATTGGCCGTCCCCGTGATTGCTCTCTCCCAGTTGAGCCGCGCCCCCGAAAGCCGGGGTGGTGACCATCGTCCACAGCTTTCCGACCTACGCGAATCAGGATCCATCGAGCAGGATGCCGACGTCGTAGCATTCATCTTTCGCGAGGAAGTTTACAAGCAGGACGATCCCGACCTGCAAGGAAAGGCTGAACTTATCATCGCGAAGCAGCGCAATGGCCCGACCGGCAGGGTCAACCTCGCATTCCTGAAGAATTCAACTCGATTCGAATCGATGCTCGGCGACGGAATGGCGCCGCCGGAATAGCTGTTCACCTGTCACAATGCGGTGCCGCGCGGTCTGTGGAAAGGCTGTGGAATCGCGATTGTCAAGATCTGTGACTTCAGACTCTGATTGGAGCCTCCATTTTTACGGAGACGCTGAGTTAGCCTTAAATCATTCCATGCTAAGAGGTTATTGGCTTTTCGGAAGGTTCGGGAAGGCCGATCAGGAATGAGCTAAAGATTTCATGCAACCTTCGAGATTTGCACATTCCAAGCTTCGCGTCAACACTATTTCAACCGTCGCCTGACCACGATCAAATCGTCCAATCGGCTGGCGCCTGGGACTAAGTGACGCTACTTCGTAGACGGGGCCATAGCTGGACGAGCCGCAATTTCCGGGCTGGTCGCGCTGTCAAGCCAAGCTGTGTACCAAAGATTCAACAGCATCTGAGACCCCGCAGCCAGTCTGTGAGTCGTGAAGTCAAACGCTTCGGGCGAGCCTTTGCCGTTGAAGCCGCCCGCTTTCTCGATGACATAGACTTTTTCAACCTGCCGGTTCGACTCCTTGAGATAATCGATGTAGCCCGCGAACGGTTCGGCGAGACGCTCGGGAGCATGCACGAACCTGGCAAAATCTTTGGCGGTTATGTTTTGCCCCATGTAAGTGCTCTCGAACTTGGCGTGAATTCCGTGCTCCGTAGTGTAGCTTTTCGGATTCGGCCCCACCCACCCGTTGTAGTGGATTGTAGTGTGCAGCGGTTGGGAGCCATCTGCCACGTAGTGTCCAAGCCATCCGGCATAAAAGATTATGGTCTGTTCGACAGCAGCAGTCGGCTGGTGGACTTCGCGACGGTGCCGGTACTCGCGGAAAGCCGCCTTCAGCCGCCCGAAAACTTCCATCGTGATGTAAGGCTGAAGCCCCACGCGCTCGGGAAGATAATCGTCGGGATGGTCTACGGTTGCGGCCCGTTTCTCGTAAAGTTTGCGGTAAAACTCATAGCGGCCTGGTGGAAGTGGATCGAGCCACTCGACCCGTTCAAGGTCAATGTAGTGGTCCGGCTCCTGGGCATTCTTAAGCGCATACTCCGACGGACTTCGCCAGCGGTCAGGCTCAGGCCCAAGGTAGGTAAGCTCGGCAACCGCATGCCGCAAGAAGCGAGGCATCTCGGCGGGAATTCTCTCGGCCGCGACGCGGTTTATGTACTCGTGTCCTTCATTGCCCCAGCCGAAAGCTCCCGGCGTCTCCATTAAGGAGAGCGTCAGGAGCAGCAGGCTAACAAGCTTCTTGCCAACTTGAGTTTTCTGCATCTCCGCTCGACACCCTCAGAACGTCAGGTGCATCGCCAACTGCAGGAAACGGTTGCTGCCGACAGTCTGCCTGATCACTCCGAAGTTCTTTGGATTCGGCGAGGAAGCTGTCAACGGCTGAGAATTGAAACACGGAAACGGGTTGAAGCAGGCGTTCAACTCAAAGTTGTTGTTTGGGGTATCGAAACTCGGGTGGTTAAAAATATTGAATGCATCAGCCTGGAATTTCAGCGCAACGCGCTCCGTAACCTTGAAGTTCTTAAAGACCGAGAAATCAAAACGTGTCTGGAAGGGAGCGCGGAAAATATTGCGGCCATTGCCACCGTAGCCGGTTTCCAGGGTGTCGCAAGCTGTCGTTCCGGCCGTAGTGGGACCGCACGGCGGAACTCCGCTTTGGCCCGGGCTAAGGAATGGGATAGAGAAAGCATTGGGGTTGACATAGGGAACCCTGACTCCGGCAAGTGCTCCGGATTTGAAGGCGTTGTCGGTTCCCCCTTGAGTAGCCTGCTGGGGCGAGATTCCAGCAGTCAGCGGCAGAATCGGGTTGGTGATGAAGTCGTCGGCACTGAAGAAAATACTGGCGGCCGATCCCGAAAAATCGATGATGCTGAATGGCTGGCCACTTTGAGCCACTGTTACGCCCTGTACGCCCCAGCCATTCACTAAGCCACCAACGAAGCGGGTAGCATGCTGCATCGTCGGGAATTGATACACATAGCTGATGGTAAAGACGTGGGTGCGGTCGAAATCAGAAGAACCATAGGCTGTGCTGGGTTGAAGTGGATTGTTTCCATTAAAGAAGAGGCCCGAGCCCAGCCCGCTGCCTTCATCGAGGGAATGCGAGAAAGTATAGGAAGCGTTTACCATCAGGCCATGCGACATTCTCTTGGTCGCTTGAACTTGCAGCGCGTTGTACGTGGCATTGCCTTCAGCCTCCCAGAAGTCTGCGTTGGGATTGAAACCGATGTAGGGCGTGCGTAGGGCTGTGTTTCCATCGGAGCCCGTGAACGCCCCGATCGTCGTTTGCACTTGTTCGGTTAGCAGCGTATTAAAATTGGCATCCTGCGCCTGGAAGCCGTAGCTGTAAATCTGCCCGTTAATCGGATGGGACGGCGTTGCCACACCGGGCTGGTTAAATGGAATCGGTATCGGCTGGCCTACGCCGTGATTTCCGATATATCCGAGGGTCAGCACCAGGTCGTTCCTTGGCTGCCACTGCAAATCCAGGCTCCAGTTCTCCGAATACGGCAGCTTATTCTTGGGATCGTAACCCCCAAACAAGAAGTCAGACTGCGGGGTCCCGGTCGGCGTACAAGTAGGAGTAACCGGTTCGCAACCGCTCAATTGAGACTGATTGAAAACCAGCTTCGCTACTCCGGACAGATTGCTTGGAGGGGGCGCGAGTGGGGCGGTGCCAAAGGGACCAGAGGAGAGGCAACCCGCATTACCGTTTGGGCATGTGGAGTTCACCGGAACGGTGAATGGCTGCTGCGTCGTGACGCTAAACGGCCCGCTTATGCCCAAGCCTGCACTGGCGGAGAGCTCGGTAAAGTATTCGCCCCGGTCGGCGTACATTCCGAAACCAGCACGGACGACAACATTCTTTAGAGACGATGGGCTCCACGCCATTCCAATGCGTGGGGCAAACATCCATTGGCGGCCCGTTAAGGTGGAGTTGCTCACGCCTTTGAAGCCAAACGCCTTGTTGTTCCCGGCCACTACAAGGCCAATGCCCGGTTCGCCGTTGGAAAGCGTTCCGAATGAATCGGTGGCCAGGTCGTACTTGTAATTTGACGGATAGAAGTTAGTAAGCAGCCCATTGGTTTCGTACAGAGGGCCATCCCAATCCCATCGCAAGCCCACATTGAAAGTGAGGTTCGGCCGCACCTTGATATTGTCTTGAACAAAAAGGCCGGCCGACCGCGAACGGAAGTGACGGTTGGTTTCGCCGTTGAGGAATTGCCCGCTGCTGTGATCCTGGCCCAAGGTCCCGGTGAGGAAGTCCCCGAAGGTATTAAAGCTGAAGTTGGCAACCTGATTCTCGCGATTCTCAACATTGAGTTGCACGTAATCAAAGATGCCGCCGAAACTCACCGTATTACGGCCATGAACCCAGTGGTAAACGCTCGATCCCTCATGCTCGTTTTGAAAGATTCCTGCGTTGGCGAAGTTCGTCGAGGGTCCAATGCTCATCTGGTTCCCAGAGAACGGCGCGATCGTCCCGCCACCGACTAAGGCCGCCCCGACATCCGCGTTCGAAATGGTAATGCCAGGAAAGAATTTGCTGCCAAGAAGATTGAGACCCACGTCATTCGGTGTCAGAGACTGGGCGGTCGTGGCGTTGGCGACCTCGCGAACAAAGCCATACCGGTTTTCCCAGGTCGCGTTCGTGGTAAATACTGTGGTGTTATCCAGGGAAAAGAGTTGGCTCGATGCGTGCATGGTCTGCGGGAACCCGAGCACCTGGCTGACCGCGAACGGAATGCTCGTAGGATCGTTTTGAAAATAATACTTTCCGGCAAGACGGTCCTTCGGACCAAAAATGTAATCAATGTTCCCGTTGACCTGGGTAGCATTAAATTGGCTCGGCGGGCCTTTCACGAAAGAATTGAAAGCCTGGTTCCCGCTTTCTGCGGTGGGAGCGTTCGATGAAGGGATAATGAACTGACCGTTCGCTGTCTTGGCATTGATGATCGCCAGTGCCACGCTATCCACTTGGCCAGCGCTAATGCAGTCCGGATTACCATTTTGTCCGCAAGGAGATCCCCCGGAACTGTTCGAAGCATTCACCAGGTTTGCCAGACTTGCTGCATCCCGATTTGTGTCCGTCAGGCCCTGAAGCGTGGGAACGCCGTTGAATGCGCCGCTAAGTGCATCGCTGATTCGCTGTCCCTGATACGAGCCAAAGAAAAACATCTTGTTTTTGATGATCGGCCCTCCCAGCGTGCCGCCAAAAACGTTGCGATGAAGCGGAGGAGCGCCTTTGAAGAATGGATTCACCGCCAAAAACGTAGGAGCCGCATCGAAAGAATTATTCTGGAAGTATTCGTAAACCTGACCGTGGAAGCTGTTGGTCCCGGACTTCGTCGTAGTTTCGATGTGAGCCCCGCTGGCCTGGCCCATCGATGCGTCGTACATGGAAGTCGTGACATGGACCTCCTCAATGGTTTCGACAGGGGGTGTGGGCAAGGCCTGGCCGATGGCGTCAAATACCGAACTGTTGGTTTGAACCTGTCCACCCACTCCGAAAATCTCTCCGGTGTTCAGCGTGAACCGACTATCGGAAATGTTGCTGGTCGAATTTCCGTTGAATATATTGTTTGCGTTTACGCCATTAAAAGTGAACAGATTGCTGGTATCCCGCTGGCCGTTGGCGACGATTCCCTGGTTGCCCAGACCCTCGTTCGAGCCCGAACCCGACAGGAAATCCGCGCTCACTCCGGGCGCCTGGATGGCAAGCTGGGTAAAACTCCCCGTGCCCAGCGGAACGGATTCTATTTGGTTTGCGCCCATCGTATAGCCGTTGGCGGTGTCGGTCTCATTCAGCAGCGGCGTGGCTTCGACCGTAACTGTGGTTGCGACAGCACCAGGCTCAAGCTTGGCGTTGACCGTCACCGTCCGACTGCCCTGTACCGGAATTTGTTTATAAGCGGCGGTCTTGAAGCCATCCTTCGTGAAAGTAACTTCATAAGTGCCGATAGGAAGATCGGCAAAGCTGAACGAGCCGTCGTTTTTTGACTGTGCCGTAACTTCCAGATTCGTGGCGGCATTGCGGATCTTCACCGTGGCCCCTTGCACCACAGCTCCGCTGACATCCGTAACCGCACCGTTTAGCGAACCTAGCGTCTGCTGAGCCATTGCCAGTTGAGCCAAAAAGGTGAAGGTCAGCCCTACGACGAGAGCCAGAGCGAAAAGCTTAGAAGGACAAAGGGCGATCGATAGGCGACGAAAGTTCATCAATTGAGCCTCCTTAAGCAAGGGAACTGGTCCTTATAGCACAGCAATGTTACAGTCCAGTGAAGAATTCCGGGTGAGCCTCTGTGGAAAAGTAAAGAGTAAGCGGTTCGAAGGAAGTGGGGAACAGTCTTCCGCTCACGGCCGGTATTCGCAGTCGTCCCCGGGTGACCTAAATCTGGAACCGTAAGTGCGCTTGAGCTTTATCGAAGATTAATATGAACCTGGTGCATCCAATTCTCAGAGGAAACCAATATGAAGATCGCGAAAGATGTCACCGAGCTGATCGGTAACACGCCGCTGGTTCGGCTTAACAAAGTGACGGAAGGCTGCGCCGCTGAAGTCGTCGCGAAACTCGAGAGCCAGAATCCCTGCGCCAGCGTAAAGGATCGCATTGGCGTCAGCATGATTACGGAAGCTGAGCGCGCCGGGAAAATTCATCCTGGCAAAACTGTGCTGATTGAGCCGACCAGCGGCAATACCGGCATAGGCCTTGCATTCGTGGCTGCTGCCAGAGGCTACAAGCTCATTCTGACGATGCCCGAAACCATGAGCCTCGAGCGCCGTGTGCTGCTGCTGGCGTTTGGGGCGGAGATCGTCCTCACCCCAGGTCCAAACGGAATGAAAGGCGCAATCGCCAAAGCTGAGGAAATTCTGGCCAAGACGCCAAACGGTTTCATGCCGCAGCAATTTGATAACCCAGCCAATCCCAAAATTCACTTCGAAACCACTGGGCCCGAGATCTGGAATGACACCGATGGCCGCGCTGATATCCTGATCTCCGGCGTCGGCACCGGCGGAACCATCACCGGAGTTTGCCAATACATCAAGCCAAAGAAGCCTTCCTTTAAGGCCGTCGCCGTCGAGCCCGTGGACAGCGCAGTGCTCTCTGGCGGAAAGCCTTCGCCCCACAAGATTCAGGGCATCGGCGCGGGATTTATTCCCAGCATTCTGCGCCGCGATTACATCGACGAAGTCATCACGGTCACCAACGACGACGCCGTCAACATGGCGCGCCGCCTCGCCAAAGAAGAAGGTGTGCTGGTGGGTATTTCGTCCGGAGCTGCGGTAGTCGCGGCTTTGAAAGTCGCAAGCCGCAAGGAAAACGCAGGCAAACTGATCGTGGTGGTTTTGCCGGATTTCGGCGAACGCTACCTGACCAGCGTACTGTTTGATTCACTGAGGAACCAGGCCCTGCAGATTCCGACGGCTGCAATTGCAGCGTGATTTATGCATCTGGTAGCCCAAATTCGCGAAGATGTCGCAACGGTGTTGGAACGCGACCCCGCAGCCAAGTCGCGTCTGGAAGTTTATCTATGCTACTCGGGACTGCACGCAGTCTGGTTCTACCGCATCAATCACTGGCTGTGGAACCATGGTTTCTTGCTGCTTGCGCGCTGGCTCTCGCAGGTGGCGCGCTTCTTCACCGGAATCGAAATTCACCCCGGAGCCAAGATCGCCAGACGGCTGTTCATTGATCACGGGGTAGGCATCGTCATCGGCGAGACCGCAGTCGTTGGCGATGACGTGACCATGTATCAGGGTGTCACTCTCGGCGGCACCGGCAAGGAGCATGGCAAACGGCACCCGACCATCGAAGACAACGTCGTGATCGGTGGCGGAGCGAAGGTCCTGGGCAATATCACGGTGGGCCGCAACTGCCGCGTCGGCGCCGGTTCGGTCGTGCTGCGAAGTGTGCCGGAGAATTCCACCGTCGTCGGTGTTCCGGCCCACATCATCTTCCGCAACGGCGAACGTGTTGTGATCATCGATCCTAAGCAAATTAACGACCCGCTCTCCGAGGCGCTGGCCGCGGTGGCAACGGAAGTGAATAAGTTGCGTGAGCGAGTGCAACAACTCGAAGGCTCGCACCTTCCCAGCGAACCGCTCTCCGCCTCCCTCCAAAGAATCATGGAAGACATCGATTACCAGATCTGAATTTTGGATTTGCATTGCAATAGCTCGTGTGGAGACAGCTTGTGTGGAGACGGGTCTTCGACCCGTCGGCCGAGCAAGCCTTCAGATCAGTCCCTTGCGGACATTCTCAAGGAAATTCTCGGCATCAGTCCGCGCCTGATCCATGATCCTCGGATCGTTGCCATGTTCGATTTCTGTCTCTTGAAGTACAAGCTCCACCGCGACCTTCGGTCTGTATCCTCGCTTTATCAGCGTTCGGGCACGCTCGACGAAAGCGATGTTAGCATCGCGTTGTGCTTCTGGCTTCGTCGCAGACAGGCTGGTGGCCTCTTCGCAAACGTGCTGGCGAAATTTCGCGGCGGCCAACCGGTCATAAGCACTTTTGGCGTCTCCTCCGCCAAGCAGTGTGGGGACAGGGAATCGCCATAGACAGTTCGAGCAGGCCCAGCCATTCACATCGCTCTCGAGCCAAATCAACGAGCGTTCCATGTCGCCAACCCAACGCAGCCAACGACATGATACTGCGCAACCGCCTATTCCGGGTGATTACCCATCGTGGTTGCTCATGTGGCGACGGGTCTTTGACCAGTTGACCGAACCACCACGGCACATGCTCACAATCGTGCGTGTCAGATATGGCTTCAGCCATATCGGAAGCGCCTCGAATCAATGCCGCTTCAAAGCCGCTGTCCTATAGCACAGCTCACAATCGGTTGATGAGTGACGCCACATACCCCGCCCCAAATCCATTGTCGATGTTCACCACGCTCACATTCGAAGCACAGGAATTCATCATCCCCAGAAGCGCCGCCACGCCCTTGAATGCCGCGCCATAACCCACGCTGGTAGGAACTGCGATTACAGGAACCCCGACCAATCCGCCGACGACGCTGGGCAGCGCACCTTCCATCCCCGCGCAAACGATGACCACCCGCGCCCGCATCAACGTCCCGCGATTCGCCAGCAAGCGATGAATGCCCGCCACCCCGACGTCATACAAACGCTCAACTTCATTCCCCATAATCTCAGCTGTGACGACGGCTTCCTCCGCTACCGGAATATCGCTAGTCCCCGCCGAAACCACGGCGACAATCCCTTTTCCATAGCTCTTGTGATCGCGCTGCAAAATAATTGCCCGCGCAGCTTCCTCGTACTTCGCCACTCTCACTTTCTTCTTAACCGCGGCGAACTGTTCTTTGCTCGCCCGGGTCGCGAGAATATTCCCCTCATGCTGCGCTAGCCGCGAAAAGATTTGTCCCATCTGGGTAGGCGACTTCCCTTGTCCAAAGATCACCTCAGGCATACCCACGCGCAGCAACCGATGATGGTCCACTTTGGCAAATCCCAGGTCTTCAAAGGGTAAATGGCGCAGTCGCTCGACAGCGTCGTCCGGAGAGATCTTACCCACACGGACCTGCAAGAAAAGTTTGCGAATGGATTCAGAGTTCATGCAGGGCGCGGGCGTTCTCGCCCGTGCATTACCTAACTTGAATTTAAGACTCAAACAGCGATCCTAGAGTAACACCGGCCGTCCAAGACGCTGCGACACAAGCTGCTCTCCCAGCTACAATCAATCGAACTATGAAGCCGAACTTTTTCGCAACCCCGTCAGACTTGCGCGCCTGGCTTGCGCGCAATCACGACAAAACGAAGGAACTATGGGTAGGCTTCTACAAGAAAAACGCAGGCAAACCAACTATCACCTGGCCGGAAGCAGTGGACGCAGCACTCTGCTTCGGATGGATCGATGGGTTCAGGAAGAGCATTGACGAGATCAGTTACACCATCCGCTTAACCCCACGAAAACCAGGCAGCACGTGGAGCGCAATCAATATCAATAAAGTGCAAGAGCTCACCAAACAGGGCCTAATGCACGCAACGGGGCTCGCAGCATTCCGGACGCGCGTAAAAGAGAAATCGGGAATTTATTCTTACGAACAGAGACGCAACGTAAAGCTTGATCCACTCTATGAAAAAAAAATACGGGCTAACAAGAAGGCTCACCAATTCTTCCGGGCGCAACCGCCCTGGTACCAGCGAACTGCCATCTACTGGGTAATGAGCGCGAAGAAAGAAGAAACCCGACAAAAGCGCCTGGCAACGTTAATAGCCTGCTCACAAGATGCCCAAGCCATCAAACCCCTGACGCGTCCCGCCGCCAGCGGACCGCGGAATCACAGCGATCAATAGCCGCAAAGCGGCGATAGATGCAGCCCACGGCGCAAGCCGTGGGAAGAATCAGAAACGAATAAGCCCCGAAGGGGCCGAAAGATCCATGGCAATAAAGGCCTCACCTTGGCCCGCTTCGCAATGTCAAATTTGATCAGGAGGCCGACGTACAAGGCTTCTTGCCCCCAGCACGCACTCTCCGCACAACCTCCCAACACGTCTTGCGCGCCCTGCCCGGATCCTCGATCCGCGCGAGAAACAAATGCCGCAACGAACTTCGGCTGACGCATCCCCGCAAATAAGCATCGTAAAGCTGGCTTCCAATGGTGTAACCCAATTTCTGTGCGATGGCATCGAACTTGTCTCGATCACCACGCACCGCTTCGTGCATCAGCTTTTCACACGCCGCGCGCGAAAATTCGCACGCCTCTTGCTCGCTAACAGCAGGACGAACGGGATACAACACGCGCGAGCCAAAGTAAGCCAACGCATGTTCCACGGTCCGGCTATAGAAGCGATCGGCGGGCTCGCCAGCATCCACCGCATGTCCATTCCGGCGTAACGGCAACCCCCGGCATGCATGATGCAAAAAGCGCGACGCCTCCTCGGCAGCGCACGTCATTTGAAATTCGCGAACATAAAAAGCATTAATCGCAGGCAAGTAAACCGTGCCTCGCGGTTCGACCTTGCGCAGCATGCCTTCAACCCGCTCCGTCTCCCCGGTCACGCGAGAAAGCAACCGCCGCAACCGTGCCCCCGAAGCCCCGCAATGCACCTCCGGCAACAAATCAACCAGAAACTTCGGTTGCGTCCCATTGTGTGACGCGTAGCGGTTCACGTCGAGAAAGCACACCAGGCTGTCAATCAGGTTATAGATCGTAGGCCCAATATCGGGCTGCTGTTCACCCTCCTGGTTCCAACGCGAAAGGCAAAGCCGGTAACTTTCATATTTTTCCAAGGGCGTAGCATTGAACACGCAGAGCACGTCATCGCTAACGCGCACCGCCTCGACGCGTTCCTGCTGCACCTCGGTAGCCTGCCAGTACAAAGCATCCACGTTCTGCAAAACAGTGAGCACACGTTGCTCCGGCAGTCGCGCCCGCGCCAGGCGAGGAAGATGCTGCGGCGCCAAATGCGATTCGCCAAACAACACCATAATCACCGCATCGGGATGCCGCTGCCGAATCTCCGCAATCTTATCCGCAGCATGTCGATCCCGCGCCCTAATCTTCCGTAGATCCTCTCTTGGCATGCAATCCAAGGCATAGACTGCGTCGGCGTGTTCGCGGGCGGTTACCAGCAGTTCATAAAAGGGGGGCCACTCATATCCCCAGTCGAGATCGAAACGGATGCGCTGGCGTAACTCTTCTTCGTCGATTTCCCGACGCCACCATTCTTCGAGGATGGGTTGATGGCGGGAAAAAATAGTCTCCACTCCCAATACCACGGGACGGTCGCCAGGCTGTGCTCGCTGCTCAAGCAGAGTCGCGGCAAAACGCTGCGCCGAAGGTAGCGCATGATAATCGCCGATCAGGACCACGTCCGCCGCTCTCACCATGGTGGTCAGCTGTTGCGAATCGAGGACCGACTCGTAGGAACGGAAGGCATTGCTGTAGTCTCGCAGATATTTTCGTCGACCGCTGGAATCGTTCGCCCGAACTTCGCGCTCGACGCAAGCCAGCGCATGCATCTGCGCAGCGTTGCGGCGGGATCCCAGATTTGTCGAAGTCGCCATTAAGTCGTCGTTGGTGCTTGACTTGCTCCTAGCCCGCTACCTATTCTCAGAACTCAACCAGCATGCTCGTTGTAGACGGCAGCTAGCTACGTCTCTAAAACGAAAATTCGAGGAGCCATTGCCCAACCTTCCGCCCGAGAACCTGACTGTTGCTACAACCGGAGCCAGCGGGTCTTTATTCCTTAAACATCTGCTAGCCACAGTCGAAAAAGATCCGCGAATCCATACCGTGAACTTCATCGCCTCCGACAGCGCCCTGCGCGTCATGGCCGAAGAACTCAATCTCCGCGGACGCAGCAACCTGGTCACCCAACTTCTCGGCAAAGCCTCCCTCAAAATTCACCAGCAATCCAACGCCGACATCGGAGCTAACATCGCCAGCGGCTCCTATCCCGCCGACGCCATGGTCGTAATCCCATGCAGCGTAGGCACGCTGGCCCGCATCGCCAACGGCATCGCCTCCCACCTGATCGAGCGGGCAGCCGACGTCTGCCTAAAAGAAAAGTGTCCGTTAATCCTGTGCGTGCGCGAGACGCCGCTCAATAAGATCCACATCCGCAACATGTACCGTGCCGCCGACGCCGGCGCTACAGTCTTCCCCCTAATCCCCACTTTCTATAACCGCCCAGCAAGCTTGGATGCCATGGCGCGCGAGTTCGTTAACCGCGTTTTGGCCCACATCGGCCTGCCTCAACCCAACGCCTACCGCTGGAAGGGCTAAGCTTTTAGTGAACGGCACTCAACTAGGGTCTTCAACGTAAGAGATCGGATACTTTCCGGGGAGACTTCAAGTGTAGAAACACGGAGGTACGGGGCACGAGATTACTTTGGGGTATGTCCCAAGGAGCGGCAGCGATCTGGTTCGTGAGGGACGGACACTCATGTCCGTCGCTTTTGACCGACAATCTCCACATTTGGCGGGACCTGGCGCACTTTCCGGCGGGGTAACATCCTGTCAGGAAGCTTGAAGAAATAGCTTTTGGGGCAACCGACCGTCGCCAGTTGCTGGAAGTGCTTCTGCCTCCGACATCACTAGCGTCCGCACGCTTTCCGGCTCCGTTGAAGGTCCTACGCGGGGAGTACTTTCGGTGTCCGCTTCAGACCGAACCATCTCGCCAGGTTGTAACTGAGACAGGCCCAAGTCGCTTCCATACCTACTTTCAAGCGGCCTCTGCAGCGGAACCGCGTTGATCCAAGCGTGCGGAAACTCAGCGATCTGGGAGCGCCGCGCGTAGATTTGTTTTGCTTCCTCGGTTGCCATCTTCTGCTTGAACGCGGTGGTCGCAGATGGCTCTTGCAGGCGCGTGATTGAGCGCCGCCACTCCGGGCGCGCCTGTTGCGGCGCGCACTTATCGCGCAGCGGGCAGTCGGGGCATGCCTTCTTCGGGGCGCGGTAAACGTGGGTGCGAACCCCGTTGTCACGATTCAGCAGAGCATGGTGGGTGAGCGTTTGTCCGGCCGGACAGGTAAACCTGTCCTGCGCGGCATCGTAAGGAAACGCGCTGGCGAGGAACTCGGAGTGCCGACCCTGCGCATCGTGCTCCACTGCCCGCCAACTGTCCTGCCAGGACCCGTAGAAGTCCACTCCGTGCTCGGCGGCCGCCTGTACCGAGGCGTGGTTGGTGTAGTCGCCGTCGGCTACGATCTGTTTGGGCTTGCGTCCCAGCGTCGTTGCGCAGCGTTCGCCTTGATCTCCGTCCCATCAGCGTTACGCGTTCCAACGTGATCAGACCCTCGGCGCTCATCATGCCCAGCACCTGCACGAACAGATCGTCCAGCGCCGCTTCATGATCGGAACGAAAACCCGACAACGTTCGGTGGCTGATCGCCTGCAACCCGCATAGCCACTGGCAGCCTGGTTCGTACTCGCACTGCCGCGCCAACTCGCGCGCCGAACTCACCCCACGGCTGTAGGCGTAAATCCACAAGCTGATGAGCAACTGCGGATCGGTGTGCTCCCGTCCCGCGCGCCCTTCCACCGCCGCGATCTGCGCATGATACAGGCTCAGATCTAGGCGGCTGATTAGCCGCCAGATCAGCCGCGCGCTATGATCTTCGTCGATCAACTGTTCGACATCGATGCTACGCAGCACAAGTTGTTGTCGATTGATGCGGGCAACTCGCGGTTCCGCAGGCACGCCGTTGTCGCTCACATCCGCAGTCTACCCAGCTGGCTAATTTCGCAATGGCGTGGTTGGATCGGGAGACAATTTCTTCACAGCTTCCTGTCCCCAGATTTTCCTACAGGAACTCCGGGATTCGCCCCAAGGGCGTCCTTGTTTAGAAAGAAAAGCCGCCCGAAATTATCGAGCGGCGTGGCCTTTCGCGATACCCAACTAGGTTCCGGTGCCGGCTAACGAGACCGACTGTGGGCTGCCCCCGCCATCGTCGCTGACTTTGAGGACAGCGGACCGTCCCCCTTTCGCCTTGGGCGTGAAAGTAACCGAGATTTTGCATTGGCCCTGGGGAGGCACGCTGCTGCCACAGTTGTTCGTCTCCGCGAAGTCTGCGGCATCCTTTCCGATAATCGCAATCTGGCTGATCGAAAGCGATGTCTTACCTTTGTTGGTCAGGGTGATGGGTATCGGAGCACTCTTCGTTCCCACTTTCTGATCGCCGAAGTTCACCCCTACTGGTAAGAGCTCGACCACTGTTCCCGTCCCTGAGAGTGCTACCGTCTGCGGGCTGCCCATAGCGTCATCCGTGACGGAAAGCTTTCCCGTGGCAGGGCCTTTCGCTTGCGGGTCGAACTCTACCTGAATTTGGCAGTTCGCGCCGGCCTGCAGAGTGGACGGACAATTGTTGGTTTGCTGGAATGGCCCCGAAGTTGAAATGTTGGAAATGCTCACGACCTGATTGCTGGTATTGGTCAGAGTCGCGGTTTGCGGCGAACTGACCGTGTTGATCAGTTGGGTGGCATACAGTAATTTCGATGGTGTCAGTGTCACTGTCACGCTCACGCCCGTTCCACTTAATGGCACGGTTTGCGGGCTGCCTGCTCCCTTGTAGCTTACGCTGAGTGATGCCGACCTTGGTCCTTGCTGCGTCGGCTTGAATGTCACCTTGAAACGGCAACTGTGGCCGGCCGGCAGTGATGAGGGGCAGTTATTAGTTTGGGCGAAATCTTTGGGGTTCGCTCCCGTGATTCCGATCTTTTCAATGGGTAGCGAGGATGAACCAATATTTCTCAATGTGACGATCTGCGGCGTGCTCTTTGTGCCAACATTTTGGTTTCCAAAGGAGAGGCTGGTCGGCGACATGCTAGTCACTGATTGCAACAACAGAAGGGTTTGGCTGCCAGCAGCCACTACACCCAAATCGCCTGTGCCATTGAAATCCCCCACTGCCAGCCCAGCGAAGAATTCGACCGAACCAGCAGCAAACTCAATTGGGTTTCGAAACACTCCATTGCCGCGGCCCAGGAGGACTGCGACATTCTGCAGGGAATAGGAAGAAAAGACATCCATCACAGCCACGTCGAGAACACCGTCGCCGTTGAAATCTCCGATGGCAACGGGGTTCATGTTTCCTCCAAGCATGCTCACTTGCTGGGTTGGTCCGAGCGAAAAGGTTCCATCTCCATTATTCAACAGCACCACAACTCCGTCGGTGATGAGATCCAGCTTGCCATCGCCATTCACGTCCGCCGCAGTAACTGCGGTGGCGATGAGTTTGCTGTCGTAACTAGTACAGCTTTGAAATGTGCCGTCTCCATTGCCCAGGCAAACAAGCACCGTAGAAGATTCAAATCCGACCGGTACCGCCAGATCGAGCTTTCCATCCCCGTTGAAGTCGCCGAGGACGGGGCCACCAATGCCGTCGGCTTGGTTGCCAGTCTTGAGCTGAAAGGTTCCATCGCCATTGCCCAAAAACACCCTTGTGATTCCACCTCCGGTGGACTGTCCTGAGATCACAAAGTCCAGATTGCCATCTCCATTCAGATCCCCGACGGCCAATGGGCCACCAGAATCGTTCTCGCCGAAATAAGTATTTCCTTGTGTCAGGTGTCCGGTTCCATCGCCCAATAGAGCGGTCACATACACCCCGCCATCGCCAGCTAAAGAATTCGAGGCAAGTAAATCCAGCTTCCCGTCGTTATTAACATCCGCAGCCACCATGAAGTTGGGAGCAAAGTCTATGGAATTCTGGATAGGCTTTTGGAATGTGCCATCGCCCTTCCCAAGATAAACATTGATAGCGTCATTGGTCCCCACGGCGACATCGAGCTTGCCATCGTTGTTGAAATCACCTACCGCAATCGCACCAGAGGCGTTGAGGTGCGAGTCGATCGAGAAAGCCACCTTAGCGGCTTTATTACGGATGGGAAAATAAACTACGTTGGAAGTCCTGTTGGCTTTCGCTGGATTGGTCACAGTCACCGAGGCGGTACCCGCTTTCGCGACGTCTGCTGCGCTGATCGCGGCTTGCACCGTGCTGCTGGAAATCACCGATGTCGCTCGCGGAGACCCATTCCAGTTGACCACGGCATCGGATGCGAAACCGGTACCGTTGATGGTCAAAGTAAATCCATTGCTGCCCGGCGCTACACTCGCTGGAACCAAAGGCTGATTGATGAACGGAACAGGAGTCGATGCTCCCAGCGCCATCGTGGAGATGAGGATCAGGAAAAGGCAGGCAGAGCAGAGTCGCTTCATGATGCACCTCGATTTAGTCGCCTTTTCGTGGTGCCCCAATCCACAAGAATGGCGCGGGCGGATTTTATCGTGCCCCGCCCCAATTTACAATGCCCGCCGAAAGTCGGTAGCGGGCTTGCTCAAGCGCATTTTGGAGACGCGCCAAGTCCAGCTTCTCTCCGGCTTTTTCTGTTTTTGTCAGCGGATACCTCGGACTGCTGTTCGTAGTGAACATGAATTTCCCGCCAACCGCTCGCTGGCCTTAACATAAGCCCGGAAGACCGCGCAGTCGTTTATCCCGTTCGTTTCTTTAATAAATAGTGTCATCTTGAGCGTTTCCAATAGTGTCATCTTGAGCGGAGTGACCGTCCTTCGGGATCACTCTCCGCTCGGGGATGACAGAGTAGAACCTGGAACCGAGACGAACGAAATGCGCGGCAACTCCCGTCGCAGGTTAGCCGCATAGCGCTCGCGATACTCGGCGTGGTGCACGACGGCGTAGATGTAGTGGACGGGTGGCGTGGACTATCGTGCTCATTTAATTCTTGGGGGTGACCAGTCCAAGCTCGCTTGGGCGGGGCTTTCCTGGACTGCAACTGCGTCACAGTTGTCAGGCCCGAACAGACTAGGGCCACCGGCAGACGTCATCCGAAGGTGAGGCCGTCTGGTTGGCGGAGGAGGTGCCAGGCTTCGCGGTAATGGGCGTAGGGATCGCGGTGGTGGATTTCGCTGGGGCCACGAAACCGCAGGTACATCTGCCCCACGACCTCGCGCGCCGGCAGAAGATACCACATCTCGTTCGGCATAATGTAGACCACCACAAAATCAAGCTCGGAATCCGTGTAGGGGACCCTCACGCCATTCAGGGTGCAGTAGACGCCGACTTTATATAGGTCGTCCTTCGCCGCAGCGCACGTCTTCACCTGCACCCGCCAAAGGTTTTTTCCGCCCCCCACGATGAAGTCGTAGCGATGGTTTTGGCCGTAGGGCTTCGCGGCTGCGAAACCGAGACTCATGGCTTTGTGCAGAAACGCAACCTCGCCAAGATCGCCTTGCTCGTTGCTCGCGAGCCTGCGCGCGCCATTCGCTCCCTGGGCAGGGCTCCGCTTGGACGCTGGAGTGCGTCCGCGCGAACCGCCCTTGGCTTTGCTCATGGATTGAAGGGGAAGTCTCCGGCAAAAGAAAAGGCGCAAGCTCGAAAGCTTGCGCCTGACTTAATCTCTACTACTAGACTAGCAAATCCGGAAGGGTAAACGTGCCATTTTTCAAACTTTATTTGGGCCGTTGAATCATGGGGTTGGCGGGAAATGGGTGGCTTTGGGGGCTTGACAAGATTTTGGAGAATTCGAGTTTTTGCACCATTCCGGGTGCAATTGAATCATTGAGATTCGCCTTGGCGCTTGTCAGTTGACCTGACCCACGATTTTGTACTAATGTCGAATTACACCGGAAAGGAGGTGGTCGAATGACGAGTTCTGATTGTAGTGGTAGAAGCATAAGACCAGGTGAGGTGGCTGAGACTTAGAGCGGTCGCTCTAAGAACCTAGCTAGACTACCGGCGAGTTAGGATTGAATCCGCCCGGTTGATAGGTCGACACCGGGACCCGGAGTTTACCGAAGGGGCCACGTAGAGTGACCACCTCTTGGTCAATCCCAAACAGTCCACCGGAACGGCCCGTGCCCTCAAAAGCGCGGGCCGTTCTGTTTTCTACGGAAGTTCTTCCGTCAGGAAACGATCGACCGACAGCGCGCCCGATCCTCTGATTATGATTACCAGTGCACTCGCGATGGCGAGGAGGTGATACTCGAAGCCCTCGCCTTTCTGATTGCCAGCCCAGTTCATGAAGAAGCCATTCGCTGCGTGCACCAGGGCGACGGCGACCAGCATGTTGCAGATGATTCCGAAGGCGGCGATGCGCCCGAGGAATCCGATGAGCAGCCCCAGCCCGCCAAAGAACTCGGCGCAGATGGCGAGAAACGCAAAGGGCGCGGGAATTCCCATTTGATGCGTGAAGAAGCCCATGGTGCCGCTGAAACCATATCCGCCGAACCAGCCCAGCATCTTTTGCGCGCCATGGGCGGCAAATACCAAGCCCATCACCAGACGAAGAATCGTGATTGCATAGTCGTTGCTCGTCTCCGCTATTCTGTGAAACATGATCGCCTCACTTTCGGAATTTGTACGCGTGTATTGTGGATGCTCAAAGCAAAGAATCGGAGTCACAGACGGACTTCTCAAACCCCAGGTTAATCACCCCCACGGTATCTTGCGCTAAGGAAAGGTTGCCGATTTCGCCGCGAGTATACCAACGAGCCTCGAGCGCATCACACGCTGCTTGAAGTTCTCCCGCGATTCTTCGACACAGAAAATCGATCAGCACATAATGATAGAGCGTGCGCTGATCTTCATCTCGCACGATGCGATCAAATACGCCGAGCAGTTCACCAACTTCCACGCGCAAGCCAGTTTCCTCAAGAACCTCTCGAACCGCAGCTTGCCGCAAGGTTTCGCCAACTTCAAGCAAGCCCCCGGGGATGCTCCATTCTCCAAGCAAAGGGGGATGGGCACGCTTTACCAGGATTACGCGGTCGCGCTCGATGATGATTGCGCCGACGCCTATCAGCGGTGCGTCTGGATATTCGCGTTTCATGGGTTGAAGAATGCAGCAACTTTACGTCGTGCTTGCGATTCTAATCAAAACTGGTGCGTTGAGCAGTAGTTTCTCAGGTATCGTTCTTAGGTTTCAGTAGAATAACTCGATGGCTTTAGAAGAGTACAAACGTAAACGCCGATTTGAGGAAACGCCGGAGCCTCCCCCGAAGGTGGAGAAGAAAACCGGCCACCGCTTCGTGGTGCAGAAACATCGCGCTACGCGGTTGCACTACGATTTTCGGCTGGAAATGGAGGGCGTGCTCAAGTCGTGGGCGATTCCAAAAGGGCCGTCGCTTGATCCTGCGGATAAGCGGCTGGCCATGCAGGTAGAGGATCATCCGGTTTCTTACTTTGACTTTGAAGGCACGATTCCAGAGGGCAACTATGGTGCTGGCACGGTGATGGTGTGGGACCTGGGCACGTGGGAGCCGTTAGCGCCAAAGCCCGTGAATGGAAAATATGTGCCGGGAACTGAGACCGAAGCGGTTGAAATGTTGAAAAAGGGGGATCTCAAGATTCGACTGCATGGGCAGAAGCTCAAAGGAGATTTTGCTTTCATTCACATGCGCGGACGGCGTCCAGGGAGTAAAGGGACGGAGTGGCTGCTGATCAAGAAGCATGACGAATACGCGGCTCCTGGATACGACATTGAGCAGTACGACAAATCAGTACTCAGCAAGAGAACCATGGCTGCGATTGCGGGTGACGAAGGCTCGGCGGAATGGACGAGCAGCCGTCCGGCTTCGCGTGGCAAAGTGAAAGCGCCGTGGCTGGCGGAGACGCTGGCGAAGTTGGATAAGAATAAACAGAAGCAAAACCTGACTACCGGGAACGGTCAGAAAACACAAAGTAAAAAAAAACTACAAAGACTGAAACTGAGCGATCAATCGAAGCCAAGGCGACAGCGATCTCCTCGCTGAACTCTACTCCGTCGGCAATTAAAGATCTGCCAGAGGCCGTTCGACGGCCAATGCCCACCGCGATTCATCCCATGCTAGCGACCTCGATCGAGAAGCCTTTCGACGATCCAGAATGGCTCTTCGAAATCAAGTGGGATGGTTATCGTGCAGTTTCGTTCATCGAAGACGGCAGAGTGCGCCTGGTTTCCCGCAACCAGAACGACCTTACCGGAGAATTCCCCGAGCTACGCGAGCTGTCCAAGTTGATCGGGGCGAAGAATGCAATTCTTGACGGCGAGGTTGTAGCGCTCGATGAGCATGGCCGTGCTTCGTTCAGCTTGATGCAACAGCGCACTGGCATTCGAAAAGGGGGGCGGAGAGCGGGAGCGCATCGCGAATTGCAAGTGGTTTATTACCTCTTCGATTTGCTTTACGTCGACGGTTATGATCTGCGCCGGGTTGCGCTTGAAGAGCGCAAGCAATTTCTTTCTCAGATCATCCGTACCAGCGACCTGATCCGTTATTCTGATCATTTTCCTGAGGGCTTAAAGCTCTTTGAGGCTGCAAAGAAAAATGGGCTGGAGGGAATTCTTGCGAAAAAGCGGCGGAGTGGTTATGAAGAACGCCGCAGCCGCGAATGGCTCAAGATTAAGGTTACGCAGACGGTCGACTGCGTAATTGGGGGCTATACCGATCCAGAAGGAAGCCGGCAATATTTCGGGTCGATTGTGCTCGGGCTGTATGACAAGAAAGGCAGGCTTATTCATGTCGGACAGGCTGGGACCGGATTTAATCAGGCAATGCTTAAGGAAATTTGGCAACTGCTCAAAGAGCTGGAGACTGATCGTAGTCCGTTTTACGGTCCTGTGGACGCGGCGCATGTGCACTGGGTGAAACCTGAACTAGTGGCGGAGATCAAATTTACCGAGTGGACGCATGAAACTGCGGAAGGGGGGATGAAGTTGCGGGCGCCGGTTTTTCTGGGATTGCGCGAAGATAAAGATCCGAAAGAGTGTACCTTCCCGGAGCAGATCCCGTGACTTGATGTTTAGAGCGTTCGAGTTCCAGTCTTTTGGCAGGGCATCGCTGTCCGATGCATTCCGACGCTGCCTTTCCACGCTTTCACAAAGAACGCTAAAAGGGTGGGGCACCCAAAATGAGATTCATTTGAACCCGTTCGACATCTGGGCAGTTCGCCTTTGGCATCATCGCCTCCCACCTTTGCAAAAAACGCAAAGATGGGGCACCCCACGGATTGGTTGTGGATGCGAAGAGCTCGAGTTTAGGGGATGGATATAGAACGCAGCGTGACTTTACGCCGCCTCGCGGCTGTTCTCCGGCACGCCGGACAAGAACCGGGGTGAGCCGCTATTTAATATCCTTCATTGGCAGCATTGATCCGTAGTCGCGGCCAGTTGGTTCCACGGCGCGGGCTACGATGCCCTGGAACGCGTCGCGCAGTTCCGGATATTTTGCTGCCAGGGCCTTCATCACTGTAGTGTTGTCCTGAAAAGTCTGTGAGGTGTTGGAAACATCCGACGATTGGTACTTCACTACCAGGTAGAGTTCCTGGTTCACGACTACGGGAAACACGGCGGTCAGGCGGTACGTCTTGCCTGCTGCCGGAAGGTCTACGGTTTTGCCGTCGAGCGGAAAATCCGTCGGTTTTATGGCTTCCGCTTCGTCCGCCAACTTATCGGTGGTCTGGGTGTACATGAAAGATACAGGGACCAGCAGGTCACGGGCTTCGAGGTAGTCGAGCCAAGCGTTGTGGTTTTGGCCTTTGGTTTTGAAAGCGCGGGCTTGATCGGCAAACCACTTGCCGTCGTGCCCCGCGATTTTCATTTCCTTTACGTAAAATCCGCCAACCTTCCAGTCCTTGCCGTCTTGTTGCAGGACAAAGGAGACGGCGTAGGTTTGCTTAGCGGTTGGAACGTCCAAGGTGACGACGGCGTAGGTTCCCGGCTGCAAGTTTGGGATCTCGAATACAGCGCTATCCGCGGTTTGGCCGACCTTGCCAAAGACTCCGCAGAGAAACTCAGCACGGGGAAGCGGCGCGGTTCCTTCGGCTTTCAACAGAAATGGAGGACGTGGAGTGGCTTGCGCTCCGGAAAAGTTCGGCTGATGATCTTTGATGACGTTTTCAATGCCGGTGAAATCCGAAGCCACGCTGGGAATGGAGTTTTGCCGCAGGGCAGCGGAATCGCCGCGGGCGGCCATGTCGAAATAGCGTTTCGCGGTGTTCACCAAAGCGGTGCGCGTGGGCTCGTCCATGTCACTGGCGGTGAAACAGGTTTGGGAATGGGAAAGTCCGGTGCAGAAAATCAACACGATCACCGAAAGACTTATTTTCATGGGAATTTTTCGCTGCTCGGTCGTGAACGTCCTCATAGTATCCGTATTCTACGACGCCAGATTGGACGATGCGAGTCCTTGTGAGTCACTCAGTGAGCAATCGCTTTCATTGCTCCTAGTTGACCTCTATGGTACCGTCCCCTTGATTCGCAGCCACAGGGGGAAGGAAAGCATTCAGGGCTTTGATTGTTTGGGCCCGCGTTTTAAGGTCGTGTAAGCATGATCAAAGTTGTGTACTGCATCAGTAAGAAGGCGAACCTGACGGACGAGGAATTCTTTCACTACTGGAAACATGTTCACGGGCCGATCGGTGCCCGGATCCCTCGACTCCGCAAATTGGTACAAAGCCATCGGGTGAGCGTTCCGGGAGACCGACGCCAGGCGGATTACGACGGAATGGCGGAACTCTGGTTTGACGATATGGAGGCTTTGTTGGCTGCTCGACAGTCTCCCGAGTGGAATGCGTCGACTGAAGACGAAGCAAATTTCATCGATCACGATAGAGTTACGTATTTTGTGTCAGAGGAACACATTGTGTTGGAGTAGTGCGCCGGGTTGCGACCTGCATGCGTGAGGTGAATTTCACTGCAGATCCCTCGCTTCGCTCGGGATGACAAGAATTGGGATTTTGGCGAGAAATGCGGGCCGGCTGTTATTTCAAATAGTCAAACAGGCTGGTTTGGGGTCTTCTGCCAATGGCCTCCAATGCCGCGGTCTGGGCTGTCTGATCATTGACCAACTGGCTCGCCACGCTTGTCAGGTCTGCAGCGGCGACTGTATTTTCCTGTTGGCTTAGGCCCACGCTTTGCGTGTTGAGGTAGGTTTGCTGGCTCTGGGTCTGATTGAGTGCATTGCCGTAGAACGCCTGTTGTCCACTGA
The DNA here is from genome assembly GCA_035567135.1 of Terriglobales bacterium. GTDB lineage: Bacteria > Acidobacteriota > Terriglobia > Terriglobales > Acidobacteriaceae > JABDBE01. The sequence continues at coordinate 60,443 of DATMQI010000118.1, forward strand.
CGTGAGTGAGCGCATTGCCGAGCTCGGTCACCGCCGCGCCGATACCGGTGTTGCTATACATTGAGGTAATGAGGTCGTTGATCGCCACGAATGTGTCCGCCGGACCATTGAAAACCTGCGCACCTGGCAGGTTAACCTGCAACTGATAGTTCACGTACACATCCACAACGTTGGTACAGGTATCAAAGGACAAATTCCACACGTGCTCAATGATCATGGCGCGAGTAATTCGCCGCCCCGCATTGCGCATCAGATATTCCAGCAGAGCAAATTCTTTGCCGGTTAAATCAATGCGGCGTCCCCCGCGCTCGACCCTGCGTTCAACTCGGTCGAGCTTTAAGTCCTCTACCGTCAAAACCGATTCCGCCGGTAGATGGCATCGTCGCAACAGGGCTCGAATTCTCGCCGAAAGTTCGGAAAACGAGAAAGGTTTTCCCAGATAATCATCCGCGCCCAGATCCAGACACTGCACCCGGTCTTCCACCCGGTTTCGCCCCGTGAGCACCAGGATCGGCATGCTCGGTTTCCGGGTACGCAGATAGCGCAGAATCGCAACTCCGTCCAGGCGCGGCAGGTTGAGATCGAGCACCACCAAGTCATAATCGAATTCGCCAGCCATGGCGCGGGCCTGCTCTCCATCATGCGAAACGTCGACCGCATAGTGCTCGGCGTCAAGGCCCTTTTTCACAAAACTGGCGAGTGCGAAATCATCTTCAGCAATAAGAATGCGCATAAGATTTCTTTAACCTTCCTTTTCAATTCTAGGCAAGAACCGGGCAAAGATCGGGGATTCTTGCTCGCACGAAAGGCTCTGCCTTCCGCAAACGGGAATGCTACCCAGAACCTGCTCTGCCACTCGCTCGCGCTTTGCCCTGCCGACGATAATTCGTAAACACAAGCTTTCCTGAAAGAGTCAAGGCCGCGTGGACATGGCGAGCAAGGGAATACTGAAATCGCTGTTTGTGCCTGGAGGCATACTGCTGCTCGCTGTGGTCTTACTGTTGTCCGGCGGATTGCTGTCTATAACCGTGGCCGCCGCCAACTTCTACTACTACGCGGCCTTCGCCGCCGGAATCCTGCTGGCTTGGCGCTTCCACTCCAGCCGCGTCCTCTTTGCCATCATCATGTTGATGTTGTCACAGCGTGCTATTGAGTTCTTTTCCGCGGGACGCCCCGTGTCCACCGGCCCCGGCAGCATCGCCTTTGAAGCCATCGCCTTTCTCTTGCCACTTAACTTCATTACGATTTCCCTGGTTCGCGAGCGCGGTCTGGGAATTCCAGCCATCACTCCGCGGTTGCTTCTCTTGTTTCTTGAGTCTGTATTCGTGGCTGTCATCTGCCGCCCTGGAGAAACCACCGGCCCAGTAATTCTTCACACCGCGTTCTTGAATCGATCTTTATTTCCTTGGACGAACATTCCGCAACTCGCCTTACTTGCTTTCGCCGTTGCGTTTGTAGTTTTGCTGGTCCGGCTTCTGCTCTATCGCAAGCCATTGGAAAGTGGTCTGCTCTGGTCCCTGGTCGCAACCTTCCTCGGTATGCAGGCAAACGCGGTGGACCGCATCGCCACCGCCTATTGGGGAACGGCAGCCCTGCTCCTGGCCGCATCAATCATTGAGAACACTTATGTCCTGGCCTATCACGACGAACTCACTTCCCTGCCTGCCCGCCGCGCCTTCAACGAAGCCCTGCTGCGCCTCGAAGCGCCTTATTCCATCGCCGTAGTCGATATCGATCACTTTAAGAGTTTTAACGACACCTACGGGCACGACACCGGAGACCAGGTTCTATGCATGGTGGCCACGAGATTAGCCCGCGTGAACGGAGGCGGGCAAGCGTTTCGTGTCGGAGGAGAGGAGTTTTCGATACTGTTTCCAGGAAAATTCATGAAGGAGGTTGTGCCGCATCTGGAGTCGCTCAGAACTGTCATTGAGGAATCCAGGTTCCGAGTTCGCAGCACACCCGAGCGACGTAGCGCGCCTCGCGGGGCGGGCCGCAGGACCGATGACAAGAAAAACATCACTCGTCGAAAATCAAGTCATCTTCGAAATGTTCCAGGGGAATCATCCGCCAGCGGACTGTCCGTCACCGTAAGCATCGGAGTAGCGGAACCAAGCCCCAAAGTGCGAGAAGCCGAACAGGTGATTCAAGCCGCCGATAAAGCCCTGTACTGCGCCAAGAAGGCCGGCCGCAACCGGGTAGAGACCGCAAGCGAAGCGCGTAGCCGCACCCCGCGTCTCAAGAGCAACATAGCCTGAATGTAGGCGCGCGCGTTACGCCCGTGCATCGGAAGCAAGTCTCAGCAGCGCAGGCTAATTCCTCAGCGATACCGCCGGAACGTAAACACCCTTCAATTCCCGTTTCCACCAAGCTCCAGTGCTTTTCCGTTCCGCCGGACTAGTAAAGTGATACTGATAAAGCATCGCGCGAATGTAGTGAGGAGGCCCATCAGGAAACGGATCACGGCGAAGCAACCGCAAGACCTCAGGCGAACCTTGTAGAAGCCTCGCCATAAAACGTACGACCCATGGATCGCTCTGATAATCGCCAAGCGCCGCGAACCACATCTGCCAGTCCAGCCGAGGCTGATGCGGGGCCACCCAACCGGGCCGACGCATAAGGTCTCCCGGCTTATATTTGAATTCATAGGCCAGCCAATTCACAGCATCGTTCGATCCTTCGATAACAATCTCGGGACGGGTTGTGGTCATCACCGCAAAAAGTCCGTAGCTGTTGATGATCTCGAATGGCGACACGCTTCGAGTGATCGCGTCAGCCACTGACCAACGCACGCCAAACGTGCGCGCCACTTGAAAACCGCCGACAAACAACACCAGCGCAGCGAAAGCGCCGCAAATCGGCCGCATTGAGACACGTGATTTTCCGTAGGCTGGCACCGGCAGCTGCCGCGTCGCCCACTTCGGCAACAGACTACTCAAAAACACGTCATCCACCAAAAACAAACAAAGGGCTATTGTGAGCAGGTTGAAAAATGCGTAGTTCCCGGTCAGAAGAATTAGAACTTGTAGAACGATAATCGCTCGCCCCGCGAAAAACCGAGCTCGGCGCGGCGCGAATATCAGAAAAGGAATAAGCAACTCGACGAAAAATACAAATCCCCCAGAGCCACGCTGAAACCACGCCGGCAATTGATACATGTACCAGGCGAGGGACGTCGGCAACGGCTGGGTTTCATAGTGTACCGGCAACGCAGTGAAGTGGCGCCACGACAGATCTCCACTAGCCAACTTCACCGCACCTGAAAGAAAGATCAAGCGAAATAGCAGCCAGCGATAAAGCCAGATCACAATCGGAGAGGAGCCCAGCAGAATCGCCAGGAAACCGGCCTCGAGCAGTAGCGCATCCCACTGGTAGCCCATGAATTCCTGGCCGGCCGTCACCAGCGAAAGATACAGAACAAACAAAGCTACGCGGAGGATGCGCCAGTGGACACCCATTATAAGCAAGACAGACAAACAGATTCCGCCAATGCCAACCGCTTTGACCATGCCATCTCCTGCGTTCAACCAAAACAGGGTTGGCACCTGCCAATACACCGCCCCGTAATATTCCCGCAGCGAGTGAAGATATTCCGCGACCGGCGATATTCCATGAGAACCGATCAGCCCCGCCGCCTGCACCGCGAAAGACGCGAACGCAAGCAGGTAGACCGCGCCCAGCGTTCTTAGAAAAAGCCAACTCGCGAGATCAGAGGTTTCAAGCTCGATCGGGATTCCCCAGAGCGCGCGCGTCGCCCAATAGCAGAATGAACGATGCCTCGCGACCACTCTGTAAGCCATTTCCGCAATCAGAGCGAAGCCAGGAATATTTCCATACAACCAAAGCATCCAGCTCTTTCCGGGCACGAGGGCAAGCAGGCTGAACACCGCGTGCGCCCCGCTTCGCACTTCCCCGCCGGGAAAGAATAGGGCTACAGCCGAGGCAAAATCTTTTTGCGGAAGATCAGGAAAGCGGTCGCCGATTTCTTGATAAGGCGCGTACAGCGAGCGGTCGCCCGTAAGTCTCTGCCAGTACTCGATCCAGGCTCGACAAAACGAACAGTCTCCATCGAACAGTAGCAGTGGCCGGTCGAGAGAATCGTTCATATCTCAAATACCGAAGGCCGCTACGAACTGCCGATCAGAACGCCGGTGGCGAAGACCAGGGCGCCGCCCAAGGCAACCTGCATGGCGGCGGAAACGGTAGGCGTGTCCATGTAGCGATGGCGGATCCAGGTGATGACCCCGAGTTCGATCAGTACGACGACACAGGCGACGGCCAGTGCAACACGGAAGTTGGGGATCAGGAACGGTAAAGTATGGCCCACCCCACCTAAAGCGGTCATGGCGCCGCAAATCAATCCACGAACCCAGGGATGACCGCGGCCGGTGAGGCTTCCATCGTCCGAGAGCGCCTCGGCGAACCCCATGCTGATGCCTGCGCCGACCGAAGCTGCCATGCCGACCAAAAACGCGTCCCAAGGATTGCGCGTGGCGAATGCAGCGGCGAAGACTGGCGCCAGCGTGGATACCGAGCCGTCCATCAATCCGGCAAGTCCCGGCTGCACGATCTGCAGGACGAACAACCGGCGCCGGGCGCGTTCTTCGTCTTGCTTAACATCGGGACTCAACTCTTCTTCCTTTAGCTCTTGCGCGCGGTCTTCGTGGGCGCGCTCTTCCTGGGCCAGGTCATCGAGCAATTGGCGGATGCTGGCGTCTTCGGTTCGTCCCGCAGCTTTTTCGTAGAACCTCCGGGTTTCGACTTCAATCGCGCTGGCTTCTTTGCGCACCAGGTCGAGGCCCAGCGGCCGCGAAAGCCAGACCGGGGTTCGTTGCACAAAACCCTTGACGTCCTGACGGCGAATCAGGGGAATGTGTTCTCCGAACTTCTGGCGATAGAGCTCAATCAGTCTTCGTCGGTGTCCGGATTCCTCGTCGCGCATGCCCTCGAATACATTGGCAGAAGCGGGAAAGTCCTGCCGCAATCCTTCCGCGAAGTCGGCGAAGATGCGCTCATCTTCTTCTTCCAGGGAAATAGCCAACGCCAGAATTTCGCGCTGGGTAAGATTCTCAAAATTCTTCATGGCCGATAGTGTAATCGGAAGGGACGGTCCTATGCATTACTTCGCAAATACACAGAGATTCGGCGGGAGCCGCAGTGATTCGGGAGTTGCCATAAATTCACTGCGGCGAGGATTCGATGTAGCGGTCAAGGCTTGGTGTACGCCCAGAAGGGACCTGTTCCGACGTTGTTAACGGCTGCGCCGTCGATGGCAGTAAAGACAGTGTTGCCGTAAAAGAAGGGCAATCCCCAGTCGAAACTGCACGAACCCGTGCCTTGGCTGGTGCAGGTGTTTGGGGTACCTTGGGGTCCCGCTAGAGTGCCGAACGCGGCATCATTCGGGTTGTTGGTGAAAAGGCTGTCGGCGTTGTCGACGTTAAAATCCACAATGCTCGTTGGCGTTCCGCCTGCCCCCTCATTGGTTGCCGTTTCGGGCGTCAGCGATCCTGGGCAATAGAAAGCAGTGTTGTCGGTACACACTGTTATGGTAGATGGAAAGAACAACGCGTTTGAGCCGCTGTCGATAAAGCTAGCGTTAAGAGTTTGGCTGCTGAACAGGGTAATGAAACTATCATTGGACATCGGGAACACGGTCGCGGTACCTAAATTGTTGTTGCCCGCGGCGGTGTTAATCCCAAAGGTGAGGGAGCCACTAACTGTAGGCGCCGCGCTGGTAACCGCTGGGAGTTGGATAATCACGCCATTGCTGTCTGCGCCAAACAGAGTGACCGGATTCGTAACCTGGTTGGCTGCAATTATAGTTATCTGAGTCGCGTTCGACGCACATCCCGAACTAGGGCAATCGAAGTAGGCTGGGAGAGGAGACTGTACGCTGCCGTCGCAAAGATTGACTGGGCCTTGGGCAGTACAGTCAGTGGGTTCGGGACCCACTCCGAGGATCCCATTGGCTTCGAGAAGCTGTGGCGTGTTCTCGTTAATTGTGCCGCCATTGGTGCAGGCTGTGGGTATCCCGGTATTCGAACTGCTTATCGTCTGAATGTTTGCCGAACCTGCGACCTCGCTGCCTATCCTGATGTCCGCCTGCTGTACAGGTCCCCAAAGATACGAGGTGTCAAGGAACTGAACGCAGTTGTTTATCGTGCCGCCATTACCGTCGGTCAGCGTTGGAAGCGAAAGCCCCGGAATTGCCGACTGCAGAATTCTCAAGCCGGAGGATCCAGTGTCAACCAGAATGTGATCGACAGTTTGACAAGTCTGCGTGCTTGGCACGCAGATGGTAACGCTCGCATAAAGGCTGTTCGCGGCGGGATTCGTCGAAGGCGCAGGCCCGGCGTCGACAATGAGTGCAGCAACGTTGCCGCCAGCCCCGGATGGGAATACGGTAATCTCGAGCGTCGAGATGGCGGCAGAATTAGCTACGGATGTTGCTGTCAGGGTCACGAGAGTATTGCTGGTCACACTGCTTGGAGCTTGATAGGTTACTGCGGTGGCAGTCGGCCCGCTCAATGACCCTATTTGCGGGGAAATGCTCCACGTAACACCCTTGTTGCTAGTGTCATTGGTAAGCTTCGCGGTGACACTGACGGTCCCTCCTTGGTTAACTGTCTGCGGGGCAGCAGGCGAGAGGGAAATGGTGATCGACGACGTTTGCACGGCGATTTGCACGGTGGCGGTCACGGTGGGACTGGCCACTGAAGTTGCCGTAATCGTCACCGTTGTAGTAGTAGGAACGCTAGTTGGCGCCGTATAGATTACAGAGGTCGCGGTCTGGCTGCTCAGGGTACCAAAACCACTCGGAGAAACACTCCAGCTCACGCCTTTGTTGCTGGAATCGTTAGCCACCGTTGCAGTGATGGTCGACGACTGACCAGGGCTCAATGACGTAAGGCTAGCCGACAACGTGACTGTGATAGGGATCCCGGCCGGCGTCCCGCTGTTGCCACCGCACGCCGCCAGAAAAACCAAACCTGCAACCAACACTACCGCTGAAGATGCGCGCACGCTTCCTCCTCTACCGAATGTCATTAGCGGTTACTCCCTGCGGCAACTTCCCAGGATCGTAAGCCCTGCCAGAATAGGTTCGCGCGTGACCCGTGGACTCGACTACTAATCCCGGCTGTTGAACATAAAGCGCGCCGCGACCCCGGTGGGCTGCTCTTTGGGCTTGCGCAGCCTCAGAGAACGTCTGGAAGTAACTGCCAAGAATCTGCTGCAAATTCGGTATCGCCGGCCCTTGCCATGTCACAGCAAAAACCTCGCCGTCAGGCGAAGCGTATTCTCGCACCACAGTTCCGGCAGCGCCTTTGATCTCATGGAGCGTATAACTTGTCGCCTGTGTGCTTTTCAGGGTGCCTTTCATCTGCGCCTGATCCTGATGTACTGAAGTTACGTCGCCGCCTAACGCGGCCAATGCGGGGAGCGAAAGCGCCAGCATCAGGAAAACAATTCCTGTCCATGAGATTCGCGACACTGAGATCCGACAGCTTGATTTCATTTGACTCACTCCGCTTTCTGTAATGCGCAAGATCGGCAGGGATTCATGGTCTTGAACCCCAAGCCGGGTGGGAAGTTGCGGTTCGTCGCTGGTATTTACATCGGCGGTCTCGCGGCTTGTTTGCGGGTATGACATTGAGCTGATTTTCGCTTTGCTGGGTGCGCTCCGCCTTTATCGGGGAGCGGACACAGCTCGGCTTTTAACTCTGATCCACTGGATAAACGAGATCAGAAGCAATTATTCCAAGATCAACACCAAATCAAAGGCAAGGGACGGGGAGCGTCCGACTCACACTCTTCATGCCGGATGGTGAATAGTTTATCCCTTTTAGGGCTTAGCTATTGTCAAAGGTTGTAAAGTTTACTTTACTTTTCGCATTCCCCACGACGATTGGCGTGAGCGCGGACCAAGCGGTAAATTGTAGAACGGAGGATCGATGTCTACCTGCGGTTCGTGTGGTTCGAGAGTGCCTGAGGATGTGCGTTTCTGCTCGTTTTGTGGCGCTTCCCAAATTGGGGGAATCGCGCCGGATGAACTGGCGACCATGGAGTTTGTGGATTCAAAGCCCCGACAATCGGGAGGCGGGTCTTCGGGTGCGGCTGCCAAAATTTCAAATCCCAAAACTCCAAGCTCCGGCGGTTTGCTGAGCGAAGGCAGATTTCTTCCCGGACGCCTGCTGGCTGGGCGTTATCGCATCATCGCATTGCTTGGCCGAGGTGGCATGGGCGAGGTATATCGCGCCGACGATCTGACGCTGGGCCAACCGGTCGCGCTCAAATTTCTGCCCGAAGATGCAAGCCGGGACGAAACTTTGCTGGAACGATTCCGCAACGAGGTCCGGCTCTCTCGTCGCGTGTCACACCCGAATGTGTGCCGGGTTTACGACGTGGGCGAAGTCGATGGCCACACGTTCTTCACCATGGAGTACGTGGACGGCGAGGATTTGGCGTCGTTGTTGCGCCGCATTGGACGTTTGCCCGCCGACAAGGCTTTGGAAATCGCGCGCCAGCTTTGCGCCGGCTTAGCCGCGGCCCACGCGAAGGGAGTACTGCATCGCGATTTGAAGCCGGCCAACATCATGCTCGACGGCCGCGGCCAGGTAGTGGTCACGGATTTTGGGCTGGCCGGGTTGGTCGATCAAATTCCCGGAAGCGACTTGCGAAGCGGCACTCCAGCCTACATGGCTCCGGAGCAACTGGACGGCAAAGAGGTCAACGCAAAGAGCGACATTTATTCGCTAGGTCTTGTGCTCTATGAAATCTTCACCGGTAAGCGGGCATTCAGCGTGGAGTCTTTACCTGAACTGGTGCGCGTACGGAGCGAATCAGCGCCCAGCAAGCCATCTACTTTGGTGAAAGATCTCGATCCCCTTGTAGAACGGGTGATCTTGCGTTGTCTCGAGGCCGACCCGGCGAAGCGGATGAGCTCCGCTTTGAGTGTTGCGGCTGCGCTGCCAGGAGGCGATCCTCTGGCCGCCGCATTGGCAGCCGGTGAGACGCCATCGCCGCAGATGGTCGCGGCAGCGGGTGAAACCACCGGATTGGCGCCGCGCACAGCGATCCTTTGCCTCGCGGCGGCGGTTCTGGGATTGGCGTTGGCTGCATTCGTGTCTGTGAAGACGAGTGCGATCGAGAAACTTGCTGTGGAGCAATCGCCAGAGGTCTTGACCCAGAGGGCGAAAGAAATCGTGAGCGAGCTTGGGTACAGGGACAAGCCGGTCGATAGTGTTGGCGACTTTTCATACGATACAGATGTCGTCGAATATGTGGAGAAGAATGACAAACCGCATCCGCACTGGAACGAAGTACTCTCCGGGCGACCATCGCCGCTGAAATATTGGTATCGGCAAAGTGGACAATACATGCTGCCCACCGATTTCCATAACTTCATGCTGGTTCCCGGAATAGTAACGGAAGACGATCCCCCGCCCGTTCTCTCAGGCATGGTGAGCCTGGCGTTGGATCCGCGGGGAAAACTGACATTTTTTCAGGCGATCCCGCCGCAGGTGGAGGAGAGCGGGACACATGCGCAGGCGGTGGACTGGAATGTGCTATTTCGCGAAGCCGGTTTGGATGCGGCGCAGTTCAAGACGACGGAGCCAGTGTGGACTTCGCTCGCCGCGTCGGACACAAGGGCTGCGTGGACCGGCACCTGGCCCGGAAGCAACCGTCCCTTGCACGTTGAGGCGGCTGCATTCGAAGGCAAGCCAGTATTCTTTTCGCTGACAGGACCCTGGACCCGGCCGGAACGCATGCGTCCGGATCCGCCGACGACCGCGGGACGAAGAGCCAGCAATCTCCTTCTTCTGTGGATAATTCTTTTGGTTGTGGGAGGGGCAGCGTTCCTGGCGCGGCGAAATTACATACGGGGCAGTGGTGACCGTCGGGGCGCTTTCCGCCTGGCTGGTGTAGTTTTTGCGACGTTGGTAGCGCTGTGGCTATGCGAAGGGCACCTCGTCCCAACACCGATTACGCTTTTACCATTCTCTGTGTCCATAAGCACGGCGCTTTTTTACTCTGCCTTGATGTGGATCTTGTATCTTTCGCTCGAACCTTACGTACGCCGTCACTGGCCACAAACGTTGGTCTCCTGGAGCCGGCTGGTAATGGGTCGGCTGCGCGATCCGCTGGTTGGCCGCGATGTTCTATTTGGCGTAATGCTTGGAATTGTTTTGGTACTGATCTTTCGCGTAGGCCGTGTCTTGGAGATGAATAAAGGTGCAGCTCCTGAACTCAATTCGACAGATTATCTTATCGGCGGCCGGCATGTGCTGGGCGCATGGCTATTCCACATTCCAGGGGCGATCCAGGGAACACTGCTTTTCTTTTTCCTGCTCTTTGTCTTGCGAGTGCTGCTGCGGAAGGAATGGCTGGCAGCAATTGTGTTTGTGGCGATTTGGACAACGCTGAAAACTCTGGGAGGCGACTATCCGTGGATTGAGGGCCCTGCGTGGACGCTGATTTATGCAGTCGCTGCGCTCGTGGTTTTTCGCGCCGGGTTTGTTGCTTTGGCGGTCGGTCTGTTCGTCACGGATATGTTGTTGAATGTACCTCTCACCTTGGATTTTTCGGCGTGGTACGCAAGCAACACATTGCTTCCACTGCTGATCGTGGCGGCGCTGGCGGTTTGGGGCTTCTACAACGCACTCGCAGGACAGAAATTGTGGAAAACTGAGCTCTTCAGCTAACCGCGCGGGCGCCCGCGCCTAAACTGCTAACAGGATACCGACGTCAGCCTTCGTCCACCTCTTCCACGATCTCGCCGATCACAATGGGCGCGATGTTTCCCTGACGCAGGTGCTGATTGAGTTGCGGCAGCCAGTTTGTCTTGACGTGATTCCAATCAGCAATGCGCAGCTTCAATGCCTGGCTCGACTCCTCGTAAAGAGCGATCGCTTGCGAAGGCACGGCTCTGTCGCCACTCTCGATGACTGCCAGCGCGGACGTTAACCCCTTGCTCGCATTTTCCAGTCCCACGACCTTATTGCTGGGATCCTCGCTGCCCACCGATACCTTCTGGATTTCACTTTCGAGTTGTGACACTGCGGATTTCAGATCGGCGTGACCTCCGCCGAGCATCTGTTCGAGGTCAGACAATTGTTTCTGCACCGACCTGACCTCGGCCAAAATTTGCCGGCTGTTCATGGCTTCGACGAAAATCTGCCGTCCCAGCTGGAGCTGCTGTTCGAGGTCGCGAGCAGTTGCTGCGGATCGCGGATCCATCGCAATCTTTAGTGGCTGAGCCAAAGTCTTTCCGTCGACGGTCAGACGCAACTGGTAAGTACCCGGAACTGCGCGTGGCGGTCGAGGTGGCCGATAGTCGCTTTCGCTAAGCTGATCCGCAGCTTCACCGCCCCAGGTCAGATTCCAGACGAAGCGGTGCATGCCTGGAGTTGTCTCGAGAATTTCCGGTTTCGGAAACCATCGCTCAGCGATAGGCCGCGCGAGATGCTTCTGTTCTTTCGGGTCATCCGAGGAGAAACTGTTAACCAGATTGTGCTTCGCATCAAAAATATCGAGCTTGATGTGGCTGGCCGTATTCTTGAGGTAGTAGTCGATCATGGCACCGTTCGGAGGATTGTTCGCCGTGGGCTCTTCCGGCGGCAACGGAGAGCCAAGGAAACTATCGTTATCGATGCGGATGGCTGTGGCTGGCTCAAATAGCCATGGGCCTGCGTTCAAGGCGTCGTGCACCTGCCGCAGAGGCGTGATGTTGTCAAGAATCCAAAACGCACGCCCATGGGTCGCGACCACGAGATCGTCTCGGTGAATCGTCAGGTCATGGATTGAAACTGTGGGAAGGTTCAGCTGCAGCGATTGCCAGTGGTCGCCATCGTCGAATGAAACGTAAGCACCAAGTTCAGTGCCCGCGAAGAGCAAGCCGCGGGTTTGGGGATCTTCGCGTACTGCGCGCAAGAACGAAGATGCGCCGATGCCATCAGTGATCAGTTGCCAAGTTGCTCCGTAATCCCGGGTGCGATAGAGATAAGGTTTCTGGTCGTCAAGACGATGCCGGTCGACGGCCGCATAAGCTTCAGCCAGGTCGAAGTGCGATGCCTCAATCAGCGATATTTTGCTCCAGTCCCCGACACCTTTGGGCGTGACATCTTTCCAATTTTTTCCGCCATCCTGCGTCAGGTGGATGAGACCGGTGTCGGTCCCCGCCCAAAGGATATTGCCATTCAGACTGGACGGAGCGATGGTGTAAGCCACGCCGTATCCCCGCTGCTTTGCGTTTTCGACCGTGGGTGGACCATCGGGTTTCTTGTCTCCTGGATGCAGGGTTGATCCGGTCAGATCAGGACTGATGATGTCCCAATGCAACCCGCCATCGAGCGTCTTCATCACGTACTGCGTGCCCAGATAGAGTGTTTTCTTGTCGACGGGCGAGAACAGCAGCACGGGCGTCCACGGATCGCGATATTTGCGAGTGTTGATGTCGACAAGAAAATTCGGCAGCGGCCATGGCGTAATGTCCTGGCTAAAAGAGGTTCGAAGATTGAAACGGCTCACCCCGCCATAGGTGGCGCTAAGGTAGACGATGTTCGGGTCGTTCGGGTCCGGCGCAATGTATCCGCTCTCGCTGCCGCCGGCAGGAAACCAGTCGCGAGGGGTGATCAGTCCAGAATCGCTGCGGCTTCGCACTGCCGCGCTTCCGCTATCTTGCTCGGTGCCGTAGACAACATAGGGAAACTGATCGTCTGTGATCACGTGATAAAACTGCGCCGTTGGCTGGTTGTACCAGGAACTCCAGGTCTGCCCATAATCGAGGCTGATGGTCGCTCCTTGATCGGTGCCAAGAATCATACGGGACGAGTCTTTGGGATCAACCCAGATCTGGTGGTAGTCGTCGCCGCCAGGTGCTCCGCGGACGATCGAAATCGTTTTGCCGCCGTCCTCGCTGCGGTATAGCGCAACGTTGGGAACGTAAAACACGTCCGGATTATTTGGATCGACGGTAATATTTCCGAAATACCAGGCACGGCTCGTCAGACGATGGTCTTCGTTCTGCAGTGTCCACGTGCTCCCTCCGTCGTCGGAGCGATAGAGCCCCGGCTTCTTGGAGGCGCTGATGAGTGCGTACACTCGTTTGCCACTAGGTGAAACGGCTACCCCTGTACGGCCCCAATCTCCTTCGGGCAATCCGTTCCCCGCAACCCGCGACCATGATTGACCGCTATCTTGCGAGCGGAACAGACCGCCGCCTGGCCCGTCGAGCGGCCCATACGTACTCCAAGGCGGACGGCGGGTTCGCCAAGTCGTGGCGAAGAGAAGCTTCGACTCGTCCGCGGCGATCGCGAGATCGGAAACTCCGATGTCAGGACCTTGATCCAGAACCTTCGTCCAGGTTGCGCCGCCATCGGTCGACTTATAAACCCCCCGCTCATTGTCGGGCGCGTAAGCATGTCCGAGAGCGCCGACGTACACGATATTTGGATTTTGTGGATCTATGACAATGCGGCTGATCTGGCGGGTGTCGCGTAGTCCGATGTTGGTCCACGTCTGTCCACCGTCCGAGGATTTATATACGCCGTCGCCGGAAGAAAGATTAGAGCGAATATCGGACTCGCCTGTGCCGGCATAAATGATTTTAGGATCGGAGGGAGCCACCGTGAGAGCTCCGATTGATGCGATCGGTTGTGCGTCGAAGATCGGCTTCCACACCATGCCGGCGTCTGTGGTTTTCCAAACGCCGCCACCTACCGAACCAAAATAAAACGTGGTTGGATTGCCGGCGATTCCTGAAACAGCGACCACTCGGCCGCCGCGAAATGGTCCGATCAGACGCCATTTGAGCCCGCTGTAAAGATCGGTAGGAAGCGTCTGCGCAGTGGCGGCGGTCAAGACGATTAAAGAAATTAAAACAGCAACGAGACACCGGAACTTGATGGCAAGCTTTTGCACCTGGCTGATCCTCACTGGGAAAACAATTAGTGTAGTTGAAGTTTGGAGTTTGCGAGAGGGCTTGTGGCATCAAACATGAAGTGGCCAACTATATTGGCACATTTCGCAGGACTCCGAACTGGCGCGACGTAAACTAAGATATCGATCCGGACCCAACATATGAGCGAACCACCAATTGAAGTGTTGCGCAAGAACTGCGGACAAACATTTACGGCATTCTTAAAAGAAATGGCGGACAAGAATGCTGATGTCACCTGTCCATCCTGCGGCAAGAACGGCCGTTCGGACAATGCAGCGCCGCCCGCAGCGCACAACTAGTTTGCCTAGAAAAAAAGGCACGACCGAAGCCGTGCCATCCTCCGATCCAAGTTGTAAACTCCTGCTATGACCTTTTCGCGACTTCCAGATTGTTTTGTACAGTGAAGGCGCCAAATACCTGGGCTGCCCGCATGCCCGCGATTTGCTTGTCCATCGCACTGCCGACGACTCCATACAGGCTCAGAGTGCCGCGGTCAACGACGATTCGGATCGGCTTGGCTGGGTCGATCGCGTACCGGCTCAGCACCGGGTCGCGATAAATCGCCCGCAGGGCACGAATTCTGATGTCGTCGTCAAAAAAAGAAACCGGGGCGACTTTCGTGTTGTTCACGACGTCCTTTACGCCGGGCGTGGTGTCGACCAGCGCCAGAGCGGAGTCGCGATCAACTTCCGTGCGAGTCTCGCCATTTAGCGTGACCACGCCATCTTCGACGGATGCAGTGACGAAATTAAATGCAATATCGTAGCCCATCCGGTCGTAGTACAGCTTGCGGTCGAGCTGAGCCGTCAGTTCGGCGTCGGGAATGTTTTTTCCGTTGACCGCAATCAGGTTCTTCACTCCCTGCACGTTTTGCGTTTTGCGGATTCTCTTGGCCGCGTCCAGCTTCTGCTGATAAAGGTCCACATTCCCAGTGAGCGTAACAATGCCATCCTCTACCCTGGATTGAACGTTGTGGAACTCACCTTTGGCGGCAAGTTGCCGCGAGACTTTGGCTTGAATATCCGCGTCGTAGCGGCTCGCGCTGCTAGTTTGCGCCAACATACTTGCGCTTAAAACACTCATTCCAACAAACCAACCACAGCTCCGAAGAAAAGCTTTCATAAAATGTATTCTCCGATCCCCCATTAGGAATAAACCCACGTTCCGACGAAAAGTTTTCATGATCCTTCTCCTTCTTTACTAACTGGTTAGTTAAATAATCAGATGCACCAAATTTCGTGCGGGAACGTAAAGATTTGTACTAGCTTCGAGATGGTCGTCCGAGCCAGCGGCTCTCTCAGAATTTACGCCGGCGGAACCGCGTGCGCCCGCTCCCACAGTCTCGTGGAGTTCTGTCAAAGCTGCCAAGGTTTCAACATGCAGACGTCGCGGTAGTCACCAAGATGGACTTCCCGCCAGCGGTTGAATTCGACTGCGATTCCGCGTACGGTAACATCCAGGCAGTTTGTCCGGGCATGCCGGTCTTCAAGGGCTCACCAAGACCGGGACGGAATGAACGAGGTCTGGATTGACTGACGGCTCGCCTTGACGAGTTGCGCACGGCAGCGGCAAGCTAAGTGAAGGGCGCGCACTCGATGGTCAGTTTTCTCTCCATTATCGCGGTGGGATTCTTTCTCGGAATGCGCCACGCCACCGACCCCGACCATGTGATTGCAGTTACGACGATCGTAAGCCGCCAGCGCAACCTGCTCAAAGCCGCGATGACCGGTATTTTCTGGGGCATCGGTCATACGCTCACAATTTTCGTCGTCGGCACAGCCATCATCCTCTTTGATGTGGTAATTCCCGCGCGAATCGGGCTCTCCATGGAGCTTTCTGTGGGACTGATGTTGATTGTGCTTGGAGTGATGAATATCGTGAGCTTTGTCCGCTCGGCGCGTTCGATCTCTCCGCAAAATTCTGAAGTTATTCACCGCCATCCTCACAGCCACGGGGACTACGTACATAGCCACGCTCATGGACACACTCCCGAGGCGCATCTTCACAGTGCCCACCAAACGCCGCTGACCTGGCTCGATCGAGTATTTGGCAAGATCGGCCTCTATCAGCAGCTTCGTCCGCTGGTAGTCGGCGTAGTTCATGGACTCGCCGGTTCCGCTGCGGTCGCCTTGCTCATTCTCACAACCATCCGCAATCCTCACTGGGCCATCGCTTATCTTCTCGTCTTCGGAGCGGGTACGGTCGGGGGAATGATGCTGATTACGATGAGCATCGCTTCCGCATTCAACTTCTTCGGAAAAAGACACGAGAGATTTTCACAACGGCTGGGCTTAGCTTCTGGCTTGGTGAGTTTGGCCTTCGGAGTTGTCCTTGCTTATCAGATCGGCATTGCCAACGGCCTGTTCACTGGCCATCCGCAATGGACGCCTCGATAAGAAACAGTCGGAGCGCTCTTCGGTTTGAAAAGCCGCTATCGGCCAACCCCTCTACACTTCGGGAGAGGCTTGAATGTACGCTCGCATCATTCGACATTCATGATCCTTTTCGTTGAGATCGTGCAGCAGGATGTCGCGCAGCGAAACAATGCCTCGCAGCTGCTTGCCTTCGCAGACCGGCAGATGGCGGAAACCATGGCGCCGCATCAGGAGCATGCAGTTCTCCAGGCTCTCGTCAGGACTCACGGTGAGCGGGTCCTCGGTCATAACCTCTTCTACCCGCGTAGTTCGACAGTCGCGTCCTTCGACGACGACGCGTTTCATCAAGTCACGCTCGGAAAAGATACCGACCAGCAAGCCATCACGAAGTACCGGCACCGCGCCGATGTTCCGATCCACCATCGCCTGGGCCACATCGAAGGCAAACTGATCGGCGTCGACCCGGTAGGTATCCTGGGCGTTAATTAAATCGTAAACATGCATGGACTCACCCCCGAATTTCAAATTCGAAGCAAACGGCGCGAGTATATGCCCAAACGCAACGGATTAAAAGAGGCAGAATCGATGGCCGGGGTTGTATGTAGCCCAAAATGGACCTAGGTCGGCCCGAGGAAGACGAAATACGAACATGCCCAGAGCGCCGTGGCAATACCCCCACGCGGCCGGGTTGTAAGAATGATGTTGTAGTCATCAGAAGGCTGGAGACCTTCGACCACCGACGCTAATGGCTGCGGCTGCGCAACCGCAAGGTGTGCGAGAAAGCGGTAAACGTCCGGTTCTCCGCCGTAGCCCTGAGAGATGAAGGAAATCTCCGTGTTCTGGCCCGCGAAGTGCCAACTCAGCGAAGCCGCCAATGAGATCGCGTCCTCGTATGCCTTCTCCGAGATTACTCCCCGCCCCGGATTGTCGAAGACGATGCGAAGCTTGCGTTCGTCCTCGCGGCTGAACTCCCGCACCTTGAGCGAACCCGATTTGGCTGTGGCTTTCCAGTCCACATGCCGAGCCGAATCTTCCGGCATGTACTCCCGAATCAAATATAGGTCATCGCCCCGCCCACGGGTGAAGGTTTCGAACTCGCCAGTGATCATAGGCAGAACTTCGAAAAATTCATCCGTAGGTTCCACGCGAGGATAAACCACGATTTCGCGGACCAACGGCACATGCCGGGTCTTGGTAAGAAATGAGAAGGGAAAGCGCGTCGCCAAGCCAAAGGTCTTCTGCCGATAACATCCGCGACGATCGAAACGAAGTTCAAGATCGGCCATAAGTTCGGCGCCCGGAGGAATATAAGGGAAGTACGCCGATCCTTCAAAGATAGCCGGCGGAGCTTCAACTTTCGAAACCCGCCGCAGTTTGTAATCCCGAAAATGCATCCATTGCTTTTCCGGCGGACGTCCCGGCGGAACCGCAAACATTGTCGGCATCCATTGCCAGTGTTTGCCGGGGCTATCTTTCTCGACCGAAACCACATTCACGGAAAACGATGGCAACCAGCGCCGCGGATTTCGCAACACGATTCTGCCCAGCATCGCCCGGCCTGCGAAAACGTGCTCGGGCAAGCGTACATCCAATTCCAGAGCGCGCAACACCACGGCCGACGCGACCCCGGAAACCAGAATTGCCGCCAGCATCGCGGCCACTACGATGTACAGCAAGTTGTTCCCCGTGTTCAAAGCGGCGATCCCAATCACCATTACGATGGCGACGTATACGATGCCAACCTTGGTAACGTCGTAGTGGAAAGCATCCCGAATGCCAGCCCCGGCCACGCGGCGGGCGAGATACGGAACCGTGGTCAGGCCCACGATAACGGCCAGCAATAGCGCGGCGGATGCCAGCACTAGCGTCGCCCACAGATTTCCCGACTCTCGCGACACCGTCGAAAAAAGCGCGGCTCCGAATGCCAGGGTCAAACCCACGATCGCCAGCAGGAAGCGCACCCAGACCTCGGGAATATCAAGGTGCAGAAAGCGGGAGAATCGTTGGATCGCAGAAACCTGCGGACTATTGGCTGGCTTCATTTGCGGAGGTTCTAGGTCGAGGTTAGCATCGGCGTGACCAGGCATCAATCAAACTTTAGCGACAAGAACTCGGCCACCGCATGATTAAATTCCTCAGGCGCTTCCTCGTACGGGAGATGTCCAACCCCGTCGAAAGTCATCAGTTGGCAGTTGCGAAACCGCTGCTTGAGCTGCACGGCTGAGGCAGGGTCCACCGCGGTATCCAAGCTGCCCCAAATCAACAGCGTTGGAAGGTGCGCGATGCGTGGCAACGCCGACTCCAATTCCCTTAGATCGCGATTCCACGACCGCGTCACCGCCAATGCGTATTCGAAGGAACCTGGAATGCGCAGCGGCCTGCGATAGCCTTCGAGGCTGTCCGGCGGAATGCGGCGAGGGTCACCGAACATCCGCCGATGATAAAACTCGTGCAGGCTTGGGAGATGAGGAGCGAGATTCACAAAGAGCGGCGCAACAATCAGGTTGCTCAGCAAAACCGTCAACCGCCTTCCGTGTGCAGACCAGGGATTGACTGGATCCACCAGAATCAATCGTCGAAAGCGATCCGGCGCCAGCGCGGCCGCCGTCATGCAAACCGCACCGCCGTGCGACGTGCCCAAAAGATCACACGAGGCCAGACCGGTTTTGTCCATGAATTGGAGCAGTCGTTTGGCGCTTGCGGTAAATGAGCAGTCGAGTTTCGCCGGCCTATCGGAGAAGCCGGTTCCCAGCATGTCGATGGCGTACACCGTCGCCTGCCCAGCCAGAGCGGGAATGGTGAATCGCCAGGAAAACGAGTATCCGAGCAAACCGTGGACCAGCAGCAAAGCTGGGCCGGAGCCGGCGCGCAGGTAGCGCATGCGGGCGGTGCCCGGCGCATTGTCCAAAGTTATCCAATGCTCTTCGGCCGCGAATTCGTCCCGCGGATTGATGCGCGCGTCCGATGCACCGTTCCCGGGAATTTTGTGGTTGAGGTGAGACAACTTTTTACCGGCTTCGGCCTTCTATATAAGAGTATCGCCTCTGTCGCTTTGTGAAGGGAGAGTTTCGGCTCTCCCTTATTTTTGGCGGCCTTTCCAAGAGGCGCGTGCATCTCCAAATCTTCTAGCCAATGGCGATAGCCTTCGCTAAACTTAGTCTGTTCAAAAACATTCGCTGATGGAGGAACTTATGAGATCACGCGTGTCGGTACTCGCCTTAGGACTCTATCTGTCCTTTATCCTTCTCGCCTGCAACAAAAAGCCAGACCAGACAGCCGACACTAGCGCCACGAATCCTGCTCCTGCCGCTGCAAATCAGGCTCCTGCCGCTCCGGCGCAAACGCCACCGCCGCCGGCCCCGGTTGCCGAACCCAAGCCAGAACCGATCGTCGTTCCCGCTGGCACAGCTCTGACCGTGCGCCTGACCCAGGCAGTCGGTTCAAAAATCAGCCAGCCTGGCCAAAGCTTCACTGGAACGTTGGCGCATTCCGTCATGATTAGTGGCAAAACCGCGATCCCTGCTGAAGCCACCGTCACTGGTACTGTGGTCGACGCCAAACCTCTCGGCCGCTTCGCCGGTGGCGCCAGCTTAACCCTAAAGCTGGTCTCGATCAATCTTCGTGGCACTGAACGCGAAATACAAACTGCCGCGGTCACTCAAACCGCGAAAGGCAAAGGCAAGCGCACCGCCGTGCTGGCCGGGGGCGGAGCTGCGGTTGGCGCGTTGATTGGCGGCCTGGCGGGCGGAGGCAAGGGTGCAGGAATCGGCGCACTCGCCGGCGGCGGTGCGGGCACTGGCGGCGCGGCTTTCACCGGCAACAAAGATATCGTTCTTCCGGCGGAATCCGCCATCAGCTTCACCCTTGAGCAACCGCTGGAGGTCAGGGGGCGATAACTTTTTCGCCACAACCACCGAGCCGTGAGGAAGCCAGTTCTGCAGACGACCAAGCGTGCTGGTTGAATATTCCGTTCCTGAAATCAGCCGGCGCGCTACACTCTTCAGCGGGCCGCAGACTCGAACAGCGGGTCAGCGCCTGCCGTCAGCCGTTTACTTCTTTGGTTTAAGAAAAAGTATTACTTTAATCTTCGTCGTTTTGAGGAGTTAGGATGCGTATCGTTCTTGCCAACATTATCTTGATCTGTGCTCTGATGCCGGCGGCACTGTCCCAGCAAACCGACTCGCCCAAGGATCAAGCAGCCCCCAAGAAGCCTGACGCCCAGGCGAAAAACGAAAAGAAGGCCCCCGACAGCGCCGCCAAGCCTTCAGAGTCCTCCACGTCCGAGGAGCACAAATCGGACACGCCCAAAGCCGCTACAGGCGATAAGGATAAAGATAAAGAGGAGCACTACGACGTCGCCGAAGTTCCCCCGGTCGTGACCCATCACCAGATCACCGTGAACGGCAAGTTGCTGAAATACACGGCGACCGCAGGACGGCTTCCCATCAAGCGCGAAGATGGCAAGATTGAAGCTGAAATGTTTTTTGTCGCTTACTCCCTCGATGGGCAGCAGGCCAACCAACGTCCCCTAACATTTGCGTTCAACGGTGGCCCCGGGTCGGCGTCGGTGTGGCTGCACATGGGAGCGCTCGGACCCAAGCGGGTCGTGCTGCAGCCGGATGGATATATGCCTGCCGCGCCGTACCGCCTCGCCGACAATCCTTACACTCTGCTGGACAAGAGCGACCTGGTGTTGGTGGATGCAATTGGCACTGGATTCAGCCGCGCCGCCGATGCCGAACTTTTGAAAAAATTCTGGGGAGTGAAAGGAGATATCGAGGCCTTCTCCGAGTTTATCCGGCTATATCTTACCCGCTATGAGCGCTGGACCTCGCCCCTCTTCTTGTTAGGCGAGAGTTACGGCACAACCCGCGCCGCCGGGGTTTCCGGCTACCTCGCCGACCGGGGAATCTCCTTCAACGGGATTACGCTGCTTTCCACCGTGCTGAGTTTTGAAACTCTCGCCGACAACAAAACCAACGACCTGCCATACATCTTGCTCATCCCATCGTTTACCACGATCGCCGCCTTCCACCACAAACTGCCGCCGGATCTGAACTCCGACGTCGCCAAGGCGCGCCAGCAATCAGAGCAATGGGCATCCACCGAGTATGCGTCGGCACTGGCCAAAGGAGACGCCATTGCACCTGACGAGCGGCAAAAGACAATCGATCAAATGGCGCGCTTCACAGGATTGAGTCCGCAACTGATCGACAATGCCAATCTGCGCGTCGATGTGGCGAAGTTCACTCACAACCTGCTCCTCGACCAGAAAGTGCGCGTGGGTCGTCTTGACGGACGTTTCACCGGCCCCGACCCCCAGGGACTGCTGGACACGGATTTCTACGATCCAACCCAGTCCGCAATCCTCCCTCCCTACACCTCGGTCTTCAACAACTACGTCCGCACCGAACTGGGCTATCAAGCCGATATGCCGTACCACGTATTCGCCCGGGGAGCAGGATTCGAGCATTGGGATTGGGGATCCAGCATCAAAGGCTTTCCTGACACGGCCTCCGCATTGCGCGAGGCTATGGTGAAGAACCCTTATCTAAAAGTGCTGGTCATGGAGGGCTACTACGACCTCGCAACTCCCTACTACGCCGCGAACTACACCATGGACCACCTGAACCTCGGCGGAAAATACCGGCAAAACATTTCGTTCGCGACCTACGATGCCGGACACATGGTGTATTTGCCCACGGAGTCGTTGAAGAAGATGAAGAACGATCAGGCGAACTTCATGCAGAAGGCTGGAGCAGAGCAATAAGATTTTTGATCCTATTTTCGATTGCGAATCCCGAAGAGTAAAGTCACCTTGACGAACTTCTGCGCTCCTGCTCGACCCGGACGACGGGACTCATCCGCTATGAAGAAAAATGTCTGGAGAGCGGTAATCGAAATAGGTTTTATCATTTTCCTGTTCTACTCCAATCTCTTGATGGGAGAATTTGAGCGCTCAGGCATGGGACACAAGAGAGGCATCGCTTGGGCAATCCGAGATATTTTTACCGCGGCCAATTTTGAAATTGCCACGATAGCTGCGCTCATCGGTTATGTCCTTGTTGAATTTCTTCGAAAGAGATTCTAGGCGAACGTGGCCAGACCAAAGTAGTTGCGGCAAGACTCGCCATGACGGTACCAAAGAATAAGAAAATGCCCATCGCAGCGAATCCTGCTGGCTCAGGGAGATCGAGGCCGGTGCGATCGTCGTCCCGCATCTGCTGAATAATAAGCCAATGCCGGAAAACTAAAGAGGAGTGACCCCCGAGCACTCCGATGCCCGGTCCGCGCCCGTGTGGGGACGGGCGCCTCGCCCGTCCGGGCCGAGCAAAGCTCGGCACGCCCCGGATAGCACATTTACGAATTCGGTCTTAGACTGATAGGTTTGAAACTGGGAGATGACATGGCAACTGCTACCACTCGCGCAAACCCGCTCTCTTACCTTACCGACCAACTGAACGATCTGAAAGCCAAAGGCACGCACTTCCGTCTCCGCGTACTTGACGATGAACAAGGGCCCATCTGCACCTTCGACGGGAAAAAGGTCATCAATCTCGCTTCGAACAATTACCTCGGCCTGACCACGCATCCCAAACTCCGCGAAGCCGCCCTCGAAGCCACGCGCAAATACGGAGTCGGTTCAGGCGCGGTACGAACAATCGCCGGCACCATGAAGATCCATATGGAGCTCGAAGAAAAAATCGCGCGCTTCAAGAACGTCGAAGCCTGCGTAGTCTTTCAATCAGGATTCGCCGCGAACGCAGGGACAGTTTCAGCAGTGCTGGGCAAGGACGACTTCATCATCTCCGACCAACTGAACCACGCTTCGATCATCGACGGCGCCCGTTTGTCGCGCGCCAAGATCCTGGTTTTCGAGCACAAGAATATGGCCGAGGCCGAAGAGAGACTGGCGAGCATCAAAGACCAACCAGGCAAGAAATTGCTGATCACGGACGGCGTCTTTTCCATGGACGGCGATATCGGCCCGCTGCCCGCGCTGTGCGATCTAGCGGAAAAGTACGGCGCAATCATGATGGTCGATGATGCCCATGCCTCCGGCGTTCTCGGCCGTAATGGTCGTGGCTCGATAGATCATTTCAAAATGCACGGCCGCGTAGATATTCAGGTCGGCACGCTCTCGAAAGCCATCGGTGCGCTCGGCGGATACGTCTGCGGCACGCGCGACCTGATCGACTTCCTCTATCACCGCGCCCGCCCATTCCTGTTCTCCACGTCCCACCCACCCTCAGTCGCAGCCACCTGCATCGCCGCTTTCGATGTCCTGGAAAACGAACCCGAGCGCATCGAAAGGCTCTGGGAGAACACTCGCTTCTGGAAAAAAGAACTGGGCCTGCTCGGCTTCAACATCGGAGGCAAAACCACACCAGCCAGCGAAACCCCAATCACCCCCATCATCATCGGCGACGGCAAACTCACCATGGACTTCTCCCGCGAACTCTTCAAAGAAGGCGTCATGGGTACCGGCATTGCCTTCCCCACAGTCCCCGAAGGCAAAGCCCGCATCCGCACCATCATGACCGCGACGCACACAAAAGAACAACTGCAGCAAGCGCTAGAGGTACTGAAGCAAGTAGGAAAAAGAATGGGAATTGTGTAAGTGGCAATGCATGTGTGGGGACGGACGTCGCCCCGTCCAGGCCGAGCAAGGCTCGGCGATGGTTATCGCGTCCAAACCAGATTGATAATGCTGTACTTAGCTCGACAGAGTGTTCCATGTGGAACACTGGCGATTAATCGCCTCGATACACAATCTTCCCGCTAACTATCGTCGCCACAACTTTCCCCGTGAACTGCCAGCCATCGAAGGGAGTGTTGTGCGATTTCGAGCGGGACTTTTCCGCTTCAAACGTCCAGCGTTTCTTGGGATCGAAAATCGTTACATCGGCGTGACTGCCGCGCCCAAGTGTGCCCCGGCCTCGCAGATCAACCACGCGCGCCGGCCCCGCGGTGAACAGTTCAACGATCCTTGCCAGAGGAATCTTGTGGTCGCGATGCAGGCGCGTAATGGCGATCCCGATCGCGGTTTCGAGTCCGGTGATTCCGAACAGAGCGCGCTCGAACTCGGTGATCTTTTCGTGGGTCGCATGCGGGGCGTGATCGGTCGCGATGGCATCGATCGTGCCATCCGCGAGCGCCACGAGGATGGCTTCGCGATCGGCACTCGAACGTAGAGGCGGACTCATTTTGAAGTTCGAGTTGTAATCGCCAACATCGGCGTCGGTCAGAGTGAAGTGGTGCGGGGTCACTTCACAGGTGACGCGGGCTTTTCCGCGCTTGCCGCGGCGTACTGCTTTCAGCGCATCGGCGGTTGAAAGATGGGCCACGTGCAGGCGTGCCCCGGCGAATTGCTGGGCCAGGTAAACATCACGCTCGACCACGGATGCTTCCGCAGCCGTCTTCATGCCGCGCAGCCCCAACCGAAATGACGTTGGACCCTCGTTCATCGAACAGTTCTCGGTCATGCGCGTGTCTTCAGCGTGCTGAATTACAGGCAAGTTGAGTCCCGATGCCGCTCGTAGCGTCTCGCGCATAATGGTGTCGTTGAGGATAGGACGGCCGTCGTCGCTGACTGCGACCGCGCCGGCGCGTTGCAAGGCTCCAAAATCATTCAGCACGGCGCCTTTACTGGCATGCGTGGCGGCGGCGATCGGGAACACGTTGACCACGGCTGCCCGCTCGGGTTGCTGGATCCACGCGACCCATTCAGGCGAATCGACAACCGGAGAAGTATTTGGCATGCAACACACGGAAGTGAATCCGCCGGCAGCGGCGGCGGCGGTTCCGGTTGCTATGCTTTCCTTGTAGCTCTGGCCGGGCTCGCGCAGGTGGACATGGAGATCGATGAAGCCGGGGGCGACGATCAGGCCGCGAGCATCGAAGATCTTGTCCGCGCTGCTACGGATTTTGTTTGGAGCTGTGACTTCAGCCACGCGACCATCGCGCAAGAGCACGTCCATGAGCGCGTCCAACTTCGCTGCTGGGTCGATGACGCGACCGCCTTTGATCAGTAGAGATCCCGATTTTGATTTATCGTGTGCCATTTGTTGCTTCATCGTTTCCCGGACTAAGAGCCCGGAAATTCGACTCTGTTTACCTCAGCGGCTAAAGCCTTCATCGATTCGAGATCATTTATCGCAGTGCTTGAAAGCATGCGCGTAAGAATTAATCTTGCGCCCGTTGGGGCTTGTCTCGTTCCACTTTACCCATGGCTTACGCCATGGGCTGCATTCTTACGCCGCTTCGCGGCTGCAGACTCATACTGAAGCCCTACTCCTGAAGCCTGAAGCCTATCTCGCTTTGCCCAATGCCTTGGCCAGGACCGCCATTCGCACGGGGACTCCGTTGTGCACTTCTTCCACGATGACTGACTGGGGGCAGTCCGCTACTTCCCAAGTGAGTTCCAGGCCGCGGATGATTGGGCCGGGGTGCATCACAATTGCATCCTGCTTCGCCATCTTTAGTCGAGGCATGGTCATCTGGTATCTGGAAATGTAATCCTGCAGGCGCAGTTTGGTTCCCGCGAGGCGTTCTTTTTGCACTCGCAAGACCATAACTGCGTCGGCGCCACGCACAGCTTCTTCGACGGTGCGGGAGATGTGTAATCCCGGAACCAAGGTGGTTGCCACATCAGGGAGAAACTCCGGCGGTCCGCAAAGAGTGATGCGAGCGCCGAACTTGCTGAGCAAGTGAATGGCGGAGCGGGCCACGCGGCTGTGATAGATGTCACCGACAATCGCCATCTGCAGACCTTTCAACGTCTTCTTATGGCGCAAGATGGTGTAGGCGTCGAGCAGGGCTTGTGTGGGGTGTTCGTGCATGCCGTCGCCGGCGTTGATGACTGGAATATCAAGATGCGTGGCCATCAACAGCGGCGCGCCCGCGTTCGGGTGACGAATCACCAGCACGTCGGCTCCCACAGCCTGCAGGGTGTATCCCGTATCCAGCAAGGACTCGCCTTTTTCAATGCTCGATCCGCTGGAGAGCACGAGCGTGGTCATCGCTCCCATGGACTTGGCTGCGATTTCGAAAGAACTGCGGGTACGCGTGGATGCTTCGTAGAAGAGAAGCAGCACACGCTTGCCGCGAAGCAAGGGACGCGGCTTGAGCGGATTCATGCGCCGTGCCAGCGTGAGCAGGCTCTGAATCTCGGACGCCTCGAGATGTTCAATGCCGAGCAGGGAACCGCGGACGGCTTTGTTCATGCTTGTCTGAGAACCTTAGACACTAATCTTGCAATAGTCTCCGCAACACTGCGCGACGAACGCGATATTTTGCCAGTTGCCTCGCTTCGCTGGGCCGCCCGGACGAGGGGTCCGGGCCTACGTCTGCTTCTCTACTACCAAAACTTTTTCCGCACCATCGATTTCGCGCAACTGAACTTCGATGATCTCCTGGAGCGTAGTTTGTACTTTGCGCCCTACAAAGGTTGCTTCGATGGGCAGTTCGCGATGGCCCCGATCGATTAGCACGCACAACTGGACTTGCCTGGGACGTCCTTGCTTGAAGAGCGCGTCCATGGCGGCGCGCACGGTGCGTCCGGTATAGAGGACGTCATCCACCAGCACGATATTTTTGCCCGTGATGGGGAATTCCGGCTCAGTTTTTTGCACTACGGGCGCGGCTCCGACGGCCGAGAGATCGTCACGATACAAGGTAATATCGAGGGTGCCCACCGGCACCACAGTCTTTTCGATCCGGCCTATCATCTGCCCCAAGCGCTGCGCCAGGAATACTCCCCGGCGGCGGATTCCGACTAACCCAAGATCGGTGGCGCCGTTATTTTTCTCGATGATTTCATGGACCAACCGCACCAGCGTGCGCTCGATTTCCGATGCAGACATCAATTGCGACTTCTCTTGCAGGTTGGATTGGCGGGGTGAGGGTCGTGGAGTCATGAACGCTGCATCATACGCGGCGGAGGCAGGGCGGGGCAAGGTGCTGCATGGTTTTTGGAGCGGCCTTGCTCGATGTAGCCTGCTACGGCACTGATCAGCCAGGAGCAGCGACAAGTTGCTCTTGCCTATTGGGGCGTGACGCCTAACTGTGCGAATGTGACGATGTGGTTGGCTGGGTCCTTGACTCCGATTTCTTTCGCGCCGTAGAACGTGGTGCGCACGGGCATGACGACCTCCGCTCCCTTCATGGCGGGGACTACCTCGTCAAGATTTTCCACCTCGACGTACAGGAAGGATGGGCCCTTGCGGACCTCCGGCGAAACCGCAGAGACATCTTTTTCCGCGCTGGCGTAGGTTTGGTACATCAATTCAACGGCGCCTTTTCGCAGGATTGCGAATGCCAGTTTGTCGCCGTTAGGCACGTCGATGGTTTTCTCGAACCCCAAGCGTTCTATCCAAAACTTCAGGCAAGGCTCGATTTCCTTCGCGAACAGCACGGGTGTGATCTTTGTTATGGTCATAGGTCTTCCTTTTCCCCCAACATTTCCGATTGCACTTTTCTCTAGTCTCATTTAGACTAGCACGATGATACAAACCTGAAAAACGGCTGTCAAGGAGAATTTTATGCATACCGAAGAACGCACACTACGAGACCTGGTTTCCATTGGACCCGCCATGCTGCGCGATTTCGAACTGCTTGGCATCGCGAGCGTTGCGCAGCTTTCCAGGAAGAATCCGGAGAAGCTTTATGAAAAGCTATGCCGGATCAGCGGACAACCGCAGGACATTTGCTGCCTCGATGTTTTCCGTGCGGCGGTGGCGCAGGCGCGGAATCCGCGTTTACCGCTGGAGCAATGTCAGTGGTGGTATTGGAGCCGTCAACGAAAGAGGCGTGATGGCCGCTGAGAAACGTGAACTCACGACCCCGGATCTCGTCTTGCTGAGTCTGCTTGCCGAACGAGCGATGCATGGCTACGAGGCCAACCTCGAATTGGAACGCCGCCAGGTGCGGGATTGGGCGGGGATCTCGCGGCCTCAAGTTTATTATTCGCTCGACAAGCTGGACCGTTTGGGACTGATTCGAAGCGCGGAGAGCGATGAACCGCAGGCGGGTCCGGAGCGGCGGGTTTTTGCCACCTCGGCGAGAGGTCGCGCGGCGCTGGCGGACGCTTTGGAACGGGACGAATGGAGCACACAGCGCGAACGACCTCCATTTCTTACGTGGATTGCACTTTCCTGGCAGGCACGTCCGGGAGTTTTTCAACGGCAACTGGAGCGGCGCCGGGAATTTCTGCTCACGGAACTAGCCCGGGAGGAGGCCACGTTGCGGGGGATTCGGAAAGAAGTGGGCCATCGTTTCCATGAGGCTGTCTGGATGGTGAGCTTGGTGATCCAGCAGTTTCGTGTGGAGCTGCGGTGGCTGCGTAAGCTTTCCCGGGAGATCGATCAGCGGGCTGGGGCCCGGCATGTGGCTTATGGAACAAAGGAGATGGAGTGAGTTGATGGGTTGCTGATGGTTAGAGGTTGAGTGATAAGCAGCCTGGCGCCCATGCGGGGCGTGAATCTTTTCTAGAGCTGTTAATGCAGCGCTGAAGCGCTGCTCCACCACAAACGCGTTGCTCCCTCCAAGGGTGCTCGCTGCGCTGCGCTGGACGGGCGAGTCGCCCGTCTCCACACTGGTTATGGGCTGGAGGCTACAGGCGTTCTTTGCGGCTTAGTAGGAATGCGCCTATGGCTCCCCCCAAGCTGGAAAAGATGGTGAAGGCGACTAGGGTCATGACTAAAGTCAGAACCATGATGAACGTGAAACCTTCAGGGGTGTTGAACAGCTCCATGACCTGTTGCATGTGGGGATCAGAGCTGTGGGCGGCGTACTGTTGAATATAGTTCACGAGGGCATCGTGAATTTCTTTTCCCGAACGGAAGGCGGTCCACAACGCGAGAATCGCAGCTAGTACGCCGAAGCCCAGGCCGCCGGTGAGGGCGCCGAGGCGTGTTCCCAGGCCGGCGGTGAGATGCGTTCCAGGACAGCGACGGCGGTACAGCAGGACGGAAAGAAAGCCGGCCGCAAACATGCCGAAACCGGCAGGCATACCGAGGAAGATCAGGAAAATCGGGGCCAGCAGTGAGAGTCCCGCAGAGGGCAAAGCCTGGGGCCATTCGAGCGTCGAGGACGACGGCGGCGCGTAGGATGTGTACTTCTCGATTGCGATTTCTGGCGTTGCGATAGCGGGCTCAAGCGGTTCCGGTCCAGCCACTCGAATCTGGGGGGCGCTGCATCGGGGGCAGAAGGGAGTGCCGTCTTCGACGCTGGCGCCGCATTTATAACAAGGATGTTCCACTGGATTTCAAGGTACAGCAGGGGAGTGCGGCGCGCAAGAAAAGCCGGCGCTCGCACCATGGCGGACGCGGTCGCTACACTAGATATCACCTTCCTTGCCACGGATGCGTACCCACACGATGGCGAAGTCTGAACCTTTGCCTTGGGGATCGACTGACACAATGTGCTGATTGTCGTCGGTGCCAACTTTCAGTTCTATGGTCTTGCCGCTGTCGTCATCGTCGCACTTGAGATTGCCGCCCACGACATAACTCTTCTTTCCGCCAACAAAAGGGACATCGTCGTCGAGCTTGACGCGGGTGCCGCGGCATTGCACGACTTTACCGTATTTTTTCAGTTGGTCCTGATAATACGCGATGACTTTGGCGGGCGGATCGTCGGACTCATATTCGAGAGCCACAACCTTCAGGCCGAAACCGAACGCGGACAGGTTGACGTTGGCGCGCTTCTTGTCGCCATCATTCGTTTTTGCTTTCGGCCTGGCGCCGGGATAGACAGGGAGGCCGGCGTCACGAGCATCCGCATTCTCGTCCACGTGGAGTGCGCCGACCGGGGTATTGATATCGACTTTACTGTTGCCGTTGTCGTCGTGGTCTTTCACGTTCACACTGCAGCCGGGCGAAAGCACGAGCGCAGCCACTATGAACACGATCGAGAGGAATGGGCTAATTGGTTGTGATTTCATGTCGAGAACCTCCCTGCGCGATCTGTGCGGGACGCGCGATACCAGCACCGCGCTGCGCGATGTTTGGAATGGTGACGGGTAGATGTCCGCGGATTGGGATCTCACCAAACAATGCTTTGACCGCGCTGACTTCCGAAACTGCTGCGTTCGAGAATGTACAAAGATAATTTTGAACCGCGGGGAAGTCTTGCGCCAGGTATGGATTTCCCATGGCGAGCACAACCGTTTTCTCTGTAGCGCGATCCAGTATTTTTTGTAACAGGGCGCCACTGGCGTCAGACAGGCCCACGGAGTTGGTCACACCGTTCGTACTGTTCATAACCTTGCCTGGAACTGGGACTTCGTAGACCGCGGCAATCACCGAGCGCGCGTTGTCCACGGATTTTAGTACTTCGTCTGCAATCACAGCTGCGACGCGGGGATCCAGGTAGATCACATCGGCATCGCGCACACGATTGCGGATCTGGCGTTCCAATGTGCGCCCAGCCTCGGTGCGCATGTCGTCCGAAAAGATTACGACGACGGTGTTGTCGCGCACTTCTTCCACTCTCTGATACGGAAGACCGGGGTCGGCGGTTCCAGATGATTTCAGGGGCAGGAGTTTGGCGTTGTCGCGGACCAGGGTGATAGAGTCGTCCGCGATTTGCTGGCCTAGGGCAAGGTTCTCAGGCTTGCCAACCAGGGTGGAAAGAGCCTCAATATTCACTAAGCGCGTTTTGTGGAGGCTTAGTGAGGCTTTTGCTTTCAATATTTTCAGCACGGAGGCATCGAGTTGCGCGGATGGGATCTCGCCGCTGCGCACGGCTTCCAGCATGGCCCGGTAGGAGGCGTCGAGATCGGCGGGGATGAGCAAGACGTCATTGCCCGCTTTGAAAGCATCGACGGCGGCGCGGCCGATGTGTGCGCTGTAGAGGCGAGTCAGGCCCGCCATATCGAGTGCGTCGGTTACAACGATTCCTTTGAAACCCAGTTGGTTCTTAAGCAGGCCGGTCACGATTGCTGGCGAAGTCGTGGCCACGTGATTGGAATCGGAGTCAAGTGCGGGAACGGAAACATGGGCCACCATAACCGACTCGACGCCCGCTTCGATCGCTCGCTGAAAAGGTAGAAGCTCGACGGATTTAAGGCGCGTCACGTCGCCGGTCACCTGCGCTACGCCCAGATGAGAGTCGGTTGCGGTGTCGCCGTGGCCGGGAAAGTGCTTCACCGTCGTCATCATTCCGTTGGCGTGGGCTCCGTGGATGTACGCGGTAACCAGATCGCCGACCTGCTGCGGGTCTTCGCCAAAGGAACGGGTATTGATGATGGGGTTTGCGGGATTCGAATTGACGTCGGCATCGGGAAAGAAATTCCAGTGCACGCCGATGGCACGAGCCTCTTGCGCCGTGATCCGCCCGAAGGCTTCTGCGTACTCCGGTTTGCCCGCGGCTCCGAAGGCCATGGCGTGGGGAAATTCGGTACCGCCATGCAAGCGCATGGTCACGCCGCGCTCGAAGTCAGCCGCAATCAGTAGCGGCAGCTTCGAGTCCTGTTGCAGGCGGTTGAGCAGTTCGGCAGCTTCGTAGGGCTGGTTGCGATAGAGAAAAGGCGGGTCCCAGCGCACGGTCATGGTGAATCCGCCGAGATGGTATTTGCGGATGCTATCGCGAAGCCGCAGGTACTCGGAGTTATCGACGTTCAAAAACTCGGCCCGTACCCAAACCGAGAAAAGCTGGCCAACTTTTTCCTCCGTCGAAAGCTTATGCAGGGTCTTCTCGGCCCATTTCTCTCCTTCGCGGTCAAGATGTATCGGACCGGGCTGCTGGTACTTTTCTTTGGCGAGAGAGAAGCAAACGAGGGCACAGAGCACTGCAAGAAATGAACCAATCTGTCGGAGCATGAGCAGACGATAACATGGGATTGGACTTTGGGTCTCAGGGCCAAGCTTCGGCGCTCATCTGGGAAACGCCAGGGCAGTATACCTTCGCCTGATACCGCCGGATATACTTGGCGAATGCCTGTGATCGTCGCCATGCTTCGCGGGGTCAATGTTGGCGGCCACAACAAAATCAAGATGGAGGCCCTGCGCGCACTCTGCGAATCGCTCGAATTGCGCAATGCACAAACCTATGTGCAGAGTGGCAACGTCGTTTTCCGGACTAAAGAACGGAATCTAGGTGCGCTGGCCAGGCGGATGGAGGACGCGATCGAGCAGAGTTTCGGGTTTCGTCCCGCGGTCATAGTCCGCACCACTTCCGAGCTTAGGAACGTAATTGCCAGAAACCCATTCAGTAAGCGGCGGGGAATCGAGCCGGGCAAGCTTCTGGTTACCTTCCTCGCCAGTGATCCTACTGTGGAAGCTCGGGATCAGACTCTCAAGATCAAAACCGATCCCGAAGAAATGCGGATTGACGGTCGGGAAGTCTACATCTATTTTCCCAATGGCATGGGGCGCACAAAACTGTCGTGGCCCATGATTGGAAAGATGCTAGGGACGTCGGGAACGGGCAGAAACTGGAACAGCGTCATCAAGCTGTTGGAGATGGCGGAAAAGCTTGAAGCTGCCGGGTGATCGATTGTGTGTAGATTCTGCTACTAACACCACGCCTCTTGGCTGGATTCTGGCTGTGGAGGCCCACCCTTTCCGCAGAGGACGCGGGAAAGGGTGGGGCACTAGCTTTGTTGCGGAGTACCCCTCAGTTTGTCGGCCTCCGGGCTACTGGGTTGCAACGCCTTTCAGCGTGTAGACCACACCATTAAATGAACCGTTATAACCGGCACACCACACCTGGAATTTGGTGCCTACGCGATGGCTATCGCACGCATCCATTTCGTAGCCGGTATTCGCGTCGAGGGACCAAGTCCTGCCGCCATTACGGCTGAAGTAGATGCCGCCAACATTGGAATAGAGGTTGCCGCCGGCCGCCCAGCCGATTTTCGGTGTCACAAAGCGAATCTCACGGATCGGCCAAGGATCGTCCAAGGTACGCGCGCTCCATGTCTTGCCGCCGTCGGTGGTGCGATGCACCCAGCCCTCCACTTTAGGTGAAATCTCGCCGCCGCCGACCCAGCCGGACTTGTTATTGGCGAAGAAAACCGGCCCGTCGAAAACCGAGTCAACGGATGGGCCACAGCTCCAGACTGCGCCGGCGTCAAGACTATCGCAGTAGTTGATCCCCGAGGCCCGGGCGTGCAGATTGGGCAGCAGGCTGAATTCAAGGCCGAACCAGCCACCATCGGGGTTCGAAACAACGCTGGTCCAATCCGCCGATGTGGCGCCACCATCGGTTGTGTATTGGGCAGCGTTCGTAGCGCCGTTAATCAGGTCCATAATCAGGCCGTCATTGTGATTGGCGAAACGGGCACGCTGCACCCATCCGGTCGTGGTCAAAACAATATCGTTCGTCCAGGTTGCGCCTCCATCGTGGCTCCAGCGAATGATTCCTTCGAAAGTCGACGAATCATAAAAGCCAGAGATGACCACATCTTTGGCATTGAAGGCGTGAACGCCGTACCAGTACCATGGAAAACTCAGGTTCAGAACTTCTTTCCAGTGGGCACCGCCATCGGTTGTTTTCCAGACTTGGCCGGCCTCGGCGGCGGCGTAACCAATCTTCGCGGTCGGAAAAGAAATGTCATGGATGACTGCCCCAGTCAGAGTAGCCTGCAGCTTCCATGGATTAGCCTTGGGGCTGACGGCGCTCGAAGTCTGACGGCTGTTAAGGCGGGTCGTCCGATCAGCTGACATCTCGCGGCTGGAGCCTTGTACCGGAACTCTACTGGCAATGTGTCGCACACTCGTGTTATCGGTCTGGGTGAGCGCTGGAATCGGGGCGATACAAGCCGTCGCTGCAACCAACATGATCAGGAAATGAAATGGGGAGGAAGTCTTCATGATTGTGGGAACCCTTCTGGGCCGGAAAACCGTGCCGGGCAAGGATTCTAGCACACAGTTCTAGACCGCTTCGATGAGAGCGGCCAGCAGCGCCGCCCGCTTTGGCAGTTCGGAAATCAGAATCGACTCGTGAGTTGCATGTGCGCCTTCGCCGACTCCGCCCAATCCATCCAGCGTTGGAATGCCGAGCCCGGCAGTGAAGTTCCCATCCGATCCACCGCCGACGGCGGCTTCTTCGAGCTCCCAGCCGAGTTGCTTGGCAATCTCTGCAGCCTGTTTGTAGAGTGCAGCCACGGTCGGCGTGCGCTCCATGGGCGGACGATTCATTGCGCCGCTGATCTCGAGCTTGCACTTGCGATTGAACGGTTTTAGCGAACGCAACTTGCGGTCGATACCCGCGACGTCTTGTTTTCGGGCAACTCGCACGTCGAGCACCGCACTGGCTTCGGCGGGAATCACGTTCACTCGCGTTCCACCTTGCACTGTTCCCACATTGAGAGTCAGGCCGCGTTTCACGTCGACCAACTTGGCGATCGCAATGATCTGCCTTGCCAATTCCAGGATCGCGCTCTGCCCTTTTTCGAAATCGAGTCCCGAGTGTGCTGACTTCCCCGTGACTTTCAGAACGTATTCCCCGATGCCCTTGCGAGCGGTTTTTACCGCACCTTTGAGTCCATGAGAAGGTTCCAGCACCAGCACTGCGGCCGATTTCTTAGCCAGATTTTCCGTGATCAGCCGCGACGTTTCGCTGCCTACTTCTTCATCGGAGACCAGCAGAACGGTCACCGGCCGGGGCAGCTTGTCTTCGTGCCAGGCGCGCAGTGCCTCAATCGCGTGCAGCATGAACGCGATTCCGGACTTCATATCGAAGCTGCCAGGCCCCCACAAGCGCCCATCAGTGACGCGACACGGCATGGTAGCGAGCGTGCCCATCGGATACACCGTGTCCAGATGTCCCAACAGCATCACCGGCTTGCCGCCCCTGGTGCCCTCGAAATCGACCTGCAGGTGATTGCCAAAGTTCTGCACCCGATGAAATTTCGCATGTCCGCCGAGCCCCTCAAATCTCCCAGCAAGCAGCGCGCCCAGACGCTCGACCGCCTCCTTGTTGTCGCTGGGCGACTCAGTCTCGACCAGTTGGCGGATGGTTTGAACGATCTGGTCCTGGCGCTCTTGGAAATAACTCGAGGTTTTAGCGAGTTCGCTTTGGGCAACCGGTTCACGTGGTTTTGCTTTCAAGGCCTTCTTGGGCATGCAATCCTTCTCTGAGAGGTTCGACAACGCGCGGTACAGTATAATCTTCGCTCTCTACCTTTCATGCTTCGTTTTAACGAGAAACAGAATGACCGATACTGCTGATCCTGCACAAGTAGCTACGGCGGCGAGCAAGACTATGCTGGATATCAACGAAATCCAGCGCCTCCTGCCACACCGTTTTCCGTTTCTCCTGATTGACCGCATCGTCGACCTCGATCGTAAGAAACGGATCGTCGCGATAAAGAACGTTACGATCAACGAACCCTTTTTTGCCGGCCACTTCCCTGGTGCTCCGGTGATGCCGGGTGTTCTGATCGTCGAGGCCATGGCTCAGGCAGGCGGAGTGCTGCTCTTCACCGAGGTAGAGGATCGCGAGAGCAAACTGGTGCTGTTCACTGGAATTGAGCGCGCCAAGTTCCGCCGCCCTGTGGTTCCAGGCGATCAACTGCGCATTGAAGTCGACGTGAGGGTCTGGCGCGGCAACGCGGGGCGCATGGAGGGAACAGCCTACGTCGGAGATAAGCTCGCCGCCGAAGCGCTGGTCAGCTGCAGGCTCGTCGATCGATCGCGCGCTGAAAAGAAACCCTCGCAGGAAACAACGGAACCTTAGGAGCCACGGTTGGCGGAACTGAAAGTCCATCCCACGGCCATCGTTGATCCGGGCGCCAAGGTCCATCCCAGTTGCGAGATTGGTCCATACTGCGTGATCGGGCCAGACGTCGAACTTGGAGGAGTATGCCGTCTCCTTTCGCACGTGGCAATGGAGGGGCCCGCGAAGATCGGCGACCATAATACCTTCTTTCCTTTTTGCTCGATTGGGATGGCGCCGCAGGATCTGACTTACTCCGGCGAACCTACGCGCCTGGAAATTGGCGACCACAACGAGATTCGCGAGTTTGTCACTATCAGCCGCGGTACTGTGAAAGGCGGCGGGCTGACCCGCGTGGGCAGCCACACCCTGATCATGGCCTACACCCACATCGCGCATGATTGCGTGATTGGAGACCACGTCATTCTGGCCAATGCGGCGACACTTGGTGGCCACGTCACAGTCGAAGAGTGGGCCCAGGTCGGCGCGCTCTGTCCGGTGCACCATTTTGTTCGCATCGGAAGACACGCGTTTATTGGCGGGGGGACCACCATCACCCGCGATGTTCTTCCTTTTTCCAAGACCTCTGCCTCCCGCGAGGCTCGCGCTTACGGGCTGAACGCAGTGGGACTGGAACGCCGCGGTTTCAGCAAGGAGCGCATTGGAAGAATTCACCATGCCTACAAGGTCCTGCTGGCCTCGAAGCTGAACACGTCGCAAGCTCTGGAGAAATTGAAGGCGGAAGCGGATCATGGAGAAGATGTGGAAACGCTGATCAAATTTATCGAACAGTCCGAGCGCGGGGTGATTAAATAGCAGTCAGCAGTAGAGACGTATCTAGCTACGTCTCTACCAATCGGCGAAGATGGTTTTCATTTACACTGGCGAGCGATGTCTGACACCAAAGGGAAACTTGGCCTAATCGCAGGGAACGGCCGTTTCCCTTTTCTAGTGCTCGATGCCGCACGTGCTCAGGGTCACGAAGTTATCGTCGCCGCCATTAAGGAAGAGGCATTTCCAGAAATCGAATCTCGTGGCGCAACCGTTCATTGGCTATCCCTCGGAGAGCTTTCAAAGTTGATTGAGACTTTCAAGCGCGAGGGCGTCCAGCGGGCGATCATGGCCGGACAGGTAAAGCATACGCAGATATTCTCCAGCATTCGGCCGGACTGGCGTTTGGCCAAAGTTCTGCTCTCGTTGGGCACTCGGAATACTGATTCTCTGCTGGGAGCGGTTGCCAGGGTTTTGGCGGATGAAGGGATTGTTCTGGAAAACTCCACTTCGCTTCTCGATCCGCTGCTAGCCAAGCCCGGCGTGCTCACCAGACGCGTCCCATCGGAGCAGGAAAAGAAGGACATCGCTTACGGACGCGCCGTAGGTCGTCAGCTGGCACAGTACGATATTGGGCAGACGGTGGTGATCGCAGAAACCGCCTGTATCGCAGTCGAAGCCATGGAAGGGACGGACGCAACCATCGAACGCGCGGGCCAGATTATGGCTTCGCTCGACTCCGATCCTTCCACGTTGAGCCGCGCGCTGACCGTCATCAAGATTGCCAAACCCAACCAGGATATGCGTTTCGATGTCCCGGTGATTGGCGTCAGGACGATTGAAGTAATGCGGAAGGCAGGCGCAACTTGTCTAGCTGTGGACGCGGGTAAATGCCTGCTTCTCGAGGGAGACGCAATCATGCTCGCGGCCGATGCGGCAGAGATTGCGGTTGTGGCAGACTAAGCTGTCTGTCGTGTTTGGAAAATACTTCAGGAGTGTTCGCATGTCTGAAACTGCCCGTCTTGCTGACCAAATACGCCGTGCCTTTGAAGGAGAGGCATGGCATGGCGACTCTGTCGTCGAACTCCTTCAAGGTGTCAATGCCACGGTGGCGGCGGCCCATCCGATCAAGAACGCGCACAGCATCTGGGAGCTCGTTCTGCACATTGCCGCATGGGATGGCGCGGCTCTGAGGCGCACCGGTGGCACAGCAGTAGAACTGAGCGGTGAAGAGAACTTTCCTCCAGTGAAGGATCCTAGCGAAGCGGCGTGGCGCAAGGCGATCGAGCAGGCGAAGCAGACCCACAACGCACTGGTGAAAGCGGTTGCTGCTTTTCCCGATGCGCGATTGCAGGAACAAGTTCCCGGCAAAACCGAGAGTTATTACAACTTCTTTTACTTGTTCAGTGGTATCGTTCAGCACGAACTCTACCATGCGGGCCAGATTGCATTACTTAAAAAGGCCGGGAGCAGTTAATTCGCTAGGAGCCTCGATCGTTTATATCGGACAATGTCGGGCGATCTTTTGTGATTAAATCAAAAGGTCCTCCGGCCACCGCCGACTGAGATCTGAGCACTGACCGCTGACAACTTCATTAACGTAGCCGTGATCGGTGTAGGCACGTTTGGCCGCAACCATGCCCGTGTCTATCACCAACTCGCCAACGAAGGAGCAGCAGTACGACTGGTGGGCGTCGTCGACTCAGATACGGCGCGGGCTGCCGCGGTTGCGCGCGAATTCGGCTGCCGCAGTTTTGGTTCGATCGATCAACTCACGACCACCCACAGCGAAGTCCAGGCTGCATCGGTCGCGGTGCCGACGATCCATCACCTCAAAGCCGCCGAGCAGTTGATGGAGGCTGGCATCGACGTGCTGATCGAAAAGCCGCTGGCGACATCGCTCGCGGAGGCCGACGAACTTATTCGCCTGGCGCAACGACTAGGCCGCATCGGCCAAGTCGGGCACCTGGAGCGTTTCAATCCCGCAGTCCGCGCCACTCTTCCCGTTATCACCCAGCCCATGTTCTTTGAAGTACACCGACTCAGCGTATTCACGCCGCGATCGCTGGACGTGGACGTCGTGCTCGACCTGATGATCCACGATCTCGACATTGTGCTTTCGTTTGTGAATTCGCCGGTCAAGGAAATTCGTGCGGTGGGGTTGCCCATTCTTTCGGGCAAGGTGGACATCGCCAACGTGCGCCTCGAATTCGACTCCGGTTGCGTAGCCAACTTTACCGCCAGCCGCGTCTCGACCGAGCGCGTGCGCAAGCTGCGCTTTTTTCAGCCCAAGCAGTATGTATCTCTGGACTACGGCCGGCAGGATGTTCTGGTGTTCAGTGTCGGTCAGGATGGCGCCTCGGGAACTCCTTCGGTGAATCCACAAATTCAAGTCATGAAACCTCCGACCACAGGAGAAGAGCCACTTCACGCAGA
Source organism: Terriglobales bacterium (assembly GCA_035567135.1). GTDB lineage: Bacteria > Acidobacteriota > Terriglobia > Terriglobales > Acidobacteriaceae > JABDBE01. The sequence goes on from DATMQI010000118.1 coordinate 99,629, forward strand.
ATTGAAATCCTTTTTGGAGTCGGTGCAGCGGCGTTCCGCGCCCACGGTGACTCTACAGGACGGGCGCCGCGCTTTGGCCGTCGCCCTCGACGTTGTCGCATCGATCAGAGCCCACGGAAAGAAGATTGATCTGGAGCGCCTGCACGCCTGATTTGCCTTTCTCGAATGTCAAGTTTTGTAAACGAAAAATGGATGATTGACCATCTGGATACAAATCCCAAGTTCTGGCACTTTCAGGCCTTCGCGGATTCGCTCGAAAGATGCGAAAATAAAGGTACTGGGCCGCAGACCCGAGTAAATTGGGGGAAAGCAGAGTGAGAGGAATCTTTTGTCCTTGCAACTCATTTCTAGTCGCTCGTCTCTAACCAGCAAGTAGATTGTTTTGATGCCGACCACGCAAATCCCGCCAGCCAATCCGTCTTCTCCAACACCTCCGGCGCGGTCATCCGAGGGTGGCGATTTGTACGATGCGCGTTACTGGGAGTCGGCTTATCGCGAGATGGTTGAGGCTCCCGCTCTTCTCATCCACCTTCAGGATGAACTAGCGCAGGCGCGCAGGCGAGAGGCTTTCTGGATTTCGGTAGTCGTGCACCTGATTGTTGTCCTGCTCCTGTGGAACTCGCCGAAATTAGCCGGGCTTCTGCCGCGACAAACGGTTATCGCGGTGAGTCCTTCGCTGTCCAACCAGAAAGATGCCACCTATCTCGAACTGCCGCCTGATGAACAGAAGGTGACAAAGCGCCCGGACACAAACATTATTTCTGATAAGGACCGCATCGCCACTTCGCACGCGCCGCAGTTGGACCGGAAGGAACTGAAAAAGATTCTCGATGCCTCCCGTCCAGGTAGGCCGGGTGCGAGCGGCGTTCAGGCTCCGCAGCCGGAACCCCCTACTAGCGCCGCCGCTCAAAACCCTGCGCCTCAGCCATCGGCGCCACCGCCGCCTACTCCGAATCAGAACCAGGTTGCAAAATTGCAGACCCCTCCTGCTTTAAGTCCAAAGGATGTCTTTGGGGGCGGTGCCATGTCCGCAGGATCGGCGATCGATCAGGCGGCTCGAGCCGCAGCGGCGAATCGTGGGGGATTCGGCGGCGGGGACGGAGGAAATTATGGCCTCGGTTTAGGCGGGAAGCCAACGGCCGCGATGGGACCTCTTGAGGTCCTGTCTGACACCATGGGCGTGGATTTCGGTCCCTATCTTCAACGGGTACTGCACGACGTGAAAGTGAACTGGTATAACCTCATTCCGGAATCGGCGAAGGCGCCCATCATGAAGAAAGGCAAAGTCACAATTGAATTTGCCATTCTCAAAAATGGCACTGTCGCTGGGATGAGGCTGGTCTCGACCTCGGGCGATGTGGCACTCGACCGCGGCGCATGGGGCGGGATCACGGGGTCAAATCCGTTCCCGCCATTGCCCAACGAGTTCGGCGGCCAGTATCTCGCGCTGCGATTTGCCTTCTACTACAACCCCGACCGAGCAGACTTGCAGTAGCGCTTCCCTACCAAACCCTGCAACGATTCTCCCTGACCATCGGCGCACCTGCCTTGCAATGAAATGCCTCCTGAAATTCCGGCAGGTTTGAAACCACACCATTGGTACGGTATTTGTCAGGAGAATGCGGGTCGACGGTAGCACGCAAGCGTTTGGTTTCGTCGCGCGTGCTGGCGCACCAGCTTTGTCCGTAAGCGATAAAGAAACGCTGCGACGGCGTGAATCCTTCGAGCGGCTCGGACTTCAAACCTTTGGTGTCGTCTTGCCACGCCATGTAAGCCAAAATCAGGCCACCGAGATCGGCGATGTCCTCGCCCAGAGTCAGCTTTCCGTTGATCTTGATATCATCGACAATGACGTATTGCGAATACTGATCTGAAATGCAAGTGGCGCGCTGCTCAAACGCTTTGGCATCTTCCTTGGTCCACCAGTCGCGCAGGTTGCCGTGGGCATCGAATTGGCGGCCTTCATCGTCGAAGCCATGTGTGAGTTCATGCCCCATGGTCGCGCCGGTATCGCCGAAGTTCGGAGCCGCGTCGGATCTCGCATCAAACAAGGGCGGCTGCAGAACGCCGGCGGGAAAATTAATGTCGTTCATTTGCGGATCGTAATACGCGTTCACCGTCGGTGGCGTCATCTGCCACTCACCGCGATCCACGGGCTTTCCGATCTTCGCCAGTTGACGGTGGAATTCGAACTCACGGGCGTGAAGCACGTTGCCCATTTCGTCGGCCCGCGCAATCGTCAGCGCGCTGTAATCCCGCCACTTATCGGGATAGCCGATCTTGTTGGCGACGGCATGCAGTTTTTCCAGCGCGCGCTGTTTGGTGGCGGAAGTCATCCAGGGGAGCGAATCGAGATCGTGACCCATGGCGTCTTCGATTTCCTTCACCATCTTCTGGGCGCGCTCCTTGGCGTCTGGGCTGAAGTTTCGCGCCACATAGGCCTGCCCCAAAGCCTCGCCAAGATCGTTGTCCACATACCCAACGCAGCGCTTCCATCGCGGTTGGAGCTCCTGCGCTCCTCGTAAGGTCTTGCCGTAGAAATCAAAGTCGGCATTCACGAAATCGGATGACAGGAATGGGGCGTTGGCATTGATGAGATGCCAGCGCAAATAAGTCTTCCAGCTTGCCAGGGTTTCGTTCTTGAGTTCCGTGTTCAGCGTTTTGAAAAATGCCGGAGTTTCAACATTGAGCGATTCAACCGAGGCAAGACCGACTTTGTCGAAGTATATTTTCCATTGGAACGCTGGATTGAGCGCGCTCAGTTCCTGGGTTGTCATCTTGTGATAGAGTTTCTGCGGATCGCGCCGTTCCACACGCGTCAGCGACCCTTTGGCCAGGGCAGTTTCAATACGCACAACCGTCTGGGCCTCAGCAGCAGCCGCAGCACGCTTGTCGCCGAGCAATTCAAACATCTTCTGCAAATGGGTTATATAGGCCTTGCGAAGCTCGATGGACTTGGCATCGCTCTTGAGATAGTAATCGCGGTCCGGCAGTCCGAGTCCGCCCTGATCGGCCTCGGCAATTACCTGGGTCGCGTCCTTAAAATCCTGATCCGAGCTAAAACGGAAAAGCGAGTCACTCGAAACCATAACTGCGGCGACGCTGGCAATGTCGCGCTTAGAATGCAACTGCTGAATCTGTTCGAAAACCGGCTGTAGCGGTTTGATGGCGGCATCGTTGATCGCCTTCTCATCCATGCACGCGGCGTAATAATCGCCAATCTTCTGCGTCAGGGCATCGCGCCTGCCCACGGGCGAGGCCGAACTCTCCAGAATCTCGCGCAAGATGGACTTATTATCATCCTCCAGCTTCGAGTACACACTCCACGAGGTTTGATCGGGGGGAATCGGATTTTTCTTGATCCAGTTCCCGCAGGAATAGGCAAAGAAATCGGTGCACGGATCCACGCTCGTATCCATCGAGTTTACGTCGAGTACGGGCTGGGGCCTGTCTGGAGCCGTTTGGCCCGATACAGCCGAGCCAATCGTGATCGTGGAGAATAACGCCAGAAGAAAGATGGTCAGGGCAGACTTCGTACGATGCATTCTGTTCCTCGGGGAATTGATATCTCCGGCGTCATCTGCAAGGAGAGTCAGCCAGAAGAAGTGTCTAGCGTGCAGCATGTTGGTAGCTGACGTCAATAAGCCGAAGACTGATATACGACAGCTTCTCTATGACTTCTGCAGCCGGATCGAACCGTCTCCGGTATGAATCGTGATCAAATTCCCGCCGCCATTGATCTTTCCGCGAATGTTCTTCTCGCTGAGGCGTCCATCGACCGACACAGGAATATCTGCGGTGATGTGCCCATCGCTGGTATGCAGGTCCAGATCGGCGGCAAAGTTAGCGGGCAGTTCCAGGTTAACGCTTCCGTCCCCGGTATGCAGCGTCCAACTGGAAGTCACAGCCGAACCGGATTGCGCGCGGGCGTCAATGCGGCCGTCCCCGGTCGTGAGTTCGAGGATATCGAATCGTCCCGCGGCCGTGATCCGGCCATCTCCGGCGCGTGCCCGCAGCGTGCCATCCACAGAGTCAATATCCTGATGGCCGTCGCCCGTCTGTAGATCCATTTCGCCTTTGAAATTCGCCAACCGGATGGAACCATCGCCGGTGTGCAAGTTGACTCGGCCTTCGCGCGGCATGTGTATCTCAACATCGACCCGGTAGCCGTGCATATTAAAGTTAATGATGTGAACTTCGTGCGGGAAATGAATTTCCAGGTCGACTGAGTCTCCGGATTGGTGTTCTTCGATCCTGAGGCCGCGACCGCCAATCTTGTAATGCTCGGAAGTCACGCGAGCTTCAATGGTGTTCTGTTCCCAGGTATCCACGTGGATGTTAGCGTCGGAACTCTCCACCCGCAGTTCGGGTTTTCCCGTAATTGTGTAAGTTTTCGACCACTCATCCGCACGGACGAATGGAGCGGCTGCCAGACAAATACCCAATGCAACGAAGACAAAGCGGTTCATAGACTGGCTCCTAAGCCGGGGTGGACACACTATCACCGCGGCGTTAGACGGTGATACGCAGCATTGGTCATCTCGGTTCCCTGAAAGGTAATAAGCTGTCCGCCAAATCCTTTTTTGGGCAACGTCGCCGCTTTCCGGGGCTACAATGTTGCCATGCCCGCCTCCGGTCCAAAACGGCAGCCGGATCCACATGTGCCCGAAAACGCTCCATTGGAGCACCACCGCACACCGCAAATCTACACCTTAGAGGCAACCGGGCTGCTCGTGATCGCGGCTGTGATCCTGATCATCACCCTCGTCCGCTACTGGCATCACATCAACTGGAGCGCGCGCTGATTTCATCTCGGGATCCGCTGCTGGTTGTGGTGTTGGGTCCGACGGCCAGTGGCAAGACCGTACTTTCCGTTGCCCTCGCGGAACGCTTTCATGGCGAAGTAGTCAATTGCGACTCACTTGCCATGGTTCGCGAATTTGAGATTGGTACTGCGAAACCAAGCGCTTCCGAGCGGGCCCGGGCCCCGCATCATTTGCTCGACCTTGTAGATCCGACGGGTTACATCACGGCCGGCGAGTATTCGCGTTTGGCGAGACAGGCACTGGCAGAGATTAAGTCCCGGGGAAACTTGCCAATTGTGGTGGGAGGCACCGGCCTCTATCTCCGCGCCCTGCTGGACGGCCTTTTCCCCGGTCCGCAACGTTCGGAAGAACTGCGCACGAGACTGCGTCAACGCATAGAACAAAATGGCGCGGATTACCTGCACCGCGTGTTGCGCCGTCTCGATCCCGAGGCAGCAGCCAAGATCCACGGCAATGACATCCCCAAGCTGATCCGCGCGATTGAAGTTTGCCTTGCCTCGCGGCAGAAAATGACTGAGATGTGGAAGCAAGGCCGCGATCCGTTGACCGGCTTCCGAATCTTACGACTTGGGCTGAACCCCGATCGCGAGGCGCTTTACGCCCGTATCAATCAGCGCGCAAAATACATGTTCGACGCCGGGCTGGTGGAAGAAACCAGGCGTCTGCTCGCACAATACGGAAATGACGCACGCCCTCTGGCCTCGCTGGGATACAAGCAGGCGGTACAACTGCTCCGAGGTGAAATCGATCCTAGGACCGCACTGTTGGCCGCGCAGCAGGCGCATCGAAATTACGCTAAACGCCAGATGACTTGGTTCCGGCGGGAGCCCGAGGTGGTCTGGCTCGAAGGATTCGGCGACGACTCGGCGATCCAGGAGAAAGCCGCGGCAATTGTCGCCGAGACCTAGACGCGGCGGATCATTGGCGCACTCAAACTCAATCTGCTTTGACTACGAAGAGTGGGAAGCCTAGACTTTCCATAGGGGTGTGAGCCTACCTTCTTTTAAACGTGTTCGGGAAGAACCCGGCAGACCCCTGCAAGGAGGACTCGCATTATGGGCGGCAAACTGGGGTTGACCGAGATTCTGCTGATCCTGGCGATTGCGCTTCTGCTCTTCGGGCCGAGTAAACTGGCGGATTTGGGCAAGGGAATCGGCGAAGGCATCAAGAATTTCAAGTCAGCCGTGAAAGATGAGCCCGAAGAAAAAGATAAAAAGTCGTAGCTGAAACCCGCTGTAGAGACGTAGGTTGCTACGTCTCGGTCCAGGCCACGCCGTGCGCCCGCAGCATTTTGTATACCAGCGACACTGGCAACCCCACCACGTTGAAGTAATCTCCCTCAATCCGCGAGACCCAGCGCGAAGCTCTGCCCTGGATGGCGTAGGCTCCGGCTTTGTCCATGGGCTCGCCGGTTGAAACGTAGGAGCGGACATCCTCGTCGCTGAGAGCGTCCATCGTGACCTCCGTGGTTTCGGATCGGACATCTTCAAAGCCGGATTGCGGTTGGTCCTCCGATCTCAGTTGCGGTCCAACCAGACAGACTCCCGTGATCACCCGATGCTTGCGGCCCGAAAGCAGGCCTAACATGCGAGCGGCATCGGCGGCATCGCGAGGCTTGCCGAGGATCTGTTCTTCAACAACCACGACAGTATCGGCCCCGAGAACAAAGTCTTGCGGGCGGCGCTTGCGAAAAATCGCCAAGGCTTTTTCCCGCGCCAAGCGCTCAGCGAACGTTCGCGGCGCTTCTCGCGGGTGGAGAACTTCTGGAATGTCAGTTGACTGAACAAAGAACGGAATACCCGCGTTGCGCAAAAGCTCGTGGCGGCGCGGAGACGCGGAGGCGAGTACGAGCATGGAAGTCTAATTCTAGCCGAATCGATTGCCTCTCGGGCATGGCTTGATGAAGGCGCGCGGGTTCAGTCCTTTACCGGGGAGGGCAAGCCAATCAGAGCGAGGTGCAGTGACTGGAGAAACGGCTTTCCCGTCGTCTCCAGTTTCTTCTCCAGACGTTCGGTGCAGTCACAGTCGCCGCAAGCCCACGGTTCAGACCCGTTCTGGTCGCGGCAACGGCGGCGATCATGTGCATCCTGCTCGCGCGTCAGATCAAAGTATTGCTCCCAATATTCGCGCTCTTCCTGCAAAGGAGTCGGGCAATAACAGACCTCGACCCAGCGGGCGGTCTCGTCCTGGCAAAGCCTTGCCTGCTGCATATTTCGCAAGTACTCGCCTTCGGCAACCGAACCCTGTCCCAGCGTTCCGTCTTCGATTGCCCTCAGCAAAGCCTGTTCGCAGCCGCGCTTCACACGCGCTCGGACCAGATAACGCATGATTTATTTTACCCTGACTCGCCGTGTGACATGCTGCACGACGCTGGGCCGTATCAGGACGTCGCTTCAGCGATGCTGCGGGCCCGACTTGTTATAGTGAGATTCGCCCGACCGCCGAAGCATCTCAGCAACCGCCTGTTAGAATCAAGAATTGACCCCCGCAGCCATGGACGCAGCTTTTCTCCGCAATTTTGCCATTATTGCGCATATTGACCACGGGAAATCCACGCTGGCGGACCGTCTGCTCGAGTTGACCGGGTCACTGACCGCTCGCGAGATGCAGGCCCAGGTGCTCGACTCCATGGACTTGGAGCGGGAGCGTGGTATCACGATCAAGGCCCACGCGGTGCGCATGATGTACCAGGCGCGGGATGGTCAGACTTATCAGCTCAATCTGATCGACACTCCCGGCCATGTGGATTTTTCTTACGAAGTCTCGCGCGCGCTGGCGTCTTGCGAAGGCGCTCTGCTGATCGTAGATGCTTCGCAGGGCGTCGAGGCGCAGACTTTGGCGAATGCTTATCTGGCCATCAATCACGGCCTTGAGATTATTCCGGTGATCAACAAGATCGACCTGCCTAGCGCCGACATTGAGCGCACCAAGGAAATGATCGAAGGCGCCGTCGGTCTGGATGCGTCCGACGCAGTCCTGATTAGCGCCAAAACCGGCCAAGGCGTGCCCGATGTATTGGAAGCTATCGTCAAACGCGTTCCACCGCCGAAGGGAGATCCTGAAAAGCGGCTGCAGGCGCTGATTTTCGACTCCTGGTTCGATCCTTATCGCGGCGTGATTGTTCTGACGCGCGTATTTCAGGGCACCCTGCGCAAAGGACAAAAGATTCGCCTCATGTGGAACGGCCGTGTTTTGGACGTAGAAACTTTGGGCGTGTTGACGCCCAAACCGGTCGAGGTCGACGAACTGCGTGCCGGTGAAGTCGGTTTCCTGATCGCCAACATCAAGAACGTCGCCGACACCAAAATCGGCGATACGATCACGGAAGAAAATAATCCCGCCATCGAGCCCCTGCCCGGCTTTGAAGAGATCAAGCCCATGGTCTTTGCCGGACTCTACACCGTGGACGCTCACGAGCACACGCAGCTACGCGAAGCGCTCGAGAAACTGCGCTTGAACGATTCGTCATTTTTCTTCGAGCCAGAGAGTTCGGTCGCGCTCGGATTCGGATTTCGCTGCGGCTTCCTCGGCTTGCTGCACATGGAAATCATTCAGGAGCGGCTGGAACGCGAGTTCAATCTGGAGTTGATCACAACCGCGCCCGGCGTACGCTACAAGATTTATAAGACTGACGGTCAAATGGTCGAAATCGACAATCCCTCACGCTGGCCGGCGCCGAGTGAAATTGCCAAAATCGAAGAACCGGTGATTCTGGCCACGATTTTGACTAACGAGGAATATGTCGGCGGGATTCTGAAGCTGGTGGAAGAGAAACGCGGCAAGCAAAAGACATTTGAATACGTCAGTTCGTCCCGCGTGATGCTGCATTACGAATTGCCGCTCAACGAAATCGTGCTGGATTTCTATGATCGTCTTAAGTCTGTGTCGCGCGGCTACGCGTCGCTGGATTACCATCTGGCCGACTATTGGGAATCGCCGATGGTGAAACTGGATATTCTGGTTGCAGGTGAATCTGTGGACGCGCTTTCGATTATCGTGCACCGCGATTTCGCTTACGAACGCGGCAAAGCGTTGGTTTCTAAAATGCGAGAACTGATTCCTCGGCAGATGTTCGAGGTGGCGATCCAGGCCTCGATCGGGGCCAAGATCATTGCGCGGGAAACTGTGCATGCTATTCGCAAGAACGTCCTGGCTAAGTGTTACGGTGGCGATATCACACGCAAACGCAAGCTGCTCGAAAAACAGAAAGAAGGCAAAAGGCGCATGAAGCGGATTGGGCGCGTGGACATTCCACAAGAAGCATTCCTCGCCGTATTAAAAGTAGGTGAGGACAGCTAAGGAAATGTAGGCACGGGCGTCGTCACCCGTGCGGCGCGCAGGACAATCAGCGTTTCGTTGACACGAACGCGCTGGACAAAACGTGGAGCACGACCGAGGACGCTCGCGCCTACATTAGATATTCACTTATGACACTGCAAACAATTATCGCTCACTGCGTTCTGATTGCCGCCTCGGCTTTGACCCTATGTGCTCAGTCGCAACCCCTAAGACTGGAGACACAAATTAGTGTGCCGTTCCGCTTTGTTGCCTATGGCGACACACGGTTCACCAATCCCAAGAACATCGACGCCTCCAAACCTTTAGTTCGCCAGACACTCGTCCAAGCGATTGCTGACGTTCATCCAGCGTTCGTCTCGATCGGCGGCGATATCGCCTATGAAGGCGCCGATATGAACGACTGGCTCGTCTGGGATAAGGAGACCGCGGTATGGCGCGAGAACAAAATAGCTGTTTATCCGGCACTGGGGAACCATGATCTTTACGGCGATGAGAAGATTGCGCTCGCAAACTACTTCCAGCGCTTCCCGGAATTGCAGAACAATCGTTACTACTCGGTGCGCGCTGCCAACGCGCTCCTGCTCATGCTTGACAGTTCGCAGGAAGAAACTTCGGGAGCGCAGGGTCAATGGCTGGCGCACGAACTGGATACGCTGCCCGGGGATGTGGACTTCGTCTGCTTAGTTCTTCATCACCCTCCCTACACCGATTCTTCGGAGCAATTTTTCGGCGGGGGGCACTCGGCCCGGCACTCCGAGACTGCGCTAGCCCAGATGCTGGAAGAGCGGCAGGCCCACACGCGCGCGCGTTTTGTAGTATTCGCCGGACACGTTCATAACTATGAGCGCCATGAACACAACGGAGTGACTTACTTCGTCACCGGTGGAGGGGGGGCCCACCCTTACCTTATTGCACGGAAGGCGGGGGATCCATTGTTTGACAAGCCCGTGAACTACCATTATTTGCTGGTTGAGGTTGATCGCGGCAAGATGAAAGTCACTATGAACCGTGTGGAACTAGCAAACGGAAAAGCGATTTGGACCACGCCTGACTCGGCGGAAATTACTGCACCCGCAACGAAGCCCGCTGCAGCCGGGAAGTGAACTGGGTTTCCTTTTTGTAACTTCGTGCTGTTTGTGGTTATTGGTTTACTTAAAAAGGGCGATTACCATAAAGAACACGCGCGCACACAAAGGAAAACTCGCAGGCCGCACGAGCCTCACCGTCCGCCCGCGCTTGCGGCTGCAATCCGCGGCACCACGGGGAGCGCTCGAATCAGTTGGCGAGTGTACGGATGCGTGGGATTCTGGAATAACTCGGCGGTTCTGCGGCACTCGACAATTTCGCCCTGATGCATGACTGCCACCCGGTGTGCGATGGTCGCAACCGATAGCAGGTCGTGAGAAATATAGAGGATGCTGATACCGAATTTGGTGCTGAGCGAGGCAAACAACTGCAGAATTTCTGCCTGAGTAATCAGGTCGAGCGCGCTGGTAGGCTCATCGGCAATCAGCAGCACCGGACGATGTAAGACGGCCATCGCGGTCAGCACGCGCTGCGCCTGGCCCACGCTGAGTTGCGACGGATATCGTCGTAGGAAATCCGGCTCTCCAGGCAGGCTGACATTCTCGAGTGCTTCCCGCAAGGCCAGCCGGCATTCTTCCCGCGAGCCACGCCGGTGTACTCTCCACGCTTCTTCGAGTTGTGTGCCGATGCGAAGCGCGGGATTCAGCGACGACATAGGACTCTGCAAGATGAGGCCAATTTCTTTGCCGCGAAGCGATCGAACTTCTCGCTCTCTCAAACCCATCAGATCGCGGCCGTTGAACTGAATCGAACCCTCGGCCTGGCCTCTCTTCAGATAAAGAAGTTTCAAAATAGCCAATGCCAGCGTGCTCTTGCCGCAGCCACTCTGCCCCACCAGTCCAAGGATTTCCTGCTTGCCAATGTCCAATGCAAGATCACGCAACACCCCGGGCTTCCCAGGATAGTTGACCGAAAGTCGCAACGAGAGCAGAGGCGTCGCGTCCATCAGCGGTTCTTGGCTACCTCGCTGGTCAGCGAAAGCTGATCAATATTCCAGTACACCTGCGGCCGGAGCACCACCGGGTGCGCATTGTGTACCGCCGGCGACACCGCCGACAGCGCATTTTTGTTCACCAGATAAATGAACGGTTCCTGCTGCCATGCGATTTCCTGCACTTTATCGAAATCTTCTTTACGCTTTTTCGGATCCAGAGTGGAGGCTTGCGCGCGCATCAACTTATCGATTTCCGCTTCCCACGCGGTGGCCGGAGTTTTCTGGCTGGGATTCCACTGGTGATTGTCCGCGGAACTCAGCCACAAGTTCATTTGCGCGTTGGGATCAAGCTCGTCGTTCACCAACCCCAGCAGGCAAGCCTCATAGTCGAACGAATGAGTGATGCGCTCGATGAGCGAGGGGAAATCCAAAGTGACCACATTGAGTTTGATTCCAATGCCGGACAGATCCTGCTGAATCATGGTCGCCATGCGTTCGCGGTACTTGTTTCCTGCATTGGTAATGATTGAGAACTCGACGGCGTGTCCGTCGTGGTCACGCAAGACTCCATTCTGAAGGTGGAACCCATCCTGAGCCAGACGTTGCAGCGCGGATTTCTGGTCGAAGGGATGGGCTTGCAGCTTAGCGTTGAACCAGAATTTATTGGCTGGAGACACTGCCCCAACCGCTGGACGCGCATGTCCGCGGAACACGATCCGTGCCAGATCTTCACGGTTGATAGCTTCCGAAATCCCTCGCCGGAAATTGGTGGAGGTGAACCAGGCCTTCTTGTAAGACGGTAATGGAGAGTTGGCAACTTGATTGAACCACATCTCCTCGGAATCGAGAGATGCGCCCGCATCGTGCGCCATGGTTGGATCCTGAGAAACGACTTTGTCAAAATACTCGGCATCGAGCGAGTTGATGAAATGAATTTCACCGCGAGTTAGACGCAACATCTCGATGTCGCGATTCTGCTGAATATCGAGCCGCACCGATTCGATATAAGGCAGCGGGCGGCCGGATTGATCCTTTTCCCAGTAATTCGGGTTGCGCTTCAGAATGAGGTACGATCCCGCTTTATTCTCGCCGACGTAGTAGGGCCCCAGCACTGCCATTTCTTTTTGTGGAGACTTGGCGGACATGATTGCCACTTGGTCAAAAAGTCTGTCGAGACCAGCGATAGGGGCGGGAAAAGTGATACGGACGCGGCCCTTGGAGAGAAGTTCGGTTTCCACTTTGCCTTCCGACGAACGGAACGCATCTCCTGTCGGTGAGTGCAGTGCGGGATCCATCAGTTGCTGCATAGTGTAGGCCACGTCGTCGGCTGAAAATGGAGTTCCATCCGAAAAGCGAAGCCCATCGCGCAGTTGGAAGGTGATGGTCTTACCACCGTTTGTAACCTTCCAGGAGGTAGCGAGATCCGGCTCGACATCCTGCGTAAGCCGGTTCACGCGGACGAGCACGCCGCCAGTCATGTAGCGAATGGTTTCCGAGGCGTCGTCCGCTGCCAGCAGTGGATTAAGGGTTTTAGGTTCAGAGCGCAGACAGAAGCGCAATTCGCCACCAGATTGCGCGACGCAAGTTGTGCCGAAAGCGATTAGGGTTAAAAGAACGAATCTTGCTAGAAGCTTCTTCATACCGGCAACTCCTCTTTAGTCAAAACAAGATGAAAACTGCTCACCACCAAAATGAACAGGATGAGTGGAACCAACTGCCAGGCTTGACCAGAGACGGTCGAGAAACCCTCCATTTCGCGCAGCAGACTGCCCCACGAAGGCATTGGCTCTGCGACTCCTAATCCGAGAATCCCAAGATTGGCTTCGGTCAAAATAAAAACCGGCACGGAGATCCAAAACTGCGCGTACAGCACGTGCTTCAAGTTAGGCAAAAGATGGCGCCACAAAAGTCGAAGCCCGTCGCTTCCCGAAGCTCGAGCCAGAAGGATGAAATCTGATTGCGCCAGTGTCCGGGCGTCGGCGCAGATAATGCGGGCAGCCCCAGCCCAGCCTAAACATCCCAGCATCGCAAATGTGATCAATACGGAAACGAAGGGAGACACGTTCAAAGGCAAAAGTGCCCGAACGGTAATCAACAGGAAAAGCCAGGGCAGCGACAGAAAAAGATCTGTGCCGGCCATCACGCATCGTTCCACTCGGCCCCCGGCGAATCCTGCAATGCCTCCAATAAAAGCCGCCAGCAAACTCGAGAACAGCGCGGCCGCGGGAGCCAGCAGCAGCGACACCCGAGTACCGTACAGCACGCGAGAAAAACGGTCTCGGCCTAAATCGTCCGTGCCCAGGGGATGCTGTCGAGAAGGCGAGGCGTTCGGCTCCTCTCGAAATTGGTGGGCGTACGATGCCGGAGCTATAAAGTTTGCCAGCAAGCAGGCAGCGGAAACCGCGAAAAGAAAAACAATCGCTGTTATGCGCGCCCACTTCATGCTTGGCTCACGCGAAAAGTTTTCCCAATCATGTCAGAGGCGGAATTGGCCACCAGAGTAGCCAAAGTGACAATCATGGTCAGATTCACCAGTAAAGCTACATCGCGACCAAGAGCGGCTTTCCAAGCCAGTTGGCCGATCCCAGGCATATCGCACAAAGCTTCCATGGGGATCGCAGCGGTGAAGGCGACACTGACGGTGACGCCGAGCAAAGCAAGAAGCTGCGGCGCCGCGGTGGGCAGGATGTGCCAGACCAGCACGCGCGTGTTACCCAGACCCTTTGCTCTCGCGGTCAGCACGTGAGGCAATGCCGAACTCCGCGCCAGCAGATTCCGTGAATAGCGAAAAATCTTCGGGAAGACAACCAACCCAAGCAGAAGACGCGCTGGCGCTTGTGCCAGCACAAACAGCAGGGCGAGAACAGCCGCGGGAAGACAGAGCAGAACGCCTACGAGCAAACTGCCCAATAGATCCAGATACCAGGCTCTCGACATCACGATCGCGACCGCCAGCAGGAACCCGGCGCTCCATCCCAGAGCCAGCCCCATAGCGACAGACTTCAAAGTCTCGGGCAAGCGTTCCGCCACTAGCTGTAAAACCGGCCGTTGCAGGGTCCGCGAATTTCCCAGGTCGCCATGAAACAATCGGCTCAGATAGCGAAAATAGAAAACGAAAAGATTGCTGTCGGCGTTTTGTGTGTCGCGCACGGCCTGAACGCTCTGATGGCTGAGCCGAGTATCCAACTGGTCTTCGTCCACCCCGAAGCCAGGCGCAAGCCGAACCAAAGTCGCTCCGAGGAAACCTCCGATGACGACGGTGATCAGAATCTTCGCTACGAGTTTTGGCAATGCGGATAACGTGGTGTCCCCCAGTGGGCCCTCCAATTCACACGACAAGGCCCTTCCTGCACAATCCCTGGGGAAGAACTTTGAACTGCTGACTTAGATTAGTGATACCAGCTAACTGGCACGAGAACAATCACTTGCAGCAAAAGCGGCAAACTTAAGTAATACCAATTCAGCACTTTGGAAGGCGCAGCTATTGTCTGTGACTCCGTGGCGCTGTGGCGAGAATTTGCACTATTCGAACTCGGCTGGAAGCGTCGGTTTGATACTTACAGCGGCAGTTCCCAACCTTCTTCTTTCATCCTCTGATCAGCCCACTGTTGCAGTTCTTTGTAAACCGCAGGATCGATAACTACAAACGTAGCTCCCGCACGCCCGTCCAGATCTGCCCACACGATCTGCACCTTCGCCTCGATGCGGGTTTGGCTGTCAGGCAGGGCAAAGATGATATCCATGAGCCCTTCCGATCGCCGTGGATCCGGCAACCCTTCCAATCCCATCCCGCCGACGCTCAGATTTACAGCGGTAGCGCTTATCTCCTGACCTTGGCTGTCTTTGAGCACTACCGGAAGTTTCACCTTGGCCCGGAAAAACTTCTTTTGCTTCAAGCTCAGAGCGCCCAGGGCCCGGCTCTTGTCGTTGGGAGCTGCAGTGATCTTGTATTCTCCCAGTTTGCGGCTCAACGTCCGGCGCGAAATCCCGAGTCGCTCGGCTGCCTTCGCCCGATGCCCTCCGGTATTTTCGAGCGCCTTCAGCACCATCTGTTTTTCCATGTCCTGCAGATCGCCGGATGGCAACGGCATTTCGGTGTTGTGCTGTTCCGCCGAAAGTTCAGCGAGCACGTCCGACCCGCCAATCTCTGGACCAGAAGCCGCCATTGCGACCTTGGCGACTATGTTGCGAAGCTCACGCACGTTACCCGGCCAAGCGTGGGATTGAAGCGCTCGCAGAGCCTCAACGCTGAACTTCATTTCTGCCGATTTCAATCGCAGGAAATGCTCGGCCAAGGCCACAACGTCTTCCGGCCGCTCTCTCAATGGAGGCACTCTAAGCTGAAACTGGCTCAGGCGATGGAAAAGATCTTTGCGGAAGCGGCCTTCCCGCACTGCCACTTCCAAGTCCTGGTTGGTCGCAGCGACGATGCGCACATCCACGGTTATTTTGCGGTGTCCTCCCAGACGATAGTACGCAGCGCCGTCCAGCACCCGCAGAAGCTTGACCTGAATATGGGGAGGTAGTTCGCCGATTTCGTCGAGGAAGAGAGTTCCCCTGTCGGCTAATTCGAAAAGTCCTGGCTTTGAGTTGTCAGCGCCACTGAAGGCTCCTTTTTCGTAGCCAAACAGTTCGCTCTCGACCAGATGTTCGGGCAAAGCCGCGCAGTTGATATCAATCCAGGGTTTGCCGTGCCGGTAAGAAAATTCGTGAACACTGCAGGCGATGAGCTCCTTGCCACTGCCGGTTTCACCGGTGATCAGGACGGTTTCGGTATGGCCCGCCACCCGCTCAACCATGGCCATGAAGCGCTGCATCGAGCCACTGGCAACGATGAACTTCGTGCCATGGATCTCGCGCTGAACCGCCGCCCCTGCTTCCAATGCATCCCCCACCGGCTGCTCGAATACACCTCCAGCGCCAGCACTCTGCCGCCACGCTTGATTCCAAGCCGGGCCAAAGAAAAAGCTAGCACAGCCGGGAGAGAACTCATTCGTAACCCAAGATTCCGGCGGTGACGAAGGTAACGACCATAATGAGCCAATCGCCTTGCCGCCAACATAATGGTCAACAAGGAACCCGTCACCCTCGGACTTCTACATCAAGCGCAGCCCGGGGAGGCTGGTATCGCTCGGTTTAAGCGGAGCCCGCCACTTGCAGCGCAGGGAGCGGGCACGCTGCTGAGTAAACCGTCAAGACCCGCGAACATAGCTGCATCCGGCTAATTCTGCCGCAACTCATGGACCCACTTCGGGTTCATAATATAGAGGCAGAGGTATTCAGTCACCTGCGCCTCGCTACAAGTAGCGTCGGCGTAAGTGGTTGGGGGAACACAGCAGTGACTGGCGGTGTTCCGGGGAGAATGGCGATGAAGACATTCCGGCGCTTATTTCAAGTCAGCTTTTTGGTCGCATTGTTAGCCGCAACCACGGCAACCGTTTCCGCTGCTCAGGATGTCCCACCACCCCCGCCGGAACAGCAGCCAGCTTACCCCTCGGATCAGGCACCACCTCCTCCCGCGGATCAATCAGCACCCTCAGTTGAGAGTCAGCCAGCCTATCCCGCGGACCAAGCGCCGTATTCGACCGGGGACCAATCTGCCTATCCTCTCGACCAGGCGCCACCGTCCGCTGGCCAGCCATTGCCTTCGGATGGGGGCCAGACGGCCGACCCTTCGGGCCGCGTTGCTCGTTTGGGGTACATGAGCGGATCAGTTTCCGTGCAACCGCAAGGAACGGGCGAGTGGGTGCAAGGCTCGCTGAACCGCCCGCTCACCAACGCGGACAACGTTTGGGCCGACAAAGACTCCCGCGCCGAGCTGAATCTGGGCACTGGTGTGATGCGAATCAGCTCTGAAACCAGTTTGACCCTGACCAACGTCACGAATGACGCCGCGCAGGTCGAGTTGCATCAGGGCACTCTGAATGTGCATATCCGCAAGCTCTACGGCGGCGAGGTCTACGAGATCGACACGCCCAACCAGGCTTTCACCATCACTAAGTCCGGTGAGTATCGTTTCGATGTCGATCCTAACGGAGACACTACGCTGGTAACCGTTTGGAAGGGTGAGGGCGAAGCCACCGGGCAAGGACAGGCGGTTCGCGTACACGAAGGGCAGCAGGCCCGCTTTACCAACGGAAATTCCCTGGCTCATCAAATCAGCGACGCACCGCGTCGCGATGGCTTCGACGATTGGTGCAGAGTCCGCGATAAGCATGAAGACGAGTCAGTCTCCGCGCGCTATGTCGCCCCGGGCGTAGTGGGAGCCAGCGACCTCGACGAGTATGGAAGCTGGCGTGACACCCCTCAATACGGAAATGTGTGGGTTCCCAATTCGGTTGCGCCGGGCTGGGCGCCCTATAGCGCGGGACAGTGGATCTGGCAACCTCCCTACGGATGGACTTGGGTAGATGATGCTCCGTGGGGATTCGCTCCATTTCACTACGGCCGCTGGGTGGATTATGACGGCGGTTGGGGCTGGGCTCCGGGACCCTACTGGGAGCGCCCGTACTATGCGCCTGCACTAGTGGCCTGGTTTGGAGGTCCGCACTTTGGCGTTGGCTTCGGCTTTGGTGGTGGATTTGGATTCGGCTTCGGCGGTGGATTTGGCTGGTGCGCGCTAGGCTTCGGCGAACCTTTCTTCCCGTGGTATGGTGGCAGCCGGGGTTATTTCCGCAACGTCAACATCAGCAACACGCGCATCACCAATATCAACAACATTACCAACAACTATTACAACAACCGGAATGGCGGCGCATTGTACGGAAGGAACGGCGTCGGGATGCCCCGATATGCCAGCCGGCCGGGAGCACTGACGGCAGTTTCACGAAACACGCTTCAACGCGGGCTGCCAGTGGCCTCGAACCGGGTCAACATTCCATCTAGCGCTTTGCGAAACTTGTCCAGCGCCAGTATTGGCAGGCCGAATGTGTCGCCAACGCGCTCGGCTATGCTTGGACCGAAAGCAGGTATGCCGGCCGCGCATCCGTCCGCTGCGACTGCTTCGCGCCCGACGGTGAGCCGAATGACTCCGCCGCGGACTTCATCTTCATCCAAGCCGTCGCCAGGAATCGCTGCGTCTCACAACACTGGGACTCCCGGCATGCGCAGTAATGCGGCGCCAACAGCGAACCACGGAGGACAACTGAGTAGCGCAAGGTCGCCACAGCCTGCCGGACGCAACGTACCTCGTCCGCCACAGAGCCTCGGCACTTCCAATTCTGCCGCGATGTCGAACCGCGGAATGAGTAGTCCGGCGATGGCGAATCGCAACGCTCCGCAGACGGCCATGAACCGCAACGTACCACGGCCACCGCAGAGTAGCGGGAGGTCGTTTTCAGCACCATCGACCGGGTCTGCGGCGAGGTCTGGCGGAATGACGCCGTTGGGAGCACCCTCTGCGCGATCAGTACCACGTCCGCCAGCGGGAAGCATCAGCCGGCCGACAATGAGCGCTCGCAATATGGCTCCGAGTATGTCAACGGCGCCGCGTTCGTACGGAGGCTCGAGCATGGGACGGAGCTACAGCGCGCCACGCCCGTCGGCGGGAGGGTTCCCCGCGCCCCGTAACTATCCATCCGCCCAGAGCGGCGGTAACTATT
This sequence comes from Terriglobales bacterium, assembly GCA_035567135.1. Lineage (GTDB taxonomy): Bacteria > Acidobacteriota > Terriglobia > Terriglobales > Acidobacteriaceae > JABDBE01. Next base: position 118,375 of record DATMQI010000118.1, read on the forward strand.
CAGCACGCTCGTTCGGGGGCGGCTATGGAGGATATCGCGGCTACAGCGGATCGCCGTATGGCGGTTCTTCGTCCAGAGGATCTTACGGCGGCGGTCGCGGCTACTCCGCGCCGTCATCGCATAGCTCAGGTTCGTTTGGAGGGGGCTATCACGGTGGTGGCGGCGGTTCGCACGGGGGCGGTGGCGGCGGATCGCATGGCGGTGGTGGCGGTTCTCACGGTGGCGGCGGCTCCCATGGCGGAGGTCATCACTAAGCTGAGCCCTATCGACTTCTAAGTAACGCCGCCCAGCTCGAGCGGCGTTTTCTTTGTTCCGTGACCTCTAACCGACTTATGTCACGACTGGAAGCTAGGGCCCTTCAAACTCCACGGCCTGCGCGGATTTTCGCAAAGTGCTACTCCTCCTCTTTTTCTCTTTGCGTTCTGTGTATACTGCGAGATTCAGTTCCAGGAGAAGCCAGTGAAACTTTTCTTAATCGGCCTGATCGTCGGCTTGATCGCGATACCGCTATGCGTCTTCATCTATTTCATGACCGGAGGCGCGCCGGCGGCTACGGCCGCGGCTTCTATGCCATTTGAGAAGACTTTGGCACACGGCGCGTTGCAAGCCCACATCGCGAAGGAGATGCCGAAAACCGTACCCGTCCCAGGGGACGAACCCAACTTCCTCGCTGGCGCGAATGTCTATCGGGAAAATTGTGCGGTCTGCCATGGCTTTCCTGGAGGCACGCCAACCGCAATCTCGCGAGGCATGTTTCCCAGGCCGCCGAAGTTGCTTGAGGGCAAAGGTGTGACCGACGATCCGCCAGCTGAAACTTATTGGAAGGTTGCAAACGGCATTCGCCTCACCGGAATGCCAAGTTTCAGCGAATCGCTATCACAAACTCAGATGTGGCAGGTAAGCTTGCTGGTGGCACACGCCGATAAATTGCCGGATTCAGTGAAGAGCGCGCTCTATCGTCCGACGCCGCTTCCCCCGGCAGCACCCGCGGTACCCGGACCTGGCACACCACCGACAAACCCTTAGCAGTGCCCGCGTAAGACGTTCGCGAATGTTCGCGTGATGTTTCGGAGTGAACCGAATTGAAGAGGTTTGCCTCGAACGGTTAAATAAGCAGGCCGATCAGGGTTTTTTCGGAGTCAGATCACAAGCTTTTTTTACCCGATTCAGATCGATCCCTGCGGGAGAGAAAGTCGTAATCTCCGAACCCTGCGGAGTCTGGATTTCGACTTTGAACACATTCGCGCCGAGCAACTCGCGCGTAGTTCCTTTATCCATCGACAAGAAGTGGCCATTCACCCAATTCCAGCCGTGATTGCTGTGAGCGTTGTCTACACGAACGAGCACTTCCATTTGCGGCTGCCCCCAGAATCCTGGACGATTCGGTGGCGCGATTCTGCCATTTGGACGAAAGTCAGCTAAATTCAATTTGCCATTGGTGCAAAACAGTATGATTTTTGGGTTGGCCTGGCTTCCCGGCAACGAATTGTCGGCCTCAAGCTCGAATCTGACCTTCTTGACCAGAGTCATCTCGTCCTGCGAATCGAATTCCATCCACTTCCCGCCAGCGGGGACACCTCCAGCCTGCGCAAATGCCAAGATTGCTGCGCCGCAGAGCAGAACGAAACTCGCGGCAAATGCCTTCCCCGGGAACGTAGGACGAACTCTACTCTGTGGTGCGCTTGCTTGATCCACCGATTTCAACTCGCCTTCTCCTGGAATCCGCAGTGCCACCGCCGATTACCAACTCACTGAATATAAAACCTGTCATCTCGCAAAAGTTGCGGCCGGAGTACAACAACTCCTGCCCCGACACTTCGGCAGGCCGAACTGAAAAACTTTAAGAAGAGATTCCCAGAAACCGCAGTAACCACATCGTTGGTTACTGGTGGGCGCTATAGGATTCGAAACCTAAGCCCCCAACGATTAGTAGCACTTCTTACGGGACTCGGGTGGCCAACCTACGGAATCCAACGGAAAATGCAGAACGAAGCCAATAAGTAACGTGTTTTCTACAACCAGATGCCAGTGATGGGTGAGCCGCAAAACATATTGTGCGTCATACCCTCGCATACGACATGCGGACGCTGATGGGATAATTTGAGGCGACAGGATTGCTGATTCAGTCGAATGTCCTCAGCCCACGTGCCCTCGGTAGCCCAGCTATGCCCCAGGCAGCCCACTGGCTTCGGGCCAAAGGAAGGAGCACATCTATGAATTCCTACGAGTCAAACTATTTCCTGGCTGCTGCCAACGTTCTTTTGTTGGTGGGTTACAGCATTCGCGAAGTTCTTTGGCTTCGATTGCCATAACACTCATTGAGCGCTGGAGGCTGATTTCAATCTGATGGTTTTGTTCGATTGGCAACTCGCGCCGGACAAATGCCATGAGATCGGACAGAGATGCTTTGTCGCTAACTGTTGAAATATCGATGGCGCGAATGCGCGGAAAGCGTTGTGCACAGCGAAATTGTTATTTGAAACAGTTGAATTCTGTTGAGCCTGAATGCTTTCACAGCTACAAAATGATCTACAGTCCGTGATTCTCTCACACTCGATATTGCATGTCACTGCGAACTCTAAGAACTCGCGTGTGAGCGCATCACAAAGGAGAGCTTTATATGTTTGCTAGCCGGTCGGCGTTTTGTGAAAGAGCCACAGTCACTACATCGCGGCCGCGGGCTTTTGATTCATAGAGGCATTGGTCCGCGATTTTCAGCAAATCAAGGGATGTTGAAACATGCTCAGGAAACGCGGCTACACCTACCGAGAGAGTGAGCTGTCCAAGGGTCTGCTTCTTATACTGAAGCCGAAGGCGCTTGACTTCGGAGCGCAGAGCGTCCGCACGGATAGCCGCGTCCTGCGAAGATGATTCAGGCAGAATAATGGCGAATTCCTCGCCGCCGTAACGGCAGCATATGTCGGTGGCGCGAAAGAAATTGCGAAACAGATCAGCAAGGGACTGTAGCACCATGTCCCCTGCCTCGTGGCCAAAAGTGTCATTGAATCTCTTGAAGTGGTCGAGGTCGACGAAAAGAACAGCGATGGATTGCTTCTTGCGAGTAGCTAATTGCAGTTCTCGATCGAGCGATTCCTCCAGGAATCGCCGATTGAATAGACGAGTCAGTGGATCACGAATCGCCTGTTCACGAAGGGTCTCGCGCAGCTGCAGGCTGGCCAGCGAAAGGGCGATCTGCGAGGCCGCGCTGATGGCTAGTCGCTGCTGAGAATCCCGAAAGCTCTCAGCGCCGGAATCGTACCGGGAATCCGCTCCACTCCGGAATTCAATATGCAAGACCCCAACCGTGTTCCCTTGAGCGACCATCGGCACACATAGACATTCGGTGTTTAGACTCTGGGTCAAATGTTGGCAAGCGATGGCATTTCCCGAACGCCCAGTCCAGTGAGGCTGGCCACGACGGAGTGCCCAGCATGCATCAGGAGGAAATGTCGGCGCTATCGCGTCTTTTTTACCCCACCGAACTGCTGCTTCGATGAGGTCCCGGGACGACTTAAAGAGATAAAGCGCTCCAGAAGGAGCGTCAGGGAAAAGCTTCTGCACCGAGTTGGAGACGATAGCGCAGGCTTCCTTTACGGTCCCGCTACACTCAAGAAGAGATCCCATTTCGTTCAGTGAGGTCATTTGTTTTGTGCGGAGCTCCAATTCCCGCACCAGTCGGTCCAACGACTCCGCGTGTTGCCTCTGTGCCTCATTCGCTCTGATCTGCTGCGAAATGTCCTCGTAGATCAAATATGCGCCTCGTACTTCACCGCTTAGCAGCAGCGGGACGCCATGCAGTGCCAGGTCAAGAACTTTCCCGTCTTGGCGCCGGTGTCGTACCGTCGTATGCAAAGCCTTGCCGGCGAAGATCTGCGGAAGCAGTTGGGCGCCGGAGTCCCTTGCCTCATCGTGAGGGATCCCGATATTTTCAATATCGATCGAGGTGAGCTGGTGCCGGTCATACTGGAAAAGCTTCTCGAAAGCGGTATTGGCCAGTTCAACCGATCCTTGGCGGTCAAGAACGGCGATCCCCAGTGGGCTATTTTGTATCAGCGAGTCTAGATAGGCAGTTCGCTCATTAAGATCCATTGCCAGGCGGTGTCGCTCACTCACCTCGGAGCCCACGATGAGTCCTACCGCGGACAGAACCAACATGAGAAGAGCGACTTTGGCGAACAAGGCTGCGGTTGGGGGAAACAAATGCATCGCGACTGCAATTCCGAAATTTACAGCCAGCAGGCCGGTGACAACTCGCCGCACTCCCTGCCTCATGGCAATCCAGATGACTGGAATGAAACACAGATAAAAATGATCGTAACGCCCGGCCTCGGTTCCGAACATCACCCAGAGGATGGTTAACATCGTCAAACCTTGGGCACAAGCTTCTGCGAGCACGCCAAGATTGAACGTCGTTCCAAGGGATCGCGCTGGAGCTGGGTGAAGCTGGGGCAGCGTCGGCGAGACCCATTTACGAACATGCGGAAAGACGTGGACCAGAAAAAACGGAGCAATGCCGACCAGGCCAATGGTGTCGCCCAAAAACCACCCCAGGGCTGAAGACTTGTATTCACTCCAGGTAATGCTGTGATCCGCAATCAGGCATGCGACGCCAATGACTGTTGCCCCTGCGGCAGCTGTCGCACTCACGAAGACGTAGCGGACGACGTCTCGCCGGCGACGCAGCCCAAGATCGATTTGCAGAGGACCGCGTAAGACGTATGCCGCTAACCCGTAACAGACAGCAATCCCCACGGCATCGACCGTGTTGCCGAAGGACATGACTGGCTGGGCGTAAATAATCCTGGCAGCAAGAGCATCGGAGAAACAGACCAGAGGCGCGTACCTTGGACTGACGCCCAACATAAGCGCCATAACCAAACCGATGGCGGGATACCAGGCGACGAATCCAATGCGGGAAAAGAAAACGATTTCGGGCCGATTCAGTAGAAGGTACAACAGGATGAATGAGACGGAAACGATCGCATGGCAAACGATAAGGCGTCGGCGCCGCATACCTGGAACTTCCAAGCCTGACTGGCTCGATGTCCGTGAAGTCGAAGGCTCCACCAGGAAAGGATCGATTGTCCGGCCTCGGATATCCTGCACGTCCATATGTTCCTACAGCTGAATACGCCTCAAAATGATCCGCGTTCGCAAATCGGATTTCCTGCGATAAATCAAGAAATCGCCCAGCCTCGGACGGTTCACATCTGCATCTATGGCGCGCCCGACCCCAACCGCCGAGCCGAGAGAATTACTGAAGCCTATTCCCGACCGCAAGACGTGGCGCTGTCGACCGACCGAACGGCATATCCTGCGTGACGATTGGTTCTCATGCCTGTCCTGCGGACCGGGCGAGCTTCCGGTTCCCCACTACCTTTTTTACCTCGGTGATGAGGTGTTGCTGCCACGAGCCATTCTTTTGCAGCAAGGCTTGAGTGTCTTGGCTGAGAAGGGCAAGCTCATCGGGGCTCAGACTTTTCGCAGTCATAACCAGAATCGGAAGCTCTTTCAAGGTCGGCTCTTGCCGCACATGACGGATGACCTGAAAACCGTCCATTCCAGGCATCAGCAAATCGAGCAAAACGGCACTTACCATTTTTGAAGAAAGCACTTCCAGGGCTCGCTGACCGCTTCGGACGCTCTGTGTCTCATATCCCGCTGAGCGCAAGGTCTCCTCCAGCAGTTCCAGAGTTTCAGGGTCATCATCGACCAGCAGAATCGCCTGGTCGTCGTCGGCTGGAGATGGAACATGTTTTTGGACAGTTTCGAGGAGAACCGGCTTGCGAATGGGCTTGATCAGATAGTCAGCAGCGCCCAAAGCAAACCCTACGCGCGTCTGGTCCACGATTGAGACGATGATGATCGGAATGTTCGCGGTCTCCGGTGTTCTCCTCAGGTCCACGAGCGTTTCGAACCCGCTCCCACCTGGCATCAATACGTCCAGAGTAATAGCGTCCGGCAGCAGTTGTTGAGCCTTCGTGACGGCTTCAGGCCCGGAATCCGCCATTGCAATTCGATAATCCGGTTCCAGATAGCTGGCGAGAAGCTCGCGCGAGGAAACTTCGTCGTCCGCGATCAGGATAAGCGGTTTTTCCCGCCCTGCGCTGACCGTGATTGCCCGTGCGAGCTTTCCGGTTTGGACAGTGTCCGTGGCTTTTAATCCTGCCGGAAGAGTAAACGTAAATCGGCTGCCTTTTCCCAACTCGCTGAAAAGCGAAATCGTTCCCCCTTGTTGTTCGACCAGACGCTTGGTAATGGCCAAACCCAATCCCGTCCCTTGCTGAGTGTCGTTCTGACTTCCCTCTACTTGTCGAAATTCCTCGAACACCAACTGTTGGTCTTCAGGTCGGATACCAATCCCGGTATCTGTAACCGAGATGCGAAGGAAGTTTCCTTTCTCGATGCAATCGATAGTGATCTGGCCATCCTTGGGAGTGAATTTCACGGCGTTACTGAGCAGGTTGTATAGGATCTGCTTGAAACGAACCCGATCAGCGTAAACCGGCAGATCGGTTTCGAGGTTTTGGCGAACCTGGATGTTCTTTGCCATCGCAAGTGGACGGATCGTAGACAGCACCTCAGGCAAAGCTTCCTTGAACTGGAAGTCTTCGCATCGGATTTCGAGCTGTCCGGCTTCGATTTTTGACAGATCCAGGATGTCATTGATCAATTGCAACAAATGCGCCGAGCCTTGTTTAATGTGGTTCACAAAGCGCATCTGCTTGCCGTTGAGTTCTCCCGGGATACCCTCGGCCAGCAAGTCGGAAAAGCCCACAATGGCATTGAGGGGTGTCCGCAGTTCGTGACTCATACTGGCGAGAAACTTGCTCTTCATCTGCGTGGCGCGCTGGACTTCGCGATTGCGGAGCTCGAGTTCTCGATTGCTAGTTGCCAGACTCTCCGCAAACTTGCGTTTCTCTGCTTCATCTTGCGTTCTCTGGGTGACGTCTGCTGCCACCACGACTTCTGCCGGCCGCCCATCAAACTGCAACGCGTACGATGTAATCTCTACATCAATCAGGGTTCCGTCTTTTTTCTTGTGCCGCCAGGTACCCAGGCTCCCGGTTCCGTCTTTTGCAGACTTGACGTTCTCCAGCATGCGGGGAATATCCTCGGCGGGCCGAATATCTTTTAACGTCATCGCCAAGAATTCGTCGCGCGAATAACCATAGTGGCGCACGGCGGCAGCGTTTACGGCGAGAAATCGCAGCGTCTCCCGGTCATAGACCCAAGTTGAATGAGGGTTGTTGTCGAACAATTTGCGGTGCCGCTCTTCGCTTTCCTGCAGCAATTCCTGCGCTCGCCTATGCTCGGTAACGTCCCGTGTGATCTTAGAAAATCCACGTAGTTTGCCGGTCCCATCTTTCAGCGCAGTAATGACTGCGTTGGCCCAAAACTGAGACCCGTCCTTCCGTATGCGCCAACTCTCCTCTTCATAGCGGCCCTCGGCGAGGGCAATTTCGAGATCCCGCTCAGGTTTCCGATTCTGCAGGTCTTCCGCAGGGTAGAAGCACGAGAAATGGTGGCCCAAAATCTCACTCGCCTTATAGCCTTTAATGCGCTCTGCCCCCTGATTCCAACTGGCGACGTTTCCCGACGGATCAAGCATAAAAATAGCGTAGTCACTCACGCCGTCGACCAGCAGACGAAAGCGCTCCTCGCTCTCCCGTAATGATTCTTCCACCCGTTTGCGTTCGGTGATGTCGCGCGCGACACAGTAGATGAGCTTCTGCGGGTATACGGAAACCGCATTCCACAAGAGCCACTTATAGGATCCGTCTTTGCACAGGTAGCGGTTCTCAAATGCGAAGGTGATTTCCTGGTTCTCAAGGCGGCCCGCTTCCGCTACTGTCATCTGACGATCATCGGGATGAACGAACTCCAGGTAAGGCTTGGCAAGCAGTTCCTCAGCAGTGAAGCCTAGGGTCTTCTCAAAAGATGGATTGACGCTCTTGAAAAATCCGTCGAAACCGGCAATGCAAAACATGTCGACTGACAGGTTGATAAATCGGTTGCCAGTCTCCAGCCGGGAGTAGAGCGACCCCATAAAGGTGCTCACCGCTAAACCTACGACAACTAGAACAAAACCAAGAAGCCATACACGGCGTTGTACGGCAAAAACGCCTTGCTGTAAGACAGTCGCCGGCTGTTCTACAAGAACTCCCCATCCGTAGTGACCCACTGGTTCGTACCTGGCGAAGAAGCTTTTGCCATCTCGTACAAATGTTCCATACCCTGCCTGAGCGGTTCGCAGCCGCCTGACCGGCTCATAGCCGCTTAGGTCGACGGGAGGCGCATAGGAATCAATGTTCGGGCGAGCCGACAAATGACCGTTCTGATCTACCAGCGAGATCGTCCATTCGCCCGCGAGTTTGGTTTCCACCAGCTGCCGGCTCATAGTATCGAGAGTACAGGGGGCCATGAGAATGCCGATCGGCTTGCCCGTCGCGTCTCTTACAGGGACCACAATCGCGACGACGAGTTGATGGGTTCCAACCACACTCTGATAAACCTCGGAAATGTAAGGGTTCCATTGTGCTGCCGTGCCCTTGTACCAATCACGGTATGAGAAATTCTTAGTAAGCAAGGCTGGCTGGGGCGGGTAGATTGCCTGCATCGTGCCATCAAGCCCGTACACGCTCATAAACGCGAAATCCGGACGCAGGCTATGCGATTGCGTCAGGTTCCACTCAAGTTTTTTCAGATCTCGATGCGTCCATGCCTCACGAAAAGATGGGCGAGTGGCAATCGACTCAAGAAAAGCGGTGCTCTGACGGAAGTGCTCTTCAACCAACATTGCCGACGCACGTGCAATCTGCGCGCTCTCTGTTACCGCCTCGGTTTCAGTTTGGTGTCTCAGGACTTGGCCGACGGAATAGGCGAAAAATACGATGGGCAGGACCATCAACAGCGTGAATAGCGGGTACAGACGCCATCCGCTCGTTGAAACCCATCTTCCAACTTTGGCGAGCGTGATCATGCGGTTCCTTTGACCGTAGCCGAGAAGAGACGTTCCAGTTCTTGAAAAAGCAGCGTCGGGTTGATTGGTTTTGACAGGTAGCCATCGAACCCTGATCTCAAGATCCGTTCCTTGTCCCCCTGCATCGCGTATGCCGTGACCGCGAGCACCGGCAGCGTCGCAAACCCAGGATTTGCGCGAACCCTGCGCACGGTTCCGTATCCGTCAAGCACGGGCATCCCGAGATCGAGCAGCAGGATGTCCGGCCTGGATTCCTCCAGCACTCGGAGCGCTTCTTCCCCATTGCAAGCTTCGATCACGGCGTGGCCGCGCATTTCCAGCAATTCCCGCAGCAGCTCACGGTTCACTGCGTTGTCTTCAGCGACGAGTATCTTCATATCCATTCTCACTAACGGAAGCGCCGTTTGCCTTGGATCACCAGGTTGGTGCCGTCGATTAGGTGCTATTGCCGGGGACTGGTTTGCAGCAGGGCATCCTCGAAGAAACTGGAGTCAAATTCCTGCCCCACCGGCCGCCGCACCTCGAGCTAGAAAATCAGCGGTGCTGGTTCTCACCAACTGCTCGAACTGATCAAAGATCTGAGCGTCCCACCATCCTTTCGCCACTTCCAGCTTCATAGTTTGAAGGGCATCGGTAATGGAAAAGGCGGGCTTGTAGGGTCGGATCGTAGTCAGGGCGTCGTACACGTCGACGATTTGCAGCACTCTGGCAGTAATCGGAATGCTCTCTCCTCGCAGCCCATCTGGATACCCGGAGCCATCGAACTTCTCGTGATGGTGGCGAATGATCGGAAGCACCAGGCGAAACGACTTCAATGGCGCACAGATCCGTTCGCCCACGACTGGGTGCTCTCGCATGAGTTTCCATTCCTCGGGGGTGAGGCTGGCCGGCTTCAAGATGATCGAATCCGGTACCGCGATTTTGCCTATGTCGTGAACTACGCCAGCTCTCCGTAAAGCCGTAATCTGTTCGTCCGTAAGACCGAGGTGCTGTCCCAAAGAAGCCGAATATTCCGCCAAACGTTCGCAGTGCCCTCCCGTATACGGATCTTTGCCCTCGATGCTCCGCGCCAGCGCAAACAGGACGGACTCGGCGCGCTCCAGTTCGTCGGTCCGCTGCTTGAGCTTTATCAGCGACTGCACACGGGCAAGCAATTCCGCGCGATCCACCGGCCGAGTCAGGAAATCGTCAGCGTTGGCTCGAAGGCCCTCGATGCGGTCTTGCTTATCAGATAGCGCTGTGACTAGAACGACGGGTATCAGGTAAGTCTCAGGATTCGCTTTTATCTTCTGGCACACCTCGAACCCGTTCATATCTGGCATCATCACATCCAGAATGACAAGATCGACTGACGCCTTACGCAGTTGCTCGAGCGCTTCCGCTCCGTCCGACGCCGTGATGACCGTGAAACCTTGGGTGGTGAGGAGTTCCTCCAGAAGCTCGCGATTGGGGGCTTGATCGTCCGCTACTAGAATCGTTCCGGTTGGAACTGACTTCGGATGCAACAACACAAATCACCTATGCATTCCTGCCGCATTAGTGCTAAGGTCGCATACCGAAAGGGGTCTGGGTAGGTTACGGAAGTCATTTAGCCATCGCTGGTGGATCAACTGGCGCCCGACTATGATCTCTCGACTTGGGTTATGAAAGTGCGGATCTCCGCTTTGTTTTGGTCGCTCAAGCGGGTAAATTGGATGCCCTGCCGGTCCTGCTTCACCCAAACTCTCCGCCGGGAGCACGATAAGCTCGGGTGGTTTGGGTCTCGAAATGGCCGTTTATCGGTGCTGTCTTACACTGACGAAACGACAATCCGGATGTCATGGTTGTGCAGCTTCTTGAATCTCGATGAATTGATCGCTGCGGATATTGCTTAGCTTCTGCTGGAGTCCGTTCGGCCAGGTTATTTGTACGTTTGCAGTTTCGGCTGTGCCCAATCCAAAGTGGAGGCGTTTATCGTTCGAGGACAGGTAGCTTCCCGCAGCGGTAGCGAATCGCGTCTGTCCGTTCACCTGCACGCGGGCGCCGAAGCCGTCACGATTGCTGCGCGTGCCGCGTAAAGTAATGGTGAGCCAGTGCTGCTTTCCTCCACTGTTCATGAAAACCTGCGGATGCCCGCCCAGCACAGTGGTGACGACATCGACCCAGCCATCGTTGTTGAGGTCACCGAATGCGGCGCCCCGTCCGGCTACTGGAGTCGTGCTCCCGGCGTCAGCGCGCTCGAAACGGCCATTATGATTGAGCGCGAGCAGCGGCGGCTCAAGATATTGCAAAGAAGAATCCAATTTCTCGACATTGTCCATTACGTGGCTTTGCGCGATAAACATGTCTTTCCAGCCATCGTTATCAAAGTCTTCGAGTCCCACTCCCCAGCCGGAGGTTGTTCCCGAAAGCATGCCAAATCCGCTTTGCAGGCTCTGATCGCTGAAAGTTCCGTGCCCATCGTTATGAAAGACGGTCTGTAGCTGGTGCGGAAGTTCGGTTACTACGACGTCGGGTTGGCCATCATTGTCATAGTCCTGAAACACGACTCCCATGCCTGAAAGTTTCTTGCCATCTGCTGTGAGGGCTGCACCAGCTTCGAGGCTTTGCTCCGTGAACGTGCCGTTGCCATTGTTGTGAAACAGAAATTGTTCCACCACATCGTTCGCCACAAAGATATCGGTGAATCCATCGCCATCGTAATCAGCAAAGGCGACGCCCAGGCTGTGACCTTTCTTTGGCGCAATTCCAGATTTCACACTGACATCTTCAAAAGTGCCATCGCCACGATTGTGATAAAGAATGTTGCTGACCGGGGGGAATTCTCCCGGAGGACAATATTGGCGCACTACGGTGCCGCAGGGCTTGCTGTGCTTCGTATCCCAATCGAGGTAACGGGTGACGAACAGGTCCAACTGGCCATCGTTATCGTAGTCAACGAACCCCGCTGAGGCCGACCAGCCGCCGGCGGCGACGCCGGCCTTCGCAGTGACGTCGGTAAAGGTTCCGTCGCCGTTGTTATGGTAGAGAATGTTTTTTCCGAAATTCGTGACGTAAATATCGGGATAACCGTCGTTATCGTAATCGCCTACGGCGACACCCATGCCATAATTTCCGTCGCCGGCATTCGCGAGTCCCGCTTGTTGGGTCACATCCGTGAAACTGCCATCGCGATTCTGCCGGTAGAGACGGTTCCAATAGCGCGGGTCGCGACGATCAAAATTGTCGGGCTGCTGCATAGGGCTTGTGATGCGGCCGCCATTCACAAGAAAGATGTCGAGAAGACCGTCATTGTTATAGTCCAGCAGGGCCACGCCGCCCGGCATGGCTTCAATGAGGTATTTCAGCGTGGTCGGGGAATTCTCCAGAGTGAAGTCCAAACCGTTGGGCCGAGTCTGGTGAAATATTGGCGCTGGGGAGGTAGCGGACAAGCACGCAAGAACAGCCGACAAGCACAGGACTCCCAATAGCAGCGCGTTGAGAGCACGCTTTGCGCCGGCGATTGTCACTTTCTCCCCACTACGGCGTGCCGGAACTGCCAAGTTGCCTGGTGCTGATTTCCAGATCGCTTCCGCGGCCATCGTCCGGGATGGTGAAGCTTACCAATTGGTGTGCAACATCGAGAGTTGTCTGTCCTGACTCGACCGTGCCGCCTGCCACTTTGTAGGTCGCGTTGGAATTCTGGCCGAAGATCTCCACCCGCAACTCACTCCACCATGCGCGGTAGCTGCCCTGGTGCGGTCCAATGTGGAGCTTGACGGAATCGGTAGAAGCTTCGCAGGTGAACTGTACTCGCAGAAACTCGCCGTGCTTGTACGCCATGGTTTTTCCATCATCCTGGTACAGCGAACCCTTGCAATCATGTCCGGGGTATACGCGCAGGAGCAACGGTCCGTGGGGAATTTCGTTTGTGCTTTGAGTCACCGGTTGCATGGGAAGAATGGAGCCCTCGCGAACATAGACTGGCAAGGTCTCCAGTGTCGGGCTCACCCGAACTGGCTTGCCCGCTGAAGGCCGCAAACGCAGCCCAGTCCAATAGTCGTACCAGTCGATAGCAGGAAATTTCACACTGTAGGTGTCCAGCTTGTCAGGATAAGGCGGCGGAGCAACCAACAAGTCAGAGCCGAACAGAAATTCGTTTCCGGCGTCGAGATCGAGGGGAAGCTTGTCGGCTGTGGTGGCCTGGGGAAATTCCAGGAACAAGGGGCGCAGCACGGGCACTCCAGATCGCGACATCTCCTCCACAGCCGTGTAGAGGTAAGGCATCAACTTGTAACGTTCTTCAATGTAGCGGCGGCGGATGTCTTCTTGTTGAGGTCCGTTGGCCCATGGCTCCCGCGGAGCGGTGCCTTTCTCGCTGTGATTGCGATCGATGGGCTGGAAGGTTGCTAATTCCGTCCACTTGGTGAGGAGTTCGGGTGATGGAGTTCCAATGAAGCCGCCTACGTCGGCGCCGCTCATTCCAAAACCGCTGAGGCCAAGGTTCTCCAGCGAAGGAGTCGTCAGGCGCAGATGATTCCAGGTGCTGCTGTTGTCGCCCGTCCAGGTGGCGGCGTAGCGTTGACCTCCGGCATAGGTAGCGCGCGTCAGAACGAACGGACGCTGCTGAGGAGAAATCTTCAGCAGCCCTTCGTAAGTCGCGCGCGAATTCTCCATGCCATAAACATTGTGAATCTCACGATGGCTGGCGACGCGTTGCCGGAATCCAGTTTCATCGATACGGTGCTGAACCTCGTCAGGCATGGTCTTGTCGGGCGTATTGAAGACCGACGGTTCATTCATGTCGTTCCAGAATCCAGCCAGGCCGTCGGAAACAAAACCAGAGTAAAGGGTGCCCCACCATTGACGGGTGCCCTGCTGCGTAAAATCAGGGAATACGGATGGCCCAGGCCACACATTACCCACAAAAAAAGAGCCGTCCGGGTTTCTCACAAAGTGTCCGCCCGCCGCTCCGGAGTCGTAGGGCGCGTAGCCCTCGCCCGGCAAATCAGCGATGTGCAGATCGGTGATGCCGACGACGTGAAAATCTTCATTCTTGAGATCTGCCAGCATGGATACGAAAGTCGGAAACTTCTGTGGATCGATGGTAAACGGTCGATTATTTTTCTGATAATCGATGTCCAGATATAGGGCGTCAGCTGGAATCCGATCCAACCGCAATTTCTCTGCGACTCGGCGCAGTTGAGCTTCCGTTTCGTAGCTGTAGCGTGACTGCTGATAGCCGAGGGCCCACATCGGTGGCAGTGGCGGAGGTCCGGTCAGCCAGGCATAGTCCTCCAGTACACGTTTGGGATCGGGGCCATACAGCACATAATAATCAAGGGGCCCGTCTTCGGCTCCAAAGGAATAAACGCCGTCAATCTGTTTGCCAAAATCAAAGCTGCTGCACCAGGTATTGTCGAAAAGTACCCCGAGCGTACGCCCGGCGCGCATGGTCAGGAAGAATGGAATAGCTTTGTAAAGTGGATCGGTCGATTCCTGAAAATTATACGCATCGGTGTTCCACATAGTGAACGCCTGGTTGCGTCGGTCAAGCGGGCCCACCTTGTCGCCTAAGCCAAAATAGTGCTCGTCCAAAGGCATTTGCTTATAGACGCGGAATGCCTTGTCGTGGAATTCCACCGGCCAACCGGTAGCGTCCTCTTGCAGCACGTTACCGTCCAGGTCGGTCAGAGACAAACGAAGGGTTGTACGTTCGATTCGAACGCGCAGACTGTTCGTCCGGAAACCCACCGCTGCATCAGTACTCTCAGGGGTTACAGTTGCACGCTGCTGACGGGCTGAGGGCAAAACCGCCCACGAAGCATCCTCGGGCAAAACTCCATCGCGGCCGATGCGGACGCGGATAACGTCATCCCGCAACGCTACGACCTGAAGGATGGCTTTTCCACTGTAAACCTCTATGCCGTTGGGCAGACTTTTATCGCCGGAAAACCTGTTGAGTGCCAGCAGAGCGGGAGCATGATTCATTTTCTGCGGCATGGCAGCCGAACATTTGATCTGTCCGATCCACATGTTCAGGAAAAGAATGATGAGCAGAACAGGGACCCACAGGCTACTGTTGATCATCGTTCCATCCCATGTGAATGATTTTATAAGAAAGGGTTTCCGCCAGCGCGGCCTCTGTAGAGACGTTGCTAGCACGTCTCTACAGCTGCGACCGCCGGGGCGGTCAAAAATAAAACTTCAGAGCGGCTTGCACATCCCGAGCTGGGTAGGCTTGCGAGATCCGGCCAAACGACCCGTTGCTTACGTCGCCCAGATTCGTGTCCGGAGCAAAGAAGTTCGGATGGTTGAGGGCATTGAACATTTCTATGCGGAACTGCAACCGCTTGGATTCAGTGAATGCCCACCATTTCTGGATTCCCATATCCCAATCTACATAGCGTGGAGCGCGCAAGTCTGCCAGGTTTCGCGGAGAATCTCCAAACGTAAACGGCGCTGGCTGAGAAAAGGCTGCGGCATTGATCCAATTATTAATGTTCTGGTTCGCGGGCCGCGGATCGCCGATCAGGTTGGGACGCTGGTTCCCGCCAAACGAATCCGTGTTGTTTTGTGCCGGGGAAATGGATAGCGGAAAGCCGCTCTTGGCATAGAAAATTCCGGTGAGCTGCCATCCACCAAGCACCGCATTCACTGGTCCGTTCCAATTGTTACCCAACGGCTTTCCACGCCCGAGCGGCAGTTCATAGATGTAGTTGACGACCAAACTGTGCGGGATGTCGCTGGTATCCACTGATCGCTCGGCTGCCAGGTTATAAGAATCGCGAACCTGACTGCCTGTGCCGGGAAAGGCCCATCCAGATGAGCCTTGCACGTTGTCCATGAACTTCGAGTAAGTATAAGAGACGTTCAGATTGAGCCCCGCATGCCAACGACGCGTGTAGGTGACTTGCAGCGCATTGTAGTTGGAAGAACCGACCGCGGGTGGAGCCTCAGTCACGCTGCAGTATTCGGGGAAGGGCCGCAGCAATTGGCCCGCAATCACGGTGGGCTGGTCAAGACCGCAACCGCTCGCCGTGATGTGGCCAACGAAAGGATTTGGAACCTGAGCGTTCAGAGCATTTCCCATGGTCAAATCGGCGGTCGGGATCTGGTTCCACTCGAGATATTGCGCGAGCACGTGGACGCCGTGATTGCCGACGTAGGAAATGTCGAGCAAATCGTTATTCGTAAGTGAGTATTGGAAGCCACCCATCCACTGCTGCACATAAGGGGAATGGCGGACGGGGTTGACGACGGGATTGAGGCCGAAGCCGACATCGGTCAGTCCGCCCTGAGAGCTTCCCTGAGGCAGCACTTCGCCGCTAGAAAACGCATTGCTGAGTGTGTTGTGAGGAGTAAGCCCGTTGTCGAGAGTTGTGACCCACGGCGTACTTTGCGAATAGCCAGTGAGCGGCCCATTGCCATAGTAATCAGGTACGAAGAATATTCCGTACCCCGCCCTGAAAACTAGCTTGGACCTGAACTGGTAAGCCAAGCCAACGCGCGGCGCGAAATTTGTAAATTGCGTGTTGTAGAGTCCGCGGTTGTTGCCGTTGTTGAAAACAAGTTCCCCCGGCACGCGGAACCCCACCGCGGAGCTGATCGGGTTGGTAGCAGTGAAATTGAAGTATTCCTGCCGGTTGAACCGCTCTGTAGGCGCGGTTTGAATTTCGTACCGCAGACCGAGGTTGAGGGTTAACTTCGAAGTCGCTTTCCAGTCGTCCTGCAGATACCAACCCAGTTGCTTCTTTTCGGTCGCCGGGAAAGCGTTATATCCAGTCTGAGTACCTAATCCATTCACTGTGCCGCCCACTCCCAAAAGGAAGGAGGCGAAACCGGCTCCCGTGCCCGAAGTCTCGTTCTGGGGATCCGGACCTCCCGTAAATGAAGTGGGGAACGGCAAGGCTGTATTTGCGTAGTGCCCCCCGTAGATCTGATTCAGCACGCCCATGAAACCAAATTGCAGGTCGTGCTTGCCGATGATCTTGGTGAGATCGATTGAGCCAGTCCACAAAGTGCGCGGAACGATGTAGTCGTCCTGGTTTATGTTGGGTCCGAGCCCCGACACGCCCTGGGGCTGGATCTGAGGGAAGACCGGCGAGATTCCATCAATAAATGCGGGCAGCCCGAGAGTCGAAGCCTTGAACCCCAAGCTCTGCACCTGCGAACCCTCGACCCAGCGGTTCACCCCCAAGTTTGCGCTCAGCAGAAATGTGGGGTTGAATACGTGGCTGTAACCCAGATCGAAGCTGTAGCGGTTGTTGGGATTAGTAGCTCCGGGACCGGCGATGTCCGATGTTCCGTAATAATCGGGCACGTTTACTTTGCTCTCGAACTTTTGCGACCAGCGGGCAAACAGTCGAGAGTTGTCTGAAATATTATGGTCGATGCGGATGGAATACTCGTTAGAGTGAGCAGCGGCTGCTGCCGACCTGGTGAAATTGTTTGCCAGTGCAGACGAATCCGCAGCCGGCCAAAAACCTCCATTCAGAATATTCTTTGAGATGGCATCCCATCTTGCGCTTGGAATAATGTTGCCCAAAAATGGATCGCGAATGTATCCACTTGCTGTCGCCGTTCGGCCCGTAAGCGGATCCACTTGGCCGGCAGTGATGGTGCGAGTGCTGAATGGATCGTAAATTTGTCCGCTTAGAATCGGTCGTCCTAAGGCGTCGGTACCGACTGGTCCCCCCAACTGCGAAGAGAAATCCCCGCTCTTGAAGGCGTCAATCGGCATTGTTCCGACAAAAGTCACCGGGGTTTGTTGGCGCAAGCCTTCGTAGTATCCAAAGAAGTAAGTCTTATTCTTGTAGATCGGCCCCCCAATCGTAGCGCCGAATTGTTGGCGATGGAAAAGGGGTTGAGCCTTGTCATTGAAGTAATTTCTCGCATCCAGGGCGCTATTGCGGAAAAATTCGTAGGCGTCTCCATGGAAGGCGTTGGTCCCCGACTTCGTGGTTACATTAATAACATTCCCGCTGCTCCATCCGTACTGCGCGGTAAAGGCATTGGTTTGAATCTTGAACTCTTGCACGTCATCTACAGACGGCACATACGTTACGCCACCCCAGTCTGCTCCTGTATCCCAAGTGCCATCCAGGAGGTAAGCTGCGGTATTGAAGAAAGTGCCGCCGAAATTGAAGAACGAGATATCCTGATCGGCGCTGCCAGAGATTCCATTGCCGCCAACGATCTGGAATTCCGCGGTGTTGTTGACGGACGAGTTCAAGAAGGCCAAACCATAGACGTTGCGCAGGTTGAGCGGGAGTTCGACGACCTGTTGGGCGGAGATATCGGAGGAAATGTTGGCATTGTCCGCGTTAAGCAGCGGCGCATCCGCGGTCACCTCTACGTGCTCAGCGATGGAACCAATCGTCATGACGACTGGCTGCTTGACGGTTTGGCCTGCGGCCAATTCAATACCATCTTGCTTATAGGTCTTGAAACCTGACACTGCGACCTGTAATGAGTAAACCCCCGGCGGCAGGAGCGACAGCGTATAGTCGCCGGTTGCATCTGTAGTGTAGGTGCGCGAAATGCCACGCTCAATGCTGGTTAAAGTAACCTTGGCCCCGGACAGAACACTCCCCGAGGGATCGGTGACGGTACCGCCAAGGTCGGCCGTGAATGCCCGAGTTTGTGCCTGCAGATGGATGCAAGGCATTAAAACGGTAAACATCGCGGCTACCACCACCACTGTCAACGTGGACAGAGATTTCCCTGCCATAAATCGGCCTCCAATTTGCCAAGAACGCTTCAACCTGGGGCGAGCTCAACTTGATCAGGGTGAGTTAGGGACTGTTCCCTGGCCTGAATCAGACGGACTTATAGCGGTCCGGTTGATCAACAAAAAGCTCCTTACGGTAAGCTGTGCCAGTTAAGAGGGAAATACTGCTTGAAACGGGTGGGATATTCGGATACAAGGTTAAAGGCCGGGGGCTGGATAAACTCATTCTTTACAGGTAAAGACCTGGCGGGTCGGAGTACGACGTAGTCCGGCGGTCCCAGATCGCTCCTGAACCGCAAGAATCACTAACAGGCATCTCCCGATGGTCTGGGTGTTAAGGAGCACGAGCTAATGTTGTCTGAGCAGGTAGACGTCTGGACACCATCGAGTGAGGAAGAGAAGGCCGCGGTCATCCAGCAACTGGAAAGACTTCTTCAGAACCCGCACTTCCACAAAAGTAAGCGATTCCCGGTCTTCCTGAGATTTGTGGTTGGCGAGGCTTTGGCCGGACGAGCCGACAACCTCAAAGAGCGCACATTAGGGATCGAGGTCTTTGGCAAAGACCCGAATTATGACACGACCGAAGATCCGATCGTTCGGGTGACCGCTGGCGAAATTCGTAAACGCATTGCGCAGTATTATTTGGAACCAGGCCACGAGCACGAGATCAGAGTGCTGTTGCCGCCGGGTTCTTACGCGCCTCAGTTTTGCTTCCCTGAGGACGCCAAAGCGGTCAATCACAAGGAGCAAGCCCTTGCGGTCGAAGCGTCGATGCCTAACGCTGTTTTTACCACCGCAGCGCATTCATTTTCCTGGGGTACGTTGGTGGTGACAGCCGCAGTTCTGGCCCTCACCCTCGGGGTGGGGTTTGCCTGGCGCGCTTTACATCCCCCAGCCATCGAACAGTTTTGGGCGCCATTTGTGAAATCTGCGGATCCCATCCTATTCTGTATTGCGGACCAGAATCAGTATTCGACAATCACTTTGCGCGATGCCGCGAATCCCCAGCGCCAAACCACCCTGAATGACCACATGATCACCGTGATTATCGAAGACATGAATCCAGTCGTCGATATCGCGGGTCTGCTCCACACTTATGGAAAAAGTTATCGCGTACAAGGCGAATCGGTTACAACGTTGAGTGACTTGCGCCGCAGCCCTTCAATTTTTATTGGCGCATACGACAATGGCTGGACTTTGCGCCTCACTGGGCCGTTAAGATTCCATTTCGTGAACAATCCGGAAATGACGCGCTTCTGGATTGAAGATCGAAACAACCCGACGAAGCAGGATTGGGTGATCGAGCGCGCTCATCAGGACACGGGGACCTATAAGGATTACGCCATCGTCGCGCGGCTTCTCGATCCCAATACCGATCGCTTTGTCGTCGTCGCCGCAGGCATTGCGCGAGGTGGCACCGTTGCGGCTGGAGAATTCCTGGTCGATGCTCACCATCTGGATGAACTGGCGCTTAAGACCTCGAAAGATTGGAGCCGCAAGAACCTGGAAGTCGTGTTAGAGACCCAAGTCATCGATGGACGCTCTGGCCCACCCCGAATTGATGAAGTCTACACTTGGTAGTTAGGGCGGGAAAAGGTGTGGGGGAAAGGCATCTCGCAGAATGTCGTGTGGTACGTGGTCACGACCCGCTGTGAGAGAGCGGGCTTGGACCATATTGCACCGCGTGACTACGACTCGGTATCTACCGTAACGCCAGTTGGTTACTGGTGGGCGCTATAGGATTCGAACCTATGACTTCCACCGTGTGAAGATGGCACTCTACCGCTGAGTTAAGCGCCCTGCTGATCAGCCGCTATATTGTAGCAAAGAAACAGTTTTTTCGTGACCTCGTCCATGATAGCCTAAGATCGGTAGCTCCGGATTCCGCCTGCGCGAGAGGGACCCCGGAGACTTGTGCCATTGCTGCATGCGAAACCCATTCCATCTCGCGAAGGCGCCCCCCCTAGGCTCTTCTCCAGAGGAGACTTCCCAGCCTTTGCCTGACCCCGCCGACCCGCAACTTTCTGACCCAGGAGGGGTTCAATCCAGTGTGAGCAGCGTAGCCATGGATCGCGGGTTCCTGTCGATGGCAGGCGTACCATCGCCGGCTGTCGCGCAGACGGCTGACACTCAATCCGCGGAGGGCTTGAGCGACGCGCAAATCATGCTGCGGGTGAAAGCCGGCGACGATGCCGCTTTCGAATATCTGGTACAGAAATATCGCCGGCCCATGCTGAGCTTTATGTATCGCATGGCTCACAATTCTGCCGTGGCAGAGGATCTGGCCCAGGAAGTTTTTTTGCGGGTGTATCGCTCACGCGAGAAATACGAAGCTAGCGCAAAGTTCACGACCTGGTTATATCGCATCGCCAGCAATCTGGCGGTAAACCATGCGCGCGATACGCGGCACCAGCGTCCGGAAAACACGGTCAGCCTGGATGAGCCGGATCAGGAATCCGGGTTGACCATGGATTTGCCGGACAACTCGCTGACCGCAGAAGAGGCGATCGTCCGGCGGGAGCGGTTGGCCGCGATCCGGCAACGCGTAGAGGCATTGCCTGAGCGGCAGAAGATGGCGCTGATCATGCACAAATATCAGCAGATGGACTATCGACAGATCGCGGAAGTTCTGAAGCTCAGCGAGTCCGCCATTAAGTCTCTGTTGTTCCGCGCTTATGAAACCCTGCGCGTGCAACTGAAGGAATTTGTATGAAGGAAGTAGTCATGAAATGCAATGAAATATACGGGCTGATGCCGGACCTGGCCGCCGGCTTGGAGGCAGTCGCGCCCGAAGTGAATAAGCATCTCGAGAGCTGCGCTGGTTGCGCAAGCAAGCTGAATGAGTTTCGCCAGACGATGGCGCTGCTGGATGAGTGGCAAGTACCGGAGCCGTCGCCCTATTTCGACGTGCGGCTCCGCGCTCGTCTGCGCGAAGAAGCGGCACGACAGCCGGCAGTCTGGTGGCAATGGATTCGCAAGCCTGCGCTGGCAGTTTCACTGGCAGTTCTGATGGTGCTGAGCGTCACGCTGTTCCGTACGGGTGCTGGCCGGAATCCCGCGCAGGACGGACCGAGCGCTATGGCAGCCGCTCCGGGAACCGCGGTAGGCGACTTGCAGGCGTTGGATAAGAACAGCGACTTGTATTCGGATTTTGAAGTTCTCGACGATTTGCAAGCGCAGCAGGATGTGGACGCCAATCCGTGATCGGAGCGCTTGAGGATTTGCCCATGTAGTGATTTTGGGGACATCGGGGGAGAAAGTGCGGGTGAAGTTCATAACCGGAAGGGTCGCGATAGCGGCTCTGGCGCTGGCGCTAACGGGAGTTGTTACGTCCCTGGCGCAGGCTGGCCATCCGGCTGAGCAGCACGCTCCGCACTACGTACCCCGCCCTCCGCGAGCTCAGCAGAACGGGCACGCAGGACAATGGTTGCGTCAACATAAGGACCCCGAACAACAGAAAAAGGCGCTGCAAAGCGACCCTCAGTTCCGCAATCTTCCCCCTCAACAGAAGCAGCATTTGCAGAATCAGTTGGATCGATTCAACAGCCTGCCGCCTGAGAAACGGCAGTTGATGCTGAATCGCATGGACACCTTCGGGCACCTGACGCCGGAGCAAAAAGACACGGCGCGGCAACTGCATTCGCAAATGCAACAACTCCCTCAGCAGCGCCGTCAGGCTGTGCGCAATGCGATTCAGGCATTGCGGGCAATGCCTCCCGACGCACGCCAGCGTCAGATCGATAGCGACGCTTACAAGAGACAATTCTCGCCGGAAGAACGCAGCATTCTGGGCGGCGCTTCGAAGCTGCCCCTCGCCCCAGCCGAACCCAACGGAACCGAGCCCCCGGAATAATAAGCTTCGTCACAGAAACACAGAGAAAGCAGATATGGTTCTCTGTGACTCTTGTGCTGTCATTGGTTCAGATGCGGTTTGACCCGGATGGAGGTTACTGGAATCTCCGAGTGACGGGCTCCGGCAATTGTTCTTCAAGTTTCCGAGCCAGCCAAGCCTGCCATTCGCTGCTGAGGTTGGAGGCCAGGAGTACAAATGACAAGCCGGACTGTCCTCGGTCATTGGTCCAGCACACTCTGCACTGCGCCGTCATGGCGAGTTTAGGATCGGTTACGGTGAACTGCATGGTCACCTCTGTGCCGGGCATCAGCGGAGTTGACCCGATAAATGCCACGCCGCGTTCGCTGACATTCACCGTTTTTCCGAAAATTTCTGGCTCCTCTTTTCTGCGGGCGGCTGCCGGAACAGAAATGGGATGACGGAAGTAGCGGCGGCGTTCCCGCACAATCAATCCGTAGGCAGCTTGCAGCGTATGTCGAATTGAATCGAAAGTCAGCGGCCTTTGAAGAGCAAAACTTGAACCTACCTTCAGGGCATACGCGGTCTCAGCGCTGCTGCCTGTAATCGCAAACGTTATCGCGGTTCGATTGGAAGCCGAGCCACGCAGCTGTTGAAGGAGGAGTGTGGCTTCCTTCGCCAGTGAAAAATCAATGACAGCGACCTCAAGCTTGCTATGGTTCACCCGGTCGAGTGCATCCGAAACTTTGATGCAGACTTCAACGGATAATGCTAGTTCCTGCATGGCCTCTGCAAGCTGGCGGGTAGCGACCGCGTCTCCAGAGACGACTAGCGCTGTGCCAACGATTTTCGCCGTGGAAACCTCGGTCATTGAGAACTCCTTCGGTAGGCGAACTTGCGCCCGTCTGTCTCGTGACGTTGCTCTGGTTGTTTTGTTTGGGAATTGCGTTCGGTTTCCAGCAACTCTTTGAGCTGACGAATCTGCTTAGAATTCAGTACAAAGGTAGTCAGCGCCCCCGCCCCAGCGCCGAGCAGAAAGACCCCCGCGACCCACAGACCCACGATGTGCGTCTCCTCGTTCGTTCTCGTGTCGCATGAGCCCTCTGCCTGGCCCCCCAACCCGGATCGCTTTCGCCAGTGATAGGGCGCACCGAAAAAGCTGTAGTGTAATGTACCCGTGCTATACAAAACTTAGAGTTTGTCACGTGTCTTGCGAACCCGCACGCGAGCTCTCACTTTTTTACGAATTCAGAACAAGGTGCCACGAATCCTGCTTCCCATGAATGCAAACTCCTGCTGTCATGAAATCAGAACCAGCCGACATGAACACATTTTGAGGAGCGTCCCTGCGTCTGATGGCCAGCCAGTAGATGAGAACCCCGTGGCTCAGAACTGAGAACCGGGAACTGTTATCATCCTTCGGCGCATGAATCCCATCTTTCTCAGTCTTCTTCTGGGCCTGACCGCCGCAGCTGCCAACATCTTCGGCGGCGCCATCATCGTCCAGAAGCACTGGGATCGCTCCTACCTCCGGTACTTTGTCGCACTGGGAGCGGGATTCATGCTGGCTACCGCCATCGTCGAAGTTTTTCCGGCGGCCTTGGAATTGCGCGGCAAGAGCGCCGCATTTCTGGTTCTTGTCGGTTACCTGATCATTCACTTCTTCGAGCACACCGTAACCACTCACTTTCATTTCGGAGAAGAAACTCACAAAGACCAGTTCGTTCATACCCACAAGGGTTACTCGATTCTGATCGGCTTGGTGATTCACACATTTTTTGACGGCATCGCGATTGCGTCCGGCTTTCTGGTTTCCAACTTTCTGGGATGGATAATTTTCCTGGCTATTTTCCTCCACAAGATTCCCGAAGGGTTCACCATCACCTCGGTCATGCTGGCGAGCGGTCAGAGCCGCCGTGTGGCGTGGGGCGCGTCAGTGCTATTAGGCGCTGCGACTTTCGGCGGTGTCGCGACTATGGCCCTGTTCCAACACCAGGTGAGCTTTGGACTACCGCTGTCGGCCGGAGTGACGATCTACGTCGCCGCCTCCGACCTCATACCGGAAGTAAACCGCGAGCCAGGAGCAAAAATGGCTCTTGTGGTTTTTCTAGGAGTTGGATTTATGTTTCTGCTGGATCTTTTCTTCCACGCCCATTAGGTGAACGCCAAGCTCACGGCAGCCCGGATGCCTCGTCCGGGCAGCTGGCGTGAAAACTCACACCGATTCGCGGAAAAGTCTTTCACAAACCGCCTAATCCACCGTATGTTTCGCGGTATACCCCTCTCGCGCGATCACCAGGTATTTTACATCTTTCCCCTTCTGATCCCTAACCTTGAGAGGACCTCCCTCGGGTGCGATCACCTCGACTTTCAGCTTGCGGTAGCTGCCATCGAGCTTGGGGTTGGATGGGTGATAAGCGATGCTGTACTGATTGCGGATGTCACCGCCGATCTCGTGAAAGATCTCGGAAAACTCTGCTTGAAATCGCGGAAAGTAGGCCCGCCCGCCGGTCAAGCGCGCAAAAGTGTTCATCTCGTTGTCGGCCTGGAGGTAATCCATCTGACCAACCGGGATGCCCATGCCATGCGGCGCTGACATGCCTCGGGCTTCGAAATATTCCCTGATCGCCCATCCTACGCTGATGGGGAAAATCGTCACATCCTTTGTAGTTTTGATCTTCTTCGTAATCTGATCGAGATTGAGCTTGCTGAAAGTATCCACCCCGGTCGTAACCAAAATAATGTATTTATGGCCTTCGATCCGGTCCACCCGGTCCAGCGTGTCATAAAGCGCGTCGAACAGATTGGTCTCGGAGAAACCCGGGATCCGCAACTGGTTCAGCGCTCCGTACGCGTCCTGTTTGTTCTGCGTGAAGTCCGCCAGGATGTAATCCTTCATGTCGTAAGAAATCACCGCGAGCCAATCGTCCTTTTTCAGAGTGTTCACGAATGAATAGGACGCGTGCAGGATGTCGCTCATGAAGAAATAATCCCCAGCAGCGAATTCGACCAGGAGCACAGCCGTAATCGGCGCCTCTGAGACGGTGAAGTTGCTGATCGTCTGCGGCGCGCCATCCTCAGAAATGCGGAAATTCTCCTTCTTCAGATTGGAGATGAACTGCCCATCTTTGGTAGTGACCATGACCGGCACTTCCACCACGGGGACGTCCACCCGAATGGAGTAGTCCGGCATGCCCTCAATCTTTTTTGGCTTCTCCGTCCGCGGAGGCGGAGGAGGCTCGTCTTTCTTTTTCGGAATGGCGTACGGCCCGACGTCAGACTGCGGACCCCCAGCCGCATCGGGCGGCTCCGTTTGGCCTTTGGAAGGCGCAGACGACCCCTGATCCTGGGCAGACAATGCAACCAAAGACCCCAGAACCATAATCAATAATGATAAGAGAAGGCAGATGTACCGTCGAGCCGGGGGAAAGCAAGAAAACATTTGATCTCCTCGGAAAACCTTATGCTAGTATAGACGCAGAGCTTCGCGATTGGGATGTTTTGCTCGGCTTTCACTAACCCTCTCCTTCCCAGGAACTCGCGAACAAAGCGCGAAGTGTAATTTTGTTTTTAGAGAACCAGTTGGCGGTTCTCAGGGAAAAGTGTGGGTGATTCCGTGGGTCTACCCGTAGGTCTACCTCTAATGAAACGAGTAATTCTCGCTCTTCTTGTAGTATGCCCCCTGCTATCCTTCGCAACCCAGGCGCAAACTCCCAAGCCGGTCGAAACGATTCCGATCTCGCAAATTCACGCCGGGATGCGAGGCGTCGCCTACACCGTGTTTGAGGGCACGAAACCCGAACCCATGGACGTTGAGGTGCTGGGCGTCCTCACCAATGCTAACGGTCCCAAAGGCGATGTAATCCTGATTCGCCTCGGAGGAAAAAAAGCAGAATACACGGGCGTGGTTGCCGGTATGAGCGGCAGCCCGGTCTATTTGAACGGCAAGCTTGCCGGCGCAATAGCCTTCCGGATCGGCGAGTTCTCGAAAGAACCGATCGCCGGAGTCACCCCGATTGCCGAAATGCTCGAGATCAGCGCGCTTGATCGCAACCCGGCCTCGGCGCCCATCGAAGCCACATCCGCCGCCCGCACCCCGAACAAAACTTCGGGCCCAGGCTCCGCGAATGCGCCTTCACAAAACTTCGGCTTCACCAACTATCTGAAGCCCATCGAAACTCCGCTGGTCTTCAACGGATTCTCCGAAGATACAGTGCAACGCTTCGCATCGCAATTCTCTTCCGCCGGAATCGTGCCAGTAATGGGCGCCGGCTCGGTCAGCAACGCCAAGCAGCCGGAACCCATGGAACCGGGCTCCGCCGTGAGCGCCATCCTGGTGCAAGGCGACATGAACATCGCCGCTACTTGCACCGTAACTTACATGGACGCGCAACATCTCCTGGCTTGCGGCCACCCGCTCATGCAGTTCGGCATGGTCGACCTCCCCATGACCAAGGCGACGGTGCTCGCCACTCTGGCCTCGCCGCTCAACGCCTTTAAAATCGTGAATGCAACCGAGACCGTGGGCGCATTCGTGCAAGACCGCCACAACGGCATCCTGGGAGAGTTCGGCAAGAAGCCCGAAATGATCCCCGTAACTTTGACGATCCACGGGGAATCGGCTGACAAACAATTTCACTACGAAATCCTGAACAACGCCCGCCTAAGCCCCATGGCAATGATGGCCACCGTGTTTAACGCACTGCACGGCGTGAACGAGTACGGCGAGGAAACTACCTACCGCATGAACGGAAGTATCAGCGTCGACGGATACCCGCCCGTCACCATGCAGGACATGTTCGCCGCCGTCGATGGTGGACAACCCGGAGCCATGCTGGCCGCCCTCTCGCTGGGCGAGCGCTTCAGCCGCATCTTCGATAATCCCTACAGCGTGCCCGCGATTCACGGCGTCCAACTGGATTACAACATCGTTCGGGAACGCCGCTGGGCCCGCCTCGAAAGCGCACGCACCGACATCACCGAAGCCCGCCCCGGCGACGACATTACGATTGAAGCCATGCTCCGCCCCTACCGCGGCGAAGGCGTAGTGCAACAGATTCCCATCCACATTCCCACTTCGACTTCCAAGGGACCACTGCGAATCCTGGTCAGCGATGGCGACACTCTCGACCATTTCCGCCGCGGCTCGTCGCTGCTCGGACGCAAACTGGATTTAGCCGCCACCATCGCATTCCTGAACAAGGAACACGTCAACAACCGCGTCTACGTCTCGCTGCTCGAAGCCGATCCCGAAGCCATGATCGCCGACAAAGTCATGCCCACGCTCCCGCTATCCGTCATGAACGTAATGGATGGCATGCGCGGCACCCAGGACATGGTCGTCTCCAGCGAGTCCTCGGTAAACGAAGCCGCCACCGCCCCGCTCGACTACGTAGTAGCCGGCGCCCAGGTGCTGACCATCAACATTAAGTAGCCGTGACTGACTGACGGTTTCCTCCGTCAGTCCCCCCGATACCTGTCATCCCGAGTGGAGCATGATCGTCCGAAAGGACGGCCATGCGGAGTCGAGAGACCTGCTTTCTGCCGGCGCCGGCCAGATGTCACCCGATGACAGGCCAGCTGCATAGGTAAACCGCAGGTCTTTCGACTGCGTGAATGGACTCGCGAGGGAGTCCATTCACTTACTGGCGCTTTCACCACATTGCGCCTGAGCACGGGAGTGCATCACGTGACGATGCAACGGCACTACAACACAAACGAGCAACCCGTCGCTCGTGTAATTCGAGCCTCCCACCTTTCGCAGAGGGCGTGAAAGATGGGGCACCCCTCACTTGTTTGGTCCGCCGGGAGCGTCGTCCGAGATATTGCCATGGTGAAGACAATGTTAGGGGGCGCGTATTCCCTTCTAACTCGCCGCCATCAGATGGCAGGAGTGCGTCTTCACGATCAGCCAGACTTCGCCGCCCGGCTGCAGTTGGAGGGAATCGCGGGCAGCCAAGGTGAGGTGAACTTCCATCTCCACTCCGCAATCGACGCGGGCGGCCACGATTACGTCGCGTTGCTCCAAGGAGAGCAGGCGTCCGGGAATTATGTTGCGGGCGCTCAGGCCTGTGGGTTGAACTGTGGCCAGCAGGATGTCACCGGCGCGAACGCCGACCAGCACGGTTGAACCGGTTTCGGCGCGGACCAGCGGGGTTTCGAGTTCCACATTGCTCTCGGCGATGCGGCAAGTCATGGTGCCACGATCTTCGTGAGCAGCGGTCACTACTGCGTGGAAAATGTTTTCGAAGCCGATGAGATGCGCCAGCGATTCGCGCCGAGGCGCGGCCATCACTCCGTGCGGCGTGCCGTCGGCGATGATGCGGCCATTTTCGAGCACGAGCACACGGTCTCCCAGGGCAAAAACTTCTTCACGGTTGTGCGTAACGTAAAGGATCGGAATGGCGTGGGCGGCGTTCCAGGCGCGCAGGTCCTCGATAATCTTCGATTTGGTGGATGCGTCGAGTGCGGCCAGTGGTTCGTCGAGCAGCAGAACGCAGGGGTCGGTTACGAGGGCGCGAGCCAGAGCCACTCTTTGCCGCTCGCCGCCGGAAATTTCTCTCGGCTTGCGGCCGCCCAGATGCGCTATGCGAAAGGATTCCAGAATGGCATCGCTCCTTTTTCGCCGTTCGCTCTTGTCTACGTTAGCAAGCCCGTATTCGATGTTTTTTCTTACGCTGAGATGCGGGAACAGAGCCAGGTCCTGAAAAACGTAGCCCAGCTTGCGGCCTTGGACCGGAAGATTGGTGTGGTGCGCGTGGTCGTAGAGAATACGGTCACCAACCGCGATGGTACCGGAGTCCGGAATAGTCAGGCCGGCAATGCAGTCGAGGAGCGTCGTCTTACCTGCTCCGGATGGGCCGAAAACGATTGTGATCCCAGGAGCGACAGTGAACACAACATCGAGCGCGAAATCGCGACCGGCATTAAGAAAGCGCTTGTGGAGTTCAACTGTCAGAACATTCGTCGACGCGCAATCGGGGGGCGGCGGCATGCGAAGATTTCCTGTATGGTTTCTCATCTGGCTCGGCCGGAGAACCCTGAACCACAGAGGACACGAAGGTTCACAAGGGAAGCCATTCGCTTGCGCACCTGCTGGTTGCAATTATTTCCACAGCCACAGCGTCCACACTTTTCGATTCAGAGCGTATACCAGCGACAGCACGGCGAACGATATCACCAGCAGGACTAGTGCGGTGTTATTTGCTGCAGCATAGTTGAGAGCCTGGACCTGATCGTAGATATCGATAGACACGGTCCGCGTCACCCCCGGAATATTTCCGCCAACCATGAGCACGACTCCGAACTCGCCCATGGTGTGAGCGAAACTCAGCGCCACTCCAGTGACCAATCCAGGGAGAGAAAGCGGCAGAATGATGCGAACAAATGTTTGCAGCCTGGAAGCGCCGAGAGTTGCCGAAGCTGCCATCAGCTTTGGATCTACGAGCGCGAATGAGGCGGCGAAAGGCTGGACCGCGAAGGGCAAACTGTAAATGATCGAACCGATGACCAGCCCGCCAAAAGTAAATGCGAGCGTGTGCCCGGTCAGTGATTGCCACCAGCGTCCTAACGGACTGCGAGAACCGAGTGCAACCAGAACGTAGAAGCCCAGCACAGTGGGAGGCAGGACGATCGGTAGGGCAGCAACGGCTTCGGCAAGAAACTTCCAGCGCCAGCGCGAGTATGCAAGCCAGTATGCGATCGGCAATCCCATAAACAGAAGCACTGCCGCCACCAACACCGCCAACCGGATCGTCAGCCAGAACGCTTGCCAGTCCATCCGCCTCCGTCACACCCAGCAATAAATACAGGTCAGTATAGCCAAAGCCAAGGCGGCAAGTTCCAATGTGGGCGAACCAAGACACGGAATGTTCATTGATCACAGAATCGCGAGCGATCGGACAGCTACGATACCTGCTCAGGAGGTTTGGGGAATGGAGATTCAGGAAGCGATTAAAGTGATCCGTGCGCTGGCCGACGGCGTGCATCCAGAAACCCGCGAACTGTTGAAGGACGACTCGATTTGCCGGAATCCGCAAGCGGTCATGGCGTTGAACCGCGCCTTGGCAGCCTTGGTAACTCAGCAGGAGCGGGAACTCAAGAAGCCGGGTAGCGCGGGCCAGTATTGGTCACGGGCGGAGGACAAACAGGTTTGCGAGGAATTGCGCAAAGGGATGAATTTTGAAGACATCGCGAGGACCCACAACAGGAGTGTGCCGTCGATTATTGTCCGCCTGGTCAAGCTGGGGAAAATTGCGCCCGACAAGTCGGGCTCACTATTTCCACCGCAGGTGGCATGAGGAAAACATTTATCGGGTCGCTTTTGTTGTTGTTGCCGGGCGTTGTGAGTTCCGGTTTTTCGCAAACCCAACCTGCCGGACGCGAGGAACGCGAGCGACGGACGTTGCGGGAGGAATGGTTTCTGCGAGGACGTAGTTCGCCGGGGGAAACCAGCGCGGCGCAGCGATACCGGGCTTATTTGCAAAAGATGCGAATGCGGGCAGCATCCCCGGCCCAGGCACAGAACATAGAGAGCAACGCTTCGCCATCTAACATCGTGATTTGGAGCCCGCTCGGGCCTGCCCCATTGGCCTCGGATGCGAGCGGCATTGGGCAAGATAATTACGGTTGGGTTTCCGGGCGCGCGACTGCGGTCGCAATTGATCCCGCCGATCCGACTGGGAATACGGTTTACATCGGCGGCGCGTACGGGGGAGTTTGGAAGTCCACCAATGCTACACAGGCTGTCACGCAAACTTCCTCGAGCGTCACCTGGACTGCCCTTACTGACAATCAGGCCACGCTTGCAGTGGGCGCGATCGCCATTCAACCAGGGAACAACAACGCAAATAACAGCGTGGTTCTGGTGGGCACGGGAGAAGCTAACAGCTCTGCCGATTCCTACTACGGACTGGGAATTCTGCGATCTCCCGATGCTGGCACCACCTGGACGCTGATTCCGTCCGATACTACGGGGACACGTTCATTCGCGGGAATGGGATTCAGCAAGATCGCGTTTAGCAGCAATTCTCCGAACTTCGCAGTGGGGGCTACCGCGGGGGCATCCGAAGGAATTATCGAAGGCCTGGCGAGTCCGCTGGCCGCGAACCTTGGACTTTATTATTCGGAGGACAGTGGAAATTCCTGGAGCTACGCAAGCGTAACCGATAGCGGCGTGCCGACAGCGCCTGGTTCGGCGACTTCGGTTGCTTACGACGCCAGCGCCAACAATGGTGTTGGACAGTTCTTTGCGGCGCTGCGTTATCACGGTTTTTACTCGTCGACCGATAGCATCCATTGGACTCGTCTGAGCAATCAACCCGGTGGCGGGCTGAGCCCAGCCGCTTGTCCCGCGAATCCCAGTTCGTCGAGTTGTCCGATTTACCGCGCCGAGATTGCGCTGGTTCCCGGCCGCAATGAGATGTACGTCTGGTACGTGGATGCAAACGATTTCGATCAGGGCATCTGGACATCGCTTGATGGCGGTAATTCCTGGACTCAGATCAACGACGCGGGCATTATCAATTGCGGCGATCAGACCGGTTGTGGAACCGAGCAAGGGACTTACAATCTGGAACTCGCAGCGGTGCCGAATGGTAACAGTGGCGTCACCGATTTATATGCGGGAGCTATCAATCTCTACAAATGCGAAATTATAAGCACATCCCCGACCTGCAGCGGCACGGGGCCGAATACGTTTCTGAACCTGACGCACGCGTACGGGTGCAGTTCGATCGCCATGGTTCATCCCGCACAGCATGCTTTGTCGTTCGTGATTAACCGTAGCGCGCAGGACGTGATGTACTTCGCCAACGATGGCGGAATTTACCGCGCGCTGGATGGCTACGGCTTACTGACAGGCACCTGCGGCGGCGTCAATCCATTCGACAGCCTGAATATGACGCTGGGATCGATGACCCAGTTTGTTTCGTTTTCTCAGGCGGCCAACGATGCCAGCACAATCCTTGGGGGGACCCAGGGGAATGGATCGCCGGGCACCCAATCGACCGGCGGCAGTTGGCAGAATGTGAATGCTGGTGATGGTGGTTACACTCAGATCAATCCTAGTAATGAAGAGCAGTGGTTCGTCTCCAATCCTCCTAATGCAACTTCAGGTGTCAATATTTTCAGTTGTACGAATGCGAATGGAATCAGTTGTCACACGCAGGACTTCCAGAGCAACCCAGTGGTCAGCAGCGCGACCGTGGGCGGTGACACTGGGCCATATTATCCGCCATTCATCTTCCAGCCCCGCGATTCCTCTCAATTAATCGTGGGTACATGCCGGGTTTGGCGCGGCCCGAGCGCAAGCGGCGGAACCTACTTCGTGCTGAGCCACAGTTTTGAAACGGGCGGTGACGGAATCTGCGCCGGCAACGAGATTAACCTTGTACGATCGCTGGCCTCCGCTGTGGACCTCAACGGCTTCACCGCCATCTACGCCGGCACCGACGGCTTCGGCCCGCTCATCCCCACCACTCCGCCGGGCGGCCACGTGTGGGTGAGTGCGAATGTCGCAAACGGGCTTTCGAGTTGGGTTGATCAGACGGGTTCGATCAACCCCAATAACTTTCCGATCTCTGGAATGGCGATCGACAACTCGGACCCATCAGCACAGACCGCCTACGTCAGTATCATGGGCTTCAGCACGACAAGCTTCCCCACTTCCCATGTGTGGCAAACAACGAACGGAGGATCGTCCTGGACAGACTTCACTGCAAATCTTCCGGACGCGCCGGTCAACGCAGTTGCGGTCGATTCCGGCGTGGTTGGATCTCCTGGAAAGATATACGTGGGCACGGACGTCGGTGTCTTTTCGAGCTTCACCGCAAGTCCAAATTGGTCTGAAGTTGGTCCGGCGCCGAACAGCGGGCAAGTTGGGTATCTCCCGAACGTTGCCGTAACTGCGCTGGGCATATTTACGCGTCCGGACTCGACCAAGTTGCTGCGAGCTTCCACGTATGGACGCGGGGTGTGGGAGTTGCCGCTGACCCCGACGTTTTCATTGTCCATCACCAATACCCCCCTCACAATATTTGCCGGCCAGGTGCCTCCGCTGTTCGTTGGCACAATTACTGCTCTAGGCGGCTACAACTATAGGGTCAACCTGAGTTGCATCCCGGCGGCGACTTGTTTGGTTATTCCAAGCTTTGTGAACCCGCCTGCGCCGCCGCCATTGGGGACGCCGCTTACAGCTACGGTGAGCCCGGGCAACACTGCGGGGGATTACAGCTTCGACCTTCATGGCGCTGGAACTGACCCGAACCAAGTCACGAACGATGCCACTTTTACTTTGAAGATTGTGGACTTTAATCTGACCGCTCCTTCACCCCCGAGCATCACGGTTAGTCCGTCGAGCGTTTCCGGGCCGGTGTCATTCCAGGTCACGGGGCAGGGATCGTTCGATGACACTGTAAATCTGTCCTGCGGAAATTTACCCTCGGGAGCAACCTGCAACTTCCTGCCTTCCAGTTCGGTGAATCCGACTGCCAGCAGTCCGGTAGCAGTTACGCTAACTATAAGCACAACCGCGAGTGCAACTGGGGGGACGGTGCCAATCACGATCAACGGATCGGTGACGAACGGTCCCACGAAGACGCAGACCTTGTCTCTGACGATCGCATTGGATTACTCGCTGGCAATTACGAATCCGTCACTGCAGGCATACGTCAACAGCACAGTAAATTTCAATGGAGTTCTGACTTCACTCAACGGCTACAACAGCGCGGTGAATTTGAGCTGCGGCCCGGGTGCGCCTCCAACCTGCTCGGCATCGCCAGCCAGCGTGGTTCCGACCGGAAGCGGCGCACCGTTCATTGTGACCGTGGGGAGCGGGGTGTGCGGAACATATACCTTCAACATCGTGGCGGTGGGCACTGATTCGCTGGCGACTTCGCATCAGTTTCCGGTGACATTTACTGCAAATTCTTACACCACACCGGGCTTCACTCTGGACGTCACTCCGCAGGCACAGGCAGCCGCTGTGAACTCCCCCGCAATCTTCAACGGCACTCTACAGGGCACAAGCTGTTATAACAGCGCGGTGAATCTGAGCTGCGGGTCGAACTCTCCTCCGAGTTGCAACATTTCTCCAGGCAGCCTTGTACCCACGGTGAGTCCCGCGCCGCCTGCGCCTTTCACAGTGACAGTGAGCAGCGACGTAGCTCAGACTTACAATTTCAATATTACGGGCGTGGGCACAGATGCCAGCAAAACTACTCACTCATTTCTGGCAGCATTCACCGCGACTGGTGAGTCGGGATCGCGTTTCAGTTTCACACTCACACCCAATCCTGGTGTCGAGTCGCTGCCGGCTGGACAACCAGCGATTTATGATCTCGATGTGGCACCTGTAGCAGGAACGTTTCCCGATAACGTCGTTCTCGCATATTCCAATAACTGCCCGGCTTTGAGCACCTGCACACTCAGTTCGACACTGGTGAGTAAAGGCAGCGGGGATACGCATGTGACTTTCACTATCACAACTACCGCTCCTGTTCTTGCGAGGATCCATCGAGGGCGCAGCCTGACGCTCATGCTTTATGCGGTGTGGCTTTCCCTGCCGGGGTTGGTGATATTCAGCTGCGGAAGTGGGCGACGGAAGCAATTCGTATTGTTCTGTTTGCTGGCATTGCTGTTTCCTGGCCTCTGGCTGCAAATTGCCTGCAGCAGCGGGCTTCAAGGCAATGGCACGGGCGGAAATGGGCAGGCGGGGACACCGTCCGGAACTTACACTATGACTGTGAGTGCGACGGTAAGTTCGTTTCCGCAGCGGTCTGCTCAGGTGCAGTTGACTGTCAACTAGGGCGGGATTCGGCTCTTCACGCGCACTCTGCATCGCGCTTCTTTACCATCCTCGCGTGGCAGCACGAGCGTGTACGCTCGCGCCTACACTTACTTTCTTGCGTTGTTTGCGACTTTTCTGTTTATCTTGTTAGCACGCTCTCTGGTTGAGGGCGTGCTACACATGCCTGATCAGCGTTTTGACATGGTGGTTATCGGCGGCGGGGTTGTGGGTCTTTCGACTGCGATGCAGGCCTGCCAGCTCTTTCCAAAGCTGCGCCTGCTGCTAGTGGAAAAAGAAGATCGGGTGGCCCGTCACCAGAGCGGTCACAACAGCGGAGTAATTCATTCCGGAATCTACTACAAGCCGGGTTCGTTGAAAGCGAAGTTGTGCGTCGAGGGAGCGGCCGCAATGGCGGCGTTTTGCCGCGAGCACGGGATCCCCGTTGAGATCTGCGGCAAGATTATTGTCGCCACCAGTGCTGAAGAAATTCCGCGGCTGCAGGGATTGTTGGAACGCGGGCAGGCAAACGGCATCGCTGGCCTGAAATTACTGGATAAGGCACAGGTGCGCGACATCGAACCTCACTGCGGCGGCGTGGGCTGGCTGCACGTGCCGGGCACCGGAATCACGGACTATGTGGCCGTGTGTCAAAAGTATGCTGAGTTAATTGTCGCGCGAGGCGGGACTGTCAGCACCGG
The DNA here is from genome assembly GCA_035567135.1 of Terriglobales bacterium. Lineage (GTDB taxonomy): Bacteria > Acidobacteriota > Terriglobia > Terriglobales > Acidobacteriaceae > JABDBE01. Next base: position 154,345 of record DATMQI010000118.1, read on the forward strand.
AACCGAAGTCATGGGCATTGCCCGGAGGAACGAAGAAACGGTCCTCGAAACCTCCCGCGGATCGATGGCGACGAAATATGTGATTAACTGCGCGGGGTTGCACAGCGATCGCGTGAGCCGCATGGCGGGCGAAAAGACAGAGGTCACGATTGTGCCCTTTCGCGGCGAATACTACGATCTGGTTCCGGGAAGAGAGCATCTGGTTCGCGGGTTGCTTTATCCGGTGCCCGATCTGCGTTTCCCATTTCTGGGCGTGCATTTCACCCGTCGGATTGGCGGTGGGGTCGATGCAGGACCGAACGCAGTGCTGGCATTCAAGCGAGAAGGCTACCGGCGAACGGATTTCAGTCTGCAGGACGCCGCCAGCACCTTCGCGTATTCGGGATTCTGGCAAATGGCTGCGAAATACTGGCGCAGCGGCGCCGGAGAATTTTACCGCTCTTTTTACAAACCGGCTTTCGTGCGCGCTTTGCAAACTCTGCTGCCGGAAATTGGCAGCTCCGATTTGGTGGCGGACGGCGCGGGCGTGCGCGCAACCGCTGTAAGCCGCGATGGATCGCTGGTCGATGACTTTCAGTTCGTGTGTTCGCAAAACATGCTGCACGTGTGGAATGTTGTGTCCCCGGCAGCCACCGCTTCGCTTCCGATCGGGCGTGAAATTGTCCGCATGGCGGAGCGCGGGTTTGGATTGGGTTGAGAAAAGGCAGGATTCATGACAAACACCTCAGGATTCGCAGATCGCCTACTGAGCCTGCGGCATAGGTCGCGTGCAGCCCAAACATCCTCGGGAAACCGCCTTGGAAGCCTGATGGGCCCATTAGCCGTTTATCTCCAACTATTTAGAGAGGACCTTTCGAGTACCGATTGACTCTTTTTTTATGGCACTAAAGTGCCATTTACCCTGTATAGTTATGAGACTAAAGTCTCGATAGTCAGTCGCCGGGGGTGGCGGCTGGTTGGGGTGGGCATTCTCCTCCGTGCATTTGTGTCCCGTCCTTACGGCTGGAACTCTCGGGTCAATCGAAACTAAAGTTCGCGGGAAGGGTTTATCCCGCAGTGTGGTCGAACAGAATGAACAGTCCCGGGGTACCCGCTCCGGACTTGGGGTCTGTATTCCTATGGCTTACGCTATCGCCTTACCTGAAATTTCTGAAGTGATCCGAGTGCTGGCTGCTGACGCTACTAGAATGAACAGCCAACTTCTGGCTGCAGCCCTGGAACGCGACAAGCGCTTCGAGGTATTGGATCCGGCGTCGGATGCTCGCGGAGTCATCGCCGCCGTGGTCAAGGAAAAGCCGGCGGTGGTGGTGATCAGCGCAGAACTCGACGACGACAAGCGAAAAGGCTTCGAGGTAGCCCGGGAACTGCGCGCCCTGCACAGTGAAACTCGCGTGGTGATGCTGCTCGACAGCTCCGAACGCAACCAGGTTGTAGAAGCATTTCGTACCGGAGCGCGCGGCGTTTTCTGCCGCAGCGAATCGCTGACGTCGCTGGCGAGGTGTATCCAGTGCGTGAGCGAAGGGCAAATCTGGGCGAATAGCAAAGAACTGCGCTACTTGTTAGAAGCGCTCGGGGAAGCCATGCCACTGCGAGTGGTGGACACCCGAGGGGCCGCGTTGCTTTCGCGGCGCGAGGTTGAAGTGGTGCGATGCGTGGCCGAAGGATTGTCGAACCGCGAGATCGCGCAGCGGCTGGGCCTTACCGAACACACGGTGAAAAATTATCTGTTCCGCATCTTCGACAAGCTGGGTGTTTCGAAGCGTGTCGAAGTTGTCCTCTATGCTTACAGCCTGGGCGGAGTCGCCAGCCTTGCAGAGTCCGCAAACGTAGGCAACGGAAAAAAGTTGACTGCAGTCGCAACCAATAAGGTCGTAGGGACACCATTACCCCCATCCCCATTTTCCTCACCTGAAACCTCGAGACTAGCCAAGGCGTAATCCGAACAGCAAGTGACGCTTCGGAATTGCTTCCCAGAGAAGTCATTCTGTGGGCGTTGTGCTGGCTGTGTAGGGGAAATAGTGAGTGTTTATGCTGCACGATCGACTTCTGTTGCGCTTGCTTGTGTCCCCTGGCTGGATTCACGGTTAGAGATGCCCCTTTTTGGGGTCTCGTTTTCGCGAATGGGCGTAGTTCAGCCACCGATATTGATACCTCTATCTGGGTATCTCCAAGATGTTCCCGTTGTTTTCATAGATCTGGAGAGAAAACGCATTTTTCTTGGCTATATACTCGATACTCCGCAGTAAACATCTGCCGCATTGACGTGTGAGTAAACAGCCTGAAAGCGACTTCGATTGACGATCGGCGGTTATGACGGCTCTACATCGGTTCGCGCCCGCACTTGGTGTCCCAGCCGCGGGCCGCTGATGGCCTTGTCAAGGGAGTCCTGCCAGTTCTTGAGTTTCATCGCGACCTGTTGCATGTAAGCTGCGGCTTCTGCCGGACTCAAGATCTCGTGATTGTTTTGCCCATTCGGAGGCACTGCCATCACCGGCTGGCGGGGGCGAGGGTAAGACATGTCGACGAACTCTGGCGGAAAGTCAGAAGCAGGTTCAGAGGTGAGTTTCGAAATGTCCAGGTCGCCGATCACTTCCTTCACCGCTTCAGAGTCAACGACTCTCTTCTGCATCGCGCAAGTAAGCGACAGCGCATTGAAGCAGAAATTGTTGATGTTCCGAGGAATGCCCTGGGTGAATCTGGCAATGTCCTCATAGACTCCGGGAGTAAAAAGGGGAGGACCTTCGTAGCCGGCGATGCGCAGCCGATGCTCGATGTAATTCTTAATCTCCCCGGGAGAGAGCGGTTCCAGACCATGCACAATGGAAACGCGTTGACGAAGCTGCGACAGGCCGGGACTGGCCAGTTTGTCGGCCAGTTCGGGTTGTCCCGCCAGGATGATGTGCATCAACTTGGCTCGCGGTGTCTCGAAGTCAGAAAGCAGACGCACCGTCTCGAGTACGGAAGGCTCCAGATTCTGCGCCTCGTCGATGACGACAATGAAGCGATTGCCGGCGCGCGCTTCTTGCAGCAGGCGGCGGTTGAATTCCTCGTGCATGCGCACGAAATCGTGGCCATCGCTTTCGTAGCCCAATTCAGCCAGCAGGAAGCGCATGAACTCGCGCGAAGTGCATTGCGTCTGGAAGAGGAATGCGGTGCGTGCGGAACTGCGAAATTTTTCCAGCAGATGAAACAGAATCGTGGTCTTACCCATGCCGGGCTTGGCAATGAGGCCGAGAAATCCACGATTGGCTTCGATGCCGTAATAGAGGGAGGCCAGCGCCTCGCGATGGGCCGCGCTAAGATACAGGAACCGGGGGTCCGGAGTTACACCGAACGGCTGTTCCCGCAATCCGAAATACTTCTCATACATGCCGCACTCCTACTATTTCAGCCGTGCGCCTGAATAACCAGGCGCCTCCGGCTGAGCACCGAGCCCAGAAACCCTTCTGATATGAGCTGGATAATATCGCACTTGAAATAAGGAATCCTCGGACCGGAGCATCCGGAGGGACCGGACTGAGACCCATGTCCTTTATACTCTGCCCGAAAGACGACGGGGGAACAAGAGGATAAAAGTTATAGAGCCGAAGGTCTCGGTTTAGAAACATGTGCAAAATTGAGCTTAAACTCGAATGTTGATCGACTACCAATTGATTCTACGGTAATTAGAGCGCAGGGCCAATATTGCCCCATTAAAAAGGCGGTGAAGGAGTCTGATGACTCCTTGTGAGGCTAGGCGATTGCGCGTAGAATTTGTGAGCTTTCTCCCTCTGAAACTGCACGTGTCGACAGTCTTGGAATCCGCTCCTAATCCGCATCTCAGGACTAGAGTCCTGGTGGCCGATGCCGTGGCCATGAGCTGCCAACTGCTGGTGGATGCATTGCTCCTCAGCAAACGCTACGACGCCGTGGCAGCGATGACACCTGAAGAGGTGGTGCTGTCGCTGGACCGTGATCGGTTTCATGTGATGCTGATTGGCACCAGCTTCTCCAAGGATCCTGTGGAAGGACTGCGCTTTGTCAGCGAGGTTCGGCAACTCCATCGCGAGGTAGGCATCGTTGTCTTGCTGGACTCGATGGAGCGCAACCTGGTGGTGGAAGCGTTCCGCTGTGGGGCGCAAGGCGTTTTCGCCCGATCAGATTCGTTCCAGACGCTGTGCAAGTGCATTTCCTGCGTCCAGGAAGGTCAGGTGTGGGCAAGCTCTGCGGAGCTCGGATTTGTGCTCGAAGCCCTGGTCGATCCGTTGCCCATTCAAACTCGCGGCTTGCCCAGTTCGCGTCCGCTCAGCAAACGCGAGGAAGAGATCGCCCGCATGGTTGCCGAAGGGTTCAGCAATCGCCAGATTTCTGAGCGGCTGGATTTGAGCGAGCACACCATCAAGAATTATTTGTTCCGCGTTTTTGAGAAACTCGGGGTCTCAACCCGAGTCGAGCTGACTCTTTATGCCCTCAAGCGAGGCAAAGTTCCCCGCACCAGGCCGCAAGCCGCTAACACTCTACCCAAAGCGGAGCCAAGACTAGTTGGGCGTGAGAATTAAGTTGATTGACACAAGGCCGACCTGATCTCATTGCCTTCCTATCTGATCGCGCCTGCCAGATGTGCATAACTTCCGGATTCCTTTCTCAACTTCGCATCATCAGATAAGTCAAGCGACGGTGATATCCTATTTGCGATCACCCACAATAAAGGCTGTAACTCTAATGTCGAATCCAGAACTGCCAGAATCCCAACCTACTCACGAAACTAACGAGTCGTTCCAAGACATTCTTTCGCAGTTCGAACACAGCAAATCGCGCAAGCCGGTAGAGGCGGGCCAGGGTCGCGAAGGAACGGTAATTGCCGTCACCGTAGATTCGGTCCTTGTCGATATCGGTTTCAAGACCGAAGGTATTCTGCCGCTGACGGCGTTCAAGAGTGCGGATGAGGTGAAGCCAGGCGACAAGCTTTTGGTCTCAGTGAAGGGTCGTGATCCGGAAGGTTATTACCAGCTTACCCGCGGAAAGAGCGAACGGCCGAAGGACTGGGCTGCATTAGAGAAGGCGTTCGCAGACAAAGCCACGATCATAGGCACGGTGACCGCACTAGTCAAAGGCGGCTTTAGCGTGGACGTGGGCGTGCGGGCGTTTATGCCAGCCTCGCGAAGCGGAGCACGCGACGCTGCCGAGATGGAGAAGTTAGTCGAACAGGAAATTCGCTGCCGGATTACCAAGCTCGATGTGACCGAGGAAGACGTGGTCGTCGACCGTCGCGCGGTCACTGAGGAGGAAGAGCGCGCGGTAAAGGAACATCGCTATTCGGAGGTCAAAGAAGGTGCGACCGTGCATGGGACGGTCCGCAGCCTGACTGATTACGGCGCCTTCGTCGATATTGGCGGCGTTGACGCGCTGCTGCACGTCAGTGATATTTCTCGAAGCCGTGTGAGCAAGCCCGCGGACGTACTTTCGGTGGGGCAAGAGGTCGAAGTCAAGATTCTCAAGATTGATTCTGAAAAGCGGCGCATTTCTGTCGGCATGAAACAGTTGGAGCCGGACCCATGGGATTCGGTGCCGGCAAAATACAAGCCCGGCGAGCGTGCTCGCGGAACGGTAACTCGTATTCTCGACTTCGGCGCGTTCGTAGAACTCGAGCCCGGACTTGAAGGCTTGATCCACATTTCGGAAATGTCATGGGGCCGGAAGGTGAGGACGCCCAGCGACGTGGTTAAGCCGGGAGACATTGTGGAGACCGTGATTCTGGGCGTGAGCCCGGGCGAACGCCGCGTCGCTTTAGGCCTCAAGCAAGCTCTTGGCGATCCCTGGGCTGATGCGTCACAGAAGTTTGCGGTGGGCGCGGTGATCGAAGGCCCAGTCACCAGCCTCACTAAGTTTGGGGCCTTCGTACAGCTTTCCGAAGGCATCGAGGGAATGATTCACATCAGTGACATGAGCGCCGAAAAGCGCATTAATCATCCGCAGGACATGTTGAAACTTGGTCAATCGATCAAAGCGCAGGTGCTCGAAATCGATATCGAGAAGCGGCGAGTGAAGCTGGGAATTAAGCAACTGCTTCCGAGCAGCATCGAGGAATACATCGCCGAACATCAAGAAGGCAACGTGGTTTCAGGCCGCGTGATGGAGGTTTCGGGCGAACAAGCGCGAGTGGAATTGGGGGAAGGCATTCAAGGTGCCTGCCGAATTGCCACGGAGGGTCCGTCCAAGAAAGAGAGCACGAACGAGGCGAAAGCGGATTTGTCGGCGCTTAGTTCCCTGCTGAAGGCACATTGGAAAGGTGGCTCGGGCACCGTTGTTGCCAAGCCGGAAGCCGTCCGGGCTGGGCAGGTTCGAAGCTTTCGGATCGCGAAGTTGGATCATGCCGCGAAGAAAATTGAATTGGTATTGACTTAGAAGGCCACACATTTGGAAACAATATATATCCCGCGAAGGGCTTGGAACTCGTTGTCGAAGCCACCCCGCAAACTTATTCTCTCCACACACGCGCGGAGCACATGGAGACTTTAACCGTTCGCCGGGTATTTAAAGCATTCGAATATCGCGATTTCCGTTTGATGTGGTTCGGCGCCTGCATGTCCAGCATCGGCACCTGGATGCAGATCGTGGCGCAGGGCTGGTTGATCTATCGACTGAGCCATTCGGCCTTCCTGCTCGCGTTGGATCAGTTTCTCGCAGGCATTCCCATATTTCTTTTCTCATTGATCGGCGGCGTAGTGGCTGACCGCGCCGAGCGGCGAAAGATACTCCTCGGTTCGCAATATGTGCAGATGGCCTGCGCGACGATACTCACTGTGCTGGTGGCGACTGGCCTGATTCACGTGTGGCATATGCTCTGCCTGTCGTTCGTTTCCGGCTTAGCGCAGGCTTTTGGCGGGCCGGCGTATCAGGCGCTGATCCCTAGTCTGGTCGACAGAGAAGACATGCCGAATGCCATTGCGCTGAACTCGATCCAGTTCAACACAGCGGTAACCATTGGTCCCGCGATCGCTGGCCTGGCATTGGCGAAGCTGGGCGAGCAGTGGTGCTTTGGGTTGAATGCGCTTTCCTTTCTCGCGCCGATTGTTTCGCTCTCGATGATCACAGCACGATACCTGCCAGAGAAAACCACCGAGTCAATCTTCGGCAGCCTCAAGCAAGGCATCAAGTTCGTTCGCAAGCAAGGGTCCATGGAGGCGCTTATTGTCCTGGCGTTCTGCATGACTGCCTTGAGCATGCCCATGCGCACTTACATGCCAGTGTTCGTCAAAGACATTTTTCATCGTGGTCCAGAAACGTACGGCAATCTGCTTTCACTGATGGGAATCGGTTCGATTTGCGGTTCACTGATCGTAGCTGGAATGGGCAACATACCCAACAAGGGGCGCGTTGCTCTCACCACGCTGATTAGCCTGGGCATCGGGATCGCAGGCTTTGCTCTTTCCAGATCACTGCCGCTGAGCTATGCCATGCTGGTGCTTGTCGGTGCTTCGATGATGGCGGTATTTGCCACGGTGACTTCGCTGGTGCAGTTGATTGCAACGAACGAAATGCGCGGACGCGTGATGAGCGTTTACAACTGTGCGTTCCGCGGTGGGATGCCCATGGGGAATCTGCTGTCAGGTTGGCTGGTTCCGATGTTTACGGCACCCGTTGTGCTCGGGGTGAATGGATTGGCCCTGATTCTGATGGCCCTATACTTTCTGATGTTCGAGCGGCGGGTGGCTGCGCTTTGATCAGTTCAATTGCCGCCAGTCACGATCTTGCCGCAGCATTCGGGTCGGGTCGGCAAACTTGATCGGTCCCACCCGCCGCCCAAGGCTTGAATCAGTAAGACCGTGTTCGCCATGCGCCTTCCGAGAATATTCACCGCCGTCACTTCATCCCCGAGCGCGGCATTTTGCGCCGTGATCACCTCGAGGTAACTAGTGACTCCGCCGGTGTAGCGAGTAACTGAAAGATCGAGCGAACGTTGTGCGGACGCCACCGCTTCATCCTGCACCTGGGCTTCGTGTTCCAGAATTCTCACCGCCGCCAGGTTGTCTTCCACCTGTTGAAATCCAGTCAGTACCGTCTGTCGATAGGTAGCGACTTGAGCGTCATAAGCGGCCCGTGCTTCGTCGGTAAGGGCGCGGCGTCTTCCCGCATCGAAAAGTGTTTCGGTCGCAGACAGACCGATCGACCATAGGCCGCTCGGCCCATTAATGAGGGTCGTGATTACAGCGCTTTCAAATCCTCCCGAGGCGCCTAAGTTAATCGACGGGTAGTACGCAGACTTGGCCACGCCGATCTGGGCGTTCGCGGACGCAACCAGCCGCTCTGCAGCCGCAATATCCGGACGCCTTTCGAGCAGTTCTGAAGGCACGCCGATAGGAATGTGCGGAGGCGGCGCTGTGAGGGGCAGGGGAGGAAGGCTGAACTCCGCAGGAGGTTTCCCGATCAGTATCGCGACCGCGTGTTCGAACTGCGCCCGCGCCACGCCAACATCAATCGCTTGTGCCTGCGTAGTCTGAAGTATGGTCCTCGCCTGCTCAACTTCAACTTCTGAAGCTATCCCTCCCTGGTAACGGTTTTCATTCAATTCCAAGGCCTGCTCGTACTGTTTTACCGTGGAGTTCAGGAGTTGTTCCTCCGCGTCCAGGCTGCGGGCCTCAAAATAGTCGACCGCCAGATCGGCATGCATGCTCAGGTTGACCGTCGCCAAGTCCGCCGCACTGGCTTGTGCTTGCTCTCGATAGGATTCCACGTTTTTTCGGATTCGCCCCCAGACATCGGCTTGATAGGAAACGTCGAACGGAAACACAAAGTCGTTCTCAGTGACGCCGTTAAAAATCGAATTCGGGGGCGGGCGGTTCGACGACACTCGTGTTCGAGTCGCCGACGGCCCGGCCGTCACCGTCGGATAATAGTCAGCCCGGTTGTAGCGCAGGGCGGCTCGTGCTTGCTGAAATTGCGCCGCAGCTGCCTTCAGGTTCTGATTCGAAACGTTAACCTGCAGTTCCAGCGCATCGAGTTGCGGATCTTGAAAAACCTTCCACCACTCGCCACCAAGATTCTGATCGTTGGGTTGTGCAGGTTTCCAGTCTCCTACCTCTTTATAAGCAGGAGGAGCAGGCATCGCTGGCTGGTGGTACTTGGGGCCAACCACGCATCCAGTCAGTTGGAGCGCCGTTATCGCGAGCAGCGCTAGCCAACGTGTTGGCCGCGGAGACTCGGGCAGAATTATCTTTCGAGGGAGGATCACTTGGTGTCTCCCGGCAGTGTTGCGTTGACGATTTGTACTTGCTGTCCGGAAACCAGCGAATCGGATGGATTTATGATCACCTGGTCGTCGGCGTTCAGGCCGGCCACGATTTCTATCTCCGCCCCCAAGTCATGCCCCGGAGTTACAGTTTTAAGGACAGTCTTGCCATCTTGCACCACGCCAACCTGCAAATTGTCCGACCGAAAAATGAGCGTACTCACTGGAAGCAAGTAGGTAGACCCCTGCCCGGGAATCTTCAGATGCACTTCTGCATAGGAGCCGCTGAGCAGAGTTCCTTTCGGGTTCTCTACATCCACTTCAGTCAACAGTGTGCGGGTGGTCCCGTTAATCGCTTCGGCGGTGCGCACTAACTTTCCCGGGAATTTCTCGCCAGGAAACTCAGCCAACACGATGTCTGCGGCGGTTTCTCCAGGTTTGACGCCGCGCGAATATTCCTCCGGGACATTCACGTAAACGCGCAACACGCCCGGCTGCACTATGTCAAAGAGATCGGTGCGCGCAACGGTACTACTTCCTGAATTAATGAGATCGCCGATATCCGTGTTGCGGGCAATAATCACGCCATCGAATGGAGCGTATACCTTTTCAAAAGAAACTAGCGCGCCGTACCGTTGTACGCTGGCTTTGTCGGCTTCGACCGTCGCGAGGTTCGCTCTGTAGCTGCCTACCGCATTGTCGACGTCTTGCTGAGAAACGGCGTGTTTGGTCAATAACCCTTGATAGCGGTCCATCGTGATCTTCGCCAGTTCCAGGTTGGCCTGTGCCGTGGCCAGAGTGCTGCGCGCCTGGGCTAGTTGCTGATCGAGTTCCGGAGTTTGGATCACCGCCAGCAAGTCTCCGGCTTTCACATGGGCTCCGATATCGAAATACCACTTCTTCAAGTAGCCGTCGGTACGAGCGTAAGTCGGCGAGGAGATAAATGGCTGTATGTTGCCGGGCAGGATAACCTCCGTTGTGGGGGCAGTTCGCTTGGGCAACAGAGTCGAAACCGACGGTACAGCCATCTGCGCCGTCACCGTGCGCAGATTGGACGAAGCCTTGACGCGGAAGCGGATTCCGAAAATCAAAACTCCACCGACAACCGCGACGACAATCAAGGGGATCAGCCAACGCCTAAACTTTCCCCGTCGGTCAGCTGTCGTACCTGGCGGGTTCGCCTCTTGCTTGCCGATCTGTTCTTTGACTTCGTTCATCACCATAATTAGTCACCAATGTTCTTGTCCGAAACCTGCTGTTGGACAGGGGAAAGCTTTCGCCGCCAGCCATGCAATACGCTGAAGAAGGTCGGAACGAAGAACAGCGTAGAAACGGTTGCGAACAGCAGACCACCAATGACGGCACGTCCGAGCGGAGCGTTTTGCTCGCCGCCATCGCCCATTCCAAGCGCCATGGGGATCATGCCGATAATCATGGCCAAAGCCGTCATCAGCACAGGACGAAAGCGCGTGAATCCTGCTTCCAGAGCCGCGGCGATCGGATCTTTCCCCTCCGTCATTTGCTCCGTCGCGAAACTCACCACCAGGATGCTGTTTGCGGTAGCCACGCCCATACACATGATTGTTCCCATCAGTGCAGGTACGCTTAGAGTCGTATGGGTGATGAACAGGAACCAGGCAATTCCGGCCAGCGCCGCGGGCAGCGCGGAAATCATGATGAAGGGATCGAGCCAGGACTGAAAATTGACCACGATCAGCAGGTAATCCAGCATGATCGCGAACACCAGACCAAGGAGCAAGCCGACATAAGATTCTCGCATGGTCTGCACCTGGCCACGAACTACGACTCGCGATCCACGGGGCAATTGAGGGCGCGCCGCATTAATAAGCTTATTAATGTCACTAGCGACTCCCCCCAAGTCGCGTCCTGAGACCGAGCCGAAGATATCGATCACGGGCGCGACGTTATAGTGGGACACGACTGCCATGCCGGCTCCTCGTTGCATGGAAACCAAGCTGGCCATGAGGGAAGGGGAATTCGTCGTGCTTGATCCCGTCACCGGCATATTGAAGAGATCCTGCAAGGTGTCCGCTCGGTATTGCGGCGTCTGGGTAGCGATCGAGTAGCTGACTCCGTTTTGTGGGCTAAGCCAGAACGTCGGCGACGTCTGGAAGCTGCCGCTAAGGGAAACTAGCACATTTTGTGCGATGTCGTGTGCCGAGTAACCGAGTTCCTGGGCCTTCGTACGCTCGATGTTGAGATGCATATACGGCTCATCGAATGGCTGTTGGATTCGCAGGTCAGCGGTGCCGGGGACGTACCTGACTTTTTGCAATAGAGCGCTGGCCCAGGCGCGGTTGCCTTCCAGGTTGTTGCCTAAAACTTGAATGTCGATCGGAGCTGGAAGTCCGAAATTCAAAATCTGCGTCACCATATCGGAGGGGAGAAACGCGAACATCACCCCCGGAAATTGCTTTGCCAGGCTCAAGCGCAGTTGGTTCACATAATCCGCAGTTGGATGGTGCTTCGGGGTCAGCGTAACCAGGACGTCTGCGTCTGAGGTGCCTACCGGCGCTGAATTGCTGTACGAGAGATTAATGCCGCTGTAGGGCAGGCCTATGTTGTCAATAACGCTGCTTATTTCGGCGGCAGGGACTTCTTTACGAATCGAATTCTCAACCAGGTCGCACAGAAAGGCGGTGTCTTCGATGCGCATTCCCGTGGGTCCGCGCAGATGAAGTTTGAAACTGCCGGCGTCTACACTGGGGAAAAAGTCTTGGCCAAGCCAAGGAACGATAACTGCCAGTGATCCCAGGCAGGCTGCGAAGAACACCGCCAGGAAAGCGGCTCGGTGATGGAGACAAAGTTCCAGTAAGTGGTGATATCGTTCGCGGAAATTTTCGAACCCGGCCTCGAAACGCTTTTGGAGGCGGACCAGCGGATTGCGGCTTTCGGGCTGCTCACCTACTTTTTGATTTCGGAGCAGATATTTTGCCATCGTCGGAACGATCGTCCGGGAGAGGAAATACGAAGCCAACATGGCAAAAACGACCGCTTCCGCGAGCGGCAGGAAGAGATACCGAGCCACGCCCGAGAGCAAGAACATGGGCGCGAACACAATGCAGATGGACAGTGTCGAGACGAAAGCGGGAGTTGCGATTTGCTGTGCGCTGTCCAGGACAACCCCATCCAGGTCTTTGTCTGGTTCCGCTTCCCGGTTCCGGTTGATGTTCTCCACCTCAACCGTGGCATCATCGACAAGGATGCCGACGGCTAAAGCCAACCCGCCGAGGGTCATAATGTTGATGGTTTGCCCAATCACGCTCAGCGCGATGAGCGACGAAAGGATGGCCAGAGGGATAGAGGTCGCGATGATGAGCGTGCTTCGCCAACTGCCAAGAAACGTAAGGATCATGAAGGCAGTGAGACACGCTGCAATCAGGGCTTCCCGGACGACGCCGCTGATCGCGCCTAGAACAAATATGGATTGATCCGCCAGTGGTTCCATCTTTAACTGAGGGGGAACCGTGGCCGCAATCTGCGGCAGCAGAGACTTGATGCCGGAAATCACGCTGAGCGTTGAAGCATCTCCGGCTTTTTGGATCGTCAGCAACACCGAACGCTGACCGTTCACACGTACGATGTTGGTCTGCGGGGGAAAGCCGTCGCGTACCCAACCGACATCTTTCATGTAGATCGTAGTGTTTCCGATTGTTTTGATCGGGATGCGGTTCAGGTCCGTCATGGTCTGCGGCGCCGCGTTGGGAATGTCGACGTCATACTCCTTGCCGCCGATTTTGGACGTGCCGGTGGGAAGGATCAAATTCTGGAGTGTGATTGCGTTCACCACGTCCAGCGCAGAAAGACCTTTCGACTGTAACAACGACGGGTTTATGTCGACTTGTACCTGGCGCTGTTTGCCACCGTAGGGATAGGGCACCGCTACCCCCGGAACCGTAATGAGCTGGGTCCGAATGAAGTTCAGGCCATAGTCGTTCAGTGCCTGCTCGGAAAGGCCCTGACCCGAGAGTGCTAGCTGCAACACCGGCACGCTTGATGCGCTGTAGGCGATGATGAGTGGAGGCGTGGTTCCGGGAGCCAGTTGCTTCAATTGGGTTTGAGAGCTTGCTGTGAGTTGCCCGATGGCGCGGTCTATGCTCGCGTTCGGCTGCAGAAATACCTTGACCACAGCGACCCCGTACAGCGACTGCGACTCGATATGCTCGATGTTATCTACGACGGTGGTCAGGTTCCGCTCGGTGACGCTGACGATCCGGTCAGCGATGTCCTTCGGAACCATGCCTGTGTAAACCCAAATGACGCTAACTACTGGAATATTAATGTTCGGGAAGATGTCGGTGGGAGTGCGGTAGATTGAAATCGCGCCCATCGCCAGGATGAGTATGGCCATCACTACAAAGGTGTAGGGCCGCCGTAATGCCAGTCGAACAATCCACATAACGCTTCTTTCCCGTTTGTCAATTACTGATCTTCAATTAGCGACGATTGTCAGTTCGCACGCACTGAACAAGGCTTCGCGTCGAGGGCCCCGCTCATCAACCGCCTGAGCTTTGCCCGCGCCCTTGCGAGTTGGGCCTTCACTGTTCCGTCTGCGATTCCGAGGGCCTGCGCTGTTTCGCTCGTGCTCAAACCATCCAATTCGCGCAACTGGAACGCCTTACGCAATGGAGGCGAGAGCTGGGCTACGAAGCGCAGCAGATTTCTGTGCAGCTCGGATGTGCGGGTCTCGTCTTCAGGACTTGGCTCGTCAGCCGGCAGTAGCTCCGACAAGCAAAACTCCTGCTCCTCGCCGAATCGTTCATCGAGTGACAGGTGGATTTGCCGTGGCCGTCTGCGCAACTGCATCCGCGCCGAATTCGTGACGATGGCCGTGACCCACGTCGACATTTGCGCCTGACCCTTGAATTGGTCCAAGTGCTTGTAGGCGGAGAGCAGCGCGTCCTGCACGGCATCCTCCGCATCGGCTGCGTTGCCCAATTGTCGATAGGCTTTTCGGTAAAACGCCGGCAGGTGGCGCGAGAGAACGTCCTGCATCTCCTCAGTTCGATTCAGGGGAATGCTGTGCTCCAGGCGCTGTTCGTTTCCGAGATATCCTTCTGTTGCTTGCATGTTGTCTGTCTCTCCGTTCCGAGAGGAAAATGCACGCCGCACTCCAATCCTCTGCAAATGGTTAGCGTGTGTATTTTCAGCGACCTGGAACTAGGGTGTGGGCCAGGAGCCTAACGAAACTTGGATAAGAAGTCCTGCGATTGACACCGCGTCCGTATTTCGACAGGGCTCTGGGGTTCGAGGAGAGGTTGGACTCCCCTGGAATCCCTTCGGATTCTCGGGTTTGTGAAGAGTATTTGTGAAGAGTAGCTGAGCTGCAAGTACGGAGCAGAATGGCTACAGAAGTGCATTCCCCCATAACGGAGGTGCGCGATGTTGACTTATTTGGCGGATGTGGTTCTCCTAGCGGTTATTTGCTCGATCCCATACGTGGTCTCCCGACAACGGCTGCACAGCAGGCGGTCAAGGAATGCGATGTACGATTTGGCGCGGTACACCACCGGAATGTGCAGAGATCGGGTCTGAATTCCGATAGGGCACGTCGGAGATTCATTGGCTGGAAATTCTCTTTCGACAACTCTAAATCTGATTGCAGACTCAGACGCTTCAAGCAGCGTGAAATAGTTACTATCAAGACAGAGGGTATTATGCGCGGATCAACATAATCGGCGGCTGGGAGTATGCCGCCGCTATGCGCTCGCGCGTCACGCCGAAAGAGTCGCGCTTCTCCTGACAGCTCAGGAAGCCAACTCGGCGATCCCTGTCAGGTCCATATATTCTTCCTCAGTCAATTGCAACGATCCGGCTCGCACATTTTCCTCAAGATGGGCAACCGAGGAGGTCCCTGGGATAGGCAGCATAATCGGTGACCGCTTCAACAGCCACGCCAATGCGACTTGAATCGGTTTTAGCTGGCGCGACTTCGCAATCCTATCCAGCAACTTGCCGGCCACGCTGCCTGCTCCGAGCGGAAACCACGGGATAAACGCGATCCCATTGCGCTCGCAATAATCCACCACGTAGTCCCATTCGCGATCGGCGAAACTGTAGCGGTTCTGCACCGACACGATCGGCACAATTTTCCGCGCCCGTTCGATGTGTTCCACTGTGACATTGGACAATCCGATCAAGCGGATCTTCCCTTCCGATTGGAGGTTGGCCAGGGTTTCAATCGAGGCGTCAAGCGGTATCACCGGATCGGGCACGTGCAGTTGGTAGACGTCGATCCGGTCGAGGCGCAATCTCTTCAGGCTGCCTTCCACCGCCTGACGCAAGTGCGCCGGGCTGGCATCGTGGGTCCACTGGTTCGGCCCGGGACGATTCCATCCACCTTTCGTCGCGATGACAAGATCGTCGGGATAAGGCGCCAGCGCCTCCGCGATCAACTCTTCGCTGACATTCGGACCGTACGAATCGGCCGTATCGATGAAATTGACTCCCAGTTCGATAGCTCGGCGCAAAACAGTAATTGCGGCCGCGGCATCTCTAGGCGGTCCCCAGATTCCGTCGCCCGTAAGGCGCATAGCCCCGAACCCAAGGCGATTGACCGTTAGTTCACCACCAAGTGAAACGGTTCCACTGCTAGCGGCTGATGGATTTGTTGATTTCCTGGTTGTCTCGCTCATAATTTCATTCTCCAAGATACTCCACTTTATTCGATGATCGCTCATTGCGATCTGACTCCGTTTTGCGGACCAGACTCGGCCGGGCGCCAACCTGAACCACGTGCGCTGATCGTCGGTGCGACTGTCGGGGTGCCAGGCCCGAGGTCTTTCTCAAAAACAATACCCTTTTGTGTGACTACGAAAGTCTTTACTCCGGACGACCGGTAGTCCGCCGGATACGCCACCAAAGCCAGGCCCTTCTTTTTGCCGCTAGCGTCCACAGACGTTCCTGATACTCTTCGAAAATAGTACCCGTAGAAAAGATGGGGTTCTTTGTCGCCGGTAGCGCCAGTGTTGCTGCCAGCATTCGCGGTGTTCGGTGTGATCAGGCTCTGCGCGAACCGTGTGATGGGGTCCTGGCTAACTGCTTTGGCATTAGTTGCTTTTGCGTCGCCTTCCGTCTTTGTCAAGGCGAATTCCTCGCACACTTCAATTGCGGTGGTTTCGTTTTCTCCGATTCTGCGGAAGAGAATTTCCTCTGTACCAGTTTTGGAATCGAAGTGCCAATTACCGTTCTCCGAGACTAGCGGGATAGGAAAGGGCCAATTTTCTGCGCCGATATACAGTACCGTGCTTCCATCGGGCTCTCGAACCAGACGGTGCATCTCCTGATATTTCTTGGTGAACTGCTCGCGTTCGAGTTGGTCTTCGACTTCGTCGTTCGATGAAGTAACTTCCTTTCCTGCTCCGAGTATCGCTTCCAGAGTCTGCTCGTCCGCGTTTTGTGCAGCCTGAAAGAGAGCGTTACTAGCTTCTCCCGGAGAGGAAAAAGTCTTGGACGGTGGCTCCTGAGCAAAACTTGATCCCTCGAAGCCCACCACGAGCAGCAAGCCCAACAGCAACACCAGCACGAAGCTGGATGCGAATCCGCAAGCAAGCCTCACGATAAATGTTTCAAGTGTTTCCAGCTTCATATTGTTCGTGCGCATAAATCCTTTCTCCATATCAATCAATCGGATTGTGGTAACGGAAGCGAGTTACCGGTGTCCGCCTCCTCCTCCGTGGAAGCCGCCGCCTCCGTGGAAACCTCCGCCACCATGGAAGCCACCGCCAAAGCTTGACTGTCCGCGAGCGGAGAAGCCTCTCGAAACTCCACCATGATTAAATCCACTGAATGCGCCGGAATGGGTGCCAGCATAGGCGTGTGACGAAGAAAATCCGTGCTGACCACCAGCGAATCCTCCGCCATGAAATCCGTTCGCTCCATGAAATCCGCCCGCGCGGTTGAAGTTGTTGCGATTGACGAAAACCCTGCTGTGAGAAATGTAGGTATTGTGGTTGAAGATGACGTTGTGATGATGCCAGTCCTCTCCCCAGTGATGCCAGCCCCAGCCAAACCCACCAAAGAAGCCGATTCCAAATCCCAGGCCAAACGCAATTCCGGGACCGCCAATAAACAACCCTGGATACGAATACCAGCCCGGCCAGATCCCAATGGGTGCTCCATAAACAAGCCAAGGGTCATACTCCGGAACGTAAACGACCTCAGGGTCAGCGGGCTCGATCACGATGGTCTGCCCTTGCTTGCTCACCTTTTCTTGCGATGAGCTCTTTAAGTTGCCTGCCTTCTCCGCGCGGTCGCGCATTACCTGAACAGCGTTCATCACGTCCTGCTGTTGATTGACGTAAGCATCGCCTAACGACGAGGTCCAGGAAAGATTCTTGTCCATATTGCCGAGCACCGAAGGAAACTCGACAAGTGCCTTCACACTGGGATCCCAAGGCTGCTTATCGACTTCTTGACCGAGTTGTTGGCCCTTAAGATCGGGATGTTGCTGCAGCCAGCGGTCGGCTTCGACAACTTGATCGGGATAGGTTGCAGCCGCCAGGATCTGGGCCACCAGCGCATCCGGATACAATGCGATCGGCGCGACCAGTTGCTGCAACTGTTCCGGCGTCTGGGGCGCGGCCTGAACTGGCGGTTGTGCGCCAGGTTGGTCCGCCTGCGCGGCGAACCCTTCCGGCGCGGTAGCTAACAGAAGGCACCCGGAAAGCAAAAGCGCCAAACTTTGTTTTAGAAGCTTCACATTCATTCTCCTGCGGGAAGGCGGCGGTAAGGCCGCCACCTGTCCGCTATTAGTTAGCCACGTCAATGGCACTGCCTGAGACAAACTGCTGAGCCGTGAGTGGGCACACCGGATGATCGCATTGACAGGCGATTTCCACATCTTCGCTGCCTGCCTCACGACACGCGTCTCCGCAGTATTCTTCTCCGTTCGGTACATCGCACAGACATGGTATGTGCACACATTTGTTCGTCTTTTTATTCGCCATGACGATCTCGTCCTCTCCGACATCACTAAAGCATGCAGAGCTCCAAACGTCCCGGTTGCCTTAAGCCAAGAGTTTCCAATGGGGTTCAATTACTCTGCGAAGAAAACTACCAGTCGTTAGTGTCGACCCGCCGATAGTGCTGTCCACATTTGGACGGCCCCAAAGGCTGCACTTCCGCATCGAGGCCTCGGAGGAGTTGTAAAACCGCAATGGCGGTGACCTGGGTTCGGTTGCTTTAACAGAAAAAGAAAATCGGTGGTACCCTACCCTCCAGAGTCGACCGCGTGATGACGCCGGCAGGCACCCAATAGTATTTGTCGTCGATGACGATGCGAAATCACGTCGAATATCCATTGGGGCACGTGATGCGGAAGCTGCGAGCCGAATCACTGGCGCACATGGTCAGAATGGCGGTGGAGCTGGAGCTTCCGACTGACAGGAAGTAGCCGGAACGGTCGCGAATGAAAATCGTTTCCAAACTGCAAGGTTACGGTCTAGCTGTGGTTTCCTGCCCAATCGCTCTCGCCATCGCTTGGCCTATCGATGCCCCTTCGTCGTGTTTCCTTCTCGCAGTCACCGTAAGCAGCCTCTTCGGAGGCTTGGGCCCTGGCCTGTTGTCTGTGGCCCTTTCCGCCGTATTCTTTGAACACTTTTTTCTGTGGAGAACACTTCCGCCAGCCCACGAACCAGCTACCATCTTGCGGTTTGCGGTCTTCCTGATAGCGACTTTGCTGATCACGGGATTAATGGAGATAAAACGGCAAGTCGAGAAATCTCGCGCCCGCACCCAAGAGGCGCTGCGTCTGACGCAGTTGGATCTTGCACATGTCAATCGCGTAACCACGATGGGAGAGCTGACAGCCTCCCTGGCTCACGAAGTGAATCAGCCCATTGCCGCCGCCGTCACCGACGCCAGCACTTGCCTGCGATGGCTTACGCGCGAGCAACCGAATGTGGAAGAAGCGCGCGAAGCGGCCTCGAGAATGGTCAAAGACGCAACCCGCGCGGCGGAAATCATCAGCAGGATCCGCCTGATCTTCCAGAAGGGTACTTTGCAGCGGGAGTCGGTTGATGTAAACCAAGTGATTAGAGAAATGATCGTGCTGCTGCAGCACGAGGCTTCGAGACACTCGATATCAGTCCGCACTGAGTTAACGGACATCCCCTGGATCACGGGAGATCGCGTGCAATTGCAGCAGGTGCTGATGAACCTCATGATGAATGCCATCGACGCCATGAAAGGCGTGGAGGGGACACGCGAGTTAATTATCAAGTCGCAGCCATCGGAGAACGAGCATGTAATGGTGTTGGTCAGCGACACCGGCGTAGGTCTGCCTCAACAGCAAGCGGAGCAGATCTTCAATGCTTTTTTTACAACGAAAGTTCATGGCACCGGCATGGGACTGCGGATCAGCCGCTCGATTGTGGAATCGCATGGCGGACGATTGTGGGCGACTGACAATTCTCCTCGCGGTGCCAGTTTTCATCTCACCCTACCCAGTAAAGCCGACATCCACGAATAACGCTAAACACCGCTGCAGACAACCTTCACGTCAGTTCTGCAAAGGCACGAGTTCACTCCGCCCCCGGAATGCCACAAAATGCAACGGCTTCGTCAGTGATGGGAGTGTCTCAACAGTATGAGAACTCACATACCAAAGTATGATTGTGCGCCTTTGGCGACGCTGCTAAGTTCTCAAGTATGGCCATCCAAGGAGAGACGAAATTAGTGGTGATCGTGGATGACGATGACTTGATGCGCAGCGCATTGCAAGGAATGCTGAAATCAGTCGGATTATCGTCGCAGGCTTTCGCATCAGCGGAGGAGTTCCTGAAATCCGATCAGCATCAACAAACAGCATGTCTGATTGCAGACATCCGAATGCCGGGCATGTCCGGTCTGGAATTGCAGGCCAAGCTGAACGCCGAGCGTTGCAGGATTCCGACTATCTTCATCACGGCCCACGGCGACACAAAAATGAGGTTGCAGGCCCTGAGAGCGGGCGCAGTGGAGTTCCTGGCAAAACCATTCGACGATGAAGCTTTGCTCGGGAGTGTTCGAGCAGCGCTGGCGAGTTGAGCCTTATAGCGAAGTAACACTGGTGCGCCAGGAGGTATTCTGTGGCAGCTATCGCAAGATTCGGAAGTGGTGATCAAGTTTCTTATGAGCGCAGGTTCGAGCAGGTCATAGGCAACAGTCCAGCGCTGGAAGCGGTGCTCGAACAAGTCGAACGTGTTGCGCCGACGGATTCTACCGTGATTATCCAGGGCGAAACCGGCACCGGCAAGGAGTTGATCGCGCACGCGATTCACAACCTCAGCCTGCGGTGCGGACGTCCCTTCGTAAGATTGAATTGCGCTGCTATTCCGCTGGACTTGCTGGAGAGTGAGCTTTTTGGCCACGAAAAGGGCGCATTCACCGGAGCCATCGCGCAAAAGATTGGCCGTTTCGAACTGGCCGACCGAGGCACGCTCTTCCTGGATGAGGTGGGCGACATTCCGCCAGGGCTACAGCCCAAACTGCTGCGCGTTCTGCAGGAACAGGAGTTCGAGCCTCTGGGCAGCACGCGCACTCACAAGGTGGACGTCCGATTGGTGGCTGCAACGAATCGGGATTTGACGGACATGGTGAGTCAAGGCGAATTCCGCAGCGACCTTTATTATCGTCTGAATGTATTTCCCATTCGACTGCCGCCGTTGCGGGAGCGCCACGAAGACATTCCGCTCCTGGTAATGCATTTTGCAGAGACCTGCGGCCGGCGGATGGGGCGCGAAATTGAACACATTCCTCCCGAAACCATGTCGGCGCTGAGTTCGTATCATTGGCCGGGAAACATCCGCGAACTGCAGAACCTGATCGAACGCGCCGTAATTCTTTCCAACGATGGTGTGTTGCCTAATCCTTTGCCGCCGGTTGGAACACAAGTTCTCGCCGTCGCGCCGGTTGCTTCTGCTACAGCTGGTACGACGCTGAGGGACTCCGAGCGCACTCTTATTCTGCGCACACTGGAAGCCGTCAGCTGGGTAATTGGCGGGCCGAAAGGCGCGGCAGCAAAACTTGGCCTGAAGCGCACGACCTTGATCCACAAGATGCGGAAGCTGGGAATTTCCCGGCCCGAAAACGGCTCAGATGAGCTGCGGCCAGCACCGCAGGAATTGGACCCGCTTCCACAATTTTAGTGCGTCAAATCAAATTCTTGGTTCTAACATTATCCGTTCCTACCCAAGCCATTGTGGGTTAGCCACCGTACCATCGAAGTGGTGAGTGGTTTTGTAAAGTTCAAACTGCCCTGCTTCCGCAGTCTTCGCGGTTTTTGCCAGGAGCGCCGCAACTTGGGAAGAATCCATGGGCTGAAAACTGCGGGCAGCGTTGAGGGCTTGCTGCAGGATCGCGAGCGAATCGCAGCCAGTGATAACGACGCTGGTTGGGAGATTCATCGGGTAGTGTAGACACTCGACCGGCGTAACTGTTTTGCTTGCGAGAATGAAATGGTCGCCCATGGCTTTCATGCCGAGAACTCCGATGCCCTCCTTGGTCAAAACCGGTAAGACCTTTTTTTCAAAACTGTCGAAGTGCGCGTCCATTACGTTGAGAGGCATCTGAACCGCATCGAATGTAAAGCTATGCTTGGACGCGGTCGCAAGCATCTTCAAGTGAATGTCTGGGCTTTTATGCCCAGTAAAGCCGATGAAACGGACCTTGCCCGCCTTCTGGGCTTCGAGGACGACCTCGATCGCTCCACCAGCAGCAAAGATTCGGTCGGGATCGGAATCGCGAATCACTTCGTGGAACTGGAGTAAGTCAATTCGATCCGTTTGCAGCCGCCGCAAGGATTCATTGAGCTGGGTTGCTGCTGCAGCTTTGTTACGGCCATCGATTTTGGTCATCAAGAATGCCTTTTGGCGATAACCGTCGCGCAGCGCCTTGCCCATCCGAATTTCGCTCTCGCCGCCGTTGTAGTCCCAGCAGTTATCGAGAAAATTGATTCCTTCATCGATTCCCGTGCGAATAATGCGAATGCTCTCTTCAGGATCGCTCTGCTTACCCAAGTGATACCCGCCGAGCCCGATCAGTGAGACTTTTTCGTCGGTGCGGCCGAGCGTTCGATAGGGAATTTCGTTTTTGCTGTCCGGCTTCGGCGCTGCTGCCCCGCCTAAACTTCCAGCCATCAAGAGCGATGCCGCAGTCATGCCAATGAATTCTCTCCTGTTTAGGGTGGCATCATGTTTCGCGTTTCTGTCTTGCGACGGCGACGCATCAGGGCAAGATTGATCCGAGCCGCGGTTATCGAGTGTCATGGGAAATCTCCTTTCTGCTGATCCCGGCAAGCGTTATCCGAAATTGCTGTTGCTGGAGAGCGGCAAATCACGAACCCGCGTGTCCGTAGCGGCAAAAATAGCATTGCAAAACGCAGCGACGAATGGCGGCACTCCCGGCTCTCCCACGCCGGCGGGCGGCGCGCTGCTGTCCGTAATGTAAACGTTGGTTTGCAGTGGAACCTCGTTGATCCGAGCCACAGGGTAATCGTTGAAATTGGATTGCTGAATTACGCCGTTCTTGGCGGTAATTTCTCCGCTGCGTACGATACTCGTGCCGAAAACCGCCGCGCCTTGGAATTGGGCGCGTGTGATTTCTGGATTGACCACGAGTCCCGCGTCTAGTGCTGTGTCAACGCGAGGGATGCGGATCTCACCGTCATCACTCACCTCCACCTCAACGACCGTTGCCACGTAAGTTAAGAAACTGCGGTGGGCTGCGAATCCAAAGCCGTGACCCTTTGCGCTTTTCTTTTTGGCCCAACCCGACTTGTCGGCGACCATTTCGATCACTTTCCGCAAGCGGCCCGTCTCCCAGGGATAGGTTTTGTAATCCGCACCGTAGTTCGGATAGTTCACGTTAGTGAAGTCCAAGGTGCGAGGCGGACCGATAAGGTCGAGCATATACTCCACCGGATCGCGATTAGCGCGATGCGCCAGTTCGTCGGTGAAACACTGAACTCCGAAGCCGTGATAGATATTGGCCACAGATCGCAACCAGCCAATCCTGACATGGGCCTGCGCCGGACCGTTCTCGATCCGTATGTTGGGCAGATCATAGGGAAGATCCGTCCAACCCTGCGCCAGGTGCGGCGGGTCGCCATAAACTGCGTTCACATCGTAGATGGAAGTAATTGGTGGAAAGACCGATCTCTGCAGCCACGCCGTAGGCTTTCCCTTGTCATCGAGCGCTGCCTTCAAGTACATCGAAGCCACGGCGTTGTAATAGTCGAACTTGACGTCGTCTTCGCGAGTCCACACAACTTTTACCGGGCGGCCCAGCTTTTTCGATAACACCGCGGCTTCGGCAACATAATCCGGTTTGGATTTTCTTCCAAATCCGCCGCCCAGCAATGTGACGTGACAAATCACGTCCCCGATCGGAATGCCAAGTTCGGAGGACACAATTGCCTGCACGGCCTGAGGATTCTGCGTGGGCGCCCAGGCAGTGACTTTTCCCTCCTTGAATTCCGCCAGCGCCACCATCGGCTCCATAGGAGCATGGGCAAGGAGTGGAACGTAGTAGTCAGCTTCAAACAGATTCGTCGTAGGAAATGCTTTGTCTGAGTCACCCACGCTACGGATAAGCTTCCCGGGCTTGTGCGCTGTTTCCCGAAGTTCTTTCTTGTATTCAACTGAGTCATAGGATTCGTTCGGCCCGTTGTCCCAGGTTATCTTGAGCTTTTTGCGGCCTTGGAAAGCCGCCCAGGTGTTATCGGCAATGACGGCGACACCGCCCAAAGGTTGGAAGGCGGCGGGAGGTTTAAAGGGATCAATGCTAACCCTCTGATGTACCCCCGCAACCTTCAAGGCCTCCTGGTCGTCAAGAGTCTTTACCTTCCCGCCGAAGACGGGGGGATGTTCGATGGATGCGTACACCATGCCATCCAAGCGCGCGTCCATTCCATACATCGCCTTTCCAGTGCAGAGTTTTTCCAGGTCGACACTGGTCATTCCTTTTCCGATGTAGCGCCACTCCGAAGGTTTTTTCAACTGAAGCTGTTCCTTCTTCGGCACGGTGAGGCGCGCCGCACTTCCCGCCAGTTCACCGTACCCCAGGTGGCGGTCCGTTGCCTTGTGAGCCACCGAATGGAGTTCGGTTGAACACTCCGATGCGGAAACGTTCCACTGTTGCGCCGCGGCCTGGATCAACATCCAGCGCGCCGCGGCACCGCACTCTCGCATGGTGTCAAAAAAACTTCTTATGGAATGCGAGCCATCTGTATTTTGGTCTCCGTAGCGCTTATCACCGATTGCCTGATCGATTTTCACCCGCTTCCAGTCAGCGTCAAGTTCGTCTGCAACTACGAGTGGCAAGGATGTGCGGATAACAGTTCCCATCTCCGACCGGTGAGCCACGATGTATACAGTTCCATCTTGCTGAATCCCCACAAAAACATTCGGATGGAAGGTGGCTCGGTCCGCGTCGGTTTGAGCATCCAGCGGTGTTGCCTGACCGAAGACTGGTGGAATGTACCGCACGGCGAGGATCAGCGCGCCAGCCCCGAAGGCTCCTTTGAGGAACCGCCGCCGGCTTACATTTTCGATTTGGCTCATGCGACTCTCTCCCCTGCCAGCTTGATCGCTTGGCGAATTCTTTGATAGGTTCCACAGCGGCAGATATTACCCGCCATGGCATCATCGATTTGCTGGTCCGTGGGATGAGGAGTGCTTTTGAGCAGAGAAACCGCCTGCATGATCTGACCGGATTGACAATATCCGCATTGCGGAACGTTCACCTCCATCCACGCTTGTTGAACCGCATGAAGGCCGTTTGCCCCAAGATCCTCAATGGTTCGAATCTCACTACCCGCCACCTGGATCACCGGGGTGACGCACGACCGGATTGATTCGCCATTCTTATGAACAGTGCAGGCCCCGCAAAGCGCCATGCCGCAACCAAACTTTGTTCCCGTCAATCCCAATACGTCGCGCAGGTACCACAATAGGGGCATGTTGGCATCGCCATCGAACGTGCGGTCGATGCCATTCACTTTTAGTTTCACCATCACAATCCCCTTTCCGTTTCAGAGACAAGCATTCCGTGGGCCATGCTAAAACAGAAACCCAGGGAAGGAAAAACCCACTCCACCTTTACTTTGGCTCCGGATGAGAAAGAGCTTCTTTTACAATAGTGTCGGTCATTCGACGCGGATGTTGAGCGGCGGTCACCAAGTCCGGTGCGGACGAGCGTTTCGTGCCCCGAACAATGGCAAAGAACTTGCTTCTATTCAGAAGCGGCCAATGCTATGCAAGGCGTGCACCCAACGCTCTGGATAATCGGCGAGGGTCGCTCGAGGATAATCATGAGAGTCGATGCTCGCTCTTATTTTCTCACTGCGGCAATAACCGCGATTGTATTTATACTCCCGACTTCAATACTCGTAGCGCAAGACGCTCATTTTCATAATGCACCCGCATCCAGCAGTCAATTGAAGAACCCTTACGCGGGCCAAGCGGCGGCCGCCCTGGCAGGATCAAGACTATATGCCACGAACTGCGGCTCTTGCCATGGAACTAAAGGGATCGGAACCGGAACCGCCCCCGCACTATCTGAAGGACCTGCGCAATCAGCATCGGACGGAGAGCTTTTCTGGTTTATCACAACCGGAGATGTCGATAAGGGTATGCCAGCTTGGGGCAGTTTGCCTGAGCGGCAACGATGGCAGGTTGTCACTTACCTGAAGTCCCTCAAAGGCCCAGCCTAGTTGTATAGCTTCATGCCTTCTATTGGGGGTAGGATGGAGACCTAGGATGGAGACCTTCGATCACACGGGCATTACTGAATCACTCATTTTGGCGCTCCCTTTTTGCGGTTCCCAACCCATTTCGCCGTGGCCATCGGAATCGATGGCAGCACCCGCTCTGGTTCCTACGCGGCTGGGTCGGCGACATATTCTCTGCTATGGAAACGAGGCCGGGAAATCCCGACTCTGTTCATTCTGTTAAGCAGCGTAGTACGCTTCAATCCAAGCTTGGCCGCTGCGCCTTTCGCGCCGCCGATCACCCAACCGACATCGTCCAGCGTCTGCAGAATCAGCGCGCGCTCTGAATCCTTCAGAGTGGTGGCTGCACTGAAGACGCTCTGCGTCCAGGTCGCTGGCAAAGGGTCGGGAAGCACGCCATCGTCAGAAAGGATCACGGCACGTTCGATCAGGTTCTGCAGTTCGCGGATATTCCCCGGCCACGGGTACGAGCTCAGCGCCGACATCGTTTCCGATGGAATGTGTTGGATTTGCCTGCCCATCCGGCGGCCGAATATATCGACAAAGTGCGTGACCAACGCGGGAATGTCTTCGCGCCGCTCCCGCAACGGCGGCAACGCAATCGGAAATACATTTAGACGATAGTAAAGGTCGCTGCGGAATTTGCCTCGACTCACCATCTCCGTTAGATCGCGGTTCGTGGCAGCCACAAGGCGAATATCCACCCGGTGAGTGCGCGCGCTGCCCAGACGCTCGAACTCCTGTTCTTGCAGAACGCGCAGCAGTTTGGGTTGCAGTGCGGGTGGAATATCGCCCACCTCGTCCAGGAAGAGCGTGCCTTTGTCCGCCAGCTCAAAACGGCCAATCTTTTGTGCGATGGCTCCAGTGAACGCTCCTCTCTCATGGCCGAAGAGCTCACTTTCCAGGAGATCGAACGGAATGGCGGCGCAATTCAGCTTCACGAACGAACGTCCAGCCCTCGAGCTGAGATTGTGAACGGCCTGGGCGATGAGTTCCTTGCCGGTGCCGGTCTCTCCCTGAATAAGAACAGTGGAATCCGTACATGCAACAAGCTGGACTTGTTCCAACACCGATTCAATGGCAGGACTGTTGCCGATGACCTGCCCGAATCTGCCGTCACGAGAAACCTGACTTCGGCTGTCGAATCCGTTGTACTTTCCTGCATAAGCTCCCACGAAGCACCTCCTGCGTCCGTCGTGTCTCGGGCGCATCCCTCTTTCGGCCACGCTTGAAAGCACTTTGCGCCAATACGGCGGAGAACACATCACGAAATCCAGTGTTTTATTGCTACCACGGAACGTTGGGCGGCGAATAACACGATCGTGGTATCGGAAACCGCTGACGCGGATGCACGCTTCCCTGCGTAGTTTGACAGCAGAAGTCAAAATTACCAAGAGCGGATTGCACCTTGGTCGAGAGATGCAGGGAGCACCAGCCGCCTTCGCAGCGGAACGACGATCTAGGGGGGGCTGGACCGCGAAGGCGACTGTGGCTCTTACCACATTGCTATGTGTTGTTGTTGATGCTCCGAGTCAAAACTCCGTTGCAGTTTTGACGTGAAAAGGTTTAAAGTCTCCGATTTGAACTGATCGACACGCACGACTCCTGCTTCGTTCACGCGATGAGGTCACCGCGCGTGGCCTTCTCCTCAAAGACGGGACGGACCCGAACGCCTTACATTGACCTCTCTGCCCAAGAATTTACAACCTTTTAACAACTTGCTTCATAGAAAGACCCTATGCTTGGGCGGTGACCGCCATTCTAGGCCGGCAGCGAAGACGACCGAATGTAGCACGTCCATTCCGTGAGCCGAGGGAAGTTGCGATGAGTATTGCTGCCGTAAACACTCCGCCCAAGCCTGCCTACTCGCACTTGGTCAAAAGAACGATTGAAGCTTGTGCCGTTGCTAGGGACGCCGCCTCGGCTGCCGCCGAAGGCATTGCGACCGGCTCTTCGCCATTGCTCGATACCATACGAGAGCGGGAGAAGGAACTGGACACGCTGGACCGGGAAATCGACGACGGGGTCACGCTCGCCATCACGCAGGTGAACGGAACCGAAGCTCGCGAGTTGTTGGCCTGCATGAAATTCATGATCAGCCTGGAACGCATCGGAGATCTGCTACTCAGTTTTGCCAGCAGCGCGCAATCGGCGGGCCATCGAATTGATCCCCAGGACACGCGCGACCTTACGCACATGGCGACCGTGCTCGAAAAAATGTTATCCGACGTCGGGGACGCCTTTGCCACTCGTGATGTGAAGAAGGCTGTCGATGTATTACGCGCCGACGCCGAGATGGATCGTCTGCGCAACTTGATCTTTCTGCGGCACATCGAAAATCCAGAGGGCTCGCAGCGCCAGGCTAGTCTGCAAGTGATTTTCATGACCCAATCGCTCGAGCGCGCCGGGGACCACGCCAAGAACCTCGCCGAGGAAGTCTGCCATTTTGTCAGCGGCCACACCATCCGCCACCTGATGATGACCTATGACAAACCGATCGAGCAGATGTTTCTGGATTGGCTTCGCCACCGCGACGGTTCGCGCTAGACCTTCAAGAAATTTCGAAAATGTAGTCGCCATCCCCAGCGAAGCGAGGGATCTCGGTTCTTGCCCGCAACGCGGGAATCGCGGTCGTGGGCTTGATACACTTTTCGTCGCTCATGAATCTCACTCTTCGCCAAGCTGTTTCCGCGGATATCCCGGCCCTCCGGGTACTGATTGATGCGTCGGTGCGCGGATTGCAGACAGCGGATTACACGCCTGCTCAGATTGAGGGCGCACTGCAAACCATCTACGGTGTCGACAGCCAACTAATCGCGGATGGAACCTATTACATCGTGGAAGAAATATCGGAGACCGCCCTAATTGTCGGCTGTGGTGGTTGGAGTAAACGCAAAACACTTTTTGGTGGCGACCGCTGGACGCGAAGAGAGGACTCGTTGCTGAATCCTCAGCAGGACGCCGCGAAGATCCGTGCTTTCTTTGTCCACCCGGATTGGGTGCGCCGCGGTATTGGCAGGATGATCCTTGAGACTTGCGAAAAAGCGGCAGCAGCCGCAGGTTTCACCCGCTTCGAAATGGGCGCAACCTTGACCGGAGTGCCACTTTATCGCGCCTCAGGCTATGTTCAGATAGAACGTCTCGACGTTCCCCTGAAGAACGGCGAATCGCTGGCGGTGATTCGCATGGAAAAACGGATGGGCTCGCCAAAGTAGATATTTATTCCTGCTACGACGCTATACTGAGATTTTGCTTGACGGCTCCAGACGAGGCGTCCGGGGCTGCGTGTTCACCGCTGGGTTGGATGATTCGGTGCTTAGCTACTGGCCTGTTATTCTGCCGACGACATGCCTCTGATTCCTTCGACGGCGTTGCCCGATGCTCGAGTGGCGGCGGCGTACGTGATTTTCCTGGCAAGCTATCTGGTCTTCGCCATCGGGAAGTTTCCCGGCCTGAAGATCGACCGCCCGGGTGCCGCCATTATCGGAGCCGTCGCCATGTTCGCCTTTCGCGTGGTGCAGCCTTCCGACGCCCTTCGCTTCATCGATTTTCCCACACTGGTGTTGCTGTTTTCCATGATGCTTATCGTCGGCAATCTGCGCCTCGTGGGCTTTTTCGAGTGGAACGCGGAAGTAGTCTTGCAACGATTGAAGCCGGGCCATCTGTTGCCCGCAGTGATTTTTACATGCGGGTTTCTCTCCGCATTTCTGGTGAACGATATTGTCTGCCTGGTGATGGTGCCCTTCGTACTCGGCATCACCCGGCGCATGCGACTGCAGCCGCTGCCGTATCTCTTGGCAGTTGCCACCGCGTCCAACACTGGCAGCGTGGCCACCATCACTGGGAATCCGCAGAACATGCTGATTGGATCGTTCTCCGGCATCCGATATTACGATTTTCTTTTTCATCTCGGCCCGGTCGCAGTCATAGGATTATTTTTCAATTGGGCGGTCTTGCACTGGATTCATATCCGCAACGTTGAGCTGCAACCGAAGACAGACGAAAAAATTCCGCTGCCTGCGCTGGATCTCTCGCACCTAACGAAACCTGTCGTTGTAGTGACTGCGGTCGTCATCGGATTCTTCTTCGGTGTGCCTCCCGCGATGATGGCGGCGCTGGGTGCGGCGGCGCTGCTCATCACGAGAACGCTGGAACCGAGAAAGCTCTACCAGGAAGTTGACTGGGGGCTGCTGGTGTTTTTTATCGGACTATTTTTGATCGTAGGTGGTGCGGAAAATGCTGGGATCGTCGGACGGTTGCTTGGGTCGGCCGAACACTGGAACCTGCAAAGTCTGGGCACGTTCACGGTGGTGGTTGCGCTGCTCGGCAACATCGTCAGCAACGTACCTGCTGTGATGCTGCTGAAATCGCTGATCCCCGGTTTCAGTAATCCACATACGGCATGGCTGGCTCTTGCCATGGCTTCAACTCTGGCGGGCAACCTGACGATTACGGGAAGCGTGGCCAATCTCATTGTGGTTGAGAGTGCCAAGCCAGAGATGGAGATTGGTTTCTGGGATTATTTCCGGGTTGGTTTGCCCATCACGGTTGCGACTCTTCTTGTAGGATGGGCGTGGCTGGCGTGGATTCGCTAGCAGTAACTCGTATAAGGAAAGTGAATGCGATGATGATATTAATTGCGGGCCCCTACCGCTCCGGCACGAATGACGATCCCGACTTGATCAGAAGGAACGTTCAGGAGATGGAATCCTATGCGCTGCCCATTTTCCGCGCAGGACACATTCCACTTCTGGGCGAGTGGTTTGCCCTCCCGCTCGTTGCGTTGGCTGGGTCGCGGGAGATCGGCGACGAAGCATTCAATGAGATATTCCATCCAATCGCGTGTCGGCTTCTGGAAAAGTGCGATGCCGTGCTTCGGGTCGGCGGACCCTCGGCCGGGGCCGATGAAATGGTACGCGTCGGCCAGACCCTTGGGCTGAAGATCTACCGCTCTCTGGAGGACATCCCGGAAGGAACGCGCGACTAAGGCGCCCCGCGGGAGGAGGTTTCAACGAGACGCAGATTCCGCCAGCAGTGGATCGGTCACTGGGACAGCGGGTGCCGTAAGGGAGGCGCCTGTATAGCTCTCGATCACTCGGATTAGTTGTTTTGCTTCGGACTCGGTGAGACCTCTGCCGAAGGCGGGCCTGCGAGGATTGTAGGAACGTCGACTTATCGCCGCCGTTACATTTTTCCCTCGGCGGCATCGAAAAAGAAGTGCTCAGGGGGAATTTGCACGTATCGCCCGTGTTGCCCGTCTTCCCTCGTTGCAACTGGCTCTGCAAAATGCCTCAGAGTGCCAGTAACTTTTATAGTCTGGCCCCTGCGAAAGTGAGCATACAGGTCGTTTTCTTTTTCGAGGCCTGATTCCTTGACCGCATAGATATAGGCACCCCAATTGTTGAACGCGAGCCAAAAGCCTTGTTTCCCGTCGTAAAGGGTTCCCACGACCGTGATCTTCCGGCCGACCTTGGGCATCATCTCACTTTTGAACTTTGCGAATGCTGGGGCATCACTCTGTGCGACGGCCGCAACTGCACACGCGGACAAGACCAATGCCGCTGTTATGCGATTGATGGTTGACCGAGTCTTCAGGAGGGCTGCACTTGCGCGGGCCACGAACTTGGGCGAGGAGGAGGATTGGTTCACATATCGATTCTAACTCTATCTTCGATGTCCAAAATGAAAGGACAAGTCCTCGCCGCGCGGGTGGCCCATTCAAGCCTGGTTTTGGCTTGAGTGAGGCAGTTCTACAGCTGGACGAAGTCTTCTTTCCGCTGGTTCACGTTTTCGCGGGTTCATCCCGACTCGATCTCTACGCGTCGCTCACAGCTTGTGAGGTCACAACGCAAGATCCCTTCGACTCCGCGAGTTTCTTTAACGGTCGAAAAATCAAAATCCCCACCCGGTAGCCTCAGCTTCGGTTAAGCCACTGCTGGTTCGTTCTTTTTCTCAGTCGCGGGCTTGACCCCACGCTCCTCCGTAGCAACAGTATGACTAAAGTTGAAATCAGTTGGCACCACGCCAGTGATGAGTCGCGCTCCACGACTGAAAGTTATATCTTGAATGGCCCACTGAATGAAAACCAGAATCCGGCTCTGGAACTCGACGATGTACGCGAGGTGGATGAAGGCCCAGACCAGCCAGGCGGGCAGACCCCAAAGATGAACTCCAAAGACGTCGGCCACGGCGGCCGCACGTCCGATGACCGCGAGGCTGCCCTTATCAAAATATTTGAAAGGCTTCGGGTTGGGTTGTCCCTTTACCTTTTTCACGATCGCCTTCGCCGCGTAGGCCCCTCCCTGCATCGCAACCTGCGCCACGCCAGGCAGAGGCTTTCCTTTTGAATCTATGGAGAGAGCGAGATCTCCAACGACATAGATGTCTGGATAATTAGCGATTGTAAGGTCGGGTCCGACCTTGATTCTTCCGCCGTGGTCAGTTTCAACGCCGGTGCTTTTTGCCAGCATCCTGGCCAATGGCGTCACTGTGACACCGCCAGCCCATATCACGGTTTTTGTGGAAAGCCGCTGGCTGGAACCGTTGATTTCGATGCTTACCCCGTCTCGGTCAACGCTCGTGACCCTCGCCCCCATCTTCGTTTGCACCCCCAGCTTCGCGAGCGAGCGCTCAGCCTTCTGTGCCAAATCCTCCGGGAAGGTCATGAGCAGACGCGGGGATGCATCCAGCAGAGTGATCTGCGCGTCTGCAGGGTGGATGGAACGAAAGTCGTT
The DNA here is from genome assembly GCA_035567135.1 of Terriglobales bacterium. Lineage (GTDB taxonomy): Bacteria > Acidobacteriota > Terriglobia > Terriglobales > Acidobacteriaceae > JABDBE01. The sequence continues at coordinate 187,019 of DATMQI010000118.1, forward strand.
CTTGAGCGTTTGTCGAGCGATTTCGCCAATCGCCCCGGACAATTCAACGCCCGTGGGGCCTGCTCCTACGATCACGAAATTGAGCCAGGCGCGCCGCTCAGCAGGATCGGAAAGGCGTTCTGCAACTTCGAATGCGTAGAGAATCTTGTGGCGGATGTTAGTCGCTTCCTCGATGCTTTTCAGCCCAGGAGCCCACTGTTGCCAGACGTCATGGCCGTAATAAGAAGTTTGCGACCCAGCCGCGACAATCAGAGAGTCATATTCGAAACTTGCGCCGTCGACGAGCAGCACACGTTTCGACACCGGGTCGATGTCTTGAACCTCGCCCAGAAACACGCGAGTATTTTTCTGACGGCTCAAGACGCCACGCAAGGGCGCAGCGATCTCGCCGGGTGAAAGCGAACCGGTGGCAACCTGATACAACAGCGGCTGAAACAGGTGATAGTTGCGCCGGTCAATCAGCGTAACATCGACGGGAGCAGACTTCAGCGCTTGTGCTGCGTTCATGCCTCCAAATCCGCCGCCTATAATAATGACCTTCGATCTTCCACTCATAAATCCTCGCACTCCATTCCTTTCTTTTTCTGCTCTCTATTTTCTCCGTCGCAGTAGAACCACAACCGATCTCGAAGCTACCAAATAACTTGCCGCCTTTAGAGGCTCACCTCGATCAGAGAAGTCCTCGGGGCTGTCTAAAGCTGTGTCCACGATTCTCACCCACTCCCGCGCCGTACCCTCCTGGACGTGGAAGTCCAACGGCTCCCAGTACGCGTTGATCATCACGTAAATGTCATCGTCGTTTTGAGAGGCGCCGTGTAGGCAGAAGGCCAAACTGCGGGACTCGTACGACAAGTCAGCTCTCTCTCCCGTTCCGTACCAGTCGATATCTTCTCGCCAGAAGCGGCTACGGCTCAGTGAAGGATGGCTCTTCCGAAACGCGATCATTTTCTTGAAGAATCGGAAGATGTCTTGATTGGTCCGAAGCTGGCTCCAGTCGAGCCACCCTGTGGTGTTGTCCTGGTTGTACGGATTGTTATTGCCAAACTGCGTGTTCAGGAACTCGTCCCCGGCCCGGAACATTGGAGTTCCATTCGACAACATGAGCAGGCAGCAGAAGTTCTTCACCTGCTTGCGGCGTAGCGCCAGCACTTCACTGGGCGCGCCTTCGTCGCCTTCATGTCCGCAGTTCCAGCTATAGTTGTCGTTCATCCCGTCCTGATTGTTGTTGCCGTTCGCCCAGTTGTGCTTCTGGTTGTAAGCGACGAGATCGTATAGCGCGAAACCATCGTGCGAAGTCACGAAGTTCACGCTCTGATAGGCGTGATAAGCTTCGGCTCGGTCATCGGGAAAAAGATCGTCGCTGCCGTAGATTCGCCGCATCAGGTCAGGCACCATCCCCGGATCACTTTTAGCGAAGCGGCGGATATCGTCCCGGAATCGTCCGTTCCATTGCAGCCAGGTTATGCCGGGAAATCCGCGGCCTAGTTGATAGGCTCCCGTGTCCCATGGCTCCGCGATCAACCGCAACTGACCCAGTTCAGGATCCGCGGCAATTTCGGCGAAGATAGGAGCGTGACCCCAGTTGAGCGATCCATCCGCATTGCGGCTGAACACCGATGCCAGATCAAAGCGGAAACCATCGATATGCATCTCTTTTTTCCAGTGACGCAAGCTGTCCATCACCATCTTGCGCACATGGCCCCTGCCGAAATTCAAGGTGTTGCCGGTACCCGAGTAGTTTGCGTACGGATTCGCCGGGTCAGACGACAGCATGTAATAACTGGCGCTGTCGAAGCCCTTATAACTGTAGATGGGGCCTCGGTGGTCTCCTTCGCAGGTATGGTTGTAAACCACGTCAAGAACGATGCCGATGCCTGCCTCATGGAATGCCTTCACCATATTCTTGAATTCAAGGTGCTGCCCATCATCGTCGGGGGTACTGGAATATTGCACGTGGGGTGAGAAGAAGTTCAGAGGCATGTATCCCCAGTAGTCGCCCTCCTGAGGATCACGCTGAAAAATCGGCATCAGTTCTACGACTGTGACTCCGAGATCTTTCAGATAAGGGATCTTTTCCACTAGACCGGCATACGTCCCCGCGCAAAGTGGATCTACACCGGAGTTGGGGTTCTTGGTGAAACCCTTCACGTGCAGTTCGTAAATGATTGCGTCCGACTCGTGACGTGGCGGTTTGGAGTCGCCCCAGTCAAAGATCGGACGGCAGGCGCTCAACACGCCCATAGGCGCACGGCCTGCATTCGATCCTTCTCTCATCGCCAATTGGCGGTCAAAATTGCGAGGGAAAAAGACACACTTAGCATACGGGTCGAGCAAAACTTTCTGCGGATCGAAGCTATGAATGTAAGGCACCGCCTCGCCGGACACCGAATATCCGTAGTAGGTCGCGTTCCCAATCTTTGTGATCGGAATCCGGCAATGCCAAATCCGGCCCGATTTGTTGCGCAGAAAGTCGAAACGGTACGCCACGAGCGGGTTCACTAGATCCGTGGCAGCGTACAGCATCAGCGTGACACTTTCCGCATGCTCAGCGTGAACTGCGAAGTTGAACGCTTGCTCCTCCTCGATCCATGTAACGCCCAGCGGCAACGGACTGCCTTCGGTCTGTTCCCATGTCGGGCGCTTCACGTTGGCATCTTCGGAACGCATCACGCGCCCCCGGTCGTCCACGGCAGCAAGCATGGTTTGGATTGAATCGTTCATGCTGTTCTCGTGTAACAAATCAGGCTGCGCGCTCGCCGGCCGCTGCGCTATCCGCGAAAACCACGGCCCGCAACCGGCAGATTCTCCCCGCCGGTATCGTCAGATCGCCCTGGCGCAAGCGCCAGAGGGCATCGGCCTTTTCAGGGCCTGTCGCCAACCACAGAATCCTTCGGGCGCGGTTGATGGCCGGATATGTCAGCGTCATTCGCCGCCTTCCCTGGTAACTGCCGGTCACAGCGATGTCGGTTGCGGTCACATTAAGGACTGGATCTCCAGGTACCAACGAAGCGGTATGTCCGTCAGGTCCGAGGCCGAGATGGACGAGATCGAGCGTCGGTGGCGAACCGGCGATCTTAGCCAGGAGCAAAGCGTATTCTCTGGCCGCGGTGTGGAGGTCGGGCGATTCCACCGGCATGGCATGAATGTTCTCCTGAGGAATCGGTGAATGATCGAGCAGACTTTCTCTAAGATGGGTGAGATTTCTGTCCTTGTCACCCGGGGGCGCCACCCGCTCGTCCACTTGCACGACGTGAATGCTCTTCCAGGAAAGATCCTCCTCCGCAAGGGTGCGTAGCATAATCCAAGGGGTGCGACCGCCGCTGACGGCCATCACGAAGCGGCCGCGGTCGGCAACGGCAGTATGGGCTTCAGCCGCAATCGCCTTTGCGGCGGCCTGGGCAGCACCGGTTTCATCGGCGAGTACGTTCATAACCATCGTGAGTTCTTCGTTTCTCATTTCTCACGCAGCCTGGGTGGCAACCGGAGACAGTCCGTGTTTCACGACCGGGTCTTGCCAGCCTCCCGGTGGGGTGACGCGTTCGACTTCGCTCGGCCCCCACGTGTTGGGGACATACGGATAAATTGGTGAGTTCTTTCTCAATAACGGTTCTACAATTCGCCATGCTTCTTCGACGTAGTCTTCGCGAGCAAACAAGCTTCTGTCCGCCTCCATTGCTGCTCCGAGCACTCTTTCGTAGGCGTCCATCTCATCGGCGCCTGGTGAGTGGCTCGCGACCATTTCCCCGGCTTGAAGCGAGATCCCCTCGGCGGCCGGAGCCAGCGACATCATCCCCATCGCGATCGTTACGTCGGGACTGATGCGCATCCGCAGATGATTCTCCGTCAGAACACTGTCAGGAATCAGGGAAGGTGGCTTGTGAAACTTGGCGACGATTTCCGTGCAGGTTGTGGGCAAACACTTGCCGGCGCGGAGGTAGAAAGGAACCCCTTTCCAGCGCCACGAATTGATTTCCAACTTCAAGGCAGCGAAGGTCTCTGTCTGCGAATCCTTGGCGACGCCGTTTTCGTCCAAGTAGCCGCGGAACTGTCCACGAACAACATCCTTTGCTTCTAGCGCAGGAATTGACTTCAGTACTTTCACTTTCTCATCGCGGACAGATTCGCTGTCAAAGCCAACCGGCGGTTCCATCACCAGATTCGACAGCACCTGGAACAAATGGTTTTGGATTACATCTCGGATAGTTCCAGTCTGGTCGTAGAAACCTCCCCGACCCTGAACACCAAAATCCTCGGCCATCGTGATCTGCACGCTTTCGATATAGTTGCGGTTCCAAAAGGCCTCCACAAAAGTGTTGGCGAAGCGGAATGCAAGCAGGTTATTTACGGGCCGCTTGCCAAGGTAGTGGTCAATTCGGAAGATGTCTCTTTCGTCGAAAACGCTGAGCAGAACTTTGTTCAGCTCCTGTGCACTCGCGAGGTCATGCCCGAACGGCTTTTCAACGATGACGCGGGCCCCATTTGAGCAATTCGATTTCGCCAGCTGTTCGACGACAGTTTCAAACAAAACTGGCGGAATTGCCAGGTAATGCGCTGGGTTATGCGCGTCCTTTAGTTCTCGGCGAAGCGCCTTGAACGTTTCTGGATCCTGATAGTCGCCATCGACGTAACGAAGCAAGCTGGCGAGCTTCTCAAACGCGGTGGGATCGACTCCGCCGTGCTTCTCGAGGCTATCGTGCGCACGCGCCTTGAGTTGCTCGAGAGTCCAGCCAGCTTTGGCAACACCAACGACCGGAACGTTGAGGTGGCCTCGCTTCAGCATCGCCTGCAGCGCGGGGAATATCTTTTTATAAGCCAGGTCTCCGGTTGCACCAAAGAACACTAGCGCGTCGGAATGAGGATTGGTCACATTCATCTCCTTAAGCCACTCTTGTTTTATCTTCAGATTTTTCCAAATGTCCGCCGAATTGAAAACGCATCGCGGACAGCAGTTTGTCGGCAAAATCGGCATCACCACGCGAACTGAATCGCTCGTAAAGGGACGCGGTTAAAACCGGTGCGGGCACCGCTTCGTCGATCGCGGCTTTGATGGTCCATCGCCCTTCGCCGGAATCCGAGACTCGGCCGGCAAACTTTGATAGATTCGCATCCTGAACAAGCGAACTAGCTGTCAGGTCCAGCAACCACGATGCAATCACGCTTCCACGCCGCCATACTTCGGCTACGTCGCGCAGGTTCAGGTCGTACTGGTATTCCTCGGGATTCCGCAGGGGCGTTGTTTCAGCATCGGCGACAGCGTTTTCTTGCTTACCAACGTTGGCAGAGCGGAGGATGCTCAGGCCCTCAGCGTATGCGGCCATGATTCCGTACTCGATCCCGTTGTGAACCATCTTGACGAAATGGCCGGCACCGTTTTGGCCACAATGCAGATAACCCTGCTCGGCAGTGCCGCCGATCTTCTCCCGGCCCGGCGTGCGCGGAACATCTCCCATTCCTGGAGCGAGTGCAGCGAAGATTGGGTCGAGCCGATGAATGACGTCGTTTTCTCCGCCAATCATCATGCAGTAGCCCCGTTCCAGACCCCAGACGCCACCGCTGGTGCCGACGTCCACGTAATGAATCCGCTTGGGAGCCAGTTCTTTGGCGCGCCGAATGTCGTCGACGTAGTAGGAATTGCCCCCGTCGATCAAGATGTCGCCCGCGTCAAGAAGCGGAAGCAAGTCAGAGATAGTTTTGTCGACAACTGCGGCGGGAACCATAAGCCAAATGGCTCGTGGTTTCTCAAGCTTCTTAACCAACTCTGCGAGTGAAGCCGCGCCGGTAGCCTTCTCCTTGACCAAATCGCCAACGACCTGAGGCGACCTGTCGAACACCACACAGTTGTGTCCTTTATTAATGAGCCGCCGTACCATGTTGGCGCCCATCCGTCCAAGACCGATCATTCCAAGTTGCATAAGCTCTCCTGTTTTAAAGAATTGCGAATCCGTTTGATTCAATGTGTTAGCTGTACGACTTCGTCTGTTGGCTCGCTTGCTCGTTGAGCATTGAATAGTGTCATGCGGGAGCTGACGACGTGTTTCACAGAATCTATGACGGGCGTCAGAATCCTGTAAGGCACGACTTCGTTAGGGTCACGTGCCAGGCTGTCTCCGAGCGATCGCCGCCACGCTACCCGCAGTTCGGTGTTGATGTGGATGATGTTGATTCCGGCAGCGATTGCCTTGCGAAAGTCGGCGTCCTCGGTACCGGACCCGCCGTGCAGGGTGAGAAAGACTCCCGTTGCCTGCTTGATTCGGGCAATCCTTTCAATATCCAGGTGCTTCTTCGTTTCCCCCTGCACCATGCTCTTGACCATGCCGTGCATGTTGCCAACCGCAGGAGCAAGGACATCGATTCCGGTCGAGTGAACGAACTGTCGCGCTTCCTCCGGTGTCGTGAGCTTTCTGTTTTCGACCTGAGCGGTCTCGTGAATTTCAGAACCGGTTCCGATGTCTCCTATCTCCCCCTCCACAAGGATGGCGGGATTGATCGCTTTCAGCGCTTCAACCGCTTCCTTGGTGCGAGACACATTCTGTTCGAAGGGCAAGGCAGAGAAATCGATTCCCACGGCATCAAAACCCGCTCTAGCCGCATCGATTCCCTTCGCCAGTGAATGTGTGTGGTCCGCGTTGAGAAAAACCGGGAGATCGGATTCTTCGCGCAGACTTTTCACGAGAGCAGCAAGCTGACGCGTACCAAAGAAGCCTCGCTCTCCTTCCGACGCCCCAACCAGTACCGGAACCTTAATTTGCTCGGCCGCCGCGAAAACCGCCTTCACCAATACCAGGTCAGCGACATTGAAGTGGCCCAGAGCTGCGCCTTCCTTTTCCAATCGTGTCAAAACATCTTGTAGTGCCGCCATAAATGTTCTCCTGAATGACGAGGACGCCCGTCCTCCAATTAAGTAACCATGGCGCCTTTGCTCCGCGCGATGTTGTTTCGCAGCTGGCCCATAGCCGAGGCCACACCCGCTTTGTTGCCGAAAATCGATGAGCCAGCGACAAAGACATCGGCACCCGCTTCGGCAGCCAGCGACCCGGTTTCTTCATCAACCCCTCCATCCACTTCCACCTCACAGCTAAGTTTCATCCGTTCGATCATCTGGCGAACGCGTCGAATCTTGGGCAGCATGCTGTGGATGAAATGCTGATGCCCGAAACCGGGGTTGACGGTCATGACCAACACCTGGTCTAGATCGGGCAGGATTTCTTCCAGCACGCTAGCCGGGGTGGCAGGATTGATGGCGACCCCCGCTCGCTTTCCGAGTTCCTTGATTCGGTGTACGGTGCGACGCAGGTTATTGTTTCCCTCCCAATGCACGAGAAAGGAGTCCGAGCCGGCCGCTACAAATTCTTCGAAGAAAGAATCGGGATCCGAAATCATCAAATGCGTTTCCAGAGGAAGCTGGGTAACACGCCGGAGCGATTCGACTATCGGCGCTCCCATCGAAAGATTCGGCACGAAGTGCCCGTCCATTACGTCGATGTGGATCCTGTCAGCCCCGGCCCTCTCTGCTTCGGTTACCTGTTCGCCGAGGCGAGCGAAGTCAGCCGCCAGGATCGACGGTGCCAGCTTGACGATAGCGCTCTCTATCTGCATTTCGGTTCCTTCCTATGCAAGAACAGTTTGGTTGCTGGTCTCGAAGATCTCCACGAATTGCTGATAACGGCGGCTGATCTCAGCTACTGCCGCGTCCCGTGTGATCTTCTTGCTGCGCCAGTCAATCAGCGGATTCCAGAAGCTCGTCCGTCCAACCGCAAAGCCGATGAAGCCAGGCACAGTGGCTGCGGTCGTAAGCCATTCTTGAACCTTCTTGTCGTCTTCCCCCCGGCCGAGAATGATGCAACCAACCTCATTGCGGCCTCCTCGGCGCGCAGCAGCCACGATTTTCTCGCAGTCATCCCGTCGGTCGAGACCCTCAATCTTCCATACGTCAGGTTCGACACCTGCGTCCTGTAGTTGCTCGATTGCTTGTGCCATCAACTGAGGACGAAGCTGAAGATCGTACGCCTTCTTGTCTCCTTGAAACCGTTCGAGCTGAGACTTCTCCGCCGGGACGAGTAGTTCAAACATGAACCGGCTGCGACTCTTGTTGCTGTGCAGATATTCCGACAAGCGCTTCAGGCGGGCCGCCTGCCGCTGGTTCAGTTCTTGATCTCCCTCCGCGTTGTAGCGAACGAGAACTTTGCAGAACGTCGGATGAAAAACCTCAATGTGCTTTTCAAAATTCTCACCGTACTCGAAGTCGAACTCCTCCTGTCCGCTCTTCTCTGCCGGGCAGCAAGTAGAGTATCCGTCCGCAGTCGCATCACGCAGAATTGCGGCGCCGAACTGCTCGTCCACAAGAATTCCGGCCTTCCCCCTGGGCACGCCGGCATAGATGGCAGCCGTAAATGCCTCATAGATGACCCGCTTTGCGGCAGCAATTTCCGCCGTCTGTTGCGGGCTCAAGGCGCCGTCCCATCCGAACATCTTCTTCTGGAACGAGCCCCGGTGGTCGAACGGGAGAATGTAGAGCGGTTTATTAAAGCCGTCACTTGTCATGCTGTCTCCTTGGTTCTCCGGTAGTGAGTAATTAGATTATTGGTTGAACTGTCGTGGGCGAGCTTGGGTTCGTCTTTGCTTTCTAGTTCCGGGATAATGCGTTGCGCCAGAACTTTACCCAGCTCGACGCCCCACTGATCGAATGAATCGATGTTCCAGATTGCGCCCTGAGTGAACACAGAGTGCTCATAGAGTGCCACCAGTTTGCCCAGGGTTTCTGGGGTTAGCTGCTCGGCCAGAATCGTGTTCGACGGCCGGTTCCCCTCAAAGACCCGATGTGGCGCCAGCCAATCAGGCGTACCTTCAGCCTTTACTTGCTCCGGTGTCTTGCCGAACGCAAGCGCCTCCGTTTGGGCAAAAACATTGGCGATCAGCATGTCGTGATGCCGGCCAACCGGATTCAGTGTCTTCGAGAAAGCAATGAAGTCGCATGGGATGAGCCGTGTCCCCTGGTGAATCAATTGGTAGAACGAGTGTTGACCGTTCGTGCCCGGTTCGCCCCAGTAGATGGGACCCGTCTCGTGAGCTACCTGTTTCCCGTCAAGTGTGACGTGCTTGCCGTTGCTCTCCATTGTCAACTGCTGGAGATAAGCCGGAAAGCGCTTCAGGTACTGCTCGTAAGGCAGGACGGCCACTGTTTGTGCGCCGAAGAAATCGTTATACCAGATTGACAAGAGACCCATGAGCACGGGTAAGTTCTGCTCGAATGGTGCGGTGCGGAAGTGCTCGTCCATCTGGTTAAAACCATCCAGCATGGCGCGGAAGTTATCTGGACCGATGGCAATCATCGTGGAGAGACCGATGGCCGAATCCATCGAATAACGGCCGCCGACCCAATCCCAAAACCCGAACATATTGGCGGTGTCGATTCCGAACTTCGCCACTTCGGCCGCGTTTGTGGAGACGGCAACAAAATGCTTCGCAACTGATTTTTCATCGCCGCTGAACCCGGCAACTGACCAAGTACGAGCGCTGTGCGCGTTCGACATCGTCTCGAGTGTTGTGAAGGTTTTTGAAGAGACGATGAACATGGTTTCCGAGGGATCGAGATCCCGCACGGCCTCGGCGAAATCGGTGCCATCAACGTTGGAAACAAACCGGAAGGTCATCGAGCGCTCGCTGTAGTATCTGAGCGCTTCGTAAGCCATAACCGGCCCGAGGTCAGAGCCTCCGATCCCGATGTTGATCACGTTACGAATGCGCTTGCCGGTGTACCCCTTCCACTCCCCGCTCCGCACGCGGTTTGAAAAATCGGCCATCTTATCGAGCACGGAATGCACTTCTGGAACTACGTTCTTGCCATCGACGAGAATGGAGGCATCTTTCGGAGCGCGCAGGGCCACATGCAAGACCGCGCGCTTCTCGGTTATGTTGATCTTCTCCCCGCTGAACATCGCGTCGATGCGGGTTCGCAAACCGGATTCCTCGGCGAGTTGAAAAAGGAGCCTGAGGGTTTCATCGATAACCCGGTTCTTGGAGTAATCGAGATGCAGGCCCACGGCGTCGAGCGTCAGACGCTCACCCCGCCTGGAATCATCTGCAAAAAGCTGTCGCAGGTGTGAATCGCGAATCTCCTTATAGTGAGCGCCGAGATCCTTCCATACCCGCCGTTTCAGGGCTGGGCGTCTGGTGATTGCTTCCACTCGTGCTGCCATATTCTTTGTCCTTTCCTGACTTCATAGTATTTAGAGTCGTCCCGGTGGCAGTAGGAGACAGTGATCGCCGCTCGTCTACTTCCTCCCACAGACGAAAGCCGCCTAAGAACGCATCAAAATTGTCGCCGGCCCGGCACTTGGGAGGCAGCAATTTCAGTTCCTTTGCGTTGCCGCCTCCCAAAACCACTTCGTCGGGCTCAAGCGCCGCCGTTAGCCGGGCGACGACGTCCGCAACGTGCTGACGCCACTTCCTCTTTCCGTCCTTTATTAATGCCTCGTTACCCACATAGCTTTCGTAAGTCCCCTTTTTGTACGGAAGATGACCCAGTTCCATGGGCTCCACGATACCGTCGACTATCATGGCGGACCCGAGCCCGGTTCCGAATCCCAGGAATAACATCTTCCCTTTTCGATAGCTGCCCAAGGCTTGCATGGCTGCATCATTCACCAGCTTCACGCGACGGTCGAAGCCGGACCGGAAATCAAAGCCGACCCAACCGCCGCCGAGATGGCGTGGCTCTGCAACCGGATGATTTCGCAACACCGGCCCTGGGAAACCAATCGAGATTGCGTCGTACCGCCAATCCCCGACAACCTTCTTGACTCGCGTGACCAATTGCTTTGCCGTCAGCGTAGGACCGGATGCAAATTTCCGCGGTTCGCGCTCGCCGCTGACAAGCAGCTTGACGTGCGTTCCGCCCACATCAATAACCAAAACCTTCATGCAACTCTCCATCCGGGCAAGTATTTCGCTATGCGAACTTTTCTTCCTAACTGAATGCAAGCTCCGGAATCGTTTTCTCCAACCCGTACGCGGCCGCCCCAGCCAGGCCAGCGGGAGCAACGATGACATGCACGGGGATACGCTCCATCAAATCTGCAAATCGTCCTTTGCGCTTGAAATGCTGCATGAAGGCGGGGTTCTCGATCAGGCGCAAAGTGTGTACAGCAACGCCGCCCGCGACATACACTCCGCCCGTCGAGAGCACCTTCAACGCGAGATTGCCCGCCTCACCCGCCAGGATCGAAACGAAAAGATCAATGGCTGCCGAACACAACTTGCTGCGATTGCCTCCATCAACGGCTTGATTGATGATCACGAAAGAGGGATCGTCGGCGGAGGTCATCTGGGCAGCGACTTCGGGCTCCTCTACAATGCCTTCGACGTCTCGCAGATACTCATAGATATTAGGAATCCCAACTCCCGAACAAACGTGCTCGAAGCTCACATGATCAAACTTCTTGAGCATGTATTCGAGGAGTCGGATTTGTGTCGTGTCTGTCGGGGCAAAATCTGAATGACCACCCTCCGAACTGTGCGCAACATACCGCGATCCATCCCACGTAAGGAACGACTCTCCCAAGCCGGTACCGGGTGCAATCACGGCAATAGCTCCCTTGGGAACGGGTACACCGGCATTAATCGTGTGAATATCACTGGGCCTGAGGATCGGGACTGCATGGGCAATTGCTTCCAGGTCATTGATCAGGCGAACTGACTGGAGGTTGATGTTCAGCTCGCGTGCGAGAGAAGTTTCTTCTATTACCCATGGCAAGTTCGTGGCTTTCACCCGTCCGCCAATCACTGGCCCAGCTACCGCGAAACAGGCTCGATCGACCGGCGTTTTCGTCACCGCCAGAAACTCCTTCACGATGGCCTGCAAGCTGGGGTAGTCGGCGCTATGAAATTTTGCTTCTGCCAGCGGCGCATGAGGTCCGCTTTCATTCGAGAAGATCGCCAAATCCGTTTTCGTACCCCCGATGTCCCCTGCAATAAGCATGCTGATCTCCAGTCTGCGATTCCTACGCTCTCGCAAAGCGTTCGCTATTCGGCTTCGAGCCGCTCAGTCCATAAAACAAGATGTACAGGTAACAAATTACGGGCACAAAGAATGCATGATGAAGTCCGATGCGATCGGCGATTGTGCCTTGTACAAGCGGAAGAATTGCACCTCCCACGATCGCCATATTCAGCAGGCCTGACCCGGTTCCGGTCAATGGCCCTAGCTCTGCCACTCCCAAACTGAAAATGGTGGGGAACATGATTGAGTTGAAACACCCGACGGCCAGAATCGTCCACATCGCCCTGTGCCCGCCTGACAGCATCGACGCTGTGAGGAGCACGGCGGCGACGGTGGCACATAGCGCAAGAAGACGTCCCGGCCTGATTCTTCGCAAGACCCCGGCTCCGACAAATCGGCCAATCATCGCCCCACCCCAGTAGAAAGACACGAAACCTGCTGCGGTTTTGGCCGAGAGCCCTGCAATCTCGGGCAAACCAAAATAATTCACCAGAAAGCTTCCGATTGAGACTTCCGCGCCAACATAAGCAAAGATTCCAACCGCACCTAAAAACAGATTGGGATGTTTCCAGATTGAATCGTTAGCTTTCGCTGCGCTACTCGAGATAGCAGCTTCGACTTGCGGAAGTTTGGAAATGCCAATCAAGATGGCCAACAGGATTAACGCTAATCCGATCACGGCGTATGGCATTCTGACGGACGCTGCTTGTTGCACGCGGTAGGCCTGTAGAGCCGTCGGCTTCAACTGCCTTAGCTGTTCGACCGCGAGCGGCGCCGCGTTCAAGATGAGCAGTCCGCCGAGCTTTGGTGCGATTGTCGTACCGAGCGAGTTGAAGGCTTGTGTGAGATCCAGGCGGCTTGATGCGGTTTCGGGCTTCCCCAGCAAATCCACATACGGATTGGCAGAAACCTGAAGGGCCGTGATGCCGGCGGCGAGGATGAGGAGCGCGGTCAAGAACAAAGGATAGGAAGCAGCGGATGAAGCTGGAAGAAACAGGAAAGCACCACAAGCCATGGTTAGCAGGCCAACCACCATCGTTTTCTGGTATCCGATCCTGTTCACGAATTTCGACCAAGGTATCGAGAACAAGAAATATGCCGAAAAGAATGAAAACTGGATGAGCATGACCCGCGTGTAACTGAGATCGAAGATCGACTTCAGATGCGGCACCAGAATGTCATTCAGGCACGTAAGAAATCCCCACATGAAAAACAACGTGGTCACGATCGCAAGGGGACGGGCATAACTTCCTGTCGTTGTCCGCGGCGGAAAGCCTTGCACCGGTGCTGAGCTCGTCGTTATTTCACTGGTTCCCATTTTTGCGTCTCCGGTTCTACCACCACGTCTCCGCTTGTACTCCGTACGTCAATCCGTTGGTTTTGTTCTGGTACGGAATCCCGCCCACAAATCCGCGCAGTCCGTCCGACCAGCTTGCGTAAGTCACGAAGGCCCGCAGCACCGGGCGGCTGAAGAATTTGCGTCCCGCCCCAATTTGCGGCGCAATTGTGAACTTGCGCAGCCAACCGTCATAAAGGCCAACTTTGCTGTGCGTGTGATCAACGCCTCCCTCGAACGCGAGCGACAGATATCTGGTAAAGAAGATCTCCGGGCGCGCCCCAAATGAGATCCACTGCTGCCATGGGTGTTGCGGGTTCCCATCCTTAGTCTGCTGATAAATGAAGATGGGCATAATGGCGAACCTATCATTCGGTTGAAAGAGCATCTGTTCGGTTGCCAAGAACCTTGCGGAACTGTTGAGAAAACGCGTCGGATCGTCCAGGGACGTACTGTAATTGCTTGCCGCTCCCGTTCCGTATTGGATGCTAAAAGTGTGATAACCGCCGTGCCACTCCAAGCGCTGATGACGTAATCCTACGGCGTATCCATTGCTAGTCGGGATCACCGTTTGTGTAGATGACTCGGTACCGCCCTTGGCCCTCGCAAAATCAAACCATCCACCCCACAGCCCAGCCGGACCTTTGAGATCATAAAAACGGATGTCTATGTTGCTCTTGGCGTAGTTACCATTTTGCGTGACGATATCTGCCCTTGCACCCGACAAGAAACCAAGCGCCATCTTGGCGAAGCCCAGATTCAAGTCTTCGACGCCTGCGCCGTACCCGCTCATGTCCAGCGGGTAGAAGTCGTCGATCTCAATATGCTGCCGACGGTAATAACGCTCGCCAGCCCAGAACTTAGCACCCGGTTGACTTTCAAAAATATTGCCGACCTGAACGAAGGCTTCACGGAATCGGAACTGATCGTTGCCAGTACCATTGGCAAAGTTCGCGTAGTTGGCAGAGTTCGTGGTGTTGGCTTCCACCATCGCCTCGGTCCTGATCCACGCTTTGTCCGAGTCGTGCTGCGGATTGATCCAGTTGTTGACGAAGATCAGTTCCGCATAAGTTTCCGCCTCATTTCCCAGCCGGTATTTCGCGTCCGCACCAGGGGCCTGAAAAGCAACCTGTTCTCCACCTACGCTGTTGAGACCGTACCCCGAGCGAAAGTATCCGTGAAACTCAAAAGCGCCAACCTGCTCCTGCAGCTTCACGATTTTTGTGTCGGTCTCCCTAAGAAAGTCATATGTCGGTGCCTGTGGCAGCTGTCCCTGAAACGTAGCCCCGACCTGATTGGATTGTCCAAGAATGCCACCGTCTGCTGCCTTCTCGGCAGCAAGTTCCGCCGCGGAGACAGTTCCACGTTTCTCCCTTTCCCCGGACTCTTTCTTTTCCTCAATTTGTTGCTCAAGAGCAGCGATGCGTTGCTCGAGGTCACGGGTGGTCGTATCGTATTGCTCTTTCAATTGCTGCAGTTGCTGCTGAAGCTGATCGGACTGTTGGCCGTTCGCCGACAAGACGCCGAGGGCAATCATCCCCGTGCAACCGACGAACCGACTGAAAAGCCGTTCCCAATGAGTACGTAACTCGACGAACATTAGTTGATTCCTGCTTTCGCCTGCCTGTTTCTTCGCTGCGGACGCAGGTAGGCCAGCCATCGTCAGGCAATTTTCTTTAAGCATTCACCATTCCACACCACCCTTCCCTGGTGGCAAGGACACATTGGCGAGCAGCGGAAGCATTTACAGCGATGCGAGAGCTCGGTGCTACTCGAGTCACATTTCTCCATGGTTTCCTTCTGCTGTTATGCACGTAAACCTTTGCCTCTAAGGATCAATGAGAGGAGCCTGCGCCAACTGTAAGTTGATCAGCAGATCGAGGCGCCATTCGATCTGGAAAAACAGTGCCGCTTGCCGGCCCGACAGCACTCTGCGAAATTCAGGCACGTACTTGAGCCGCAGCTCCATAATGTCGCTGTCTGCAGCGGCCCGGCGGCGGATGTAGCTCTCCGCCTCATCGCCGTTCATCGTCTTGTAGTGGTCGAGATATTCTTCGACCAACGCGATTTTGGTGTCGTAGATCTTCGCCAGATCCGCAGCATATCGGTCATAGACAGGCCAGAACTTTTCTGCCTCCGTGTCTGTCAAGTCCATATTGGCCGCAATGATCTGCTTCTTTTGCGTCCTCAGGTCTTTCCTCAACAGTTCCACGTCTTGATCGGGAGCCCACTGCGAGTCCTCGTAAATGGTAGGCCCGTCGGGAGCCTTAAATTGCTTGGCCGATTGCGCGGCTGATTCCTGCGCAAGTGACGAATAACCCACCGAGAAAACCATGGCGACAATCGTAGGGATAAATAGCGTTGACCTTACTGTTCTCTCCACTCATCCTCCTAAACGGATGGTTTTTCTTAGGCAGTTTTCTGAGACCCCGTCTACCTACCCTTTGCATCCAGGTTTCCAATAAGGTGATACGACAGCTCTGGTCACAGATTGTGACGGCACAAATGGTTAGGGGTAGCTTGTGTTGATAGGCCTCTGGAGATTTTGCAAATTTTGTGACAACAGTCTGGCAGGTGACAGGCAAATGTGGTCTACGCCAAGATCCGAGCGACATGGTACAGCTCGATAATCGGAGTGGCACAAAGGTTGCGCGACGCCCAGCATTCGGGAGTGGTTCGTGTTTGGAACTCGGAGTGCTCCTCAAAGGCTGCTCTTGTGAGGAAGTCTGACAGGCCTGATTTCCGGAAAGCAGCTTCTTGAAGATCATTTGGAGAAATTCGAACACAACCGCGAAGGACCGGGTCTTTCTTGTATGTACCGGAAGCTCGCACAAGCCGGGCCAGGTGCGACGCTTTTATCGCAGCCGGGCGGGCTTGGGCAT
The DNA here is from genome assembly GCA_035567135.1 of Terriglobales bacterium. Lineage (GTDB taxonomy): Bacteria > Acidobacteriota > Terriglobia > Terriglobales > Acidobacteriaceae > JABDBE01. The sequence goes on from DATMQI010000118.1 coordinate 203,235, forward strand.
TCTTGGAACTAATTTCGAACTTTGGGTGAACTGCAAGAGGTCTTCGTCCGCTGCCTAAAACGAAGAGTCTCGTGACACAACCCGAAAACATAAGAGACCTCCATGCTCTTCGCTCGAGAGGCCGGAGTTGCAACCATTCTCGTATCCATTACGCTTTGGGTGCAGTGCGCAGGGATGGCCGTTCTCATCCGCTTGGCAAGAGCCTATATTGCACGAATCAAAAATGAGCTAAGCCCATGGCGTGCAGGCGTACTTATTGTGCGGTTTTCTGCTGCTATGATCGTTTCGCACATGGTGCAGATTCTGCTGTGGGCAGGCTTTTATCATTGGCGTTGTCTTCCCACCTGGGAATCTTGCTTCTACTTTTCCGCTAGTAGCTATTCGACCGTCGGTTACGGCGACGTCGTTCTCCCCCGAGTTTGGCGGGCTTTGGGTCCGGTAGAGAGTGTTACAGGAGTGCTGATGTGTGGCATGTCCGTGAGTGGGCTGTTGGCTATCGCCAGTCGACTGGTCGCTGCCGAGGCCAATGATGGCAAAGAGTTATCGGCTTTGTTGTAGAGTTCGAAATCGGCGGTAGTGGTCTCAAGATGCGCTTCGTGACAGTGTCAGCGTAAAGGATATTGGGTAGTGGTCCGATGCCTTTACTTGCTTGTGAATTCGGCCGAGGCTGGCACGTATCGGCCCGCGGACAAAAGCCCAATCAATTGGCCTTCCAGGCTCAAAAAGATGTCGTGATGGGGTCGTGGGCGTACGCGGAGTTGCAATCGCATCCTGGAATGCTGCCGCCGCAAGCGCCGACGCTGCGCCTGTGTTGGAAGCATCTAAGTTGAAATCCCCTGCAACAACCACCGGGGACTGGGCGTCCTGGCGCGTCGCATCTGACAACACTTCGGCAATCTGCGAAAACCGCAATTGTTCACTACCACGGCTTTCCAGATGAAGGTTGTAGGTCACAAGTTTCTTTCCAGCGATATTGATGTCGGCTACGAGAGCGATCCTCCCTCCAAGTCTCTCCTGAAAGGGATCCATCTTTGGCAGATACCAGCGAGGCCGCCAGAAGTGTGATTGTCGTGAGAATCGAATCAAGCGCGGATTAGAGATAGGCCACTTCGCAAGCGTAGCCTGCCCATGGTACGCAGGAGACGTTTTGGATCCCTGGACAAGTTCTTGAAACTCGCGTCCGAATACGTAGTTCATCTGCAGCTTTCGGGCGATCTCTTCTGCGATGTTCAGGCGATGCGTGCGGCGGGCATTGAGATCCACCTCCTGCAGGATGAGAACGTCTGCGTTTGTATCTGCCAGAAAATCGATGACTCCCTGCAAGTGCAACCCGCGATCAATGTTCCAATCGACTATGCGGAGTGAACTGGGCGGCCCGATTACCAAACGGAACGGCGCGAAGTTGTCGGTAATGATTTCCTTCATTGCCACACAGACATTAGGGTTGGCTATTGAAGCTTAACTAAGCCGCAGGGCCGGGCGCCATCGACGCTCGTGCCGGAACAAATGTGAGATAGGAGTAAAGGGCGATCATCCAAACCAGATTTGCACCCACCGCGCCCGCAATCAAGAGCCAGTTCATGATGTGGAAAAGGGCAAAAAATAGGAACACGTAAGGCAAAAAGCAACGTCGGATGATGAACTCAGTGTGCCGTCCAAGAAACAAGAACGGATTTGAACTACGGCTGTCGGCTTGTTTCTGCCACATACCCAAATACTGTTCCGGGCGCCCCCCGGTCAACCGCTGACGCTGCATTCCGGTAGCGAGCATACTGGCAATCGCACCGAATACCAGGAAACCACCCCACAATAAATATGTCCGATTGCCTGAGCTTCTCACAAGGCCAATCGTCATGCCCGCAAAAATGAATAAATAATAAAGATAGTCACAAACGGTCTCCAGCCAGCAGCCGAAATCGGATTCCTGAAGCTTCAAACGAGCCACCTCGCCGTCGCATCCGTCGAGGACGCTTGCGAACCAGGAGAGGATAGCTCCCGTCAGCATATTCCAGTAGCCACCTAACGCGAGGAAAGCGCCAGCCGCCAAGCTCACACCCAGCGTGAACAAGCTGACCATGTTGGGCGTGATCGGGAATGGAATGATCTTGCGGCTGATCGGTATGGAGACCTTGCGGTTCATCCGGGCAAAAATCCCGTCCGTAGGCTTGACGAGCCAGCCGTCCAATTTCTGCTCAGCTGCCTTGCGTTGTTGCTCGCTGTGCACGCGTTGCCACTGTTCTTCCGCCACAAGTTCATGCTCCACGGGGTGAGTCATGGTGCACCAAGCAAGCACATCTGCGATAGAACTGGCGATTTTTGGGCAGCGGCGTGCGAGGTCGATCGCTACGTCTTGTGAGAGCGCGCAGATCCCCACCAAGTCGTCACCGGTCTGGAGTGCCAAAGCATCACCTTCTCCGCTCCATTCGGCTGTACGCCGATGCAGCGAAGGATGATAGACACTGTCTCCGGAAATCAGCACCAGATGCCCTTCTGCCTCTGCAGCTAGCCGCCCTAAGTAGGAAGGCAGAGACGCTTGCCCAAATTTGAATTCTCGCCACTCGACGCTGCCGGGAATGCGTCCGGTTTGAAGCAGTTCGTCCCGCACGCAGGGGCCTTTGGCCACGTCGATGATAACAACGATTCGCGAGGCGCCGGCTTTATGCGCTCCCAAGATGCTTCGGAGCACGATGGGGAGAGCACCGACCTCGGGCATTGGTGAGCCGAGCCCGAAAGCATCCAATTCGTTTGCAAAAATAACGGCAGTGTGAGAGCGGCTAATCGATTTACTTGTTAGCTGCTGGTTTTGTAACGCTGGTTCAGGCCCAATTCGCATAAATGTCCTCGTCGCCTCCGATGGCACTGCTCTGTTCTTTCGGTTTGGCCAACACCACCAGGCAGAGGCCGCCCACGGCTGCCCAGAAAATTGCGCGCAGACGTCGAACGAATGCCAGAGTCAATCCAGTGGCTGCTGTGAGGCCGAACATTTTGACGATAAGCATGTTCCCGCCCTCATACGTACCGAGGTTTCCCGGATTGAATGTGCCTGCGATATTCACCAGCTTAGTCAACGCCTCAATTGCTAGGGCTCCAAACAAACTGATCTTGGCGCCCAAAAGCGACAGAATCAGATAAACCTCAAATACGGCAGCGGCGTGGCAAGCGAGGTTCAGGGTGAAGCTTGCGCAAAAAGAACCAGGGGTGTGGTGATAAAAGTCGAGTAGCTTCTTCTCAACGGAGTAGATCAACACGCGTTTACGTTCGATCCAACCACGGAAATATCGGATCCGGCCTAACGCCTCTGCCGGGCCTGAGAGCACGGACCAGCGCATTCCAATAGCGACTGCGGCCAGCAGAACAACACCGAGAAGAATCGATATGAAAACGCTCCCGTACAGCGCTAGCGCGTGCGGCAGCGGCAAGACAATCAGCACCGCCAATAGACCACCGCTGCTCACCAAGGCAGCGCTGATGACGAAAAATGCGCGGTCAATGGTTACCGACGAGATTCCGCTGGCGAGGGGCACGGCTGGGCCAAGCAGTGAGACTCGCAGCCCTTCACCGAACATCTGCGCCAGCCCACCAAGCTGACCAACTGCTTCGGATGCGAGGCGTAGCCCGAGCATGCGCGCGAAAGAGACCTGACGCTTTTCGTCGAGCAGTGTGATACGCCAGGCCCACGTCTTTAGAATATGAGCGACCCCGCCCCAAGCCATCACCAAAGCCAGTCCCCATCCTAGAGTGGCCATGCTTTCAAGAAGCTTGGCCGGACCGGCTCGGTGGACCAGGTACGTGAGCAGTAAGACGCCAAATGCGCCTGCCAGCAGCCGCAGAGGCGTCCGCACTTTTGTGACGTAGCTAGACACGGGCGACATTCTCGAGAATGGATTCCTGGTAGGAATATCCTCCGAACATTCCTTCGGCGTGCGCTAGGGCCTCGGGAGTATCAAGGTCCTGCCATTGACCCCCGCCAATCTCCAGGGCGCGCATCCGCCGCGCCGCGATCAACTGACGCATACCATCGGAGAGCGAACAATTTCCATCTTTTTTTGCTGATTCGAGCCTGTCAAACAGGGTTGGGCTGCACAGGAACATTCCGGTATCGAGCGCGTCGTAGTCCGAAATCTCTTTGCCGATATCCACGATCCGGTCTCCATCGCGCCGAACCTTGGTCGCATCGTCCAGATCAAAAATGCGATCGATATTGGGATCCACGGCGAGAATGACTTCACCGGGTTTGAGAGTTTGGTTAAGAATCACCCGAGCCGTCTCCGCTTCAAAAATGTGGTCCGCCATCAGCAACAGGAAATTCTCGTGGATTTCATTCCTGGCTTTCAGCGCCGAAATGCCATTGGCCTTGTGATAATCCGGATTTTCCACGAAAGTGACGGACACACCCAGCGAGCGGCCCTCAAACCAACTGCGAATCAATTCCGACCGATACCCCACCACAATCACGAACTTATCAATACCGGCTTGGTGTGCTCTGCGAATGACATGCTCCAGGATGGGCTTCCCGCGAAAGTTAACCAGAGGCTTGGGAAGGCCTCCCGACACCGATCGGATGCGAGTCCCGTTGCCGGCGGCAAGAATGAGACATTGATTTACCTTCTTCATAAGTTAGAATCCAAAAACCAGCTTTCCTCTGAAGGTCCGAACCGCGCTGTTGAAGAACTGGCCGTAGCGGTAGCTGTCCAGATCGTTTTGTACGTCGCGATAGTTGGCATGATTGAAGAGGTTGAACACTCCCAGCCCAACTTTCAGCCTGTGTTCTTTGCCGTGAAATGGAAGGCCGAATTCCTTGAGAACTTGGACATCGACCGAATCGAAACGCGGGAATCTCACGGCATTGCGTGGACCGACGAATTCGCGCTCCTGGTTCACGACGGAGTAAGGAAATCCGGTGTGAGTGTCCCAGACAGGCATTACGGTCATCTTCCAGGGAGCATGAAATTCTGCCCACGCCAGAAAACGATTGGCAGCGTCAAAGGACAAGGGCCCGCGAGCGTCCGCTTGAATCACGGCCTGCGGATCATTTCCAAAGAACTGGTTGAAGTCGTTGAGATCACCCGCGGCCTTCGAGCGCACGTAAGAAGCGTTCAATGTATGTCGCCCTATCTGATAGCGGCCAGTAATTTGGAACTCGCGGTAGAAGTCTCGCCCATCGTCGGCCAGGGTCAAAAGACTTCGCGTCGTCGTGGTGACCGGGTCGATAACGAGGTCATGCACAGTATTCCTCTGTTGGTAAGCAACTCGGACCAAAAAGTTGTCTGTCACCTGTCGATCAACTTCGACATTCCAGGTTTCGCTTCGCGGGTTGGCGAGTCTCCGGGGAATAACGTTGGTATAGAGGGTCGTCGACGAAAGCAACTGATTGGTCGGATCAAAAGTCTGAATTGTTCGATCCGGGAAGAGAGGGAAAACCGGCGCGTTCAAAGGCACGCGGTCGTAAAATAATCCAGCGCCCGCCTTCAGAAGCGTCTTGCGATCGCTCGTCAATGCGAGTGTCAAGCCGGCGCGAGGAGCTGCGTGTGTCCCATCGGTGATCGAATCAGTGTCGAATCGCAAGCCGAAATCGAATGTCAAGCGGGGGAACACAGTCCAGTGGTCGCCAACAAACCATGCGAACTCACTCTGATTGACAGAAAACTGATTGGGCGCGCCAAACGCGATTCGCTCCAACCTGGAGCCCGATACACCAACGATATCTACGGGTAAAAACTGTTGATAGCCCAAGTAACCGCTGTGTGAGAAATCGAAGCCGATTTTCAACTGATGCGAACCGAGCAATTGTCTTGTCTTTGCCTGATAAATCTCCTGCCATTCCACCCGTTCCGTGTCGCGATTCTGCCGGTCGAAGAAACCGCCCTCGGTGGTTTCGACCAGCAGGCGATAAGGCCCATTACTGTTCGGGAACAGGTTCGCGTCAAAGCGCTCATAGGCTAGTCGTGAAGTGAGCAGACTGCCCGAGTCTGAAACGTAGTTGTGTTGCAGAGCGACCTGATCGCCCCGTTCATGCAGGTCTGGGGTTGAGGGCTGCGGAACAAAGGTATTCAATCCCAGGTAGTCAATCTTTTGGGGGAAAACAGTAACCGAAAGCGTTGCCGTCTGCTTCTCGTTGATCTTCAAATCGAACTGACTGAAGGAGTCAAAACTCTCGAGAGTCGTGTCGCGTTGCAGCGGAGGCAGGCTCTCAACCGGTATGCGGACGAAACGATATTCAAAGGATTGAGTGAAGGCGAGTTTGTCCTTAATAAGCGGCCCGGTCACGGTAGTCCGCGGAGTGAACGCTCCGATTCCGACGATGTGCCCATCCCGGTCCCTAGCTCGAGGAACGATGTTCTGTATCGAGAAGTGAAATTTGTCGAAATCACTGGTGCGAGTTTCGACACTCGAAACTGCTCCCGTGAACTTTCCGTACTCGGGATCGTATGGGTTGGAGATGACGTGGACGGACGACACAACATCAATCGGCAGGTTGATGGCTTGTCCGCCGGTGGCGGGATCGGTTACGTTCGCCGAATTCACCAACCAGCCGGACTGTGTCGCCTGGGCGCCCTTCATGTTAATGCGGCCGTCTGGCCCGCGAACAACGCCCGGAACGAGAGGCAGCAAGCTGTCGATTTTTTCGTTTTGGTTGGGCGCCTTTTCCACAGTCGATTGGCTGATCGTGCTTTGCTGCGCAGACTCTTCAATCGGGGGAGTCACGGCGGCAGCCACAGTAACTGAGGCCGCGACAACCGCCATACCAAGTTCAATCGGCATGACGGAAGCTGCGCCTGGCTTCACTTCCACCGACAGTTTCGCGTTCAAACCGGGAGCACTCGCCTCGACCTCGTACATTCCAGGGGGAAGGCCGTCGATCGCGAATGCTCCCTGCGCGTCCGACTGGGTTTCCTTACTGACAGGCCCATGAAGGACGATACGTGCGTCCGGCAAAACGGCAGGTTCTCCGTTTTGAGTCTTAGTGACAACCGCGCCGCGAATTGATCCTGGAGTAGCAGGTTCGCTCTCGGGAAAGCAGCGCGCAAGGAGCAGTAGAGTCGACAAAACAATAAGAAGACTTTTTCTCACGACTTGTGCCCCTCCAGCCGAGAGCAGGTGCAATGCGACGTCCAAACGACGAACCAGTTGGTGTGGAGTGACACAAGCCCTTGGATGAACTGCGGCTTGAGAGAGCTGAACCAGGAAATTCGCAATCCGGATCCGAGGTTGCCAGAGCGCGACGAAGTTGGCAGGTGGCGAAGTCTTGGCAGCCCTTATCTCTCGCTAGCGATGAACGCGCTGCCAGCCCGGTTAAGACCCTTACGCCCGTTAAAAGCGGTTTGCTGCGATCCCCTGAAATAGGTTAGCGGCGTCCTACTCAAAAGTGGTAGTAAAGCCTGACTTCATCCTGTGAGCGAAAAACCACTCGATTATGTGAAGAAAAGACCTTCTATCTAGGGTTGTCTGCAAATCAATCCTGCTGCATCCTGATGATGTTCAATGAAGGAGCACAATCATGAGCGCGGTTGAATTTGGTCTGACATTACAAACACCTTTTCTATACGTGGCGGGGCAGCCAACGTCGGCGCATGCTTCGACAGCCATGGAATCGTTGACCGCACGCTACGAGGCGCTGGCGCAGATCTCCAGGTCGATTGCTTCGATGGATCCTGAGATTGTCTCGCGCGATCTTGTTAGTTTGTTCCAGCCATTGTTTCCATGCGACATCGTGAACATCGTGTTGTTCGACCAAGCTGACGGAGCCGGTAGCTGGAAATCCTATGGCGTCGAAGAGCTTGCGGGGCCGGACATACCGATCGAGGAAACCACGATATGGTCGGTCTACCAGGAGCAACGGGCGCTCTGGATTGAGGACTGCCAGCAGGATGAACACTTGGCCGTACGGAAAGAGGCGGAGAATGCAGCAGGTGTGGAATATCGGTCGCTTTGTCGTCTGCCACTGTGCGCGCCTCGCGGCTGTCTTGGGGTCCTCAGCATAGCTGGTTCGCAGCCTTATAGCTATTCTGCGCAGGACATTCGCTTCTTGTTGCTTGCCGCCGACCAGGTAGCGCTGGGTCTGGCCAACTCCCTGCTGCATGCAGAAGTGCTGAAGCTGAAGAGCGAATTCGGCGAGCAGGAAGTCCATGTCCAGGATGAAGTGCGGAGCGAGCCATCCTTTGAAGAGATCGTAGGCCGGAGCCCTGCACTGCAACGGGTGCTGCGAGAGGTTGAAGTCGTGGCGCCCACCGATTCCGGCGTGTTAGTTCAGGGCGAAACGGGTACCGGGAAAGAACTGATCGCCCAAGCTATTCACAATCGTAGCGCGCGGCATGATCGGCCTTTTATCAGGGTGAACTGTGCCGCGATTCCTTCCGGGTTATTGGAGAGCGAGCTCTTTGGGCATGAGAAAGGCGCTTTCACCGGGGCCATCATGCGAAAACCTGGCCGGTTCGAGTTGGCCGATAAGGGAACGCTGTTCTTGGACGAAGTCGGAGATATTCCGCTCGATCTGCAAGCCAAACTGCTGCGCGTCCTGCAGGAGCACGAGTTTGAGCGCCTGGGCAGCACTCGCACACAGCAGGTGGATGTGCGCGTGATTGCGGCGACTCACCGCGATCTCAAACAGATGATTGAAGAGGGAGCGTTCCGCAGCGACCTGTACTACCGGCTGCATGTGTTCCCGCTGGTGGTCCCTCCCCTGCGCGAGCGTCGCGAGGACATACCGCTGATCGTCCGCCACTTCGTGGACAAATATGCTCAGCGCATGAATCGGCGCATCGAAACCATTCCAGCCCGGACAATGGAAGTACTGGCAAACTATCCCTGGCCCGGCAATGTGAGGGAGTTGCAGAATTTTGTTGAGCGGGCGGTGATTCTCTCACCCGGAACGTCCCTCCGCGCCCCACTGGAAGAACTGAAACAAGAGACACCCCAGGCTTCAACTACCAGCTTAAGCACCCTCGAAGAGATGGAACGCGAACACGTGCTGCGCGCCCTTCGGGAATCGAATTGGGTGACCGGGGGACCGAACGGGGCAGCGGTCCGGCTGGGAATGAAGCGGACCACACTGGCCTATCGCATCCGCAAGTTGGGGATTCCGGTCCGGCCGCAGTGAGTAGTAGAACCGATGGAAAGAAAATGTATTTGGTGACTTAGAGGTGATTTATGTGGCGTATTAAGTATGAAGGACTGACGCTGCAGGAAGTGTTGATCATGGCCTACATGAACACATTGGAAGCAGTGTCATCAGTGCAAATTTAGTAGGGCCCTCAAGACGTGGTAGTGTCTTCCCTTCCACCGCAAGGACTGAGGTCTCTCACCTTCAAAGCTGCACAATCCCGCGCCGTATAGCGATCGCGAGAGCGTGCGTGCGATTGCTAGCTCTCAATTTCTCGCTAATCTGCTTGAGGTAAGACTTCACTGTTTCTTCGGAGAGCAGCAGGCTCTGGGAGATATCCCGGTTTCGATTTCCCGCTGCCAGTAACCTGAGCACCCCGACTTCGCGTTCCGTCGGTGCTTCGTCGCCAAGATGCTCAGCAAGACGTGCGGCCACGTCCGGTGCTAGGTGTTTTTTTCCGGCGTGCACCGTACGGATCGCTCCCGCCACGTCCCTGGGCGGCATAGTCTTGAATAGGTAAGAGCGCGCACCCTCTGTCAAAGCCCTCTGGATTTCGCCACTGCATTCGGAAGTCGAAAACATAACAATGCGTGCGTCCGGAAATCTCCTTAAGATCGCGATCAGAGCGTCGATGCCACTCATGTCCGGAAGCCTAACGTCCATGAGAGTGACATCGGGTTGGTGTTCGCCAAAACGCTCGATCGCCTCGCTTCCGGTGGAGGCCTGGGCCACGATCCGCATGTCCGGCTGGCTGTTGATTACGGCAGCAATTCCATCCCGTAGGACCGGATGGTCATCCACACTGAAGACCCGGATGTGCTTCGTGGGGCACTCCACCTCTTCCGGATACCCACGGTCCAGAGCGTCTCGTTGCGGGAGTCTGTAGTCCGGATGACCGGTTGTTTTTTGACAAATGAACATGGCTTTTCCCCGTCTTTGATTTAAGCCCGTAGCAGGAACGAGCATGACACTCTATTTACGCTTGCCTCCCTCGGGTGTGTAAATGCAATAGCTCTGATTTAGGGGTGAAATAGGAGTGAATCCAGGAAGTGATTGATTTTAAACTACTACTACGGAACTGAAGCGTCTGCTGAAAAGCACGCAGCTCAGATCTAAACAAGTGCCGCTCCCGTCTTCGTCACCCCGGGTTCGTTATAACACGCAACAACACACGGTGGATGAACGGACTAGGCCATCTGATACCACGAAAGTGCAACGCTCTACCTACCAATTGGTGGTACGGGAAGAACATCCCATCTCGTGATGTGTTCTAGGCGTGGATGCGTCATAAATGCGTCACAAGAAATTGGTGGAGGTCGTTTGACCGGATGGGTATCACTTTCTCAAAAAGCGCGGCTCTAATGCCGGCCCCTACTTCAAGACGCGTCCGGTTCGGGGACTTTGAGCTTGACCTCACCACAGGCGAACTGCGCACAACAGAGACGGCGGACGGTAACAACGTTCTTCTGAGAGAACAAGTATTCCAGGTGCTGCGAATGCTCCTGGAACGTGAGGGCAAGATTGTCACCCGCGAGGAAATCAAGAGCAGGCTGTGGCCGAATGATACCGTTGTGGATTTCGACCACAGCATCAACGCGACCATCAAGACCCTGCGGCGGGCTCTGGGGGATTCCGCCGGCAATCCGCGGTACGTCGAAACCTTGGCACGGCGAGGCTATCGCTTCCTTGTCGCGACCGAGTGGCTGGAGGCAACGCCGGGAAGCGATCGGCGCGAATCCGCCAGTTTGCCGGCACAACCTGAACCGGGCAGCCTTATCGGAAAGAAGGTTTCTCACTACCGCGTACTCGATGTGATCGGCGGTGGCGGGATGGGAATGGTCTTCAAGGCGGAGGACCTCAAGCTGGGCCGGTTGGTAGCGTTGAAGTTTTTACCAGAAGAGTTCGCCGATGATGCGGTTGCCCTCAAACGTTTTGAACGGGAAGCGCAAACCGCTTCCGCGCTGAACCATTCCAACATCTGCACGATTTACGAAATTGAAGAGCATGACGGCCAGCCTTTCATCGTCATGGAGCTTCTTGAAGGAGACACGCTGCGTCACCGCCTATCCGCTGGGGAGTCAACCGCCTTCCCTATCTCGCAATTTCTTGAGATTGCGATTCAGATCTGCGACGGTTTGGACGCTGCCCATCGCAAGGGCATCATTCACCGCGACATCAAGCCTGCGAACATCTTTCTAACGAACCATGGCACGGTCAAAGTTCTCGATTTTGGCTTGGCCAAGCTGGCCACCGGAGAGGAAGTACCGGAACAAGTCCAACGAGACGTTTCCGAGTTCAGGCGTACTGCACCGAGCGTCGGGCAACTGCCGAAACAGGAAATCTACACGAGCCTGACTCGGCATGGAACTACCGCCGGTACAGCTGGTTACATGTCGCCTGAGCAAGTGCGCAAGGAAAAGCTGGATGCCCGCACAGACCTGTTTTCCTTTGGCATCGTTCTCCACGAGATGGCTACTGGTCGGCGCGCCTTTGAGGGAGACACCGTCGCCGTCATTCACGAGGCGATTCTCCACCAGACAGCTGTCCCGGCGCACGAACTGAACTCGGCTGTGCCACGCAGGCTCGACAACATAATCCTCAAAGCCTTGGAGAAAGATCGCTCGCAGCGTTACCAATCCGCTGCCGAGATGAGGAAGGATCTGGCGAAGGTCCAACGTCAGATGCAGCCGCAGCGTATCCGCCTACGCAAATGGTTAACGGCGGGCGCGCTGCTCGCGGTTAGCGCGCTCAGTATCTGGCGCTACGAAGTTTACCGTCATCGCATCACTCTCGCTCCCACCGACACGATCGTGCTGGCAGACGTCGACAACCGAACGGGCGACCCTGTTTTCGACGACGCTCTGAACACTGCACTGCGCTATGAAATGGAGCAGACGCCATACTTAAACCTGCTGGGATTGGATAAAGCGTACGCCACCATGGGGCAACTGAAACTTGCGCCGACCACGAAGATCACCCCAGAGATCGCACGCCAGATTTGTAGGAAGACCAATAGCAAGATGGTGATCTCTGATTCAATCGCCGACGCCGGTAACCGATATCACCTGGAGATCAGAGCGCTCGACTGCGGCTCAGGAGCGACCTTGGCTGAGGAAAGGACCGACATCAGCGCTCGTAATCATGTAGTCCATGAGTTGGGAGCGACGGCCGCGCGCCTTCGGAGGAAGCTCGGCGAGACGGCCGAATCGCTGGCCCGGTTCAATCAGCCTTTGGAAAAAGCGACCAGCGCCTCCTTGGAAGCACTCCAGATCGGCATTGAGGGAACGAAGCTCTACCTAGGTGGCAACCCGCAGGCAGCGCTCCCCCTGTACCAGAGGGCAATCGAACTTGACCCTGACCTTGCGCTCACGTACGAAGGGATTGGCTCGGCCAACTTAGCTCTCTACCATTACGACCTCGGGAAAGCTTCATACACACGCGCCTACCAATTGCGCGACCGAATGACGGAAAAGGACAGGCTGAATGCCGATTTTCTCTATTACAATGACGTGACTGGCGAGCTCGACAAGGCCTACTCCGTCCTACTTCGGTTGCTGGAACTCTTTCCTCGCGATGTATTCTTTCATAATAATCTGGCGCACACGCTGCTTAAACTCGGCCAGCTCAAGCGTGCGGCCGACCTGGAGGATGAGACGGCGCGGCTGGAGCCAAGTCCACTCTATTTTTTGTGGGCGGCCTCTCAGAACATAACGGCTAGTAGGTTCAATGAGGCGAGGTCATGGCTGGCTCAGGCGGAGGCCTTCAAATTTGACAGCCTCGAACTGAGGATCGATAGATTGCGACTCGCATTCATCGAAGGTGATCGGGCAACTCTCGACCGGATCTTCGATGGCGAAGGGCATGGCCCTAATCGAGTCGTGTTTTTGCGCGAGCGATCGAGATTTGAAGCTCAGCAGGGTCACTTTGATTCCGCAGATCGCTTACAACTGCAGGCATCGAAGCTGTCTTCGGACCTGGAAGATATTTCCTGGGTCCTTGTTTATTCGGCGCGTCAGAACGCTGAGGCGGGCAAGTTAATCCAAGCGCGCAAAACCCAGGACCAGGCACTTCAGAGTAAATTGGATCGAAACCAAAGAATGGTATTGGCTCTCTCGCTCGCCCGGTCGGGGAGAACGGACGAAGCCGAACGCCTCGCAGACGAAGTCAGCCAGGAAGCGCCATTGGACACTACTGTGCAGAAATATCTTGTTCCCACAGTTCGCGCCGCAGTCAAGTTGTGGCAGCACCATCCCGACGCCGCCATCGATCTGCTCCGCGAAACGGTTCAGTACGATCTCGCAGTCACCGATTCGTTCGATTACCTCTACCCTGCCTACATCCGTGGCCTGGCCTACCTGGAGTCAGGCGATGGCCGATCAGCAGCGGGCGAGTTCCAAAAGCTGATCGACAATCCCGGTTTGTGCTGGGAATTTATCACCGGCCCACTGGCCCGGCTTCAACTCGGTCGGGCAGAGAGACTGATGGGCGACAACGCATCCGCCCGCAAATCTTACGAAGAATTCCTTAACATTTGGAAAGATGCCGACCCCGATCTTCCCATCTACCGGCAAGCCAAGGCCGAGTACGCCAAGCTCCGAAAAAACTGAATCGCAGATTGAACTAGTGCGCGCCTGAACACGCGACGCGGCTCAGGACCCCCTTGCATCTTTGCGAGGTGACATAACCATCACTTTGAGCCCGAACAATCGTGCATCCAGCGAATAGGCTCCCGGTCCGAGGAGCGCGAGCGCGATAGAGTTCAGAATCAGAGAAACCGCCAGCCAATCGAGGCGAAGACCAATCAGAAGATCCGCAATCGCATATGCACATACGATGGACGACACCACGGGAGTGAATATTCCGATCCCGAGCGCGATCGACAGCAACACCGCGCCAGCGAAGAGCAAGTGGAATGAAGCCAGGTCAGGCCGACCCGCCAGGCTCAGGAGGAGAGGGGCTGCCACCGAAATTCGAAGAAGCAACAGGGCAACCCCGGGCCCTCCTCGCGGAAACATGGAAAACAGCCGCTGCACAGTCCTAGCCTAATGGGTTCCGGCGGCGCGGCATACCCCAATTGAAGCTATACTTCAATAACTCTTTTAGGGAGTTCGTGGCCCGAACATCGGATGGGAAGCACACGAGACTCAAAAGGGGGTGATTCTGAAGGTGACCGGTTCGTGGACTATTGTGTGCCTTCGTGCCCTGCTTATTCTTGTTAATGTTCTGCCTTGCCTTACCGCCAACGCGCTCGATCCGGACCGGCGGATTTCTCAGTATGCCCATACTGCCTGGCGGGTGCGCGACGGCGCCTTCGCGGGAGCACCCTCTGCGATAACCCAGACAACCGACGGATACGTGTGGATTGGGACCCTTGCGGGATTAGTGCGCTTCGACGGGATTCGCTTCGTACCTTTTGCTCCGCCTGCCGGAAAGCACCTTCCTAACCCATCCGTGATTTCACTTTTGGGCGGAACGGACGGGAGCCTGTGGATTGGAACAGCCTCCGGCCTGGCCCAGTGGAAAAACGGTGAATTGCTTACTTTCCCGGAGACAGCGGGCCGCGTGAACTCGATCTATGAGGACCGTGACGGCATGATTTGGATCGCCCGCTCGCGAACCACTGCAGGAGGCGTCTGTAAGGTCGTAGCATCTGGGGCCACATGCTACGGGCCCAAGGATGGAGTGCCACCCTATGCTGGGACATTGATCGGCGACAACTTCGGATATCTTTGGATTGGAACCAGCACCGCCCTTGTCCGATGGAAGCCAGGTTCATCTGCTTCGTACGAACTGTCCGGACTCACATCCAACGTAGCGCTTGCTGGTATAAACGCTCTCGCTGCCGCTCCTGATGGATCTGTCTGGGCCGGAATCTCGAATTCCGGCCGCAGGCTGGGCCTGCAACAATGGGTGAATAGCTCCTGGAAAACACTGATCACGCCGACATTCGACAGCAGTAGGTTGCGGGTTATCAGCATGCGTCTGGATCGGCATAACGCATTGTGGATTGGGACTTACGAAAGCGGAATCTACCGGGTGCACGATGGCAAGGTGGATCGTTTTGCGAGCGCGGATGGCCTCTCGACTGATACCGTCGAGGGCTTTTTGGAAGACAGAGAAGGTAACTTGTGGTTGGCCACATCCGGGGGTGTGGACTGTTTCCGCGACATTCCGGTTGTCAGCTTCTCCGTATATGAGGGGCTCAGCGCGGACAACGTCATGTCCATATTTGCCGCTCGCGACGGGACCGTCTGGGTCGGGAACCAGGGAGCATTGGATTTTGTGCGCGGGAACGTTGTTTCATCCATCGGCCCAAAGCAGGGGCTTCGCGGCAATCGTGTCACCTCGCTATTCGAAGATCACGCTGGCCGGCTTTGGGTTGGATTAGACAATGAACTACTTATTTACGAGCATGGCAGGTTTACGCCCGTCCACCGTCCCGACGGTGGATCCGTCGGAGTCGTTTTGGCGATGACCGAGGACATCGGCCACAATGTTTGGGCATCGGTAATTCGTACTCCCCCTGGACGCCCTACCAAACTGATTTGTTTTCGAGAACGTAGATTCATCAAGGAGATCTCGGACCTCGGACTGGACGTCGTTTCTATGGCAGCCGATCCGCAAGGCGGTTTCTGGGTAGGCTTGGTTAAAGGGGGTCTGGGTCGATATCAAAACGATCAAGTGCAAATCTTGCCCCTCAAGGACGCAAGTGCGCGAGTCAATCAGGTACTGGCAAATTCGGACGGTTCGGTGTTGGCTGCAACCAACAAGGGCCTTGTGGAGCAGAGAGGTGACAACCAGCACACCCTCGATGGCTTGCCGTGTAACCGAATCTTCGCGATGGTTACAGACAAACACTCCGATCTTTGGCTATATGCCGAGTGTGGTCTGATTGAGATCAAGTCAGACGACCTGCAACGATGGCGTGAACAGCCCGAGCTAAAGGTAAAGTTCGATCTGTTCGATGTCTTCGACGGCGCCCAGCCCTATCTCCCTCCTTTTCGCCCGGTTGCAACACGGTCAAACGACGGCCGCTTATGGTTCGCAAATGACACTGTGGCTCAAATGATCGATCCGGATGGCCCGCTCAGAAACCCCATCCCGCCGCCCGTGCATATCGAAGATGTGATCGCCGATCGGAAGACATACTCGCCTCAGACCCGCCTTCGTCTTCCAGCCCTTACTCGTGATCTCGAGATTGACTATACGGCTCTGAGCTTTGTCGTTCCCCAGAACGTGCATTTCCAGTACAAGCTGGAAGGTTATGACCACGATTGGCAGGACGCCGGAACTCGAAGGCAAGCTTTCTACAGCAACCTTCCACCACGCAGCTACACCTTCCGGGTAAAGGCTTGCAATAACAGCGGCGTGTGGAACGAAGCCGGCGCGTCGTTGGATTTCTCCGTCGCTCCCGCGTACTACCAGACAAATTGGTTCCGCTTGTCGTGCGTCGCCGTCTTTATTGCGCTGCTTTGGGCACTTCATCGATGGCGCGTTCATCAGCTCAAGAGTCAGGAAAAGCGTCTGCGAGAGGCTGTTGAAACAATTCCAGCGATGACTTTCACTACATTGTCTGACGGCTCCAATACATTTGTGAACAAGCGCTGGACCGAATACACCGGCCTTTCCGTCGAGAAGACTTCAGGCGCAGGTTGGCAGCGGGCGATCCATCCCGAGGATCTTGCGCGCCATTCGGAAAAGTGGCGCATCTCCGTGGCAACCGGACAGGCTTTCGAAGACGAGGCGCGCTTCCGTCGCGCCGCTGACGGGGAATATCGTTGCTTTCTGGTGCGTTGTGTCGCACTTCGGGACCAGCGGGGCAAAATTGTTAAATGGTACGGGACCTTGACCGACATCGAAGATCGCAAACGTACCGAGCAAGAGCGCGAGAAATTGCGTGAGCTGGAGGCAGACATTGCTCATATCAATCGTGTGAGCATGATGGGA
>DATMQI010000119.1:0-14929 GCA_035567135.1 Terriglobales bacterium
CTGTACACATCGGCGACTGCCTTCGAGCGGCAGGCCCGCAAACTCGGCCTCAATGAACGGACCTGCGTAGCCTCAAAAGTGTTGCGGCTCTGGTGCGAGGAAAACAAAGACCGTTATTACATTCCAGAGTGGTTGCTTGCAAGATGGGGAATGACCGTGAATCCAAGCTTAGCGCCGGAGCGCAACGACTCCGCCGCCTAGCACCCCGGCATATTCGTGGACGCGAGTGGGCAGAGTTCCTCTTTTGACAAAAAGTGAAATTTGGGTCGAATCAGATCCCGTTCCAAAAGCTATGGCAAGAATTGCGGGCGATCAATCTCTGGGACAAAAATTACGAAGCCAGCGAGTCCCACGATTTCATTGAACGGGCCTCCTGTGCGGCACGACATAGACGAATGCGCGAGATTGTTCTACTTCGGCCATCGCCTTGTCTTTGCACAGGTGCCCCAGCTCCTCCTCCACCGGCCTTGACGACTCGCGCGAACTTCTACACCCCTCCCTCGCTCCATTCAATTTGCATAAGTCCCGCGTCCGCCGCGCCAGCGGCTTCCTTCTGACGGCTTTTTCGAACGCGACGCCTCACACCTTCTTTCAGCCTTGAGCATTCATCCCGGCGTCGCGTCCGAAAAAGCACTAGCGAGACTCGGGCAGTTCAAGAGAGACCTCAAACGGCTCCGTGGCTCGAAGGGCTCCTCGACTCATTTGTGATTGGGTGGTCAGGAACTGCTAGCTGATCGTTATTGAATAACGCTATTCTTTGGGAAGATCGATCATCCCGACCTCCGAGTTCTCACGCAAGCGGTCGAACACGATTTGTTTCCCGTCGCCTGTGACGTCGAAGGTCCGCATGGTGGCACGGCTTTGAAGCTGAGTGAGTGGGCGCGACTTCATGGAAGCGAGATCGAGCAGCCAGAAATCCTGTGATGCGAGCAGGCCCTGCATGTAGATCAGACTCTTGCCATCAGGCAAGAAGCGCACGCGCTCGCCCAAGCGCCGCAAGCTGATCTGGGGCAATTCGACGCTGGTACCGTCCGGATGTACGGCAAGGAGCGGAGCGAAGGTGCGCACATTCGTACCCGCAAATACGATCAAGCTTCCATCCGGCGACCAGACTGGATTGAGTGCCGGCCCAGCGACCAAGCGAACTGGCGATCCGCCCTCCGACGGAATCTTGAAAAGCCCGGGACCAGTGGCGCTGCTGCCGCCGGTGACGATCCATCTGCCATCCGGCGACCAGCAACTCGTACCTTGGACGTCAATTCCCTCCGCGATCGGCTGGAGTTCGGCGCCATCTGAAGAGAGGACATGCAGTTGCCGTTTCCCGCTCCGCCGTAGCACAATGGCCACGCGACCTCCATCCGGCGAAACAGCGGGCGTCTCCAGCAGCGCACCATCGGCGCCCTTCCAAATCTCAGTCGCCTGTCCGTCCCGAAGGCGCCACAGTCCGTCGCCCGTCCCGAGGGAAGATAAATAAAACAGCGACGATCCGCCAAAACGGGGCGCCACCGCCCGCACGGTCGGCACTGTAAACGGTTTCACGTCCTGTTCTTTGGCGATTCGATTAAGAATCGGGACACTCCAAAGGCCAGCTGCTGGGTTGCTGATGGTGGCCACCAGCTTACGGCCGTCCGCGCTGGCGTCCACCGACGTATATTGCTCGAGACCGATGCTCGCGCGCCGCGAGTCCTTCCGTTTCAGATCAAACGCCCATAGCCACGGTCCTGAACCGTCTCCGTCCCTCGCCACGTAGAACACTGTGCGGTTCCCGGCCGGGGAAGGATAAGCGACATCTGTATTGCGTTGCGTGAGGCGCTCTGGGGTCCCGCCGGCCGGGTCTATGCGCCATAAATCCATCTCCTTCGTCGCCGGCGTTCCATGAACGAAATAGATCCAACGGCCGTCAGGCGACCAAGTGGGAAAGTGGTTGTGAACTCCCGGCCGGTCCCCGAATATCCGCCGCGCATTGGCGCCAGTGCGATCCGCCACGAACATAGGGTCGCCATTACCGAATGTATGATAGACAATCCGCTCGCCGTCCGGTGACCAAGCCAAGTTGACGGCCTCCTCGCTGAGGAAATTACGTGGCGTACCTCCCGTCAAGGGCATCAGCCGCAGCCGCATACCTACATCACCTCCGCCGAGCCAAATCTCCGAGCCGTCTCGCGAAAAACCGACGCTTCGTAAGGGCCCGGGTAACGGGCCTGCTTTCCCTTGTGTCAGATTAATCAAGCGTCCGGTACCCACCTGGCTGAGCCATACATCGAAGGGGCCGTCATGATCGGAGATAAAAGCCACGAACCTGCCGTCCGGCGAGATCGCGGCCTCAACACTCTCGAAGTCGGTCACGCGTGTGAAATGTGCTTTTTCGAGCGGGTTGGCCGGTGCAGCCGCCGACCGAAACGTCTCCCAGACCGCAGTTCCCACCAGCAGACCGGCGGCTATGACCCATGGCATCCATACGCACCTTGACTTCGGCTGCGGCACGCTCTTCGCGGTCGACGTTCCGCTTAGCGATTCAATGGCAAACGCCAGATCACTGGCCGACTGGAATCGTCGCTCGACATTCTTTTCCAGGCATCGCGCAAGAATCCGTTGCAGTGCCAGAGAACCTTGCCAGCCGGTGTCCTTCAGATCCAGTGGCTCCTCGCGCAAAATCGCGGTCATCGTTTCCGCGGACGTCTTGCGTTTGAAGGCGCGTTTGCCGGTGAGCATCTCGTACAACACTGCACCGAAACTGAAAATGTCCGATCGCGCGTCGCTCGGCTCGCCCCGCACCTGCTCCGGCGACATATAGCCGACGGTACCCATCACCATACCCGGCAAAGTCGCTGGACTCGTTAGCGTCATTTCAGTTTCGGGGCTTTCCTCCGGCCTCATAAGCTTCGCTAGCCCGAAATCCAGCACTTTAACCCGTTCGTCACGAGTCACAAACACGTTCTCCGGTTTCAGATCCCGGTGCACGATTCCCTTCTCGTGTGCCGCCGCGAGTCCCTGCGCGATGCCGAGCGCGTATTCGATCGCGCGCCGCACCGGCAGCCGCCCTGATTCGAGCTTCTGCCGTAGTGTTTGTCCTTCAAGAAATTCGCTGACTAGAAACGGCACACCGTGATGTGCACCGACATCATGGATTCCCAGGATGTTCGGATGGTTCAGCGCCGCAATCGTCCGCGCTTCCTGTTCGAAACGCCGCAGTCGATCGGCATCATTAGCCAGCGCCTCTGGCAGCACTTTGATCGCGACATCACGCCCGAGCCGCATGTCTCGTGCGCGGTACACCTCGCCCATGCCGCCTGCGCCCAGCGGCGCGACGATCTCATAGGGCCCGAGCTTCGTGCCTGAGCTGACAGCCATTCGCGCGCGTAATTATAGCCCGCGCAGCCCGTTACTGATCGCCCGAGCCCACCCATGTGAGTCGGGCCGTTCCTTACAGACTATAATGACGCAGCACGGATGGCTCTCACTTCTGGCATGAAACTCGGCCCGTATGAGATCATCGCCCCGCTGGGCGCAGGCGGCATGGGTGAAGTCTACCGTGCCCGCGACACTCGCCTCGACCGCACCGTCGCCGTCAAGATACTGCCTTCTCATCTCTCCGATAATACTGAAGCCATACAGCGCTTCGAGCGCGAGGCACGCACGATCTCCTCGCTCAATCATCCGAACATCTGCACTCTGTACGACGTCGGGCACCAGGACGGAGTTGATTTCCTGGTGATGGAATATCTAGAAGGTGAAACCTTACAGCAGAGAGTGCTGCGTGGGTTCCTACCGCCGAAGCAGGCGTTAGAGCGTGGGATCGAGATCGCGGAGGCGCTCGATCGTGCACATCAGGCAGGGATTGTTCACCGTGACCTGAAGCCGGGGAACATCGTGCTCACCAAGACAGGGGCGAAGCTTCTGGACTTCGGCCTGGCCAAACCAGTAGCGGCGATCGCAGCTGGAGGGCACGGCGTTGGTTCGTTGACGCCGTCCACGCCAACGTTGAGCGTGGCTTCATTGACGGCACACGCTACTCCCCTGACCGAACTCGGGATGGTGGTAGGCACGTTTCAATACGTCGCGCCGGAAGTGTTGCAGGGCAAGGAGGCGGACGCGCGCAGCGATGTGTTCGCGCTAGGCGCCATGATGTATGAGATGCTCACCGGGAAGCGCGCGTTTGAGGGGAAGAGTCAACTGAGCATCATGACGGCGATCCTTGAGAAGGACCCGGAGTGGAACGCGGCGGTGCCGGCAGCACTGGAGCACGTGGTGCGTACCTGCATGGCGAAAGAACCGGCAGAGCGTTGGCAAACCGCGCATGAGGTGGCGCGGGAGCTGCGGTGGGCAGCGCAGAACAGCAGCACAGCGTCCACGAGCGAGGTTCGTGCAGCGTCGCGACGTTGGCGTTCATGGGCAAGCGGGCTCGCTATCGTGCTGGGCGCTACGGCACTGATACTGGCGGCGAGGTACCACGGAGCGCGCGCTTTGCCTCGATCCCCCTTGATGGTTTCGGTGGTGCCTCCGGCGGGAGTTTTTCCGGACGTCGCCGGAAGGAATGGACCGCCGCAGATTTCTCCCGACGGGAGCAGGCTGGCGTTCGTTGGATGTAAGACTCCGACTGCCTCATCATCCATGGCCGGCGGCCGGCTCTGCTCGATCTGGACGCGGTCGCTGCACTCCACGGACGCGCATGAGGTTGCCGGGACCAGCGGCGGCTACTTTCCATTCTGGTCGCCTGACGGAGGCGACATCGCTTTTTTTGCGGATGGCAAGCTGAAACGCGTGGCAGCAGGCGGCGGTCCCGTCCAAATCGTTTGTGACGCAGCGGACGCGCGCGGGGGAAGTTGGAGCGGTTCGGGCACGATCATCTTTGCCCCGACGCGCAGCAGCCCGATCCTTCGCGTTCCCGCCAATGGCGGTTCGCCCGTCGCGGTCACGCACGCTGCACCAGCCTCGATGCTGTCCGACGTCGGCAGCCATCGCTGGCCGTATTTTCTCCCCGACGGCGAGCACTTCCTCTATCTCCATTCACCGAATGGCGCATGCGGGGACCTGACCCAGTTACACTTCGCGTCCCTGGATGGCAAACAGGATGTGTCGCTGATGCATACCTGCAGCAGCGCAGCTTTTGCAGATGGACGTCTGATCTTCTGGCGTGACGGTAATCTGATGGCACAGCCGCTCGATCCGCGCCGCGGCGAGCTGAGCGGGACCACTGTCGCCGTCGCTGACCATGCGGCATTCGACTCTTTGTTTAGCTTTGGGGAGTTTTCCGCATCGACGGACGGCAAGCTGGTTTACGTGGCCGGCGAAGGGACGATGAGCGCCCAGTTGGTATGGTACGACCGCACTGGCAAATTGCTGGGCCCGGTCGGTGAGAACGACCAATACGTGAGCGTTGCGATCTCTCCGGATGGCTCACGTTTCGTTGCCAATACCAACCCCATTAACAAGCAACGCATCCTGGTTCTCGAGGCCCGGGGACCCAGAACCTTGGTAACGCTGCGCAGCAAAGTTGGCGGTTTTCCAGTGTGGTCCGCAGACGGCAAGAGAATTTACTTTACTTCCAACGCAAATGGGCCTTTCGACATTTTTGTGAAAGCCGCAGACGGTTCTGGCGGTGAAGAACCCTTGCTCACATTCGAAAAAGGCCAGTTCGGAGCCGTCTTCCTAGCGGCATCGCCCGACGGAAAATATCTTGCGTACGCAACACTAGATCCTACGACGAAACTGGACATTTACTTAATGGGGCTTGCCGGCGACCACAGACCGCAGCCTTTTCTGCAATCGCCCGCGAATGAATCCGCACCGTCATTCTCTCCGGATGGGAAGTGGCTGGCGTACGAGTCAGATCAGAACGGCAGAGGCGAAATTTTCGTTACCCCTTTTCCTGGGGGCGGCGCACAGTATCAGGTCTCCACGAATGGCGGGGAGAGGCCGGTTTGGAGTCGCGATGGCAATCAGATCTTCTACCGCGAGAGCTTGAAATTGATGGCGGTCGCGGTGAAAACTCAAGGTCGCGCCCTCGAACTCGGAACCCCAAGCGAACTGTTTGAGGTAGCGGTGCGCAACCTCAGCGGCCGCTGGTACGACGTCTCGCCGGATGGACGATTTCTGATGAACACGTCGCCCCCCTCCGCGCAAGTGAAGAGTTTCGAGCTGGTGGTCAACTGGCTAGCGGAGCCGAACAGGTGAGCACCGCGCGCCGCCCGCGAACCTCGCGAGCATTTACGCGACTGGTCGACAGACGTTCGTCATCAAGACCCGCGGCGACGGGCCCAACCAGCGTTTCTTTCTGTCATTGTGATTGGATCATCGCTCTCGGAATAGTTTCCGAGTCCGAGCAAACCGGAAGGAACCAAATTACTTCTCGTTTGCGGGAATTATCGCGTGGCGGCTTGAATTATCAGACGAAGAAACCTCACGCGATCTGATTCTCCTTCTTGTACTGATCGAAGCTTTCTAAGTATTGGTCGATCTGGCGGCGCTGGACGTAATAAGCCATGCACAGGCGTACCGTATTTGGAATACTCTCGCGGGCAAAGGTTGGGATGACCCTAAGCTGCGTGCTCAGCGCTTCCAGCAATTCGGCACGTCGAGCGTGGCGTATCTATGAGGCCTTCGAGCCGCGATTCAGTTCGCCAATCAAATTGGCATCGACCGCATTGAGCGCCGCCATCGTCAACTGGCTGACTACGTGCTGGGCGAAATAGATAAACGGGGCATTGAATCATGGATCTCGTGTAACCCTATCATGCGTTGCGCGATCGTCACAGTGAGCCCACGTTGCGTACGCCCTCGCGCTAATTGCGATGGCAGGATTTGAGGTCATCGAGATGAGAACCTGCTACCTTCCTGGACCGCACCCAAGGACCTTCACGTACCCGGGATTCGCTCGGCCGGTGGTAGGCTAGACATCAAATTTCTGGATCTCGCCAGACGAGCGGGCGGCTTCAAAGAGAGGATTCAGCGTGGTATGTCCAACGATATTTTGAGTCCCTTAACTTGGCTGAACCATAGAGCAGAGGAGTATCGCCGAGGCTAATGAAGACCACGAAACAAATTGCAACGATCACGCTGACCATACTGCTGGGCGTCATCGCCTATGGATTTTTTCGAACCAGCAAGCCGACGACATTGCAGACAATGGCCGCAAGCAAGACCTCCCAGGTAGCGCATGGGTCCGTTGTCGACCAGGCTTCCCTGTATACGGCGCGGCATTTTGTGCAAATGCCGACCAGCGCTGATGAATTGCCATTGGCACAGGAAACATTGCGCCTCGGTGATCGCGAGATGGATCTGGCGTTCGCGGCAGGGGTGCGCGAGGCACAAGACCACCCGGCCGCTTTGAGTGCCGAAGCCAAAGAGGCTCAAACCAGGTCGCAGCGTGCACAGAGCTCCCTGGACCGCGACAACTCACAGGTCGCACAACTTACATCGTTGTTGGCAAAGGCGACCGGTGCTAGAGCGGACAGTCTGGACAATCAACTGCAACAGGCGAAAGTTCAGGTGGAGCTTGATCAGGATGAGGTCGACAACGCAAAGCAGGAATTAATTCTTGCCGGTGGTGATGCCCAGGGTCGGATTGAGGAGTTGATGAAGGAGCACGAAGCGGCCTCGCGTATCGCCGACAGCACGAACGTTAATACCGCTACTCCGCCCGATGCGCACGGTCTGGTTCACCACTATCTGCAATGGTCGCAGCTGCACAATAAGACGTTGGAACTACGGCAGGCCAGACAAGATGCAGAATCGGCAGCGGTCGCGTTCACAACAAAGCGGGATGCCCTTGAGTCTAGCCTAAAAACCCAGCGACAAGAAAACGCGGGAACATTTGGCAGCGAACCCGCGCCTTCCCCGGGAGCAAGTTCCGCAAGCTCTACCAGCGGCACTTCGGCTGAACTCGTCAGTGCTACGAAACGCCGGTCAGCCGTCCTGAAAGAGCTTACCAACCTGAACGAGCGTATCGAGGATCAGAAGCAGCTGGCGGAAACGTACGGAAAGTGGATCGAAGTCGTCGCCGCAAAGCAAAGATCGGTAATTCATGACGGGTTGGTCGGTACTGCTGTCATTGTAGCTATCTTGTTGATCGGCATTTTCTTCGACAGCTTGCTTAAACGTCTTCTCAAGAAAGTCAGACTAGACCAACGTCAGGCCGACACCCTCCACGCGGTAATAAGCGCGGGATTGCAAATCCTTGCCTTGGGTTTGATTCTGCTAGTGATTTTCGGCCCGCCCACTCAACTAGGAACTTTCTTAGGACTTGCTGGCGCAGGTCTTACGGTGGCGCTGAAAGATTTCATCGTGAGCTTTTTCGGGTGGTTCGTTCTCATGGGACGAAATGGGATTCGTATCGGGGATTGGGTGGAAATCAATGGTGTAACCGGGGAAGTAGCGGAGCTCGGAATGTTTCATACGGTATTGCTGGAAACTGGCAACTGGACCGACTCTGGTCATCCGACCGGGCGCCGTGTTACCTTCACCAATAATTTTGCCATCGAGGGCCACTACTTCAATTTTTCCACTTCCGGACAGTGGCTTTGGGATGAACTGACACTGGTTTTGGATTCCGGCCAGAATCCGTACCCGATCATGGAGGCCATTCAAAAGACGGTGCTGGAAGCGACCGCAGAAAGCACGGGGCAGGCTGAAAAAGAATGGCAACATGCCACGCATTCCCGGGAGATGCGTGCGCTATCAGCCGCCCCTGCTATCAATGTAAAGCCGGTCAGCGGCGGGGTCGAAATCGCTGTACGCTACATCACTCGCGCCAACGAGCGCTACCAAATGCGGTCCAAGTTGTATCAGGCCGCCATGAATTTAATCCGTAAGAAGGATGCCAAAGAGCCCGTGTCCGTGTCCGAAAAACAAGATCCAAGACTTGCCTGAACTGTAACCCCTGTGCTGGTATCAAACCGGCTGTGTTGTGAGTCCCCTACGAACACACGAGCGGGATTTGGTTGAGCGCGCTAGCACTCGCCGACTCTCCCTCGGCCATGGGGTGCTGCCCTGTGGCCCATGAAGAATGCGCCCTCGTTGGGCCTGACCGAGTCGAACGGAACATCCATTACTATCTCCGAGACGCGATCTCATCGAACGGCACATCCGGTGGAATGTTGTTGCGAGACATTACATCCCGCATGCGCTTTTCCATAGCTACGACTTCGTCTCGGTTGTTGGTGCGACGATATTCCAGCCAGCGCGAGTAGTAGATGTCGAACTGCTGCTGATCCTCAGCCGGCAAAACGATCTCGACGCTGGCCGTAATGGCCACGATCGCTATCCGCCGCCCCAGCTCTGAAGGGCATTCCATTATTTTCAAGATCGAACCGCGATTTGCAGGCTTGGCGGTCCCCCGGACGGTGTTCTTGGCAGCCTTTGAGTGGGAGGGCCCCCGAACCGCCAGTCCATTGCGTAGCTGCTTCTCTAGTGATCAGGGAGTGTCCGTGTGGCTCGCCCGGTAACTGTCGATTGGGTGGCCGTTCGTAATTTGAAAGTAACTAAGAGGAGTAGTTGAATCGGATTTGCCCGCCTCTTCAATGTGCAGCCACGGCTGTTTCCAGGATGGAAGCACGCCGCTGACAAAAACCCTGGCCCAATTGGAACGTGAGTAGCCATGCTTCCGCTAAAGGGAACAATTCTGTGCATTGACGACCACTGGAGCGGACTCCTTGGTCGCAAGATACTGCTCGAAGAAAACGGCTATGAAGTTCTCGAAGCGACCAGCGGAGACGAAGGATTGAAGCTGTTTTTTTCGCGCGCCGTGGATGCAGTGGTCCTAGACTACCAGATGCCCGGTATGAACGGGGACGTGGTTGCTGCGAAAATGAAGCGCGCTAAGTCGGATGTCCCCATCATGCTGTTATCCGCTTACGGACCACCGCCCGAAAGTAAGCTGAAGGCCGTAGATACCTTTTTATCCAAATCCCGACCACCGACGATTCTCTTATCTACGCTTCAGCATTTGCTGAACGGTCGCTCAAAGCCATTCTTCCACCGTTGGCTCGATCACTGGAGACTCCGCAACGAAGCGGTGACGCGATAAGCCCTTGGAAGCGGTTCTCCGCACGTGGTTGGGACGTTGAGGCGCACTCAAAACGACGAACAGGATGGATGGAAGGTAGAACGGCTGGGGGCAGGCAGCCAGGCTGACTGGCAACAACCGTTTTGAGGCCAAAACAGCGGTTAAGAAAACGTCCCAGACGTGAAACGCTTAAAAAACACTTAAGTAACATTGACCGCCTTAGAGCCACTTGCAATCCTGCCTACTATGTCGCGGAAGATTGACAAGACTGGTAAGCGCCCCCGACCACCACGCATCCGCGTGCCCAACCAAGAACGGGCAGTCTTCACGGTTGATAATCAGAAGTTCGTCGGTATCGTTCAGCGCCTCTCCGTAACTGGCGGATCTGCTCTGCTTGTTAAGGGTCCTATTCCCAAAGGAACGCTGGGCGAAATGGCTTTGAGTACCGTTTTTGGGAGAGTGAATGCGCACATTGAATTTCTGCATACAGGAGCTGATGGTGTACCGCTCGCACAGGCATTCCGCTTCCTTGCCATGGGTGCCGTAAGCACCAAACGCTTTAGCGCTGCCACCAAGCAGATGCAGAGTGCAGGTTTCGCTGACGTCGAACAGAAACAAACGGCTCTGGACGGGACGTTCGAAAGCTTGCGCAAGCTGCGGGACAGCCTCCGCCAGCTTTCGGGGATGCTCACTTCGGGGCGACGGACGAGATCGAAAGTGTGACCGCCCAAACTCAACAACCATCTCACAGATGCCGCAGTAGGCAGCCTGCCGAGATGGAGCATACCGAGAAGATCCTCGACATATCGTCCTTAACACACAACTAGCCTTGGGAAATTATAGAAGCACGGAAACAGTCTCTCAATCCCTCGGCGGTGGCCTCCTGGTATGTGCGTTCCACCCCCTGATCGAACCGGACTGGAACGCGGTTTATTCTCCGCACGTTGTTTGGGTTCCCCGTGCTTCTCGACTAAATCAAAATATTCAGAGAAGACTCCTGGAGCAGACTGCGTCCGCCGCAAATTAAGCCATCTCCTCTCTAGCCTACGTGTATGAGGCCACTCCTGGCCGATTCGTTAGACTTGATCGGGGCAGACGAGCCGGCAGTAAACTTCCGTAACCTACGGATGAAAATCGCGTAGTTCTAAAATCGAACGAAGTGATTGCAAAGTTGCATAACCACTCAAAATTTTTGGTTCCCGTGGCTGTCTTCCTCACGGCAGTGCAGGCGGTGGCGTTCAGGCTGATGCCTCGCGGCCTTGCTCGTGCAGCGGTTAGCGATATTGTCTGCGCTCTCCTGATGTTTTCGGTGTTGCTGGTTGTTACTTTGAACGGAATATCAAGCACGGGACGAAGCCGCCTGTTTTGGATCCTTCAAGCCACTGGTTGGGGACTCTGGCTGATGGACCAGCTACTGTGGATTGTTTTCGACCTTGTGCTGCAGCAAAAGATGCCAGCGATGTTCTCTGCAGACGCTCTCTTATTCATGGCGGGCGTTCCTATGCTGGCTGGCGTTTTGCAACGGCCGCACATGCGGCCTTCGGAGCGCAGTGCTAGGTTAGGTGCTCTGGATTTTTCGCTGCTGCTGTTATGGTGGCTGTACCTGTACGTTTTTTACGTGGTTTGTTGGCAATTCGTCTCTCCTGATCTGGCCAGCTACGACCGAAACTATGACCTACTCTATGCAGCGGAGGCGCTCGTGCTCGCGTCTGTTTTGGGAGTGTTCTGGCGCCGAGACTCGGGACAGTGGAGGAGATTCTACGGTTATTTTTGTGGAGTCGTGTTGTTGAATAGCGTGACGTTCTACCTTCTCAATCGCGCAATAGAAAAAGGAGTGTACTACACCGGTAGTTGGTATGATCTGCCCTATTCAGCATCCTTTGCGGTGTTTACCGCCGTCGCGCTGGCAGGAAGAGGTTTATCATCTACCGCGGAAACTCTCGCTGACGAGACATACGATTCCTGGATCGCAACGCTTGCGATGATAGCGGTCTTGTCATTGCCTGTAATGGCCGCATTCACGCTTTTAAACCATGACATCCCTGTCCCAGTTGCACGTTTTCGCGTACTCGTAACGCTAAGCACAATGTTTGCCATGGCGTTTCTCATCTTTTTCAAGCATTACTGTTTGCATGAGGAGTTGAAGCGTACCAATAGCGTGCTTGAAGAAGCGTCTCTGACGGACCCGTTGACCGGTGTTCGCAATCGCAGGTACTTCACGGCAATCATCGAAGGAGACGTCAGTCACACTTTGCGCTCCTACGCGGAAAATCGTGATCAGCGAACTCGGGATCTAATCTTCTATCTGATTGATGCCGACAATTTCAAAGAAGTCAACGACTGCTATGGACACGATGTGGGGGATACGGTACTGGTGGAAATGGCACGTAGGATCAGTTCGTCCATCCGGCATTCCGATGTCCTGGTGCGATGGGGTGGTGAAGAATTCCTAATCCTGTCGCGCTATACGGATCGCGTGGAGGCGCAAATTCTCAGTGCGCGAGTGCTCGCAGCGGTCGGCGACACGCCGTTTATGCTAGCAGACCAGAATCAAGCGATTTACAGGACTTGCTCGATTGGTTGGGCTGCATTCCCTTGGCTTCCCAAGCATCCCGAGGCTGTCGATTATGAGCACGTCTTGAGCCTCGCTGACCGCGGCCTTATTGAGGCTAAGCGGGCCGGGAAGAACCAGGCTGTCGGAATCCTACCTGCAGACGAGCAATTTGGGGCAGCCGCGAGTGACAGGGTGTACTCCCACTATGTAAAGGCTCACGTTCTGGCAACTCTCGGGCACCAGGGACCAGAAACCTTGGGACGGCTGCGCCCGTCTGGAAACTCGGGGCCTGAATCCGCTTGACCGGACCCGCCGGCACAAATAGAGTTTTTCGCCGAGAGGACTCCCCCCATGCCTCCGCCTCCCTGCGATAGGCACAAGAGCTTGAGATGGTTCCGCTGGGCCAGACCCTCATAGATGTGTGCCCCGTTCCCAGTTGCGGTCGTTACCACGACGACCAAGATTATTTCGAAGTAGTCGAGGGTCAGCTTGTCCGAGGGCAGATCGCCGCGCCAAGCAGGTCGTTTATAGCAACGGAGAGAGTCGTGAAAGCCATCCGCGCGAGAGCCGGATTCTATGCGCTCTTCCGTCGAAACTAGCCCTCACGCACCCTCGTCTCATACCGAGGGCAAGTTCAACGCGATTGCTCACGCCAACCTTGTTGTAGATGATGCCGAGATAATTGCGAATAACATGCTGGCTCATGCCCAGCTTCTTCGCGATTTCCCGGTTCTTCAGACCCTTAGCCACTAGTTCGATAACATGCAGTTGGCCCGGGCTTGGCCTACGTTGTCCTCGTGAATAAGTATCCCTCCTCTTGACACTTCGGGCGGGAAGGGCTGTAGAACGTTGGGGAGGTGGGATGGTGAGATTGCAGCAGAGTTAGACCAGAGTCACCTGAAAGGGAGGCACGGCTCAGCTACTCCGCCTTTGCCAATCATGGATCAGCCAGGGCTTGCTCTCGAGGGTCAGCAGTCGTTCAAGTTCTGCTGCAATGGCTTTCAACTTCTCAGGGTCCTTTTCGTCAGCGAAGACTTTGATAAGGGCGCGAATACGCTGTTCGTGCTCGAAAGCCAACACAGTGCCTCGATTCGAGCAGCGTTTGGGGGGACAGGGAGGGGATGTGTAGAGAATAACCCGAATAGGTCACTAAATGGAAGCACAACTCAGCAAGCGCAGTTGTAGACCCCTGCCATGGCTGGCATGAGATGGGATCTTGGCGTCGAAAGCTCTCTAAGGCTGGTTGACGCGAGCCATCACACGACTACCAGCCCAAAGCGCAAGGACAATGAGGGCAGCAATCAAAAGACCCGTCATGCCAATCAGCGTACCGTGGATAGGCCGGTTTGTCGAACTCACTAGTGCAGGTGCGATGGGGCTATTGCGGATCAGCCCGACAGATCTTGGAGATATCCAAGTTGTAGGCGATACCGGGGACATCGGCGCGCAGGTAGCGATCAATGAACGACTGCAAGGCAACGACAGATCCTATTACCTCGATCACCTCCTAGTTTAGCGACGATGCTTCCCAGTGTTCCACAACTGTGACTCTGTCTCCCCGATCGACGCAAAAAAAGGCCCATCGGTACCCGTGCCCTGTTGCTGAGTGGATGACTCGGTCTTCCGCTCAGGCAGTTGCGGATCATCGGTGAGTAAAGGAATTACGAGTTGAAGAGCCTCGATTTCGCGTTGGAGGCGGGCACGATCTGTTTCTTTCTGCCGGAGCACATCGCGAGCATCTTTCATTGGTAAACCTCGCAGAAATCAGTTTTGGGGTTCCGGGCCTTGGGAAAGAGTGCGTTTCACTCAAGCAAAGGGAGAGCCTGAAACGCTTCAAATCTTGCTCCGCTGAGCGTCTCTGGGTGTCTGGAGCACTTCCCCAAGATGGATAAGCATTTGCCGTGCCAAAGCTAAAGAGGATTCCGCTCAACTGTTCCTTGAGGGTTGTCGTGTAATTTTGGCAGGCAATGAGGTACCAAAGCTGAAGAAGCCCGACAGGGTGATCGGGCCATGCGTGCGCATCTCGTTTGTTCAAGAACTAGAACGAATCGTATTCAAGAATCAGCGAGTCCCACGATTTCATGGAACGGGCCTCCTGTGCGGCACGACGTAGACGAATGCGCGAGCTTGTTCTGGAGCTCATCTCCCTAAATTCGCGAAGCCAGCCGGAGCCTCGCCGTTGGGCCTGCCCGCGAACTTTTACGCTCAGCGAGACCGCAAGCGAGGCGGCTAAGCTGCTCAGCAAGCTGCAGCCCGCCGGAAGCGGGTTCGAGCGGTGGATCATACAGAACGCTTCCCTTCCGATCGCATAAATAATTCGCGGTTCTTCGAAAATCCATCTCCCGCCGCAATATGGGTTTACATGCAGGCGA